>CAVULO010000001.1:0-230085 GCA_963742345.1 uncultured Alphaproteobacteria bacterium
CCACCAGATCGCCCGACGGTGGCCATCACAGCGAGCCACGCGACGCTCGCGACGACCATCAAGGGCATCCTTCGTAGCCCGGACGGTTCTCCTTCTCCGTCGCGCCCGAGTTCACCGGCCAATACGTTACGGACCTGGCGCTCGTTCGCAGCGATCCTCACCAGGCCGTCTCCTTCGCCGTGATGGTGGCCGCGGGAATGGCCATTGCGCACGTCGTAAGGACGACCGATGACGGACAATCGTGGCAGACCGTCGGGGCTGCCCTTCCCGACGGCCTGTTGCCGCTGACCATCGACGTTGCGCCGGGCGACCGTCGCGCATGTACGTCTCTTGCCAGACAGTGGTGGATGGCGGGTATCGATCCGTACTTCTGCGCTCCGACGATGGTGCCCAGAGTTTCACCCGCTTCGACATTCCGGAGACGTCGGGCAACGGCTCGCCGTTCATTGCGGGCATCAGCCCAGTCGACACGGACCGGGTGTACGTGCGTGTCTACGATCCCGCCGGTACCCGCATTTCGCTAACCGACGACGGGGGGCAGACCTTTCAGCAGCGTTTTCAAGCCGTCGGCCAATTGCTCGGATTTGCCGTCTCGCCCGACGGAGCCCAGATTGCCTTCGGCGGACCGGACGACGGCCTTCGGTGGCGCTTCCGACGTGACGGGGCTTGAACGGCGCTCCGATCTCCGGCCGAATTGCCTCGGATGGCGCTCCGACGGCATCTATGCAGGCGCGGACCAAAAGGTCGCCGGATTTCTCTCGGCCGTTCGAACGACGGCGCCACCAGTTCGAACCCCTGCTCAGATTCGACGCGCTTTGCGGCAAAACTCGGCTGCGATTGAAGACACGCCCACGGCGCGCTCCTGTCCGGCGAACTGGGACACCGTTTCGATGCAAGTCGGGTCGTCGTGTCGCGATGGTTCCGACACCGACGCCGGCGTCATCGCCCTCGACGGAGCGGCGGACGGCGCCGTCGATGCCTCAGGGGAACCCGCCAAGTCCGATGTCCCAAGCGTCTGGCGGAGGATGTTCGGTTCGCTGGACTCACGCACGGCAGCCGCCCATGGTTCGTCGTCGTGTTGGGCGGCGTGGTCTTCCGACGCCGTCGACTTCTGCGCCGCTGAAGACCTTCCCAACGCTTCGCGACGGCGCGCCACGCCCGCCGACATAGGTGTAAGATCGCCGTGTGTTCGAGCCCGCTCCGTTCCTGGTCGATGACACCGACGTCCCTGCGCTACGTGATGCGATCGCGCATATCGCACGCCGGATACTCGGAGAGCGCAGCGCGGGAGCGCCTCGGGTTGCGCGATCTTTCGGACCTTCTCTGGCGCGCGGTGCCGATCACCGCGAAGAAGATTGTCGGCGCGCGATCCGCTCGATTTGGCCATCGACCTCTTTCTTCTTCAGGGCTCGATTGAAGGCGATGAGCTCGGCCGCCTCCTTTCGCGAGCAGACTGCGATGTCCTCTGCCGGATCGGATTTCTGTTGATCGACGAGTTCGGCGTGGCGCGCGCCCGCGCTTCGCTGTTTCCGGTCGGCGAGCGCCTGGTGTTTTCGGACCACGCATGGCCCCAGCTTCCCCATCCGAGCGACGCCGAGGTTCGATCCGATCAGGTGATGTTCGTGGGCACCGACAGTCGCTGGCTCGTACGGGCGACTTCGCGCCGCCCGGTCGGTTCCGCGCTCGACCTCTGCACGGGCTCCGGCGTTCAAGCACTTCTCGCCGCGTCTCACGCGGCGCACGTGCTGGCGGTGGACATCAACCCGCGCGCCGCTCGCTGCGCGCGGGCGAATGCGCAAGCGTGCGGCGTCACCAACTTGGAAGTCGCGGGTGCGGGAAATCTCTACGGCCCCGCGGGAAACGACCGCTTCGACATCATTACCGCCAATCCTCCGTTCGTGCCATCGCCGGTGGATGCGCTTCGGTTTCGCGACGGGGGATCTTCGGGAGACGAGTGCCACCAGCGCATCGTGGCGGGCTTGCCGAAGCACCTTGCGCCGGGGCGGGATGGCGCAGGTGGTGACCGAGTTCGGCGAATGCGACGAGGAGCCATTCGTGGATCGGTTGCGTGCGTGGCTGGGGGGCGCGCCGATTGACATCGATGTTCTTCGCTTGCGCGTTCATACCGCAGCGAACTACGCTATCGGACACGCGGCTGGTGACGACTATGCGGCGTTTCTCGACTCCGTCCAGGCGTGGAACCGCAATCTGAAAGAGCGGCGGTACGCGCGCGTGGTGTCGGTGCTTTTGGCGTTTCAGTGGAGCGATCCTGCGCTCGGCCCGCCGTGGACGCGCGTCGACGAGTGCGCGCCGCCGGCTCGTAGCGCCGGTGCCGAGATCGAAGCCATCTTTCTTGCCGAACGCGTGGCGCGAATGCCCAATCTGCGCGATGCGCTCGCGCGCGCTCGGGTGAACCGGGTCGGGCCGCTGGCGCTGTTCGATGCGAGTGTGCTGGGCCTGCATTCGCCGCCGACGACGCGGGCTACGCCTTTGGGTCAAGCGCTTACCATCGAACACGCGCTCGATCCCGTCGAGCGCGAAATCATCTGTCGAATGGATGCGCCGGTCGCCGTGTCGGATCTGCTCGCCGTTGCGCGTGAGTTCCATCTCGACAACGACGCGGTGCTGGTCGCGATGGGGACGCTCATCCGAAAAGGCCTCGTCCGCGCGACGTTCGCCGCCGGACACGCGCGCCCCTAATTCGCTTTTGCTACCCTCTCCGAGCGAGCTCGGCGCTCTGGGGCGGTGCATTTTGTCGTCGCGAGACTTCTTTGCAGCACGTTGCGCAAGTTCGCCGTTGGCGACACTCCGCCAGTTGCGATGCCCAAGTCACGCAACCTCGGAAGGTTCCGAGCCTGGCTGGCCGGCCTATTTGCGTTGAGCCGGCAAGGGGGCGGATTGTGCGGGGGGCTGCCCTTGAGGCGGCATGACGTCCGTCGGACAAGGGCGGAATCCGGTCGATCCTTCGAGGAGACCGGAGACCGCGCTACATTTTCATCGCGCAAGACGGCGTCGCCATGAAGCTTGCACCAGTTCGGGGTCGCGGGGGCGGCCGCCCACCGCTGCGGGTTGCGCTTCTTGAACCGGAGCGCCCACGTCACGGTTTCTGTCGCCCACGCAGCCAGCGACGCACATGACGGCGGCGATTGCCATCGAGTTGTGGAGCCAACGCATGTAGCACCTCTCTTTCACGCACATCGACTGCATCGAGCGTGCCTAAGCGTGGCAAGGTTGGCAGAAGTCGTCATCAATCTCGCGTGGCGATTCACCGTCGTCTACGAGGCTGAGCTTCTCTCTTCGGTAGATAGGCTGACTTGCGCTCGGATGGTCGAGCCCAAGGAAAATCATCGGCAAGCGCACGCCGGGTGCTCGAGCAGGGAGGCGGATGTGTGCGCCTACAGGCGATGACAACCGCGTTCACCGAGGTGCTACCCAACTCATGCAACGCTTGTTGGCGTGGGGCACGACACGCGAGGAGCCGTGCGGTGGCGGCGAAGCGCGCAAGCGCGCGAAGATCGGGCAATGCTCGATCGGTGCGGAACGGCGCACGATTGCTCACGTCTACGCCGTGGTCAATCCGTAGGAATCGACTGACCGATGCTGGCTCTGGTGGCCGGCTCTCGAAACGGCAAAACCCGGGCGACCGGGCGACGCAAAGCCAGGGGACTCACCGAGTCAGCCCAGCTACCGAAGGAGAGGGTACCGAATGCGAGGATTGGCGAAGTCGGTCGATGAGCGACGTGGATGGGCTCGTTGGCGACGGGCGCGTTGATGAGCAGGCCTGGCGTGCTCGACGGCCGAAACGGACCAGCGCGCCGGTCGCCAGCAACGACTCGCTGGCAACCAATAGCGAGCGCGGTCTCAGGGCGAGAACCTCGCGGGCTCGAACCTCGCTGGCACGAACCTCGCCGGCACCAACCTCGCGGGCACCAACCTCGCCGGCGCCAACCTCGGCGGCAACAACCTGGCGGGCAACAACCTCGCGGGCACCAACCTCGCCGGCACCAACCTCGCCGGCAACAACCTCGCGGGCAACCAACCTCGCCGGCTCGAACCTCGCTGGCACGAACCTCGCGGGCAACAACCTTTCCGGTCGAACCTCGCCGGCACCAACCTCGCCGGCTCGCAACCTCGCGGGCCCAACCTGGCGGGCTCGAACCTCGCGGGCTCGAACCTCGCCGGCACCAATCTCGCCGGCAACAACCTCGCGGGCACGAACCTCGCGGGCACCAACCTCGCCGGCGCCAACCGCGGCGTGAACATCCACGGTCTCACCTTCCGGCGACGCCAACGGGATGCTCTACAGCGCCGAGGATCAGTGGAAGCCGACCGGCGCGCCGACCAACGGACCAACGCGCGCAGTGCGTCGTGATGGGCATCGGCTCGACGGCGTTCGCCAAGCTGCTCGGTCAGCAGAGCGCGAACGCGAAGATCTCGCGTCGCGCTCGGCAAGCTCCCCTGGGGATTCGCCAGCACCTCGGGCGGCGCGCAGACGCTCGACGCGTGGGAAGCCGTCGTGTGGGGCGACAAGACGTACTGCTCGTTCGTGCTGGCCGCGCCGCCCGGCACCGCCTGGTCGGGCGTCGCCGGCTTCATCAAGGCGATCTTCCGCTGGAACGCGCCGCCGACCCAGTCGATGGACATCAGCGGCATCGAAGCGAGCGTCGCAGTTCGACCCGACGGTGCAGACCACCATCTACGACCTACACCGGCATGATGAACACCGCCGCGCAAGTTCCGCGCCGGCACCATCACCGACAAGGACTTCATGGCCGGCGAGCTCGCGTTCGTCACCGCGACGACCAACAACCAGTCGGTTCTGGTCGACTTCTCGTCGTGGATCCTGTCTACGACCGGGAACGCCATCGTTCTCGGCAACGTTCAGTCCATCAACCCGCCCCGACTACGCGGAGTCGAACTTCATCGCCTTGGCGGAGGATTCGCACACCGCCCGCGTCATGATCGACCGGACCACCGCCCAAGGCGGCGCGGTCCCGGGCATCGTCGACTCCATCGAGGATCTCAGCCTGGCGTACGACTCCTACAAGGCAGGAGTGGCCGCCGGCTACCATCCGATCAAGCCGGTCGCGACGCGCTGCGGAGGCGCCCT
This sequence comes from uncultured Alphaproteobacteria bacterium, assembly GCA_963742345.1. Lineage (GTDB taxonomy): Bacteria > Pseudomonadota > Alphaproteobacteria > Rhizobiales > Xanthobacteraceae > Pseudolabrys. The sequence goes on from CAVULO010000001.1 coordinate 5,111, forward strand.
CTACATCGCCGCGACCCCCGCGTACGGCGATCCCGTCCCAGCCAACAAGTGCGACACCGGTCTCGCTTGGGCCCAATCGAGCTGCATCAGCGGCGCGGTATCGTGGCAGACCGTGAACGGCACCACCTCTCCCATGAACGGCTACCAGAAGTGCAGCCAAGCGGGCATCAACTACACGCGCTGCGACGGTCCCAGTCCCGCTACTGCGATGAAGAACGTTCTCAGCGAGACCTACGTGCACATGTGGTCGCCCAACTTCGCCTATCCGGGCGTCGGGACGACCGACAGGACCGAAGGTGGAACCGTTACTGCGACTGGGTCGCCCTGCATCGTGCAAGACGCACCCGCCAACGCGTTCGACAACACGACCTCCACGCGCTGGTGCTTGGCCGCCCCGACGGGCTCGATCATGTACGCAATGGGCTCGGCCACCGCCATTACCGGTTACACGGTGACCTCGGCCAACGACTCGCCCTCGCGCGACCCCAAAGACTGGTACTTCCAGGGCTGCAACGGTAGCTGCACGGTCGGCTCGGACACCGGCTGGGTGACCCTCGACAGGCGCACGGGCGAGGTGTTCAAGGATCGGTGGCACATGAAGTCGTTCGGCTTCCAAAACTCCACCGCGTATAGCCAATACCGTTTCAAGTTCTCGGCGAACGCTGGTGACACGCAGTTCTTGCAGATGGCCGAGATCCAGATGTTCGACGCCAACAGCGGCGGCACGGGCGACGCGGGCGCAGGCGATGCCGGCGCAGGCGACGCGGCCAGCTCGCTCACGTTCAGCGCGACGCCCGTGCCGGCTGCGATCCCCGACAACACCGTCGGCGGCATCACGCGCAGCATCAGCGCGAGCGGCGTAACCTCCAGCGGGAGCGGTGACGACGACGATCGACATCACCCACACCTACCAGGGAGATCTGAAGCTCACCCTCACCGCGCCGAACAGTCAATCGACGATTCTCTGGAACCGGACCGGCGGCGGCACCGACAACATTCATCTGCTCAACGTCGACGTCACCTCGATCGCCGGTACACGCAACGGCACTTGGACGCTCAAGGTCGAAGACCTCGGCGAGCGGCGACACCGGGAGCCTGACGAATTTCGCGATGAAGTTCAACTGAGAGCCGCGCCGTTTCCTTTCGATACGACGCAGCATAGCAGTCAACCTCGGCGGTCCCGTCGCTCTTGTCTTAGCGATGGGACCGGCGGCATTTTGCGGTGCCTAGATGATCGCCCGCGCTCGCGCGGGCGTACTTCCCGCAGGCTCGAGAAGTCCGTCAGAGCGAGCTCTTCGATCACGTGAACCGGTCCGTCGGCGCGAATCTCCCCGGTGCCGACGGCGAGCAGCCGGTTCAAGAAGGCGTACTTCGGTTCGGCGGTCTCGAAGCGCGGCAGCGTACGAAAGTAGGGAGCTCCCGGCGCCCCGTCGTCGCGGATGCCCTCGAACGTCATGTAGATGAGGGCGCCGTCGTCGGTCTCGAGCGTGATGCGCAGGTCGAGCTCGATGACGCCGTCCGAGCGCTTGACCGTCCAGTCGTCGCCGCCCGGCAGCACCTTGCCGCGAAGCCGGTCGCCTTCGAACGAGCCGCCGGTGATCGGAAACGTGACGCGCGTGCCGTGAGGTCCGGCGCCGACGTCTTGCGTGGGTGCCGTGTTCAGACGAAGTGTCATCAGGGGACGCGATCGCATGGCAGTTGTTCCTGTCGGCGGGTGGTGGAGAGGAAGCCGCGAGTGGGCATGCGTGCGCATCCGGCGAGCGTCGCGAACGCGGCGAGCTTGAGAACGTCTCTTCGTCGAGCGTCCACGCGGGCCTCAGAGGATCTCGTCGATCGTGTAGATGGGGCCTTCGGCGCGCCGATCGCCGCTCGATACGGCGAGGAGGCGATTCAAGAACGCGTACTTCGGGTGCCCGGTCTCGAAGCGGGGCGTGGTCCGGAAGTAGTAGGTCGAGGGGTCGACGCTCTCGCCGCGCGCGAGCGCCGCGATCACGTCCGGCGGTCCGTGACGAAGCCCGAACGACGTCATGTGGATGAGGGCGCCGTCGTCGGTCTCGAGCGTGAGGCGCAGGTCGAGCTCGAGGACGCCGTCTCCCCGGAGGAGCGTCCAGTCGCCGCCACCGGGCAGCACCTTTCCGCGCAGCCGCGGGCCCTCGAAGTGGCCGCTCGCGATCGGCGCGGTGACGCGCGTGCCGTGAGGCACGGCGCCGATCTTCTGTGCGCCGACGACTGCGACCTGCAACGTCATCAACAGACGAAAATTCATTCGTGCTCCCTTTGCTGCCTTTCGACTGGGTGGCTCGCGATGCGCTCGTGACGGACGATAACCACGCGTCACTTGCTGTCCATGGGGGAGGTGTACGACGTCGCTCGTACGACTGGAAGACGGCCGGTCCGGCCGCGCCTCTAGACGACGGCATGGCGGTCGGGGCCAGCCCGCGCGCAACGAGGGCCTTCGAAATGGCGGCCCTCGTTGCGCTGGGAATGAAGCGTCAGGATTGCGACGCCGCTGCGGCTCAGGGGGAAATGCTGGCCGAAAACACATCGCCGTTGTTGTTGGTGTCCGGCGTGACCAGGTCGGACGCGAGCGAATCGAACGCCAGAAGCGACGGAGTCGGCAGCGCGGCGGTACCGTTGAAAGACAGCGACGAGAGAATGTCGAAGCCTGCGTTGGCCTGCTGCCCCGAATTGCTGACATTGACGCGAACGGTCTGATTTTTGACGAGGTCGCGGACGAATACATCCTCGATGCCATTCGTGTCGTTGGCGACCAGATTGGAGGCAGCCGACACGAACGCGATGTAGTTGCCGTTGAAGCTGATTGCGTTCTGCCGGCCGCTCGCGCCGTTGCCCTGGGCTCCGCCCGACGAAATACTCACCCGAACGGGGGTGAGGGTTCCGAGCGTCTTCACGAACGTGTCGGCAACGCCGTTGGTATCGGTTCCGAAGTTGGTGGCGGCCGAGCGGAAGACGACGTGCTGTCCGTCGCCGCTGATTCTCGCCGCGTCGCTCGCTCCGTTTCCTGGAGCGCCGCCCTGGCCGGTGCTCGTGAAGCTTATCGCGGACGTCGTCCCGGCCTGAAGATCGCGAACGAATACGTCGCTGACTCCGTTGCCGTCATTGATGAGAAAATTGTTCGCGAGCGTCGAAAACGATACGAACCGGCCGTCGGCGCTGATGCTGGGATCGGTGCTGTCGCCGTTTCCCTGCACGCCGCTGGAAACGCTGGCCAGCGTCGTTTGGTTGGTCTGGAGATCGCGCACGAAGATGTCTTGATGACCGTTCGTGTCGCTCGGGACCAGGTTGCTGGCGCTGGACTGAAAAGCCACGAACCGCCCGTTGCCGCTGATCTGCGGATTTTGCGCGCCGCCCGAAAGAGCGCCGGAAAAGGGCACGTTCACGAGAACGACGCTACCGGTCGTTCGATCTTTGACGAAGACGCATCCGCTGTTGAAACAAACGTCGGTCGCTGGCACGAGGTTCGTCGCGTTGGAGAGGAACGCGACGAAACGACCGTCGCCGCTGATGCTCGGGGTGAAGCTGCTGAGGTTGGCTTGGTTTCCCGAGGCGTCCGTGCTGGCCCGAGAAATCGCTCCGGTTTGTCGGTCCTTCACGAAAATGTCTTCCGAACGGTTCGTGTCACCGGGTACGAAGTTGTCGGAAGTGGACGAGAACACCACGAATCTCCCGTCGGCGCTCACCGCGGGGTTGGAGCTGTCGCCGTCGCCTTGCACGCCAGCGGCCGTGAAGCTCTCGCGCGTCACCGCGTTGAGGGTGATGGACGATTGCACGCGGCCCACTGTCTCGCCGTCCTCCACGGCGCTTGCGCAACCACCTATGCCCGCAACGAAGATGAGACCGGACGCGATGCGCGTTGCACGCAACGGCCTTGTTACGATTTGCTGAATGTTGCAATGTGTTTTCATGTCATTCTCCTTATTGAATGGGCGCTATTTCCGAAACCGACACTTTGTGCCGGACGGACTTGGGGCGATCCCGGAAGACGAGCGATGCCTCGTCTCGAGCGGTGATGCGGATCATCGTCGAGATCCCGCTCCTATCAAAGGCGCGAGGACCCTTGGAATTCGTGACGCGCGCAATGCGACTCGATCCACGTGCCTCCCTCCTTATTGGCGCTATGGGTCGTGCGAACGGTCTTCGCCTCGTATGAGAACGAACGGCCAAGGCTGCCGTGACCAAGAAAAGGCTGCCGCCCGACTCGCAGTGCTTTCCGATCTTCCGAGGTCTCGAGCAACGGACCTTGGGCCGAATGCGCGGGCGCCACGCGTACGTTGCTTTTGGCGAGAGCGTTGCCGGAGCTGCGAGGTCACATTGCGGCTATGGGCGCGATTGCCGCGCGCCCTCGAACCCCCCGATGCCGTGGCGCTCGTCGTCTTTGCGGCTCCGGTGACCGGGAATGGCTTTATGGGAATATCTCAATGCTCGCATCCGCCACGAGACAGGACCGCGTGCTCGTTTGCACTCCTTGCCTCCTCGCGGTCCGCTCCCATCCGATCCGAGTCCGTCTCCGACGCATCGATTCGCGCCTCATCGACCGGCGAACTGCCCGGCGACGCTTCGCCGAATCGACGCGCCGGGATCGGACCGAGCCTCGGTGTCGATCAGGGCGTGGGTAGCGCCGCTCGTGGGACGCGTTTCGAATCGTGAATTCTGGTCAAAATCCTGCTCGTTCACGGGACTGATCTCGACGGCGGCGCTTTCGGGCTCGGAGTTTCGTGCACGAGCTCGTTCCGAGCGCGCGATCGAAGCTCGATCGGGTTGACGGTGGGGGGCCTCCGTGGGAGCATGGGTCGCTTCTCTAAGCACTTGTTTACACGAGAAAATTTTGCTAGCTGCGCTTCGAGCAGCCCCAGCTTGGGGCACGGCCGAGCCGTCCCCCTCATTTCTCCACCCAGCCAAAAAGGGCCGTCCTCGTGGCCATTCGAATCGCTCTCTCGCACCGAACCCGATACGTCTACGCCCACCCGGTCGGGATGACGCCGCAGGTGATTCGCCTGCGGCCCGCGCCGCACACGCGGACGCCGATTCACAGCTACTCGCTCCGCATCGAGCCGGCGAAGCATTTCCTCAACTGGCAGCAGGATGCCTACGGCAACTTCCTCGCGCGGGTGGTCGTTCCGGAAAAGACGCCCGTCTTCAGCGTCACCGTGGACCTGGTGGCCGATCTGGAGACCGTTCAACCCGTTCGATTTCTTCCTCGAACCGTACGCCGAAAAGTACCCGTTCTCGTATACCGAGCGGGAACGGCGCGAGCTTGCGCCGTTTCTCGCGACCGAGAAAGCTTCTCCCGCGCTCCAGGCGTTCATCGAGAAGTTCGATCGCTCGAGCCGGCGGATGGTCGACTTTCTGGTCGATACCAACCGGCGGGTGTACCAGGCCATCGCGTACATCATCCGGCTCGAGCCCGGCGTGCAGACCCCCGACGAGACGCTCGCGCGCGGGCGCGGCTCGTGCCGCGATTCGAGCTGGCTCTTGGTGCAAGTGCTGCGGCAGCTGGGCATCGCGGCGCGGTTCGTCTCGGGTTACCTGGTGCAGCTCTCCGCCGATCAGAAGCCGGTCGACGGCCCCGCCGGGCCCGACAACGACTTCACCGATCTGCACGCGTGGTGCGAAGCGTACGTGCCCGGCGCGGGCTGGATCGGCCTCGATCCCACTTCGGGGCTTCTCGCTGCCGAAGGGCACATTCCGCTCGCGTGCGCGCCCGAGCCACGCGTCCGCGGCGCCGATCGAAGGGGCAACCGACGACGTCGACACCGACTTTCAATTCCACATGTCGGTCGCAGCGCGATCGCCGACGTCGCCGCGGGTGACGCAAGCCGTACACGCGAAGAGCAGTGGCAGGCGATCGTCGAGCTCGGATCAGGCGTCGACGCCGAGCTCGAAGCGCGCGACGTGCGGCTCACCATGGGCGGCGAGCCGACCTTCGTGAGCGCCCTCGAGCCCGATGCGCGTCGAGTGGAACATCGCGGCGCTCGGAGGCGAAAAAGCGTCGAAGTCGCCGATCGACTCTGCGACGGCTGCACGCGAAGTGGCAGCCGAAGGACTCCTGCTCCACGGACAGGGCAAGTGGTACCCGGGGGAACAGCTCCCACGCTGGGCGCTCGGCTGCTACTTTCGCATGACGGCGTGCCGTTCTGGAACGACGTCGAATGGTTCGCGCGAAGCGGCGTCGACTACGGGCACCGACTGCAGGATGCCGAACGCTTCGCCCGACGGGTGGCGGAGCTGCTCGGCGTCGGCAAAGGCGGGCTCATGCCGGCCTTCGAGGACGCCTGGTACTACATGTGGCGCGAGCGCGCGCTTGCCGGTCAACGTCGACCCGCTCGAGCGCCAAGCTCGCCGACCCGGTCGAACGCGATCGGCTGGCGCGCGTGTTTCGGCAAGGGATCGAGGCGGCGGTCGGTTGGGTGTTGCCGCTGCTCGCACGTCGAACGCTGGGTGTCGACGCCGTCGGTTGATGCGCGAGGAGCGTTGCTTCTTGTTGCCCGGCGACTCGCCGATCGGTTTTCGCCTCCGCTCGATTCGCTGCCCTTGGGCCGACGAGGAGGACCTCGGCGGCGGATCCCGAGCTCGATCCGTTCGCGCCGCGCGCGCCGCTGCCAGCAGCGCGTTCCGCTTTCGCGCCGACCGCCGCAAGGGCGCGCGGCGACGTCTCCGGCGCCGGAGCCTCGCGAGCTCCGCGCGTCGGCGAGTCGGCGACGGGGTCATGTCGCACGGCGCTGTGCGTCGAGCCGCGCGAGGGATCGCTGCACGTCTTCATGCCGCCCATGCTCACAGCTCGAGGCAGTACGTCGAGCTCGTCGCGGCGATCGAACGAACCGCGCGAGACTCGCGGCTGCCCGGTGCAAATCGAGGGCTACCCGCCGCCGATCGATCCGGGCCTGGCGCGCTTCGCGGTGACGCCCGATCCCGGCGTGCTCGAGGTCAACATCCCCCCGCCCGGACGTCGCGCGAGCTCGTCGCGCAGCACCGACCGCGCTCTACGCCGGCTCGCGCGTCGGCCTCACGAGCGAGAAGCTCCAGCTCGACGGGCGCCCGACCGGCACCGGCGGCGGCAACCACATCACGCTCGGCGGCGCCACCGCCGACGACAGCCCGTTCCTGCGCCGGCCGGATCTGCTCGCGCAGCCTGCTCGCGTTCGCGCAGCACCACCCGTCGCTGTCGTACCTGTTCACCGGCCTCTTCGTCGGACCGACCTCGCAGGCGCCGCGCATCGACGAGGCCCGCCACGACGCGCTCTACGAGCTCGAGATCGCGTTGCCGGCAGCTTCCGGCCACGCGGGCGCTGCCGCCGCCGTGGCTGGTCGACGCGCTCTTCCGCCACCTGCTCGTCGACGTCACCGGCAACACGCACCGCACCGAGATCTGCATCGACAAGCTGTTCGATCCCCGACGGCCCCAGCGGGCGGCAGGGGCTGGTCGAGCTTCGCGCGTTCGAGATGCCGCCGCACTCCGCGATGGCGGTCGCGCAGCATCTCCTCGTGCGGGCGCTCGTCGCGCGCTTCTGGGCGCGCGCCCTACCGCGCGCCGCTCGTGCGCTGGGGGAAGTGCTCCACGATCGGTTCCTCTTGCCGTACTTCGTCTGGCAGGACTTCGAAGACGTGCTCGCGACATGCGAGCCGGCCGGTTACGACTGCTCGGACGACTGGTTCCGGCCGCTCCTCGAGTTCCGCTTTCCGCTGTTCGGCGGGTCGCGCAGGCGGCGACGTCGAGCTCGAGCTGCGCAACGCGATCGAGCCGTGGCACGTGCTCGGCGAAGAGGCGCCGCCGGCGGGCACCGCGCGCTACGTCGATTCGTCGATCGAGCGCGTCGAGGTGCGCGCGTTCGGCTTGACCGAGGGCGCCACGTCGTCACCGTGCAACGGCTTGCGCTTGCCGCTGCACGCGACGGGGACGGCCGGGAAGCACGTGGGCGGCGTGCGCTTCCGCGCGTGGCAGCCGCCGTCGTGCTCTGCAGCCGACCTCGGCATCCACCATCCGCTGCACATCGAGGTCGTCGACAGCTGGCGGACGCGCGCTCGGCGGGTGCACGTACCACGTGGGGCACCCGGGCGGACGTCCGCCACCGATCGCCCGGTCAACGCCGCGGCGGCCGAGAGCCGCCGCATCGCGCGCTTCGACCACATGGGACACGTGCCTGGGCCGTTTCGCGGAGTCGCCGACCCGGCGGCACTCGATCCGCCCTTCACCCTCGACCTGCGCCGCGATGATCGCCGGCGCGTCCGCCCCGGTCGATGATCGTGCGGTGGCCGGTCGATCCCCGCCGACGGCTCGCGCAGCGCGTCCCGCAGCGCGGAGCTCGTTCGACGAGTACCGGGATCCGGAGGGCGAACGTCCGCCCGCATCAGACAGCTGCTGGCGAAGTTCCTCGTCGAGCACTCGGCGGCCGAGCTCGAGCAGCTGCGGCAGGCGGTGCAGGCGGCGCATCACCGAGCAAGACGTCACGTTCAACATCCTACGGCGTTCCGGAGGGCACGAACCGACCGTGGCAGCTCGACGCCGTTGCCGTTCGTCGTCGAACGACAACGATGGGCGCAGCTCTGCGCACGGGCTCCGGCAGCGCGCGCGGCTGCTGAACGCGATCATCGCCGACTGCTACGGCCCGCAGCGCGCTGGTCCGCGAGGGTGCTGCTGCCGGCGCAGCTCGTGATCGGTCATCCCGACTTCTTGCGTGCTTGCCACGGCTGGCAGCCGGTCGGCGGCGACCGCCTGCTATCTCTACGCGGCCGACGTCGGCCGCGACGCGCGGGACGGCCTTCGCATTTACTCGGATCGCACGCAGGCGCCGACCGGGGCAGGCTACGCGCTCGAGAACCGCCTCGTGATGGGTCGCACGCTGCCCGACCTTTTCCGCGACTACAACGTCGAGCGAATCGCGACGTTCTTCGCCAAGGTGCGTCGGACGGTGGAGAGTCTCGCGCCGCACAACCACGGGACCAGCCGCGGTGGTGCTCTTGCTCTCGGCGGGCGCCGCCGACGAAAGCTCGTTCGAGCACGCCTACCTCGCGCGCTACCTCGGCTACGAGCTGGTCGAAGGCGGCGATCTGACGGTGCGCGACAACGTCGTCTATTTGAAGACGCTCTCGGGCTTGCGGCGCGTCGACGTGCTCCTTCGCCGCGTCGGCGACGCCTGGTGCGACCCGCTCGCGCTTGCGCGGCGAGCTCGATCGCAAGGCGTCGCGGGTCTGGTCGCGGCCGCGCGCGCGGCAACGTCGCGCTCGCCAACCCGCTCGGCTCGGTGATCGCGCGAGACGCCCGCGCTCAAGGCCTACCTGCCGGCGCTCTGTCGCGCGCGCTCTTCGGCGAGGAGCTCCTGGTCGAGTCGGTGCCGAGCTTCTGGTGCGGCGATCCGCGCGCGCTCTCGCGCGTGCGCTCGGCTCGCTCGACGACTTGGTCATCAAGCCCGCGTTCGGCGACCGCCGCGGCGAGCCGATCGTCCCGTGCGCAAGCTGCGATCGCGACCAACGCCCGCGCTCGTGGAGCGCCTGCAAGCGCGCGCCCGGCGACTTCGTCGCCGAGCGTGGCCCGGCCTGTCGACGGTGCCCGTGCTCGAGAGGCGGGCGCTCGTCTCGGGCAGCGCTCGCCTGGCGCGCGCTTCCTCTGTCGCGACGGCGACGACTACGACGTCATGCCGGGCGGGCTCGCACGCATCAACGAAGCCCCGGACGGCGTATTTTTGGCCATCGGGAGCGGCGCTGCCAGCAAGGACGTGTGGGTCCCTCGGCAGCGGTCAGCGCTGCAGCGCTGCTGCCGTCGATGCCCGATCGTCGGGTGGAGCTGCGCCGCGGCGGGCTCGACCTACCGAGCCGCTTGCTCGACGACATTTATTGGCTCGGGCGCTACGTCGAGCGCTGCGATTGCACGGCGCGGCTCGCGCGCGCGGGATTCGAGCGCGCGGCGTTCGGAGGCCGGGCCCCGATGCTCCCCTCGCGCTCGCCGCGATCTTCGATGCCCTTCACCGGGTGGGGGTCGCTCCCAGCGCCGCGCCAAGCAAGCCCGTCGATCGTCCCGACGATCCCGAGCTGTCTCCCGCCGAGAACCTCTTGCTCGGCGTTTTATTCGATAACACTGCCCCCCACAATTTGCGCGGCGATCCTCAAGAACCTGCATCGGCTCACGCTCGCGTGCGGAGCCGCCTGTCTCGCGACGCCTGGCACGTGCTACGCCGGCTGACCAGCGCTCTCGACTGCGATCAAGACGACGGCGAGGCGCGCGTCGACACGGCCATCGACACGCTGGACCAAATCCTCATCACTCTGGCCGCCGTCAGCGGCACCACGCTCGACAACATGGTTCGCGGTCATGCGTGGGTGTTTCTCGACATGGGGCGCCGCGTCGAGCGAGGAGCGCTCACGCTCACCCTTCTGCAGCGCTCTTGCCGCCGGGCGCCTCGCGCGTCCACATGGAGGCGCTGCTCGAGATCGCCGACAGCTTGCTGACCTACCGCGCGCGCTACCTGAGCAGCCTGCAGGTGGCGCCCGTGGTCGATCTCCTGCTCACCGACGACACCAACCCGCGCTCCTTGGCGTTCCAGGTAAGCGCGCTCATGGATCACTTGAAGCGATTGCCGGGCCGGACCGAGGTCGCGCGATCGACGGCGGAGCGCCGGCTCATCGCGCTTCAGGGCAGGCTGCTCACCGCCGACATCGAGCAAGTGTGCGCCGGCGACGGCAGCGGGCTCCGAGCGCTTCTCGCCGAATCGACCGAGATGATCTGGCAATTCTCGGACGAGGTCGGGCATACGTGGTTTGCGCATATGTCGCCGTCGCGCGCTCTCTCGCCGCCCGCCTGGGTCAACGAAGAATCTGGAGGCCAAGTGAGCGTTCACCGCGTGCGGCACTTGACGCGCTACACCTACGAAGCGCCGGTGGTCATGCGCACCACAGCTGCCACCTTCGTCCGCGGCAGTTCGATTGGCAAGGAGTCGCCAAGCACGATCTTCAGATCGTTCCCGCCGGCGCGACGACGCTCCGTTCGGTGGACTATTTCGGCAACCAGGTGCATCGGGTCGAGCTCTTGGTCGAACACACGACGCTCGAGGTCACGTCGTCGAGCGTGGTCGAGCTCGCGCCGCGTCCGGAGGTCCCTCTGGGCGGCATCCCGTGGGACGAGACCGCGGAGAAACTTCGGGCCACGGGGGCGCTCACGACGGTGCTCGAATATTGCTTCGATTCGCCTCTCGTGCGAGCGCACCCGATGCTCGCCGCGTATGCACAACAGACGTTCCCGCCGGGGCGCTCGCTCGTCGATGCGATCCTCGAATTCAACGGGCGGATTTTCGAAGAGTTCCACTACGAGCCCGCGGCGACCGACGTGAGCACGCCGCTTGCGCAAGTCCTCCGCGAACGGCGCGGCGTGTGCCAGGACTTCGCGCACCTGGCCGTCGGCTGCCTGCGTTCTCTCGGCCTAGCGGCGCGCTACGTGTCGGGCTACCTCGAAACGACGCCGCCCCCAGGCCAAGCGCGCCTCATCGGCGCAGCCGCATCGCATGCATGGGCTTCGGTCTACGTGCCCGGTTTCGGCTGGCTCGATTTCGATCCGACCAACAACGTTTTGCCCGGGCTCGCCCACGTCACGGTCGCTTGGGGACGCGACTTCAGCGACGTGAGCCCGCTGAAAGGCGTCGTCTTGGGAGGCGGCGCGCACCAGGTGAGCGTTTCGGTCGACGTGGAGCGCGTAGAGGACGGGTGATCGGCTGTCTGAGCGGAGTTATCGATATTGGGGACTCGATGAAGGGATTGCTCGAACGGTGATTTCGACAAGGGTCGATTGAGAATTGGTCTCGAGCTCCCCTCGACCACCTACGTTCGAGTCTCGAGGACCGGACAAGAAGACGAGCGAACCCCGCGAATGATCACGGGGCGTCCGTTGTGCCGTTGCCTCGTGGCCGGACCGAGGGCCGATATCGCGCGAAACGGCTCGACGAGGAGCGGCCACCGGGCTACGTGGGGCACCAGGGAAAGTCCCGACGCCCGCACGGCCCCGTGCGTTCCGGGTCTCGCTCGCTTTCATCGACGCACCAACAGGGAGGTCCTCGTGTAGCAAAGATTTCGGACTTTTTTATCGGCTCGGCTACCGGGTCAGCATGTTCGTTGTGACCGCAGCGGCCGCCGCGGCTTGCTCGGGAACTGCAAATATCGGCTCGCCGGAAGAACGGCCGCTCGAGGCGGTCGGCACCTCGAACGCAGAGGTGACCACCGAGGATGGCCTCGCGGACGCTTACGCGCTCTTCAAAAGCCAGTTTACCGGCCCGAACCTCGGGTTCGACAAGGCATTTCCGATTGGCTACGGCTATCACCCGGGCCTCAGCACGGAGAAGCTGTCGACCGGCGGTCTTACGCCGAAAGGTCAGGCGAAGATCACTTTCGCGTTGAGAAACGCGCAAGGAGCAATCACGACGAACGGCAGCATCACGGCCACGCTCGAACAAATTCCCGCAGGTCAAAACTTCGACCTCTGGTTCGTCAAGAACATCGCCGGCTCGGGGCGCACCGTCAAACCGGAGACGGGCGACACGCTGAGGAAGGTCGGCTCGTTCACGGGTACCACGCAATTCGGCGGAAAATCGCTGAGCGTCGTGGTCAGCCCGCAGACCAATTCGGATCTCGACATCTTCCGATCTCGACATGGTCGTCGTCACCCGCGCCGGACAAAGCCCACGGCCTCGCGGATCGTCCTCGGCTCGCGGACCCTGTTCGAGAAGCGCTTTTTCCGCGAGCGCGCCGGGCAGACGCTGGATCCGGTGCCCCCGGGCTCGTCCCTCTTGAACACCGTCGAGACCAACGATCCGCTGGTCCAGCGGGGAGCGTTTCTCTTCTTCAATGAGACCTTCGGCGGCAACAGCCGAACCTGCGGAAATCTGCCACCGCCAGGAACACAATCTGACGCTGGACCCTGCTTTCATCGCGACGCTGCCGTCGAACGACCCGCTCTTCGTCTTCGAGACCAATCCCGCGCTGGCGGGCCTCGAGAATGGCCCGATTCTGCGTGCGCAGGCCTTGAACCAGAGAAAATCTCGACGGCTTCGACAAGCCGCCGGTCCTGCGCAGCGTCCAACACACCTTCTCGCTCGGGACGACCAACGGCATCGAGCAGGCCAACGCTGCGTTCCCGCTCACGCCCCCCGACCATCGTCTCGGTTGGAGCGGTGACGGAGCTCCCGGGCGCGGCACGCTCAACGAGTTTGCGTTCGGCGCCATCATTCAGCACTTTCCCAAGGACTTGCGCCGTCGGCCCGGCACCGACTTCCGCATTCCGACCCAAGAGGAGCTCGATTCCATCGAAGCCTTTCAGCTCTTCACCGGCCGACAGAAGTTGGTCGACGGCAGGCCGCTCGTCCTCAAGGAATCGGGGGCCGAGGCGGGAAGGCACCTCTTCTTGTCGGGCTTGAGCGGCGGCAATGAACGAACTGCCATCTCGACATGGGAAGCCTCGATGCCGGGTTTGGCCCCTTGGCCATCAACTTCGTTCTCGCGACCGGTGTGCGCGATCTCACGCCGAACCTGCCCACCGACGACGGCTTCTTGGGGCCCAACCCCGTGCAGCCGTTCCTCTTGGGCGACGGTAGCTTCAACGTGCAGCCGGTGATCGAAGCGGCCGATACCTGGCCGAACTTTCACAACAACGCACGCACGACCATCGAGGATGCCGTCGCTTTCTACACGATCGCTAATGCCGGAGAAATCGGGGATCGGCGGCTCGAGAAACGCATCCGGAAATGCCGCGCGATAGGCTTCAAGAAACGCGTGCGGATTCGCTCTCCGCGCTTTCATCGCGTTGACCACGAATCCGTCGAGCACGAGATCCGGATTCAGGCGTGCATCCTCGCGAATCCGCCGGGCCGTCTCCTGGATCATCTGCACACCTTCGGCGCTATATCGCTCACACTGAGCGACCACAATGTATCCATCCGCAATCGTCAGCGCCGTTTGCAACCAGAGGCCACCGGCGGGCGGCGTGTCGATGGGACCACATCGAACGCGTGCTCATTCGCGCCGTCATCCCAGCGGAGCCCACTGCGCAGCACCTCACGAAAGCGCAGCGCGGCGCTATTCCAGTCGCGGATCTCCGGCTCCCAACTCGTGAGCCCGCGAGTACCGGGGACCACGTAGAGCTCCGCGCGCGGCGCAAAACCAGTGTGAATCATGGCATCGGAGAGCGGAACTGATTCACGCAGCACCGATTCGATCGTGGGCCCCTGCTCCGGCGCGATGCCCAGGAGGCCTACCGTCGCATTGCGTTGGCCATCGAAATCGAGCACCAGGACGCGGAGACCGAGACCACCGGCCAACGCCGCGGCGAGATTCGTGGCGAGCGTCGTCTTCCCTACCCCGCCCTTCTGCATGCCGATCGCGATCCATCGCGCCAGAAAACCTCACCGTAAATGCGCGGCGAATATTAGCTCATTCGAGAGCGGCGCGGCCAATCGTGTTGTTCAACGGTTGAAGTGTGTGAGCCATTGCCCGAACTACCCGCTGCGTTTGCCGCGACTTCTTGGCGCAGCACCCGGATTAGTCGAAGTGATGCCGGGCGGCAGCTGGTTGTTTCGGGGGTTATCGGCTGGCGACGGCGGGCCGGTCATGACCGGCCCCTACCAGGGATGGGTCGTGCTTTTTGGCCGCAGTCGACGGGTCGATTTTCAACAGTTGAAAATCGATCGACCGGGATTCGATGCCACGTGGTTACGGGCCGTTCAACCGTTGAAATCGATCGAACCGAGGCGGCTTCTTGTGCCTGTTCAACCGTTGAAACGATCAGAATGTGCCCTGCAGATAGGCGTTGACTCGCACGCTGTGGGTTGGCCAGATGCCTTTGCCGGCGTCGATCCGGAAGAGGCCGTCCATGATTGACGCGCCGACTCCGGCGCCGTTCCGGAGGCGGCCTTCGTGGGTCCAGTCGTTTCGGTCACCGGCCCAGCCCAGGTCGTAGAACACGATTGGCCGGACGAACATGGAGCGGGTGGTGACCTCCACGTGTCCCATCCAGTACGCATCGCCGGATTCGGTCCCGGGGGCCAGGCCACGGATTGTGCGGAGGCCGCCCAGGTACCATTCGCGTTGCGGGGGGACTCGCCGGCGAAGTGCCGCCACTGGCGGTGATCGCGCCCTCGAGGAAGGGGGCGACGGGGTGTGACAGGTGATATTCGAGGCGCCCGCGGATGTACGTGTAGGTGCCGCCCGCGCCTTCGCCGCGCATGTCGGTGGCGAGCTGGAAACCATCCGGGTCGAGGCCCCAGGTGGGGCGGGCGCGGAAGGCCAGGCCGGTGATCGTCCCGGAGGGGGTGCTGAATGTTTCGGAGCGGCGCATCGTGGCGCCGCCGAAGACGCCGGTGATGTCGAAGTGGGTACTCGGGGCTCGCGCCCCATTCGTGCTCGGTGAAGAGCCGCCAGGAGAAGGGCAGTGGACCGTCGGACTCGGTGCCTGAGAGTTCGGCGCCCCATGAGCGGTAGTAGAACCCCTCGTCGTCGCCGACGAGGAAATTCCAGACCGAGCTTCCGAAGCTGAGCGGGTCGCCCCAGTCGTTGGCGGAGTTCAGCCGCCGATAGGCGCCGAACGTGACCGTTCCCCAGGGGCTCGTCCGGGTGAGGGTCAGGGCGCCGTTTGGCTGGAGGTCCGCGACCCCAATGCGGGCTTCGGCGCGTGCGGACAGGCCTAAACCAAGCTCGTCGGGCAGCCGCTAGACCGGCGGAGAGGCCCTCTATTCGATTATAACCGATGGAGCCCGTCCCCGGGACCCCACTGGAACGCGACGGGCCGAGGGGACCAATCAGGTACTGCGTTGCCACGTAAGGTTTTAAGCAAGTCGGCGTGACTCAGTCGCAGTACCGGCATTTTCGAGCTCAACCGCGGAAGGTCCGGCGATCGTGCCAGGGCCGCTGTGTCGCAGGGAGTACTGATGAGCAACCGGGCGGCGCCGCCGTCGTGCATTTCGACTCGCTGCCAGGTGGGCCGCGCGCGCATTGGGTTTCGCGGGGAGTCTGTGACGCGCGGAGTCGGAGTCGTCGGGTCGGGTCATGCCCGATCGCATGGTCAGATGTGCGCCGCCGTGTGGCTTGGGGGATTGGGGATTGGGGGCTGGGGACGGGGGGGCGGAGGGTGCGCCCGGCGCCGCGTCATGGCGTGTCGTGCGCCACGTCGTGCGCTAGTCGTGCGCGCCGGGTGTCGTGGTGTCGGTCAGCTCGGCGAGGCGCGGCAGGTGTCCGGGCCGTTCATCGCGGGGTAGTGGTAGCGGACTTCCCATCGCACGGGCACTCGCAAGGCGCTCACTCGCGCTTCGCCGTCGGCGTATCGCGACACTGGTAGCCAGAAACCGCTCTCGAGCAGTCGGTAGTCGAGTGTGATGACCGAGATGTCTGGCGGTCATCGGCATGATCAGCGGCTTCACCCAGAAGGGCACGTCGTCGAACGTGTGCGGGTCGTCGTCTTTGGCGATGGCGACGATGTCCATTGGCGCGCGCAGAACCGGTAGACGGCGCGCACGAGGTGTCCGGTCGTCGCGTCGAGCCAGAGGGATCCGGTGCCGATGTTCCAGAGGGGGTGGCGTGCGTGGAGTTGGACCTCGCGCAGGTGGATGGTGAGTTGTCCGCCGCCGCGCTGCCGGTGTGCGAATGGTCTCGGAGTCGCCGAGTGAGTAGCGGTAGTAGGCTTCGGCGCCAGGGGCGAGCGGGTCGATGATGTCGTCGATGTCGGTGTATGAGGTAGTGTCGTTGCGCTCACCGCCCATTGACAGCGTGCGGCGTCCGGGACGTAGGGCAGTGCGATGGCTTCGTCGTCCTCGTCATGTCGCTCGCGGCGGCGGGAAACATTGGCATGGCGTCGCGCGCGCCGGTGACGTCGACGATGGCGCCGAGCCCGCGCTGCCATTGGACGTGCTCAGCGTGCTGCTGGCGGAGGAGGAGGCGATCGCGGCCGAGCACACCGATCGACATCCCACGGTGAGCTGCTCGAGCGACGGTCGCGTCGTAGCGGCGGAGCGACGAATCGTCGGCCGATCGCGCGGCGCGGGCGAGCGCGATGAGGGATCGGACACGTTCGCCGTCGTAGGCAGAGGCGAGGAGGGCGGGGGTGAGCGGGATGGTCCGTTCGGCGCGCAGGGTTTCGCGTCGCGCTCGGCGGGCCGCGCGGGCCGAGTCATCGCGGGCCGCACTGGCGGCCGCGGCGGCGGGCTGCGTATCCGGACGGGGAGAAGCTTGCGGAGATCCGGTGCCGGGGCGGGCGGTACCGCCCTGCGCGACCAGCACGATCAGGACGGACCAGATGTGCAGAAGATGCCTCTCGTCGAGGGAGGTTGTAGGGGGTAGTACGACGGGGACGGGGCGAGTGTTTCGCGCCGGGATGGGGAGGCCGGGTGGCGAACCGCTGACCGCGCGGTCGCAGTGCTGCGAACGGAGAAGGGCGAGCTGAGGGGTCGGCAATATCGGGGACAGGCGCGAACTGATCGGCCTTGCGGGTGCTTGGTAATGGACGGACCCCCCGACCGGGGACTACGAGGGTGGCGTAGGGTCGGAAATGGCCGCGGGTGATGTGATACATGACATATCTGGCGCTCGAATGGCGGCTTAGTGGCGGTGTTAGTGGCGTTAAACCATATTGATATCGGAGCGATTCCATGCGGTTGATCGATAGGCCATCGGCTGCAACTCGTCGGCGAATTCTGCTCGTGCTCGGCGGTCTTGGCGTGGCCGCGTTCGGGTTTCCGGTGCGCGGGACTGCGCAGGGGGCGGGGCAGGGACGCCGGTGCACCATGGGATCAACCCGGCCTACTTCGACACCACGTGCGCGGCGTGCAACCAGTTCTACCAGTACGCCAATGGCAGTTGGCTCAAGACCGTGACGATCCCGCCGGACTATCCCGAGTGGGGTGCATTTGCGGCGATTTACGAGCGCAGTCTCGTGGCGCTGCGAGCGGTACTCGATTCACTGCCGCAGTCCAATCCCGCACCTGGCACGCCGGAGTGGAAAGTCGCCGCACTTCTATGCGAGCTGCATGGACTCCGCGCGCGCGGAGACGGATGGATCGGCGCCGATCAAGCCTGGAGCTCGCGCGCATTGACAGCATCACGGACGCGGCCGGGCTGCTTGCCGAGATCGCGCGGCTGCACCGGATGGGAGCCGGGCCGGGATTCTTTGCCTTCGCGGCGCCTGACGCCAAGCATTCAAACGACGAGATCGCGAACCTCGCGCAGGGAGGGCTTGGGCTTCCGGAGCGGGATTACTACTTCCGGGCACGACACGGTCGCCGAGCGTACGCGGCATCAGTACGTGGATCACATTGGGCGGACACTCGTGCTCACCGGCGTTCCCGCGGCCACGGCCGGTCGCGAGGCGCAGCGGATCATGGCGCTCGAGACCGCGCTGGCGAAGGCGTCGATGACGATCGTCGAGCAGCGGGATCCCAACGCGGTCTATCACAAGATGACTGTCGCCCAACTCGCGGCGATCACCCCCGGCTGGTCATGGGCGGCGTATTTCCGCGACACCATGGGCGCCCGGGCATCACGACGATCAACGTGCATCAGCCCGAAGTTTTTCACCGCGTTCGCCCACCTGGTCCAGACGACGCCGATCGCCGACTGGAAGAGTTATCTCCGGTGGCAGTACGCCGCCGCGGCCGGCACCGTTTCTGAGCACCGCGTTCGTGAAAGAGAACTTCAACATGAGCAGCGTGCTCGATGGCACGACCGAGATCCGCCCACGGTGGAAGCAGTGTCTCTCGCAGACCGACCAACAGCTCGGCGAAGCTCTCGGCAAAGTGTACGTGGCACGAACGTTCTCTCCCGAGGCGAAGGCCAGGGCCCTCACGCTGGTCCAGAATCTCGAGGCCGTGCTGCACGACGATCTCTCGACCCTTTCGTGGATGAGCGAGGCCACACGCAAGCAGGCACAGATGAAGCTCGACGCCTTCGTCAACAAGATCGCGTATCCCGACCACTGGCGGGACTACACGGCGCTGTCCGTCAAGGACGGCACCTTCTGGAACAACGCGATCGCGGCGGCGGAGTTCGAAATGCACCGCCAGCTCATGAAGATCGGCGGCCCGACCGACCGCACGGAGTGGCCGATGACACCTCCGACCGTCAACGCGCAGTACACCCCGTTCCTCAACGACATCACGTTTCCAGCCGGGATTCTGCAGCCGCCGTTTTTCGATCCCGAGGCGGACGACGCCTCGAACTACGGCGCGATCGGCAGCATCATCGGCCACGAGATGACGCACGGCTTCGACGATCAGGGCCGGCAGTTCGACGCCGCAGGGAAACCTGCGCGACTGGTGGACACCGGCCGACGCCAGCGAGTACAACAAGCGGGCGGCGATCGTGGTCGATCAGTACAACCACGACCTCGTGATCGACACCCTGCATCTGAACGGCGAGCAGACCCTCGGCGAGAATATCGCCGATATCGGCGGGCGTCAAACTCGCGTACGCCGCGATGGAGCGCGCGCTCGCAGGGGCGTCCGCGGCCGTTGATCGACGGCTTCACGCCGGAGCAGCGGTTCTTCCTCGCGCTACGCACAGGAGTGGGGAGAGGTGGACCGGCCCGCGTATGCGAGGACGCTGGTGCAGACCGACGTGCATTCCTCGCCGCAGTGGCGGGTGGAGACGCCGATCTCCAACATGCCGGAGTTCGCGCAGGCATTTCACTGCCAGGCGACGGCTGCGCTGGTGCGGCCGGATTCGGCGCGGGCGCAGATCTGGTAACCGCATGCGATGCCGAGAGCGACCGAGTTCATTGAGTACCTGGACCGCGTGCACGATCGCACGCGGCGGATCGTCGTGCTCATTCCGCGCGAGGCGGTGGAGTGGTCGCCCAAACCGGGGTGGTTCAGCTTCGGGGGGCTGGTCCGCCACCTCGCTGGTATCGAGCGGTGGATGTACGCGGAGACCGTGAGCGGCCGGCCATCGCGCTATCCGGGGCACGGCCGGGAGTTGGCGGATGGGTACGATGCAGTCCTCGCGTACTACGATCGGCTACACGCTGAGGCGCGCGCCGCGTTCGCGGCGCTATCGGACGACCGTCTGAATGAGAAGTGCACGACGCCGGCCGGGACGCCGATCACGGTCTGGAAGTGGCTCCGTGCGCATCTGGAGCATGAGGCCCATCATCGGGGGCAGCTCTACCTGATGCTGGCCATGCGCGACATCGCGACCCCGCCGATTTATGGTCTCACTTCGGAGCAGGTCCAGGCGACCTCGCCTCGGTAGACGGGTAGGGGCGCTACGTGACCCCTGGGGCGGGGGGGCCGTCTTGGGCTGTAGAGCCCATGCGAGTCCGCCAACTGAATCCGGATGTCCTGATCGCCGAGGACTTGAGCGTGGGCCAGCGGCTCGTCGGGGTGGGGCTGGTGGCCATGGGCGCGGCGGCGGTCTATCTGCCGACGGTCCCCTCCATCCCGGGTGATACGCACGCCGTCTGGCTCGCGGTGTTGCTGGCGATCGCCGGCATTGCGGTGTTCCGGGCAGCGGGGACCCGGATCGTGATGTTCGACCGGGCGGCTGGGCTGGTGCGGGTCCGGATCCGTGCGCTGCTGGGGACCGCGGCATTCGTATACCGGCTGCCAGACATTGCCGACGCCGTCCTCGAGCTGGAGCCGGCCGGTGACGGGCGGAACGTCTATCGTGCGGCGTTCGTGATGCGCGACGGCACGCACCGCGCCTGGGCGACCTATGCGACCGGATATCCGACGAACGAAGTGCGAGTGCTGCAGGCCGTTCGCCAATTCCTTGGCACCGCGGTCTCGCCAGCCGGTCCGGACGGGACCCCCGCGATCCCCGGTCCCACGGACCCGATGCGGTCGCCGATCGGCTAGGATTCGATCGGGCACCCGGCGCCGCCGCCTTGGCCGGCGCTGTTCCCTTACAACGACAGAATGCTCGCTCCGCCCGGGGTTCCGGGGGCGGAGGCCATTCCAAACGGCGGCACCCGCCTAATGGACCGACGCACCATCTGGCGACACATCCTCGTTGCATTCGCGACCGTCGCCGGGGCCTTCATCCTGGTCGAAGGCAGCGTCCTGATGATGACGCACGTCGTCGCGCCGCTGGTGCTTACCCATTACGAGCACAGCCCGGCGCTCAAGGCCGTGCCCAAACGCACGCGGACGCGTCGCGGCTTCGAGGCTGACCCGGTCAACGTCGCGTTAGTCGGAACGGCGGAGGAAGTCGCCACAGCGTTTGCCAAGGCCGGGTGGTCGCGCGCGGACTCGCTGAGCCGCAGGAGCGATTTCGCGATCGCCAGGAGCGTCTTCCTCCGCCGTCCGGACTCCACCGCGCCGGTCAGCTCGCTCTTCCTCTACGGACGCCGACAGGACGTCGCGTACGAGCGCGAAGTGGGGCGGAGCGCCAGCAGGCGGCATCACGTGCGGCTGTGGCTGGCCGAGGGCGTCACCGACCAGGGGCGGCCCGTCTGGATCGGAGATGCGGCGTACGACCTGCGCGCCGGGGTAAGTCATCGCGCCCCCGTCCCGACGCATCACATCGAGGCGGATGTCGACCGTGAGCGTGATACAGTGTTTGCCGATCTCGTGGCTGCGGGACAACTGAGCGAGCGCTACGACGTCACGGGTCTTGGCCCGCGCATCGACGCGCGTAATGCGGAAGGCGACCGCTTCGACACGGATGGAGAGCTGGACGTCGGCGTCATCTCGCCTGGTAACGTCACCCATGGCGCGGCTACGATCTTGAGCGACCCGTTGCTAGTCCGGTGGAAGAACACGCTGTTCGAGTGGTCGCATCAGATCACGCTGCACCTGAGGCCCTAGCACAGACTCAGATCCGGCGCTCAGACCCACAAACTGAGATCCGGGATCCGGGTACCGCACCGCATCGCGATCACCATATTCCGTCGCGACCATGCCGTCATCCCGTACCTACGACGTGATCGTCGCCGGACTCGGCGCGATGGGCAGCTCGGCCGCCTACCAACTCGCCCGGCGCGGGCAGCGAGTCCTGGGCCTCGACCGGTTCGATCCGCCGCATGCGATGGGGTCGACCCACGGACATTCGCGGATCATCCGGACAGCGTACTGGGACGATCCCTCCTACGTGCCGCTCGTCGGGCGGGCGCACGAGTCGTGGCGCGAGCTGGAAGCCGCGAGCGGCGAGCGGTTGTACTACCCGACGGGCCAGCTCTATCTCGGCGCGCGCGACAGCATGCTCGTGAGCGGCGCGCGGGCCAGCGTGCGCCTCAACGGTATCCCTCATGAGGAGATATCCGGCGCCGCGCTCGCGGAGCGCGCGCCCGGATTGCGTGCGTCAGCCGAAACGGTGGCCATCTGGGAGCCGCATGCGGGTGTGCTGTTGCCCGAGCTGGCGGTGGCGACATTTCTGAAACTCGCCAAGCGGGCCGGGGCCGACATCCACACCGAGGAGCCACTCATCCGGTGGGACGCCGATGGTGGTGGTGTCGCCGTGACCACGCCGCGCGGGACCTACCGTGCGGACCGGCTCGTGCTGACGCTTGGTGCGTGGATGGAGAAGCTCGTGCCCGGCCTCGGCGTCGCGCTGGCAGCCGAGCGGCAGGTGATGCACTGGTTTCGGCCGAAGGCGGGGACGGCGGGGATCGGTCCGGACCGGATCGCGTGTTTCATGTGGGAGTACGAGGCGGGCCACATCTCGGTACGCGGTACCGGACATGGGTGAGGGATTCAAGGCGGGAATCCATCACGACGGGCCGAAATCCGATCCCGATGCCGTCGACCGCAGCGTTTCCGCGCGCGACATCGAGCGGGTCAGCGCACGCGTGCGGGAGATGGTGCCTGATGCCGATCCATCGCCAGTCGCGTCGGCGGTGTGCTTCTACACCGACACCCCGGACGGGCAGTTTCTCATCGACGCCCATCCGCGGAGCGAGTCCGTCATCGTTGCCAGCCCGTGTTCGGGGCACGGGTTCAAGTTCGCGAGTGTGATCGGCGAGCTGCTGGCCGATCTGGCGACGACGGGGAACACGGACGCCGATCTCTCCCTGTTCCGGATCGCGCGCCATCGCGCCACGGCCGCAGCGAAGGCCTAGCTGCCTTTCGGCGGTGCGCCGGCTCGCTCCTCGCGTGGCTCACCAGGGCGGTACATGATCACCCGGACGCGTTCGAGAGTCGTGAGACCACCTCCGATCATTTGATCGAGCTCGGGGAGGATCGCATCGATCTTCTCCTCCGTTTCCACGCATTCGATCACGATCGGCAAGTCGAGCGACAGGACCTCGATCTTGTCGGAATGCACCTTGGAGCTGGCCCCAAAGCCCATGATGGCACGAACCACCGTGCAGCCCGCGTAGTGTTTCGCGCGCAGCAGTTGCGTGATGGCCTGGTACAGCGGTTTGCCTTTCCACTTATCACGCTCGCCGATGTGGATGCGCATCAGGACGCGTTCACCCGTGAAACCCTGCATGACTCCTCCCGGAAGCGGCTGACGGCGTATCAGAACACGACGATGTCAGAAATGCTCGCGCCATGTGATGAACTCGCGCGCGAGGATGAAACCCACAAACGTGAATACGAGTGCGGCGAGGACGCTGCCGAGTGCGTAGACGGTTGCACGCTGGTATTCGCCATCTTCCAGCAGCATTGCTGTTTCATAGCTGTACGTCGAGAACGTCGTATAGCCGCCGCAGAAGCCCGTCGTCAGCAGCGCGCGGAATTCGATGCTCCACGTTTGCGTCGTGAGTGCATAGCGGAGAAGGAATCCGAGGACCAGACTGCCGGTGATATTGATGACGAGCGTCCCGTACGGGAACGTGGCTCCCGCATGCTGCTGCACGAACGCGCCCAGGTAGTACCGGCACACGCCGCCGGCTGCCGCACCGATCGCTACGGCCCAGAACATTTTCACCCTTGATCCTCCAAGAGAAATCGCCCGAGAGAAATCGCCGTCTGGCCGGCGAAGTGACTGGATCATTACCGATTGCGGGCAACAAAAAAGCTCCCACGCTCGGCCTCGCGTAGGAGCCATCGGCCTTCTCGTTCGTGACCGGGGCGGCGGTTTGGGTGAGCTCCATCACCCGAAATCACACTTCGCAATCCTACCAGCGGGCCGCGGGCGGGTCAACGACCGTCCTCCGGTGCGGCGGGTTCCCGATCGACTATCAGCGCTTCGCTTGCGTCACGAATACGGTGAGCTTCGGCGTAGACAGGCGGCGCGCAGTCACGAGCGCATCCTGGACGTCGAGAAGCGTCCAACGCGGACGAGATAGGGTCTAGCCGCGCCGACGATGCGTGCTTCGTATCCATGCCCGCACAGTGACTGCTGCATTCGACTGCGCATCGAGCAGGCTCTCGAAGGACGCGACCTGCACCGTCCATTGGCGGGCGTTTGCACCAGCATTCGCGCCAGTGTTGGCACCGGGTTTGGTGCCGGATCGGCCGGCGATGTCGCCAGGCGAGGCGATCACGCGACCCGGGGTGACACGATCTGCAGCGGTGGGTGCGGCGCAGACCGGTGGTGCTTGTGCCGGTGCGACGGCGGGCGGGGGAGTCACACTGCGCGTCTGGGCGGACAGGTTCGGCGAGACCAGGCAGAGCGACGCACAGGCGCAGGCGATCCACGTGCCGAAGCAAGACCGCGAACCGTGTGCGTTCCGACGCCCGACCATGTGTACTCCCTGCAGAAGACCCTGCCGTAAGATGCATTGGCTTGGGGCGAAGTGCATTGACGGTAGGCGCGGTGACTGGGGGTGTCGAGGTTCTGGACACCGCAGGGCATTCGGCCGCGTCTTATCCGCCGGGTCTTACTGGGCCGGTCATGACCGGCCCCTACTAGGGACGAATCCGTGCGATGCTGGGCCGGTCATGACCGGCCCCTGCCAGGGACCAATCCGTGCGATGCGGACGGGTTATTCGGGCGGCGTCGCGGGCTTCTCGCGCCGGAAGTGGCGCCAGATCAGGAAGCCTACGAGTGCGACGCCGAAGACGATCAGGGCGATGATGCCGGCCTCACCGATGCGGTTCTCGAGGCGTGGTAGATCGCGGGCGAACTCGAAGCCCAGCAGACCGAACAAGACCGACCAGACGATACCGGCGATCGCGTTGTAGACGAAGAACTGGGGAAAGGGCATGTCGGAGATGCCGGCGACGATGCTGGCGAGTGTCGTATGATCGGGAGGAAGCGTCCCACCATGACGGCACGGGCGCCGTAGCGCACAAAGAACTGGCGTGTGCGATCGAGGCGTTCGGGCGTGAGCACCGGCCCAGCGGCCATAGCGGACGACGACCTTCTGGCCGGCGGTATGGCCGATCCAGTACCCGCCCGGACCTCCGCAGGCGATGCCGACTGCGGAGGCGATGATCACACCGACGATCGAGAGATGCCCGCGTCCCGCGAACGCAGCGGCCGTGAGCAGGACAGTCTCACCCGGAAACGGCAGGCCAACACTTTCTCCGGCGACGGACAGGGCGACGACCATTGTAGCCGTACTGCGCGATCAGGTGGTGCAGGTGCAACGGCACGTGCCAGTCGACGGGCATGGCCGCAAGGTAAGCAGTTCGGGGCTAGCCAGCTCTAGCTTGGCCGAGGACGCGGGGCCACAGGAGAGCAGCAGTACCGCGACCACCAGCGGGACAACGAATGCAGCGTGAATGATCCAACTGCGCTCTGTTGATGAGGAACGCAGAGCCTGGGGTGTCCGGGTCGTAGTACGCGGTGACGGTGTCCCCGGCGTGGAATCGCAATGCGACATCCGTAGCCGCGTCCGGGGCGGGACGCCTCACGCAGTGTGCGACCCGGTCGGTACTGTAGCGGACCGCCGCCACCTCGTACGCGTACATCACGATCGGCTGCTGCACGGTGTGCCCCTGGGCGTCCTTGTGCGCGATCACATCGACTCGGATAATCGTCGCGGGCACGGTGTGCGCGCTCCGCAGCGGGAGCTCCTGGGCACGGACCAGCCGCCAGCCGACAACCGTGAACAGAACGCACGCCGCCGCGGCCCCAGTACAGAATGGTCGGCCGGATCCCGCTCGCCTCGTGTGAGCGGGCGTCCTGTTTCTCCGGGTCGTGCGACCATGCTGATGGACTCCTGCCGTCAGCGCGCCGGGCACGTCATTGCGACCCAGCGGCTACGGGAGCACTCGCGACCGTCGGCACGAAGAAGAGATCCTGAAAGTCGAAGCTGAAGTCGGCCAAGGGGGAGACCGCGACCATTGTCATGGTTCCGACCGTCCTTGTGGCGTGAGCGCCGAAACGTGACGAACGCGTCCTCGACGTGTGTCGCGCGCCAGTGTGCGACGAATGTGTCGTACTGCCAGTGTTCGAGGTCGCCCGTGAATGCGGGCGAGTGGCTGAATCGGAGCACCAGATGGCCGCCTTCGTCCCGGGCGATCGTCGCATCGCCGTACATCGCGTCGGTGTAGCGAGCGGCGTACTTCTCGAGCGGCAGCGATGGGTGCGAGTTCGCCGCGCGGGCGGCACGTTGCGCGCGCGCTCCGTCGCGCGGGCCACAGAATCCGAACGACGTTCGAAGGCACGCTAGCGGCACCCAGTCGGTGGGCGGCGCACCAGATAGGCGTCGACGACCCACTGGCAAAGGACGTCCGAGAGCGGACTCCATGTTCGTGAGCACGACGACGCCCGGAGCTTCTCGCCCGGCACGAGCTCCGTATGCGACGTCATTCCTGCGGCCGCCGCTGTGTGACACGATCTTCTGGCCACGGTAGTCGCGGAGCTCCCAGCCCAGGCCGTACGTGGCGAAATTCGGCGTTAGGGCATGGGCACGCATGGGCAGCGGCGTGATCGGCAGTATGGTTCGCGGCCCACATGTCTCGCGTGCGCTGGCCGACCAGAGGCGCCGGGTACCGAGTCGCCCGGAGTCGAGCTGGACGATCATCCACTTCGAGAGATCGGTGACGTTTGCATTCGTGCCGCCCGCTGGGGCAGTAGCGTCGACGGAGTCGAACGGAACGATCTCGACGGGGCCATCGGTGTCCCGTCCGTGTGGCGTGCCACGTTCGCGCCGGAGGGTCCAGCTCGAGCCCGGTGTACGCCGGGGTCATCCCGAGGGGGTTGAGGATCTGGTGCTGGATGAAGGCTTCCCAACTCTGGCCTGTGACCGCGGGGAAGATCTCGCCGGCGGCGATGTACATCACGTTGTCGTAGGCGTATGCGGCGCGAAATCCCGGGACGAATTTGGCGGCATGGATCCGCCACACGACCTCGTGACGCGAGTAATTGGAATGGAACCAGTCAGGTCGCCGGCACCGAGCCCGAGCCCGCTGGGGGTGTAGCATGTCGCGGACGGTGAATTCGCGAGTGACGTACGGATCCGAGAGTCGGAATCCAGGATGTACTGCGACACGCGGTCATCCCAGTGCAGCTTTCCCTCGTCCATCAGGATCGCGAGCGCCGCAGCCGTGAACGCCTTGGTGTTCGAGGCGATCTGGAAGAGCGTGTGGGCGTCGACTGGTGCGGCGTCCCCGAGCCGTTTGACGCCGTATCCCTTGGCGAGGACGACTCGACCGTCCTTCACGATCGCGATCGCGAGGCCTGGCGTGTCGAACTCCTTGAGCGCGTGAGCGACGTATGCGTCGAAATTGAAGGCAGCCCTGCCTTCTGTGCTGCTGACTGGAGGGGCGAGCCGAGCATCAGAGCGATGCCAGCAGCGCCGGAAGGTGAGTCCCAGCTTTCGGTACCGAAAGCAAGCGGGCAGTATTGAGCGCAGGCGCACGAGAACCTCGATGAGCTTCGTTAGCGGTGTCAGTTGTGTGGAGGGGACGGCGCAATGATCCGCGGGTCCTCGTCCTGATGCAAGGGCCACAGGCCCATTTGGCAGAGCTCTTCCTCGAGCGTGCGAAGATGGCGTGGCCACACTGAAAGGGAGTATTGAAAAAAATTCCGGAGTGCGACCGGATCAGAGGCCAGAAACGTGGAGAGACGCTGGGCACCTTTGCGTGTGTTGCAGCTCCTGCACGCCGTGACAAGGTTGCCACCGGACCGGTCGCCGCTTCGTACCTGCGGTTGCACGTGGTCCACCGTCAGCTCGGCAACGTCAAAGACATTACCGCAGTAGACACACCGGTAGTCGTCACGCGCAAACACATCCTGGCGTTGCATTCGGCAGATCCGGATATTCAGCTCATCAAGTACGATCGACAGGGCAGAAAGCAGACCCAACGCCGATGCCAAGTGAATGATTAACTGGGTTCACGCAGGGCCGACGATTCTTGCGGCATTTCTCGCCTCGCTGGTTGAATTCGTCGAGGCGTTCACGATCGTGCTGGCGGCAGGGACCATGCGCGGATGGCGCGGAGCGCTAACCGGTGTGGCAGCAGGGCTGGCGGCACTTGTACTGATTGTCGTGGCAGGCGGGTCTCTGCTCTCGCGATTTCCGCTGGCGGAGCTGCGGCTAGTAGTCGGAGTGCTGCTTCTGCTCTTTGGCATGCGGTGGCTGCGAAAGTCAACACTTCGCGCAGCCGGGATCATCAGCCTTCACGATGAGTCGGCCGTGTACACATCAGAAACGGCAGCACTTCGCGGTGGTGCCGTCCACGGATCTGGTATCGACGCAGTGGCTGCGATTACCGCGTTCAATGGAGTACTCGTCGAGGGTATCGAAGTTGTATTCATCGTTATCGCCATAGGTGCTGCGGGACACTTGCTCGTACCTGCCGCGATTGGCGCCGCGACTGCTGGTGTCGTGGTTCTTACGGCTGGAATGCTCCTCCGCGTACCGCTAACCCGTGTGCCTGAGAATTCGCTCAAGCTCGTGGTGGGTGTGTTGCTCAGCGCGTTTGGCACCTTCTGGATTGGCGAAGGTGCTGGTTATACGTGGCCTGGTGATGACCTGTCCGTCATCTGGCTTGCAGCGTTGTATTTATGTTCAGCGCTTGGCATTGCTCTGATTGCGAAGCGCCTTCTTCTTGCAACAGCAACAACATGACTCGTGTACTGCGGCCCCTTGTATCCGCCTTACGGGCAGTCTTGCTGCTGAATTCGTCGATGAATGGAGTCTATGCAGCCGTGACGATCGCATGGATCACAGCGATCGTGGTACTCAGACCACACGGTGCGGGTAGCCAGACAATCCTTGTCGTGACCGCCGGATCACATACCGCTGACGGATTCATGCTGGGAGGACCGCTCCTAGCATTTGGGCTGGATCTGATCTTCGGCGACATCGGTGATACTCCGGCTGCGGAGTACAGCCCGGAGCCGGTCCGGCAAAGAGAAGGCTTAGTCGCGACGCGTGATCTTCAGGTCAGATCCGACCTCGTAGTGCATCTCGCCGTCCGCACCGAGAGTCATGCGAATCTCAGTGCCGACTGGAACACGAAGGACCAGGCCGCCGATTTCCACAGCCATCGTGCTCGTTGCACTGGGCTTCACAACTACAGACTGCTGACCTGACGTATTGAGCTGGACTGATCCCTGAGGGACAAGTTCAGGTGCTGTACTGTAATGTGGTTGTGTGGATTCCGGAATGGCTCTCCGACGACCAAGTGCCCAGGAGCTAAGCCGATAGTCATGACCTCGACCTGAATGGCTTGCACGTTCCAGAACTCCTAACTCAAGCAGCTGCGTCACACCACGCTGCGCCATTCTTAATGAGTACGAAGCACGAGCTGCCAATTGCTCATACGTCAGGCGAGTCCAATCCCATGGAACAATTACCAGATCGAGGATAGCTCGGAGAAGTAGAATTGCAGGTACGCGGCCAGCAATTTTTCCTGCCACCGCATTCCAACTCACATACTGATCGACCCCGACAAGTCCCATTGCCCTAGCGGCTAACCTGAACCAGCCTGGCGGGATCATCAGCAACTTGTTCGGAGAACTCGGCGTTCCACGAGACGTGAGAAGTGATGCTGCATCCTTCCCGCCGAAAGACCACTGATAGACCTCAGCCGATCATCCGCCACGACAACCCGTAGAGCCGAGATGATCTTTCAGCCAACTGCTGATCTGATATGCGCCCCAAGACATTGCAGCAGAAATGCGACAAGCCGGATATCACGGAGCTGATCGAACGTTAAGAACGGATTTTGCGCAAAGGCTGCCGCTACAGCTTGTACCACAAGGTCATCCAGAATCCCTTGCGGCAGCGTATCAACATCAGCAAGCGGCTTATTGTATAACCCGCTATCAGTCGAGGAAACGTTCACCAGGAGTCATACCTCGAGCTCACGTTAGACAGATAAAACGAACACAGACGAACGTACGCCAACCGTCATACCAACACAATGAAATTGTTTTACGACCCATTATCACCCAGGTAGACGGTCAACCATGTACCACAGGATAACACGTAACTCACTATCTAGTATAGACTTAGAACTGCCTATATACCGGGTGTTTGCGAATCGTTGAGACTCTAAGCCCGTTCATTAGCGACATGGCCTTAGCTCAGGAGCTACAGCATACACACCCCGCACTAGGTCACCAGGTACCAACTAGAGAATCCAAATAGGCCACGTAGTTGCTTCTCCACACAAGAGCTATGAGGGGATGACGTACATATAACCTCGATCAACAGAACCATGAGACATCTCTGGAAGAACTGTGACGGTTGGAGGACCAAGATCTGTAGATCTCCAACACAAGGGAGCCCTGCTCAATAATTGCTAACCTCCATAGTTGCGATTAGTTGGTGCACATAGACACAAGATTATTGGCTCCTCACTGTTTGTCAGTTTGGAAATTCCCTTAAGAGGAAACAACAACCCAACCCGTATGCTCTAGATGCAAGTGTGGCTAAGGAGGTCCATCGGTTCTATCTGTAGCGTTATTCGCGAGAGGTACCGGGAGCAGTGGGGGTTGAGAGGCTGGAATGTGTGGGCTAACACAGAAGGGTCAGAGTGGATAAGTTGGGGGGCCTATGCGAGCGAGTGAATTGGGATCCGTGGCTGAAGTTCCGTGGGAAGATTTGTTGCTTGGCCGACTCCGTGAAAGCGGGGTCTATCCAATCGCATTGCAGCTTGTGGATTTACCAATTATCCGAGCTGTGCAGAAACTGGAGATTGCGGAGAAGGCTGGTAACAGGCTTCCGGTGTGTGCGTATACCGCGGAGCTGAATGGACGACGGCCAGATGGATCGCAATACAGGGTAGTGGTCAAAGGGGATGATCGACACGGTCTGCCGTATGGTGCCGATGGTGACATCTTCTTTGCGTTGTTCAAAATCGCCGATGAGATGACGAATGCTGATCGGGTAAACCTCTTCTCCACAGGTGAATTCCGAGATCCAAGTATTGGGATGATTGCTCGAGCCATGGGGCGGCCAATGAACGGGGATACCAGCCGCCGCATTCGTGAAGCATTGCACAGGCTCTCGCATGTCAGAATCGAGATGCATGTGAATCAGCAGGTCGCCGATATCGGGCTGGCATTACTGGGCAATGGGAGCGCTAGAAGCTCTGTCGATAGCCAGATAGCTCACGATGGGAAGCCAGTTCTTCAACCGGCTGAACCAGACGGTCCACCCGTACCACGGCCGAGAAAGGGTGCAGATACCATTGGTGTAATCCACGTTCTCGAATATGCGGTCAAGCGGAGCTATGACAGGCGAGAAGAAGGCGAAGACTGGATTGCACATTTGCAGATCAACCCTGTGTGGTTGCGCGAACTTGCTGGAGGTTGGGCTGCGTGGATCAATGTCGAGCGATATGTAGCGCTCCGTAGCCCGATTGCGAAGCGTCTCTATCAACTCTTCGCTGGTGAATCGGCCCGTGGAGTCGCTACGCCGTGGACTGTGGAGCTCAGCGATCTTCAATCCAGGTGCGGGATGGCAGGACTATCTCGTCGGCCAGCAGCAGTGCGCGCATCAGTCGAGGAGGCTGCTGCGGAACTGGTGAATTCCGAGGTGCTCTCGAGCGTGCAGTGTGAAAAGGTGAGTCGTGGCCGGTACGTCTTTACGTTTGTGCCAGGTGCGCAACTACGAATGGCAGCACTGCTTCGCGGCGTTGGCGCCCTCGATGTGCGGGAATTGCGGATCCAGCGTATGCTGTTGCGGCATTTTGGCGTGACGCGCGAAAACGCCGACAGGATACTTGCTGAACGGCCGAGCCGAGTACATGAGGCTTTGCAGTATCTGCTTTACGTGCGTGATATCGACCACACGCGTGTAAAGCGGAGCTGGTCAGCGTATTTGCTGAAACTGGTCGATGGCGACGCCAATTTTTCGGGTGACGTCAGGTATCAACAATGGCTGGCTCGCCGACGAAGGGGAGTAGTGAACTGGCCCGGGAATGTTTCCTCGAGAGCAGTGCGGGGTGATGATGAACATCACAGCACTACAGAATCCACAGTAGCCAGGCCTCGAGTCCTGGGTGACATCGCCCTCGTTCCTCCACTTCCGCGGATCCCGCTGATCGACGCATCGCGGACGGCTGCGGTTTCAACGAATGCAGCGGAACTCTGGAGTGCGGTACGGACCAAAGCAGCAGCACAATATCCGTCTACCCATGCAGTGTACGTCGAGGATCTCGCCGCGTTCGACCTGGTGGACGACACGCTGACCTGTGTAACCGCGACAGCGTTTACGCTTCAAATGCTCGAACGGGCTGGATTCGTAGCGATCGAGAAAGAGCTACAAGGCAAGACCGATAACCGTGTCTCCAGGCTACGAGTGGAGATCTTCGATCCCGCCCGTCACACCACGCATTTTTGACGGAAAGCGTCTGCTCGAGAAACGACAAACCCCCTGATGCCAACTTGGCACCAGGGGGGTTTGGTCCCGTCGAACTCAGACAGTTGCCTTACTGCTTCTTGAAGCCGAACGATGTGACCGTATCACCGTTCTCAGTAAGGATTCCTGCGACACTGTCGCTGGAGATGTAATTGCCGCTGAAGGTGATGACTTCAGAATCATTGAAGTCCATCGTGAAACCGATTGCCGGCGGGTTGGAGGTCCCGGAGAGCGAGCAGGTGAAGTTGTTCGAACTCGACCCCGACGTTGAAACTGCAGTACATGTCCCGCTGACCGCAGTTCCGGACTGGGTTGTCGTCGTGGTGATGGAGATGCTGTTGCTGTCGACCTGCACCAACCCCTTCCATGTGCCGCTGTAGATTTTCTTTGGTGCTGAACTGCTGCTGCATGCCGCGATTAGAACGGCCAAGCCGAGTATGACGAGCTGCTTCATGCATGCTCCCTGGTCTATTGCTTCGGATTATCAGGAATTGCCGATGCAGAATTGCGCTCGGCCCGGACCTGTTGTTGCACCAACTTGCCCCGACCCGTGGCCGGTTAGCCCCGCGGATCTTTGGCAATGCTGGGGGTAGACGCCCCGGGAGTCAGTCGGTCACGGGAACCCGGGCTTTGAGGCTCTGGTCCCCGGGGATGGTTGCCGGGATAGCGCGGCTATCGCTATGCCAGCCAGGAGCACGAGCCCGCCCAGAAAGGTGGATGCCGAGGGCATTTCGCGGATCCCCGGCAGAATTGCGGCGAGCAGTGTCGCACCAATGGGCTCACCGAGCACCGTGAGTATCACGAGGTAGGCTGGGAGGTATTTGAGCGCCCAGTTAAGACCTGTGTGTCCGAGGAGCATTGGGCCAATGGCGAGACCCGCGAAAATCGCTAACTCCCGAGGTGGCTGTGGCAAAAGCGGCGTCGCCGTCGTGAGAGCGATCGCCACGAGCGTGACGAAGCAGACACCGTAGACAAGGGCGACATAGGGCCAGAGGTCGAGCGTGCCCCGAAGGCGCCGTCCTGCCACATAGTAGATGGCGGCCGCGATCCCACCGAACAGCGCGAGGCCGTCGCCGAGCAGCGCGTGATTTCCGGCGGTGGAAGGACCAGGTGCCCGGCTGAAGTCACCCCACCCGACGATGCATGCTCCAGCGACGGCGAGCGTGATCCCGGACCATTGCATCGGCGTTGGTTTTTCGGAGAGCCATATGGCGGAAACCAACGCGACGATGATCGGCTGCGTGTTGACGAGGACCACAGACGCCGCGACGCTCGTATAGAAGATCGATGCATTCCAGGACCAGAAATGGAGTGCGAGGAGCATGCCAGCCGCGGCTGCGATCAGGAGATCGTGACGGGTGAGCGCCGACCACTGCCGCCATCCTCGAGAGTTAACGAGGAACGGCAGGATGAGGAGCAGGGAGAAGCCGAGCCGCCAGACCGCAATCGTGAGTGGCGGATCGTGCGACAGGCGGATCATCGGCGCGGCGACAGAAATGCCGAGGAGCGCGACCGCCAACACGAAGAGCGGCGAGCGTGGCGTCGAACGCGAAGTCGCCTGTGAGTTCGGCTGCGAGCTGGAACCGTAGTGCATGGCCCTAATCTGTGTCGCTCCGGGCCGGCACGATATCGGCGAGCCAAGGAATCGGCCGATCGCGATGATCGGGGATATCCACCGGCCACAGAGACGAGGGCCTGCGTGACGCCGGGCCGCCTTCGATCTTTGTATGTTATCGCATGGCTGAAATCACCCTCGATTTACGTACGCGCCCGAAGGGCGAAGCCTATCGGGAACTTGCCGAGCACGTGGACGTCGTCCTCGACGGCATCAGTGATCCGATTGCGGGCATGGCAACTATCAGCGCGCTGATTCACCACGCGTTCGGGTATTTGTGGACCGGTTACCCGGTTGTTTTTTTTTTTTTTTTTTTTTTTTTTTTTTTTTTTCTTTTACTCGTTCAGTTGATGCTCGACACCTTTCCGCCTCGGAGCCCGAAGAGACCCGAGTCAGGGACCGAATCAAGCAGCCGCACGGCGGTCTTTCTCTCCCACCCGCGACCTTTTGTCCGAGCCCACAGCCAGAGCCAGAAAACCGACCTCAACCGAAACCGGCCGGTACCAGGGTAGACAGACGACAACGCGGCGCCTGGGACAACCGCTCGAACATGCAGACTCGCGGCGAACCCGGCATTCACAGCGAGCTGGGGTTTCCGATCCCTTCTCCAGCCCATCTACGACGATACAATCCGGCCTTGGTTCCAGGGCTGGTAAGCTGCTCACCCTCTCAGGATCTTTCGGAAGGGATTACACGCAGAAAGGTGTGCCGCCATCGAAAGGTGCAGAAGAGGAAAGGCAAGCGAACTGGACCGGGCAGCGATGATTGCATTGAGCCAGTCACTCAGGGGCAAACCGGCACGGCGCGCGGCTTCCTGCGCGGTATGTCGCGCTTCCGGTCGGATACCTTTGACGCTCCACGGAAAACCAAATTTCATGCTCACACCCACGTCCGAGGTGGAGACGTTAAGAGTCGGACTCAACTCTCATGGAACCGGCGCGCGTTAACAGCGGGTGGATACGGGGCCCGGTCCTTCGTCCAAGCGCTAACTTTTTGCTGGTTGCGGTAAACAACCCGTTAACGTTTTGTGGAAGTGCTGCGGTTTCGACGAGGTGTTGCCCAATTAGCCCGAAGGAGCCGCCCGCCGCCTGACCGTAATATTTTCTGGGCAGAACACCCGAGTGCCACCGCTCCCGGAGGTTGCACGACTAAAATTCTCACGATTCGGTAATACGTGGGGGTGATATGGCCAACGAATACCGTGCTCATACTCGTGCTCATACTTATGACGGCATGGATCGAGCCGGCGACGGAACCGAGGCTCCCACAGGCCCGGGCCAGGCAGACCGTTTTACCATTGGGGAACTCGCCCGCGAGTCGGGAGTCACGCTGCGGGCGCTGCGGTTTTACCAGAGCAAGGGCTTGCTGACGCCGCAGCGCAACGGTTGCGCCCGCCTTTTCAGCCACGAAGACCGCGACCGGCTGGTCCTGATCCTGCAAGGCAAACGACTTGGCTTCACCTTGACGGAAATCCGCGAAATGCTTGCCCCACGGATTCATGGCGGCACAGGGACCCTTCCGATCAGCCGCCGAAAATGTGTCGAGCAGATCAATATGCTGGAGCGTCAGCGGCGCGACATCGAGGGGGCCATCGCCGAATTGCGCCAAATTTATACCGAGATGTTCGAGGCGTCTGATGCCTCTCAGCGGGTGAAGGCGGGCGCGTCCCGCAACGCTTGACCCGATCCCGGCATTTCCACCGCCCTTAACGCAGGTGTAAACCGGCTACGTCATAATGCGTATCGATGAGGCCTGCGCGTGGGCTTTCCTTCGGTGCCGTGAAGTAGGGAAACTGTTACCTTCATATCCTGTTAACACCTTTGCGGCGCGCTGCCGGGGAGAGGAACCATGCCGATCTATAAAGCCCCCGTAGATGACGCGTTGTTTTTGCTCAACGACGTCTTTCATATCGAGCACTATGGGAACCTGCCGGGCTTCTCCGACGCCTCACCCGATGTGGTGGAAGCGGTGCTGCGCGAGGCGGCCAAGTTCAGTGAAGAAATGCTGACCCCGCTCAACCGCGTGGGCGACAAGGAAGGCTGCAAGCGCGCCGCCGACGGCAGCGTGACAACGCCGAAGGGCTTCAAGGACGCTTACAAGCAGATTGTCGAGGGCGGCTGGATCGGCATTTCAGTGCCAGCCGAGTTCGGCGGACAGGGCTTGCCGGCGACCATGACCGTCATGGTCAATGAATTTTTCTGCTCCGCCAACATGGCCTTTGCCATGTATCCCGGCCTCACGCAGGGCGCTATCGCCGCGCTACTGGTGCACGCCTCCGACGCGCTAAAAGCAAAATATCTGCCGAAGATGGTGGAAGGCGCCTGGACTGGCACGATGAACCTCACCGAGCCGCACTGCGGCACCGATCTCGGGCTGTTGCGATCGAAGGCGGTCAAGCAGGCAGATGGCAGCTACAAAATATCCGGCACCAAGATCTTTATCTCCGCCGGCGAGCACGATCTTTCAGAAAACATCATCCACCTCGTGCTTGCGCGGATCGAAGGCGCGCCCGCAGGCACCAAGGGTATCTCGCTGTTTGTCGTGCCGAAGGTCATGGTCAACGATGACGGATCTCTTGGCGCGCCCAACGCGGTGAGCTGTGGGTCGATCGAAGAGAAGATGGGCATCCACGGCAATTCCACCTGTGTAATGAATTATGACGGCGCTATTGGCTGGTTGATCGGTGAAGAAAACCGCGGCCTCAACGCCATGTTCACGATGATGAACGAGGCGCGGCTTGGCGTCGGTGTTCAAGGGCTCGCACTTTCTGAGGTGGCCTATCAGAACGCCGCTGCTTACGCGAAGGAGCGGTTGCAGGGCCGATCTATCTCCGGCGTCAAGTATCCGAACAAAGCGGCCGATCCGATCATCGTGCATCCGGACGTACGGCGCGCACTCATGAGCATGCGGGCCTTTAACGAAGCGGGACGCGCATTGGTGCTGTGGACTGCGCTCAAGAGCGACGTTGCGCACCGCTCCGACGATGAGAAGGAGCGCACAAGCGCCGACGATCACATGGGGCTTCTAACGCCGGTCATCAAAGGCGTCCTCACGGATGGTGGCTTTGCCAACGCAGTTATGGCGCAACAGATTTTTGGCGGGCACGGCTACATCGCCGAACACGGCATGGAGCAATTTGTGCGCGATGCGCGCATTGCGCAGATTTATGAAGGTGCGAATGGCATCCAGGCGCTCGACCTGGTCGGGCGCAAGCTCGGCAAGGACGGTGGCCGTGCCATCATGGCTTTCTTCAATGAGGTGCAGACTTATCTCAAGGAGCGCGCCGATAGCGATGCGATGAATGTCTATCTCAAGCCGCTGGGCGCTTCGCTGGCTCACCTCCAGCAGGCATCGATGTGGTTCATGCAAAATGCCATGGCAAAGCCCGACAATGCCGGCGCCGGCTCATACGACTACATGCATCTCTTCGGACTGGTTGCTCTTGGTTATATGTGGTGCAAGATCGCTGAAGCCGCGCTTGCCAAATTGCCGAAAGCGAATGGCTCGGCAGCAACTTTGAATGCAAAACTCGTCACCGCGCGCTTCTTCATGGAGCGAATGCTGCCCGAGACGGCGACACGGCTTGCCCGCATTCAAGCGGGTGCGACGTCGACCATGGAACTGCCCGACGACGCTTTCTAGTAATTCGCCGGCTGTTCAAAATTCACGCCGGCGCGGGTCGGCGCCGCGAGCGTTGCAATAGCCAGGTCATGATCGAAACGTTCACCAGATTCCAGCCGATACCGTTCAGGAATGCGGCTTGATAGGATCCAGTGAGGTCAAAGATCAGGCCCGACAGCCAGCCACCAAGCGCCATACCGAGTAAGGTTGCCATCAGCACCAGCCCGACACGGGTGCCTGCCTCGCGTGGTGAGAAATATTCGCGCACGATAATGGCGTAGCTTGGCACGATACCGCCCTGGAACAGACCGAACAATGCCGAGATGACGTAAAGAGAAATCAGCCCGTCGAACCATAGATAAAGAAATAGAGCGGCGCCTTGCAGCACTGAACCCAGCAGCAATGTGCGTACGCCGCCGATGCGGTCAGCGATGAAGCCTGAAGAGATGCGGCTGATGATACCGAAGCCGAGCATCAGCGACAGCATTTCGGCGCCGCGCGCGACGCCATATCCGAGGTCGCCGCAATAGGCGACGATGTGCACCTGCGGCATGGACATCGCCACGCAGCAGGCCACGCCAGCGATGCAAAGCAGGACTTGCAGCGTCAGGGGCGAAAACGGCACTTCCGCTTGGCGACGGGCGGCGGCGGCTCCGGCGGCGTCGCTGTGATGGCTTTCGATCCGCCGTCGTAGCGCGAACACCAGCGGCAACATGGTGACGAGGCAGAACAATCCGATGCCGATATGGGTTGCACGCCAGCCCGAGGTCGTAATGAAATGCTGCACCAGGGGTGGCCAGATCGTGCCGGCTAGGTAATTGCCCGAGGCGGCGATAGCGACCGCAATACCGCGCCTGCGCACGAACCAGTGTGAGATATCGGCCATTATCGGGCCGAAGCTGGCCGAGCAGCCGACTCCGATGAGTAAGCCGTGAGCGAGCGCAACCTGCCACAGGCTCGAGGCCCAACCGGCCGCAAGGTAGCCAGCCGACAGCGCGACTGTGCCAATGGTGAGTGGCACGGCAATGCCGAAGCGGTCAGCGAGCCGGCCCATGAAAATGCCGCCGCCGGCAAAACCGATCATCACCATCGTAAAGGGAAGGGAGGCGTCGGCGCGAGCGACGCCGAAATCGGCTTGAATCGCGGGCAGCGCCACGACAACTGACCACATACCGACACCGCCGATGGTGGAAAGGGCCACCGCTGCGGCGAGGCGCAGCCACGCTGCTCTTGAATCAGTGGGGTCCGGCATTACGTGCACGTTCGATACTTCAACGCCGGACAATCTTGAACGAACCGAAGAAGTCGTCCTTCATACCGATCGCCTTGCCGCGCAACTCGGTAGGAAATTGGACAACCAATACATAGCCGCTGGTCTTGCTGCGCATGACCCGGAAAAAATATTCTTGCCTGGGTTCACTGAGTGAGAACGACAGAATTTCCATGTCATCCTTTTGCTCATGTTGCACGTCCGAGGCAACCGCGTCAGGTCGTTTTTTTGCCGTTTCCAGGAAACTATCGATCGGCGGTAGCGGGGGCCGGAGTGGCGTTTCCGTTGCGGAGAATCTCAAGCCATCCCGGTCCACACCGCTCAACATGTGCACGACTGACGCGGCTTCTTTGGCGTCTCCGATCCTCGTTTCGACGCCCTTATACTCGATGTCTCTATATGAAATCGGAAACCGGATCGAGAACGATCCGTTGTTAGGGGTTGCTTCGCCTGCCGGAAAGTCGTTCCCGTGCACGACGGTTTGGGCGTGTGCGGAAAAGGCGAGCGTGAGGCCGAGGATGATCGCGCCGCCAAGGCGATAGGAAGTCACCGGCAAGCCCTTTCTTTTGTGGCGGCGCTATGATGGAGCACCACGTTGACCGCCGCAATTGGGCTTGGCGGCCATTTACCGCTCGCGTCCGCCCGGACCGGGCCCTATCTTAGCTGCGGATCGATTCGTCATGGACGCACTCAATCTCCCGCGCCCGGCCTGGATGAGCGAAGACCTTGTCCTGCTCGAGGAGCAGGCGCGGCGCTTCATCGCCGACGAATTTGTGCCCCATCTCGATCGCTGGCACGAGGCTCACATCTACGATCGTGATGTGTGGACTAAAGCAGGTGAGGCCGGACTGCTTTGCGCGTCGATGCCCGAGGAATATGGTGGCGCCGGCGGCAGCTTCGCGCACGAAGCGATCATCAACCGTGAATTAGCGCTTGCGGGGTTCGACACTTTCGGCGCGCCGCTGCATTCGGGGATCGTTGCGCCCTATATCTTGCATTACGGCACCGAAGACCAGAAGAAGCGTTGGCTCCCGAAGCTCGCCACTGGTGAGTTGGTCGGCGCAATCGCGATGACCGAACCCGGCACCGGCTCCGACCTGCAGGGTGTCCGCACATCCGCGAAAAAATCTGGCAACGGGTACGTACTCAATGGCTCCAAGACGTTCATTACCAATGGCCAGCACGCCAATCTGGTCGTTGTCGTCGCCAAGACCGACCCGAAGGCCGGCGCCAAGGGCACGTCGCTTTTCGTGGTTGAGACCGACGACGCGCAAGGCTTCCGCCGCGGCCGCAAGC
Organism: uncultured Alphaproteobacteria bacterium; assembly: GCA_963742345.1. GTDB lineage: Bacteria > Pseudomonadota > Alphaproteobacteria > Rhizobiales > Xanthobacteraceae > Pseudolabrys. The sequence goes on from CAVULO010000001.1 coordinate 45,542, forward strand.
TAAAAAAGCTTGGCATGGATTCGGCCGATACCTCGGAGCTGTTCTTTGAGGATGTGCAGCTTCCGGCATCGAGTTTGCTGGGTACCGACGAGGGGCAGGGCTTCTACCAGCTCATGAAGGAGCTGCCGCAGGAGCGGTTGATCGTTGCCGTGCACGCTGTGGCCATGATGGAGCGGGCCCTTGCGCTCACGATCGATTACGTCAAGCAGCGCAAGGCCTTCGGGCAGGCGATTATCGAGTTCCAGAACACCCAATTTGAGCTCGCCGAATGCAAGACGGACGCTACAATCGCCAAAGTTTTCCTCGATCACTGCATCGAGCGGCACGTCAAAGGTGAACTCGACACGGTTACCGCCTCAATGGCGAAATACCGCCTCACCGACACGCAAGGCAAAGTGATCGACCGCTGCCTGCAATTGTTCGGCGGCTATGGCTATATGGATGAATATCCGATCTCGCGGATGTACCGTGATGCGCGTGTGTTGCGCATCTACGCGGGCACTAACGAGATCATGAAGCTGCTGATCGCGCGAAGTCTGTAACGCGCGCAGAAATTGGAGGCCCCCATGGCCGACGCATTTATCTATGACGCCGTCCGTAGCCCTCGCGGCCGCGGCAAGGCAGATGGATCGCTGCACGAGGTGACCGCGCTCAACCTCGCCGCGCAGACCCTCGCCGCCGTCAAGGACCGCAACAAGCTCGACCCCGCGCTCGTCGATGACGTGGTGCTCGGCTGCGTTGACCCTGTCGGCGAGGCCGGCGGCGATATCGCACGTGCGGCGGCGCTGGTGGCCGGGTTCGGCGACGGCGTGCCTGGCGTGCAGATCAATCGTTTCTGTGCCTCGGGCCTCGACGCGGTGAACTTCGCCGCGGCGCAGATCATGTCCGGCCAGCACGAAATGACGATCGGTGGCGGCGCGGAATTGATGAGCCGCATCGGCATTGGCGCATCCGGTGGCGCTTGGCCGGTCGATCCGTCGATCGCTGTCACAACCTACTTCCTGCCGCAGGGTATTTCGGCTGACCTGATCGCGACGAAGTACGGGTTTTCGCGCGACGACGTCGATGCCTATGCGGTCGAAAGCCAGAAGCGCGCTGCCAAGTCCTGGGAGGAGGGGCGTTTCAAGAATTCGGTGATCCCGATCAAGGATGTGAATGGCCTCACCATCCTCGCCAAGGATGAGCACATGCGGCCCAATACCACCATGCAGACGCTCGCCGCTTTGCAGCCATCTTTCGTGCAGATGGGCGAGATGGCGGGCTTCGACGCGGTCGCGGTGCAACGCTATCCGGAGGTCGAGGCGGTCAACCACGTGCACACGCCCGGCAATTCGTCGGGCATCGTCGACGGCGCCGCTGCCGTATTGATCGGCAGCAAGGCTGCCGGCAAAGCCGCTGGCCTTAAGCCGCGTGCCCGCATCCGCCAATTCGCCAACATCGGCTCCGAGCCCGCGATCATGCTGACCGGTCCAATTCCTGTTAGCGAAAAGGTCCTCAAGAAAGCCGGTATGACCAAGAAAGACATCGATCTGTGGGAACTCAACGAGGCCTTCGCCTCGGTGGTGCTGCGCTACATGCAAGCGCTCAACATTTCGCACGACAAGATCAATGTGAATGGCGGCGCAATCGCAATGGGCCATCCGCTTGGCGCAACGGGGGCCATGATCCTCGGTACCGTGCTCGACGAACTGGAGCGGCGCGACAAGGAAACCGCGCTCATCACGCTCTGTATCGGCGTCGGCATGGGCACGGCGACGATCATCGAACGGGTGTGAGAACGCGGAAATGCCGAAGATCGACATTGATAAAATTCAGCTCGACACCTCAACCGGCTACCCGTCGCCCTTCAACAAGGCGGTCGAGGGCCGTGCGCGCAAGCGGCTTGCCCGGGCGGCCGGTCTCACACATTTCGGCGTCAACATTTGCACACTCAAGCCGGGTGCGGCATCATCACAGCGTCATTGGCACGAGAAAGAGGACGAACTCGTCTACGTGCTCGAAGGTGAAGTGGTGCTGCGCGAGGACGACGGCGAGACAATCCTGAAACCGGGCGACGCCGCAGCCTGGAAGGCCGGCGTGCCGAACGGCCACTGCCTGATCAATCGCTCCAATCGCGATGCAGTTTTCATCGAGGTTGGCACGCGCGCCGTGTCCGAGCGCGCGCATTATTCCGAGATCGATATGATGGTCGTACGTGACGAAAAGGGTGCCCGTTACACAAAAAAGAACGGCGAGCCGTATCCGAAATAGGACCCGATGCCATGAGCAATTTCAAACTAGACATCGACGCCGACGGGATCGCGCTCATCACGTGGGATATGCCCGATCGCTCGATGAACGTCATCACCATGAATGTCATCGACGAGCTTGGTACGGTCGTCGACAAGGTCGCGAACGATGCCGCGATCAAGGGCGCGGTCATCACCTCAGGCAAGTCGGCTTTCTGTGGCGGCGCCGATCTCACGATGCTCGATCGCTTGGCTGAGGTTTTCGCCACCATGGTCAAGAAGCAAGGCGAGCTGGCGGCAGCAGGGATGCTGTTCGAAGAAAGCCGCAAGCTCTCGCTGCTCTATCGGCGCATCGAGACCTGCGGCAAGCCTTGGGTCTGTGCGCTCAACGGCACGGCCATGGGCGGCGGCTTCGAACTCGCGCTCGCCTGCCATTATCGCGTAGCGTCCGATGACGCAAAAACCCGCCTCGGCCTGCCCGAGATCAAGATCGGTCTATTTCCCGGGGCTGGCGGCACTCAACGGGTCGCGCGAATGCTGCAGCCCGCTGATGCGCTCCAGTTCCTGCTCAAGGGCGATCAGCTTAAGGTCGACCGCGCCAAGGCAATGAAGTTGATCGATGCGGTGGTGCCTGAAACTGATCTGATCAAGACCGCAAAGGACTGGATCAAGGCCGGCGGCAAAGGTGTAGCTCCGTGGGATGTGCAGGGTTTCCGCCTGCCGGGCGGGCCGGTCTATTCCAAGGCCGGGATGATGACCTTCCCTGCCGCCAACGCGATCTACCGGCGCGAAACCTACGACAACTATCCTGCGGCGCGCGCCATCCTCCAGGTCGTTTATGAGGGGCTCCAATTGCCGTTCGACACGGCACTGCGTGTAGAATCGCGCTGGTTCGCCAAGATTCTACGCTCGCCGGAAGCGGCCGCGATGATCCGCTCACTCTTCGTGTCGATGCAGGATCTCAACAAAGGCGCGCGCCGGCCTCCGAACGAACCGCCAACGAGCTTGAAAAAAATCGCCGTGGTCGGTGCCGGTTTCATGGGAGCCGGCATCGCACAAGTGAGCGCGGCGGTGGGCTTGCAGGTTGTGCTGGTCGACCGCGATCAGGAAACCGCTGACAAGGGCAAGGCCGGATTGCACAAGGCACTCAGCGATCGCGTCATGAAAGGCCGCATGAAGGGCGCCGACCGCGATGAATTGCTGGCAAGGATCACGCCGACGCCAGACTACGCCGCGTTGAAGGATTGCGACCTCATCATCGAAGCGGTGTTTGAGGATCGCAAGGTAAAATCGGATGTGATCGCGAAAATTCAGGCGGTCATCGGCGACCAGGCGATTTTTGCATCCAACACCTCGACGCTGCCGATCAGCTCGCTTGCGTCCGAATTCAAGGATCCGGCGCGTTTTATAGGCATCCATTTCTTCTCGCCGGTCGACCGCATGATGTTGGTCGAAATCATCCTCGGCAAACAGACCGGCAACAAGGCGCTTGCCGGCGCTCTCGACTATGTGCGCGCCATTCGCAAGACGCCGATCGTGGTCAATGACTCGCGCGGCTTCTACACCTCACGCGTGGTCGGTACTTACATTCGCGAAGGCCACTTGATGCTGACCGAGGGTGTGCCGGCGGCAATGATCGAAAATGTCGGTCGCATGGCCGGCATGCCGGTGGGCCCGCTCTCGCTCAATGACGAGGTGGCGGTCGATCTCGCCTGGAAAATCCTCAAGGCGACTGAGGCCGATCTCGGCGCCAAGGCGATCGACCCGCGCCAAAAGACACTGCTTGAAGAGATGGTCGAGAAGCGCGGCCGCTTCGGACGCAAGAACGGGAAGGGTTTCTACGACTATCCGGCGAATGGGCCCAAGAAACTGTGGCCCGGTCTTGTCGACCTGCAGCCTAAGAAACTGCTCGACCCGGAAAAGATCGACATCGAGGAACTGAAGTTGCGCCTGCTCGGCATCCAGGCGCTGGAAACCGCGCGTTGCTTCGAGGAGAAAGTGCTCACCGACGTGCGTGAGGCCGATGTGGGCTCGATCCTCGGCTTCGGATTCGCACCATTCTCCGGCGGCACGCTCTCGTGGATAGATATGATGGGGACCAAACGCTTCGTCGATCTGTGCCGCAAGCTGGAAAAGAAATACGGCACGCGCTTTGCGCCGAACAAGCTGCTCATCGATCTCGCTAAAGACGGCGATGGCTTCTATCAGCGGTTCGCGCCGGGAAAGCGCAAGGAAGCGGCGTAACATTCTTCGCTCACCCCGCGAAGGCGGGGCCGGCGCTGGATTCCCGCTTGCGCGGGAATGAGCGGATTTTAGCTCCTACATTACAACAGTCAGCTTTTTCGCGGCCCGCGTCACGCCCGTATAGAGCCATCGCTCGCGGCTGTCGGGAAAGGCAAATGACTCATCGAACAGAACCACGTCGTCCCATTGCGAGCCTTGCGCCTTGTGCACGGTGAGCACATAGCCGTAATCAAATTCGTCGTAAGGTTTGCGACGCTGCCAATCAACCTGCTCGATTCCGCCGGAAAAACATTCCGGCCGCACCGACACTTTGACACCGCGCGTGGCAGTTTCATCGTCGGGCAAAAGTCGCATCGTCATGATGCCGGACCTCGTGCCGCCTTTGCGCCCACCGCGCTCCTTGACGGTCCATAATCCGCCGTTGAATAAGCCCTTCTTGCGGTTGTTGCGCAGGCACACCAGCTTGTCGCCGGCCGAAGGCATCTCTCCTTCAAAGCCACGACGCTCGCGCATGCGCGCGTTGTAGGAGCGGCGTGTGGCATTGCGCCCGACCAGGACCTGGTCCGCGTCGACCACGCGCTGCGGATCGAGATCGCTCTTGCGCAGAACCTCTGTCTCGCCGTAACGGCCAGGCTCGATATATTCGCCGGCGCGGATCTCCATCGACAGCCGCACGATGGGATCGTCTTGTGCCTGCCGGTGCACCTCGGTGAGCATGGCGTCGGGTTCAGCTTCGGTGAAAAACCCACCGCCCTGAATCGGCGGCAATTGTGCGGGATCGCCGAGCACCAATACCGGCACGCCAAACGACAAGAGGTCGCGGCCGAGTTCCGCGTCGACCATCGAGCACTCGTCGATGATGATCAGCTCGGCTTTGGATGCCGGCGCCTCGTCCCATAAATCGAAGCTCGGAATTTCCTCGCCGCTCTCGCGCGCGCGATAGATCAGGCTGTGGATGGTTGAGGCGCCGTGGCAGCCCTTGCCGCGCATGACGGATGCGGCCTTTCCGGTGAAGGCGGCGAACTTCACGTCGCCGTCGGCCTCATCGGCAATGTGCCTCGCAAGCGTGGTCTTGCCGGTGCCGGCATAACCGAACAGGCGGAAGACCTGAGGGGTGCCGTTGGTGCCGGGCTTGGCTTTGAGCCATTCGGCGACAACTCTAAGCGCCTGATCCTGGTGGGGAGTGAACTGCGGCATGGGCTTAAATCACTAGCGCAACACGGCCGATCGAGGAAGAACAAAAAAAGAACACGTGATTGGCATTCGTGTATGGATTAAGTTCCTATAGCTCATTTGGCCCAGGTTACGCGCGCGTCGTTGTTCCAGATCCCGGCAAGCAAGCGCCGAACCACAAAGCAGAACTGCGCCTCCCCGCATTGCCCTTTGCGGTGCAGCATGTTTAACGTCGCGGCCCTTTGCGCCGGGAACTTTGCATGGCTCGCGACCAAATCGACATGACCCCGATCGAGACACGCGACGAACTGGTCGCTTGGCTCGAAGCGGGTTGCAAGCCGAAGTCGCAATTTCGGGTCGGCACCGAGCACGAGAAATTTGCTTTCACCGTCGCCGATCACCGCCCGGTTCCTTATTCCGGCAAGCGCAGTATCCGCGCGCTGCTCGAAGGCATGCACAATCTGCTCGGCTGGGAGCCGATCATGGAAGGCGCCAACATCATCGGGATGTTTGACGTCACCGGCGGCGGGGCGATTTCGCTGGAGCCAGGCGGCCAGTTCGAGCTCTCTGGCGCGCCCTACGACAATGTGCATCAGACGGCTGCCGAATTGATGGCGCATCTGGCGCAAGTTCGCGAAGTAGCAAAACCCTTGGGGATCGGCTTTCTCGGCCTCGGTATGGCGCCAAACTGGACTCGCGCCGACATGCCGAAAATGCCGAAAGGCCGCTACAAGATCATGACCGCGTATATGCCGAAGGTCGGCTCGCTCGGTCTCGATATGATGTATCGCACGTGCACCGTGCAAGCGAACCTCGACTTTGCGAGCGAAGCAGATATGGTCAAGAAGTTGCGTGTGTCGCTCGCATTGCAGCCGGTGGCAACCGCGCTGTTTGCCAATTCCCCGTTCACCGAAGGCAAGCCGAACGGCTTTCTCTCGTTCCGCTCTGAAATCTGGCGCGACACCGACAATCAGCGTGCTGGCATGTTGCCTTGGGCGTTCGAAGAGGGGATGGGCTTTGAACGCTGGGCCGATTATGCGCTCGACGTGCCGATGTATTTCGTCAAGCGCGGCGACAGATACATCGACGTTTCCGGCAAGTCATTTCGCGATTTTTTTGCCGGAAAACTGGCGGAATTGCCGGGCGAGCGGCCGACAATTTCAGACTGGGCCAATCATCTCAGCACGATCTTCCCCGAGGTGAGGCTCAAGCGTTATCTCGAAATGCGCGGTGCTGACGGCGGGCCGTGGCGGCGGCTGCCTTCGCTCACGGCTTATTGGGTCGGCCTGCTCTATGATGATGACGTGCTCGACGCCTGCTGGAATATGGTGAAGGGCTGGACTGCGGAAGAACGGCAAAAGCTGCGCGACGATGTGCCGAAGCTCGGCTTCAAAGCCGAAATTCGCAATCGCAATGTGTTCACGCTGGCGCAGGAAACGCTGCGGCTGTGCTCGCGCGGGCTCGCGCGCCGCAAGCGGCTTGACCGCAACGGCCGCGATGAGACCCGCTACCTGCGCCCGCTGGAAGAATCGATTGCGCGCGGCATCACGCCGGCCGAAGAATTGCTTGAGAAATTCCACGGCGAATGGAACGACTCGGTCGAGCCGATTTTCGAGGAATATGCGTACTAGCTACTCGGCCGCCTGCGCTGCTTCCGACAAGTTATCGAGCGAAGAGATAATGTGCTCCGCCAGTGCGTCGGCCAGCGCCGAACTTTCGTGCGCATTGCGCACCAACCCGATGCGGCAGCTCGGCAGATCCGGAAAACCATCGGATGCCGAGAGCACGCGCATGCCGGGGCGCAGGCCTGACTCCGGCAGCACCGACACCGCAAGGCCGGCGAGCACAGCGGCAGCGACGGCGCCGGCGTTCGAGCTTGAGTAGAGCACGCGGAACGGCCGGCCGATCGCCTCGAGCCGTTCGATGGCAATGCGCCGCCATGTGCAGCTTGGCCGTCCAAGCGCGAGTGGTATGCGTTCCTCTGAATGAGTTGAGTGGCGATTTGACGTCACCCATAACAGGCGCTCGCGCCGGAATGTTTCCGAGGCCCGTTTTGTTTCGCAATTGGTGACGATGGCGAGATCGATCTCGTTGCCGTCGATGCGCTCCAGGAGGTCGACCGAGGGCTCGCAGATGACGGTCAGTTCGACTGCCGGATAGCTGTGGGAGAAGCGGGCCATGATCTCCGGCAGATAGCGGTCTGCGTAATCGTCAGGAACGCCCAGCCGCACGCGGCCGGACAACTCGCCGTCCGAAAACGCGGCCAATGTTTCGACGTTGAGCTTGACGATGCGGCGCGCGTAATCGAGCAGACGCTGCCCGTCCTCCGTCAGCTTCGAGGCTCGTCCATCGCGCGCAAAGATCGGGCGTTCTAGACGTTCTTCCAGACGCTTCATCTGCATCGATACCGCAGACTGGGTTTTATTCACCACCTCGGCGGCCTTGGTGAAACTGCCGGTTTCGGAGATTGCGATGAAGGTGCGCAATTGGTCGATATCGAGCATTGCGGTCATGGGCGGCGGTCCCTGGTAGGCCGGTTTTCAGGCCGGCAGGCCATATCACTATTCCTTATCGATCAGATTAAAAACATTCGTTTCACTAATCAATCCCCGCAGTGCAATATAAACGCACTTCCAGAGGAATCGGGTGGGGATTTCGGGTGGTTCTGGGCAGCGCCAAACGCAATTTTGGCGCCGTAACCCGCGAACTGAAAGGAGACTGAAATGAGCGCCAATTACCCCGTTTTGCCCGTCGCCGGCGGCGTCCTGGTCCGGGTATTCGCATCGCTGCTGGCTTTCGTGACCCGCTGGCTGAAGGAACTGGCGGAAGCGCGCCGGCATCGCCGCGAGGCCAACGTTCTGGTCGCTCTCGATCAACGCATGCTCGCGGATATCGGCATCAACAGCGCCGACGTGCGTGACGCCTTTTCAGAGCCGTTCTGGGACGATCCGACAGCACTCCTGCGCGAGCGCGCGCTCGAGCGCCGTCTCAACCACGCGGTGAGGCGCGCCGAATTCGATATAGGGCTGCGCCGGTCGTCTATCGAACGGTCTCGGTGTCAAGTGCAGTAACGAACAAAACAAACGGCCGATCCCTCTCATCGGCCGCTCGATCCGACACCCGCGAACATCCCCTCTCGCGGCCGGATCCCGCGCCCGCCGGCCCCTCCGGCGGGCGCTTATTTTTTCGACGAGAAGTTCGAGAGGGAGCTAGCCGCTGAGCCGCACCTGCACAATCGCCGACGGGTGCGGTAGCATACGGACGGGGCAAGCTAACCGACTTTCGGATTCGAGCGGGCGCGTATGCAAATTCCGATCAGGGCGTGGGCCGCACTCGCGTTGGCGGTGTTGGTCTCGGCTGGCCAAGCGCATGCCCAAAGCGGGTTCGATCGTCGAGGTGGCGACTATCTACGGTTTGAGATTCGTAACGGCGACCCGGCGGTTTGCGCCACGCGTTGCGAGCGCGACGCGCGCTGCGACGCATGGAGTTTCTCGTATCCGCGCACCGAAAATGCCGTGGCAGTCTGCTGGTTGAAGAACACGGTGCCGCCGCGCGTCGAGGACAAATGCTGCGTATCGGGCGTTCGCGGCGCCGGCGTGATTGAGCCGCGCAAGGGGCCAATCGAATATTCCATTGACCGGCTCGGCGGCGATTATCGCAATTTAGACGTCACGCCCGATCCTGCCGGCGCGCCATGCAAGGCAGCGTGCGAGGCGGAGAACAAATGCCGCGCCTGGACCTATGTGCGGCCCGGATACATTGGACCAACGGCGCGTTGCTATCTCAAGGACAAGATTGCGCGTCCGCGGCTTAAGCCGTGCTGTATTTCGGGTGTGATACGATAGCGGGCAGTCAGCGCACTGCGGTGAAAAAACGAGATAGCCGTAAACCGGAAGGCCAATCTTTAATCGGCCGGTTCCTAACGGTGAGGTCCCAGGAGCCGACCACCGCATCGACCCGGCCGACCAGATCCTCGACGGGCAATAGTCCGACACCGCCCGCGCGCACCTGCACACGGCTGTCGGCGGAATTGTCGCGATTGTCTCCCATGACAAACAGGTGATTGGGTGGCATTACCGTGTCGGGCATGTCGTCGTATTCACCGCGGTTGACCATCTTGAAGATTGGATGTTCGTATCCGCCCGGCAAGGTTTCGATGTAGCGTGCGGCCGACACCGCGCCGCCATCTTCGACTTGCGCTTCGCCAGTGCCGGCCGAACGAATGCCGACTGGCGTGCCGTTGATCCAAACCTGACCGTTCCGCAAGCCTACTCGATCTCCAGGCAGACCAATCACGCGCTTCACCCAGACTTGTGACCGGTCACCCGGCCAGCGGAATACGACTACGTCACCTCGCTTGGGCAGAGCTGCGAGGACGCGTGGTGTGTTTGGAAACACTAGAAAAGAGGGCAGTGAAGCGGCGCTGTAACCGTATGGGAACTTCGTCGCCAGCAATTCGTCGCCAATCAGAAGCGTCGGCTCCATCGAACCTGATGGCACATAGAACGGTTCGGCGATTGCGGTCTTTGCCGCCAACACAATCAGCACGATAACGGCGATATCGGCAATGTTTTTGATCCAAGTGCCGACACGCGAGTTTTTTAGCATTTGGCTCGCTCCAGTGACTACGCGGTGCCGCCCACCGTGATTTTATCCATGCGCAAGCTTGGCTGGCCGACGCCAACCGGCACGCCTTGGCCATTCTTGCCACAGGTGCCGATGCCAGGATCGAGCGCGAAGTCGTTACCTATCATCGAAATTCGATGCAAGTCGGTTGGACCGTTTCCGATCAGCATGGCACCTTTCACCGGTGCGCCGATCTTGCCGTTTTCGATCTTGTAGGCCTCGGTGCATTGGAACACATATTTGCCCGAAGTGATGTCCACCTGGCCACCGCCGAAGCTAACGGCATAAAGACCGTTTTTCACCGACGCGATGATCTCCTTTGGATCGTGGTTGCCGGCGAGCATATAAGTATTGGTCATGCGCGGCATCGGCACGTGCGCGTGGGACTCGCGCCGGCCATTACCGGTGGGTGTCATGCCCATCAGCCGCGCGTTTTGTCGGTCTTGCATGTAACCGACCAGAATGCCGTCCTCGATCAACACAGTACGGTTGGTTGGCGTGCCTTCGTCGTCGATAGACAATGAGCCGCGGCGCGCCTGCATGGTGCCATCATCGACAACCGTGACACCCTTAGCCGCAACCTGCTGGCCCATAAGCCCGGCAAAGGCCGACGTCTTCTTGCGATTGAAATCACCTTCGAGGCCGTGCCCAACGGCTTCGTGGAGCATCACGCCAGGCCACCCGCAGCCGAGCACAACATCCATTTCGCCGGCAGGAGCGGAGACGGCTTGAAGGTTTACCAACGCCTGCCTTATTGCCTCATCGACTGCGCCTTGCCAGGCCTGCGGTTCTATCAGTCGCTGAAAACTTTCGCGGCCGCCAAAACCATAACTGCCCGATTCCTGCCGGTCTCCGTCTCCGGCAACTATAGACACATTGAGCCGCACCATCGGGCGTATGTCGCGGTAAACTTCCCCATCACCGCGCAAGATCTCCACGACTTGCCAGCTTGCGGCAACACTGGCAGTCACTTGTCGCACGCGCGCATCCTTCCCACGCGCATAGGCATCGATCGATTCCAACAGCTTTACTTTGGCATCGAAGGCCGGCGATCCTAGTGGATTCTCGTCACTATAGAGCTTGCGGTTGGTCCGGCCGGGCGCTTCGGCATAAGTTCCGCTATGGCCGCCCTTGACGGCGCGCACCGCCTCAGCCGCGCGCGCGATTGCCGCTTCCGATACGTCCGAGGCATGGGCATAGCCAACAGCTTCATCTTTCACCGCCCGCAGGCCGAAACCTTGGACCGTGTCGTAGGTTGCCTGCTTGAGCCTGCCGTTGTCGAAAGTCAGGGCTTCGGCCTGGCGATATTCAAGGAACAATTCGCCGTCGTCGGCGCCGTCAAGTCCACGCCCGATGAGGTGACGGACTTTGCCGCGATCCAGGCCAGCGCGGTCGATCAGTGAAGAGGGAAATGTCATGCTCGATCCCGTCACGCAACAGTCATTCAATAGATAGTGTGGCGGAAGCTGACCTGCGAGAGCCTCACGGCAGCTTGTCGTAGCCCTCGCCGAAGCCGGCGAGGCTCATCGGGAAGCCAATACCTTCTTCCGGAGTTTGGAAGATAATGAAAGTCGCGGTCTTGCCGGTGCGCAGTTTCTTGATCAGCTCATCGTCCATGACCACTTCGGCGATGCAGCCATTTGGCAGGCAGCGCACGAAACCCGCCCGTCCAATATCGGCCTGGTCGATCTTGAGTCCCAAACCGGACGGCAGTAGCACGCCCAAAGGGGCGACAACCCGCATCAGCCGGCTTTTCGCATCCGCGGTCTTGAGCACGATTACGGTCAGGCCGACATTGGCGCGGTCTTCCGCTGTCACGCTCTGAATCAGCGCGCATTGTTCGGCCTTGGCGCCCGGCGGCGTATCGCACCGAATTTGCCAGTCCTTATGCACGGACTTGACCGCGCCCTGAGCCAGGGCGCTTCCGGAGGGTACGAGCGTAGGCAGCGCAATTAGCAATATCACCATTACCGCGCGACACACCGCACCGGCAAAGGCCTGTCTGCCATGCTCGAAATTTCCCATAGTCCAATCCCTTGGCTACCGGGTGCGCCCGGCATGATGCCGCCGAAGCACGCGCGAATCGCGGCCCCAGACAGCATTTTATTCACTCTCGTTGGGTCATGCCTTTGGTCCTGTCAAGCAAGGCATCCACGGGGCGGGGACCTCAATGGCGGTTGGCTCCGTGTCTTTAAGGGCGCCCCTAAAGCGCATTTCGGGTACGCCGTTTGTCGCATGTGGGAGGTAATGAGGCGCATTGCGGGAGGGCTAGAATTGTGGTTTGAGAGGCCGGGATTTTCCCCCGTCCCGCCGCACCGCCCAAGCTGCCACGCCCGTGGCAAATGCCGTGCTCAGCGGGGCCGCGCCGAACATCATGCCTGTGGTGGGCGGCAAAAGGGGCCTGAGCAAGGCCGTTTTTCTCGTCGAAGGAGCGCATTGAACAATGCTGGTGCTCAAGCGGTTGATCGCATTCATCGCCACGAGCGTGCCCTTATTTGCCTTGGGAACGGCGCTTGCCGCGACCGGCCAACCGGAACCGTGGCAGCTTGGACTTCAAAAGGGCGCCACCCCGGTGATGGACGACATCATCTGGTTCCACGATTTCCTGTTGTGGGTCATCTCGGCCATCACCGTGTTCGTACTCGCACTGCTCGTCATCGTGGTGGTGAAGTTCAATGCGCGCAGCAATCCGACGCCTTCGCGGACCACCCACAACACCGCGATCGAGGTGATGTGGACGGTGATTCCCGTCCTTATCCTGGTGACGATCGCGGTGCCATCTTTTCGCCTGCTGTTTTATCAACTCAACATGCCGAAGGCAGATGTGACAGTGAAGGCTACCGGCAAACAGTGGTTCTGGAGTTATAGCTATCCGGACAGCAAATTTGAGTTCGATTCGCTTTTGGCCTGTGACCAGGAACGCATAAAGTGTGAACAGCCACGCTTGCTCGCGGTCGATAACGAGATGGTCGTACCGGTGAACAAAGTGGTGCATGTGCTGACCACTGGCGCTGAGGTAATTCATTCATTTGCCGTTCCGGCATTCGGCATCAAGATCGACGCCATCCCCGGGCGCATCAACGAAACCTGGTTCAAGGCCGAACGTGAAGGCACTTATTACGGCCAATGTTCCGAGCTTTGCGGCAAGGATCACGCCTACATGCCGATCGTGGTGCGCGTGGTGAACGACAAAGAGTACACCGCGTGGATCGAGCAGGCTAAGAAGAAATACGCGAACGACGGCAGCTATCCGACCGCAGTGGCCGCGGCGGGCGGTGCGGACTAACGGATACGCGGGCGACAACGACGAGGTCGAAGGACAATAACGATGGCTAGCAACACGGCTGCTGCGCACGGCGCACACGAGGCCCACGAACATCACCCGACCGGATGGCGGCGCTTTGTGTATTCGACGAACCACAAGGACATCGGAACTATGTATCTCGTGTTCGCGCTTGGTGCCGGCGTGATCGGTGGTCTGTTGTCGATCGGGATCCGGCTCGAATTGCAGAATCCCGGCGTTCAGATTTTTCCGACCCCGCACGAATTCAACGTGTTCGTCACTGCGCACGGCCTGATCATGATCTTTTTCATGGTGATGCCGGCGATGATCGGCGGATTCGGCAATTGGTTCGTGCCGTTGATGATCGGCGCGCCGGACATGGCCTTTCCGCGCATGAACAATATCTCATTCTGGCTGCTGCCCGCGTCGTTTGCGCTGCTGATCACCTCGATGTTCGTCGAGGGTGAGCCAGGCTCCAACGGCGTTGGCGCCGGATGGACTCTCTATGCGCCGTTGTCGACCAGCGGTCATCCCGGGCCAGCGGTCGACTTCGGCATTCTGGCGTTGCATCTCGCCGGTGCTTCGTCGATCCTCGGCGCCATCAATTTCATCACGACTATCTTCAACATGCGTGCGCCTGGTATGACGCTGCACAAGATGCCGCTGTTCGTTTGGTCGATCCTGGTAACGGTGTTCCTGCTACTGTTGGCGCTGCCAGTGCTTGCGGGCGCCATCACGATGCTGCTGACCGATCGCAATTTCGGCACGACGTTTTTCTCGGCCGAAGGTGGCGGCGACCCAATTCTTTACCAGCACTTGTTCTGGTTTTTTGGCCATCCGGAAGTGTACATCCTGATCCTGCCCGGCTTCGGCATGATCAGCCAAATCGTCGCTACCTTCAGCCGCAAGCCCGTGTTCGGCTATCTCGGTATGGCCTACGCGATGGTTGCAATTGGCGGCATCGGCTTCGTGGTGTGGGCGCACCATATGTACACAGTCGGAATGTCGACGGGCGCGCAGGCCTATTTCATTGCCGCCACCATGGTGATCGCGGTGCCGACCGGCGTTAAGATTTTCTCCTGGATTGCCACTATGTGGGGAGGCTCAATCGAATTCCGTACTCCCATGCTGTGGGCGATGGGCTTCATCTTCCTGTTCACGCTTGGCGGCGTAACGGGCGTAGTCCTGGCCAATGCCGGTGTCGACCGTGTGTTGCAAGATACCTATTACGTTGTGGCCCACTTTCACTACGTGCTCTCGCTTGGCGCCGTCTTCGCCATCTTTGGCGGCTGGTACTACTGGTTCCCGAAGATGACCGGCTATATGTACAATGAAACCGTCGGAAAGCTGCACTTCTGGGTCACGTTCATTGGGGTGAACCTGGTGTTCTTCCCGCAGCATTTCCTCGGCCTTGCCGGCATGCCGCGCCGTTATGTGGACTATCCGGACGCATTCCACGGCTGGAACATGGTTTCGTCCTTCGGCTCGTATATTTCGGGCTTCGGCGTTCTTATCTTCTTTTTTGGCCTGGTCGAGGCCTTCGCGAAGAAGCGCGTGGCCGGCAACAATCCATGGGGGGGCGGGGCGACCACGCTGGAATGGACCCTCTCGTCGCCGCCGCCGTTCCATCAGTTTGAAACGCTACCGCGGATCAAATAGAGGACCCCAGCGCAGCTCATGTCGCTCGTCAGCGAAGGCGCAGATTTTCGCGGGCCGCTTGCCGCTAACAGCGGCCTAGCTGAGCCGAGCCTCGCGACAGTTGGCGATTACATCGCGCTAATGAAGCCGCGGGTGATGTCGCTCGTGGTTTTCACTGCGCTGGTAGGACTGGCTGTAGCTCCCGGCTCACTGCATCCGATCACCGCCTTTACCGCGCTGCTTTGCATTGCTGTTGGTGCGGGTGCTGCTGGTGCGCTCAATATGTGGTACGATGCTGACATCGATGCCGTGATGACGCGAACGGCGCGGCGGCCGGTGCCGATGGGACGGGTGCGGCCGGGCGAAGCGCTCGCCTTCGGACTGACACTCGGGTCGTTTGCGGTTGTGGTGCTCGGCTTGCTTGTGAATTGGCTAGCCGCGGTGTTGCTTGCGTTCACCATCTTCTTCTACGTCGTTGTTTACACAGTCTGGCTCAAACGCTCGACCTCGCAGAACATCGTGATCGGCGGCGCCGCCGGTGCTTTCCCACCAATGATCGGCTGGGCAGCGGCGGCCGGCTCTTTGTCGTTTGAGCCAATCCTTTTGTTTCTGATCATTTTCTTCTGGACACCGCCGCATTTCTGGGCGCTGGCGCTTTATCGTACCGACGATTATGCGCGCGCTGGAATTCCGATGCTCCCTGTTGTCGCAGGTGACGCAAGCACGCGATTGCAGATTCTGCTTTATACGCTGATACTCGTTCCACTCGGTATCGCGCCCTGGGTCCTCGGTTACACCGGGCCGCTTTATGGAACGACTGCCTTTATCGTGGGCGCCGTTATGCTGGCGCTCGGGTGTCGGGTTCTCCGCGAGCGACGCCCCGCGGAACGCGCGAGTCGCAGTCTTTTCGCCTTTTCGATCCTCTATCTTTTTCTACTTTTCGCTGTGCTGCTGGTTGAGCGCGGATGGGGCGGGCTGATCGTCCGTTTGGCAACGTGAGCGTCGGGACCATCATGAGTGACCAACGCGAAGACGACGGCATTGTGCTCACAGAAGCACAGAAGCGTGCGCGGCGTTCTCGTTCGATTGCAATCGCAGTCGCGCTCGCTGCGTTGGTCGTGTTGTTCTATGTGATGACGCTGGTGAAGGGCCCGGGTGTCCTGATCCGCCCCATCTGACAAACGAAACGGCACCGATGACCGCTCGCTCGCCCAATTCAGATAAAAAGCCCCTGCGCCGCGATGTGCTGGTCGCCGGCTGCTGTGGCGCGGTTGTCGCCGGCATGGTCGGGGCAGCCTATGCGGCGGTACCTTTTTACAGCTGGTTTTGCAAGACAACCGGATTTGGTGGCACTACCCAGGTTGCGGAAAGGGCGCCAGACCATATTCTTGGCCGCACGCTGACAATCCGTTTCGATTCCAACGTGTCGTCCGGTCTGCCGTGGAAATTCCAACCGGAGCAAAGTGCGATTCAGGTGCGCATCGGGGAGGTTGCGACTGTACACTACAAGGTCGTCAACGAAGCCGCGCGCGAAGTCGCTGCGCAGGCTTCGTACAATGTCTCGCCACCCACAGTCGGGGCCTATTTCGACAAGATCAACTGCTTCTGTTTCACCGAGCAGCGCCTGAAAGCAGGCGAGACTCGCGAGATGACGGTGGTTTTTTATGTCGATCCATCGATCGTAAAAGATCGCGACCAGGACGATCTCAGCACCATCACGCTATCTTATACGTTCTATAGGCTGCGCGAGCCGGAGCAGCCGGTGGCCGATGCGCCCGATAAAAACTCGAGCAAGCTCTAACGGAGACAAAGACGATGGCCGACGCTCACGCCAAGCACCACGACTACCACCTGGTTGATCCGAGCCCATGGCCGGCGGTCGGGGCGGTGTCAGCCTTCATCCTGGCGGTCGGTGCCATCAGTTGGATGCACCATATGTACGCTGCCGCTCCGTTAGTCTTCGGTGTCGGCGTGCTCGGGGTGCTCTACACCTTTGTCGCCTGGTGGCGTGACGTGATCCGCGAAGCTCAATTCGATGGCTTTCACACGCGTGTGGTTCAGATTTCGCATCGCTACGGAATGATCCTGTTTATCGCCTCTGAGGTGATGTTTTTCGTCGCCTGGTTCTGGGCCTATTTCAATACAGCGCTGTTTCCTGGCGACGTACATGACGTCGGCCGTATCGCTGTAACCGGTGGAGTGTGGCCGCCAAAGGGGATCGAGACCTTTGACCCCTGGCATCTGCCGCTGCTCAACACGCTGATACTGCTCACGTCCGGCACCACGGTGACATGGGCTCACCATGCACTACTGGAGGACGACAGGCAGGGCCTGAAATGGGGCCTGATCCTCACGATCCTGCTGGGACTCACTTTCACCTGCGTCCAAGCTTACGAATATTCGCACGCGGCGTTCCACTTCAGTGGCAACATTTATGGTGCCACCTTCTTCATGGCGACCGGCTTTCACGGCGCGCATGTGATCATCGGCTCGATCTTCCTGATTGTCTGCCTTATGCGTGCGCTGGCTGGGCACTTCAGTCCGAAGCAGCATCTCGGCTTCGAATTCGCCGCGTGGTATTGGCATTTCGTCGACGTAGTATGGCTGTTCCTGTTCGCCTGCATATATGTCTGGGGCTCGGGCGTGCCGCATCCAGAGTGACCATCGCAGATGGCCTATTGGAAAGGGCGGCGTCATCGCGCCGCCCTTTTTTTTGATGTTTGAAGTAGAGTCATGATTAACCGGAAATCGATGGATCATCTGCCGATCAGTCGTGGGCTACGCGGCCGCTGTCCGCGTTGCGGCGAGGGTCGGCTGTTTCGCGGATACCTGTCGCTGCGACCGGCGTGCGAACATTGCGGTCTTGACTACGGCTTTGCCGATGCCGGCGATGGTCCGGCGGTGTTTGTGATCCTCATAGGAGGTTTCATCGTCGTGTTCGCGGCGCTGATGACCGAAATCGCCTACCAGCCACCATATTGGGTCCACGCCGCTCTTTGGCTGCCATTGATTCTAATCGTGACGCTCGCTCCACTACGCCTGATCAAGGGCTTACTGATCGCGCTGCAGTATCATCACAGAGCAGCGGAAGGCCGCCTCGAACGTCGCGGTGATTCGTGAAAAAGGCGCGCAAGCGGAGGAGTAGCGTACTTGACGCGACAGTGTCTGCACTCGTTGGTGTCGTGATTCTGAGCGGTCTCGGCATCTGGCAACTGGACCGCAAGATCTCTAAAGAAAACCTGATTGCGACGCTCAACGCGCGGCTCAGCCGCACCCCGGAAGATTTGCCGCCGCGCGCCAGTTGGCCACGGCTCCGTCAGGATGGCGAAGAATTTCGCCGGGTGGCTTTTCCGGCAGAGTTTCTCGATGGTGAGGAAGCGCTGGTCTACACAGCCGGCTCCCCGCTGCGCTCGGACGTGAAAGGGCCGGGCTACTGGGTGTTCGCGCCGGCGCGACTTGCCGGTGGCAGCATTGTTCTTATCAATCGCGGTTTTGTGCCGGACGATCGCAAGGACCCGGCAATGCGTGCCGAAGGTGTTCCGCATGGCATCGTCGATGTGGTCGGTGTCATGCGCTGGCCCGAGATCCGTGGCTCCTTTACTCCGGCTGACGATCCAAAGAAAAATGTCTGGTACCTGCGAGATTCCAATTCGATTGCCACATTCAAGAAATGGGCGACTGCGGCGCCGTTCTATGTTGACCAGGAAGCGCCGACGCCAACCGGGGGCTTGCCGAAGCCAGGCAAGCTCGAAGTACGTTTACCTGATGATCACCTGCAATATGCCGTTACCTGGTTCGGCCTCGCGTTCGCGCTCGCCGGCGTTTACATCGTTTGGCTCGCCCGCCGGCTTTTTGGGCGGAAAGAGCATTTCTTGTGAAAGCAGCCACTCAAGGCTACTGTAGCGACTGCGAAATAGCGGCGTTGCCAGAGCTTAAAATAAAGCTAAATCAATGCGTTACGTCTCAACCCGGGGCGAGGCTCCCTCGCTCGATTTTGTCGATGTGATGCTCGCGGGCCTTGCCCGCGATGGGGGCCTCTACGTGCCGGAACGCTGGCCGACCCTCGATCGCGCTACCATAGAAAATTTCGCCGGCAAGCCTTACGCCGAGGTCGCCGTCGAAGTCATCCGTCCTTTTGTCGGGGATGGAATTACGGAGACCGATCTCGCCCGCATGGTACGTGAGGCCTATGGCAATTTTCGCCACCCGGCCGTGGTGCCGCTCACCCAGCTCAATCCGAATCTGTTCGTGCTCGAGCTCTTCCATGGACCGACGCTCGCCTTCAAGGACCTGGCGATGCAATTGGTTGCCCGGCTTATGGATCATGTGCTGCATCAACGCGGCGAACGCACCACCATCGTGGTCGCGACATCCGGAGACACGGGTGGCGCTGCTGTCGAAGCCTTCCGCGGCCGCGCGCAGGCGGATGTGGTCGTCCTATTCCCACAGGGCCGTATCTCCGAGGTGCAACGTCGGATGATGACCACTGTGCCGGAAGCAAACGTGCACGCACTCGCTATAGAAGGCACGTTCGACGATTGTCAGGCGCTGGTGAAGGCCATGTTCAACCATCACGCCTTCCGTGATCGCGTCCGTCTTTCCGGAGTTAATTCCATCAACTGGGCGCGTATCGTTTCCCAGGCAATCTACTATTTCACTGCCGCCGTAGTGCTCGGCGCACCGCACCGAAAAATAGCGTTCACCGTGCCGACTGGAAATTTCGGTGACGTGTATGCCGGCTATGTCGCTTCCCGCATGGGACTGCCGATTGATCGCCTGGTGATTGCGACCAATATCAACGATATCTTGGTCCGTACTTTTGCCACCGGCACGTACGAGATCCGCGACGTTGTGGCGACGACCTCGCCATCAATGGACATTCAGGTTTCGTCCAACTTCGAACGCTTGTTGTTCGATGCCTATGGTCGGGACGCTCATTCCCTGCGAACCTTGATGCATTCACTGGCGCAGTCTCGCCGCTTCGCTGTGTCGGCACACGCGCTCAAGGAGCTACGTGCGCTGTTTACTGCTGACCGGGCTGATGAGCAGGAGAGCGCCGCTGAAATTCGTGCCTGGATGCGCGAGGCCAGTTATTGCGTAGATCCACACACTGCTGTCGCATTGGCAGTGGCCGAAAAGGAGACGCGTGATCCTTCGGTGCCAATGGTGGTCCTGTCGACAGCGCACCCCGCAAAATTTCCCGATGCGGTTAAAGCCGCCTGTGGCGTCATCCCACCGTTACCGGACTGGCTCGCCGATCTGCCGAAGAGGAAGGAACGCGTCAGTGTACTGCCGGCCGATCAGGCAGCTGTAGAGCGGTACGTAACGTCGGTCTCCCGTGCGGCGCGTGAAGGAGCAGCGGCATGAGTGTTGAAGTTACTCGTCTTCCGTCCGGTCTGTCTGTTGTGACCGATCGAATGCCACATCTTGAAACGGCTTCGCTCGGCGTGTGGATTGGATCCGGTAGCCGCAACGAGAGGCCTGACGAGCACGGCATCTCGCATTTGCTCGAACACATGGCTTTCAAGGGGACCAAGAGGCGTACTGCACGGCAGATCGCGGAAACGATCGAGGCTGTAGGTGGGGACCTTAATGCAGCAACGAGTGTAGAATCGACGGGCTATTTCGCTCGCGTGCTCAAGGCCGATGTGCGGCTCGCCCTCGACGTGCTCTCCGACATCCTGTCCGAGCCGACTTTCGATGTTGAGGAACTGCGACGCGAGCAAAACGTAATCGTGCAGGAAATAGGCGCGACCGAGGACGCCCCCGACGATCTTGTTTTTGATCGTCTCCAGGAAACAGCATTTCCATTGCAGCCGGTCGGCCGTTCCATTCTTGGTACGCCCGATACCGTGCGCTCATTCAATCCGTCACGCCTGCGGACCTATCTATCTCGTAACTATCGTGCCCCTAACATGGTGGTAGCTGCCGCCGGCGCAATCGAGCACGATGCGGTCGTTGCCGAAATCGACACGCGGCTCGCTAGTTTCAAAGGTCCAGCAGCCCCGGAACCGGAGCCCGCGCATTTTCGCGGCGGTACGAAGGTGGAAACGCGCGAGCTTGAACAAGTGCACATCGCCATGGCACTGCAAGGATTGCCCGTGCGCGATGAGCAACTCTATAGCTTGCAGGTATTCACAAGCGTGTTGGGGGGAGGAATGTCGTCGCGGCTGTTCCAGGAAGTGCGTGAAAGTCGCGGTCTGTGCTACGCCATTCACGCTTTCCACATGCCCTTTGCGGACACCGGATTGTTTGCTCTCTATGCCGGCACGGACGAATCCGACGCGCCCGAGCTCATGCGAGTGGTGATTGATCAGATCGGCAATGCTACCGAAACGCTGAACGATGCCGAGGTCAACCGTGCCAAGGCCCAGATGAAGGCAGGACTTTTAATGGCGCTGGAGAGCTCCGAAGCGCGTGTCGGCCAATTGGCGAGGCAGATGCTCGCATATGGGCGTCCGATTCCGCTCGAGGAGATTGTCGCCAGGGTCGATGCAGTGTCTGTTGAAAGCGCCCGCGCTGCCGGCCGCGCCTTGATCGGTGGCGCCAGGCCCGCAATCGCCGCGCTCGGACCCGGCAATGGTCTTGCAAGCACTGCCGCGATCGCTGAAAGTCTAGTGCGCCGCGCGGCCTAACGCGCGCTCGGCCGACCTGTCCATGGCGTTTTTCAGAACCGTCAGTTCCAACGAAACTGTGCCGGGCATTACTGGCGCGGGTGTTACATTGCGCGCGCCCCATAGCGGCGACTTCGCCGAATGGGCCGCTTTGCGTGAGACGAGCCGTCGCTTCCTCGTTCCTTGGGAGCCGACTTGGCCGCCCGATGATCTCACGCGCGGCGCTTTTCGTCGGCGGCTTAAGCGATATGCCGAAGACCAGCGCGGCGATCTGGCCTATGCGTTTTTAATCTTTCGCAGCGACGATAGCGCCATGGTAGGCGGACTGACGCTTGCCAACATACGGCGAGGCGTGGCGCAGGCGGGCAGTATTGGATATTGGATTGGTGCACCATTCGCCCGCAAGGGTTATATGACTGCGGCGGTACGCGCGCTGATACCTTACAGCTTCAGCACGCTGCGGCTGCACCGGCTGGAAGCAGCCTGTATTCCCGACAACACTGCCTCGATCCGTTTGCTGGAGAGGACTGGCTTCAGTCGGGAAGGCTATGCCCGTGGCTATCTGTGCATCAACGGAATCTGGCAGGATCATCTGCTCTTTGCGCGGCTCAAGGACGACGCCGATTGAATTGCTGCCTTGGGGCGGCCACGCTTGGCTTGTTATAAATGCTGCGGGAAATGACGGCGAGAAACGAGAGATAAAAATGGCCGGAGAACAAGCTAGTCAGATTGTACGGGCAAGCGGTGGCACGGCCGCACTATTAGGCGTGACGCTGCTGCTTGCCGGTTGTGGCTCCAGCAGCCTATTCAACTCTTCCGCCTTGGACCTTTTCAGTACGTCGTCGAAAGCAACCGCGGGCAATGCCGAGGTCGGTACGGGATCCGCGACCGATGTGGAGTGCCCCAGCGTCGGCGTGCGCACCGGCGCAACGACACTGATGATCGGCAGCAAACCGGGTCAAAGTGAGCCGTCCGCACTCGATCTGCGATATCAGGCGACGATCATCCGTACCGCGCGCGAGTGTCAGGTAAATTCCGGTATTATGACGATGAAAGTTGGGATTGAAGGCCGAGTCATTACCGGGCCTGCTGGTGGTCCAGGTACGATCGATGTGCCGCTGCGTATTGCAGTGGTACAAGAGGGCGTCAATCCGAAGACGATCTTATCGAAATTCGCTCATACAGAGGTGGCCATAGCTAGCGCGGTCGACCGGGTTAACTTTACGCATATTGATCCCGAGATCTCATTCCCGTTGCCGCAGCCCATAGCGGACATCGATTCCTATGTGGTTTACGTGGGCTTCGATCCGATGGGGGCGCAGCAGGCGAAGAAGCCTGCGGGCAAGCCGAAGCCAAAACCGAAATCGGTCACCAAGCCGCGTCAAAGCTGAACGAAATTACCAGCCGCGCAGATCGATGATCGTACTCTTCAGCGCGCGCAGGTCTGAGATGACAGCCCGGGCGCCAGCCGAGCGCAGCTGGTTTTCAAGCTGATTGCCGGCGTGGCTGCCGCCGGCAAAGCCGATTGCAGTCATACCGGCCGCAACACTGGCGGCCACTCCAACCGGCGAGTCTTCGACGACAATGCACTCGCCCGGCGTCACGCGCGGTTTTCCGGCGACATACAAGAAGAGATCGGGTGCCGGCTTTCCTTTGCGAACATCACTTGCTGAGAACAAATTAGCGTCGAAGAAGCGGATGAGGCCGGTGCATTCAAGGCTGACGCGGATACGCTCATGTGACGAGGAGGACGCTACGCATTTTGGCCCCCGCAGCCACGACAACGCATGTTCGGCGTGATGGGTCGCGCGCAACTCGCTGCGGAACCGACGCAGGATTACGCTCGCGATAGCGCCGATGAAATTTGGTGGCAGCCTGCGTCCGCTTGCGTTCTCCACCTCGGCAACGATGTCGGAAGGACAGCGACCGATAAAATAACGAGCAATAACATCCGGCGTCAGCGGGAAGCCAGCGCGCGTAAATTCTTGCGACAGGATGGCAGTAGCCAACGGCTCACTATCAACCAGCACGCCGTTGCAATCGAAGATGACCACTGGGTCCCCCGATGCTTCAGCCGGTATATTCGGCCGTCTAACGCACTGTGCAGACGAATCAGCAAACGCGACAATAGGGGTAAGGCGGGAACACGCAATGAGCAGCGGTGCTATCTAATAGTTTTGCACATACTCAAAATGAATAGCGGGGAAAACGTCACGTCCGAGCGCGGCTTGCCATAGAGCGCGGATGAAACGGCGGAAGTAAGCGAATCCGAAGCGGATGTTCGGAAAGACGGCCAAATTTGTGTCTAGTTCAGCTTCTTGCGGACGTCCTCGATGCCTTTAGCGATCAGCTCCCCAGCGAGCTTCCCTTTGGTTTCTACGCTGAGGATCTTCTCTGCAGCTGCGATTGCGGCTTCGGCAGCTGCGCTGCGGACGTCCGCGGCTGCCAGCGCCTCAGCCTGGGCAATTTTGGTTTCGGCCATCGCGGTGCGGCGGGCGACGAAATCCTCGATCCTTGCCTTCGCTTCGGTCGCGAGCCGTTCGGCTTCGGCGTTGGCACCGGCGATTATGTCCTGTGCCTCGCCTTCGGCGGCCTGTCGTTTGCGCTGATACTCGGCCAAGAGTTGGGCCGCTTCGTCCTTGAGCTTACGCGCCTCATTAAGCTCAGCCTTGATGCGGGCTGACCGCTCATCGAGCGATTTCGCTACCATGCGATGCACGCCGATAAACCCAAGTCCGGACAAAAACACGACGAAGGCCAACGCCACCCAGGTTTCCGCTTCCATCAGCATGGCTACTGGCCTTTCAATACGTCGGCGACGGCAGCGGCTACCGCTTTTTCGCTCGGGGCCTCTCCAATGAGCCGCTCGACGATGGCGCGGGTGGCATCTTCGGCAATACCGCGAACGTTCGACATGGCGGCCTGCTTTGTGGCGGCGATGGCTTTTTCGGCGTCCGCGAGCTTGGTGCTGAGCGCATCCTCGAGCGTCTTGCGGCGCTTATCGGCTTCCGCCGCTTGCCGCTCGCGCGTTTCATTGGCGATTGCCTGCGCCCGCGCGCGCGCATCAGCCAAGGCTTTTTCGTAAGCTGCAACCGCCGCGTCGGACTCGCCTTTCAGCCGGGAGGCTTCGGCTATGTCGTCAGCAATGTGCTTCTGCCGGGCCTCAATGATTGAACCGACGCGCGGCAGCGCCAGTTTGGCCATCAGGACGTAAAGCAAGACGAAGGCGATCGCGAGCCAAACGAGTTGCGAGGCGAAAGTCTGCGACTGGAACGGCGGGAAGGCGCCGTGCCCACCCTCCGCAGGGTGCCCGGTGCTCGTCGTATGGGCGGGCTCAGCCATCATTTGCTCCGATACGAGCGTAGCTTGGTTCTACAGCGCGAATAGGAGCAGGAGTGCGATCAGCAGTGAGAAGATGCCGAGCGCTTCGGTGATGGCGAAACCGAAGATCAGGTTGCCGAACTGGCCTTGCGCAGCTGAGGGGTTGCGCAGAGCTGCAGCCAAATAGTTGCCGAAGATGATGCCGACGCCAACGCCGGCGCCACCCATGCCGATGCAGGCAATGCCCGCGCCGATATATTTTGCTGCCACTGGATCCATAATTAACTCCTTCTGGTTTTCCGTTCGGGCCGTCAGTGACCCGGGTGAATCGCATCGTTAAGATAGATGCAAGTAAGGATGGCGAAGACGTAGGCTTGGAGGAATGCAACCAGCGTCTCCAGCGCAAAGAGGATGACGATCATCAGAAATGGGAGGACGCCCCCGATCCAGCCGACGACACCAAGACCGGTGCCGAGCAAAATGATGAAGCTGGCGAAGACCTGAAGCGTGATGTGTCCTGCCAGCATATTGGCAAACAGACGCACGCTGTGTGAGATCGGCCGCGACACGAACGAGAGGATCTCGATCGCCACAATCAGCGGCAGGATGTAGATCGGTACGCCCTTGGGCACGAAGAGATTGAAGAAGTGCCAGCCGTTTCGTACGAGGCCGTATATGAGAACGGTAAAGAACACCGTGAGCGCTAGAGCAGCGGTGACGATGATGTGGCTGGTAACTGTGAAGGAGTAGGGCACCAGGCCGATCATGTTCAGTGTCAGTACAAACATGAAGATCGAGAATACGAAGGGGAAAAACTTCATGCCCTCGGAGCCGGCAGTGCTCCGCACGGTCGTGGCCACGAATTCATACGCAATCTCGGCAGCCGATTGCAGGCGTGAAGGAATAAGGCCGCGGCTCGCGGTAGCGCTGACCAGAAAGACAGTAAGGCCCAGCACCGCCGCCAACATGAAGGCGGCCGAATTTGTGAAGGCGATTTCGGTGTTGCCGATCTTCACGACCGGAAACAGGTTCTGGATCTGGAATTGCTCGATGGGATCGACGGCCATGGTCGCTATTCGTTCAGATGTCTCTCACGCACGATCCCTGCCGCTCGCATCACGTTCAGTACGCCGGCGGCGAAACCGAGCAACAAAAATACGATGAGCCCCCACGGCGAAATTCCCAGCCAGCGGTCAAGCGACCAACCGATCACTGCGCCTACCAGGACCCCAGCGACCAGTTCGGTCGACAGCCGGAAACCGCGAGCGATCGCCGAAGGATCGGCGGTCTGACGAGGACCGGAGCCGTTTTCGGGTGACCGGTTCGCCTGTGCGAGCCGTTTGCCGAGACGCTGGAGCCTCGCGGAGAGAGCAGCCTCGTCGTCCGGCGGTTCGTTACGATCGCCTGTGCCGCGCGTGCCGTCAGCCATGCTTTCGACTCGCGTGGACTTCAGGTCTCGCGTGTTCCGCCGCCCTAAAAGCCGCGCGGACCATACTTATCGAGTTTCTTTGAGTCAAGGAACCGCGCCGGTGACATAAGTGTTTGATAGTAGTAAATAAACACCGGATTTTTCCCAAAGGCGAATGACGTGTCCGCACGCGCGACGTTACCTCCTCAATGCATAACAGTTGGCGAGTTCAGAGGGCGGCGACACGGTGCTACGCTTGTGCACTGCCGGTGCCAACCGAAGGAAATGTCATGCGCATATTGATGCTCGTCCTCACCGCGATTCTTGCGAGTGCAGCGATGCCAGCGCAGGCGCAAACCGTGATCGATGTCGAGGGCCAGAAAGCGGCATCGCCGCAAGTACAGGATCACCGTCAGGTCCAGCCCCCGCAGGCTCCGGCTGAAATACAAGACAGCGCGCCGCCAGCCTCGTCGAGCCGCTACAGCTTCAATCGCGTCGACAATGGCTTCCTGCGTCTCAATAACGAGAGCGGGGAGGTCGCCTATTGCAACCCGCGGGCCGTCGGCTGGGCATGCCAGGCGGCGACCGTTGACCGCGCCGCATTGGAGACAGAAATCGCAAGCTTGCAGAAGCAAGTTGCGTTACTGAAAAAATTGGATACGGAAGTCGGTCAGCTACAAGACGAGCTCGCGTCACTGAAGAAGGAAATCGCGGACTTAAAGAGGTTGCCTCAACCGCGACCGCCAGGGGATCTTACACCGTCTCCCGAGAATGGCGGCGATGTGTCAGTCAAATTGCCAACTCATCAGGATATCGCGCGTGCGCGCGACTACCTCGGAGACACATGGCGTCGTCTGGTCGAGATGATCATCGCCATGCAGAAAGACATCATGCGCAAAGGCTGAGCAGCCCTGTATCCATGCCCGGCCGAATGTCCGCCATCGTCGAGGTTGCTCCGCAGCTGATCGCCAGTGCGACCTTGCGCGTCGATACAGCAGGCGCCGGGTTCACCGATATCACCGGCAATGCCGTGGGCTTCACCGATCAGATCAGTGCCGGCGAGGGAGCGCTGCTAGTTTATCTGCGCCATACCTCGGCTTCCCTCGCGATTCAGGAGAATGCCGATCCCGATGTGCAATCGGATCTGATTGTCGCACTTGATCGTCTCGCGCCCGAGGACGCGCCTTGGATACATGATGTGGAAGGGCCGGACGACATGCCAGCGCACGTTAAAGCGATGCTCAATGGCGTGTCGCTACACATACCGGTCATCGGCGGCAAACTAGCCCTCGGTGTCTGGCAGGCCATCTACCTCATAGAGCATCGGCGCCAGCCGCACAGCCGCGAGGTGATCTTTCAGTTTATCGGTAGCCGGAAATAAAAACGCCCCGCATCGCGGGGCGTCTGGCGAAGAATGGCCGGCGGCGATGTCTTGCCGCCGGCCGTTGAGCAATCAGCCCTTTTGGATCGCAACACCCGAACCGGTCCTGATATCTACGCCCCTGGTGTCGCGTAGGAACACCAGGCCGATGACCAGAGTCATCACAGCGACGCCGATCGGATACCACAAGCCGTTGTAGATATTACCGGTCGCAGCGACCACCGCGGTCGCCAGCAGCGGCAACATCCCGCCGAACCAGCCGTTGCCGATGTGATAGGGCAACGACATCGAAGTGTAGCGGATCTTGGTCGGGAACATTTCGACAAGGAACGCGGCGATCGGCCCGTACACCATAGTTACGTAGATCACCATGATGAGCAGGATCAATTCGGTCATGAACCAATTGATCTTGGCCGGGTCGGCCGACTTCGGAAAGTTCTTGGCCGCGAGTGCAGCGGTCCACTTGGCGTTATCCCAACCCTGAACCTTGGTCCCCCCGATATCCAGATCAGCCGATTTTGCTCCGGGTGTGTTGATGGTTGTGAACGACAGTCCCGATTTGGTCAGGAAGTCCTGCGCACGGTCGCAGTCGCTGAACTTCGACCACGGACCGACGAAGATGTGCAGGTTGCAGGTCGATTGATCGGCTGAGACCGAGATCGGGTTCTTTGCTGCGAACGCTTCCAGATCCGGGTTGGTG
This sequence comes from uncultured Alphaproteobacteria bacterium, assembly GCA_963742345.1. Lineage (GTDB taxonomy): Bacteria > Pseudomonadota > Alphaproteobacteria > Rhizobiales > Xanthobacteraceae > Pseudolabrys. The sequence goes on from CAVULO010000001.1 coordinate 74,158, forward strand.
TAGTGCATCAGGCCCTGGAACAGCGGGAAGTAAGTTATCGCCGCAATGGCGCAGCCGGCCAGAATGATCTTGAGCCGGCCGATACGATCCGACAGCCATCCGAAAACAATGAAGAACGGCGTGCCGAGGATCAGCGACAGGCCGATCAGTTCGTAAGCGGTGATGTAGTCGACCTTCAGCGTGATAACGAGGAAGAACAACGCATAGAACTGACCCGTGTACCAGACCACGCCTTGACCGGCGGTGGCGCCCAGCAGCGCGAGCAGCACGTATTTGTTGTTGGGATAGTGGAAGAAGCTCTCGGTCAGTGGCGCCTTCGAGCCTTTGCCCTCCGACACCATCTTCTGGAAGATGGGAGTTCTCATTCAGCTTGAGCCGGATGTAGACCGAGAACACCAGCAGGACGACCGAGATCAGGAACGGAATACGCCAGCCCCACTCGGCAAAGTCTTTCGTGTTCATGTTGCCGCGACAAAGCGCAATCAAGATGAGCGCCAGCAACAGCCCGAGTGTGGCGGTGGTTTGAATGTAGCTGGTAGCGTAGCCGCGCTCGTGCGGCCGGGCATGCTCTGCGACATACGTTGCTGCCCCACCGTACTCGCCGCCGAGCGCAAGGCCTTGCAGCAAGCGAAGCGAGACGAGCAGGATTGGCGCGAGCCAGCCGATGCTAGCGAAGGTTGGGAGCACGCCGACCAGGAAGGTGGCGCTGCCCATGACCATGATGGTGACAAGGAACGTGTATTTGCGGCCGACCAGGTCGCCGATACGTCCGAAGATCACCGCGCCGAACGGGCGAATGAGGAAGCCGGCGGCATAAGTGGCAAAGGCCGACAGGAGCGCTGCCGTGTCGTTACCAGTGGGGAAGAACAAGGCTGCGAAGAACGGTGCCAGCACAGCGTATAGATAGAAGTCGTACCATTCGAAAATCGTGCCGAGCGAAGATGCGAAGATGACGAATTTTTCGTCCTTCGACATGCCGCCTGCGCGGGCAGCGGTACCAGCCATTGCGCTCATCGTGACTCCCCCCTGTATTTTGATTTCCAAACAAGCGTTCCCGCTGGGCGCGGAGACACCTTGTGGCGCCGGTAATTTCCGACCGGCCCTTTGCCCCGCTTGCGGTGATGGCAAAACTGTAGTCCGGGGGCGGGTCCAACCATATTCGACTTTTGGCGAAAGTATCCCTGTAACAGTCAGAATTATATACATTATTCCGCACTGCAACGTACGCCGCTCAAGTCAATTTATTGCCACAGGTTGAAAGGCTTGCGCCTGAGCCGGAGGGAGAGGAACATGGCTCGCTTGCGAGTGCGCCGCGGAAAATGGTGCGGCGCATAGCCGCTGCCCCTACTAAACCGAAGGACAGCCACGGTTGAATGACGCGTTACAGTATCGGCTGGTGATCGCCGACGATCATCCCCTGTTTCGCGGCGCGCTGCGCGAGGCCGTGACGGGATTGTTGGAGGGGGTGGATATCGCGGAAGCTGGCACCTTCGACGAACTCGTCGAATTGCTTGATCGCGGCGGCGACGTTGACCTTGCGCTGCTTGATCTCACCATGCCAGGCGTGCGCGGCTTTTCTGGGCTGATGTATATGCGCGCCCAATATCCGGGTGTGCCTGTGATCGTGGTGTCAGCCAATGACGATCCCGCCGCTATCCGCCGCTGCATGGAATTTGGTGCTTCCGGGTTCATCCCGAAAACGCTCGGCGTCGAGGCCATGCGTTCGGCGATTTCGCGTATTCTCGGCGGTGGCGTTTGGACGCCGCCCGACGTCGATCTCTCCACGGGCTCGGACGCGGAGGCCAGCGAATTGATGGCGCGTATGGCCACGCTAACGCCCCAGCAGGTGCGAGTACTGATGATGCTGTCGGAAGGCCTGCTAAACAAGCAGATCGCCTATCAGCTCGGTGTCTCGGAAGCGACGGTGAAGGCCCACGTCTCCGCGATATTACAAAAACTCGGTGTCGAGAGCCGCACACAGGCCGTGATCGCCGCTGCCAAAATTGAAACGGGTCAGTGGCCGCAAAGCGTTGCTGCGGATGGCTAAGTATTTTCGTTTTATTCTGCGGCTACTCGTAATACTCGCCATTGCGCGAGCAATGCACGTAGCGCGGCTGGCTTAATTGGCTTGTGCAATACTTGGATACCTTCCTCGCGCGCTTGCTCGCGTACAGCCGGTGACCGGTCAGCGGTGATCAGGATTGCGGGCAGATCACCGTAGCGGCGGCGCAGGGCGGCGATGGCATCGATGCCGTTGCCATGGTCGAGATGGTAGTCAACCAACAGTCCGTTGGGCATCATCGGGCTTTCGGAAATCGCCGTAAGCGCAAACGCAAGATCCGGCGCCTTGATCACCTCGCATCCCCAACCACGCAGCAATGTTTCCATGCCATCGAGCACCGAAGGTTCGTTGTCGACGCACAGGGTCGTAATGCCGGCGAGTTGGCTGGAATCGGCGCGCGCGCCGTTCCGCGCCGGCAAATCGACCGGCGTGTCATTTGATCGAGGCACAGTGACAGAAAAATGCGATCCCCGGCCGGGTTCTGATTCGAGTTCGATTTTGCTATCGAGTACGCGCGCCACGCGTTCGACGATTGAAAGTCCTAAGCCCAACCCGCGCGCGATCTTGGCGCCCTGATCGAGCCGGTGGAATTCAATGAAGACATCTCGCCACTTCGAATCCGGAATGCCGATGCCGGTATCGTAGACGTCGATTCGCAAGCCATCGCCGCGACGCCGACAGCCGACTAACACGCGTCCTGAGGGCGTGTATTTGATCGCATTAGACACGAGGTTCTGTACCAGCCGTCGCAGCAATCTGCGGTCCGAACGCACCACCAGCGAGCATGGCACGAAGGTGAGGTTTAGCCCCTTGGCGGCGGCCATGGGCGCGAATTCGACTTCGATCTGCCGCATCATTTCGTTGATCCGGAAACTGGCAAATTCCGGACGCATCACGCCGGTGTCGAGCCGCGAAATGTCGAGAAGTGCGCCGAAGATTTCTTCAACCGCCTCGAGTGAGGCGTCGATATTGTCGGCCAGACTACGCTCCTCGCGCTGACCTTGCCGCTCAATCAAGCTGGTGACGTAGAGCCTTGCCGCATTGAGTGGCTGCAGGATGTCGTGGCTCGCCGCCGCCAGGAACTTGGTCTTGGAGATATTAGCTGCGTCGGCCTCACCCTTGGCGTGCGCGAGCGCGGCATTGAGCCGGGTGAGTTCCTCCGTGCGCGCATGCACACGCCGCTCGAGTGTCTCGTTGGCGCGCTCGAGCTGTTCGGCGGCCTCGACGCTGGCAGTGATGTCGGTGAAGGTGGTGACCATACCGCCGTCGGGCATCCGGTTGGCCCGCACCTCGATGACCGTGCCCGACTCGGCGAGACGTTCGAGCAGCGGCTCACCGGAAACATAGCGCTCGATTTGCGCACTAACGAAATCTTCTGCGCGATCGGAAGAGAGGTCGCCGCGCCGGTTGCTATTGAAACGCAGGATGTCTGCGAAGTCCGGCACCGACTCGGATCAGAACTCGGTGGCAAGTCGAGGATTTCACCAAACTGCCTGTTCCAGCAAATCAGCTGGAGGTCCTTGTCAAATACCGCAATGCCCTGTCGCACGTGATCGAGTGCGGTCTGGAGGATTTCGCGATTGTACTGAATCGCAGCGTTAGCGTCGTCGAGCAGCTTCAAGGCTGCTTTGGTTGATACTGTGCGCTTGCGCAGCAGCAGGGAGAGGACGAGTCGCGAAGAGGCGCCCCCGATCGCGGAAGCAAGAATGTGTTCGGCATACCGCACGAGTCGGAAATCGGCTTCCTCTTTCTGCTCGAGACTGATGCGTTCCGCCCCGGCGAACGTCTCAAACGCAGAACGTGTGCGTTCTTCGCCGAGATAGCGCGAGACCGTGGTCGTGAGTTCTTCCACGGTCACGGAAGAGCGCCAAAGCCGGAAGCTCGGCGCGATGGGCGTAAATTCCGAGGGAACGAAAGTATTGGCCTGCAGTCGTTCGATTGGCGAAGGCGCGCGGCGCAAGGAAAAACCGATATAACAAACGACATTGAGCAGCAGGCTCCAGGTTACGCCGTGGACGAGTGGCGGTAGCTCAAGCCCGAAGAGATGTTGCGGGCGTAACATGATCAGGCCCCAGGGCCCGTCGGTGAGTATGCGCTCGCCAATCACGCCGATGTCGGACAGTGTCGGAAGAAGTAGCGTATAGGCCCACACGAGAAACCCAGCCGTCATGCCGGCTATAGCGCCGGCAGCTGTGGCACGTCGCCATAGCAACCCGCCGAAGAAGGCTGGCGCCAGCTGCGCGATGGCCGCGAAGGACAACAGACCAATCGAGGCCAGCTGCGCCTCACCCGCCGACCGGTAGTAAATGTAAGCGAGAAACAGAATGGCGAAAATCGCCAGCCGCCGAACGGTGAGCAATAACGAACCCACGTTTTCACGCCCGCTAATCAGGGCCTCTCGACGCTGCAATACGAACGGCATAACCAGATCGTTCGACACCATGATCGAGAGCGCGACCGATTCAACGATCACCATCGCCGTAGCAGCCGACAGGCCGCCGACGAATGCAATGATGGTGAACAGGTTGGAGCCACTTTCGAGCGGCAGAGCGAGCACGAACATGTCGCTGTCGATCTTGCCGGCCGGGAAGGTCAACAGGCCGGCGAGGGCGATCGGCACTACAAACAAGTTTATCAGGATAAGATAGAGGGGATAAAGCCAGATGGCGCGCTTGATCTCGCCTTGGTTGTTATTTTCGACAACGGCTACGTGGAACTGCCTCGGAAGCAGGATAAACGCCACGAAAGAGAGCAGCGTCATTGCAACCAGAGTATCGATGCGTGGTTCCCGGCTGAAGATGGCTGCCGTCGATGGCCGCTGCATCGCTTCGTTGAACAGCGCTATCGGGCCATCGAACATCCAAAAGGTCACGAAAATCCCGACGGCGAGGAATGCAACAAGCTTGACTATCGATTCCGTTGCGACCGCCAACATCAGTCCATCCTGATGTTCGGTGGCATCGATATGGCGAGTACCAAACAGCACTGCGAAGGTTGCCATCGATAGTGCGACGAAAAGCGCAATGTCCCCGAGCACTGGACGAGTGACCTCGGTCGCCGACGGGATATGGGCGAGGATGGTTTCGAGCGATGATGAGACTGCTTTGAGCTGCAATGCGATGTAGGGAATGGTGCCAACGATCGCAATCAACGCGACTGTCGCTGCAACCGCTTGGCCCTTGCCGTAGCGTGCAGCGATGAAGTCGGCGATCGAGGTAATGTTCTGAAGTCTTGGCGAGGCGTACCACCCGCATCAGAAGCGGACTGAACAGGCCGATCATAAGAACCGGCCCGATATAGATCGTTAGGAAATCGAACCCGGTGCGTGACGCAAAGCCGACTGAGCCGAAGAAAGTCCACGAGGTGCAATAGATCGCCAGCGACAGTGGATAAATCAAAAGCCGCGCGCGGCCCTCGCGACCGAGACCACGAGTGCGGTCGCCGTAGCTCGCGATCAAGAACAACAATCCGATATACGTAAGCGCTACCGCGATAACGACCCAACCCTGCAGCATGCACTCTCCAGATCGGGACTACATAACCCTGGTTACGATCTTGCCGAACTAAGTCACCACAGAACGCAATTGGGGTCTATCGCTTGCGAATTCGTGCCGCACCAAAGTACCGATCCACCATCCAATCATACCATAAACTATTGCAATACCTACACTTTTAACTTCACTATGTCTGCTTATAGTTGCAAAATACGCGCTGCAATGCCGTGCAAGGAAGCGATCATGGTTTCGGAGGTTCTGCCGACCAGCGATCTGTTTATTGTCGACGATGATACGCTGATGCGCGATGCGCTTTCGCTCGTTTTCACACTCGGCGGCTATCGCGTCACCGGCTTTGCGGACGCTCGAGCGTTTCTGGTCGCGGCACGACGCCGCACTCCCGCCTGTGTCTTCCTCGATCTGCATCTGCCCGACAAATCGGGTGTAGAAGTGCTCAAGGAAATTAACGCCCACAGCTATCCAGCCCCCATTTTTATCGTGACAGGTGACGACGACGTGCGCTGGGCTGTGGAGGCAGTGAAAAACGGTGCGTTCGACTATCTGGTCAAGCCGCTCGACGCACGGTCCATTGTCATGCGTGTCGGCGGTGCCATCGCTGCCTTTGGCAAGCGCAACGGGTACGGAGGAAAGAGGTCATTGGCTGACTTTCCCGGTCAAAGTCTTCTGACGCCGCGCGAACGCGAGGTGCTCACAAAGATTGCCGAAGGCGCCTCCAACAAGGAGGTAGGTCGCCGCTTGGGCATTAGCCCGCGAACAGTCGAAGTTCATCGCGCCCGTATCATGGAGAAGATTGGCGCCAGAAATGCTGCCGATTTGGTGCGCATCGTGCTCAGTAGCGGCCATGGACACAGGACGTCTTCACCGGAAATGGTGATAAACTAACGTCAACCAACATTTGACGCGGGCGTCTGCACGCGGCATTGATCGGATCCGATGGGCCGACACGCAGAGTGCGCTTGGCTCCTTGAGAGTCTTGGGCCTTGTCCGCGCCGTCCGTCAACGACCGCTTCGCAATCTTGCGCCACCTTACCGAAACGCTGATCGTCGCAGCGGCGGGTGGGTCCGCGTTGGGACTCATCGGCGTTCCCGCGGGCTGGCTGTCGGGTTCGATTCTGGCAGTGGCTGGCGCGTCGCTCGCCGGCCGTCCGATGCTGATTCCAACATTATTGATGCGCGCCATCTTCGTGCTGATTGGCATATCGCTCGGTGCGGTAGTGACGCCAGAAACCCTCCACGGCATGGTGACCTATCCGGTCAGCATCGCAGTGCTAATTCTGGCCATGATCTTTATCTCTATCGGCGGTGCCGGATATCTGCGTCTCGTTCATCGTTGGAACAACGTCGACGCATATCTTGCCGCTGCGCCAGGAGGGATGTCGCAGGTGCTGGCGTTAGGTGCCGAGCTCGGCGCCGATCTGCGTGCGATTGCGATCGTGCAGAGCATACGCGTGGTCGTCATTGCCGTCGGACTGCCCGCGGGGCTGTCCTTACTGGGCCTTGTCGGCCACGTTCCACCAAGAACTGCCGGCGCGCTGAGTATTGCTGCACTCGGCGAGTTGGCGATCCTCGTTACCGTGTCAAGCTTGGTCGCAATCATCGCCTATTGGATCCGCTTCCCAGGTGGATTGCTCTTCGGCGCTATGCTCAGTTCCGCCGTGCTGCATGGTAGCGGCCTGATTCACGCTGTCATGCCTTGGTGGGTTGCAAATACCGCGATGGTCGCGATGGGTGCCATAACTGGCTCGCGCTTTGCGAATGCGCCGCCTCGGTTATTATTGAACTTTGTCGGGGCTGCATTCGGTTCGTTCGCTGTCGCAGTGACGGTCGCGGCTGTTTTCGCGGCGGCCCTAATCAGTGTGCTGTCGCTGCGCGCCGCCGAAGTGATGATCGCTTTCGCGCCCGGTTCGGTCGACGCGATGATGCTACTGGCGCTCGCGCTCAACCTCGATCCGGTTTATGTCGGCGCGCACCACCTCACGCGCATCTTCTTCGTGTCGGTGACCATGCCGCTGGTGGCGCGGCGGACTGCGCGTTTCCTCAAAATTCAAAACGAGCCCGGCAAGCCGCCGCTAAAGCGGCCACCGTTTCAAGATTGATTTGATTGAATGCGGGGTTATTCAGCCGCAGCCGCGCGCAAACGACGCGGTAATCCGAGCCGCTCCCACACGTCAACCAGCGCTTCAGCCAGAGCGTCGATCAGGGCGTCATCGTGATAGGGCGAGGGCGTGACTCGCAGTCGTTCCATGCCGCGCGGTACCGTCGGGTAGTTGATTGGCTGAATGTAGATACCGTGCTCGGAGAGTAATAAGTCGCTTGCTGCCTTGCACTTCTCAGGATCACCGATAAGCACCGGCACAATATGAGTAGCGCTCGGCATCACGGGCAGGCCGCCGGCGTTGAGCACGCCTTTCACCCGCGCTGCGCGCTCCTGGTGTCGCTCGCGCTCCCAGCTTGAGTCCTTCAGATGGCGAATAGCGGCAGTTGCCGCCGCGCAGATCGCCGGCGGCAGCGCGGTGGTAAAGATGAAGCCTGGTGCATAAGAGCGCACTGCATCCACAAGCTCCTCAGTTGCCGCAATGTAACCGCCAAGACAGCCAAACGCCTTGGCCAGCGTACCTTCGATCACATCGACGCGCTGCAAAGCGTTATCACGGTCGCAGATGCCGCCGCCGCGCGGGCCATACATGCCGACCGCATGCACTTCGTCGCAATAAGTCAAGGCATCATAGCGTTTTGCGAGGTCGCAAATTGCATGCACCGGCGCGACGTCGCCGTCCATGGAATAGAGACTCTCGAACACGATCAACTTTGGGCGCGCCGGATCGCAGGCTTTCAGCAGCTCCTCGAGATGGCTGAGATCGTTGTGTCGCCAGATCTGCTTCTCGCAGCCGGACTGGCGTACGCCCTCGATCATGGAATTGTGGTTGAGTGCGTCGGACAGGAGCAAGCAGTTCGGCAACAGCTTTGCGATGGTGGCAATCCCTGTCTCGTTCGATACGTAGCCCGAAGTGAAAACCAGCGCTGCTGGCTTGTTATGTAAGTCGGCGAGTTCGCGCTCCAGCTCGACGAGCGGGTGATTGGTGCCGGCAATGTTGCGGGTGCCGCCTGCGCCGGTGCCCATCCGGGCGGCAGCCTCAACCATGGCGCCGATGACCTTCGGGTGCTGCGCCATACCCAGATAGTCATTGGAGCACCAGATCACGACATCGCGCGGACCTTGTGGAGAATGCCAAATGGCGTGCGGGAAGCGGCCGGCGATACGCTCAAGATCGGCGAAGACCCGGTAGCGCCTCTCGTCTCGCAACCTGTTTAGGGCAGACGCGAAAAAACCCTTGTAGTCCATGCTCTTTATCTTTCCCGCCCCGCGGTAGCCACCTTTTAGAAGGGTTCCAGGGTGGTTGTCGAGACGAGATTCGTCGCACGCCAAAGTCGCGCACGAGGTCAATTCGATGTCGCGTTAGGCTGCGTTTCCGCTGGGCACGCTTTCCGCTGGTAGAAGGTTGGCGTACCGGTTGCGGGTCGCCATTCTCATTTACCTCGTAGCCCGTGGCCGCTATCCATTGCTTTCGAAGCGTTTCACCACACATCCTTGGTCGCGGCGGCTTGCATCGGGGCTCGACCGGCTGCAAAAAGTGTCTGCATGAACGACAAACCCACCGGCATTGCCAACGGCCTCACCAACTACGGCGATCGTGACTTCTCCCTCTATCTGCGGCGTTCTTTCGCGCAATCGATGGGTTATTCCCGTTCCATGTTGGCAAAACCCGTCGTCGGCATTGCCTATACGCCCTCAGGTTTCAACAACTGCCATCGGCATTTCCCTGAAATGCTGGAGGCAGTAAAGCGCGGCGTGTTGACGGCCGGTGCGCTGCCGATTGAGTTTCCGACAATTTCGCTGGGCGAGGTGTTCCTCAATCCAACCAGCCTGAAATTTCGTAATTTGATGTCGATCGACACCGAGGAAATGGTGCGGGCGCAGCCTATGGACGCCGTTGTGCTGATGGGTGGCTGCGACAAAACGGTACCTGCCCAGTTAATGGGCGCGGTGTCGGCCGGGAAGCCCTCCATTATGTTGGTAGCTGGTCCAATGATGACTGGGCGTCATAGGGGCGAACGGCTGGGTGCGTGCACCGATTGCCGTCGCTTCTGGGCGCAATACCGAGCCGGCAAGGTCGACGACGACGAAATCGTCGAGGTCGAAGGCAAACTTGCCACCACCGCCGGTACCTGCGCCGTAATGGGCACCGCTTCAACCATGGCCTGCATCGTGGAAGCGCTCGGCATGATTCTGCCCGGGACTGCCGCGATTCCGGCCGTGCATGCTGATCGCCTGCGTGCAGCGGAAGCCACGGGCGCTGCAGCGGTAAAACTGATCGGCTCGCAACTTACGCCCGAGCGCATCGTCAACCAAAAGTCTGTCGAAAATGCGTTGAGGGTGTTGCTTGCTATCGGCGGTTCTACCAATGCGATAATTCATTTAACCGCGATTGCTGGTCGCGCCGGAATCCCAATTTCGTTGCAACGCCTCAACGAATTGTCCGATGCGACGCCGGTGCTGGTGAACTTGAAGCCAGTCGGCAATGGCTACATGGAAGACTTCTTCGCCGCGGGTGGCATGGGTGCCCTGATGCGCGAACTAAGCGACCTTCTGCACCTCGACTGTCTGACGGTAACCGGTGAAACGCTCGGCGAGCGACTCAAACACGACGATGCCGGGTGGGTGGATCGCACCATCATTGCGGAGCGCACGAAGCCGCTGGAAGCCGAAGGCGGCCTGGTGGCACTGTTCGGAAATCTGGCGCCGCACGGCGCAATTCTCAAACGCTCGGCGGCCGACGCCAGCCTGTTCGAGCACGAGGGCCGAGCAGTGGTATTTTCATCGCTGGAGGACCTTGCCGCTCGCGTCGACGATCCGAAGCTCGACGTCGACGCCAAGGACATTCTGGTTCTGCAAAATGCGGGTCCGCATTCGCATTCGGCTATGCCGGAGGCGGGCTATCTGCCGATCCCGAAGAAGCTTGCCACTAAAGGTGTAAAGGACATGGTGCGCGTTTCGGATGCGCGCATGAGCGGTACAGCATTCGGCACAATTGTACTGCACGTGACGCCGGACAGCGCCTCCGGGGGGCCGCTCGGCCTTGTGCGCACGGGCGATCGCATCCGGCTCTCTGTCAAGCAGCGACGCATCGATCTGATGGTGGAAGACGCCGAACTCAAGCGCCGATCGGCAGGATCGCAACCGGCGGTGCAACCACCTGCGCGCGGCTACGCCCGTCTATACGCTCAGGAGATACTTGGTGCCGATCAAGGCTGCGATTTTGCATTCTTAAAGCCACGCTGATCGCTTGAATTTCATAATCATTGCAAAAACTATCTCGTGCGCATTCACCCATGTGTAGTGTTAATTCCGATTAACCATCGCTTGCGTCGGAATTTAATACGACCACAGAATTGATCCTCCAGAATTGTGCAATCACCGGTAGGCAAAGGCATCGTCCGGGCGCGAGGCCATGTTTCGAACGTTGAGCTATTTCGGCGAGTATCGCGACTGGCGAATGGTCACTTTTGCTGGCGTGCTTGGCGTCGCCATCGCCCTTGCGATGATGGAAATCATTGACGCCTATTCCGTGTCTCCGAGCTCTATCTCCATTGCGTTGGCAGCCGTCGTCGGCGGCTTCGGTATCTGCCTTGTTGGCTCAATGTCGGCTTGGCGCATTCGGCAGAAATTGGGAGAGCAGAATCTTCGAACTCGACGTTGCGCTCAATAATATGAATCAGGGTTTGTGCATGTTCGATGCGCAGAACCGGCTGATGGTTTGGAATGAGCGATACCGGGAAATGTACAATATCGACCCCCGTCATATTTGGCGCGGGTGTGCAGTTCGAGATCTGCTCGACGCGCGTATAACGGCTGGAACGTTTCCACTTGATCCGGGGCGCTACGACGCAGATTTACGCGCGGCACTCAAGCAAGGAAAAGCCTTTACCCTCAACGTCGAACTGAAGGATGGCCGTATTATTGCAGTCGTCAACCAGCCGATGCAGGGCGGAGGTTGGGTAGCGACGCACGAAGACATCTCAGAACGCAATCGGGCCGAACGCGAACTTGAGCGCACCCAATCGTTCCTCAATACCATCATCGAAAACGTGCCGTCGCCGATCATCGTTAAGAACATCCCTGATCTGCGATATCTGCTGATAAATCGCGCCGCGGAGAAATATCTTGGGGTCGATCGGGCTATTATGCTCGGCAAGACTGTCGGCGATGTGATGCCGCAATCCAGTGCCCATATGATCGAGGCCGAAGATCGGAAACTTATCGCTTCTGGTCAAACCGCATTTCTCGACGAGCATGCGGTCCTCACGCCGGGCAACGGCACGCGAATTGTTACCGCGACACGGTTGCCGGTGAAAGCGGTGGACGGTAGCCCACAGTATCTCATCAGCGTCATTAACGACCTCACCGAGCGGAAACGTCATGAGCAGCGTATCGAACATTTGGCTCACCATGACACGCTCACCGATTTGCCGAATCGGGCTGCATTCAACGACTCCATCGTATCTGCGATCGGGCTTGCGAATGCGTCGAATGAGAGTTTTGCGTTGCTTTGCATGGATCTCGACCGGTTTAAGTCTGTCAATGATGTGTTCGGCCATGCTGTCGGCGACGCATTGCTGCGCGAGGTCGCGCGCCGCCTTGAGGCAGCATGCCAGGGCGCTTTCTTTGCGCGCCTCGGCGGTGACGAATTTGCTGTCATCACGCCGACCGGTTCACAGCCGGCAGCGGCTGAGGCACTGGCCGAAATGCTTTCCGCGGCCCTTGATTCCGATATCGAAATTAACGGCAATACGCTGCATGTCGGGCTTACGATTGGAGTTGGCATCTATCCGCAAGACGGTACGGACGCCCCGACGTTAGTCGCAAACACGGACGCCGCCTTGTTTCGCGCCAAAGCAGAAATGCGCGGATCGATCCGTTTCTTCGAAATGTCGATGGACAAGCAACTTCGGGAGAAGCGGGCGCTACAGCAGGATTTGCGTCTGGCGATTTCGCGGGACGAACTTGCGTTGCACTATCAGCCGCAGGCACACATTGATGGCGATATTACCGGATTCGAGGCGCTCATGCGCTGGCATCATCCGCGTGACGGGCTGGTGCCACCGAGTACCTTCATCCCACTCGCCGAGGAGAGCGGCCTCATTCCTGTGTTGGGCGAGTGGATTCTGCGCACCGCTTGTCGCGAGGCTGCCTCATGGCCGCGGCCTTTACACGTGGCGATCAATTTGTCTCCGGTGCAATTCCAGCATGGCGATCTGCCTCGGCTGGTGCATCAGATTCTACTGGAAAGCGGGCTTGCACCATCGAGGCTGGAACTTGAGATTACCGAAGGTGTGCTGATTGGTGACTTCACGCGTGCTGTGTCGATTTTGCGCCGCCTTAAGAACCTCGGTGTGCGCATCGCCATGGATGATTTTGGCACGGGTTATTCATCGTTGTCGTATTTGCAGTCATTCCCATTCGACAAGATCAAGATCGACCAATCCTTCGTCGCCAATCTTAGTCACAGTCAGCAAGCGGCAACCATCATTCGCGCGGTGATCGCTCTCGGCCGCGGTCTCAACCTGCCGGTAGTGGCTGAGGGTGTGGAAACCGAAGAGCAGCTCAGATTTCTCGCCAATGAACATTGCAACGAAATTCAGGGCTATTTTGTCGGGCGGCCGAAACCGATCGAAGACTATGCAGAAGTCGTTGGCCGAGCAGGTGTGCAACGCCGGCCGCGAAACAGCACATTCGCCGCAACAGGATGACTGGACTCGCAATCGGCCTGCGAAAGGGTGGTGCTGCCGGAGTGGATTGAACACTCGACCTCCCCCTTACCAAGGGGGTGCTCTACCACTGAGCTACGGCAGCAAAAACGCGCAACAATCTGCGAAGCGGCGCGAACGCGGCGGAAACTGCCATAAGCGCCCCCAGTGACGCAAGACGACGGCCAGCCTTGCGCAGCGCGTGCGGGGGCAGATAATGCGGTTATGAGCCGAATTAACAAGAACAGCGAGACAAAGAAAAGTGGAAACCGCGGCGAACGCCTGGCGCTAGCGCTGCGGGAAAATCTCCGCCGGCGAAAGGCGCAAGAACGAGGGCGTGACGCACCTCGGGCAGCCGACGTGCCGAAAGAAGCAAAGCCCTGATCCGCATGATAGCGAGCCTCGGTGAAGCGTGCCGCTTCCAGGGTCCGACTTTCGCCGCAATTTAGCGGCGGAAATGCTAGCCTTCCAAATATTGAGCTTTGCAGGAAGGCGGCAGCGGGGCCATAAGTTGAGCTTGGCGTTGTAGGTAAGTGGGCGGGGGCGAACATGGACCGAATACGTATCGTCGGCGGACAGCGGCTGAACGGCACGATCCCGATTTCGGGCGCCAAGAACGCAACGCTCCCCTTAATGATCGCAAGTCTGCTGACCGAGGATACGTTGATCCTCGAGAATGTCCCGCGACTTGCCGATGTCATCCAGCTTCAACGCATTCTCGGCAACCATGGCGTGGATGTCATGATCGCCGGCAAACGGCCCGGCGATGATCCTAACCAGGGTCGCACAATCCACATTTCTGCGAAGCACATCGTCGACACGACTGCTCCGTACGATTTGGTCTCCAAGATGCGAGCGAGCTTCTGGGTAGTCGCGCCTCTGCTGGCACGCATGGGCGAAGCCAAAGTCTCTATGCCTGGTGGCTGCGCCATCGGCACACGGCCGGTAGATTTGCTGATTATGGCGCTGAATGACCTTGGCGCCGAAATCGAGATCGAAGGCGGCTATGTGATCGCGCGCGCCAGAAAAGGGCTGCGTGGGGGCCAGATCGTTTTTCCGAAAGTGACCGTCGGCGGCACGCATACCGCGCTGATGGCTGCATCGCTCGCCAACGGGACAACCGTCATCGAGAATGCAGCGCGCGAGCCGGAGGTAGGCGATGTCGCCGACTGCCTTAATAAGATGGGCGCGAAGATTTCCGGCGCCGGCACCTCTCGTATTGTCATTGAAGGCGTACCGAAGTTGCACGGTGCACGCCATGCGGTGTTACCGGACCGGATCGAGACCGGGACCTATGCAATGGCGGTGGCGATGACGGGTGGCGATGTGCTGTTGCAGAACGCACGTCCCGAGTTATTGCAGGCAGCGCTTGATGTCTTGGCACAGACCGGGGCCACTGTAACGCCAACCAATGAAGGGATTAGGATCACGCGCAACGGCGCGGGGCTCGCCCCGGTCGAGGTCTCGACTGCGCCATTCCCGGGCTTTCCCACCGATTTGCAGGCGCAGCTGATGGCGTTGATGACGTGCGCCCAGGGCACCTCGCGTATCACCGAGACGATTTTCGAAAACCGCTTTATGCACGTGCAGGAACTCGTGCGACTTGGCGCACGCATCCAGCTCGACGGTGAGACCGCCACCATTGAGGGGGTCGATCGCCTAAAGGGGGCGCCGGTGATGGCGACCGACTTGCGTGCCTCGGTGTCGCTGGTCATCGCAGCTCTCGCTGCCGAGGGCGAGACTACGGTCAATCGCGTCTATCATCTCGATCGCGGCTTCGAACGGCTCGAGGACAAGCTGGTCCGCTGCGGCGCGGCGATCGAGCGTATCAGCGCCTAGACGAAACCGCTCCGCTCGGCCACGATCCTTCCCGCAATAAAGGAGAAATTCGTCGTGGCCGAAATTAAGGTGATGAGCGCGGGCGCCGTGAAGTCTATGGTAGCGGCGCTCAGCGCCGAGTTCGAAAGCGAGACAAGCAACAAACTCAACCTCAATTTCGGCACGGCAGGCTCCCTGCGCGAGCGAATCAAGAACGGGGAGACAGCTGACCTCGTCATTTTATCGGAATCCGCGATCGCCGAGCTCGCAAAACTCGGCCTCGTTGTGCCCGAGAGCTGCACCGATCTTGGCCGCACTGTTACGGGAGTCGTCGTTCGCGAGGGCGCACCCACCCCCGACATTTCAACGCCTGAAGCATTCAAACAAGCTCTCATGAAGGCTCGCTCAGTCGCCTACACGGATCCGAAGGCGGGCGGCTCCGGCGGCATTATGTTTTCCGCGCTTCTGCAGAAGCTCGGCATTGCCGACGAGATCAACAAGAAAGCGGTGTTGGGAAAAGGCGGCCATGATGTGGCGACGTCTATCGCCGAAGGTCGCGCTGAGATTGGTACTACTTTCATTAGTGAAGTCCTGCCGGTGAAGGGCGCCAAGGTGGTCGGCCCTTTGCCCGGAGAACTACACAGCGCCAATACTTATACGGCAGCCGTTCATTCACGCGCGGCATCACGCAAAGACGCCGAGGCGCTGTTGGGCAGGCTTACCGAACCGGTAACGCGCGCCCGCTGGATCGCTGCCGGCCTAGAGCCCGCGTTCCCCGACCGCTGAGCACCTTGCACGGCCCAGCCGTCTTGACTAATTACGCGGGGAGGGGAGTGCGACGCCCATGGACGCGCTGAAATTCGTGGTCCTTGACGAGGAGGATCTTGAGGTCGCTTCGACCCACCTTCAGGATGCGGTGGTGAAGGTCTCCGACGTTCTGTGGCGGCCGCGAGAAAAACGCTTCGTGGTGGCGCTCAACCGCTTCGACTGGGAGGGTGCCCAAGGTGTCCAAGGTGCCAAGCCCGAATATCGGCGGCGGCGGACCGCCTTGCGCTTCGAGCGAGTATTGTCCTGCAAATGTCGGCAAATTGACCCGGCTCACAAGGACGTGGTGCTCAATCTTTTGGCGGTCGAATTTTCCGAGACGGCAGCGCCCTCGGGCGTTGTCATGCTGACCTTTTCAGGCGGGGCGACGATGCGGCTCGATGTCGAATGCCTGGAGGCCGAACTGGCCGATCTCGGCCCATCGTGGTCCGCCGTTGCCTGCCCCGCCCACGCCGACCTCGAAGAGCGTGCCGCGAAATCTAATCGCACTTGACCTCGTCTTGATCCCACCCGGCATAAATTAGCTATATTGGTAAGCTATAAGGTTCCGCCTCGCTGAGCGTTGCGTTTTTTGGCACCGCGTCAGGGTTGACGCCAAGGCGCGCATCACCCATTGACCTGTCGTTCGGTTACGGCTCGGCAGGATCAATCATGCCCCTTCGCCTGGATAGTCAAAGCGCGGATTTCACCGAGCGTTTTCGCAGTCTTCTCGCCGTGAAGCGCGAGGCGGCGCAGGACGTGGAGCAGATCGTGCGCGGCATAGTCACCGATGTATCGGCGCGTGGCGACGTTGCCCTCTTCGAGTTGACCGCCAAGTTTGATCGTATCGATCTTGCCAAGACGGGCTTGCGGGTGACCACCGCCGAGATTGAGATCGCGGAGAAGGCGTGCCAGGGCGAGGCACTGGAGGCTCTCAAGCTCGCCCGCGATCGCATCGAGGCCTATCACCGTCGTCAAAGGCCCACTAACGAGCTCTTCACCGACCCTCTCGGCGTCGAGATGGGCGCGAAATGGACAGCGATCGAGGCGGTGGGTCTGTATGTTCCGGGGGGCACCGCGGCTTATCCTTCGTCCGTTCTTATGAATGCAGTGCCTGCGAAGGTCGCAGGCGTCCCGAGGCTTGCAATGGTGGTCCCGGCTCCGGATGGCAAGCTTAACCCCCTGGTTCTAGCAGCGGCCAAACTCGCCGGCGTCGATGAGATCTATCGTGTCGGCGGCGCACAAGCTATTGCCGCACTCGCCTATGGCACCGAAAGCATCGCCCCGGTTGCCAAGATTGTCGGACCCGGCAATGCTTATGTCGCGACCGCAAAGCGCCTGGTTTTCGGCAAGGTCGGCATCGACATGATCGCCGGGCCATCCGAAGTGCTGATATTGGCTGACAAAACCGGCAATGCCGATTGGATTGCCGCCGATCTTTTGGCGCAAGCTGAACACGATGCCAACGCGCAATCGATTTTGATCACCGACGATGCAGCGCTCGCCACCCAGGTTGAAAAGGCCGTTGACGCTCAGCTTAAGTCGCTGTCGCGGGCGAGCATTGCAGGTGTGTCGTGGAAAAATTTTGGCGCCGTCATCGTTGTACCCAAGCTTGCTGACGCGGTTACTCTGGTCGATCAGCTTGCGCCCGAGCATCTCGAAATCGTGGCTACCGACGCCGAGCGGCTTGTTACCGACATTCGCAATGCCGGTGCCATTTTTATCGGCGCGTACACTCCGGAGGCAATCGGCGACTACGTCGCGGGTTCCAATCACGTGCTGCCGACCGCGCGATCGGCGCGATTTTCTTCCGGCCTTGGCGTGCTCGACTTTATGAAGCGCACCTCATTACTCAAATGCGGACCGGAGCAATTGCGTGCGCTCGGGCCCGCAGCGATTGCGCTCGGCCAAGCGGAAGGCTTAAGCGCTCACGCTCGATCTGTGGCCATCCGCCTCAACCAGAGATGAGCACGGCGAAATCAACGCCTGCTGCAATGAAGCGGCGCCTTGTCGCGGTCGTTCTCGATGAGGAGTCGATCGGCCGGGCCAATCCGGACGTTGAGCATGAACGCCAGGTCGCAATCTACGACTTGCTTGAGCAAAACTCGTTTGCGCCGGTCGGACATGAGGATGGGCCTTACGCGCTTCATTTGAGCATTAACGGAAACCGGTTGGTCTTCGATATCCGGCTTGAGGACGGTAC
The DNA here is from genome assembly GCA_963742345.1 of uncultured Alphaproteobacteria bacterium. Lineage (GTDB taxonomy): Bacteria > Pseudomonadota > Alphaproteobacteria > Rhizobiales > Xanthobacteraceae > Pseudolabrys. The sequence goes on from CAVULO010000001.1 coordinate 92,366, forward strand.
GCCGGTGGTCGCGCATTTGTTTTCGCTCACGCCGCTGCGTCGCATTGTCAAAGACTACTACCTGGTCTGTGACAGCTACTATCAGGCAATCCGCACGGCGACGCCCGACAAGATCGAGGCGATCGATATGGGGCGGCGCGCCATCCACAATGACGGCTCGAGTATATTGGTGGAGCGACTCGAGGGGAAAGTGAAAGTCGACCTCGACACTGCGCGCCGGCTGTTCACGCTGATCTGCGTGCTGCACTGGAAGGGCTAGAGCATGATCCCGAAAAATGGAAATCGATTTTCGGGCGAGACTATGCTCAGGCGGTAAACCACCGATGGCCACGCCCGAGCGCGCTTCGCGCCCCCACGCGGTGCTGTTCGCCTGCGGTATGAACGCCGTGCGATCGCCAATGGCTGCCGGGCTGCTCCAACAGATGTTCGGACCGACTGTTTATGTCGGCTCAGCCGGGGTGCAAAAAGGCGACCTCGATCCCTTCGCGGTTGCCGTCATGCAGGAAATTGGCATCGACATTTCCCGCCACAAGCCGACCACGTTCGAAGAACTGGATGACCTGGAAGGTCTTAATTTCGATCTCATTGTGTCGCTCTCGCCGCCTGCACATCACAAGGCTTTGGAACTAACCCATAAAGTGGCGTCCGAAGTCGAATATTGGCCGACGATGGATCCGACCGCGAGCGAGGGCAGCCGCGAGCAGCGGCTCAATTCTTATCGCGAAGTGCGGGATCAATTGATGGCTCGTATACGTGAGCGCTTTGCGCGGCCGGGCGGCGGCAATGAGTGAGACGTCGGCGCCACATCGGGTTGTGGAAACGGGTTCATTCCGTTAGTTTCCGCGCCCATTCGCAGCGTTCCTCAAGTTATCGCACCGCCTGTACAGATGATCGGTCGTCCCAAATTCGTGCTCGCATCCGGATCGCCTCGCCGTCTTGCCCTGATCAATCAGGCCGGAATCGAGCCGGACGCACTCAAGCCCGCGGATCTCGATGAGACCCCGCGCCGTGGCGAGATTCCGCGCGCCTATGCCACCCGGCTCGCCCAGGCTAAAGCCGCGGCGACTTTGGCAAATGTGAACCTGGACGACGAATTGCGCGGCGCCTACATCCTGGCCGCCGATACGGTGGTGGCGGTTGGCCGTCGTATTCTTCCCAAGGCAGAGTTGCTCGACGAGGCAGCGCAATGCCTGCGTCTGCTTTCAGGCCGCAATCACCGCGTCTACACCGCTATTTGCCTGGTGACTCCAAAAGAAACATTTCGTCAGCGTCTCGTGGAAACACGCGTACGATTCAAGCGGCTGTCGGAAGAGGATATCGAGGCCTATCTTGCTTCGGGTGAATGGCGCGGCAAGGCCGGAGGCTACGCGGCGCAAGGCATTGCTGGCAGTTTTATCGTAAAGATTGTTGGCTCATATACCAACGTTGTCGGCCTGCCGCTCTACGAAGTCATGACGCTATTGGGCGGCGAGGGCTATCCGGTTCGCTTCGGCTGGCTAAACGCGATGTGATGCGTCGCGTTGACTTTGGCCGTAACAAGGATGCCGGCGCTTTATGAACGAGACCGACCGCAAGACGTCTGGCGCCGGTTCCTGCCCGATCTGCGGCAAGTCCGTCGAGGCGGCATTCAAGCCATTTTGTTCCAAGCGTTGCGCGGACATCGATCTCAATCGCTGGCTCTCCGGTGTCTATGCGGTTCCGACGAAGGACGATGAAGACGAGGACGGCGAACGGCCGGCCGAAGGCGAAGCGAACGAGAAATGATTACACGAGACAATGATTGGCCGGACCGGCTTTTCGAAATGCTCAAACATGGCGGCGTTCGGCAAGTCGGCTATGTGCCCGATGCCGGCCATGCGCGTTTGATCGACCGCTGCCGCGCCGATGATGAAATCCGAGATGTGGTGCTCACCACGGAAGAGGAGGGCGTGGCGCTGGCGGCAGGTGCTTGGCTCGGAGGTGAGCGTGCTGCGCTGCTGATGCAATCGAGCGGTGTCGGCAATTGCATCAATATGTTTTCGCTGGCGCGGACCTGTCGTTTTCCGTTGCTGATGTTCATCACAATGCGTGGCGAGTGGGAGGAGTTCAATCCCTGGCAGGTGCCGATGGGATCGATCGTCGATCCGGTGCTAAAGTTATGCGAGGCGGAGGTCTACCGCGTGCATACGCCGGAAGAAGTTGCTGGCGCTGCCGAACGCGCCGTCCAACAGGCTTTCGGAGGTGAACGCATCGCCGCCGTGATCCTGTCGCAGCAGCTGATCGGCAAGAAGGTGTGGACCAAATGAGACTCGAACGCCGGGCTGCGATGGCCGCGCTGCTCGCCGATCGAGGCGATGACCTGCTGGTGATTCCCGGCCTCGGCTCGACGGCGTGGGATGCCGCGGCCGCCGGTGACAACGACCGCAACTTCTACCTTTGGGGCGCCATGGGTGGTGCCGCAATGATTGGTTTAGGCCTCGCGTTAGCGCAGCCCAAGCGACGCGTTGCGGTGATCACGGGCGACGGGGAGATGCTGATGGGGCTAGGTTCGCTCGCGACCATCGGCATTCGGCGGCCGCGCAACCTCGCTGTCATTGTTTTCGACAATGGCGTTTACGGCGAGACCGGAATGCAACCGAGCCATACTCAAAGCGGCGTCGACCTCATCGGTGTTGCCGGAGCTTGCGGAATCGGGACCTGTCTCGATGTGCGCGATGAGGAAGCCTTGGCCGATCTTGCACGCAGGCTGAAAGATCTTGGCGAAACCCTTTTCGCCCGCGTGCTGATTGCGGCCGAGGAGCCGCCCCGCGTGCTGCCGCTTCGCGACGGTGTTGCGCTGAAAGAGCGGTTTCGCACAGCCATTGGCGTTAAACCATAAGTCCGGCGCTAGGATGGTGTTCTGGACAGTGTGGATTCGAGCCTCTATAACGCCCGCGCCTTGCTGAGTGGCCCACCCGGGCCGGCCCGGCGCCCAGGTAGCTCAGTTGGTAGAGCACGTGACTGAAAATCACGGTGTCGGTGGTTCGATTCCGCCCCTGGGCACCACAGCCAATTTGCAGATATTTGCGACCGCAAGAATTCGCTTGCCGAAGAATACGAAGTTGTCCCCACGCTTTTCCTGATAATATGCTCGGCAAAACGCGCCTGGAATGCATTCAAGCCTTTAACATGTCCTTTCGGAATGTGGCCGGAACGGCCCTTTTGATGGACCCGGGGGAGAGCAACAATGAAAACGCCAAGGAGTGGAGCGACGAGCCTCTTGCTCGCGCTGCTGTTCGTGATCGGAGTGACATCGATGTCCACGGCCAAGACGTTCGTCTACGTGTCGAACGCGCAGGACGGCAATATCGACGCTTATACCATGGATGCAAATACCGGCGCGCTGGCCCCGATTGGCAAGACCGAGGCCGCTAAACTGGTCATGCCGATGACTGTGAGTCCGAACAAAAAATATCTCTATGCCGTCATACGATCACAGCCGGTGCGCGTACTAACCTACGCCATTGATCCCGCAACTGGCGTGCTCACGCAGAAAGCATCGGCGCCGCTTCCCGACAGCATGCCTTATGTTTCGACCGATCGCACCGGACGGTATTTATTCACCGCCTCGTATGGTGGCGACAAACTTGCCGTGAGTCCGATAGGTGAAAATGGACTGGTAGAGGCGGACGCGATTCAGGTAATCCCCACCGGGCGCAATGCGCATTCGATCCTGCCCGATCGCAGCAACAAATTCGTCTATGCCGCAACTCTCGGCGCCAATCAGGTGCTGCAGTTCATTTTCGACAGCAAGACCGGCAAACTCACGGCCAACGAGCCGGCGATGGTCAGCCCGGAAGCGGGTCACGGTCCGCGGCACATGGCCTTTTCTGCGGACAACAAAAACCTCTACGTACTCAACGAGCTGTCGGGGCATGTCACACAATACGCGGTCGATGCCGGCAAGGGCACGCTGACGCTCGTAGAAAGCATTAGCTCCGTGCCGGCCGAGGCCGGCCTCGCTTGGGGCGCGCCGCAGGCGCCGGTCGGCGCCGCACCGACGCCCGCTGCAGCGGCTAACGACAAGCCGAAAGTCTGGGCGGCCGATATCCAGATCACGCCGAACGGAAAGTTCCTGTACACGACCGAGCGCACGACCAACAAAATCGCATTGTTCACGGTCGCGTCTGAAACGGGCAAGCTTGCCTACGTCGCTAATTATGCGACCGAGGCGCAGCCGCGTGGCATCAAGATCGATCCGAGCGGTCAGTATCTCGTCGCCTCGGGTGAAAAATCGGATCGCCTGTCGGTCTACAAGATCGATCAGACCACCGGGAAGCTCGGCGAGCCCAATCGCTATCCGGTCGGCAATGGCGCGAACTGGGTGGAGATCGTTGACGCGCAGTGAGCGGTGACGCGCTCGTTCAACGTGGGTCACGCTCTGAGTGTCGTTTCAAAACCGAGAAGAAAAATGCGTATGAATGGTTGGAGATCGGTTACAGCATCTTTAGTGGTTCTGCTCGTAGCGGCTTGCCTTGCCACGGCAGCGAATGCACAGGTCCTCAAGGCGGTCAAGGATCGTGGCGCACTCAATTGCGGCGTCAGCGAAGGCCTCTATGGGTTCTCCGCTCGTGACAACAACGGCAATTGGAGTGGTTTTGACGTCGACCTGTGTCGCGCGATCGCGGCGGCGATCTTTAACGACGCGGGCAAGGTGAACTACATACCGCTCGAGAGCGGTCGCCGATTTGAGGCGCTTCAATCGGGCGGTATCGACGTGCTCTCGCGTAATACCACTTGGACGATGTCGCGTGAGATAGAGCTTGGATTGGCCTTTACAGCAACCAACTACTATGACGGCCAAGGATTTCTCGTTCGCAGGACCATGAACAAAGAGACTGCGCTCGACCTCGACGGCGCGAAAGTATGTGTACAAACCGGGACAACGACGGAGCTTAATCTTGTCGATTATTTCCGTGCCAACAAAATGAAATACGAGATGATGACCTCGCCGACTGCCGAGGGTGCAATTAAAGGCTACGATACCGGGCAATGCAGCGTGTTCACCGCAGATGTTTCGCAACTTTTTTCTGTCAGGCTTTTGCTGTCGAAGCCCGACGACCACGTCATTCTGCCGGATGTCATCTCCAAGGAGCCGCTTGGCCCGGTCGTGCGCCAGGACGATATGCAATGGTTTAACATTGTCAGGTGGGTGCAGTTTGCGATGGTCAATGCCGAAGAACTTGGTGTGACGTCGAAGAATATCGATGAGGCATTAAAGTCGGAAAAGCCAGACGTCAGGCGTCTGGTCGGCACTGAAGGCAACTATGGCGAGCGGATGGGCCTTACCACGGATTGGGCGGCTCGCGTCGTCCGGCTCGTCGGCAATTATGGCGAGGTCTATGAGCGGACCGTAGGCGTCGGCTCCGCACTGGGCATTCCACGCGGGATCAATCAGCTGTGGAGCAAGGGTGGCATTCTCTACGCTCCACCGATCCGCTGATCGGAACGTAATCGTGATTTAACCGGCAGGCCGATATGGTGCTAGGTTGATCACGGTATTGATCGCAAGCGATGTTCGCTCTGCGCCGGAGGGCAAGTCGCAATCGCGCCGTGTAGCTAGGGTAACGTGATCTGATGGTCGACTACTTTTCGATATTAACTCGCGCGGTCGCTACTCTCAGCCCCAATACCAGAGAAGAGCGGCACGCTCTCTATGACCGCGCTCGCAAGACTCTTGTCGACAAACTTCGGACTGTCGATCCGACATTGTCGCACACCGACCTGAAAGCCGAGAGCGCAGCACTGGAAGCTGCGATCCAGCGCATCGAAAGAGATGCGGCACAACGCGCCGCACCGTCTCAGCCGAATCCGGCGCGTCAGGTCTATGAGGCGCCTGGCGGAGAATATCGGGACAGGCCACCGTTGAAGGATACCCGAAAGCCGGTGCGCATCATCGCCGGCGCGTTGGGCGCCGTACTCATTCTCATCGCCGGTGCGGCGGCCTATTCCTTCTGGCCGCGTATTCTATCCAGCGTGCGTAACGTCCCGAGCCCACGAAGTGTCGCCGTGGTTGCCGAGCCTGCGGATGCCAAGACAAGCTATGTCTATCTGCGACAACTGGTCTACTACCGGTCGAACCAGCCGGTGGGGACGATCATTGTCGATAAAACACAGACTTTTCTCTACGTCGTGCGACCGAATGTGTCCGCGTTGCGCTACAGCATTGGCGTTGGCACCGAATGCACCGCATTGGCCGGTCTCTATCATGTTGTTCGAAAGGAAGAATTGCCGGATGGATCGGGCGATACCAAGCTCGGCCAGACGAAAAATCTATTCGGCGCCCGCGTGCTCTACCTTGATAAGGATTACCGTATTCATGGCTTCAACGCGTCTACCGCGACCGGACAGCGCCTCCCTGAGGGCTGTATCCGGCTCGTCAATGACGACGTGATCTACCTTTACGACCACACTCCTCTGGAAAGTCGCGTCGTCGTATCGAACTAAACAGAAAATAAATTAAAAGCCATTCCGAATTTCTTCTTGGATAAAATTCTGAGTTGAATTTTTTTCATCGGCACCCTTTCCGATTTTCCAGGGTCCAGTGCTGATTTGGAGTGGCACATCGGCCGCCAACTTCATAGCATGCGCACGCTAAAGCCTGAGTCGGAGTCACCATGCCTCTTATCGACGTCCACCAACACGTGATACCCGACATATACAAGAGCGAACTCGCGCGTGTGGGAATCCTCGGTAGTGGTGAGAACCCGTGGCCGAGCTGGAGTATAGCGCGACAACTCGAGCTGATGGATGAACTCGGAATTGACGCCGTGCTGATGTCGATCGCTTCACCGGGCGCCTATTTCGGCGATATCGAGTTTACCAGGCGTTTGGTGAAAAGCTGCAATGAGACCATGGCGCAGATGGTCAGCGACCATCCGGGAAAATTCGGCGCCATGGCTTTCGTGTCGCTGCCGGACGTAGCGACCGCCTGCCGTGACGTCGAGTACGCGCTCGACGTGCTCAAGATAGATGGCATCAATCTGCAGAGCCACACCGGAGAGCGCTATCTTGGTGATCCGGAAGAAAACGAGCTCTATGCCGAACTCGATCGCCGCCGGGCTGTCGTCTTCGTGCACCCGCAACGGCCACATGTCAGCGGCATGCCGCGTTATGCGTTCCCGGCTGGCTACACCGAGCTTACCTTCGACACAACGCGTGCCATCACCAACATGCTCTACACCGGCATGCTGGCCAAGTTTCCCAACATTCGCTGGATCATGCCGCACATGGGCGGCGTCGCGCCTTTCTTGCTCTTCCGGCTGAGCGGGCTGGAGGACGATCCGAAGGCACGCGACAAGGTTCCGGAAGGTGTTGCCACTTATCTCAACCGGCTCTGGTATGACGTAGCGCAGTCGCCGTCGCCGCTGGCGCTCAATGCGCTGCTCGAGATTGCCGACCCTTCGCGCATCCTGTTCGGTACCGACTATCCGTCGGCGCGCCCTGCCGAGAAGGTGATGCGCGACACTGTCGCTGCGGTGCGTACTTTTGACGGCTACGACGATGCGCTACGCCGCAAGGTCATGGCCAGTAATGCGCAAGCTTTGCTGCCGCGCTTCGCGAAATTGAATTGATCGGGCCTAACCGGAATGGCCCGCCCGGTACTGCCGGAGCAACTCTCGTCCGTAGTCGTTGCCATTGGGCGTGCGCACCAGCGCATGGGCGTGTCGGCGGTTATAGCCGGTGTCCGGCAAGGCGACGCCGGGCTGGTGATAGAATTCGATGAAAATCACCGGGCTGTAGATGCGGTAATAGAACGGGCTCACTGGATCGAATTCGCCGATCCATGCGAAAACCGTTCGATCGAAGTGCTGCCTGACTTCGGCGAGCCGCAGCCTGGCGTGTTCGCCCGGCAGCCGGTCGGTATAGAGCGCTACCAGGTCGATCAGCTGATTGCGCTGCGCGGGGGTCATCGCGGCAACCGGCAGCCCGAGATAGGGGACGACGATATTGTCCTTGAAGCCCGAGGCGTAACCGTCAAACGGCAGGTCCATGCCGATCAGCGCCTTGGCGCGTTGCTTCGGCGTCAGGGCGTTCATGAAAGCCGAGCCTTGGGCTTCCTCCTCGCGCAGCACTGTGGTGCCCTTATAGATGCCGGATTCCGCCGTTACCGGCTCGGAGCCGAGCAGCATCGGCGAGAGCACCAACTGATCGCCGAGCACGAAGCAATTGATGTTGCAGTGGTGCCCATCGAACTGCCAGCCCCACGGTCGGTCCGCTGAGGGCTCGCCAAATATGCTGATCCAATAGAAGAGCTCGCCGAATTCCTCTGGCAGTTTGGTGAGCTCGGCGAGATGCTCGTTCAGCCGCATGGCGTTGCGCGCAGTTTCATAGGCGCGTGCGCCGACGCCCGGCACGCAATACGCCATACGCGAGCTCACGCTGCCGCTCGCTTAGATCCGCGAAGCAAAGTCCATGACGCATCAGATTGCGATGGATATTGCTCCAGGTCCGCCACACCTCGCCATCGACATCGAAGCAGACCGCTGCGCGCTGCTCTGGATCAAGCGACGACAGGAACGCCTTGGTCGCATCGATTAAGGGCTGAACCGATGCGCCGGTGGTGCGTATCGGAAACAATCCGCGTTCGATTTCGTCAGTTGCGGCCAGGCCTTTGAAGGGTTCATTCAGCGACAGCCGCCATCCCGCGAACAAATCCTGCAACGCCTGCGAAACTTTCGTTTCGTCAATTCGCGGCGGTGCCCGGCGCGGGCGAACATTGAATACGGTGCCGTCGGTCATTGCACAATCTGCGGTTATACGCTCAAGCATTGCCCGAACCCCAAGCCGACGCAATCGTCTTGCAAACCTGCCCATCGCTGGCGCGGCTGGCTGGCTCCCCGGGGATGTGCTGTATTGCGAAAAAACTACGTGGGAGGAAATTGTGAAGCTCGTGCTATTCCAGACATCGTCCAACGGCGAGATTCTGCCGGGGCTGCTGACCGATCGCGGTGTGATCGATATTTCCGCTGCGGTGCAGAAAGGCTATTCGCCACAACTCACCATGCAGGGGATCATCGACGACTGCGATCAAGCGCGCCCTGCGCTTGAGAAGCTCGCCAAGGACGGAGCCGCTGTCCCGCTCGATAAAGTGCGCCTGCGGCCGCCGCTACCGCGCCCGGGCAAGATACTCGCTTGCATTGCCAATTATTGGGAGCATGCGCAGCGCGAAGCTCGCCCACTTAATATGTTCATGAAGAATCCCGATGCGGTGATCGGGCCAGGCGACACCATCATTCTGCCGGAATACACCGTGCCTTGGATGTTCATGCATGAGGCGGAGCTGGCATTGGTGATCAAGGGGCCGGCCAAGATGGTGAAGGCCAAGGATTGGAAGAACGCGGTATTCGGCTATACCGCGATGATCGACGTCTCAGCGCGCGAGCAAGGCCGCCGTACATGGCCGGCGACGCCGCACACGAGTTGGCTCGGCAAGTCGTTCGACACTTTCGCGCCTATTGGTCCCTGCATCGTCACAGCCGACGAGGTGAAGGATCCCAACGACTTGATTGTGCGGTTGTGGAATAACGGCCAGCTCCGCCACAACTACAACACGGACGACATGGAACACCGGGTACCCGAGCTGGTAGAGTTCGCCACGACTGTCATGACCATGAATTCGGGCGACCTCATCGCCTGCGGCACCAACCATGAGGGGCTGGGGGCACTTCAAGATGGAGAAACCGTTGAGATCGAGATTCAGAACATCGGCAAGATGGCACTCAAGGTTTCCGACCCTCTGAAAAGAAAGTGGGAGCGCGGTATCTATATGGGTGTCGATTCGACCAATCCAGACGCGGTCAAGCGGCACCGCCCCCAGTAGTCTGACGCCTGCCCACCCTTACAACGCAGCGGTTGCAAGCGGTGCATTGCGCACCGCTCCGCACGGCGGCAATACGGCGCCCGCCGATGGACAACAGGGTTCCCTGCGGACATAATTTGTTTAAGCAAAAAAGAAATCAGGGAGAGACGCCATGCAGGCCTCCACGAGTGCCGCTAGCGCGCGCAAGTTGGCCATGGATCCAGAGGAATGGAAGGCGCGCGTCGATCTCGCTGCCGCCTTCCGGCTCGCTGCGTTACAGGATTGGGATGAATTGCTGTTCGCCCACTTGTCCGCGCGTGTTCCAGGCCACCCGAACCACTTTCTGATGCACCCTGCCGCCATCTTGTTCGAGGAGGTGAGGGCGTCAAATCTGCACAAGCTTGACGAGCACTGCAATCACGTCGAGCCGAGTGACGAATTGCCGCACAAGTTCGCCTTCCCGTTCCACAAGGGTATCTACGACGCCTTTCCGCAAGCGCAATGCGTGATGCACTTGCACACCAAATACGCGACTGCGACGGCAATGCAGGAGCAAGGGCTCATAGCCGGAAATCAGTACGCCATGTGGTTGGGGCCCGTCGGATACCATGATTACGAAGGGCTGCTGTCGACGGACGAGGAAGGTCAGCGCCTTGCGAAAAATTTCGGCAACAAGCAGATCGTGCTGCAACGCGGGCATGGTTTCGTATTGTGGGGGCACACCATCCACGAGGCGTATATGCTCGCCTTTCTGGTCATTCGGGCCTGTGAGACCCAAGTGCGATCAATGGCCGGCGGCGTAAAAGCCTACGTACCGCCGCAGCAGGTGCTCGACGCGACCATCGGGCAGGCTCGCATCATCACCGACGGCAATGCGCCGTTCAATCAAATGACCTGGCGGGCGCTGCTGCGAAAGCTCGACCGCGACGCACCGGACTACAAGACCTGATCCTCTCGCCCGCGCAAGGCAAACGCCCGGCGTGCGCCGGCGCCGCAGTCGTGCGGAATTCTTACGGAGACTGAAATGTCGGTTATCGAGCGTACGCTCACGGAGAGCTCGCTGCCGATCTATCACCGCTCGGTTGACTGGGACGCGCTCTACAAGCGTTATCCGGTACCGGACGTATTTGCCAACACTCGCTGGAAATGGTCGACCGATGAAATCCGCGCGTTCCAGAACGAGCAGTTCCTCGATCTGATGAAAACCGGCTGGCAGAACGGATTCTATAAACGGCGCTGGAAAGCCGAAGGACTTGAACCAGGCGACATCAAGAGCATCGATGACATCGTTAAACTACCGATGTTCGATTCTAGCGATATCAAAAAGGATCAGGAAGAGAACCCGCCCTTCGGCCTGATTAACGGCGACGTTACCAAGCGCATGCAGACGACGCCGATGAAGCTGCAAACGAGCGGCGGAACCACCGGCAAGCCGCGGCCGACGCTTTATGCCCCCCAGGAATGGGAACTCAACGGCCTCACCCACGCGCGCGTGCTCTACATTTGCGGTGTGCGTCCGGGCGACCGCGTACAAATTCCGCACACTTGCTCGCTCGGGAATGCCGGCTGGTGCTGCTACAAGGCTTGCCACGACTACCTCGGCGCGCTGCCGATCACCACGGGCACCGGCGCGGTTACCTCGTCGCGGCGGCAAATCGAGATCGCACAGGAATGGGGCACCAATGTCTGGTACGTACGCCCGGAATACGCCACTCAGCTTGCGAAGGTCGCGCGCGATGAGCTGAATTTCGACGTACGCGATCTGAAGACCAAGTTTCTCGGTTGCGGGCTCGGGCCCGATACCGACAATGCTTTCCGCAATCAGCTTGAAAGCCTTTGGGGCTGTGACGTCTACGACATGTACGGCACGCATGAGATGGGGATGGGCGCCTTCGAGTGCCAGCACAAGTCCGGCATGCATTTCCACGAGGACAGCACTTTCTTCGAAGTCGTCGGTGTGGAAGACGCCAAGCCGATTGCGAATGGCGAAATTGGCAACATGGTCTGCACAATCCTGCACCGTCGCCAGCAGCCGATGATTCGATTCAATCTGCGCGACCTTACGCGCATTGTCTCGACCGACCGCTGCGAATGCGGGAGCTGCTTCCGCCGTATGCAGAAAATGCTCGGCCGCAGCGACACAATGGTGCGCATCCGTGGCGTTAGCATTTGGCCGCAAGCTTGCCTGCCGGCTATCAAGAGTGACAACCGTACCACCGGCGAATGGCTGTGCATCGCCGAGCGCAACGTGAGCGACGGTGTCGTGCGCGACGAAATGACGGTAAAAGTCGAGGTGCGAGAGGACGCGCCGGGCTGGGAAGGTCTGAAGGAGCACATCGAGAAGCGGCTGCATTCCGATCTCGGGCTGAAGCTCAATGTTGAGCTGGTGTCGGAAGACGCGCTGATGGAATGGTCAAACCGCGGGCGTGAAGGCAAGCCAAAACGAATTCTCGACAAACGTTACGAGAAAAAATGACTGCATCCATGCGCTATTTCGATTGCCACTCGCATTTCTCGACGAAAGCAGGGCTCCACCACGCAACGCAGGAGGACTATGAGCAGGCGCAGCGCGTCTTTAAGCGCAAGCGAACGTTCGAGACCGAAGAGCAGATGGCGGACGGGTTCCGAAAGCGCAACGTTCGCACCATCCTCGACATTTACCGGACTTGGCGGATGACGGATGAGGATGACATCCGCGCCTCTAACGACTACGCGGCCGATTTCGCGCTCAAGAATCCCGACATCGTTTATGGCAATTGGCTCGCTGCCAATCCGGCCATGAAGAGCTTTTGGTTGAAGGAATATGAGCGGTTGGCAGCGAAAAACTGCGGTTTTCTCGGTTTTTGCCAAAGCCAGAACAGCCTCGGGTATCCCGCAAGCGATCCGATCTGGGATCCATTCTACAAACTGTCGATCGACATTGGCGCGCCTGTGCTGCTGATGACCGGATTGACCGGCATCGGGCAGGGTATGCCTGGCGGCAAAGGCATCATCCTTGAGGATGGCCATCCGCGCCATGTCGACAGGGTTGCAGCGCGATTCCCCGAACTGAAGATTCTTGCCGGCCGGCCGGCTTGGCCATGGCAAGACGACATGATTGCCGTGCTGCTCCACAAGTCCAATGTGCATTACGAGGTGCACGGCTGGTCACCGAAATATTTCACGCCAGCCCTGAAGAAAGAGATCGGATGGCGCCTGCAGGATCGCGTCATGTTCGGTTGGGATTGGCCGACACTGACGCTGGAGCGGCTGGTCGACGACTGGCGCTCACTCGGCTATCCCGAAGAGGTCTACGAGAAGGTTTTCTATCGGAACGCCGAGGCGTTCTTCCCCGGCACTGCGCCAAAGTGAAGGCCGCCATGACAGATGTTGCAACGCTAGCCGAAAACCTCCGCAAAATCGCGTCGAGCACGCAAGTGAAGCCTTCCGAGCTCTCAGCCCTGGTATGCGACGCGTTCGAATATTGCGGTGTTCCGCGCGCAGATGCAGAAACAGGCGCTGAGGTCGCGCTGTGGGCGCAACTGCATGGCTCGGATTCGCATGGCATTGTGCATCTGCCGCTCTACGTGCGCGGACTACTCGATCGCACCATCAAGGCGCAGCCTGCGTTCAAGATCACGCAAGCTATGTCCTGCTGCGCCGTACTCGACGCCGATCACGGACTGGGGCTGGTGGCGAGCCGCCGTGCGACAGACATGGCGATCGGTATCGCCGAGCAATATGGGCTTGGTGCGGTTGCGGTGCGCAATAGCAGCCATTTCGGCGCTGCCGGATACTACGCCGACCGTGCAGCCGAGCACGGCCTGATCGGCCTTGCGTTCACGAATGCCATGCCGGCGATCGCGCCCACCGGGGGCACCGAGGGGTTGCTTGGCACTAACCCCATCGGTGCTGCCTTCCCGATACCCGATGCAGATCCGATCATTGCCGATATGGCGACCGCAGTTGTAGCGCGTTCGCGCATACGTCACGCGCTGGCGGCTGGACAAAAGAACATTCCAGAAGGCTGGGCGCTCGATCCGACCGGCCGGCCTACGACCGATCCCGCTGTGGCCGTGAAAGGTTCGTTGCTGCCAATCGGCGGGCCGAAGGGCTACGCGCTGTCGCTGATGGTCGAGATCCTGTGCAGTGCGCTGTCGGACGGGGAGCCCGGCTTCCAGGTCACCTACGAAAATATGGTCAAGCGGCCGAGCAATATTTGCCAGTTCTTCCTGATGCTCAATCCGGCCGGCTTCGTGGGTAGCGAGCGCTACGGTTCGCGCATGACGCATATTGCCGAGGTCATCGGGAAAGCAAAAGCTATGGAAGGCGAGGCGCCACCTCGTTTGCCGGGCGCGCGCGGTCATGCCGTCAAGCGAAAAGCCGCCGCCGAGGGCATCGCCATGTTCGGCAATCTGCGCAGCGCACTCAACAATGTTGCGGGCATGCTCGAAAGCCACACGGAGACCGCATGAAAGCCTACGAGGTGCGCGACACCAGCGGCCTCGACGGGCTGATACTTAACATCGCGCGTTCTGAACCGCAGCCGGCGCCCGGACAAATCCTTGTGCGCATGCGCGCCGCCGCGTTGAACTATCGCGATCAAGGCGTCATTAAAGGCGCCTATGGCTACACGAAATTTCCGTTGATTCCACTATCTGACGGCGCGGGCGAAGTCGTGGTGGTCGGCGCCGGCGTGACGCAATTCAAGGTCGGTGACCGCGTCACCAGTACTTTTTTCGTTAACTGGACCGGCGGGCGTATGCCGGCGGATGCCTCACGTAATTCGCTTGGCGGCATGGTCGATGGAGTGTTGTCGGAATACGCACTGCTCAATGATACCGGCGCGATCAAAATCCCAGACCATCTAAGTTTCGAAGAAGCAGCAACCTTGCCTTGCGCGGCGCTGACTGCCTGGAACGCCGTGGTCGAGACCGGGCAAGTTAAGGCTGGCGAGACCGTCGCCATATTGGGGACAGGTGGCGTATCGTGCTTCGCGCTGGCCTTCGCCAAGATGCACGGCGCGTACACTTATCTGACCTCGAGCAGCGAGGAAAAGCTCGCGCGTGCCAGAACGCTTGGCGCCGATGCCCTCGTTAACTACGGCAACACGCCGGACTGGGAACAGGAAATCCTCAAGCGGACCGGCGGTACCGGCGTCGATCTGGTGATCGAGGTTGGAGGAGCCGGAACGCTCGAACGCTCGATGAGCGCCGTTCGCCCGGGCGGCACCATATGCATTATCGGCGCTCTCGCCGGCCCTGGCACAATCAATCCGCGGATGATTAACCGAAAGGCTATTCGTCTACAGGGTATTCATGTCGGCTCTCGCGACATGTTTGCTGCGATGAATAAAGCGGTGACGTTGCATAGGCTCAAGCCACCGATCGACAAGGTTTTTAGTTTTGCTGATGCCAAGGCCGCCTACCTCTATCAGCAGGGCGGCAAGCATTTCGGAAAGATTGTGATTTCGCTCGGCTCCTGACGCGTACCGGTCTCCGGGCGCGATCAGGAAAGCAGGTGCATGATCCAAAGCGAAATCGCGGGAACGTACGTTACCAACATTAGCGCCAGCACCGCCAGCGACACGAACGGGATCAGGCCCACATAAAGTGTCGCTGATGGCGTCTTGAACAGCGCCTGGCAGACGAAAATGTTTAACCCGAATGGCGGATGAAAGGTGCCAATCGTCAGGTTCATCACCACGATGACACCGAAATGGATCGGGTCGACCCCGAGCGAGGCAGCAACCGGTGCCAGCAACGGCGTCAGCATGATCAGCGCCGAGGCGGGATCAAGGAAACAGCCGACAAACAGCAGGAACAGGTTGATGACCAGCAAGATAACCCAACGTTCGGAATGGAGGCCGGTGATCAGCGACACGGTGTCTTGCGCGATGCCGCTGATGGTCAGCAACCAGGCGTAAAGCCCGGCGACTGAGACGATGATGAAGATCAAGCCGGTGAGATACATCGAGCGCGCTGCCGTCTCGAACAGTTCGGACAGCGTCACCTCGCGGTAGACAAAATAGCTGACGAAGATGGCATAGACGCTGGCCACCCCGGCGGCCTCGGTCGGTGAGAACATGCCTGAATAAATGCCGCCGAAGATGATGCCGATGGCCCCAAGCGCCCAGACGCCGTCGCGCGTGGCCTTCAAGAACTCACCAAAGGAGAAACGCCCGGTCTCAGTAATGCCGACCCGGATTGAATGCCAGTAGATATAGACGCCAAAGAACCCCGACAGCAGCAGGCCGGGTCCGATGCCGGCGGCAAAAAGCTGGATCACCGAGGTGTCGGACGCGATGCCATAGATGATCATGGCAATCGACGGCGGAATCAGATTGTCGAGCGCGCCTTCGGCGGTGATCAGCGCCGCGGCGAAACGCTCGCTGTAACCGGCTTCGCGCATGCGCGGATAGGTCAGCGTGCCGATCGCGGCGGTCGCCGCCGTGGTCACACCGGAGATCGCGCCAAAGAGTGCGGCGAAGCCGAGGGAGGTCATTGGAATATTGGCGCGGAATCCCCCAACCAGCGAGGCGACCCAACGCAGCAGGCGAACCGAGATTCCGCCGCGTGACATCAGGTCGCCGGCGAAAACGAAGAAGGGCACTGCTAGCAGCGCGTATTTGTTGAGGCTGTTGAAGATAATCTGATGCACCACCGTCATCGGCACATCGAAGAATGCGATGAGGATCACCAGCGAGGTGATGAGCAAGAGCAGGAAAATTGGGAAGCCCAGCAGCAGCAGCGCAAAGGGCAGAATTGCCATCACCCAATACATGGCCGCCGCCCCTTTAGTCGAATTTTCCGGTGATATACGCGCGAAAACGCACAATCACCGCCAAAGCCATGAAGGTGAATCCGAATAGCAAGGCTGAATGTGGAATCACTAGCGGGATATCTGTACCTGCCGTGACGCCGTGATTGAAATAGTGCAGCCGGACGACCCGCCAGGACTGATAGGCGGTGAACAGCGAACAGACGATGATACTCAGCGCAATGACTGTGTTGATTACCCGTTTCCAGAAATCGCTGAAGCCGGAATAGAGCAAGTCCATGTTGAGGTGCGCGCCGCGATAGGTGATCGCGCCCGCTACCAGGAACACGGTCCAAATCACGATGAAGACGAGGATCTCTTCAGCCCAGAAGATTGGATACGAGAACACGTAGCGCGCGACCACATTGATGATGTTGATCGCCGCTGCAACGAAGAACAATGCGCCAACAAGAACATGCGGCATTCTGATGAAGACGATTTCTTTGATGCGCTTGCGTTGGGATGCGGATTGCTCGTCGCTCATGTTCCTCGGCCTTCGATCCGGAACCGGACGCCTATCACTTAAAGCCAACACGCCTCACCGATGGTGAGGCGTGCCGGGTCATTGAACCTGCGGCGGCTCAGTATTTCGCCTTGATCGCCTGGATCTTTTCGTAGAACGCTTTGAGCACCGGGTCGCCTTGCGTGACTTCGGCGCCAATCGGCTTCAACCGTTTCTCAAGTTCAGCCTGCTCGGCCGGCGGCAGCGTGACGATTTCACCGCCGCGCTCGATCCATACCTTACGCAGCGCCGCGACTTCATCGATTGCGGTCTGCCGCGCCCATGGCTGCAGCTTGCGTGCCTCATCAACAATGATTTTGCTGAGATCCGGCGGCAACTTGTCGAGCCAAGCCTTGCTCAGGCCGCCGAAGGAGACCAGCAGCGTGTCATGGGTCTCAAGCAGTGTCTTGCCGACATTCTGCAAATTAAAGTTGGTGTATATCGACATGCCACTCATGGTGCCGTCGATCACGCCGTTTTGCAGCGAGGTGATCATCTCCGGCAAACCCATCGGAACGGCAGTCGCGCCCAGTGCGCCCATTCGCGCTCGTTCCGCGGGCGTCGCATTGACGCGCAGCTTCATGCCCTTGAAATCGTCGATATGGCGCAATGGCTTCTTGGCGCCGAAGTAGAGCGATTCAGCCGCAACCGCGAGGTTGACGCCGACGATCCCCTTGGCTTCCGCCATTTTCAAGACGTAGTCGTTGAATTCGGGATCGGCGAGCACTTTGTTAGCCTGCTCTGTATCGCGAAACAGGAAGGGAATGCTGAACTCGCCAAAACGGGAATCGACGCCAACGAAGAAATCGGCCGGGTTCTCATATCCTTCGACAGTGCCGAGTTGCAGGCCTTCGATCAGGGCTGCCGGACTGCCGAGCTGGCCGCCGGGAAACACTTTGACCTCGATGCGGCCGTTTGTGGCCGCTGGAAGAATCTCGGCGAGCTTGTGGCCGAATTTTTCCTGCATGTCACCACGCGTAACGACAGCCCATTTCAGCGTGTATTCGGCGGCGCGCGTAGGCACGACGAGCGCGGCACTTGCGGTCACCAGGACGATGGCGATTGCCGCTAGTCGAACACCAATTTTCATAACGTCCTCCCCAAGGACAGCGGCTGTTATTTATTCTCTGGTTGCCGCACGATTTGCTAGTAGCATTGAGACGATACAGACTATCCCAGCAAAGAACACTGTCAAATATCGAGCCGTTAAAATACGCGGGTATCGCACGCGGCACGACCGTGCGTTGCACCAAGGGGATCACATTATGAAAATTGGATTGATTGGACTTGGGCGGATGGGCACGGCGATGTCCCAACGCTTGCGCGAGCAAGGCTTCGATATTGTGGGCTGGGACATGAATGCCGACAGAAACAAGCTTCTGGCGAATGACGGCTTTCAGATAGCGGCCAATCCACGCGGCGTGGCAGACGGCGCCGACATTATCATTTCCATCATTACTGAGGACCATGGGGTTCGCCGTATATTCAAGGAAACACAGGGTTTCTTGAGCGGCGATGTAAAAGGCAAACTGTTCATCGAAATGAGTACGTTGCAACCGATGACTGGGCGGGAGCTCGCGCCGCTGGTCGAGGCCAAGGGGGCGCGGCTGATTGAGTCTCCGGTGCTCGGCACGATCCCTCAGGTGAGGGATGGAAAATTGTTCGCACTCGTCGGTGGACGAGCCGAGGATCTCGAGCGGGCACGGCCGGTGCTGGAAAAGATGACACGCCGTATTGCCCATATGGGTCCGAATGGAAGCGGCTACGCGATGAAGCTCGCAGTCAATCTCGGGCTTGGCGCTTATATCCAGGCGTTGTCTGAATCGCTTGCACTGGGCGTGAAGCAGGGCCTCACTCTGGATCAAATGCTGGATGTGCTGCAGGAAGCGCCTTATGCGAGCGGCTGGATGAAAAGCAAGGTCGGCGTGATGAAGGGCGAAAAACCCGAGATGACGCTCGACATTCGCACGTTGCGGAAAGACATCATGTCGGCGGTCGCGACGGGAGCATTAAGTGGTGTCCCTATGCCATTGTCGGCAGGTACGCTTGCTTCTTTGTCCGCGGCGGTCGCTAACGGCTATGGCGGCGGCGATCTCGGCGAAATGCCGAAGTTCCTACGTGAGGCGATGCTACAGAATTTTGAATAGTGCGCGGCGGGGCGAGCGCTATATGAGATCGCAACTTTATATCGCAACCAACGGCCTCGGAATGTGGACGAGCGACGACCTGGGCGAGACTGTGGTGCGCATGGGTAGCCGCGCAGGTATGTACAGCGGCTATCAGATCTGGGCGCTGGCAAACGATCCGTCGAATCCGAACATTCTGCTCGCCGGCACGAATGGCGGTTTATTCCGTCTCGATCGCCAGCAGATGCAATGGACGCATTTGCCGTCGCCTATGGACGAGCGGTTCAAAATTACGTCCCTTGCTTTTTCGCCGCAAAATCCGAATGTCATCACGGCCGGCACACAATTCGCCGCGCTCTTTCGTTCGGAAGATCGCGGGTTGACGTGGCGTCAGCTCGACGTGATGGTCCCGGAAATCTGCTCTAACCAGGCGCAGTCGCGCTTTACCCAGATTCTGTTCGACGGCGCCGATGAGCGACTCGGTTGGGCCGGCGTCGAGCTCGACACCGTGTGGCGCACGACCGATGGCGGCCTAACCTGGCACAAGGTCAGCAAAGGATTGGCGAGCCAGGACATTCACGGTCTCGGTGTAACGAACGACGGCAGCCGTCGCGTCTTTGCCAGCACCGATCGTGGTCTTCACATCAGCGACAATGACGGCGAGAGCTGGGAATTGCAGCCGCTCGAACTCGCCGTCGCAATACACTCGTGCCGTCGTACCGCGCGGCGATAATTCCAATGTCGTCTTTCTCACCAATGGCGATGGCCCACCAGGGTCATGGGGCCGCCTCTATCGCAGCCGCGATCGCGGCACGCATTGGGAGCGCGCCGTCTTGCCAGGCGAGGTGGAAAGCTCGATGTGGTCGATCGCTGTCCATCCAGCTAATCCGAAGCTCGTCTTCGCCTCGGCGAGCCTCGGCCAGATTTACCGCAGCACCGATGGCGGCGAAACCTGGACCGGCTTGAAAAGACGGCTCGGAGAAATCCGCCACGTCATGTGGCTGCCAAGCTGACTCTGTCGCCAATTATCGCCTCGGAGCTCACGCACGTATGGACCTGACAAAAAGCGAGGTTCGAGACGGCATGCATATCGATTGGGACGTTCCCGTTTCGATGGATGATGGCGTCGTTCTTCGCGCCGATATATTTCGACCGGTTATTAAAGGCCAATACCCGGTCATATTGAGTTACGGCCCTTACGCGAAAGGGCTGTCATTCCAGGAAGGCTACAAAGGCAATTGGGCGCGGTTGGTAAAAGCTGCGCCTGAAGTGCTGCAAAATTCCAGCAATAAGTACCAGAATTGGGAGCTCATCGATCCGGAGAAATGGGTGCCGGATGGCTATGCCTGCGTTCGTATCGACTCGCGCGGAGCGGGACGCTCACCGGGATATCTTGATGTTTGGTCGGAGCGCGAGACACAGGATCTATATCAGTGCGTGGAATGGGCTGGCACCCAAGCTTGGAGTAACGGCAAGGTCGGCATCAACGGAATTTCCTACTACGCCATGAACCAATGGAACGTCGGCGCGTTGAGGCCGCCCCATCTCGCCGCCATGTGCATCTGGGAAGGCTCGTCCGACTACTATCGCGAACTGTGCCGACACGGCGGGATCCTTTGCGACTTTCTCAATAGCTGGCATCCACGGCAGGTCGCAAGTGTGCAGCATGGTGTCGGCGCACGTGGCGCCAAGAGTGTTGTGACAGGCGAACCCGTGGCCGGACCCGAGACGTTGTCAAAAGAAGATCTCGTCAAGAATTGTTCGGACACGCCCGGCGAAGCAAAGCGCCGTCGGCTTGTCGGCGACTACTACAGCGCGCGCACCGCGAATTTCGAAAGGATCGACACACCATTGCTCTCCGCCGGCAATTGGGGCGGTATGGGCCTGCATACACGCGGCAATTTTGAAGGCTGGTTGCGCGCGGGCTCGAAGCAGAAATGGCTGGAGGTGCACGGCGATACGCACTTCACGCATTTTTACAGCGGCTACGGCGAAGCATTGCAAAAGCGATTCTTCGGCCATTTTCTCAAAGGCGAAGATACCGGTTGGAACCGGCAGCCCCGCGTATCGCTCAACATTCGTCACCCGCAAGAGAAATTCGTACTGCGGGACGAAAACGAATGGCCACTCGCGCGCACGCAGTGGACCAAATATTTTCTGCGACCAGATGGCCTGCTGGCCCCTGATGCGCGCGCTCAATCCGCCACACTAAGTTATGAGACTACCGGCGACGGTCTCACCTTCAGCACGCCATCACTGACGGAGAGCCTTGAGATCACCGGTCCGGTCGCAGCTAAACTATGGATTTCTTCGGAGGCCACTGACGCCGATCTGTTCCTCGTGCTCCGTGTTTTTGATCCTGCGGGAAAGGAAGTTACCTTCATCGGCTCCAATGATCCGCGGGTGCCGGTGGGGCTCGGCTGGCTACGCGCATCACACCGCAAGCTCGATCCAGGACGCTCGCAGCCCTACCGACCCTGGCACACGCACGATGAGGAATGGCCACTTACGCCCGGCAAGCCGGTCGAGGTCGACATCGAGATCTGGCCGACGTCGATCGTAGTGCCGCCGGGTTTTCGGCTTGCGTTGACCGTGCGCGGTAAGGACTACGAGGTGGACGGTAGCGATGCGGCATTGCCGAACGCGCCCTATCCGATGAAGGGCGTCGGGCCGTTCCTGCATATCGACAAGGACGACCGGCCCTCGGCGATCTTTAAATGCGGGAACACTCTGCATTTCGACGGCGGCCGCCGCCCATACCTCTTGTTGCCGATCATTCCCGCGGCGTAAGCTTTCTGAAAGGCTTCAAGTTGGGGAGGAGTCTATGATGAGGCGCACCACTGCAATTGCACTGGCTGTTGTCGGTCTTTTCGTCCTCATCGCGCCCGGGCTGGCGCAACCCTATCCGGGCCACACCGTCACTATCATCGTGCCGTATCCAGCCGGCGGCCCGACCGATCAGGTCGCGCGCGTACTGGCGCAGGCACTGTCGGATAAACTGAAGCAGAACTTCATCGTCGAAGATATCAGTGGGGGCGGGACGACCATCGCTACGGCCCGCGTGGCCCACGCCGCGCCCGACGGGTACACACTGTTGGTTCACAATCTGCAGATTTCCGCGAATGTGGCGCTTTACAAGAACCTGACATTCGACACCGAAAAAGACCTCACCCCGGTCATGTTCATCAATAACAACCCGTTGGTGCTGGTCGGCCGCAAGACGCTGGAGCCGAACACGCTCCCTGAACTGCTGGCGCTAATGAAAACGCAGACGCTGAAGGCGGCAACTCCGGGCGTCGGCGCCACCGGTCATCTCGCCACGTCGCTGCTCGCACAAGAAGCTGGCGTCAAAATAGACCTCATTCCCTATCGGGGGGCGGCGCCGGCTTTGCAGGACATCGCCGGCGGCCATGTCGATCTGTTCTTCGCCACACCGCAGTCGGTGGTCCAGCAGGTCAAAGCCGGCCAGATAAAAGCATACGGGATCACCGCGAAAGAAAAATCGTCCGAACTTCCGACGGCTGAAAGTTTCGCAAAAGCTTTCGGACCCAAGCTTGAAATCCTTTATTGGCATGCTTTGTTCGCACCCGGCGGGACACCTGATGTGGTCATCAACAAGCTCAATGCCGCATTGCAGGAGATTGTTTCCGATCCGGCCATTGTCAAGTCGTGGGCCGATACCGGTGTGACACCTTATCCGCAGGAGCAGCGCTCGCCGGCGGCCGCCCGGGCGCTGCTCAAGAGCGAAATCGCGCGCTGGAGCCAGGTGGTCCAGGACAACAATATCCAGGGCCCGCAGTGATAAACTGAACCGTTACCGCCCCGGCTGCAGCACCCGCTCGAGCCAATCCCACATATAGGCCGAGCAGATACTTTGATTATCGATCTGGCAATGATGGTAGCCGCCCTCTTCGCGGGTAAAGATTTTCATGGTCTTTTGCGTCGAGCCGACTGCATCGAAGCATTTTTGCGCCTCGCTCAATGGAATCTGCTCGTCACCTTCGCCGTGAAGCATCAGGAAGGGGCAGGTGATTTTTTGCACAACGCCATCGAGCTTGAACGGCTCAAGGCGCTTGAGCGCGTCGTCTTGTGAGCTGGCATTCAAGACCCATGAGATGTGTTGCGCTGCGACCGAAAGCGACGGTGTGTCCGCATTCGCCAGGCGGTCGAACCGATCGCTCCAGATTTTCTGGTAGTCCCACTGAGCGCCCCAGGCGAGACAACACGCGTACCGCTGCTCGAATGCCGCGGCTCGCGGCGCATAATAGCCGCCGAGACTGATTGCCATAATGCCAATCCGTTTCGGATCGACTTCAGGACGTGAAGCGAGATATTCGTACACCGGCGTCGCATAGTGCTCGGTATCGTGACGCAAATAGAGATGACGAAAGCGTATGCTTTCGCCGTTCCCCGGGCCGTCCACGATTAGGCACGCAATACCGCGAGCGATGAGATCGGGCACGCCCTTGAAGTATTGAATCTCCTTGGTGACGTCCAGACCATCGAAGAAAACCACGGCCGGCACTTTTCCAGAACCATTTACCGGCTCAGCATGAACATAGGTCGCTGGCAGGCTCGTCTCATTGTATGGAATCTCGACGTGCTCAATACGCGGCCGGCTAACGTATTTTGCGGCGTCGCGAAAAGAACTCACGCCTCGCGCATAAGCGTCTAGCCCCACCTTGCTCTTCGGCTGCAAGAAACGTTCGCCGACATGATAGTAGGCACTCGCGCGCCGCAGGTATTGCGCGCCGCTTATCGTGTAACCTTGCGCAATGCGCTCGCGGCCTTGGTTTTCGACGGTGCGCGCTTCGCGCGACCATTCGCGAAACCATGAGTCATCGTCACCGATACAATTTTTGAGCTTAAGTCCAATGCGGTTGATCTCTCCAATTTCTGCACCGCCCCAAGGCGCCATATTGAGCCCAATCAGGAGGCCATGCGACCAGCGATAATTTTCCGGGAAGTAGGTAAAGGACAACTCTTCCAAATTGGTGTGCATGCAAGAACCCCCCAGTCATGCCGTTCGGCTTCAGGGTACCCTGATCTTGCTCTATGGGAAAACCTCCGCCCTGCAATATTGGTCAGGTAGACGAAAGCGAAAAGCCTCCGGCCATTTGGCCGGAGGCTCGGGCATTTCAGTAGCGGCAACAAAAATCAATTTTCGTTCGCGAACGCATCCCGCATCAATTGAAAACGAATGTTGAGGTCTGGGTCAGCGCCAACTACCCGGCCATCCCAACCTATCACCGAATAGACGCCCTTGGGTGATGCATTTGCGTCGGAAGCCATCGCGTAGGCTTGCGTAGCAGCGGGCTTATTGGCCGTGCGAGCAACGGCTGGATTGGCGACAATGGTTGCCGCACCGGCAGCCACCAACACGAGCTTTATGGTACGCGAATTCATCTACTACCTCGTTCGGAATACCCCGTCCGGGCGGTTCCGTACGGGAGTTTTTCCAATGCATAATTATGCGAAAGACCGTATTTCTATTTTCATTTTTCATATTTGATTAGCCGAGAAACCACGCAGCGGAGCGAAGCTTTCAAGAGGGAATCGATCGTGGAAACCCCAGAGGCAGACGCAACGCGCGTCACAAGACTGAAAATTTTAGGGATCATAATTGGGATAGTCATCGTAATCCCCATCTTGGCGTGGAAGCGGGGGCTTTTGTAGCCGTAGCACGGGCCGGGCTCGCGAATTGCTGAGCCGCCCCGGCACTACGCCCGCCATAGGTGGGCGATCCGAGAATTGCATAAGTGCGGAATGTGTCCCACCGGCACGACGCGGACGCAGCGAGAACCGCTGGCCAATATCCGCGTTCCGGACAACAGACATCGAAATTCGAAGGCATTAGGTCCTTTTTTGGCCCAATCCGGACACTGCGGTCCCGAGTTATTAATCGCTGGTTAAGCGGTTTGTACGAGGGTTAAGCCGCCGTTAACGAGAGCAATTCGGCGATTGAGGCGCTTTGCCCCCATCTCCGCGATCGAGATACATCGATGAAGTTACTCGAAGCCCTTTTCGACGATGCACCCAACGTCGCCGTCAATAGGCGAGGCTCGACTGGACGGAGCAAGAAATCCGTTGATGCTGCACGTGATGCCGAGGGGAGGCGCTGGCCGGTACTGCCAGCCATTCCGCAAAATGACATCAGCGCTCTAGAAAAAACGATAGCGAAGCAATCGGCAGAATTGAATCTACGTTGCACTCAGGTTGCCGATCTATACAACGTACAGCAACAGCAAGCGAACGAGCTTCAAACCGCGTGCGAAGAGATTGATCGCCTCAGCGACACGATCTCGACGCTCCTGGATACAACGGCGCAATACGAAACTGAGGCTGTCGCCACAAAGAAAAAACTCACACTTTTAGAGAATGAAAAAGCCGCCTTACGGGCGCAGCTCGATAAGGCCCTCGAAGATTCTAGTAAAATGACGCAGCGGTTACTCGCAGTTGAAACCGCCTTCAACGACAGGGAAACATCCGTCGCCTCGGCTTTGGAAAAAGCCGAGGCGCTGAAAGCGGAATTGACAACAGAGTCGGCTGAAAGATTTAAATTGGTTGCGGCGATCGAACGCCAGAAACAACGACATCGCGTTGAACTCAATCAGCTGAAATCTGGTTTTGAAAGCCAGATCAGAAAAAGCGAAACCTTGGTCGTAAGTCAAGACGTGCAGATCAAGGGTCTCGAAGAGGTGCGCGACCGGGCGGTCAAGCGTGTCGAAATCCTCGAGGCTCTGCTAAGCAGCGAGCGCGAAGGCGCGCAATTCAAGATAAAAGCATTGACCGAAGAGCTTCAGCGCGAGCGTCTGGGCCATTCCGCCGAGGATCGTGCAGCAGCAGCAATGCGTAAAGAGATCGTATTCCTCTTGCCAAAGCTTGCAGCGCGGAAGGATCAGTCGAATACGTGCGAACTGGGCAACTTGGTGCCCCAAAACAATGCGGCGTAGTTTCCGAGATATCAGTGCGAGCAAAGTGACGGGTTCGGTGCGCGTTTAGTCCGATTCGCTTTGCAAATTTAAAAATTCCTGTCGCGTAAATCAGTTTGAGTCATCCACAAGACCGCTGCCAACAGCGGCCCGGTCGGCCGTGACATATCTAGGAGATTACATGATGAACCGTTTCATCCTTAATGCGTGTGCATGCGTGTTTGCTTTCTTAATGGCATCTCCGGCATTTGCGGCCGACATGCCCGGCCGTTACCAAGAGCCTGCCTACGTCTCGCCGGCGTTCGGTTGGGGTGGGTTCTATGTGGGTCTCAATGCCGGATATGGCTGGGGCCAGTCCGACTGGAACAGCAGCGCCACGATCGGATCCACCAGCCCGGCTGGAGGCCTGTTCGGTGGGACAATTGGCTTTAATGGGCAAACCGGTGCGTTCGTCTTTGGTGTGGAAGGCGACGCTGCCGGAAATTGGATGCGCGATTCAAACAGCGTTGGTTCGGGCATTTGCAGCGTGCCCGGCTGTGCAATCCAAACCAGCTGGTTTGCCACTGCGCGCGGCCGCGTCGGCTACGCCTTTGACCGTGCATTGCTCTACGTCACCGCGGGCGGCGCGTTTGGCGACGTCCAGATGTCAGCGGGCGCCCTGACCGCAACCGCGGACCGCGCTGGCTGGACCGTTGGCACGGGCATCGAATATGCGATCCTCGGCCCCTGGTCAGCGAAGGTCGAATATCTTTATGCCAATCTCGGCAGCTCCAGCTGTGGCGCCGCCACCTGCGGTATCGACACCACGGTGAGTTTCAAGACCAGCATCATCCGTTTCGGCGTGAACTATCGATTTTGGTAGGAGCATCCGAGTTTCGCTCACGAGCTCAAATGCCAAAGACCCCGGGCAAAGTCCCGGGGTTTTTTATTGTGGGTAGCAGCGGACATGTCGGAACGCATCAATGCGGCCAACTGCGAGCGCGCGACGGTTCGCGAAACGGCAGTATTGGTTTCTGGCGCCGCATTGAAGGTGCAACGCCTATTGTGTCTTGATTACGCGATAAAGTTGAAAACGATCGCCATCGGCCACAAGACGTAAGCGTGCCGGATCCGGATTTGGGGCGTCGTCTTCAGTGAAGAGAATGTAGATATAATCAAACTTTGTCCAGTTGAGCCAGAATGCCGGCGTGTCCGGTAACGGATGTTCCGCAGCGAGAATGAGTTGCGCCGTGGAGGGCGGCGTTCCGTCGTGGAGGTCGGCGAAATCCCGGTATTCTGGACGTACATGTATCACTTGTTTTCCGTCCACGCTGAATAAGGTCGTAACCAGTGCCGCCCGGTCGATCGTTGCGATACAGGCCGCATGGACAAGACCGAGGTCGCGCACGTCGTCTCCGGACGAGGCGTTCGCATATGCAACGAACACTTTTGAGCCCGGCATGATACGGCGAACCGAGGAGCGGAACTCGCTGGTCGAATCCGATAGTTGCGACCAGTTGTAATCGATCTCGAGGAGCCGGCCGGCGATTAGAACAATGAGGACGATCAAAAAACCACGTCTCACAAAGCGGCGTCGTGCGTCCAGGTTGCCGCATGCGAAAAGCATGAAAGCAACACCAAGTGGCACCCGCTGATCAGCCATGTAGGTGTCGAACATTACTCGTGGCAGTGCGAAATAAACGACGCCTCCGACAACAAGCAGCACCAATGCCAATGGATGAAACTGCAGGACACGGTGGCGAATCGCCCAGACCCCGCCGGCGACCAAGATTGCGATCAACGAAAACGCGGCTATATCAGAATAGTTAGCGAATATGTATATCAACCCGTCGAGTTTGCCGCGTTGCTCCCACGAGATGGCGGCAACGAGCTGCATCGTCGGACTGGCGTACAGCAGCGGTACGACTATGAGAAACGGCACGCCGCTGAGAAAAAACTCCGCGATCCTGCTCGGCCAGGGATAAGTCCTTCGTTCCCAGAGCCGCAAGACTTCGAAGGAAAATAGACCAATCCCATAAATACCAAGTGCCGTGAGATGGCAGAAAAAGAGCGTGACAATAAACAAACTGGATAATGTAAAACGTATCGGCCATGCACGCTCGCGCGCGGCAACCCAGCCGGCCAATGCCCATATCGCGACACCAATTCCGAATATGTAATTCATCACTCCGACGAGAAAGACATAATTGTAAAGCAGGGGGATCGTGATCAACGGCAGGACAGAGAATCGGCCGACCAAAGCCCGGTTAAGCAGCAGGGTGCCTGAAATAATAAGTGCAAACGTGGAAACGAGAAATATTTGGCCGGCGAGATAGACGTTTACGATGCGTGCCAGCGGCGGCACGATGATGTCCATCGACAAATTGGGTATCACTTGCCAATTTAGCTCATAGAACGTCGAAATCTGGCGGTTGTTAGATAATTCCGAGATCACCTGCATTCGCGCGAGGTGATTGACGTAATCCGAGAGAGGTGGCAGCGGATGCGTCCAAATAGGTATCGATATCAGCAGAGTGAGCGCGACAAATAGCGCCATAATCTGCGAGACGGAGAAATCAGTCGAGCGAGCTCGCTGGGGCCCCTGATTCGAAATAGCTGTTTGGTTTTTCCATAGCATGTGCGCAGTCACCGTTTATCACATGCGACTGAACTGGCAATGAATGTCTCGCAGTTTCGGCACAAGTCAGCGGCCTTCGGACGCGGCGATTACTCGCAGGCCGTTTTGTTTGAAATTGCGGATTGGCCCATTGGAATGCCCGGCGATATAGGTGCTACATTGAGTCGGGGCAAAGACCAGCACCGCTCCAAAAAGGGACGACTTGATACGCCTTGCCGTCCAGTCCCTTCGCGAAAAGCTGCGGCCCGGAGCGCGGCCGCGCTCCGAAATTAAATCGGAGTGAAGTAGGGACTATTTCGGCGGCGTGGTATCGCTGACTTTTTTCCAGCTCGGATCTGGATTGTACGAACTCATCCGTTCGGCGAGCTTGGCTGTGTCAGGCCCAAGATCCTTTTCGAAAACAGTACCGTCGTGATTGACAAGGAAAGTCATCACGCCTGAATTCCCGTACTCGGCAGGATACGCCACGAGCGCAAATCCGCCGATCATCTTGCCGCGCACGACATACTCTAGCTCACCGCCGGAAGCGGCCGCTCCTTGTTTTGTCAGGATCTTAAAATAGTAACCGTGAAAAGGCGTCCGGCCGCCTCCAACGCGGTAGCCCTGCGCGGTTGCCTGGGCGACGAGTTCGCCAAGGGGACTCGCGTCTTCACCTTGAGACGTCGGCCAATAGAGCCCGTCCTTCTTTCCTGGTTGGCTGATGATGCGTTGCGCATAAGTTTTTACGCCGGCACCAGTGCGATCCTTTTCGGCGTATTCATTCTGCGCATCGACGTAGGCAAGCGAGGCCTGAATTGCGTCCAATTCATTTTTGCCAATACGGCGAGCGAGGATCTCCTGACGGCCCGCTGCTGTGTCGAACCGCCACATTCCGTCCTTGCGAACGAGAGGTATCGGAAGGGGAAAATCCTCTTGTCCGATGACCACGATGGCTTTGTTGTCACCCTCCATGGCGAGCTGGTGCTTTGCATCATAGGCGGCGACAAATTTCTGGCGCGTCGCAACATCGGCGACGCTATCACCCGACGATATGATGTCATCTCCGTCAGGACCCAGCACAGTCGAAATAGCTTTCAGGTCATTCGCTTTGGCCGCGCTGACAAGGGCGCTGGCCGCTTCATCCGGCGTCTTGAAGGCTTGCTGGGCGCCGGCCACGGATGCGGCGGTCCAAAGAAGCACTGCTGTCGTGAATAGGACCTTCGTCAAACCACGGATATGGCGAAAATCTGCCGATGGAAGAAGTGTGTTCATGACGTCCTCGTTCGCGCAGACATGTCAGTGTGAAACAGGGACAGAGGCGGGCACACGGGCGCCCGACGCGTTCCATTGCCCGTAGGTCTGAAACTTGACCCCAAGCTTGTCGTAATAAACTCGCAGATAGCCGTCCTGGCCACGCACAACTGCCTTCGGCATGATCTCTTGCACTTCCTGCGCCATCACGCCGACGTAAGCTCGATCGCTGCCGTTATAGCTGAAGCGATAGAAGCCGATGCCGTTGCCGAGTTGGCCGAGAAGAACGATATCGTGCTTGAGCGCGATGTCCGATCGCCGTCCGCCACCGCCACCACCGCCGCGACCACCACCGCCGCCGCCACGGCCGCCACCGCCACCACCCGCGCGCGCGCCACCGCCGCCGCCTGCTCGTGCGCCCCCACCGCCGCCGCGCCCGCCGAGACTTGCGTTTCCGCGCGCGGACTGCGCGTGCGTCACGCGACCGGACTGAATATTTCCAAGAGCGTTGCCGCCGCCGCCCGCAGGCCGCGCGCTCGGCCGTTGACCGCCGCCAGGCTTCTGGGCGCCACCGCCACCGCCGCCAGGCCGTTGTCCTGCGCCAGCACCAGGCTTCTGGACGCCGCCGCCACCAGCGCCTGGACGATTAGCGCCTCCGCCCAGATTGGCTTGTCCGCCGCCGGGCTTGAGCACCTGCTCACCGCCGCGGCCGCGGAAATCCGTCCGGTTTTGAGCGCCGCCACGAATATTGTTGTTGCCAAATTTCTGCTGCACGCTGGCGTTGTTGTACCTGACGCCTCCACGGTGTTCCGGTCGGTGCTGGAAATTGTTGCCGCTGTTATTGATATTGATCGGGCGGTTGACGTTGATGTTGTTTCCGCCCCAATTGACTCCTCCGCCCCAATAATTTCCGCCCGATGCCCAACGCCCGAGAGCGTAGCCGGCGCCAAATGCAATTCCACCCGCGATGATTCCGCCCGCGATGTACCCGGGCGGCGGGAAATAATATGGCGGATAGGCCGGGTATGGCCATCCTCCGTAGACAACGGCAGGATCGTAGTACGGCACGTAGACCGTGTTGGGCTCCGTCGGTTCAATAACGATGACTTGCTTGCCCTGCTCCTGTTTCTTTGTGACCTTTTGCTCCTTGCTCGACGTCAACTTTTTGTTGGCTTCGGCCTTCGTGCGTAGCCGCTGGATTGCGTCCATGACGTCCGGCTGCTGGGCAAGGACCGCATCACCGAGCTTCTGGGTCCAATCAAGCTTCGTGCTCATCATTGAGAGAACATCTGGCGTGGCAACCAACGATTTCACGCTTTCATCCCAGGCCTGCTTGTCCACCGCGACCTTTAGTTGATCGCCTTTGAGGGCCTTGTTTTCCTTCGCCCAGCGATCAGCCTGCACGACCTCGAGCGGGTAGGTCGATGCCATCAAGACCAGGGAAAGAAGGGTATCTGGATACAACGCAATACCAGCAACAAGGGCATCAAGCTCCTCGGATTTGAGCAGTTGCTCACCGGACGCGGCAGCTGGGGGAGGTGGGGTCTGCGCTTCAGCGGCAAATGGCGACAGGATAAAAAGTGCCAACACCAAAACCACTAGCCGGTGCAAAGCCATCCGCCCCTCCACTTACATGCAACTACAAACTCGGTCGGCATTTCATATAGAAATTCTCGATGTGACAAGTCTGATTTATCAAGATACGGCCGCGTACGCCATTTCGAAGGACGGCGCACATTCACGTTTGATTGAAGTTGGACGCACGGCGCCCGCATGCACGGAATAGCATGGCCCCAAAACCAAACCAGAAAATTAGCTCACCGGCACAGGGCATGATCGTATTTACAGCGGTCTATCGATGCCAACACTTCTTGGTGCTACGATACCGAACAAACGGATAGATTAGTGTTGCCAATGCTTTCGTGAAGTAGATCGCTCGCGCGCCGCGTAAATCTCCAACCATGAGAAGGGGGTCTCATGATTACCGTTCCGGAGCTGGCATCGGAGGCGCTGGGATCGTTCCTGTCCTCGCATTTGAGCCGCAGATTTTGGTCGACGCAGGCGCAGTTGACCGAACTCATTCCGTCGGTGGCGAGGCTTGCGCTCGAGTGCATCGGGAATAGCGATGCTCTCTACCACAACGTCGAGCATACGATGCTCGTAACGCTGGTCGGCTACGACATCATGAAGGGGCGGGCGCTGCTGACGCCCACGTCACCGAGTGATTTTGCGCATCTCCTTGTTGCGTGCCTGCTGCATGACATTGGCTACGTGCGAGGAATTCTTAAAGGAGACGGCGCCGACGGGTATGTCATCGACGCGCGCGGGGGAAAAGCCAGCGTTCCGCGTGGCTCATCAGATGCGGCTTTGTTGCAATACCATGTCGACCGCTCCAAACTGTTCGTAATAGATCGTATTTCGACCAGCGAAATTTTGGATGCGGAAAGAATTGCGCGCGCGATCGAATTCACGCGCTTTCCGGCGTCTACCGTTGAGCCCGACGATGACGACAATGAAGAGGGTTCGCTTGTGCGAGCTGCCGATCTCATTGGACAACTCGGTGATCCACAATACCTGCGAAAAGCCAATGCGCTCTATTATGAATTCGAAGAGGCGGGCCTCAACAGGCAACTCGGCTATGAGTCGCCAGCCGATCTCACGGAATTGTATCCGCAGTTCTACTGGAAGACCGTTTCTCCGCATATCCAGACGGCCATTCGGTACCTCAACGTGACATCGAGCGGGCGGCAATGGATTGCAAACCTGTACAGCAATGTCTTTCGTGCCGAGCGCGATCTTAGCCTGTCGGGGCCCGAGCGCTAATCGGCCTCGGGCAAGGAAAAGCAATTTAACGCTATTTGTTTCTTCAAAAAGAGCGTTTATTCTCGGGTCGCTCGCACCCGCGTTTCATTTGGATAAGGAAAGACCACAATGGGTGTTCTAGTCTGGATTGTCCTCATTGGCTTTATTGCCGGAATCATTGCGCGTTTCCTCATGCCGGGTCCAAATACGCCAAAAGGTTTTCTTGTCACCACCGTTTTGGGCGTAGCCGGGGCATTCCTTGCAACCGCAGTAGGCGAAGCCACTGGCCTGTATCGCTCCGGCCAGGGCGCCGGCCTAATAGGCGCGACTGTCGGAGCCTTGATTATTTTATTCATTTGGAACCGTCTCGTAGCGTCGCAGATCATCCCCGACCACGGCATTTGAGATCGGTCAGTTCGCCAATTCAATCCAGCGGAGAAACCGGCCGCCCGCTACGCCACGCGTCAATGCAAGGTTATATTCCGAAAAGATTTTGGCTGTGTGCCATCCGCCGGTGGGCCAATTTTTGACTGCATTCTCGAGGCGCCCCAGGTCGATGATCTTCCGTGCCAGCGGAGATTTTGCGAGCTCCGCGATCTGGAATGAGACCTCGCGACGTTGGCTTTCGAGTTTTTCGTGCCAGTCCGCCCCTTGCAGGCCGCTCAACCGATTGGTCAAGACGTTTTCCGGAAGCAGTCCCCACATTGCGCGACGGATCAGTGAGCGATCGATGCCTTCGGCGAGGTATTGCTTGGGTGGAACGCCGAAGCAGTAGGATACGACGTCCATGTCGGCGGTCGGATCACGAACTTCGACGCCGCTAACTGCTTTTTCGGCTGCGTGCCAGTCGCCAACATAATCGATCTGGGCAAGCCCACCGGCGCGTTCGTCTCGCCGCATGCGATAGAGGAAGTCATGTCCGACTTTTTTCGCTCGGCTACCGACGGCCATTGCAGCGGCAAAATCGGGGCGGATCGGGGCGTGGTCTTGCCAGGGCGCGATCCGGTTTGGATGGCGACGGTGGTCTGCCCAATCGCCCAGGGTTGCAGGTATAAGCGGCTCGACCAAAAGTTTTCGCAATGCGACCCAGCGAGAATAGGATGTGTTCCGATAATAAAGTTGCCACTGTCGATAGGCCAACAAAAGTCTGCCATGGCGCAGATGATCTGCAGCTTGCGACCAGCCATTCCAGCTGATGGTGTAGTTGCCATAAAGGCCGCTCAGGAGCACTCGTCGACCCTGTGCGCGCGCACGCTGGAGAACCGCCATCATCCAACCGAAATTGGTTGGGTTGCGCACTGGTCCATCCAGGGCGATAAAAAATCGTTCTAGCTGCGCGAAGTCGTCGCACTCATCGTTCCGCACATATTCGACATCGATATTGCCCGCTTGCTTTTGGATCGCATCGACATATGGGGTTTCGTCAGCATAGCAGCCATCCGGTACAGGGCTATTGAAGCCGTGGCGTGGCACGCCGGTGAAGGCGGCAAGCCGTCGGTTTTTTTCGGTGAGCGCGCGCGCGGCAAGGATGGACACTGACGACGAATCCAGCCCCCCACTTAAGAGGCATCCCACGGGATGAATGCTACGCATTTGGCGACGCACCGCTAGATCGAGGCATTCGCGCAGTCCGTCCGCATAAGCTGCGTCGGAAGGAAGCTTGACCGGCGTGATGTCAGCCGGTGACCAGTAGCGTTTCTGATTTATCGATCCGTCGCACTTTACCCGAATGACATGCGCCGGAGGGACCCGAAACACATTTCGGTACATGGTCGTTACGTGGTCGGCGTGATTAAGCACCAGGAAATCGGCGAGTTTCTCCTCGCACAATTCACGTGGCACTTCGTCGAGCGCAAAAAGGCCGTTCGGCATGCTCGCAAATGCGAAAAAATTTTGACCCTTGTGCCACATCACGACGTTTAGTCCGAGATGATCGCGCGCCAGTGTCAAAGATCGACTACGCGGGTCCCAGATCGCCGCTGCGAAAGGGCCACGTAGCATCGGCCAAACATCGTCGCCGAGCCTTTCCCACCCTGTGAGGAGCAGGCGCGAGTCCGGCCATTCCGACGCCTCCGATCGCGCAATTCCAATCCGTGCGAGCAATTCATCGCGATTGTCGAGTCGCAGGTCGGCCGTGATGATCGATCCACTTGCGCCTCGCTGGGGCTGCCGATCGAAGCGGTCTTCAGGGGTCATCCGCATCAGCGCATGGACGAGGCCGATGTTATCCTTTGCAATGATTTCGACCCGATCAGGTCCATATTGATTGAGTGCATTTGCGGCGCGTTCCAGCTCCCGCCGCCCCACGGTCCGGCCGTCGAAACGTACTAGTCCGGCGATTCCACTCATGGGAAATCCACCTACACCGTTAGTATGCTCCGCCGAACTCGGCGAGACGCGTGAATCGGCCGATTTTAGCATCGGAGACGATCTTGTTCTCGCCGACCTCGACCCACGCATGTGCAGTTAGTTCGCGCCCTTCTCGGGCAACGCCGAGACAAAGCCGGCTTGCTATGCCGCGCCGGCGCAGCATGGCGTGCGCCGCCAGCGCGCGCGGTAAACAAAGAGCGTTCATCCAGGGTTTTGCACCGGCGTTCTCCACCGCCCACAAAACCCATTCCGTCTCGTTGGCTGCAAAACGATTGATGCGGCGGGGCGGCCGGTCAGCCCACGAAAATAGACGAGTGGGCGGGACAAAGCGCACAGCAAGCCGTGCCAAAATGATCGTGACAAAGGCTTCCCGCAGATACGTGCGCCGGATCGTTCTCGGCTTCATCGCGTCTCTTCCCGAGCCACTATTCGTACCAACCGTTGTTCCACTAGCGTTTGTAGGAAGGGCGTTACATCACGAGTTAACGTTTTTACGTCTACATCGTGCCGATTGGAAAGACGGTGGAATATTTCGCTGACGCGACAAGGCTCGGCAAGCATTGTCCAAATTTCGGTCGCGACCCGATTGAAGTCAAAATATGAGCCGGCATCCAAACTCAGGACGACGGTGTTGCCATCGACGTCAGCCGCTGCCAATTCCTTGTCCTGTACCAGGACGCTATCGATTGTAACGCTCAAACAGGTGGGCTCCACTGCCGCGCGGTGTAGCTGGGTCCGCTATGCAAGGTACCGGTTGCCGTTGCGCTATTCTACTTTATGTATGGGTCAAACCGAGACAACAAATAATGAAACTGAGACGAATGGCCTAAAACCATTACCTCTCGTTATTCAATTCAGCAGCGCCAATTCTATTTTTCGTTACGGGCAGACATTGGGATCGCCATCTCGAATGAGAATCCAAGCTTTGTGGCCGGCGGCGATGGCGGCCGCGGCTCCGCAAGACCCAGGCTACCTTCGCCAGGAGTGGCCGATTTTGTTTCAGCACCAATCGCCACCTTCGTTACAATCGGCGGCTCCCAGGTACTGCGTCGCTCATCGTTGGTCCGGCCAGTTCTGATCGTTCCCATGGCCGATCTCCGAACAATTAAGCCCTCAAGCCTTCTATGGGATAGGGTCTAGCATGGCAAGGCTGACGCCAAGTCGTCGCGTCATTCTCCGGCGGCCTCGAACCGGGCTGCGACGCGACGTCTCGCTCGCGCGCATTGCGGCAGGCAAGGATGCTTGATTTGTTCGCGGAGTGAGCAGGCGCAACCGCTTGGCATCGATTACCCTGCATGATACGCTTTTTATGCCAACAAGGGGTTTGGGCCGAAAAACAAGCACTTACCGACCAAGTGCTGACCGCGCTCGAGTATCTAGAAAGGATCCGCCATGGCACAGAAATCGACTTCGTCGGGCTCAGAAACAGGCGAAGCCATTGCGGCCGACACGCCGGAAACCCGCGATGAAATGGCTTCGAAGTTGGTCGACCGGTTTGCTTTATGGTCAGGCGTTGCCGGGCTCATCCCGGTGCCGATCGTCGACGTGTTGCGGTAGGCGGACTCCAGATCCAGATGGTGCGTCGTATCTCGCAGATTTACGATGTTGACGTTTTCGGAAAATCGAGGCAAGGCCTTGATAGCGAGCCTGGCGGGGTCGCTGATTCCAGCGACCAGCGGTATCGGTGCTGCAAGTACGCTCAAGGCCGTGCCGATCATCGGTACGATCGCAGGTGGATTTGTAATGCCGGTGCTTTCAGCCGGCGCTAGCTACGCCATCGGCAAGGCTTTCATTCAGCATTTTGCTTCGGGCGGAACGCTTCTTGATTTCAATCCCCCAGACTATCGTGAGTTCTTCAGAGCTCAAAGGGACATGTGGGATTTGCGAACAGCGTCGTGCCAAGTCTCAATCCGATCCTGAAGCCGGAGCGACGACCAGTCCTTAAGCCACGCCGCGCATACGCCCGCCATTCGGGAGTGGCACCATCCACCGAGGCGATAGAGCTGTCGAGCGGTGAGACCGAGCCCCATGCTCGAAGCCATCATCTATATATCATTCTGTGCTCTCACAGGTCTTTGCGGTATCGACCGACGAATGGGCTTTTTCGGCACTTTTTTTCTCGCACTTGTCACCACTCCATTTGTAGTGTTGCCTGTCTTGCTGCTGACCGGCCCATCGCGCCGTGCCGAATGGATCGCCGGAATTGTGAATTGGTTTGTTCGGGGTTGGCAAGCACATTTCTCACTGGGTCGGCGACGGCGTCTTGTGGAAGTGTAGTCGGAAGACATCACACTTATGTCGTTCCTGCAGCTCGTTCGCCGCGAAATGCACGGCTCGCTGCCGAAGCTGCTGTCCATGTCCGCGACTCGGAGGCATCAGCACTGCGGCGATTCTTGCTGCCATTAATGCTGGCCTGCAAGGCAAGTCCGGTTTGTGGGCACCCACGCTTTTCATGGTAGCTCTTTTTCTGTTCATCAAAACTCAATCCTACGTCACGATCACGACTACCGCCGAGATCGAAGCGATCATCCACAAAATCCGCATACGTCTTATGGACCAGATCAGGCATTCGGAACTGCTGGCGATCGAAGGAATCGGCCGATCGAGGATCGTCGCTGCAGTCAGCAGCGATACGGCGGTGCTCACGCAAGCGAGCAACATGCTCTGCTTTACGGTGCAGGGCGCGGTCCTGATCTTGTTTTGTGGGCGATCTACGTCGCGTTCTTGTCGCTTGCAGCAATCGTCACGACCATCGTTATCGTTTCGATTGCGGCAACAATATTTCATCAGAAGAATCGCCGTCTGGTCGCTGGAGAAACAGAGAGTCGGCAGAATGGGAGCGCCGAGCTGTTCGATCGGCTGATCGACTTTCTCGACGGATTCAAGGAGATGAGACTCAACAGCGCACGCAGCGCCGATTTGTTCGACGATGCTGTCGACGTGTCGCGGACCGCCGCCAACATCAAAATAAAAAGCCAGGCCGAAACCTTCAAGATGATCGTGACGTCGCAGATATCGATGTACGTATTGCTCGGCGCAGTCGTATTTGTGGCTCCCCAATTCAGCGACGACGCTCGGCGGCGCGGCACTGACGAAAACCACGACGGCCCTGATGTTCATTGTGGGGGCGTGTTTCGGTCTGGTCCAATCGATACCGTCTTGCTGAATGCAAATGCGGCAGCGGATCGGATTGAGCAATTGGAAATGGCCCTGCGGGCGACCGTTTCCTCGACCCAGCCGCGCGATATTCTGATACCGAAGCAGTTCGACAAGATCGAGATGCGCAAGATTGAGTTCCGGTACGTCGACAAATTTTCCGAACGTGTCCTTCAAGATCGGGCCGATCGACTTCGACTTGCAATCCGGTGAGCTCGTCTTCATCACGGGCGGCAACGGTTCGGGTAAATCGACATTTTTACGGGTTCTGTCCGGACTTTATCCTCCTGATTCCGGCGAAGTCACGCTCGACGGAATACACATCGACGACAATACTCGCGACGATTATCGCGCTTTGATGTCGGCGATTTTCTTCGACTATCATCTGTTCCGGCGACTTTACGGGATACCCGAGCCGGATCCTGGCGAGGTTGACCGCCTGCTGACGCAATTCCGTTTGGGCGACAAAACCGGATTGACGGATGGCCAGTTTCGTACGCTCGATCTTTCGGGCGGCCAGCGCAGGCGTCTGGCGCTGATCGTCAGTTTGCTCGAAAAACGTCCAATCCTCCTGCTTGACGAATGGACGGCCGAACAGGATCCGGAATTTCGGCGCAAATTCTATGACGATCTGTTGCCGGGACTTGATGAAAGCCGGCGCGACCATCGTGGTGATTACGCACGATGACCGCTATCTCGACGAGCTGAGATTTGCCGGCACGCAGGATTCGTATGGACGAAGGCCGAATAGTCGAGCAACGTTCGATCACAGAAGAGACGACGATAAGGGTTCGATGGAGTATGGACTGATGGCGACGTATCCAGAATCTCTGGATGACTGCCAGCGGCGCCGGTGAAGCGCGGATGGTGGCGTTTTGTTGGGCGTCATCTGCCGAGCCTATCCGTCTCGGTGCTGTTGGCGTTTCTCGTGACGACCGTTCTTTTCCCTTACGTCGTGATTACGGTTCCGAGCGGTATGGTGGGCGTCCTTTGGAAGCGGTTCAATGGATACGATCTTCTACTGCTGGTGCTTTGTTGGCCGAGGCACAATTCTGGATCCGCGCGAACTGAGGGACGAAGGCCTTCATGTTATATGGCCGTGGGACAAGCTTTATCTGTACAGCTTGCGGCTGCAATCCACGACCAGCACATACAATGCTATTACCAAAGACGGCGTGAGCGTGAACGTGCAGATCAGCATACGCGGTTTCAGTTGCTGCACAACTACGTCGCTGTGCTTCACAAATTTATTGGCCCGGATTACCTGGCTTCAGTCGTGGACCCGGAGATCGGCAGTCGACGCGCGTGAAGTTATCGCTCAGTACACTGCCCAGGAGGTTTATACGTCGCGCGAATCGCTATCCAAGGAAAAATTCGAGCGGACGCGCAAAAGAGCCTGAGTGCGCACCTCAATAGTTTGGTGCAGCCCGACGCTATGGAGCAACCGGATCCGAAGCACTACAATGACTTCCTGCAAAACTCGATCCAGATTCTGGATGCCCGGTGCTCGGCATCGAATTGCCGCCCGAAATCGTGGCGGCAATTAATCGCCAGACTCAGCAGTACTACGAGATCCAGGAGTACAAGTATCGCGTCGAGCGAGAGGCGCAGGAATCAACGCCGCAAGCAGATTGAGGCAAATGGCATAGCGGCCTTCCAGCGCACAGTCAGCGAGGGTATTTCGGATTCGTACTTGCGTTGGCGCGGCATTGAGGCCACGCTTGCGCTCGCTCAATCCAAGAATTCAAAAATAGTGATCATCGGCGGCGGCAAGGATGGCCTGCCGATTATTCTCGGCAATGTCGATAATGTTGCGGGATCAAGCTCTAGAGCGACCGCGGTTGACGATGATGTGATACCAAATGAAAAGCTGTCCACGACTTCACCCGGCAATACGTTGGTGAAGCCGGCCACCGGTGCTCCATTAACGGGAACCGACAAAACCAGTGCGGCTGCCATTTCATCAACGCCGCCAGACGTAACGCAGGCGAACTCACCCAAGGCACCGGAAAAAGGTCCAACCTCATATTCGCCAATCGACCTTTCGCAATTTAAAACTTTCGTTCCCCGGCTTCCCGAGTGGCTGCATCTCGGCACATCGGGGACCGGTTCTGGAACAGGGACCCCCAAGCAGTAACAGCCAGCGCTTGAGCTGTAGCGCGGCACGGTATCGACGCGGTGAAGTCGGCGGCGCGGCTCCAAGCATCGACAAGACGGCTGTATTTTTCGAATTGCCTTCCTACACGTAAATCGGCAATCATGGATGCGCGTAGGGTAGTTGCGCCTAGCTTTGCGAAGGAATCGCAGGTGACCGAAACGACGGACTCACGGCAATCTGCACAGACCAGATCTCGTCTGCACCGTGTGTTCACGTCCAGACAAAGTCGGTGGCTTCTCGTTATCGCGATACTGGTCGGGATTGGCGGTTACGTCGTCGGCCTGAATATCGCATACCTCGATATTGCCGCCGCCAGGCAGGCTATCCAGACGCTCCGGGCCGATAACCAGAAACTCAAAACACAAATTTCAGATCAAAACGCAACACAAGTTGCCCTGCAAAATAAACTTACAACCACTGAAGCCTCATTGGAGGCGATCGTCCCTTCGAAGAATACTTATGACATCAAGCCGAACCAATCGATGATCGTGGCGGGCGGACGCTTGACCATTGGACTAATCGGTTCTCCCACAAACGAGAACGTCAACATCAACATCAATGGGAAACGACAGTCGGCAGCGACAGGCGATGTCATTAAAATTGCGCTCGATCCGCCGACAACGTGTCAGGTACGGGTACAGTCGTTTGACATGTTCAGGGTTATCCTCGCCGCATCGTGCGCGGAGGCTCTCAATAGACCGCCCGAAGCGACAATAACGGTGGGAACACGGCACTCTATCTTGCTGGGTGGCCGAAAAACCGCAAATATTCACGCCAAATCGGCGTCATCTGGAGAATGACGGCGAAGAATCCGATAGCATTGGCTGTAAGTGATTCGCCATACGCAAATTAAGCGGAAGGGCAGGTCGGCTATGAGACAGATAATCACAGTTGCAACAATGAAAGGCGGCAGTGGCAAGAGTACGATTGCAAGTTGCCTGGCAGTTCATTGGCATCTTACCGGTCGGGCGCCAACGATCATCGATGCCGATCCTCAACGTTCGATCGCACGGCTCGCATTGCGCGAGCGCGCACTTGGCGGTGTTCCGGTGGTGGAGGATGCAACGGCGGACGCGTGGAAGACCGCGCAAAATCTTGCTGCCGCAGGTCGTCCAATCATCATCGACACTCCCGGGTTCCGCTCCGAGGCGACGTTGGCATGTATCGCTGCGGCTGATTTTCTTCTTGTCCCGGTCAAGCCGTCGCCGCTGGACGTCGATCGCATGCTAGATACTCTCAATTCGCTGATCGATGGCGCCGGTGGCCGACGGCCGACTTTCCGGTGTGTTCTGACCCAAACTACGCGCGACTCGGTCATTGCCAAACATATTCGCGCCGAGCTGATCGAGGCGGGCTTCCCGGTGCTCAACAGCGAGA
This sequence comes from uncultured Alphaproteobacteria bacterium, assembly GCA_963742345.1. GTDB lineage: Bacteria > Pseudomonadota > Alphaproteobacteria > Rhizobiales > Xanthobacteraceae > Pseudolabrys. The sequence continues at coordinate 134,254 of CAVULO010000001.1, forward strand.
TGACCAATCGTGTCGCCTATCCCGAAGCGGGTCTCTGGGGAGCGACGCCGAGCCTCATTAGCTGGAACGGGCTCGCGGCGCGTGAGATTGCGGCGATCGCCAGCGAAGTCGATGGAATAGTGGGCATTAAACAGGCGGCGTAACCATGAATAAGAAGAAACTGCCAAAGGCAATCCGGCCTAGCGTAACCCACACGAGCAGTCCAAAGTCCCGGCCCAGGATGTCTGAGCCCATGCCGGAAGCGAGGGGCTCTGCCAGCACTCGGGCAAACCCGTCAATTGCGACAAGCAAGGTCACTGAAATTGCCCCTGACGAACGCCGGGCACGGGCGCGCAACTTGGTTGAACGCTTCTCTCTATGGTCCGGGGTCGCTGGACTTCTTCCGGTGCCGATCGTCGACTTGGCTGCGGTTGGCGGACTTCAAATTCAGATGCTGCGTCGCATTTCGCAGATCTACGACGTTCCGTTTTCCAAGAACCGCGGCAAAGTGCTCATAGCCGGCCTTGCCGGGACGATGATTCCAGCGAGTACCGGACTTGGAATGGCCAGCATAATAAAAAGCGTGCCTGTAGCCGGAACCGCGATTGGTGCGATTACCACGCCGGCACTCTCTATGGGCGCTACTTACGTGATCGGTATGGCGTTCATCGAACACTTTGCCTCAGGCGGGACACTGCTTGATTTCGACCCGCCGGACTACCGGGAATTCATTAAAGCCGGGATGGAGGCGCGTAAGGCCTGAACCGCTCACAAGCCGTTGATATTGGGTTGGCGTCTTGCGACACGCCCGCCGGAGACTGCCGGCGCATGTTGGACTATCGTTTGCCGCCGGTCTTGCTCGCTTTGTCAGCGTCCCACCACCACACGGTTGGGAACGCTGACATGCCGTATTTCGGCAAAGGATCGGGACGGCTGAACCGGTTCCAACGCGCAGTCCGCAACCTGCCATAGCCCCATTGCGGTACGACGTACTGATTCCAAAGCAATATACGGTCGAGTGCTCTGGTAGCGGCGACCAGATCATCGCGGGTCTTGGCTGAAACGATCTTTGTGATCATCTCGTCGACTGCCGGATTCTTGATACCAAGGATGTTGTCCGACCCGGACTGATCGGCTGCCTGCGAGCCCCAATAGCCGCGCTGCTCGTTACCTGGCAAAAGCGATTCACCCCAGGCAAATGTAATGACGTCGAAATCCCACCCGCGCAGCCTGTTCTCGTAGTGCGCCTCGTCGACCGTGCGCACCGACACGGCGATGCCGAGGCGTTCTAGCGACGGCTTGTAGAACAAGAAGACACGCTCGAAGAGGGGGGCGTTGGCGAGAAATTCCACCTCAAAAGGCTCGCCTGTCTTTGCATTGACGACTTGCTGATTGCGCACCTCGTAACCGGCCTCTCTGAGCAATCGCAAGGCCTCACGCAAATTGTTGCGAACTGCGGTCGGTTCGCCGCCGATTGGATTGGAATAAGGCTTCGTAAATAGTTCGGGCGGAACCTTATCACGCACCGTTTCAAGTAGTTCGAGCTCCCGGCCGGCAGGCAATCCGGTGGCTGCCAGTTCGGTGCCTTCGAAATAGCTGCCGGTACGTTTGTATTGCCCAAAGAAGATCTTCTTGTTCATCTCCTCGAAGTCGAACGCATAATTGAAGGCGAGCCGAACACGCGGATCCTTGAATTTGTTCCGGCGCAGGTTGAAGGCGAACGCCTGCATCACACCGACATTATTGATGGGAAACTCCTCGAGGATTACGCGCTTCTCGGTCACCGCAGGGAAATCATATGCCGTTGCCCAGCTCTTGGCGCTGTTCTCCGTGCGCCAGTCGACCAAATCTCCCTTGAACGCCTCGATGGCAACTGTTGCGTCGCGGAAATATTCGTATCTAAGTTCGTCAAAGTTATCCCGGCCGATATTGACGTTAACGTTTCGGCCCCAATAGTCCTTGACGCGCTCAAAGACGACATTGTGGGCGGGCGAAAATTCCTTGATTTTGTAGGGGCCGCTACCGAGCGGCATTTCGAGAGTGGTTTCCTCAATGCTACGCTTCTTGCCGTCCTTGTCGGCGCCTTCCCACCAATGCTTCGGCAGGATAGTGAGCTGTCCGACGACCTGCGGCAGTTCGCGATTGCCCGGCCCGTCGAATGTGAAGGTGACTTCACGGTCGCCAGTTTTTTCTACCTTGACTACGTGGCGGTAAATCGCACCAGCCTGCGGACTTATTTTCTTGAATGCATCGAAGGAGAATATTACGTCGTCTGGCGTGACGGGCTTGCCATCTTGCCATTTTGCTTCCGGGCGGAGTCTGAAGGTAACTGAAGAGAAATTGTCGGGATGGCTCACGGCCTCGGCAAGAAGCCCATATACACTCGATACTTCGTCGAGCGCCGACGCCAAGAGCGTGTCGTAGATTAAGTCGATGCCCTGGGCGAGGGTGCCTTTGACACCGGCAACCACCATATTGAAGTTATCGTAGGTACCGAGCGCGATTAGCGACGCAGCACCGCCCTTTGGAGCCGTCGGATTGACGTAATCGAATTGTTTGAAGCCGGCCGGATATTTTAGCTCTCCGAACTTCGTTATGCCGTGCCGCCACATCGGGCTGGCGCCTTGGGCCTCGGCGCGGCTTACCAAGCCGGGCAGGACAAGCCGCTGCCCGGCAAGCACGGCCAAGGCTGACGTAAGCAAAGACCGGCGATTCATCTGATACTCCAACGGAGGTCGCGGTACGGCGGGCGATCAATGCCAATGCTATGTGGTTTTTGGCCGCGAAAACAGTGCAGAGGCGCGCACCACGGCAAATCAGGACCGATCCCTCGGGGCGATCAGCGTTAAAGATTGCCGAGGCGCAGCATCACAACAACCACAAGACGCAACGAGGCGCCGAAAAATTTTCCGGCGCCTCGTTTAAGACTTCGTCGGTCCAGCAGTTCAGAAATTTAAGTAGGAGGCTAGGACCCGTCCAATGACCGATCAGCCGTCGCAGACGGACAGGCCGCTGCATGAGCCGAGGGTGAAGCCCGCCTTTTCTTTCGCCGCACCCGCCGCAATTTCCAACACTTCGTCGGAAACATCGAAGGCGAGGATCTCTTCTTCTATTTTCTCAAGTCCCATCGTGGTGTTCATGGCATTGTCCTTTCATTCGCCAGCGGCGCCGGCAGTAAGAGAAATTGTAAAAAACGCCCCCTCCCAGCGCCATAAGCCATGATCCAATGCGCTCCTAGCAAAGTCAATTGAAATAAGCCTATATCCGCAGGCACTTATGGCAGGCAGGTGGCTGATTTCCGTAGATAAATTGCGCCGCCTCTTAACCAATCGCGGTCATAAAAACGCTCATTCCCGAATGGCCGGTTGCACTGCGCCGTCCGCTTGCGCGCCACATAGGATGCCCGAAACCCGCCCGATCATCGTTTATTGTCGGCAGACGCCAATGCTCGCTTCCGGCTCGCCCCGGAGCCGACATCGGTACACCCGAATAGAATGACCGAGGCTCGGGTATAATCGCCCGATCGGAGAGAGATCGATGGATGCCTTCTATGAGCGCTTGATCGTTCGCGCCGCGACCATCGACGAGCTCCTGTCGGATGATTTCGAGCCCTTGCCGGGCCAAAAAGGCGATGCTGATCTGGCTGCCCGCCGTATCGCCGCCTGGTGCCAGTCATGTGCCAGCGGCGATTGGTCGCTATTTGGGCAGCGACTGGCCCGCGATGGGTGGGCAATCGACGAGGTTCTAAAGAGATTTGCCACCATTCGTCGCAAAGCCTCCGCCTCTGCGCCGGCATGGGTTGTTGATGCAATCTGGATTGAGGCAGCGCTACAAAGCCCTGAAAAAAACGCCGGCCAAATTGATGCGCGAGGTCAGCTCGAGGCTTGTGCATTTGAGGACCTGTTCGTGCCGGTGGTGAGGCAGGCCACGGAGCTTCTTTGGTCGGGTGTCGACCCTCGAACATTCGATAACCTGACCGAATCCGCACATTCTTGTCTGCGTCATTTACTGCTCGGGGAACTATCCAATCTCTGTGCTCCGGCAATCTACGAACAGTTTGTCAAAGCGCGGAAGGCTGGCGAATTGACGCCCGATGCACCAAAGCCGCGGCAAGACGCCGGAAAATCCCTCTACATCCAATTTGTCGCCGAGATGAAGGCCGGCGGCTTCCGTCATCTGTTCGAAGACAAGCCGGTCCTCCTGCGCCTGATTGCTGTTGTTACCCGGCAGTGGATCGAGGCGTGTCGCGAATTTATTTCACGCCTTGACGCCGATCTTCCGACCATCCGCCGTGACATTCTGTGTTCCAACACCGACAGCCCGGTTGCAAAAATCGAAGGAGATCTCTCCGACCCACATAACGGCGGCCGCTCGGTCCGAATCGTCAGTTTCGCGGACGGGTCACGAGTCGTCTACAAACCGAAGGATCTGCGGCTTGATATTGCATGGCACAAGCTAATCGAGCGATTGAATCGAGCAGGTCCACCGATCGAACTCAAAACGGTGCGCTCAATTGCACCTGATGGCTACGGTTGGACCGAATTTATCGATCACACAGGCACTGATCCGGAAGGGTGCAAGCGGTTCTTCCGGCGTGCTGGCGCGTGGCTCGCGCTCTTCCATTGCTTTGTGGCCAGCGACATGCACCAGGAAAATATCATTGCCGCAGGCGATCACCCGGTGCCGATTGATCTCGAAACGATCCTTCAGTCAACCGTCGAAGAGCAGGGAACCGCAGATCCAGAGGCGCAGGCTTCTGACCTCGCAACGGAAAAACTCGTCAACTCCGTCTTAATGGTTGGCTTGCTTCCGGCGTATGGACGATCTCCCGAAAACAATGTCTTTGCGATCGGCGGAATGACAGCGGGTTGGAATTCAAAAATAAAAATCAAATGGGACAACATTAATTCCGATGGAATGCGGCCGACGAAGTCGAAAGAGGTCGGCAAAACCAATCCGAACCTGCCATTCGTCAAAGATGGCTATGTCAAATTTGCCGATCACATAGACGATTTCGTTTCTGGTTTCGAGGATTACGTCAAATTTCTGCTGCAGCAGAACAGAAACGTTAATTGGGGAGGCATATACGAAGGCTTTGCCGGCCTTCCCGTACGCAAGGTCATTCGCGCCACGCGATTCTATTCCATGTTGCTTCAGCGCCTGAGAAATCATCGGACGATGGACGACGGTGCAGTATGGTCTGCTCAAGCAGATTTCATTGCGAGATTGGTGGAGTGGGATAAGGATACCGCTGTCTTTTGGCCACTTCAGCGGGCTGAACGATCCGCCTTACTTTCGCTGAACGTACCGCACTTCGTTTCGGCCAGCGATGAAAACGAGGTACGCGATGCGACCGGCTTTTCGGTTCGAACAGAAGTGGGTTCGGGTTTGAGTCGCGCTCGGGCTCGTGTTCAAAACTTGGATGAGCATGAGATCGAGTGGCAGATTGAGATCATCAGGGAGAATACGAGAGCGCTATCAAAGTCCGCCCATCCGACAACGCCTGGCCAGACAAAGTTGGCGGAACGGTCAAACCTTACCATTCAGCCGACAAAGAAGGTCTTTATTGCGGAAGCCGACAAGATCGCCGAAGAGCTGTCTCGTTTTGCAATTCGCCGCGGCCCGGGCGCGGCGTGGATCGGTCTCGACTGGCTTGGCGACGCCGAAGTTTTCCAGCTGGTCAATCTTGGGCCGGATCTCTACAACGGCGTATCCGGTATTGCGGTATTTTTGGCGGCGCATGGGGCTGTTACGGGACGTCGGTCCTCTGCTGAACTTGCCCTCGCCGGTGTTTCTCATCTTCGAAAAAACCTGAAAGGCCGCAATGCGGCAAGGATGGCTCGTTCTCTGGGCGTCGGCGCTGCCACAGGCTTGGGCTCAGTCATCTATGCGTTCGCTGTGATGGCGAAGTGCCTTCATGACGCTAGCCTGCTTGCAGACGCCCATTTAGCGGCCGAATTATTCATCGATGATCTTATTCGGGCAGACAAACAGTTGGATGTCATCGGTGGGAGCGCGGGTGCCATCCTCTGTCTGCTTCGTCTTTACCGGGATAGCCAATCGGCCAGTGTATTGAATCGCGCAATCAAGTGTGGGGAACATCTAATTGCTCAAAGTCGGCTGGGGCCGGAAGGTCGGCGGTGCTGGGTCGGCCAAGGTTCCGGCAAGCAAGCACTGAACGGCATGTCGCATGGGGCGGCCGGCTTTGCCTATGCTCTCGCTTCGCTTTCTTCGGCAACCGGGCGCGAAGATTTTGCGCAAGCGGCGTCGGAATGTATCGCATTTGAAAATTCGAACTACGATGCGAGCCACAATAATTGGCCTGATTTGCGCGGAGATGGGCAGCCGTCTTGGCCGTGTCAGTGGTGCCACGGAGCTCCCGGTATCGGTCTTGCGCGCATAGCCATGGCCAAACGTGGAGGAATTGTCCCAAAATTCCTGACGGGTGATATACAAAACGCTGTCGAGGGCACGCTAAAAGGGTGGCCCGGCGCCGTGGACACGCTCTGCTGTGGTACGCTCGGCAGTATCGAATTTTTCTGCGAGGCCGGTGGGGCTCTAGGGCGCAATGATCTTCGTGAGCTTGCAGCGCGCCGGTTGGCGGCGGTTCTCGATGCTGCCGCATCATCAGGCGATTACCGCTGGAATAGCGGAAAAAGACAGTTCAATTTGGGTTTGTTTCGCGGCCTTGCCGGCGTCGGATACACATCGTTGCGTCAGGTGGATGGTTCTCTTCCTAACGTCATAGTCTGGGAATAGCCAAGTTTTCGAAGATTGTGTCGTTCTATCGTGCCTCATCGGTTGGGAGACGACAGTTGCGTGCGACAAATTCCAGCATAGGTCTATCTCGTGAGTGACACCAAACCGCTATTCGATGCGCTCCGCAATTCAGCCGACCCTACGGTCGTTGCTGCCATCGAAACACTGATTAACGAGGGCACCGATCGGCAACTATGCCGCGTCAATTTGGTTTCATTCGCAGCTCGGAATGGCCTCGACGAGGAAAGGGCCATCGGCGGGTTTTTGCACGCTGCGCGACTTGGATTGTTTGATTTGACCTGGAATGTACTTTGCCCAGGCTGCGGCGGGGTGCTTGACGTCACCCATACGCTCAAATCCGTGCACAAGGAGGCGTATGATTGCGCGCTGTGCGCCTGCGGCTATGAGCCGACACTCGACGAAATGGTCGAGGTTTCCTTCACCGTGGATCCGCGCGTTCGGAGGATCGCGGCGCACGATCCGCATTCACTCTCTCCTTGGGAGTATTTCCGGCAAATCTTCTGGGGCTCGGGGGTCGATTTGCCGGAAACCGGGTTTGAAGATTTGATCGAAGAGGTCACGATCAACTCGATAGAATTGCCGGCTGGCCAAAAGGCGCAAATGTCGCTTCAGATGCCCGCCGATTTTTTAATTGTTTTCGAGCCGGTGACCCATGCCGCGCATTTCATTGATGTGAAAGGGGAGCCGACCCGGGAGCGTCAAAATCTCTCGTTGATCTTCAACAAGGTGCAGTCACCAACCGTGACCACCGAAATGCGCCCCGGGCCATTGCGGCTTGCGCTCGAAAACCAGACCGAATTGCGCACGCTGCCTTCGGTCTGGATCGCCGGCGAGAAGCTTCATCACATGCTTGGCAAGCGAAAGCCATTTCTCACTGCAAAGCGGCTTCTAACCAACCAGATATTCCGCGATATCTATCGCACCGACACGCTCGACGTCGATCAGGGGCTAAAGCTCACCAGCCTGACGTTTCTGTTCACTGATCTCAAAGGCTCGACTGAGCTTTACGATCGGGTCGGCGATCTCGTCGCCTACGATCTGGTGCGTGAGCATTTTCGTGTGCTAAACGAAATTGTAGCCTCCGAAGCAGGCGCGGTCGTCAAGACTATCGGCGATGCGGTAATGGCGACATTCCCGACGCCAGACCGTGCGCTTGCTGCCGCGCTTCGCATGCGAGACTCTGTGCGCAAAATCAAAAACGATCTGCTGATCAAGATCGGGATTCATGAGGGGCCCTGCCTGGCCGTTACGCTCAACGATCGACTTGATTATTTTGGGCAGACCGTAAATATCGCCGCTCGCGTGCAGAATCTTGCGGACTCGCAAGCGATTCTGGCCACCAGATCGGTGGTGGAGCACCCGCAGGTCTCAAAGATGCTTGAGGGGGCCAAGCTCGCGCCGACTGCGCAGGATACGGTCTTGCGCGGTGTAGCCGACAAGATGACGATCTATCAAATTCCCTATTGAGGCTTGATTCCGCTAGACCTGCTCGGCGTTGAGATAGGCCAGCCGTGCTCCGCAGAAGGCGCAAATCAGTCCCAGTCCAAGCGCGGTGAGACCTGCGATCACATCGACGGTGCCGCCGGGATTACCGGTCTTGCTCAGGATGCCGCCGGCGGTGGCTGCTGCAAATACAAGCGCAATCAGAAAGCGCTGCGCCAACCGATAAATCAATTCACGCTCACGGGCAGCCGCAATCAGGTATGCGCCGGCGGCCCAGCCGCCCACGAAACCGGCGCCACCGATCGCCCACCAGGCCATGGCGGAGACAAACTGTTGTCTGCCGGTGGCGGCGTCACGGAGCACGGCATCGAGCCCGATGCCAAAGACCGTCAATAGGATATGCACGACCAGGGCCGCGAACACGCCGCACGCGATAGCGGCGGCATAATGCAATCGGCGGAGAGCATCGGTGTCCATTGGTGCTGGTCCGAACGGGGGTTGCAAGGTCGCGTCGGCCCCGACAATAGCCGATCAAAGTGTAGCGCGCGAATACCCATTTTCGGAAGGTTGGAACGCACCCGCTCGGTTGCGTGCACCATCGGCCTCGATCCTTGTTGGGGGAGCGCCGATTTCCTGCTCGATAATATAGCGAGGCCGCGCTTTAGTCTCGAAATAGATTTTTCCGACATATTCGCCTATCACCGCGATGGCGAAAGTTTGAAACGAGGCGATAAGGAGGAAGAGCAACATCACCGAGGTCCAGCCCTGTACCGTCTGACCTGCCAGCCAAGTGACAAAAACCCAGACGCTCATGCCGATAAAAACGACAAACAACATAATGCCCATCAAGGCGATCATTCGAATTGGCCGTACCGATAGCGAGGTGATGCCATTAACGGCGAGGGCCACCATTTTTGCGAGCGTATATTTCGTCTCGCCGTGAATCCGCGGAAGCCGGTCATATGCAACGGTTGCCGTCTCGAAACCGAGCTGAACAGCGAGCCCGCGCAGGAATACGTGTGCTTCGCCATAAAGGGAAAGTGCGCGCAGCGCCCGATCGCTCATCAGGCGGAAGTCGGCGTGGTGCGGAATGATGTCAGCACCGAGCCAATTGAGAATGCGATAGTAAAGATCCGCGGTGCCGCGTTTGAACCGGCTGTCGCTGGCGCGCCTTTTGCGTACGGCGAATACGACCTCGGCGCCACCGGTAAAATGGCCGATCATCTTCGCAACAACCGACATATCGTCTTGCAGGTCAGCATCGAGCGATATCACCGCGTCGGCTTTGCCAATCTGCGCGAGCAGTCCCGCCAGTAGTGCATTCTGATGCCCGACGTTGCGCGACAACTTGAGACCGCGAACGCGTTTCGCGTGCGTATGTGAGATCTTTTCAATGAGTGCCCAGGTTCGGTCTGTGCTGCCGTCATCGACCAACAATACGTAGCTTTTCGGCGAGATAGCCTTTGATTTTTCCAGCCTGGTGATGTCGGTGAGCAGACACGCAAGCGTGTGCTGGATGCCAGCTTGTTCGTTGTAACAAGGAATGACAAACGCGATGACGGGTGGTTTGGCAGTTATGGGCATGTGCTCGTGTAACGAACCGGTTCAGGCGGGCAGGACGCTCCAGAATTCAGGAACTGATTTCCCGCGGCGCATTACTTGGAAGTATGCCCTTTCAACGTTTACAAACCTTTTACCCGTGTCGGCACTGTCCCACAGGGGCCAAAACCGCCCCCGTTCCACATTTCGGTGCACAGGGATTGATTGTGTTCCTCAGCCGTTTTAAGCCTCAGGTGGGGCGAGGGTTTGAACGATAATTATTGTGGAGGAAGCTTTGCGCCCCGCACACGGCCCTGTCGTGCATCTCATTCAGAACCTCGTGCGCAAGCGCGATTTCTATGCTGGCGGACTGGTTATTTTGTTCGGCCTGGTGATGGCATTGAAGGGACCGAGCTATCGCCTCGGCACCCTGATGCACATGGGTCCAGGCTTCCTCCCGACAGCCCTCGGCGTCATTTTGATCTTTCTTGGCGTTTTGATTGCTGGAGCCGCAGTGGCGACGCCCGAAGGTGAGGATGAACGCATAATGCCCGAGCATCCCGAGTGGCTGGGCTGGGCCTGCATTCTTGCCGGACCGCTGTGTTTCATCCTGTTCGGGAGTTACTTCGGGCTGATCCCCGGCATCTTCGCTTGCGTATTCGTTTCAGCGCTCGGCGATCGCACGGCGACGCTGAAGAGTTCGGTCGTACTGGCGGCGGTCGTGACCGTGTTCGGCGTCGGGTTATTTTCGTATCTGCTGCAAGTCCCCATGCCGCTGCTGACGTGGAGAGGGCTGTGATTGAAACTGCACTGACCGATCTCTGGTACGGGTTCGGCGTCGCGTTGCAGCCGCACAATTTGATGTGGTGCTTCATCGGCGTGCTGGTCGGCAACATGGTTGGTGTTTTGCCGGGCATGGGCCCGCTGGCGACGATTTCGATTTTGCTGCCGCTTACTTTCGGCATCAAACCGGTAGGCGCGATATTGATGCTCGCCGGAGTGATGTATGGCGCGCAATACGGCGGCGCCATCTGCTCGATCCTGCTCAATCTGCCGTGTCACCCGCCTCACGCGGTGACCTGTCTCGACGGATTCCCGATGACCAAGCAGGGCAGGGGCGGCGTGGCGCTCGGCCTGACGGTGATGGCGTCATTCGTTGGCGCTTCCTGGGGCATCACGGAAATGATCTTTCTGTCGCCGGTCCTGGTGCGCGTCGCGCTTGAATTCGGTCCGGCAGAAATCTGTTCGCTCATGTTACTTGGCTTGTTAGCGGGCTCGACGTTGGCGCGCGGCTCCCCGCTCAAGGGCGTGGCGATGACGGTGCTCGGATTGATGCTCGGCATCGTCGGCACCGATCTCGAAACCGGTGCCGAACGCTTCACGTTCGGAATGACGCATCTCGATGATGGCATCGAACTGGTTGCACTCGCTCTCGGTCTGTTTGGCATTGCCGAGTTCATGAACAGCGTCAACCAAGTGTCGCAGATCAATACGGCTTATACGAACGTTCGTCTGCGCGACATGCGTCCGACTAAAGCCGACGTAAAGCAGGCGATCGCGCCGATGTTCCGCGGCACTCTGGTTGGCAGCCTATGCGCCCTCATTCCGGGCACCGGGCCGACTATCGCGTCGTTCGTTGCTTACGCAACGGAAAAGAAAATCTCGAAACACCCGGAAAAGTTTGGCACCGGATTGATCGAGGGCGTGATCGCGCCGGAGGCCTCGACCCATTCCTCAGTGCAGGGCGATTTCATCCCCACCATGAGCCTGGGCATTCCGGGCGACGCTGTAATGGCGTTGTTGCTTGGCGCTCTGATGATTCAAGGAATCGTGCCCGGCCCGCAGCTAATCAAGGAACATCCGGATATTTTCTGGGGCCTCGTTGCGAGCTTCTGGATCGGTAACATCATGCTCGTTCTGCTGAACGTGCCGCTGATCGGAATCTGGGTAAAACTGCTGACGATTCCGTACAAATATCTCTATCCAAGCGCGCTGTTCTTCGTGAGCATCGGTGTCTACGCCGCCAACAACGACATGTTCCAGGTCGGCGAGACAGTGGCTATCGGCATTCTGGGATATGTGCTGCTGCGGCTTGGCTTCCATCCGGCGCCAATTTTGCTGGGGTTTGTGCTTGGACCGCGCTTTGAGGAGAACTTCCGCCGCGCCATGTTGATCTCGCGTGGCGACATCGCTGTGTTCGTGGAGCGCCCGATCAGCGCAGTGTTCATTGGGCTGTGCGCGCTGCTTATTGGATTGCAGATCTACGTTCGCCTCCGCGGTCCCAAGGCGCCGATCGAGATCCCGGCCGCGCTGGAAGGTGCGGAATAGCGGGCTAAAGCCCGGCGAGTTCGCGCATGATCCGGTAAAGCCGGGCCTGACCCTCGAAGCCGATGCCGGGGCGATCGGAGAGCGAAATCTTGCCGCTCTCGATGTTGGCGTCGTCGGCAAATCCGCCGAAGTCGCCGAACACTCCGGGGTAGGACTCCGCGCCGCCGAGACCGAAGCCGGCGGCAATGGCAAGCGACATCTGATTGCCGCCGTGCGGGAACATGCACGCGCGGGGCCAGCCGTGGCGCGCCAGCATCTCAAGCGTGCGGGCATATTGCGCGATACCATAGGCCTGCGGTGGATCGATCTGGATGACGTCGTTGCGCTCAGGGCGCAAGCCGCCGAAGCGGACGAGATTTTCGACGTCCTGCGTCGAGAACAAATTTTCGCCGGTCGAGAGGGGCGGATGGTAGTTCCCGGCAATCTCGGCGAGCAACGCGAAGTCGAGCGGATCGCACGGCTCCTCGAACCAGCGCAAGGCGAATGGCTCGAGCCCCCGCGCATAGGCGAGCCCCGCGCCGCGATCGAATTTCGAGTTGGCGTCGACCGCGAGCAAAGCGCCCGGCGGCAGGATCGATTTGACCGCCTCGACACGGGCGAGGTCTTGAGCGAGCGGCATACCGCCGACCTTCATCTTCACCATGGTGTAGCCGGCGTCGAGATGCCGGCGCATCTCGTCCTGCAGGTCCTTGGTGGTCTTGCCTGGTGCATACCAGCCGCCGCCCACATAGCAGAACACTTTGTCGGGCAACTTGCCGCCGTTGAAGCGTTCGGAGAGCACGACGTGTAGCGGCTTGTCCGCGATCTTGGCGACGGCGTCCCAGATCGCAACCTCAATTGTGCCGATGCCGACGGAGCGCTCGCTGTGGCCGCCGGATTTCTCGTTTTGCATCATGACGGCGAGAATTGTTTCCGGCGCGAAATTGCCGGCGTCGTCAAGCAAAGAGTTCGGGCCGCGCCTTGAGGATGCGCGGAATAAAGCGGGCCCGCATTTGTGCACCGCAGGCATAGCGGCCGGTAGAATTGAACGCAAAGCCGCACACCGGCTTGCCGGCGCGCACGACATCGGTGATCACAGCGACCACCGAGGTCGTCATCTCGGAGAAATCGATACTCGAATTGGCGAGCGTCGATTTGAGCGGGACCGCCGTCTCGCGAATGTCGACGATGCGCATTTACGCGGGCCGGTGACCGCTCACTGGATTTGCGGGATATTGGCGTCCTTGATGACCTTGCCCCACTTGGTGACTTCTTTCTTGATGTAGGCGGCGAACTCATCGGGTTTGTTGGCGACAGCATCGAAGCCGAGTTGCGCGCATTTCTCCTTGACGTCGGGCATTGCCATAGCCTTGGCGATCTCCCGATTGAGCAGATCGATAATCTCTTGCGGCGTTCCGGCCGGAAGGAAGATGCCCTGCATCGTCTCTGATTCCTGGCCCGTGACGCCTGCTTCCGCCATGGTCGGCACATCGGGCAGCGCCGAAGAACGCGTGCTTGAGGTGACGGCGAGGCCTCGCAATTTGCCTCCCTGCACTTGCGGCGCCGTCGGCGGCAGAGCGGTGAAGGCGATCGGCGTGTGGCCGGCGACTGCCGACTGGATTGCCGGACCGGCACCATTGAATGGAACGGTCGCGAGATCGAGCTTGAACGTCAGCTTGAACAGCTCGCCAGCAAGATGCGGCGTCGTGCCGGTCCCAGGCATGGCGTAGTTGTATTTCCCAGGCTCCTTCTTGATCAGATCGACAAGTTCCTTCACCGACTTTGCCGGAAAATCGGCATTGACGACCAGAATATTCGGCGAAGCGGCGGCGAGCGTCACCGGGGCGAAATCCTTGAATGGATCGTACGGATTCTTGGCGTAGAGGCTCGGATTGACCACATAGCTCGAACTCGCCACCAGGATGGTGTAGCCGTCGGGCGCTGACTTCGCGACTTGTGTCATGCCGATATTGCCGCCCGCGCCGGGATGGTTCTCGACATAAAACTGCTGCTTCAGCGCTTCCGAAAGCTTTTGCGCGATCAGGCGCGCCATGACATCGGTCGGCCCTGCCGGCGCGAAGGGCACAACCACCTTGACCGGATGATCGGGGTAGCCCGCAGCGGCGGCAGGCTGGAGACCGACGATGGCCGCAAGCAGAGCCGCGCCTATCGTCAGGCTTTTTGTGCTCACGCGCATCAAATCCTCCCAATTTTTGACATCGTAGCATTGCGCAGGACGAGCGCCAGTAGGGCTTGCATCGCCCGCGTGCACAGGCTGTATTCCCGCGGCCCCCGCCGTTCCCTTTTCGTCAGAGGAAATTCAATGCCGGCTCGAAAGATCACCCGTCAGGACATGCGCGAAGCCGCGGAGAAGTACAAAAACTGGGGCAAGTGGGGCCCCAAAGACGAGGTCGGCACGCTCAACTACACGACGCCGGAAGACATCGTTGCCGCTACGCGCCTGGTGAAGAAAGGCAAGGTGATCTCGCTCGCGCTCAATTTCGATCACACCGGCCCGCAAGGCGCGAAAAGCAAATATCCCTCGATGGGTCGCACCAATCCAATCCACACCATGCTGCGAACAGGCACGGATGCCTATTCCGGCGTGCTCGACAAGCGCGGCATCCGCGCCGCCGACGATATGGTGACCATGCCGCTTCAATGCGGCACGCAATGGGACGGGCTCGGCCACGTGTTTTATGAGAATTACATGTGGAATGGTTATGACTGTCGTGAAGTGACGTCGGCCGGTGCGCAGAAATGCGGCATCGAGAAAACAAAGAACAGGATGGTGGGGCGCGGTGTGTTTCTCGATGTGGCGCGCTACAGGAATGTAGCTTCGCTCGATGATGGCTATGGCATCACCAACGACGATCTTTACGGCGCAGCGAAAAAGCAAAAGGTGGAACTCAAGCGCGGTGACTACGTCATTGTGCGCACCGGCATGATGGAACGTTGCCAGAAGGTGGGCAGCTGGGACGGATATCCGGGCGGCGACGCGCCGGGCTTCTCCTTCGAAACCCTCGATTTCGTCAAGGAAACGCAACTGGCCGCACTTGCAAGCGATACGTGGGGCTGCGAGGTGAGGCCGAACGAGAGCGAGGAAGGGATCAACCAGCCCTGGCACTGGATCACGATCCCGATTATGGGCATGACCATGGGTGAAATCTTCGATTTGAAGGAGCTTGCCGACGATTGCGAGCAGGACAAAGTGTACGAATTCCTGTTTGTGGCGCCGGCAATTCCAATTACCGGGGCGGTGGGTTCTCCGGTCAATCCGCTGGCGATCAAGTAAACCGCAATCGCGGGAGTATGGAGTATGACGAAGCAATATCCAGTCACTCATACCGAAGCCGAATGGCGCAAGCTGCTCACGGCCGAGCAATACGCCATCATGCGCGAGCATGGGACCGAGATGCCCGGAAGTTGCGCGCTATTGCATGAAAAGCGCGCCGGTACATTCCGTTGCGCGGCCTGTGATCAGCCGCTGTTCGTCTCCAAAATGAAATTTGAGAGCGGGACCGGCTGGCCGAGTTTCAACGATCCTCTGCCCGGCGCGATCGAAAACGACACGGACCGTAGCCACGGCATGGTGCGCGACGAGGTGCACTGCAGCCGATGCGGCAGTCATCTCGGCCACGTCTTCAACGATGGCCCTCCGCCGACGCATCTGCGCTACTGCATCAACGGTGTTGCGCTCAAATTCGAGCCGGCTTGAACACAGCATGACAACGGTCGGACACAATACCAGGCGCATCGGCGCCGAAGTGCTCGCTGACATGCTAGCGGGCTATGGCGTCACCCATGTGTTTATGGTGCCGGCGGTCTTGCGGCGGACCTTCGCGGAGATGGAGCGGCGAACGAAGATCGCGCGCGTCCACTGCCACGGCGAGAAATCCGCCGCCTACATGGCGGATGGATATGCGCGCGCCTCCGGCAAGCCCGGTGTCTGCATGGCGCAGGTGATCGGCGCGCTCAATCTCGCGGCCGGCCTGCGTGATGCGTATCTGGCGCATTCGCCGGTGATCGCCATGACTGGCGGTCGCGATCCGAAAACCAAATTCCGCAAAGTTTATCAGGAAATCGACGATGTGCCGGCCTTCGAGCCGGTGACGAAGATGAACGTCACCATCGACGACGTCGCGCGTATTCCGGACATGGTGCGACAGGCCTTTCGCACCGCCACCACCGGCGCGCCCGGTCCCGTGCATCTGCAATTTCGCGGCAACGAAGGGCAGGTGGATCTGGAAGAAGCCGAGATGGAGGCTTTGGTCGAGGCGCAGTTCGCTCGCGTTCCGCCGTTCCGTCCCGAACCGGAAGCAGCGCACGTAAAGGCGGCGCTTGAATTGCTGCAAAAGGCCGAGCGGCCGATCATTGTCGCCGGCGGCGGTGCACGGGCCTCAAGCGCGGGGAAGGAACTCGTTGCACTCGCCGAGGCGCTGCAAATTCCGGTCGCCACCTCGCTCAATGGCAAGGACATCATCCCGGGCATCCACCCGTTGTCGGTCGGCGTCGTCGGCAGCTATTCCCGCGAGTGCGCCAACCGTGCCGTGAACAGCGCCGATCTGGTTTGTTTCATCGGTACCGAAACCGGGGGGATGACAACCCACTTCTGGGCGGTGCCGAAGATCGGAACGCCGGCGATCCAGATCGACATCGAGCCGGAATCTCTCGGGCGCAACTATCCGCTCATCGCGAGCGTCTTGGGCGATGCCAAAAGCGTGCTCGTACGCATGTTGGGCCAGATCGACAAATCGAGCGCGGCAAAGCGGGCGGCCTGGATCAAGGAAATCACGACTTTGCGCGGCGACTGGTACGCCAAATACAAACCGATGCTGGAGTCGGACGCGGTTCCAATCCATCCGGCACGCCTCTGCGGTGAGTTGACCAAACATGTTCCCGACGACGCTATCGTCGTCGTTGACACTGGCCACGCAGGGATGTGGATGGGCGGCATGTACGACTTGCGTACGCCGACACAGAGTTACTTGCGTAGTGCCGGACATCTCGGCTGGGCGTTTCCGGCGGGAATAGGCGCCAAAGCTGCATGCCCCGAGCGGCCGGTCGTGGTGTTCACCGGCGATGCCGGTTTCTGGTATCACGTCGCAGAAGTGGAAACGGCGGTGCGATGGAATCTCGCGTCGGTGACAGTCGTCAACAATAACGGTGGCGGTAATCAATCCAAGCGGGGCTTCGATCGGGCCTATGGCGGCGAGCAGACCGTCCAAGCACGTGAATTGTGGACCTACAATCCGATGAATTTCGCCAAGCTTGCGGAAGATATGGGCGCGCTTGGAATCCGGGTGGAGCGCGCCAGTGAATTTGCACCAGCCTTGGCCCGCGCAATCGCCGAAAAACGTCCGGCGGTAATCGATGTGGCAACCGATATCGAAGCGCTCGCGCCGACGGCCGTTGCATAACGGCAATTACTTCAACGGCGGCCCGACATAGCGAAATTTCTGCGCGCTTTGCTGTCCACTGCGAGATTGTGGATCCAGTGGAACTCGCCGGCGTTGCGGCCGAACGCGCCGACGTCTTCTCCGGTTTCTGAGTCTCTCCCCGACGCCGGCAATCGCAAGCACCGACGTTGAACCAATGACTCCAATTTCAGCCAGACCCAATCAAGGGGTGAGCGGTGCGGTGCGGGAGAGTCAACCTTCCCCGATCTCGCGCAGAATCTCTGCGGTATGTTCGCCGAGCAAGGGGGCAGGGTGCTCGGAGGCTGCCTTCCAGCCGTCGATGACGATCGGCGTGCGCACGCCGGGGATGGTGCCACCTTTGGCAGCCTCACTCTTCAGCGCAAGCTTCATGCCGCGGTGGACCACCTGTGGGTCGTTGAATACCTGATCAAGATTATTGATCGGGCCCGCCGGTACCTGCTGGGCTTCGAGCTTTTCCAGCAGCTCGTCACGTTTCACTCGCGCGGTAAGTGCAGACAATTTTCCAATCAAGTCTTCGCGGTGCTTCAGTCGTCCGACATTGTCCTTGTATGCGGGATTTTGCGCAAGTTCGGGCGCCCCCAAGACGTTGCAGAATTTGACATATTGATTGTCGTTGCCGGTGGCGACGATCACATGGCCGTCGGCGGCCGGAAAAACCTGGTACGGCACGATGTTGGCATGCGCATTGCCGATGCGCTTTGGCACATTGCCCGACACCAGATAGTTCATCGCCTGGTTTGACAACACACCGACCGTGGAATCGACGAGCGCGGTGTCGACATAGGAGCCCTTGCCGGTCTTCTCGCGTTGCGCCAGTGCCGCCAGGATCCCGATGACCGAATAAACGCCCGTGAAGATATCGGACACCGGAATGCCGATACGGGTCGACTTGCCGTCCGCCATGCCGGTCAAATCCATGATGCCGCCCATGCCCTGCGCCATCAGGTCATAGCCGGCGCGTTTAGCGTAGGGACCGTCTTGTCCGAACCCGGTCACCGAGCAGTAGATAAGTCGCGGGCACTCGGGAGCGAGGCTTTTGTAGTCGAGCCCGAATTTTGCCAGTCCGCCGACCTTGAAGTTTTCGATCAATACGTCCGAGCGCGCGGCCAGCTTGCGCACGATGCGTCGGCCTTCGTCGCTCTCGAAATCCATTTCGATCGAACGCTTGCCGCGATTGGCGGAATGAAAATAGGCCGAGCCAATGTTTTTGCCGTCGGCGCCTTCCACGAACGGAGGACCCCAGCCGCGGGTATCGTCGCCGGTGCCCTTGCGCTCCACCTTGATGACGTCGGCGCCGAGATCGGCCAGTACCTGCCCGGCCCAGGGACCGGCGAGGATGCGGGCAAGTTCAAGGACGCGGAGGCCCGCCAACGGCTTCGGCATGTGTGGAAACTCCCCGGAAGAACGCGAAATGGATAGCGATCGCGGGGTTATAAGGTCATCGGTGCGTACTGGCCATAGTAGGAATTGTCTATTAGTCGCATGCGCTTACGAGCAAATTTAACGTCGGGCCTATGGCGCTAGGTCGCACCGGCGGCTAATCTGAAATCGGGCGCGACGAGGGGATTTTGGTTATTGTTCGAAATCAAACCAAACGCGGCGGTATTACCGCTGCCAAAAAAGACCCCATGGAGGAACACACGATGAGAAAAATCTCGACATTACTCGCCACTGCCGCTGCGTTGATCACGCTCTCAGCGTCTGCGCACGCGCAGATCACAATGAAAGCATCGCATCAATTTCCGGGCGGCAAAGGCGACGTCCGCGATGACATGGTGCAGATGATTGCGAAAGACGTGAAGGCCGCCGATGTCGGCATCGACATCCAGGTTTATCCGGGCGCTTCGCTGTTCAAGCCCAACGATCAGTGGAATGCCATGGTCAATGGCCAGCTCGACATCACGCTGTTTCCACTCGACTACGCCAGCGGCAAGGCGCCGGTCTTCAGCGCGACCTTGATGCCTGGCTTGATCCGCAGCCAGGAGCGTGCCAAGCGCATCAACAATTCCCAATTCATGAAGGATATGCGCGGCGAGATCGAGAAACGCGGCGCTATCGTTTTGTCCGATGCATGGTTCGCGGGCGGCGTAGCCGCCAAGGATGGCTGCGTCGTTCGTCCGAGTGATTTGAAGGGTCGCAAGTTCCGCGCTGCCGGTCCGACCTTTGCCGGCATGTGGGAAACCGCCGGCGCGAGCATCGTCAGCCCGCCGTCGAACGAAATCTACAATGCGTTCCAGAGCGGCGTCGTGAATGCCACCGATACCAGCCTCGGTACATTCCAGTCCATGCGCCTGTACGAGGTCACCGACTGCCTTACGGCACCCGGCGAGAATGCGCTGTGGTTCATGTACGAGCCGGTGCTGATGTCGAAGAAGAGCTTCGACAAGCTCGACAAAAAGCAGCAGGACGCCCTGATCACGGCGGGCAAAAAGGCGCAGGCCTACTACGAGGGTAAGGCTGAGGCGGTGAACAAAGAGGCGATCAAGGCGTTCGAGGACCACAAGGTGAAAGTGGTTACCCTCAGCGATGCCGACTATCAGGCATGGCTCGACGTCGCCAAGAAGAGTTCCTACGCCAAATTTGCCACGGACGTCCCCAACGGTCAGAAGCTGATCGATGAGGCGCTCGCAGTGAAATAGCGGCAACAGCCGCCGGCGGGTGCTCTGCCCGCCGGCTGGCCTTCCAGCGCTGTTGCGCCGCCCCCGGTTCGGACTCTCGAAATAAATTGGAAAACACGAGCCCATGGACACCTACATTCGGGCTGTAAACTTTTTGTCGCGCGTCGCGGGTGTGGCTGCGGCTTTGCTCATCGCATTCGCGGTGCTCGTAATTTGCGACATTGTGGTTGAACGATACATCTTAAATCTGACGACGATCTGGCAGATTGATGTGGTGACATACTGTATCGTCGGGGCGACATTCGTTGGCAGCGCCTACGTTTTGATGACGCGAGGGCACGTCAACGTCGATATCCTGCCGCTCCATATTGGTCCGCGCGCCCGGTATTGGCTCGCCCTGGCAACCAGTCTGCTGGCGCTGGCCTTTTGCATCGTAATTTTTATCCTCTGTACCGCTTATTGGTATGAAGCCTATTCGGAGCGCTGGCTTTCCAACACTGTGTGGCGTGCGCGGCTCTGGATTCCATATCTCTCGATGCCGGTCGGCCTCGGCCTCCTTATTCTGCAATATGTGGCAGACGTGCTCTCCCTGGTGACGGGCCGGGCGCCACCATTCGGCATCAAGGATCAGCAGGACGCGGAGGATGTTGCCCGGGCCCTGGCGCGTGAGGCGCTGGGAGGCACGCCATGAGCCCGACCTTGCAGGGGACAGTCGTCCTCATCGTTACATTGCTAATGCTGGTGTCCGGTATTCCGGTCGCATTCGGGCTCGGAGCAATCGCGATCGCGTTCCTGGTGTTTTTCCAGGGCTTTGATGCGCTGCATGTTGTCGCGGAAACCTTCTGGTCGGGGCTCGACGAGTTCACGCTCGTCGCTATTCCGATGTTCGTAATGATGGGGGCGGCGATCGGCTCGTCGCCCGCCGGCAAAGACCTTTACGAGGCGCTTGACCGCTGGCTCTACCGGTTGCCCGGAGGTCTGGTTATTTCCAATTTGGGCGCCTGCGCGATCTTCGCTGCGTTAACTGGATCGTCGCCGGCCTGCTGCGCGGCCATCGGCAAGATGGGTATTCCGGAGATGCGCCGACGCGGTTATCCGGATGACGTTGCTACCGGCTCAATCTGCGCCGGAGGCACGCTCGGTATCCTGATTCCGCCATCGATCACTTTCATTCTCTATGGCATTGCCACGGAAACATCGATCGGCCGCTTGTTCATCGCCGGCGTCTTGCCGGGGCTGATGCTGACCAGCCTGTTCATGCTGTGGACGGTCTTCATTATTTGGAAGCGCGGCTTCCGCTCGCACGCCATCGACTTCCGCTATTCGTGGAAGGAAAAATTCCAGTCGATCCCGAAGATCGCACCCTTCATCTTCATTATTGCAGGTGTGATGTATGCGCTCTATGGCGGCGTGGCGACGCCATCGGAAGCTGCCGGCGTCGGTGCCGCGCTATGCATGTTTCTGGCGATCCTGATTTATCGTCTTTGGAAGGTTGAGCAGATTTGGCTGATCCTCCGCGACACCATGCGCGAGTTGGTGATGATTCTGACCATCATCGCCACCGCCGTGTTGTTCGGCTACATGCTCACATCGCTCTATCTGACCCAGACGCTGGCACAGGCGATCGCAGATCTACATGCCAACAAATGGATGCTGATGTTCCTCATCAACATCTTCCTGTTGGTGTGCGGATTCTTCATCCCGCCGGCGGCGATTATCCTGATGACCAGCCCGATCCTGCTGCCCATTATTACGGCAGCGGGCTTTGATCCGGTGTGGTTTGGCGTGATCCTGACGATCAACATGGAAATCGGCCTGATCCACCCGCCGGTTGGCCTCAACATCTACATCGTCAGTGCCATCGCTCCGGATGTGCCGCTCGCCCAGGTGATGTGGGGCACGTTGCCCTATGTCGTCTGCATGATGCTGGCGATCGTCATCTTGTGCTTCTTTCCTGAAATTGCCACATGGTTGCCCAATCATCTGATGGGCGTCGCCATAGGGCCTAAATGAACACCTCGTTCTTCGGGGAACTATTACAAACGATTTCCGAGCGCGGCCGCGCGCTGCTTTCGCGCGACCGCCGCGGCGAGGCGTCCGCTCGCTCCGAAAACCTGGTCGAACTGTGCGAAGATCTACTGTCCGGCCGCGGCGAGGCCTCCGGGGTGGCGCTGGCGCGCGAAATCCTCGGCCGGTATGCCGCGCTCACCATCGGCCCACGCATCGCTTTTTTCGAGGCGCTGGCACAGCGATTTGGTACCGATCCAGCCCGCCTGGAACAGACGATCGACGCCTGGCGCGCGGCTCCGTCCGATGCGACTGCCGCAGACGTGCACCACGCGTCCGAGCCGCGCCGGCAGGAGTTGTTCCGCAGACTTAACCTTGCGCCGGGCGGCACCGCTGCATTGGTGCGCATGCGCGAACAATTGATGGACTCACTCGATCATCGCGACGACCTTCGCGCTGTCGACGATGATTTCGTTCATCTGTTCTCGTCCTGGTTCAATCGCGGCTTTCTAGTGCTGCACCATATCGACTGGTCATCGCCGGCGATCGTACTTGAGAAGATCATCCGTTACGAAGCCGTACACGAGATTCACGACTGGGAAGATCTGCGCCGCCGTATCGATCCATCCGACCGGCGCTGTTATGCGTTCTTTCATCCGGCGTTGGTGGACGAGCCGCTGATCTTCGTTGAAATAGCGCTCACTCGCGACATCCCTGCGGCGATCGCCCCAATTCTCGGCAAGGAGCGCGAAGTCGTGGAGATCGACAAGGCGCGTGCCGCAACATTCTACTCAATTTCCAACTGCCAGCGCGGGCTGGCTGGAGTCTCGTTCGGCAATTTCCTGATCAAGCAGGTGGTCGAAGAAGTCAGCCGCGAGATGCCCAAGCTTTCTACCTTCGTGACATTATCGCCAGTCACTGGCTTTGCCGGCTGGCTCAAACGGGAGCGTAGCGAGGAAAACTCCGCGGCGCTGACTGAGGCAGACAAGGCAGCTCTTGCTGCGCTCGACCAGCCAGGCTGGTGGCGCAACGAGGATACGGCCGCGGAGCTGCAAGATCCGGTCATGCGTGCGGCGGCGTGGTATTACCTGCGCGCACGCAACGATCGCGGCACGCCGATCGATGCGGTGGCGCGTTTTCATCTCGGCAACGGCGCGCGGCTCGAACGCATCAACTGGCTCGCCGACACCTCGGATCGTGCAATGGCGCAGGGGTACGGGCTGATGGTGAATTATCAGTACGACCTCGCCGACATCGAGAAGAACCACGAGGCCTATGCGGAAGGCCGCACCGTGGTCGCCTCGGGCACGGTGCAACGCCTGCTGCGCCCGCCACTCGAACTGGTCCCGATTGCGGGGTGACGGATTCTTCGTCCGCTCGTCTCCGTGAAAACGGGGACCCAGTGCCCTTATTCAGTTCTTGCGATTTGGCTCTGGATTCCCGCTTTCGCGGGAATGAGCGGGGTTAGGATTTCCCGTACACCGGCACGATCGCGCCGCGGGTGACGCGGTTGTCGGACGAGGCCAGGAACAGGATCGTTGCCGCCACCTCTTCGACCTTTGGCCAGACCTCAAAATTCGCCTTCGGCATGGCCTTGCGGTTGGCAGGAGTGTCCATGGTCGAGGGCGCCACCGCATTCACCAGAATGCCGTCCTTGGCGACTTCCTCGGCGAGCGCCACGGTGAGCGCGGCGACACCGGCTTTGGCGACGGTATAGGCCGTCATGCCGGCGCCCGAGCGCCACTCCAGCGCCGGCCGTGCCGCCACGTTGACGATGCGGCCGCCGCCCGACGCCAGCATGAGGTTGACAGCCGCGCGACAGCACAGAAAGCAAGAGGTGAGGTTGCTGTCGATCTGCGACATCAGTGCGGCTTTGCCGGTCTCGGCAACCTTGCCCGCGGCAAAGCCTCCGGCGATGTGGATCGAAGCCCAGGGCTTGAGACCCGCATAGACTTTGGCAACTTGTGCTTCGTCGGCGAGATCGGAGACCGCGATCAGTGTCACGTTTGGATCGCCGCGGTGCGCAAAGCGCTGGGCTTCAGCGTCGTGCACGTAGGGCACGACGCAGGACGCGCCGCCCGCGAGCAAGGCGCCGACCACCGCGCTGCCGAGCGCGCCAGTGCCGCCGGTCACCACCACCTGATTTCCTGAAAAATCCATTATCCTCGCCCGCGTTTAACCCGCGTCGGCAGCACCTGGAATTCGATCCAGTTGGCTACTTCGCTAACGCGAAGCTTCTTGTCGAGCACGTTCTTGCTGATTCCGTGTCGCCAGGCCAGCCGCTTGCAGCCGGGGTCTCGATCAAGTGTGTCGAGATCCTGCGCGAAAGTTTTGATATCGGCCTCATCGGCAAAGAATCCTTCTTCAATCAGCCGGCCGCCAATGCGCCGCACGATCGCCGCGACCTCGCGCAGCGGATATTCCGGGTGATATTGCACGGCCCAGACGACCGAGCCGTTGGTGCGGATTTCGGCGCTCTGCACATCCGATACAGCATTGGTGGCAAGGATAATGGTACCTGGCGCAAGTGCTTCGACCTCGTCGAGATGCACCGTCGGCGCGTTGAATACATCAAGCTTGCCGGCGTACATGGGATGTTTGCGGCCGGCCTCAGTGAGGCGGATGCCACGGCCGAAGCCGATTTCACGACCCTTCGGATTCTTGCGAACGCTGCCGCCCGCTGCTGCGGTGATGACCTGGAGGCCCCAACAGGAGCCGAATAATGGTGTCCCTGTTTTGAGCGCAGCGCGCACAAGCTCGATCTGCCGCATCACCTCCGGTCCGGCATTGTAAACATGTAGGCTCGAGCCGGTGATGGTGATGCCGTCATAGCCCTCAAGCGAAGAGCCTTCCGGCAGCAGCGCGGCCGGGTCGCCCGGGTAGCAGATGTCCACCACTGCGCCTGGGAGCAGCTCGCGCAACAGGTCTGAATAACCCTTGCTCGCCACGGTGCCGCCGACGGCAACATGATCGGCCATGGTCTGCGGTGAATTGCCTTCGATGACGAGCAGGCGGGGCGAGGGCATCGGCTCTGGTTTCAGGTTCCCTGGCGGGCGTCCAGGACGCGAACAACAAGCATCAACTTATTGGATATGGCTGCGCAGCAGCCATTTTGCAATCGCACCAAAATTTGCCGCGCAAACTCGGGTTTAACACGTTGTCGTTCTTGAGTGCGGCGCGTAAGCCGCCCATTCTGCGGGTTAAAGCAAATCATCGAGCAATGGCCGACTTCGACCTTGCCATCATCGGCGGCGGCATCAACGGAACGGGGATCGCCCGGGATGCCGCCGGTCGCGGCTTGAGCGTTTTACTGGTCGAGATGAACGACCTCAGCTCGGGCACCTCGTCGGCTTCGAGCAAACTGGTCCATGGCGGCCTGCGCTATCTCGAGCACGGCGCCTTTCGTCTCGTCCGCGAGGCGCTAAACGAGCGCGAGGTGCTGTTACGAATGGCGCCGCACGTGGTGCGGCCGATGCGTTTCATGTTGCCGCCGCTGCCCGGACTACGCTCACCGCTCATCTTGCGGTTTGGGCTATTCCTTTATGACCTGCTGGGCGCGCGCAAACTGCTGCCGGCTTCCCGCAGCGTCGATCTTACCCACCACGTGGTTGGTCAGCCTCTGAAACGTACGTTCCGCTATGGCTTCGAATACTCCGATTGCTCGGTCGATGATTCCCGGCTGGTCGTACTCAACGCACTTGATGCCGCCGAGCGCGGCGCTGTCGTCCGCACTCGTACCCGCTGCACGCGCGTGGAAAGGCGAGACGAGTGGGAGTTGGTGCTCAATGCTCGCGGGCGCCGTGAGGTGAAGACTGCGCGCGTTTTGGTCAATGCCGCCGGGCCCTGGATCGGCACGGTAGCCGACACCGTGGTTCGGCAGCCGCTAGCGAGTGCCGTGCGGCTGATCAAGGGCAGCCATATCGTAATTCGCCGGCGCTTTGAGCACGAGTACGGCTATTTATTGGAAGCCCCGGACCGGCGCGTCGTGTTCGCATTGCCCTTTGCGCAGGATTTCACCCTGATTGGAACCACGGACGAAAATTTCGTCGGCGATCTTAATTCGGTGGCGCCCGACCCGTCCGAGATTGCTTACCTGTGTGACGCAGTAAATCATTATTTCCGCGACAAGGTTACGCCTGATGAGTTGGTATGGTCGTTTGCCGGCGTGCGTGCGCTCTACGATGATGGCGCCAACAAGCCGGAGGATGTCACGCGCGACTACGAACTCGTCCTGGACGAACGCGATGGCGAGGCACCATTGCTCACTATCTACGGCGGCAAGATTACCACTCACCGCAAACTGGCTGAGGCGGCAATGAGGCAGATTGGTCATTTCTTTGAGGCTCGTCCACCCTGGACCGCAGGATCCAGACTTCCCGGCGGAGAATTTCCACCTGATGGGTTCGATGCACAGGTCGCCGAAGCGATGGGACGGTGGCCATTTCTCTCCGCAACACACGCGCGTCGGCTGCTGCGGGCCTATGGCCTTCGTGTTGAACGATTTCTCGACGGTGCGCAAAGTATGGACGAGTTGGGGCCTCGTTTTGCCGGCGATCTTACGGCAGCGGAGGTGCGCTACATGGTGGAAAACGAATGGGCGCAGAATGCCGATGACGTGCTCTGGCGGCGCAGCAAAATCGGGCTAAAGGCAACGGCTGAGGAATACGCGGCGCTCGACCACTTTGTTGTATCGCTATGCGGGGAGCGAGGAGGCAGTACCGCGTAGATTTGTGCTCGCTTGTCAGCCGATCGATCGTTCGCGATTTTCTTTTCGGTGCACTAAGGTAAGCGCCGGTTGGCGCGCTCGGGGATTCATTTGCCGACGGCTCTCATCGCAATCGACCAGGGCACGACTTCGACGCGGGCCATCGCGTTCGACACGGCGCTCCGGCCGCTCGCAACCGCGCAAAAGGAATTGCGTCAGATCTATCCGTCGCCAGGCGATGTCGAGCATGATCCGGAGGAAATCTGGACGGCAGTGGTCGCGACGGTACGGGCTGTAATGGCACAAGCGCAGATCACGGCGAACGATGTCGCCGGGGTCGGTATCACCAATCAGCGCGAAACCACGGTCATTTGGAATCGTCAAACAGGCAAGCCCGTCTACAACGCGATCGTATGGCAGGATCGGCGTACGGCGAATTATTGCGAGTCATTGCGGCGCAGCGGTCATGAAGGCGAAATTGCCAGCAAGACCGGGCTGCTGCTCGACCCATATTTTTCCGCCAGCAAGATCGCGTGGCTACTGGACCATGTAGAAGGGACCCGTGCGGCTGCTGAGGATGGCCAGCTCGCGTTCGGTACGATCGACAGCTTTTTGCTGTGGCGCCTGACCGGCGGCAAGGTGCATCTGACTGACGCGACGAATGCTGCACGCACGCTGCTGTTCGATATTGGCAAGGCCGAATGGGATGAGGATCTTCGCCGCCTGTTTGACGTGCCGCAACGTCTCCTTCCCGGTGTGCGCGACTGCGCCGGCGCGTTCGGGGAAACTGTTGCTGATCTGTTTGGTGGTGCAATCCGCATTCTTGGTATCGCCGGCGATCAGCAGGCAGCGACCGTCGGGCAGGGTTGTTTCATGCCCGGCATGATGAAATCGACTTACGGAACTGGCTGTTTTGCGCTCCTTAACACCGGGTCCGAGCGTATAGCGTCACGCAATCGGTTGCTCACGACGATCGCCTATCAACTGGAGGGTAAACGCACTTACGCGCTGGAAGGCGCGATCTTCATCGCGGGTGCTGCTGTGCAATGGCTTCGCGACGGATTGAAACTCATTGCCGCTTCATCGGACGTCGGTTCACTGGCGGAGCGGGCCGATCCGGCCGAGCAGGTCTATCTGGTGCCGGCTTTTGTCGGTTTGGGCGCGCCATATTGGGATGCGCAGGCGCGCGGGGCGATGTTCGGTTTGACCCGGAATTCCGGCGCGGCCGAACTGGCACGAGCGACGCTGGAGTCGGTCGGCTATCAAACCCGCGACCTGCTCGAAGCCATGCGCGCGGACTGGCCGGCGTCGAAAAGTTCTACCACGGTGCTTCGCGTCGACGGCGGCATGACCGCAAGCGACCTCACCATGCAGTTTCTGGCCGACATTCTCGCAAGCCCGGTCGACCGGCCCATGGTCATGGAAACGACGGCGCTGGGCGCCGCTTATCTGGCCGGGCGCGCCGCCGGAGTCTGCCCTGACCTTGAGGGCTTTGCCGCACAATGGCGTCTCGACCGTCGGTTTGAACCCCGCATGGATGCGCAAACGCGGGAGCGAAAATATTCCGGCTGGCGCGATGCCGTCAGGCGCACACTGACAAGCCAGGCGTGACTGCCGCGGGCCGGGTTGAGCGTGTTCGTGCACCTCGCTAGCTTTCACGAAACGGGGAATCAATGGCGGACGGCGGCGAAGCAGCGCAGAACCGGGCAGCAAACGAAAAATCGCCACTGGTGCGCTTCGAGGCCGTCACCAAGCGGTTTGGCGCGGTCGCCGCGGTAGAAGCCCTCTCACTCGACATCGCGCAGGGTGAGTTTTTCGCGCTGCTCGGCCCCTCCGGCTGCGGCAAGACGACGCTATTGCGGATGCTAGCCGGCTTCGAGACGCCCACTGAAGGCCGCATCTTGCTCGATGGCGAGGACATCGCGGCTGTGCAGCCGCATCGGCGGCCTGTGAACATGATGTTCCAAAGCTACGCGTTGTTTCCGCATCTCACGGTGGAGGGCAATATCGGCTTCGGCCTGCGGCAGGAGAATGCGACCCGGGCTGAAATTGCCGAGCGCGTCACAGAGATGCTGGCCCTTGTGCGCCTGCAAGGCTTCGGTCGGCGGCGCGTCGACCAGCTCTCCGGAGGCCAGCGTCAGCGGGTGGCGCTTGCACGGTCGCTGATCAAGCGGCCGCGAGTGTTGTTGCTCGACGAACCGTTGGCCGCGCTGGATAAAAAGCTGCGCGCAGAGACCCAGTTCGAACTGATGGAATTGCAGCGCAACCTTGGCACGACCTTCGTGATCGTCACCCATGATCAGGAAGAGGCGATGATCGTCGCGGACCGAATCGCGGTTTTGGATCGCGGCCGGTTGATGCAGGTGGCCAAGCCGGCGGAAATCTACGAGCGGCCCAACTCGCGCTGGGTCGCCGATTTCATCGGTGACGTGACTATCGTCGAGGGGCGCGTTTCTGCGGGTGGCGCCATCGATAGTGCGATTGGCCAATTGCGCGTCGTCGATACCGGAGCGGCCAAGTTCGGAGATGCCGCCTGGTTGGCGTTGCGACCGGAAAAGATCGGTATGGGCTCCGAGCGGCCGGCAGGCGAGCTCAATGCTGTGCCCGGCACCGTATTCGAGATCGGCTATCGCGGCGACATGTCGATTTATAAGGTGCGGCTCGCCGATCGGTCGATCATGAAAGTTGCGCTCGCCAATGTGAGCGGGCGGGGCAAGGCTTCATTCGGAGCAGGCGATCTTGTCTGGGTATCGTGGCCGCCGGATGCCGGCGTGGTCTTGACGGGATAGTCAATGAACATACAGGCCGACAAACGAAACTGGAGCACGCAGGTCGTCGTGCTGCTGCCCTATCTGTGGCTCGTCATATTCTTTCTTGCGCCGTTCGTGATCGTTCTCAAGATCAGCCTGTCGCAAACTGCGCTGGCACAACCACCGTACCTGCCGTTGCTCGATGTCGCTGCCGGCTGGGCGGGGCTGATGGAGTTTACCCGGCAGCTTTCGGGCGATTCTTTCCGGCTGCTCATTTCCGATCAGATTTACCTCTTGTCCTATCTCAAGAGCCTGCAGGTTGCGGCAATCTCGACGTTCCTTCTGCTGGCGATCGGCTACCCGATCGCTTACGGCATGGCGCGTGCGCCGCGTACGTGGCAGCCGCCGCTGGTAATGGCGGTGGTGCTGCCCTTCTGGACCTCGTTTCTCATTCGGATCTACGCGTGGATCAATATTTTGCAGCGCGACGGGCCGCTCAATGACGTCCTGATGCGGTTCCATGTGATTGACGCGCCGGCTGCATGGCTATCTTCCGATACCGCAATCTACATCGGTGTCGTTTATTCCTACCTGCCGTTCATGGTGTTGCCGCTTTACGCCACGCTCGAGAAGATGGATGAGACATTGCTGGAGGCGGCCGCCGATCTCGGCTGTCCACGCTGGAAAACGTTCTGGCTGGTGACTGTGCCGCTGTCGCTCCCGGGCGTCGCTGCGGGCGCATTGCTGTGTTTTATCCCGATTGTCGGTGAAT
Organism: uncultured Alphaproteobacteria bacterium; assembly: GCA_963742345.1. Lineage (GTDB taxonomy): Bacteria > Pseudomonadota > Alphaproteobacteria > Rhizobiales > Xanthobacteraceae > Pseudolabrys. Next base: position 164,595 of record CAVULO010000001.1, read on the forward strand.
TCGTCATCCCCGATCTGCTCGGCGGTTCGGAGACATTGATGATCGGGCAGGCGCTGTGGACCGAATTCTTTTCCAATCGTGACTGGCCGGTTGCCTCCGCTATTGCGGTCGCGCTGCTGGGCCTGCTTCTGGTGCCAATCCTGTTCTATGAGCGCCTTCAACAGCGGTCACTGGAAGGAGGCCGGCAATGAAGCGCGGCGCTTCGCCCTTCAATATCATTTCGATCGCGCTCGGTCTGGCTTTCCTCTATTTGCCGATCGCCATTCTGGTCATCTATTCGTTTAATGCATCGCGACTGGTGACGATCTGGGGCGGTTGGTCGCTCGCGTGGTACCGCGAGTTGCTGCATGACAATGCGGTTCTACAGGCGGCCTGGATCAGTCTGCGGGTGGCGGGTCTGTCAGCCAGCGCCGCCACTGCACTCGGGACACTTGCCGCCATAGCTCTTACCCGCCTGGGCCGTTTCCGTGGCCGCTTGCTGTTTTCGGGCATGATCTACGCGCCGCTGGTAATTCCGGAGGTGATCACGGGGCTTTCGCTTTTGTTGCTGTTCGTTGCTCTGAACGTTGATCGCGGGTTCTGGACCATCGTCATTGCCCACACCACGCTGACGATGTGTTTCGTCACAGTGATCGTGCAGTCACGGCTGGTCGCATTCGATCGCAGCCTGGAAGAAGCGGCGATGGATCTCGGCTGCCCCCCGGTCAAGACCTTCCTGAAGATCACACTGCCGCTGATCGCGCCTGCAATCGCAGCAGGTTGGATGCTCGCCTTCTCGTTGTCACTCGATGATCTCGTGATTGCGAGCTTCACCACCGGGCCAGGCGCTACGACCTTGCCCATTCGTATCTATTCGGAGGTACGTCTGGGCGTGAAGCCAGAGATTAACGCGCTATGCACGATCATGATCGTGTTAGTCGCTGTCGGAACTGTAGCGTCGTCACTGATCGCCAAAAGTGGCGCCGTGCGGCGCGAGCGTGCGGCCTTGGGCGCCCAAGTCTAATTTTCGAAAAACCGGTTGGCCGCGCTTTGGGCTCAATGGCCTAGTCGCTGCTGCTCTTGCCGGGTGGGCGAAATAAAAAAACCACGAACCATATGGGTATGATCACGATCGAGCCCAGCAGCACATTTGGCCACGCCCAGGCGAAGCCTTGCTTTGCATATTCCTGAAGGCGCTCGGTGGAGAGGCCGAATTCGCGCATCAACTGGTCGGCGGTAATGCCGAAGTGGCCCATGATGGTTCCCACCACCAGCGAGGCGACGGCGACTTTGACCAGAGTGCGAAAGAGAGGATGCAGCATTCGCAGCCCATCGCGCCGGTTTGCCGGCGGGTGATTCGTCTCCGATGGAATGATAGTCGAAGCGCCGCCCGGCGCCACGGCACGAAATTGCGGTTATTCGGACTTTCCTGTCGACGGCTGTGCCGGCGACTGGTCGGCCGCCGGAATTGAGCCGGCCGCCGGCGCCCCGCCTGTCAGCCGTTCGATGGCCGAACGCACCGAATCGGAATCGCGGGCGCGCCGCTCACGCACCGCATTGAGGAGCGGCGCGGCGGCGCCAGAGCGGCGGATCAGTGCTTCGGGATCGGGCAGCATGATCGGATCATCCCAGGAACCCTGCACGATGAATGGCAACTCGAATGGCGCAGCGCCCGGCTTGGGAGGGGCCACCAGGGCGGCAGTACCTTTCAAATCGAGTTCGCGCGCCGGGATCGAGGCCGAGCCGGCAAGTGCCAGAATGACCGCGGCACCCTCGATCTTCACGTCTTCGACGGTGACGGTGCCTTGGGCGATCTTCAGCGCGACCGTTATCTTGTCGTACGGCGTACGCCCACTGCGAAATTCGCCGCCGCCAGAAAGAGGTCTCCGCTCCAACCGACGCAGCAGTTGCTCGACATTAAGCCCGGCGAGCGCGCCGTTCGATCCCGTCAAAGTGGCGGTCCCGTTCAGCGTATGCGTCAGGGCGAGGACGCTATCGCCGCCGCCTTCGACCACGAATGCAATATTGCCCTTGCCCTCGAGTCGGTGGAGGCCGAACAACTGACCAAGGCAGCTCTCCAGGTCGACGTCGGAAAATTGCAATTGTGATTTGACGTCGACGCCTTGTTCGAAGTTGGCGAGCGCCAGCGAGCCTTTAATCACGCCGCCGTAGGCCTGCGCTTCGCCGACAGTGACCACCAGATGGCCGCCACGCAAGTTTGCCGCAATGGCGGTGCGTCCGACCTTGGCGTTGGACACGATGACATTTGCCGCCGAAAGTCGCAGGTCGACATCGAGGCCAGCGAGGCCATCAAGTGTAATACGGCCATTACTCCATGCGCGTTCATTAGCGGCGAGGAGACGGATAGTCGAAACATAGGATGTCAAATCGAGGGTATCGGCGGCAAGTGTGCCCTGCAACGTCTGCCGGCCATCTGCGGCGAAGGTGAGCACGCCTTCGGCGCTATTGCCGTCGAGTTCAACATTGACGCTGGATAGGCCAATCGTGCCACCCACAATATTGGTTCGCGCCTTGATCGCGAACCGCCCGAAGCCTCCGCCAGGCGGAGGTTTCTGTCCGGCCCAGACCAATGTGTTGCGCAGTGAAGCGGCATCGGCGGCGAGCGTGCCTTCGATCCTCAGAGTAGGTTTGAAACTGATAGCGCCTTCGAAGGCGGCTTTCATCGGCGCGCCTGAGACGCGCAGTTTTACCCCGCTACGGCTGCCGGCAAGTGCAGCAGGAAAATCGGCGAGCGTTACGCTCGCATCCATCGGTGCGTCGTGCCAAATAAAGCGTCCGGTGGCGCCGAAGCTCTTTGAAATCGACGGCCAAGCCAACGAGAATTCTACGCCATACAGCGTCTCGGTGAGCTTTCGTGCTTCGTCGTGTATTACAACGGTGCCGCCGTCGATGCGCATCTCGGAAAACGCCGCAAGGCGATGCGTATCCGTCTGGCTGCGCATAAGCGCTTCGATGAGGCCAGACCAGTTGGACTGGCCGTCCGGCTGCAATTCAATCGCAATGCTCGGGTGGTCGAGAGAGACGTCTGCAATCTCGACGCGGCCAATGAGCAGCGGGAAGAAACGCAAGCGTGCAGTCAGCCGCTCAGCGGTAAGAGCCGGTTGCTTGGCATCGCCGAGCGCCACATCGGCAAAGCTGACGCTGCCGGTCGGAAACAGTGAGACGCTGGCCTTGCCCCGTAAAACCGGATCAAGCCCGGTCACCGCGCGTATTTCGCCTACAACCTGCTGGCGCACCGCATCAGCGGAAATCAGGTACCCCGCCGTCGTGAGCACGACCAACCCGCCTGCAATAACGGCGAGCAGGATAAATCCCAGGCGTTTCAGGCCGGTGGCGGCTGTCAAAGGGAGGGTTCCGGTTGTTTCGGCATCAAGGCCGGCGGACTATAGCATCGGTGCCGCTGTCGCCAACCTGGAGGGGCTATGTGACCCTTTCAAGGCTTGGCGACATACGGGCTAAAGTTACCGTGCAAAAGACGCGCCCTGGTGGCGGGCGTCCGCGATTTCCGCGATCATTTTTTTGACAATCGCCTCGCCGAAGGAGTTGAAGTCCTTGGCTTCGAGCACAAAGCTGCCGGGCCCGCCAGTGACATTGTCGCGGTAGTATTTCGCCAGCCCCCCCGGCGGGTTTGTGTGCTCGGGATTCCAGGGAAGTGGCGTCTCGCTCAGGATCACCAACCCGTTGATGCTGATACCCAGCGCCAGGGCTTCGTCGCGTGCTTGCCCAACGTCGCGCCCGGCATTGTTGGTGCCATCACCGGACACATCTATGGTGCGCCGCTCGGCGCCGAATGGGGCGCGAGCAAGCTGCGCGACAGCGGCATCGATGCCGCCGCTGATTGAAGTGCGATCGGCGTAGGATCGCGGCGATTCGAGCAGCCGGTCGCCGAATGCCTGGGCCGTCTTCGGGCCGTCAATTAACGTCCAGTCGATCACGACCTTCTGGTTGCCAAATCCCGACCACTCCAGAAACAGCACAGCGATGCGACCGCGGCGGCCGGACTGGATCGCGTCAAGCACGCGAGGATTGGCGAGTGCCGCGGCATAGCCCTCCCGCTGGAGCTGGAATTTCTGGCTGTCAACGCTGCGCGACACGTCGGCCGCCAGCACCAGAAGGAGATCGACCGGCTCGGCCGCTCGCATGGGCAAGGTGCCGAACGTCGCGATCGCAAACGCCAACACGATGGATGCGCGGCGGGATATTTGGCCCATGCGAAGAGCCTAACCGATTTTGGAATTACTGCGCCAGCACTCGCGTAGTGGGAAAAGCGACTTCGACCAGTGTACCATCGCCTACTTCACTGGCTATGCGAAAGCGGGCGTGATTGGCTTCGACGAGGGCTTTGGTTATTGGCAAGCCAAGGCCGGTTCCGCTCGAGCCCCAATGTGTTGAAGTGGCGACCTGACGGAACGGCTCAAGCGCGGTCTCCAGATCCTTCTCGCTCATGCCGCTGCCGGTGTCGCGCACGCGCAACACCACCTCTTGGTCGTCGGTCAAAGCGGTCGAGACGATCACCTGGCCACCGGCACCGGTGAACTTGATGGAGTTCGACAATAAATTCAGCGCGATCTGACGCATTGAGCGTGCATCTGCAATAATTTGCGGCAGATGAGCGGACAACGATGTGCGGATAATGACACGCTCGCGGTTGGCCTGCTGTTGCATAATCGCCACGCATTGCTGGATCAGATCGTTGAGATTGACGCCAACAAAAGTGAGATCAAGCCTTCCGGCTTCTATTTTCGACAAATCAACCAGATCATTAAGCAGCGAGATCAGGTGGCCGCCGGAGGCGTAGATATCCTTCAGATATTGCCGGTAACGTTCGTTGCCGATGGGGCCGAAGCGTTCGTCCATCATCACTTCGGAAAAACCGATGATGGCATTGAGGGGCGTGCGAATTTCGTGGCTAATCTTGGCAAGAAATTCAGACTTCGCGATGGAAGCTTTCTCGGCCGCCTGCTTGGCGTTTGTTAGCTCTTCTGCAGTGAGCTTCCAGGCGGTGACGTCGCGCAATACCGCACACAGCTTCTCACCGTCCTCAATGCGACCCATAGTGACGTATAGGGGAACTAGCCCACCTTGGCGCACGCGTCCGATCACTTCGTAACCGGCATTCAGTACACCCGCGCCGGTGCCGTGCGCGAGCCGATCGAGATGGTCGAGTGCTGAGCGACGGCTTTCGGGCGCCAACAGATCGCCGAACGAATGTTTGGCAAAATCGGCGGGTTCGTAGCCGAAAAGTGCTTCGGCACTACGGTTGGCGGAAAGGATGCGACCCGTGCGGTCAAGCACGAGCACCCCGTCCGTTGCCGTATCCAAAATAGCCTTGAGCTCGCGATTTTCTCTCTCTGCGGCACGTGGCGAGTCGTCTACAGACTTTTCGTCGCTCCCAACTCGCGTATCGATCATCAGCACCAGCGCGTTCTCGCTATTCCATGTCGCACTGAACAAGCGGCCCTCAACAGGTTTCTGCATGCCGTTGACAGTGGCGATCGTGAGTGATTTCGCGCCGTTTCTGGCGTTCTGGGGGGAGGATTTATCCTTGCTCTCAATGAACAGGCTATCGAGACCACCGGCCTCGTTCAGGGCTTCCAGCGTGGAGTAACCTGTCCACGCCAGGAACGTGCGGTTTGCGTAAATCAGACTATTTAGCCGATAGACCAGGATGCCGATCGGCAAACGATCGAGAATTGGCCGGCTGTCTTGTGCGTCTTGAATGACCTTCGGCGACTCGCGCACCGGCTGAGCGAGCGGGGCGGACGGTTCGGCGCCAAAATCATCCGAAGCGGGCACGCCGCTTTTGCGTGACGATTTCTTCAGGCGTTCGTTGAGTTCGCGGGCAAGCTCCTGGAAGGCGCCATGTTCACGGGCACTTAGTTTTGGCTCTTCCGCCGGCAGCTCGGGCGTTGATGGAAATGGCAATACCTTGGCTGCGACTTCCGGTATCGGCGGCGGAGGCGGTGCCGGCGCGTGGGCGATGCGGCGCTGATGAATTTCCTCCAAACGGGCTTGGTCACGGCAGATGCCAAAACCGCGAAAGCCCTTAAATTGCCGATCACGGTCGAATACAGGCAGGCCTGATATCTCGACCGACAAGCGCTCATCGATGTCATCGAGCGGCCAAAACAAAACGATTCCGCTGAAGGTTTCCCGCGCTGTGAGCGCAGCTGCGATCTGGGCCTGGGGATCAAGATTCAGGGTCTGGGCTATCTCAGCCCAATTGTTGTCAAGGATGGCAGCAGTTTTGGGTCCGAGCAGATCGGCAAATTCCTGGCTTGCGAGCGTGAAGCGAGTGGCAGCATCGGTCTGCCAGACAAAACGGAACGGCGCATAGTGTGAGTGTGTTTCCAATCCCGCGAGTTTTGGTGCTGCTGGAGATGTAAGTGTCATGGGGAGCGCGCGCGCTTCAGCGGTCGACGTCGTCACAGGTTCGGTAAAGGCGACTAGCAACCCAAAAGTCGAACCCGCCCCGAGCTTGAGCATGGTGATATGGCCGGTCGGGATATCGCCCTCGGCGGTACCGTTGAGGGTCGCTTCGCGGGCGAGCTTTTCTGCGCCAAGCGCGACCAGGTCGCGCTGGTTACCGATCAGCGTATGTGCGCCTACGCTGGGCCTCGATCAGCTCGCCGTCGGCGGTGAAGATCGCCGCCGGCTGCTGCAGATCTTCGAGCAGACGGCGCGCGCGTTCGGGCAAGGCAAGGTCCCTGCCGGCGCGCTCGGTCGATACCACCAATACTGCCGTGCTGTTGTCGGCGAGCGCGATGCGCGAGCACAGGCATATCAGCGTGCCGCCGATGCTGGCGCCGAAGCCGCGCAGCCGCTCGAGCCGCGGCGCGCCGCCTTGCGGCAGCGTGCCGGCGAGGCGCGCGATCTGCGCAGCCGTCGCATGACTCCGGATCGAAGCTGACGTGCGGCAAGCAGCGCCCGGCGAGGCGGCATCGAAAATCGCAGCACCTGTCGGATTGGCCCATAGAATAGTTTCAGCGTTCGCGCTCCAAAGCCACACCGGCGCAGGACTCGAGCGCGTGCGCCGCGAGCCGCGGATCGTGCAGATAAGCTGGAGTGAAACTCGGTTTCGTCATCTCGGTGTCGCAGGAATTACGGCTAATGAAGCTTTAATACGGCTGGCGGCAGGCCGCGTCCACGACGTGGCGGTAACGGTCCAACGGCAAGCCGCAATAACCTTAATGCGGCCGGGTTCCATGTCTGGCGTGTGCAATGAGCCGACCTAGATAAGGTACAGGCCGCCGGCGCCCGCCGGTGCGGACATGGAGGAGGATGTCATGGCGAAGGAAGACAGCGCACGTTTCGAGATTCCGGCTGATATGCGCGCATTTGCGGAAAAGAGCGTCGAACAGGCCAAGCAGGCTTTCGATATTTTCATTTCAGCGGCGCAGCACGCGGTTAGCGCCGCAGAAAATCAGGCAACCAGCGCGCAAGCTGGCGCCAAGGAGATGGGCGAGCTTGCCATGGGCTACGCGGAGCGGAACATCGCGACGTCGTTCGAATTTGCGCACAAGTTGATGCAGGCCAAAGGATCCCAGGACGTGATGGCGCTGCACTCGGAGTACGTGAATACCCAGATTGCGACACTCACCGACCAGGCCAAGGAACTGAGCAAACGGGCGACCAAAATGACTGGGCAAGCACGCCAGCACTAGTTTGCGTCCGTCAGACGGGTGCGCTGCGCCGGCATCAGTCCCGGAAAGTTCAGTTATGTCATTTTTGTGCACTGCAATATTTTTATTGCAATGCACCAAAAACAGTGTAGTATAGGGTTGGTAGCATCGTCCGCCAGCGCACGTGATTGGACGTCGCGTTACGCGGCGGGTTCTCGAAATAGCGCGAGCCGATTTGTCGAGGGCGACGGCTCGATGCGCGAGAAACCGCCCTCCTAGTCAAGGATGACTGTCATGGCCGAAACCCAAACCGTGGCTCCCACATCGAAAGCCAAGCCAAAGCCGGTCGCCGTGAGCGCGCCCGCCTTTGAAATGCCGAAGTTCGAAATGCCGAAATTCGAAATGCCGAAAATTGGAGGTCCCGACCGCCTTCCGCGAGCTCGCCGAGAAGGGCGTCGCGCAGGCCAAGGAGAACTACGAGAAGGTCAAGAGCGCGGCCGAGCAGGCCACCGACGTGCTCGAGGATACCTATTCCACAGCCTCCAAGGGCTGTGCGAGCTACGGCCTCAAGCTGATCGAGACCGCCCGCGCCAACAGCGACGCCACCTTCGATCTGTTCGAGCGAACTGATGACCGCCAAGTCGTATTCGGAGGTGGTCGAGCTTTCCAGCGCCTTCCTGCGCAAGCAATTCGACACGATGATCGCGCAGAGCCAAGGAACTCTGCCGAGCACGCGCAGAAGGTCGCGACCGAGACGGCCGAGCCGATCAAGGAAAGCATCAGCAGGTCTTCAACAAGGCCGCCTGACGCTTTTTGCGTAAACGCATCGAATAGTGGGTGCGAAGCCCGGACAGAAATGTCCGGGCTTTTGTTTTTGGGTCAGGGAGCGCCGAACGGCCGCTTGCCAAAAGGCTGAACGGCACCTAGGTTCCGCCCGCTTGGATCGGGCGTCGAACGAAGCCGATCTCGCGTGCAGGCGTAGCTCAGTTGGTTAGAGCGCTGGTCTGTGGAACCAGAGGTCGGTGGTTCAAGTCCACCCGCCTGTACCATCCACTCATCGCGAAGTACCGAAAGAAAAACGCCGGCGAAACTGTCGCCGGCGTTCACGTCGATTCGCGTTTCCGTCTAGCGCCAGCTGTAGCGGCCGTTGCCGTTACGCGGTGGCGGGACATTGCGCGGCGGATAGGGACGGGCGCCGCCCTGCGGGCCGCCGAACATCCAATCAAAGAAATTGTTGCCGCCGCCGTAGCTGTAGCCACCGCCACCGTACATGCCTACGGGCATGCGTACCGGCTTTGAGGAGGTGTTCGGTGCTCGCTCGACGGCGATATCGGCGACCTTGCGCTCATTGCTCTTGAGGATCGCGAACATCCTGGCGTCGCGGCCGTACACGTCTTCGCGCATCTGCAATTTTCCGGCGTCGTCCACGAACGCGGTCTGATAGGTCAGATGCACCGGGATAAACTTCGGAAAGTTGATATTGATTTCGCTGCCACCGAACATGCCCTCGAGACGAGCCTCGGTGTAGTGCTCCTTCGGCAGAACGAGCGACAGCAGTTTCTCGCCGTAGGTCAGCGGGTTCTGCACCCGCATGCAACCATGGCTGAAGGCACGCTTGTCCTTGGCGAAGAGGTGCTTGTCCGGTGTGTCGTGCTGATAGACCAGGAACTTGTTCGGGAAGTTGAAGCGGATGCGGCCGAGCGCGTTGCCGGCGCCGGGCGGCTGCGAAATGTGGATTGTTCCGTCGGCATCCTGCGTCAGCTTGAGACCGATGCGATCGAGTGCCTGCGGATCTTGCTCAAGAGCCGGGAGGTACTCTTTTTCGATAATCGACGGCGGCACGTTCCAGGTCGGATTGACGGTGATGAATTTCATCTCCGCGCTGACCATTGGGGTGGCGAGGCCCGGCTTACCAGCCACGATCTTGGTGTGCCAGTACACTTTATCGTCGTTGTACAGCGACAAGGAGTAATCCGGCACGTTGACCACGACGTGCGGGTTGCCAAGATTGCGTGGCACCCAGCGCCAACGTTCCATGTTTACGATAATCGTGTCGATCGGGTCGGCGGAAGCGACGACGCACTTCCTTTTGCTCACCGTTAAGCGCGCGCACGGTGTTGGGGCCGAGATTGCCGTCAACGCCAATATCGCTTTCCGTCTGGAAAGTTTTCACCGCGTCGCGAACCGCATCATCGTAGAGCTGATTGTCTTTATCGCCCGCTATGTCGAGTCGCTTGCGTAGCGCCACGACGCGCGCGTCCTTCATGCCTGGGCGGAGGATCTTGCCCTCGGCTACGTTTACGCGCGGTCGCTCTGGCTTCTCCTCGGCTTTGGTGTCGGGGACGGCCGATCCCTTGCGCAGTTCGGCGAGCTTGGCCTTGAGCGCCTTGAATTCCGCGTGTGGCGGATTGAAGCCGTCGAGAACTTTGCCCGCGTCGTTGCCGTCGCCAAGCTTGGCCAATACTTCTGCCGGCTCGGGTGCGACCAGATCATATTGAATGTCGGCACCCACCCGGGTGAAATGGATGCGTCCGATCTGTGCCTGGCGCGCAAACGTAAGCGCAGAGGCGGTCAATTTGAGTTCGGCCTCGGCCAGCGCATCGGCAGTGGACGCCGACTTGAAATCCGGGGTCGGATAGTCGCTCGGGTCGAGACCAACAGCGTCAGCCCGCGCCAGATAGGCGATCGCAGCCTTGGCGCGCTCGTTGCCGGCATTGTTGCTGATCCACAAAGGCGCGTAATTGTGCGCGCTGTAGAAAACCTCGATGCCGGCGCGGTCGGCCTTGTGATTGACGAGACGCTCGAATTGCCGGCTCGCGACTAACTCCCGCAGCTTGTCGGCAACGGCACTGTCTGCAGTCGCGACTGGCGCCGCGGTCGGAGCGGTCGCAGCCTTGGCCGGCTCGACCGAGGGGGCAGTCACGTTCTGCTTGGGCTCATCCTTGCTGATGTCGGCCGGAGCAGCCTGCTTGGCGGGTGTCTCGAAGTCTTTGGCCGTCAATGGCGGTGGCAGCGACGTATCCGGCACCGGCACCGATGCCTGAACCGCTTTTTCGGTTTGCTGCGCACTGCCAGTTTGGCTGGACAGGGCCAGCACCAAGGCCAGCGCCGTCGAGGCCAGCAGACGGTCGAATCGAGCAATTTTCACCACGTATCTCCTAAAACTGTCCGGGGGCTAACGGGCCCCCTTGATGTCCGTCCCACCTTAACTGATAGCGCACACCCAGTTACGTTTTTCCCAATAGCCCGGCCAAAACAGGGGTCAACTGTGGCTATTTTGCACGACCGGGCAAATCGGGCGATTCACGGCGGTTTTTAGCTAAACGAACGGGGCGAGCCTAAGGCAACGGGCAGATGAGCGGGCGGCTCCTGGGCGATTTTCACTGGTTATACCCATGACTTTTACATGTGACGCGTTTATGGCCCCCGCCATGACAAAAGCGTGATGGCGCAAGGACGGGTAATCCAATCCACCCCTTGCGGTGTTTTCGGTCTAGGCTAATCTTGCTGCTAGAACCGCCGGTCAAAAAAAGTGCGGTTGAAAGGAAACGCTATGGCTTGGACCACCCCGATTCTCATAGAGATTTGCATCGGACTCGAGATCAACGGCTATCTGCCGGCCGAGTTCTGATTTCCTGATCCTACCTATCCGACCCCGTTAGATGGGGCGCCTCACCGCCATCGTGCTCGGGTCGGCGGCCGGAGGCGCCTTTCCGCAATGGAATTGCCAGTGTCCGGTCTGCGCGCTGGCGTGGGCCGGTGATCGTCGCGTCAAACCACGCACGCAAACCAGTATTGCGGTTTCCGCAGGGGATGGTCGTTGGACATTGGTCAACGCCTCGCCCGATTTACCCGCGCAAATACGGGCGACGGCACCGCTCCACCCGCGCGGCGATTTACGGGGCAGCCCGATTGATGCCGTGGTGCTCACGGGCGCCGAGATCGACCAGATCGCTGGACTTTTATCCGTGCGCGAAGGCACTCCTTTCACGCTTTACGCCACGCCGGCTAGTCATGCTGCTGTCGCCGCCAATGCGATGTACGGGGCGATGACGTCGATGTCGCGCCGCGCGGTCAATCCGGGCGAGCGCTTTATGCTGGCGGGCGATATTGAAGCGACGTTGTTTATGGTTCCGGGGAAACTGCCGCTCTATCTCGAAGGCAAAAATCCCGAAGTCGATACCGAAAGTGCGGCCAATGTCGGAATCGAATTGCATCGCGAGGGGGCGCGGCTCGTATTCGTGCCCGGAGCTGCGGCCCTGACAGAAAGGATGCGCGAACGCTTCGCCCGTGCGGATGTCGTGCTGTTCGATGGTACGCTGTTCACCGATGACGAGATGGTCCGCACCCACACCGGCCAAAAGACGGGACGCCGAATGGGCCACATGCCAATCGAAGGAGACGGCGGTTCCTTGCAGGCGTTGAGCGGACTGTCGGCGCGACGCATTTTTGTCCATATCAACAATACCAATCCGGTATTGATTGAAGGCTCCGTTCAACGGCGCAAGGCCGAGAGTGCCGGCTGGCAAATAGCCGAAGATGGAATGGAGATCGTGCTGTGAAGTTGCTTTCTCCGGAGGAGCTTGAATCCGCGCTGCGCGATATCGGCGCCAAGCGATATCATCGCCTGCATCCATTCCATGCACTGCTTCATGGCGGCAAGTGCAACAAAGGCCAAGTTCAGGCATGGGCACTCAACCGTTACTATTACCAGGCGATGATCCCTATCAAGGATGCGAGTCTCATCGCGCGGTGCGAAGATTCAGCCGTGCGTCGCGAATGGCGATCGCGCCTCGTCGATCACGACGGCGAGCGCGACGGCGACGGCGGCATTGCACGTTGGCTCAAGCTCGCAGACGGCCTTGGGCTCGAACGCGGTTACGTCACTTCGCTGCGCGGACTATTGCCGGGCACGCGTTTTGCGGTTGACGGCTATGTGCATTTTGTGCGCGAAAAGACGCTGCTGGAAGCGATCGCGTCGTCGCTGACCGAGATGTTTTCGCCGGTGATTATCAGCGAGCGCATGGCTGGAATGTTGGCGAACTACGATTTCATTACGCGTGAAACGCTGAGCTATTTCGACAAGCGCCCACCACAGGCCCAACGCGACGCAGATTTTGCGCTCAATTACGTCAAGCGCAATGCCAGGACTCCGGAGCAACAGCAGGCGGTGCTTGCCGCGCTCGAATTCAAATGTGGTGTCTTGTGGGCTATGCTGGACGCGCTATCTCACGCCTACGTGGCGCCCAAAGACATCCCGCCGGGCGCATTTGTGCCGGAGGATCATTGATGGACCGGCCGGCAATGCAATTTTCCGACAGTGCTTGCCCGCGGCTCCCGCGAGGTGTGCGGCTGACGCACAACGAAGCGCAGGGCGGCTGGGTTCTGCTCGCGCCCGAACGTGTCTTCAAAGCCGACGCTATTACTGCCGAGATATTGAAGCGGTGCACAGGCGAAGCGACGCTCGATGCAATCGTGGACGATCTCGCTAAGACGTTTGCGGCGCCGCGCGAGCGCATTCATGCCGATGTGGTGAAGCTGCTGGGCGGGTTGGCGGAGAAGAAATTGTTGGAGTTGGGTTGAGTGATGTGCGGCATCCTTCGAGGCGCGTCGTGACGACAAACGGCATCAGTTTGCCTGCGCCCCTCGGTCTGCTTGCCGAATTGACACACCGTTGCCCACTCGGCTGTCCCTATTGTTCCAATCCGCTGGCGCTCGACAAGCGTGACGACGAACTAAGCACCGCGACGTGGGCGCGTGTATTCCGCGAAGCTGCTTCCCTCGGCGTGCTGCAAGTACATCTTTCTGGCGGCGAGCCGGCGGCGCGGCGCGACCTGCCCGGAATAGTCAAAGCCACGCGCGAAGCCGGTCTTTACAACAATCTCATTACCTCGGCGATCGGACTGACGCCGCAAACTCTCGCGGTGCTCGCCGATGCAGGCCTCGATCACGTGCAGATTTCCATACAGGACAGCGACGAGGCCTCCGCTGATCATATCGCCGGTTACAAAAGTGCCTCCACGCGCAAACGCGCAATTGCCGGCGAAGTCGTCAAACTCGGTCTACCGTTGACCATTAATATGGTTGTTCATCGCGCCAATATCGAACGCGTCGAATCGATGGTGGAATTGGCGCTGTCGCTCGGCGCCAGCCGCGTGGAGATTGCTCACGTCCAATATTACGGCTGGGCCATGAAGAATCGCGCTGCGCTTATGCCCACGCGCGAACAGGTCGATAGGGCGGTTCGTCAGGTCGAGATGCTGCGGACCAAGCACCATGGCCAGATCGTCATTGATGCGGTGGCGCCCGATTACTATGCGCGTTTTCCTAAACCCTGTGTCGGCGGTTGGGGCCGCCGCTCGCTCAATGTTACGCCCGCGGGCCGAGTACTTCCGTGCCATGCTGCCGAAGTCATTCCGGGACTCGAGTTCTGGAATGTGCGCGACCATTCGCTCGTCGACATTTGGCACAGCTCGCCCGCGTTTTTGGAATTCCGCGGCACAGATTGGATGCTGGAGCCTTGCAGAACTTGTGCGCGGCGCGATCAGGACTTTGGCGGTTGCCGTTGCCAGGCGTTCATGATTACGGGCGATGCCCGCGCCGCAGATCCGGTTTGCCACCTGTCACCGCATCATGCCCTGGTCGAACAACTTGCGGCGGTGCGGGAAGACAACGCCTACAGCTACCGTAGCTCCTGATTACACAGAATTGCCCGTCCCCGATTGCAACGGAGGCGCGAAAGGTGGAGACTTGCATCAAAGGGGGTGCGCTCCGGGGCCCTTTTCGGTTGGACCGCGCGAGTTAAGCACCTCCACATCAGGGAGGGACTTCGATGATTCCGCGTGTCACGGCTCAGCGTTCTATTTTGCTTGCCGGTACGGTCGCCGGCGTTTTGTTCGCCGCACCGGTATTTGCTCAGCAACCGCCCGCATCAGCGCCCGCCGCTACGCCACCCGCGGCCGCTCCGGCTGCACCGACAGCGCTACCGCCCGGGTCGCCGCTGATGGGCCGCCCTGAAGGCAATGAGGCGGCTGCGAAGCTCGCGCCGGTCGCCGCGCCCCCGCTGCCGGCAGCGGCCGACAAGTTGCCGACAGCGCAGCTCAAGCTGCCGCCCGGCTTTAATATCGAAGTCTATGCCAGTGGCATCGCCAATACGCGCTCATTGCGCGTCGGCGACAAGGGTACCGTGTTTGTCGGAACGCGTTTTGGCAACAAGGTCACCGCAATCGTCAAGAAGGACGGCAAGACCGAGATCAAGACTGTTGCCTCCGGCCTCTATCGTCCGAACGGACTAGCTTACCATAACGGTACGCTCTACATCGCCGAGTTGTCGCAGATCTCCAAGATCGACAACATCGAGAACGTGCTCGACAACCCGCCGAAGCCAACGGTGATCTATACCGATCTGCCAAAGGACGAAGCGCACGGCTGGAAGTTCATCGCCGTCGGCCCCGACAACAAGCTCTACATTCCGGTCGGACAGCCGGGCAACAACGTGTTGCATGACAAAGACCACGGCCAGATCCGCCGTATCAATCTCGACGGCACCGGGCGCGAAACCGTGGCAGTCGGCGTGCGTAATACGGTCGGCTTCGACTGGAATCCGGTCAACAAGCAGCTCTACTTCTCCGACAACGGGCGCGACTGGCTCTCGGAAGATGTCCCGCAGGACGAACTCAATCGCGTGACGAAAGTCGGCGAGCATTTCGGCGCGCCCTATTGCTATCAGGGCAATATGCTCGATCCGGAATTCGGCTGGGGGCATAGCTGCCGTGAATTCACGGCGCCGGTGGCATTGACCGGTCCGCATTCGGCGGGCCTCGGCATGCGCTTCTACACCGGCAACATGTTCCCGAAGGAGTACAAGAACGCCATTATCCTTGCCCGTCACGGCTCATGGAACCGTTCAACTAAATTCGGCGGTGACGTTGTTCTCATCAAGCTCAACAAGGACGGCACCGTACGTTCAATAGAGCCGTTCATCACCGGCTTCCTGGTCGACAACAAGTACATCGGCCGTCCGGTGGATGTGCAACAGATGGCGGATGGATCGCTGCTCCTGTCCGACGACTGGAACGGTGCGATCTATCGCATTACCTACGGAAAGGCGAAGGTCGCCGGCAGGTAAGACAATGTCATGCGGCCGGGGGCTTGCCCCCGGCCGTTTTTTATTCGAATTGACGATCATGCAAATTGTCGATGTAGCGCGTCGGGTCACCGTTGCGGCGCTGCTGATTTGTGGCGCCGGTCAGCCGCTGCTCGGCGAGACCATCGCCGAACGCGCTGCACCTTGCCTTGCCTGCCACGGTGAAAGCGGCCAGTCGGAAACGCCCGAAGTGCCTTCTCTCGGCGGACAACCAGCGCCTTACCTGTTGATCCAGCTTTACTTGTTTCGCGAACAGCAGCGCGTGTCTCCGGCCAAGAAGGACGATCAGATGATCCAGGTCATGTCGGAGATGACAAAGGGCTTCACCGACGACGACCTGCGAAATTTCTCGGACTTCATTGCCAAATTGCCGGCGCCAAAACCGCCGGCCGACGCCGGCGATGCTGGCCGCTTGCAGCGTGCGGCGCTACTGATCACGCAGTATCGGTGCAACAGCTGCCACAATCTGGATTTGGCCGGTCGCGAAAATATCCCGCATATCGCAAACCAGCGCGAGGACTATCTCGTGAAGACGTTGCGCGACTACAAGAGCAATGTCCGGCATGGCTACGATGGTGCCATGGCCGAGGTGCTGGCACCCGTCAACGACCAGCAGATTCCTGATCTCGCCTATTACATCGCGCGCTTTCGCTGATCGTAGAGCGCGGGTGTCCGTATGCGAAAAAACCGGACCCCGTTAGGGGCCCGGTTTCAGTAATTGTCGGCGTGGGGGCCGACAACTCTTCCAGAGGGGAACAATGCTGCCCACCGGCGATTCTGGGAGGATATCCATCCGGCGCAACAGCGAGCTTGCAGTATGCGAAGCGTGCGCCATGGCGGCAACGCCGGTCGTCGCATGACTGCCATGCGCAATCGCAATTCCAGATCACCGATTTTTGTTTGTGGCCAAACGAATCAGAAATGCCAGCGCTGCGCATTGGCGACCAGGAAGTCTCTGAAGACCTGGATGCGGGCGACCGACTTGAGTTCTTCTGGATAAACAAAATAGGCATCAAGCGCGAGCGTGTCGGCCTCGCCAAACAATTGCACCAGACCGCCATTTTCCTCGACCAGATAGTCCGGCAGCATCGCGATGCCGAGCCCGCGCTGGCACGCGCGCAAGACGCCGAGCACGTTGTTTACCGTCAGCTGCGGTGTGCGCGGGCCTTTGCCGTCCCGACTTATTTCCAGAAGCCAGCGCCGGTTTTGCAGGTGCGCCGGCACCACATGGCCGCCAAGCAGAATAATGCGATGTTTATCGAGTTCTTCGTGAGCCCGCGGCGTGCCGAATCTCTTGAGATAGTCGGGGGAGGCATAGGCATGGAAATGCACGGAAAATAGCTTGCGCTGGATCAGGTCGGGCTGAGTGGGCTGCCGCAGCCGGATGGCGACATCGGCCTCGCGCATCGCCAGATCGAGTTCCTCGTCGGTGGTGATGAGCGTGATGTGGATATCCGGATATAGGTCCAGAAATTCGCCGAGTCGCGGCGTTAGCCAATGCACCCCGATCCCGGGCGTGGTCGAGACCTTGAGTTCGCCATTCGGACGCTCGCGGCTGTCGGTGAGCTTGGTGCGCGCCGCTTCGAGCTTCATGAAGACTTCATGCGCCGTCCGGTACAGCAATTCGCCCTGCTCGGTTAGGATCAAACCGCGTGCATGCCGGTGAAACAGCGAGACCGAAAGTTCGCTTTCCAGCGCCGATACCTGGCGAGACACCGCCGATTGTGACAGCCCGAGCCGCTCTCCAGCATGCGTAAACGAGCCGGCTTCGGCCGCGGCGTGAAACACCTTCAGCTTGTCCCAGTCCATCGAATTGTTGGGGGCCATGATCTTATTCCGCCGCCGCGCGCTGGTGTTCGTGCGCGGCCAGGAATTTCTCCGCTTCGAGCGCTGCCATGCAGCCTAGTCCGGCAGCGGTTACCGCCTGCCGGTAAATATCGTCGGTGACGTCGCCGGCGGCGAACACGCCGGGCACCGAGGTGGCGGTGGAATGGCCGGTCGTTACGATATATCCGGACGGCTTCATCTGAACTTGGCCGGCGAACAGTTCCGAGGCCGGTTGGTGGCCGATCGCGATGAACACGCCGTCGACTTGGCGTTCGGAGATGCTGCCGGTCTTCACATTTTTGATCCGCACGCCGTTGACCTTCAGCGGGTTGTCACCGCCGATGACGTCTTCGAGCACGCTGTCCCAGATCACCTCGATCTTGGGATGTTTGAACAAGCGGTCCTGTAAGATTTTCTCGGCTCGAAATGCATCGCGTCGATGCATCACCGTGACCTTGGACGCAAAATTGGTCAGGAACAGCGCTTCTTCCACGGCGGTATTTCCGCCGCCAACCACGATCACTTCCTTGTTGCGGTAAAAGAAGCCGTCACAGGTCGCACAGGCCGATACACCGTAGCCTTTGAATTTTTGCTCGGATGGCAGATCCAGCCAGCGCGCTTGCGCGCCCGTCGCGATAATCAAGGCATCGGCGAGATAGATGTCGCCGGAATCGCAGGTCAGCCGGAAAGGCCGCTGCGTCAGCTCTACCTTGTTGACATGATCGGTAACGATGCGGGTGCCGACGTGCTCGGCTTGCGCCTGCATCTGTTCCATCAGCCAAGGCCCCTGGATGACATCGGCAAAGCCCGGGTAGTTCTCGACGTCGGTGGTGATGGTCAGCTGGCCGCCAGGCTGGATACCCTGGATCAGAATCGGTTCGAGCATGGCGCGCGCGGCATAGACCGCGGCGGTGTATCCGGCCGGACCCGAGCCGACGATCACGACTTTGGCGTGGGTAGTCTTTGCCATGTTCTACGCCCCCCTGGATGGGCGTCATCGGGCGTTTGGCCCGGGCGGCCGGACGCTGGCCGGCTCTTTTGCCCGTGTTCGATTTATGGCTTCCGCCTGAGCTATGCAAGATACGCAACCCCCGGACCCACAGTCTGGGTGGGGTTACGCGATCACGATCCGACGAGGACGCAATATTGTTTCGCGAAATAATATTTCGCAGTATTAATGTTCCCGTCAGCCAGCGCCCGTCCCGAAGGTAGAACCTGTGCCCGCACGTCTCGACGCCATCGATCGCAAGATCCTCAAAGAGCTCCAGGAAGACGGCCGCATCACCAACGTAGAACTGGCAAGCCGAGTCGGGATCTCGGCACCGCCCTGTCTGCGCCGTGTGCGCGCGCTGGAGGAGGCGGGATATATCAAGGGCTACCGCGCGCTGCTCGATGAGAAGAAGCTTGGCTACGAAGTGACTGTGTTCGCGATGGTGCATTTGGCCAGCCAGGCCGAAGCCGATCTCGTCGCATTCGAGGAGTTCGTACGCGCACAGCCGTTGGTGCGCGAGTGCTGGATGCTCTCGGGCGAAATCGACTTCGTGCTCAAATGCGTGGCGCCTGACTTGAAAACTTTTCAGGCCTTTGTCGAAAAGCTCACCGCTGCGCCGACTGTGCGCAACGTGAAGACCTCGCTGACACTGCGCAATTCCAAAGACGCGGCGATGGTGCCGATGGAGTCATAGCAGGATCATGGCGGAGTGCGCACAGCGCGTTCGCGTCTTCGGTCTGCGGGTCTTGCCGCTAAAATACCCGACGTAAGATGTCGGAAGCGGCGCCTACCGCCACTCCACTTTCTTCACAGCGTACGCTTTTGCGCCGCCGGGGGTGTTGACCTCGACTGAGGCGCCCTTGGTTTTGCCGATCAGCGCCTTGGCAAGCGGCGACGTGATTGAAATTCTGCCTTTCTTGGCGTCGGCTTCCGGCTCGCCAACGATCTGCCACACTTTTTTCTCGTCAGTGTCTTCGTCGACCAGAGTGACTGTCGCGCCGAACTTGATCGACTCACCTGACAATTTGGATACGTCGATCACGTCGGCGCGCGCAAGCTTGTCCTCAAGCTCGGCAATGCGGCCTTCGTTGAGCGACTGCTGCTCCTTGGCGGCATGATATTCGGCATTCTCCGACAGGTCGCCGTGCGTGCGCGCGTCGGTGATCTGTTGAATAATGCGGGGCCGCTCGACCTGCTGGCAATGCTTGAGCTCGGACTCGAGCGCAGAATAGCCGGCGGCGGTCATTGGGATTTTTTCCATCGTCTCATCTCCTCCTGGCGGGCGCCCGAAATAACCTGAACGACCTTCAGCGCCGCCAAGCCCCTTTCACCCTCGATCCCGTCAAATCGACTCGTAATACGACTCCGGCCACGGTCACCCGCGAAACCGGAGTCATGTAAACGAGGGCCGGTCAAAAAAGCCCCGTCGCGGCCAGCCTCACCTGATGCCGCGACTGTGGACTTCCCGGCGTCACTCGTGCCGTCACCCGGGTCTTGTAGGCCAAAATGACCTTCAGCCCCGGCCGCCGAAGTAGCTTTGCAGCGCGTGTACCTCGAGGTCGCCCTCGAGATAGGCCTTGATGCCCTGCGCCGCGGCAACGGCTCCCGAAAGAGTGGTGTAGTACGGCACTTTATGCAAGAGGGCCGCATGGCGCAGGGAACGGCTATCGGCCAGCGCCGCCGCACCCTCGGTGGTATTGAAAACCAGCTGAACTCCGCCGTTTTTGATGGCATCCACGATATGGGGCCGGCCTTCCAGCACCTTATTGATCTTGGCGGCTTCCACACCCTGTTCCGCCAGGTAGCGCTGGGTTCCCGAGGTGGCGATGGTCTTGAAACCGAGGGAGGCCAGCAGCTTGACCGCGGGCAGGATGCGCGCCTTGTCGGCATCCTTGACCGAGACGAATACGGTTCCGCTTCGCGGCAGGTTGGTCCCGCCGCCGATCTGGCTCTTGGCGAAGGCGATTTCGAACGAGCCGTCGATGCCCATGACCTCGCCGGTCGATTTCATCTCGGGGCCAAGCACGGTGTCGACGCCGGGGAAGCGCGCGAACGGAAAGACCGCTTCCTTCACCGCGCGGTGCTTGTAGCTGGCCGGTGCCAGATTGAAGCTCTTCAGGCTCTCGCCGGCCATGATGCGTGAGGCGATCTTGGCGACGGGCAAGCCGATCACCTTTGCGACGAACGGCACCGTGCGCGAGGCGCGCGGATTGACTTCCAGCACGTAGATGTCGCCATCCTTGATGGCGTATTGCACGTTCATCAGCCCGCCAACATTGAGGGCGAGCGCGAGCGCGCGGGTCTGGCGTTCCAGCTCCGCAATCGTCTTCTTGCTCAACGAGTGTGGCGGCAGCGCACAGGCTGAATCGCCGGAATGGATGCCGGCTTCCTCGATGTGCTCCATGATGCCGGCGATGAAAGTATCCTTGCCGTCGCAAAGACAATCGACGTCGACTTCGGTGGCGTCCGAGAGATAGCGGTCGATCAGCAATGGACTTCTCTTGGAGACGACCAGTTCGCTCGGCCGATCGAGGTCACCGGCAAGCCGCGCGACGTAGCGGTCGAGTTGCGCGCCGTCGCGCACGATTTCCATGGCGCGGCCGCCCAGCACGTAGGACGGGCGGATCACGACCGGATAACCGATCTCCTCGGCGATGGCTCGCGCGGCGTTCAGCGACGTCGCGATGCCATTCTGTGGCTGACGCAGCTTGAGTTTGTCGAGCAGTTTCTTGAAGCGGTCGCGATCTTCCGCAAGATCGATGGCGTCGGGCGAGGTGCCGAGAATCGGCACCTTTGCCTTCTCAAGCGGCTCGGCGAGCTTCAGCGGCGTCTGGCCGCCGAACTGCACGATCACGCCATGCAGCGTGCCGTTCGAGCGCTCGGTATCGATAATCTCCAGCACGTCTTCCGGCGTGAGCGGTTCGAAATAAAGCCGGTCGGATGTATCGTAGTCGGTCGATACCGTTTCCGGATTGCAGTTGATCATGATGGTCTCGTAGCCGACCTCTTTCAGGGCAAAGGCGGCGTGGCAGCAGCAGTAGTCGAATTCGATGCCCTGGCCGATGCGGTTCGGCCCGCCGCCAAGAATGATCACCTTCTTTTTGTCCGACGGGGCGGCTTCATCCGCGACCTTTCCGGCGAAGGGTGTCTCGTAGGTCGAATACATGTAGGCCGTGGGTGAAGCGAATTCGGCGGCACATGTGTCGATGCGCTTGAACACGGGCCGCACGCCGAGCTTGTGGCGCTTCGCCATCACCGTATCCGCATCGGTGCCGGTCAGCTTGCCGAGGCGCTTGTCGGAAAAGCCCATGGCCTTGAGCCGGCGAAACGGGCCCGCGGTCGTCGGCAGGCCCTTTGCCGCGATCTCGGCTTCTGCCTCCACCAATCCGCGTATTTCCGCAAGAAACCAGGGATCGATGCGGCAGGCATTGTGAATGAGTTCGTCCGTCGCGCCGAGCCGCATGGCCTGCGCGACCTTGAGCAAGCGATCCGGCGTCGGCGTGCCGAGCGCGGCGCGGATCGCCGCTTTGTTGTCGGTATCCTCGATGCCCTTGGCGATGTCGAAGCCTTCGATGGCCATTTCGTCGAGACCGGTTAGCCCGGTCTCCAGCGACCGCAGGGCTTTCTGCAGGCTCTCCTGGAACGTGCGCCCGATCGCCATCGCTTCGCCCACCGATTTCATCGAGGTCGTGAGCACCGGCGAGGCACCCGGAAATTTCTCGAACGCGAAACGGGGAATCTTGGTGACGACGTAATCGATGGTCGGCTCGAACGACGCGGGCGTTGCACCGCCGGTGATGTCGTTGGCAATTTCGTCGAGCGTGTAGCCGACCGCAAGTTTGGCCGCGACCTTGGCGATCGGAAAACCGGTCGCTTTCGAGGCGAGCGCGGAAGAGCGCGACACGCGCGGGTTCATCTCGATCACCACCAGCCGCCCGTCGACCGGATTGATGGCGAACTGCACGTTGGAGCCGCCGGTCTCCACGCCGATTTCGCGCAGCACCGCGATCGAGGCGTCGCGCAGGATCTGGTATTCCTTATCCGTGAGCGTCAGCGCGGGCGCGATGGTGATCGAATCGCCCGTGTGCACACCCATCGGATCGACGTTCTCGATCGAGCAGATGATGATGCAATTGTCTTTCTTGTCGCGCACCACCTCCATCTCGAATTCTTTCCAGCCCAGCACGGATTCTTCGATCAGCACTTCGTTGGTAGGAGAGGCGTCGATGCCGCCCTCGACGATCTCGATGAACTCGGCCTTGTTGTAGGCGATACCGCCGCCGGTGCCGCCGAGCGTAAAGGACGGACGGATGATTGCCGGCAGCCCGATGTCGTCGAGCGCTTCCAGCGCCTGCGGCAGTGTTTTGATCTGATGCGAGCGCGGCGTCGGCAGGCCAATTTTGGTCATCGCTTCGCGAAACAGCTCGCGGTCTTCCGCCTTGTCGATGGCGTCCGCAGTGGCGCCGATCATCTTGACGTTGAACTTCTCCAGCACGCCCATCTTGCGCAGGCTCAGTGCGCAGTTCAGCGCCGTCTGCCCGCCCATGGTCGGAAGCAGCGCATCCGGACGTTCGCGCTCGATGATCTTGGCGACGATCTCCGGCGTGATCGGCTCGATGTAAGTGGCATCGGCGAGATCCGGGTCGGTCATGATCGTCGCCGGGTTGGAGTTCACCAGAACGACCCGATAGCCCTCGTCCTTGAGCGCCTTGCAGGCCTGCGTGCCGGAATAGTCGAACTCGCAGGCCTGGCCGATCACGATCGGTCCGGCGCCGATGATGAGGATCGATTTGATGTCGGTGCGTTTGGGCATCTGCTCCCGGTTACTGGGCACAAAAAAAGGGCGCGCTTGCGCGCGCTTTCAGGCCGAGTGGGTCCCGGTCAGCCGCCCGGAAAGTGCGCTTCGATCGATTGGGCGCGCGGTCGCTCCCGGCGCGAGGGGTGCTTAGACCAGAATTCGGGGGGCAGGGAAGGGCGATTAGCCGCATAAGCGGTGGACGGCAGAGGCCGCCGAAATCTCAATCATTCCGGCGGCGAATCTTGGCAAGGCTTTAGGCTGGGGCGCTTCGTCCCATGTTAGGGAGCAAGCGGTGCAAGCGCGTGGCGCGGTGCCTCACTGGAAATCTGCATTAACCCCGCGAAAGGCTGGCCCATTTCCAGGATCAGAAAAATTGCACTCGCCACGGATAGCCCGCCAACGAAAAATGTCACGATCACGATCCGATTAGGTCTTACAAACAGCCCGAAGCTTGTAAAAATAATTGTGAGCCAAAAAATGAGGATTGCAAGAAATGGCGCCGGAATCGCATCGTGCGACTGAGTGAACAGCGCCAAACGCGCTTGTGATAAACTAAAGGCCGCATTTAACACTTGCGCCTGAAGCGCGCGCTTTTGATCGGTGTCCGGCCGCAGTTGTTGGACTTTGTTGATAAATTCTGCTGCTTCGGCGGTCGTCTCAAATGGTGACTCCTTGGCGCGGTCGCCTTCATTCCAGATCCGATCGACCAGTGGGGAAATTGCGTTACGCAGCGCGATGCGTAAGTTTCGCGCGTCGGGGCCATATTGCTCAAGTTCGAGATCGAGAAGGATGATGTTGG
Organism: uncultured Alphaproteobacteria bacterium; assembly: GCA_963742345.1. Taxonomy (GTDB): domain Bacteria; phylum Pseudomonadota; class Alphaproteobacteria; order Rhizobiales; family Xanthobacteraceae; genus Pseudolabrys. The sequence goes on from CAVULO010000001.1 coordinate 188,778, forward strand.
CGGTGATCTGTTTGATCTGAGTGCTTTTCGTATCGAACGAGCTCTTGGCGGATGCGATCAGCAAGCCCAGCACAAGGGCGGCCATCGTGCCGATGAGACCGGTACTGAGCCTGACGACGTCTCTTACGTCTTCACGGAGATGTTCGTCCGGCAGGGCATTGCGAAAGTACATGCCGAGGAATGCCCCGCCGAAAACAAGCCCAAACGTGACCAAAGAGATGAGGAGTGAGCTCACGGCCAATGACCCCATTGTTCGACGGTCCGGATAAAACGAGCGGTCGTCCAGGCTTTTAATACATTTGATTTGGGTCAATGTCCGGAGCGGTCAGCAATAATAAGTGCCGCAACGACAAGTTTTTAGGGTGGAGGCCCGGCCTGGAATCGAACCAGGCTGGAAGACCTTGCACGGCTTCTGCGTCGCCACTCCGCCACCGGGCCGGTCGCAGCAATAGCGCTTCGGCCTTGCCGCAAGGTTACTTCGCCCGCGAGATATGGTCGCGCAGCGCTTTCGGTTAACCGGAGGTTTATAGCGCCCGCGCGAGGAAAGTCATGCGGTGCTGATTATGGCCGATATTGCGCGCAGCGCGCTCGGCCGCAAACCCCGCGCGTTTGAGCTTCTCCAGCATCGCGGCTTCGCTGTAGTGCGACAGCCCGACCGTCTTCTTCAGCCGCAAATAGTCCGATACGAAGATTCGCATCAGCCCGAACGCTGCCGCCCAGAAAAAGCCGTTGGCCGCACCGAAGCGCAGCAACGCGAGCGCCGCTGCCGGGGCGGCGAGATGCGGCGGCACAATATCGCCGAGCACGAAAAGCCCGCCCGGCTTGAGCAGCGCGCGGAACATCGTGAGCAGCCGGTCGAGCTCGGCCGCGCTCAGATATTGCGCAACCGAATGCATGACGATCAGATCGAACGAAGCTTTAGGGCAGCGCTGCCGCTTGTTCTGCGCTGATGACAGCAATCTTCGGGTGGCCGGCATAGCGCATGGTCAGCGAGGCGCGCACATTGGGCGCGGCCTCGACCAATACCAGTCGCGCGCCGGCCGCAGCGATCAGATCGGCTGAGGTGGCCTCGCCGCAGCCATAGTCGAGCACGTGCGCGTGGGAGACGGCACATAGGCGCGGATGTCTTCGGCAATGGTGCGGTAATGCACGTCGCGGTGACGCGCATTCACATAGATCACGGAATGCTTGAAGTCGTAGAAATCAATCCAGTCGCTCATGGTCGCTTTCTCATGGGCGCTTTCTATCGCGCGTTTTGAGACGATACGCTAGCGCCGCCAGAGCTGCGGCAGCGGTCCGTCGTTGCCCATGACCGGATCGCTCGCGGGCAGCGGCACTTTTGGGATCATCGTCAGCGCCTTGTCGCGCTCGGCCGGATTGTCGCCGCGGCACAGATTGTAGGTACCGCCTGGCGGATAGGCACCAATGACAAGAAGATCGTCGCTGCCCGAAAGTTTCTGATGTCCGGTACCGGCCGGCAGCACCACGACGTCGCCTGCTGCAAGCTCAAACACTTCGCCTGCGTGCCCGCCGAGTTGCACTCTGGCATGGCCTCGCGCGATGCCGAGCGCCTCGTGAATCATCGAATGATAATGCACGAACGGATAGATGCCATTGCGCCATTGGCCGTGGCCCCAGCCGTTGGCTGTAAACATTTCTCGATTGCAACGTCCGGATTGCGTTTGCCGCCAAGTTCGATTGCGCCCTTGTAAACGAGCGCCGGCAGCGCCGGATTGTTCGGCACCGTGCCGTCGTCCTTGAACATGAAGGTGAGGGGCGCGTTTGACATGGGGTAATGACAAACTGCGATCGATCTCGATCGGTTGTGCGATCAGGAAGGGCTACGCAATCTTGCGCTTGGCCTGCCGCATCATTTCGACAAAGCGCGTGAAGAGATAATGACTGTCGCGCGGGCCCGGCGAGGCTTCGGGATGGTACTGCACCGAGAACACGGGCTTGTCTTTGAGCGCGATGCCGCAATTGGAGCCGTCGAACAGCGACACATGCGTCTGCTCGACGTTCTTCGGCAGCGTGTCCTTGTCGACCGCGAAGCCGTGGTTCATCGAGGTGATCTCGACCTTGCCGGTCGTGAGATCCTTCACCGGATGATTGGCGCCGTGGTGGCCCTGATGCATTTTCATGGTCTTGCCGCCGACCGCGATGCCGAGCATCTGATGGCCGAGGCAGATTCCGAAAGTCGGCGTGCCTGAGTCGATCAGCTTCTTGATCACCGGCACCGCGTATTCGCCGGTCGCCGCCGGATCGCCCGGGCCGTTCGACAGGAACACACCGTCCGGCTTGAGCGCCATGATGTCCTCGGCCGAGGTCTTGGCCGGCACCACCGTGACCTTGCAGCCGGAGCCTGCGAGCAGGCGCAGGATGTTGCGCTTGATGCCGTAGTCGATCGCGACCACATGGAATTGCGGATTGGTCTGGCGGCCGAAGCCGGTGTCCCAACCCCACGGCGTCTCGTCCCAGGTGAAGCGCTGGCCGCTCGTCACCATCGGCACCAGATCCATGCCGACGAGGCCCGGCCATTCCTTCGCTTCTTTCTTGAGCGCGGCGAGATCGAACTTGCCGTTGGGCGCGTGCGCGATCACCGCGTTCGGCATGCCGTTGCACGCGAATGAGCGCGGTCAGCGCGCGGGTGTCGATGCCGGCCAGCCCGATGATACCGCGCGCTTTGAGCCAGTCGTTGAGGTTGCGGGTGGCGCGATAGTTCGACGGCGCGGTGATCGCGCTGTGCAGGATGACGCCGCGCGCGCCCGGCGTTGCCGCCATGTTGACGGTTTCGATGTCTTCTTCGTTGGTGCCGACATTGCCGATATGCGGGAAGGTGAAGGTAATGATCTGCCCGGCATAGGACGGGTCGGTGAGGATTTCCTCGTAGCCCGTCATGGCGGTGTTGAAGCAGACCTCGCCGACCGCGTGCCCGGTCGCGCCCAGCCCGAAGCCCTCGAGCACGGTTCCGTCGGCCAAAACCAAAAGCGCCGTCGGCTTGGGCTCAGCCCAAGTCCCACCCGAAGTTCGCCAGAGGTCCCGGCGGAGGCGGCTTTCGTCTGGGTCATGGCCTCTTAGTTGCGTATTATAGTGTGAGAGGCAAGGGGCCGCCGGAGGCTGCCCCCAGACAGATATAAAGTCACAAGAAAGGGGCTCCCCGTGCTGCGCGACGACATCAATAAAGCTTTGACCGAGGCGATGAAGGCCAAGAACGAGCGGGCGGTTTCCACGCTGCGCATGGTCAATTCCGCGCTCAAGAACGCCGATATCGAGGCGCGCGGAGCCGGCAAGCCGCCGCTGACCGACGCCGACGTGCTGCCGCTGCTGCAGAAGATGATCAAGCAGCGGCAGGAATCGGTCGAGCTCTACCAGAAGGGCGGCCGCGCCGACCTGGTGAAGCAGGAGCAGGAGGAGATCGCCATCATCTCCGGCTACCTGCCGAAGCAGATGTCGGAAGCCGAGATGACGGCGGCGATCGAGGCGGCGGTGAAGGAGACCGGCGCCGCCGGCATGAAGGACATGGGCAAGGTGATCGGCGTCTTGCGCGGCAAATATGCCGGGCAGATGGATATGGCCAAGGCGAGCGGGATGGTGAAGGCGACGTTTGCAATAACTGTAGTCGTCACCCTGAGGTGCGAGGCGGTGAAACCGCCGAGCCTCGAAGTGTGGCGGCCAATCATCCTTCGAGGCTCGGCCTTCGGGCAAGCACCTCAGGATGACGGAGAAAGTCGAAAGCCAAAAAAGACGACGGAGAGGGACGACGATGAAAAAATTTCTGGTCGCTACGGTTGCCGCGCAGCACTGTTCGCCACGCCGGCGTTGGCTGACGATTACCCAAGCCGTCCGATCCACGTGCTCACCACCTCGAGCGCCGGCGGCATCAGCGACATCTTCATGCGCGTGCTCGGCGAGGAGCTGCACAAGAGCCTCGGCCAGCCGCTGATCATCGAGAACCGTCCCGGCGGCGCCGGCAACATCGGCGCGCGTGCCTGCCAGGATGCGCAGCCGGACGGCTACACGATCTGCATCATCAATGCCGATCCGATGATCTACAACCAGTACCTCTTCAAGAGCCTGCCGTTCGATCCGGAAAAGCTCACGCCGATCATCAACCTGTTCCACCTGATCCAGGTGCTGGTGATCAATTCCGATCTCAAGGCCAAGACGGTGGACGAGCTGGTCGCGGTATCGAAGCAGAAGCCGGGCACGCTCTCTTATCTCACCGCCTCGATCCCGTGCGTTGTCTACATGGACAGTCTCAAGAACGAGAAAGGCGCCGACTGGGTGCGCGTGCCGTTCAAGGGCGGCGGCGAGGCGACCAACGCCATTCTCGGCGGCTCGACGCCGATCGGCCTGATCGGGCTCGGCAACGTGATCTCGCAAATCAGTGCCGGCAAGATGACGGCGCTGGCGCTGGTCAACAATATCCGCACGCCGCTGTTGCCGAACGTGCCGACGCTGGCCGACCTCGGCTACAAGGGCGCGCCATCGCAGACCTGGTACGGCCTGTTTGCGCCTGCCGGCGTGCCGAAGCCCATCGTCGACAAGATCGCGGCCGAAGTGACGCGGATCGTCGGCGATCCCGGCTTCCGCGACAAATACATCATCAGCCGCGGCCAGGTGCCGGCGATCAACACGCCGGAGCAGTTCGCTGCCGAGATCAAGGCCGATCGCGCGGCGGCCAAGGATGTCGTGAAGGCGTCGGGGCTGGAGCCGCAGTAGTTCTTGCCAACAATTTGTGCCGGCGATCCCGCTCGGGGAGGCCGAGCTTGCCGGCGAGGCCTGAATGATTGCGCTCCGGTTGACAACCTGCCTAGAGTACCTTTGCTAGAAGTTGCGAGCACGACCTGCGGGGGGCGACCGTGGTCCGACGCTATGCGCTTATCTGCGCGCAGTTGCTGGGCGTTTCGTTTCTGTCTGCCGCTGCGTCGGCGCAGAATGCGCTCCCCGTATTGCCGGCAGGCGACGCGGCTGTCGCGGGCTTTTCCGGGACGGTCGTTCTTGGTTCACCGCCCCCACCCGAACCCAGGCGCATCGACAAGACCTACATCAACCTCGACGGTCCTTCGCTGCGGGTGATTGGTCTTGCTCGCATGGGTGGGCCGCCGCAAGCCCAGCTCGTGGCTGCACCCAAGCCCTTCACCGCGACAGCGCGCCAGCTCGGCCAGGTGTTTTCGCTCGCACTCGACGACGCAAACCCGCGCAACATCTACGCTGCCGCCAGCTCGGCTTACGGATTGCCGATCGTGGTGCCCGATGCCGACGGCGATGGTGTCCCCGATCGTTCGCGCCTCGGTGCGCCGAACGCGGCCTTTATGCCCGGTCTTTTTGGTCCGATCACGGTCGATGGCGGGCCGGGATCGATCTGGAAAATCGACGGCCGCACTGGCGCCGTGACATTGTTCGCCAATGTGACGCTGGGCGGCGTGCCCAATTCCGGCCCGGCGCTCGGCGGCCTGGCATTTGACCCGGGTTCGCGCCAACTTTTTGTCGCCGATCGCGACACCGGCCTGATCCATCGCTTCACGCTCGACGGCGTCGAGCGCGGACGCTTCGATCACGGCTCGCAGGCGCTCCCCTCGGCGGGTCTGCCGCCGATCGGCTTCGATCCGCGCAAGCGGTTGAACATTGAGAGCCCCGCCTTCGACAGCGGCAATCCGGCGACCTGGGCCTATCCGCCGCCGGCGCGGCGTGTCTTCGGCATGGCAGTCGGTCGTGGCCGTCTCTATTACGCGGTCGCCGCCGGCCTGCGCATCTGGTCGGTTTCGATTCTGCCCGATGGGTCGTTCGGCCCCGATGCGCGCGGCGAGGTGTCGGTGCCGCGCGGGGCGCTGCCGAATTCGGAAGTCTCCGAGATTCTTTTCGATGATAATGGCGACATGCTGGTCGCCGAGCGCGGCGCGCCGACCGGCGCCTATGACTACAAGGCGCTGGCGGAATCGCCCGAGAACCGCGTGTTGCGCTTCCGCCCGAAAAACCCGGACGATCCGCCCAGCCGCGATCTCTGGTTCCCGGTGCCGAAGGAATATGCCATCGGCTTCCCGCCGAACTTTTCGCAATGATAACGGCGGCATCGCCATCGGCTACGGCTACGACGCCGCCGGAAACATCAACCGGGCGGTGTGCGGCGGCACGCTCTGGAGCACCGGCGAGCAGCTGCGCAATGCGCGCGACCGCGCCGTCATTCAGCGGTTGCAGGCGGGCGGCCCTTTGATCGTTGACGGGTTACAGGGCAATTCGACGCGTCTGTTGCGGCCGCTCAACGAGCCGCCGTTCGAAACTTATTTCATCGACTATGACGATCGTTTCGATGATCCGCAGACGCGCGGCTATATGGGCGACGTTGTTATTTGGCGGGTGTGCGGGCAGGCGGCGCTGCCGATTGTGCCAGTCGTGCTCGTTTGTCCGTTGGGTCTGTTCAATGTCGATGGCGTTTGCCGGTTCCCGCCCACCTGTCCCTCAGGCACAGAATTTTCCAACGGCTGCTGTACCTATCGTGATTGTCCGGCGAGCTATGTGCGCATCAACGGGAAATGCGGGCCGCCGCCGATGATCTGCGGCGAAGGCGAGACCTATTCCGAAGGACGCTGCCAGGCGCCGCGCTGTCCGGCCGGGCTTGTTCCGGTCAAGCGAAGTGCGAGCAGAAATGGTCTGCCAACGGCGACCAACGCGCAGCTCCCACGGCCACCAGACGCGCCGCAGAGGGACACTGACTGCGGTCCTGGAGAAGTCTTCACCAATGATCGTTGCCAGCCGGGCCCACCGGACGGCGGCCGCCCGAAAATGTGCAGCGGCGGCACATATTGTGCGTGTCCGGACGGCAGCAAGCCCAATGCCGATGGCACGTGCAACCAATCCAATAGCTGCGGCCCTCACATGGTAGAGGGCGACGGTACATGCCTCTGCCAGGACGGCTATCAGGATTACACCGACCCCAACGGCCAGCGCACCTGCATTCCGGTCTCGCAGTGCGACACGTTGGCTGTGCAATGCTGCCCGGCGAGTTGGCACTGGAATCCGGTCGCGCATTCATGCGACCCGGACAATCAAAATCCGGCTCCGAAGCTGCAGATTAAAAAGACATTCCTTGGCTGCTGCAAAATGTCAGGCGAATCGGCGGGAGGGTTAGCCACTTGCCGTTTCTCGTTTAACATCACGAATATCGGGACCGCTCCCTTTACGGATTTCGTCGATATTCACGATGCGGATCCGAATGCTCCGTACGACAATTCGTTCACGACCACCCCTATGATGCTCGACCCCGGGGCTACGAATTCCAACGTTGCCAGTTTGACTATCAAGTATCCGCTCGGTTCCAGATACTCGAATTGCGCCGTTCTCGGTACACGAACGCCCAGCATTTCCGAGCCGCCCGGCCCGGATATTTCCTGCGTGAGCGGAGTCGTTCCTGCCACGGCGCCTCTTTGTGACCCTGTGCCTGAGTATTCACAGCCCCGCTTCACGCCGCCACCGACGATCACGGTGGACTGCCCGCTCGGCACGCGGAGAGGCCTCAACGGCCAATGCTTCTTTGGTGACCCGGGTTGCCAGGGCCCGAATTGCGGAACCGTGACCACCGGCTGCCGTGGAGGCGGACAGCGCAATTCAGATGGAAATTGTCCGGAGACGACAACAGGGTGCCCGGGCGGCAAAATCCTCATCAACAATGTTTGCAGCTGTCGTCCCGGCACGGTCGACGACGAGAGCGGCAAATGTGTGCAGTTGGAAAAATCCGAGTCGAAAAGATCGAAGCCCAGGAAGCCACGCAAGCCGACGACCAAACCCAATTCGGATAATCCGGGGTCATCCTCGCCGCCGGTGAATTTCCAGATACAGATCGGCCCGGGCTTCCCGGGTCGTGGAAGGCCGGGCGGAACGCCCGGCAGGCCACAGCAAATGAAGCCCAACCCGGGGGTCGGCTGACACTTTGAGCCTTCGCCCGCAGGAGTGTCTGATGCGAATTGTTGCTCTTTGCAGTCTGGGCTTTGCAGTTGCGTTCGTGCTCGGCACGCCCGCCGCAGCCAAAGGCCCGCCCTGGTGCGCGGCTTATCGCACCGGCGCCACCAATTGCGGCTTCAATACTTACGAGCAGTGTCTTGCGGCGATTAGCGGCATCGGCGGTTACTGCAATCGGAACTACATCGACGGCGAGCCGGACAAACCGGCTGCTGGCAAGGAACGCAAGGCGCGCGAGGCCGAACCAAAACCCAAACGCAAGGAAAAGGAAGACGTAAAAGAACGCGTGGCGCCGGCGCAAAAACCTGTCCCACCAGCCGCCGCGCAACCGGCACCGGTGATTGTCCAGCCTTCGCCTCCGCCAGTCGCCGTTCAGCCGCCGATCGCGCCTGCACAACAGCCGGCCAACAATTTCCAGACCGGGCGCGCGCTCATTCTCTCGGGAAAATACGAAGCCGGTATCGCCGCCATGAAATCGCTTGGCTATGACGACCATCCCGACATTGCGAGTTCAATCGGATTTGCCTACGCCAAGCTCGGCAATCCAGGCGAGGCGCGCGTCTGGTACAACAAGGCGCTTGCCGCCGACCCCAATCACGTCAGCACCCTGGTTTACTCGGGCGCGCTCTACGTTGCGCAAGGCGATCTCGCCAAAGCGCGCGGCGACCTCGAACGCATCAAAGGGATTTGCGGCGGCGCGGCTTGCTCCGAATATCAGCAGCTCGAAGGTCAGATCGCAGCCAAGGCGCGGTAACGGCGAGAAACATCATGGCCGGGCTTGTCCCGGCCACTGGCATTCCGCCGCGCGAGCGAACCCGGAATGACGAATAGTGCAGTTACGCGACCTCGAGCAATATTTCCGTCAGCCGGTCTGGCTCGTCGATCATCACGTCATGGCCGCACGGCACCTCGAAGGTGCGCCAGGTGCGGTCGGCCTTCGCGCGCGCATGCGCCATTTCGAAGGAAACGTTCGGGTAGCCCGACGCGCGAATATAGGTCTTCTTCGGTATCCGCTCGCGCGCGCCCGTGAGCCTGATCTTTTCGGTCATGGTGCGGATCGGCTGCGGCCCCGCGAGCGAATCCACCCAGGCGCGGTCTTTCTCGTTGACCTTGAACGCGGCCGCATCGCGCACAGGCACGGTGGTCTCGCCGCGCTCCAGCGCCGACCGGATGACTTGTTGTACGGCCGGCTGCACTAGATCCAATGTCGCGTCGCCATTGTCGGGAATGAAGGCATCGAGAAAGACAATCGAGCGGATCGCATCCGGCACGGCTTCGGCCACGCCGGAAATGATGCAGCCTCCATTGGAGTGCCCGACCAGTACGAAGTCGTTGATCCGCTCGTATTTGATCACGCCGAGCACGTCGGCGATGTGCAGCGAGAGATCGATACCGGGATGAAGCAGGTGCGCCCGTTCGCCGAGACCGGTGAGTGTCGGCGCAAATACACTATGTCCGCGCGCTCTTAGCCGGTCGGCCACGCGCACCCACGCCCAGCCTCCGTGCCACGCCCCGTGAACGAGAACGAAGGTCTTCGCACTCACTTCGCGCGTTTCCAGATCTGCGTGGCGACACCGCCGCCGCCCGACGGCGCGGCGTTGATCACCTGCAATTCGTCGCCGCTGACCGACAGTGTCCGCTTCTGCGTCTCACCCACGAAGTTCGGATAGCTGCTCGCCTCGATCATTACTGTGATTGATTTTGACGGTTCGTCGACGGTGTAGGTACCGAAGTAGTTGAGCGCGCCGTGCACGGCGGCTGCGTTCTCGGCGTCGGTGCCCTTGGTGCGGTTGTTGGAGGCGAATTTCGGCACTCCCGCCCGCACGATCGAAACCGAGAAGCGGCCGCCGGCATCGAGGAACATGACCCCGTGCGGATTTGGCCCATAGGGTTCGGCGTCGCCGACCTTGACCGAGACCAGCGTCCAGGTGCCGACAGCCTGTTGCTTGAGCGATTGCGCCTGCGCGCTGCCGGCGAAGAGCCCGGCCACTGCGAGGCCGAGCAGTGAGGCGAGCACGGGTGTGGCAAGAATGGTCATGGATTTTCCTCCCCTTATGGCGGCTTTGTCTGGCTTTTTGTACCAGCAAGAACACGCGATTACCGTGACTATTCCGGCTGTTCGGGCGGTTCGCGCGCGGTGCCGGCGTCATTCGTTCCTGTGTCTAGCGGGGACAAATTGGTCCTGGACGCGCCCTAAATACCCGATATGGGGAAGAGTTAGCGGTTAACCGCCGATTCGGCCCCAAGCCCATGCGCTTTACGCCTCAGTTTCTCGACGAACTGAAAGCCCGGCTTCCCGTTTCGGAAGTCGTGGGCAAGCGCGTCAAGCTTGTGCGCTCGGGTCGTGAGTTCAAGGGCCTGTCGCCGTTCAACAAGGAGAAGACCCCGTCATTCTTCGTGAATGACCAGAAGCAGGCCTGGTTCGATTTTTCCTCCGGCAAGAACGGCAGCATCTTCGATTTCGTCATGGAGAGCGAAGGCGTCAGCTTCCCGGAAGCTGTCGAGCGCCTTGCGCAGATGGCCGGTGTGCCGCTTCCGAAGGTTTCGCGCGAGGATGAGGTGCGTGACGCGCGGCGCAAGACGCTGCACGACGTCATGGAGCTGGCGGCGAAATTTTTCCAGGACGCGCTGGCTGCGCGCGCCGGCGCGAAAGCGCGGGGCTATCTCGCCGACCGCGGCCTCGATCCGGCGACGCAACTCAAGTTCCGCATCGGCTATGCGCCGGGAGAGCGTTTTGCGCTCAAAGAACTTCTCGGCTCGCACGGCATCCCCGTCGAGGATATGGTCGAGGCAGGTCTGCTGATTTCCGGCGACGACATTCCGGTGCCGTTCGACCGTTTCCGCGACCGCGTGATGTTTCCGATCACCGATTTGCGCGGCCGCGTGATTGCCTTTGGCGGGCGTGCGCTCGAGAAGGACGCACAGGCGAAGTATCTGAACTCGCCGGAGACGCCGCTCTTTCACAAGGGCGCAACGCTCTACAACATTTCCGCCGCGCGCCAGGCGGCCCACGATGGTGCGTCGATCATCGCGGTCGAAGGGTATGTCGATGTGATCGCCATGGTCACGGCGGGCTTTCCCGCAACCGTGGCGCCGCTCGGCACGGCGTTGACCGAAGATCAACTGACGCTGCTCTGGAAGATGGCGGACGAACCCGTGCTCTGCTTCGACGGCGACAATGCGGGCTTGCGCGCGGCCTACCGCGCCGTCGATCTTGCGATGCCGCGGCTCAAGCCCGGCAAGAGTTTGAAGTTTGCTCTCCTCCCGCAAGGACAGGATCCGGACGATCTGGTGCGTTCGGGCGGGCGCGAGGCCGTGAGCGATGTCATCGGCGCGGCGCGGCCGCTCGCAGACATGTTGTGGGCGCGCGAGACGGAAGGGCACACCTTCGACACGCCGGAGCGGCGCGCGGCGCTGGAAGCGCGCATCAATGAAGTCACTACGGGCATCGGCGACGAAGCCGTTCGCCGGTACTACCGTCAGGATATCAGCGCGCGTCTTTCGCGGTTATTTGCGCCCGCGCAGGCGCCGCGGCGCGAGGCGCGCTCGGGCGGGAACTGGCGGGAGCCACGCTCGGGCGGAAACTGGCGCGAGCGCAATGCCGATTGGCAACGCCAGGCTGCGCCGCGAACCGCGGGCAGGTCGACACCCTATGTGGTGGTGAGCCAGCAGCTGGCGTCGAGCGCGGTCCATCGCGGCAACCGCGCGGCGGTGCCCAAACGCGAGGCGCTGATCCTGCAAGCCGCAATCAATTACCCCTGGCTGCTGCATGATCATCTGGAGGAACTCGCCTCGCTCGAGTTCCGCAATGCCGAGGCCGAGCGGCTCAAAAATGCGCTGATCGATATCGCCGCGCATGCCTCTGCCCTCGATGCCGAGGCGCTCAAGGCGGAGCTGGCCACCCGCAATCTCAGCGAGGTCATGCAGCGCATTGCCGTGTCGATCACGACCCCTTCGGTCTGGGGGGCGCGGCCGGAGGCTGCGCCCGACGACGTTTTGGTGACCTGGTCGCAGCTTGTCGCCTTGCATCGGCAGTGGCATTCACTAACTAAGGAGCTCAAGGACGCCGAGCAGGCCCTGGGCCAGGACGCGAGCGAAACCAATTATTTGCGGTTGCGCGACGTCAAAGCCCGCCTGGAGCGAGTGGAAGGTACCGAGGCCCTGATTGAGGGCTTTGGAGCCTCTTCCGGTCGGGGCGTTCGTAGCTTATGAGCAGGTCCCGCCATTCTTAGGGTGGGATGGGAGAGCCGGGCCGGCGTGGAATAAGGGTCGATTCCAGCGGTATTCTTTTAGGTTAATCGGAGCTTAAGCGGGTTCCGAGGAGACTGGGTGACCTGATTCGGGGCGGCGCCTCGCCGGCGCGGCCCTTTTTGGCCGTGGCCAGGGGCGAGATGGCCGCGATGGTCCAGGAGAGGCGGAATGGCGAGTAAGGCAAAGGCGACGCAGGCTAAAGAAAAAGAACCAGCTCCGGAGAAGGAGGAAGGCGCGCCCGAATCGCCGCTGCCGCTTCTTGATCTCTCCGACGCCGGCGTCAAGAAAATGATCAAGGCCGCCAAGAAGCGCGGCTACGTCACCATCGACCAGATCAACGAAGTGATGCCGTCCGGCGAAGTGTCCTCCGACCAGATCGAGGACATCTACGCGATGCTCAACGAGATGGGCATCAACGTAGTCGAGACCGAGGAGGCCGACGGCGAAGAGGGCGAGAAGGCTACCGACGAGGCCGACGACGACGAAGAGGATACCGGCACGGAAGTCGTCGAGGCGAAGACGAAGTCGCTCGCGACCACCGAGAAGAAAGAACCCTCCGAGCGCACCGACGATCCCGTGCGCATGTATCTGCGCGAGATGGGCTCGGTCGAGCTGCTCTCGCGCGAAGGCGAAATTGCCATCGCCAAGCGCATCGAGGCCGGCCGCGAAGCAATGATCGCGGGCCTCTGCGAAAGCCCGCTGACCTTCCAGGCCATCATCATCTGGCGCGACGAGCTCAACGAAGGAAAAGTCTTCCTCCGCGACATCATCGATCTTGAAGCCACCTATGCCGGCCCCGACGCCAAGCAGATGCAGGTGCCCGTCATCATCGGCCCCGATGGCAAGCCTATTCCGCAATCCGTCGGCACGCCCGTTCCCGGCGCGCCGCACCTCCAGGTCGTGCAAACGCCGGCACCGCCCGCGGCGCCGCCTGCCGCCACGCCGTTCAAGGCGCCGGGCGAAGCCGCAGGTGCGGAAGGCGAGGAGAAGGATCCAGCCGAGGCCGCCGCCGAGAGCGACTACGACGAAGACGATATGGAGAATTCGCTTTCGCTCGCTGCAATCGAAGCCGAGCTCAAGCCGAAGGTGGTCGAGACCTTCGACACCATCGCGGATTCATTCAAGCGCCTGCGCCGCCTGCAAGAGCAGGACATCGAATTTCGCCTGAAGAACTCCTCGCTCTCGCCGGCGCAGGAGCGCAAATACAAAAAGCTGAAGGAAGAGATCATCTCCGAAGTGAAATCGCTGCGGCTCAATCAGGCGCGCATCGATTCACTCGTCGAGCAGCTCTACGACATCAACAAGCGCCTCGTTTCCAACGAAGGCCGGCTGATGCGTCTTGCCGAAAGCTATGGCGTGATCCGCGAGGATTTCCTCAAGCAATATATGGGCGGCGAACTCGACCCACGCTGGCTCAACCGCGTATCGAAGCTCTCGGCCAAAGGCTGGAAGAACCTCGTTGCCAAGGAGAAGGATCGCATCAAGGAGATCCGCTCGCTGGTGCACGACCTTGCCGCGCAGACCGGCGTCGAAATCTCCGAGTTCCGCAAGATCGTGCACATGGTGCAGAAGGGCGAGCGTGAAGCGCGCCAGGCCAAGAAGGAAATGGTGGAGGCCAACCTGCGCCTCGTCATCTCCATCGCCAAGAAATACACCAACCGCGGCCTGCAATTCCTCGACCTGATCCAGGAAGGCAATATCGGCCTGATGAAGGCGGTCGACAAATTCGAATACCGCCGCGGCTACAAGTTCTCGACCTACGCCACCTGGTGGATCCGGCAGGCGATCACCCGTTCGATCGCCGACCAGGCGCGCACCATTCGTATCCCGGTGCACATGATCGAGACGATCAACAAGATCGTGCGCACCAGCCGGCAAATGCTCAACGAGATCGGCCGCGAGCCGACGCCGGAAGAGCTGGCCGAAAAACTGGGAATGCCGCTCGAGAAGGTGCGCAAGGTCCTCAAGATCGCCAAGGAGCCGCTCTCGCTCGAAACGCCCATCGGCGACGAGGAGGATTCGCATCTCGGCGATTTCATCGAGGACAAGAACGCGATCCTGCCGATCGACGCGGCGATCCAGTCGAACCTGCGCGAGACCACGACGCGTGTGCTTGCTTCGCTCACGCCGCGCGAGGAGCGCGTGCTGCGCATGCGCTTCGGCATCGGCATGAACACCGACCACACGCTGGAAGAAGTCGGCCAGCAGTTCTCGGTTACCCGCGAGCGTATTCGTCAGATCGAGGCGAAGGCGCTGAGAAAATTGAAACATCCGAGCCGGAGCCGCAAATTGCGGAGCTTCCTCGACAATTGATCGCTGGGCATCAAGAGCTTTAAAGAACGGCGGGCCTAAAGCCCGCCGTTTTACATTTATCTGCTTACGTTGCCTTAGCCACCTGCGCCGCCGGCCGCCGCCACGGTCACCGGCTGGTCGCGCCAGAGCTCCGGAAATAGCTTCTTCAGGTTTTCGACCTTCGGTGCGTCGTTGATGGCGATGTAGGGCTGGTAGGGATGATGAATCGCGTAATCCTGGTGATAAGCCTCGGCCGCAAAGAACGGCGACTTCATCGTGTCGGTTTTAGTCACGATCGGGCGCTTGAAGGCATGGGCCTGGTCGAGCTGCGCAATGTAGTCTTTCGCGGCCTTTAGCTGCGCCTCGCTCTGCGGGAAAATTTCGGAGCGATACTGTGTGCCGGAATCCGGCCCCTGGCGGTTGAGCTGCGTCGGGTCGTGCGCGACCGAGAAATAGACCTGCAAGATCTTGCCGTAGGAAACCTGGCGCGGGTCGAACGTCACCTTCACGCTTTCGGCGTGGCCGGTACGGCCTGAACTGACGGTTTCATAAAGGGCGTCCTTCTGCGCGCCGCCGGCATAGCCGGACACGGCGTTGGTGACGCCTTTGACGTGCTGGTAAACGGCCTGGATGCCCCAGAAGCATCCGCCCGCGAGCACGGCGGTTTCGAGGCCTGTGCTTTGCGCAGGCTGCTCCGCCGCGAGTGGCGGGATCGTTACGGCGGGCTCTGCCTGCGCCGCGAAGGGCGCAAAGGCCAAGGCGGCGGCAAGAAGGAGCGCGGAACGGTGCATCATTGTGTGTATCCCAGAGAGGAATTTGTCTTCATATACGAACGAAAGCGGCTGGCGGCATCACACAAAGTTACACGTCTGCGTGAGAGGGAAGTCATTCAAGAAGTGCAATGTAGGGTGGGCTAAGCGAAGCGAGCCCACCCTCAGCATCGTCAACGCATGCGGCATTGTGTGGTGGGCTCGGCGCGTGTCCGCGCCTTAGCCCACCCTACAAAGTTTTTGCGTCATCTCACTCCAGCCCTTCGATGATCCGAATGTCGCGCACGGCGCCGTCACCCAGCGCGCGTAGAGCTTCCTGATAGGCCGGCCCGTCGTGCCCGGCGATTGCCTTTTCCAGGCTCGGAAATTCCGACACCACCAGGCGCTCTTTCAGCCCGGCCTCGAAGGTTGCGTTCGGGCTGCCGCGGCAAAGATAGCGCACGCCAAAAGGCGCGAGCGCGACCGGGGCAAGCTTGGCGTAGGCGGCGAGCTTGGCGGGGTCCTTGATCTCGCGGTAGCAGGTGATCCAGTAGGCCTTGGGCATTCGTTTGCTCCTTGTGGTCACTTTATTTGAAACGCGATCCTAGCCTGTGCATCCTCGTGCGAGGAAGCTGTACTTGTACCGCTCGTCCCCGCGAAAGCGGGGACCCAGCTCTTTTCGTATTGCTGGATTCCCGCTTGCGCGGGAATGAGCGGACAAAGGCAGGACGTCGCGTCTTCAATCGGGATGGCCAGGACAAGCGCGGCCATGACAGTGTAATGATCATCCGCGGGGGCAACAAAGGTTCGTCTATGTCCAGACTTCTCGTTGTATTCCTTTTTACTTTACTCATCACCGCGCCAGTGCACGCGGCGCAATGCGGTGGCGATTTCAGCACGTTCCTGTCCGCCATGTCGCGCGAGGCCGCTGCGGCCGGCGTCTCGCGCGAGGTCATCAGCAGCGCCTTTGCCGGCGTAACCCTTGACCAGGCCGTGCTTGCCTTCGACCGCCGCCAGCGCGGCATGTTCCACGCCAAGAGCTTCGAGGAATACGCCGCCACCCGCGTCATCCCGGCGCGTATCAAGCGCGCCAAATCGTTGATGCAAAAGCACGCCCAACTGCTGTCACGCATCGAGCGGCAATTCGGCGTGCCGGCGACGCTGATCATGGCGATCTGGACGCTGGAAAGCGACAACGGCACCGGCGACATGGGCAAGCTGCCGGTGATCCGTACGCTCGCCACGCTGGCGCATGATTGCCGCCGCACCGAGCTGTTCCAGACCGAGCTCATTGCCGCGCTCAAGATACTCCAGCGCGGCGACCTGCCGTTGCGCGACCTTATCGGTGCTTACGCCGGCGAGATCGGCCAGACGCAGTTTCTGCCGTCGTCCTACATCAAGTACGGCGTCGACTACGACGGGAGCGGCCACGTCGACCTGCGGCACAGCGTGCCGGATGTGCTCGCCTCGACGGCCAATCTCTTGAAAACCAACGGGTGGCGCGCCGGCGCGCCGTTCGGCGAGGGCACCGAGAATTTCCAGGTGATGCGCGAGTGGAATCGCTCCGAGGTCTATCGCAAGACCATGGTGCTGTTTTCACAACGGCTTAGCGAGTAAGGCTTTGATCCGTTGAGCCGTAGGGTTGGCTAAGGCGCGGGACACGCCGTGTTAGCGGCGCCCGCCGCGATCAGAACCTTGGCACGTGCGACTGCGCGTTACGGATTTGCATGTCGATCCGCCGCGCTGCGCTCTCGACTCCAAGGCGCTGCCCTTCCGTGGTGTCGATCGGGCCGTACTTCGGCAGGATGCCGTTTTTCAGCGCATCGGCATCGAAGCTCGTCACAAGCGACGTGTTGTTGCCGATGGGCAGGCCGGCGGTGGCGGTACCGGATTTGAGATAGTCCTGAAGCGTGCGCACCCCGGCCGCTTGCAGCGCCGAGAACAGGGCGATGCCGAGACACAAACCGACGATGGCTTTGACGAGGCCCATAGGGCGCTCCCGGGTTCAAAAACGCAGGCCCGCATCGTAGCCGCCGCGCGTTAAATGCCGGGCAAGGCCACCCCGGATTTTTGACCGGTGCCCTTAACCGGCTGGAAGGGATGCCGGGGCGGACGGTGTTTCCGCAATAAAAAAACCCCGCCAAAAACCCGGCGGGGGTGAAGAGGGGAGGAACGCCTTCACACGGGCAGCCTGGAGGAAAAGGAAAAAATCATCTGTGACCCGGCTCACATTCGTCCGGCAGTGGGGCCTGATATTTTCTGTATCACCATAGAACCGGAGATTGCCGGCACCGGCGAAAGAAAGTGCGAAGGAGTTGTTCCGCAGGAGCAATAGCGTGACGCCATGACTGCCATAGTGACTGCCTTAATGGCCACCTTCATCATCGGAAATTCCAAGCTCATCATGCTTTTCGTGCTGATAGGAACGATTATCGGATTGTCGTCCTTCGGCAACCGGCCCGACCGTGCCTCGCGCGAGTCCGCTCATTTCCAAAGTTCGCCGTAGTTGTGGAAATTCGGAAGGATCGGGTCCGAACGTGTGGGCTCCAGCGGAAGCAGCCGTCTCAAGAGCGCGTTGATCGAGCCGGAGGCTGGTCGATCGCAAAAGTCTGCGCTGAAGCAACGGCGCGGCATATCGCCGATGCGTTCTATCCGATCAAACTTGGCGAGGATTTCGGCAAGCCGAGGTCGAACTCAAAACTGCTGTAATAAGGAAAGCCCAGCCCGACACCCAGCTGCTTACGCCCTGATCGTAAAGCCCGCCGGGCAACCTGGGCGTCGAACGCTACGCGGACGAGATCTGGAAGCTGGCTTGGGTTTCGCCAGACCGAGCGGACTACCGCGGCCACATCCGGTGTGCCGTCACGGCGCAATCCGAGAGTCGCGGCGGCCGGAAGCGTTCTGTGGGCCGCATCGATAATGACACGGCATGCAGCAAACGGAATCCGGTGCTCGGCGGCGATCTCGGCCGCAATGTGCGATTCCATATCGACAGCAGCCGCTCCCGTCTCATCATAAAGTTTAAACTTTTCCACGGGGCCCGGCACCACAGCATCCATACCGACAACGTTTGCGTGAATGGCGTTTGGGAGCATCTCAAGGAGCTGTTGCGCCCATGCGCGATCGGTCGCGATTACATCTTTACCCTTCCTGACGCCGGACGCGACGACCCAATCACCGGCAGAGAGACCGGGCGCGAGCCCGCCGGCGATTCCAAAACTGATGATCCCCGAAGCGCCACGCGCGATCGCTGCGCCAAGAGCCGCGCGCAAACCCGAACTCTGATTGCAAATTACCGAAACCCCAGGACCGCGCGCGATGCCGGCCTCAAGCGCTAGACAGGTAACAGCAACGACGCCCTCTTTTCCCGACATCCGCACCCCGCTCCACCCGGAACATTTATCTCAAAGGTGGCCGCCATGGTCAACGTCACAACGTGGAGAAAAAACCACACTAGTGACGGATTCAGCAGTGTCCCTGGGGATGATTCTGTGCTCAGGGCACGAATAAGCAAAGATTACCGCTCTGCATGACATGCCGATGGGGAGCAGCTACCATCGATTGATTGAATGAGACGATGTTTCTGAGCGGGTTCCGGAGGCCGGAATGAGTCTTGATATCGAGGGCCTCTTCGCTAAGGCGGAGGCAGATCGATACACGCTGCATACCCGCCATCTTAATGAACAGATGGTTCGAGTGCTGAAAACGATCGGTTTTGACCGGGCGTACCAGCGCGGCAAGGGCCAGTACCTGTACGATCGTCAGGGCCAGCAGTATCTCGATCTGCTGAGCGGGTGGGGCGTGTTCGGGCTCGGCCGCAACCATCCGGTTGTGGGCGACACCTTGAAAAAAGTTCTCGACAGCGATTTTCCAAACCTCGTCCAAATGGACGTGTCAGCGCTTGCCGGAGTTCTGGCCGAGCGGCTGCTGCGTTATGTGCCGCATCTTGAAAAGGTGTTCTTCACCAATTCCGGCACTGAATCGGTCGAGACCTCGCTCAAATTTGCCCGCGCCGCGACGGGGCGTGACGGAATTGTCTATTGCGGCCATGCGTTCCATGGACTGACCTACGGTTCGTTATCGATCAACGGCGATGAGATTTTCCGCTCCGGCTTTGGTTCGCTCTTGCCCGGATGCATCGAAGTGCCATTCAACGATATCGTCGCGCTTGAACGGGCGCTGGCCGCAAAAACAATTGCCGCATTCATCGTTGAGCCCATCCAGGGCAAGGGCGTGACCGTTCCCGGGGATGATTATCTGCGTTCCGCACTCGACCTGTGTCGCAAGCACGGCACCTTGTTTATTGCCGACGAAGTTCAAACCGGACTTGGGCGAACGGGGCGGTTTATTGCCTGCGAACATTGGGGTATCGAGCCCGACATTGTCTTGCTCTCCAAGTCGCTGTCCGGCGGGCATGTTCCTGTGGGCGCGGTGCTGACCCACAAGTGGATCTTCGACAAGGTTTTCGATCGAATGGACCGTGCCGTGGTGCATGGGTCGACATTTGCAAAAAACGATCTCGCCATGGCGGCCGGACTGGCCACACTCGAGGTCATCGAATCCGAAGGGCTGATGCAGAACGCGGGACGAACGGGCGCGCGGTTGCTCGCGACGTTCGAGCGAATGACAAAACGCCACGAGCTCGTCAAAGAGGTCCGAGGAAAGGGCCTGATGATAGGTATCGAGTTTGGTGCGCCTCGTTCGCTGACACTCAAGGCATCCTGGAATCTGCTTGAGACAGCCAACAGCGCGCTGTTTTGCCAACTCATCGTCATTCCGCTGTTAAAGGAACACAGGATCCTTTCTCAGGTTGCGGGACACGGAAATCATACGATCAAGCTTTTGCCCCCGTTGATTATCACGGACGAAGACTGCGACTGGATCGAGCGGTCATTTGAAGCGGTCATCTCGGATGCGCATCGAGTTCCGGGCGCAATCTGGTCTCTTGGAAAAACTTTGGTCGAAAACGCGGCGCGCACGCGCGTCAGTGGCTGAGCGTCACTCTCACGCGCTACTCTCCTTGAGCGCAGTTGCCGCAAGCGCGTAACCGCCCTGCGCCCCGTCGATGAAATGGACGTGGTTCGGGTTGACCGGCGAAGGCGTGAAGCAGGTCATCATCGCAGCATCCTGGCGGTGCGCGCCGTAGCGGACCACACCTTTGGCCGCCGCTGCCTTCAAATAGTTCTCGATCTCGGTCGCCAGCTCCGGCGTGCAATCGAGCACCATGCGCAGCGAATCGTCGAACTTGCGGAAGTCCGAATTTTCGATGAGCTCGCGGGTGTATTTCGCCGGAACGAAGCGGCCGATGCGCAGGCCGCTCCGCATGACAAGGAAATAGAGCAAAGTGCGAGCCAGGACCTTGGCCTTGCGCGAGCGGATCGATTTACCTGCGCGCCGCGATGCGCGCGCCTCGAGTTCGTAGCCTTGCGGGGGCCATTTGAGCCGCAGCCCCTGGCCGGGAAGAGGGCGTGAGGCATCCGGTGTCTTCTCGACGATGCGGGTGATGGCCTCAACTACGGCGCGGAATTCGTCGGGGCGCGCGCGAGCGCCCGGCATCACCACGAGCGACAACACCTGCCCGCGCTGGGACGGGATCAGTTCGTACCGGCAGGACAGGCCGGATAGATCGGGATGCGCTCCCGGCGGGGCTGGCGGCACCGCGATCTCACCGCGCTTCATTGCGGCGTCGGCCCAGGCCATGCCGCCGCCCGAGAACATCGCGATGGTGACATTCTCCGACGGCATGTAACGGGCCACGCGAACATCGCGTCCTTGCGTGCGGATGTCGGTGACCGAAACCATTCCGATCCGCAAGCCAAGATCGAGATCTTCTTTGACCCAGGTCGCAGTCTCGGCGAGCGCCTGCCGCGCCAGACCGGCGTGTTCTGGTGCCACCGCGAAGCTTGCGCCGTCGCCGCCGAAAACGAAGGGGAAGTCGCGGCCTTTCAGTGCATTGGCGATCGAAGCGATTACTGCCGCGCCGGCCATGTTCACCGCCTTGTAGCGATTCTCGCGGATGGCCTTGGTCGATTGCTGGACGTCAGCGACGCCCACCATCCAGTCGTTCGGAAGCGACCGGAAGCATGCATCGTCAGCGACCTGTGTGAAATCGCGAATGACCGGCAGGCCCTCGTAGAAGTCGCTGGTCGAGGCGGGTGTGTCCATTGCGCCGATGTTAGCCGATCCGGTCACGCGCGGCTTCCGGCAAGTTTGCTGACTTGCTGGCGCAGGTTCGCCGTTTTAAAATCGTATCGGTTCAAAATGCTGTGTGAGCAGGCGGCTGGAATCATGATTAGACGATCTAACGAAGGTTCAATCGCTTGCGGCTTCAGGATCGTCATGGTGGTGCTGGCCATCACCGCTCTTCATTCGTCGGCCTACAGTCAGTCGGCCGATCTCGTGCTTTGCGACCGGATCGCCGCTGACCCTGCCGATCCGGACAAGCCGGCGGACGTCAAAGGCACTCCCGAGATTGCGCAGTCCGATATCGCGACAGCGATCAAATTTTGCAAGGTCGCGTCGGCCTCATCCCGTCGGGCGCTTTACGAACTCGGTCGTGCCTATGCGGCCAATCGGCAAATGCCGGAAGCCATAAGTGTCTGGCGCAAGGCGGCCGATAAAGGGAGCACATCGGCCATGGTCGAACTCGGCGTGCTGCTTGGGAGCGGGACCGGCGTTGCCAAGGATCCGGCCGAAGCTCGCAGGCTGTTCGAGCGCGCGGCCGAGGCTGGCAACCCCCGCGGTGTCACCAATCTCGCGACACTCTCTGGTGGCGGACCATCGGATCCCGTCAAGGCGAGAGCTCTGCTGTCGAAGGCAGCGGAAACAAATTCGGCAGAAGCGCAGTATCAGCTCGGAATGATGACGGCGGACGGCATTGGCGGTCCGAAGGACGATGCCGCTGCGCGGACCTTGTTTGAAAAGGCCGCCGCGCAAGGTCATCCCGCGGCAATGGAGCGGTTGGGTGCATTTTCTCAAAGCGGGCGAGGGGGTCCGCAGGATTCAAACGCCGCCAAAGCCTATTACGAAAAAGCCGCAACGCTCGGAAACGAAGATGCCAAGGCCGCTCTCAAGCGCGCGGAATGTCCCTATGTGATCAAAGACAAGAACGGGAAGTTCGTGACCAGTCTTTGCTTTTAGCTACTTACTTTCTTCTTGGCGCCGGTGCGGCCAATGCTCTTGATAGCCAGCACCGGACGGCCGGATTTCTCGGCGATCTCGCGGTCCTGCTCGATAATGAAGCCAAGCGCGGGCTCGTCCTTTTCGAGGCCGCCGAGCAGCTCCGCCGGCACGCGCCGGTTGGAGCGCTGCGAGCCGTCCTCATAGACGACGTCGAAGAACACGAATTCGCCTTTGGGGTTGGTTCCCGGTTTCTTCGCCATGGCGTGTCCTTCCGTCATTCGCGCGGCGTTTCGGCGCCGTTACGCGGCGCCCGGAATGGCAAATGGGGATGTGCGTCACAAAAGAAAAACGCCGCGCACGCGCTGGCGCTGTCGTCAGATACGAAAGTTAGACCGCCTGCAGATTAGCGGCAGCGGACTTGCCGTTCTGCGCGGATCGGCCTCCACGTCGAACGAAAGCTTCTGGCCCTCGTTGAGATTGCTCATGCCGGCGCGCTCGACTGCCGAGATGTGAACGAACACATCGGGGCCGCCGCCGTCCTGCACGATGAAGCCGAAGCCCTTTTGGGCGTTGAAGAACTTAACGGTACCTGTGGCCATCATGGCCTCCTTTTGAAAACGCGAAAAGGCGTTTATGCCCCATGCAAACCATTCGCATGGGCCTCATATCCGGATTTTGCGTGTTCTTGGGGAAGGCCCTAGGGCCGAAACTGCAAGGTCAGGCGAAATCGCGAATAACCACTATATAGGCGTGCAATTGCGAGCTTTAGCAATCGGTGCGCAAGCAAAGGCTGAGCCGCAGCGCTATTCGTTAACAAATGCTTAACAACTTTGTGGCGGAAATGTGGCGCGCGGTCGTCGAATTGCCGCCCGTGAAGGCACTGCCCGCCGCATTTGGAATCAGTTGCACGCAATTGCGACACAGGCACGACGCTCTGCATGAGTCAGTGCGCATGGAACGTATGTTCCACCAAGTGTAGTAGTGCGCAACGAATAACGCTTATGTTGCGCGACAACAATAATAAGAAACGGGAAACGCCTTGGATCGTCAGACCCAGCTGAAGGGAGATGACTCCATGGCTTACGCTCCATCCACTGTCGCGCAGCGCGACCTCATTGCCGAAACTCCTGCACGCAGCTCGCCCCGGCTTTTTCGCGCTGGTTCGTCGACGCCATGATGCTATCGCGTCAGCGCCACGCCGAGCGTGAGATCGCACGCTATCTGGAGCAACGGCGGCAAATTCACCGACGAAACCGAGCGCGAGATCGAGCGCCGCTTTCTCTCTACGCCGTCAAGCTTCTAGAATTTCTCAAGGAGAATACGAATGACTGCATTGCCTGTTCACGCACCGGTCCTGGCGCCGCTCGCCGGCTCCGGACGCGTGATTTCATTCATTGTGATGTTTTTCGAGGTCATCGCCGATGCGCAGCGCGACGCCGCGGCCGCACACAAGCGCTATCCGTTCGCAGAGTGGTGAGGGGCGTCTATGCGGCGCCTTCAACCACGCGCATATCGCGTTCGACATTGCCGGTGCCGAGCACCTTGAGCGCCTCCTTGTAAGCGGGCGTGTCGTGGCAGGCGATTGCCTTGTCGAGACTGTCGAACTCGACCAGCACGACGCGCTCGATTCACACCGGCCTCATAGGTTTTTGCTGGATTGCTGCGCGCCAGAAAGCGGCCGCCGGCCGATTGAATTGCCGGCACCGCAAGCTTGGCGTAAGCCTGCCAGGCCTCGGGATTTTTCACCGAACGATAGTTCACTACCCAATAGGCCTTCGGCATGTCGTGCTCCCTGTCTCATTTCCGTTTGTCTCATGTCCGCCACTTGAAATTATGACGCAATCGCGCGCCGCAGCAAGGCCCGCGCATCGTCGGTGCCGTCGAGCGGCCGCAGCGTGCGCCGCGTCACCTTCCAGCCGTCCTTGCGCGCGCTTGAGCTCCCAGCGGTTGGCGCCGACGCGGTGGATGCGAAAGCCGGTCGATGTGCCGTGACCGGACACTTCGCATGGGTGCGGCGCCTGTTGTCCGGCGTGATGATCTGCAAATAGGAGGTCGCCACCGCGCGGTCGCCGTCGAGCTCCACGCGCGGCAGTCCGGCGAAATGGCAGAGGCCGCCGGCGATCGCGGCCTGGTGCTCGGGCGTCTTCACGATCGCCGCGATCGCCTCGTTGCCGGTTGCGCGGCCTTACCGCCGCCGAGATCGATCTCGCCGTCGGCGGTGAACGCATCGCGGTAATAGCGGTCGGTGCCGGTGTCGGCGGCGGGCGGATGGCTGGCGATCACATGATAGATCGCAAGCGTGTCCTCGACCGCGCGCAGGCGGTCCTCCAGCGTACTATGCGGCGTGCTCATCTTGTCCTCCCGAGCCGAAATTGTGGCGGGAAGCCTACACACACGTCTGGCGCACCGCGACTGGAAACCGAGAGATCTTTATTCGCCACTACCGGGCGCCCGGATCCCTCGCGTGTAATAGTCGGCCCAGGCCAGGCTAATGGCGAATGCTGCAAACGTCAGAACGACTGCGCCAACGATAATGGCGGTTTGCGTCGGCATGATGTGAGCCTCCTTTGCGGTTAATCGTGAATCGCAACACAAGTTAAGGCGAGGCGGCTCGCAACGACTTTGATGCGGATCAATGCGGCTTGTAGCGACGAAGGACGGTACGGGACTGCGCAGTGGAGGTATTCCGCAACGGACTGAACCAATTCGTGATGGAACCGGTGGGGATTAACGCAGTTGCGTCACAAAGTTGCCGGAGTTTCTCACGACAAGCCGCACTCCCCCCACAACCCGTCCATCTGCAAACCGGAGCCGCCATGATTCGCAAACTCACACTCACAACGATTCTGGTCGCGCTCGTCGCTACGCCCGGCGTTCGCGCAAAAGCAGCGTTCCGCGAGTCTCGATGCCAACGGCAATCTCGATGCGTTGATCGCCCGCCATGCCGCGGCGAACAATTTGCCGGAGGATCTGGTGCGTCGTGTGATCAAGCGCGAGAGCGGTGGCAATCCGCGCGTCGTCAGCGCGGGCAATTACGGGCTGATGCAGATCAAGCTCGCGACCGCCCGCTCCATGGGATACACCGGCAACGCCGCCGGTCTGCTCGATGCCGACACCAACATGACCTACGCGGTGAAATATCTCGCCGGCGCCTATCGCGTCGCCAACGGCAATACCAACCGCGCGGTGCACTTATTACGCTGCCGGCTATTACTATGCCGCCAAGAACAAAGGCATGACGATGGCGGCCAACGATCAGGCGGTTGATTCGTTCGCTTCCGCAGCACCGAGCAGCAGCATCAAATTCACTTCAGAGCAAAAGCTAGGCGGCGCATACGCACAGGGCGAAAGCGTCGCATCGTCGTCCAGTCTCTATAGCGGTCGCCTCGACTACCACTGATCGCCTAGTACGGATTGGTGCGGGGGACCGTGGAAAAGGCCGATTGGCTCGCTTGTGAACCAGTATATGGCGGCTGCTGGTACCGCTGGGTGGACTGTTGGGTGCCATAGGCCGGTCGCTGATACTGCTGACTGGCCTGGCGGGAGTTGTAGGGTTGCTGGTACGGCCCGCCGAATAAAATTTCCAGCAGATTGAACTGGTGAGGCTCCGTCGTGCCGGTCGCTGACTTGGCGCGACGCGTTCGATGTGCGCGGCGGCGGGCTTCACGTTGCGGCCTTGGCGCGCTCGGCGATCTTGATCGCCGGCATGTTTTCCTCCGGCGCGGTCACAGGCAGTTCGGTCGACGACGGTTCACCAATTTCGATCGGAATGCTGACGGCCGGCGTCTCATTGATCGAGCCGGTTTCGTCCGGATCGGTATCAGCTCGTTCGCTGGGAAGGCCCGCGACTTTAGGCGGCGCGTCGCCGGATCGTGCCGGCGTGTCGGGCAGTTCGCGCAGGCGATTGAGTTCATCGGCGCGCTTGAGGGCGGCGAGGATAAGGAATTGCCGCTACTTCGGGGTGGCGATCGCGATCAAGCAGCGCGCCGCGCGCCGGCACAATCGCCGAGCGTCAATGGCGCACGAGATCCATCCGGCGGGCTGAGCGCCAGAACCAGAATCAAAATGGCGAGAAGTACGCCGCCCACAGGGAGAATCCGAAGAATCGGCAGCATCGCCTGTGCATAACTGAGTCGGCGGCAATGCCAAAGCCCGCTTGCGCACCGTTCGTTTGGCAACCAATAGTGTGCGGCATATTTATCACGGGCGACTGTCACGAGACGGTCATGGCAGGGGGCCGTGACAGCCAGCCTGACGGTTGCTACGAAGCGGCTCCATCAGTGTTGCGGGGAAGCGTCATGATGAAAAAGCCGAATTGTCCGATCATTGCCATCGAGGAACACTACTGGGACCCGGAACTGGCCAAGCATTTCACCGGCCCCGAAGCCGGCCGCGGCAACGAGACGGACGAGCGGCTCTATGATCTGGGCAGTCTGCGCCTCAAGGAAATGGACGAGGCCGGGATCGACATCCAGGTGCTCTCGCACGGCGCGCCTTCGACCCAGAAGCTTGGGGCCGACATCGCCGCCGATCTAACCCGGCAGGTGAATGATCGTCTCGCCAAGGTATGCGCGGCCAATCCCAAACGCTTCGCGGCTTTCGCGGCGCTTCCGACCGTGGATCCCGAAGGCGGCCGCCGACGAGCTCGAGCGCGCAGTCACCAAACTCGGCTTCAAGGGCGCGATGCTGCACGGGATGTCGAACGGCGAGTTCCTCGACCTCAAGAAATTCTGGCCGATCTACGAGCGCGCCGAAAAGCTCGACGTGCCGATTTACTTCCATCCTTCGTTGCCGCATCCGAAGGTGACGGAAATCTACTATCAGGACTACGCCAAGGACTTCCCTTTGGTGGTGCGGCCGGCGTGGGGCTACACGGTGGAGACCGCAACGCAAGCGATCCGGCTGGTGCTATCGGGCGTGTTCGACGCGCACCCGAATCTGAAGATCATTCTCGGCCATTTCGGCGAGACGCTACCTTTCCTGGTCTGGCGCATCGACTCATCGCTCAAGCGGCCGGGCCAGAAGGCGATGAGCTTCCGCGATATCTTCTGCAAGAATTTCTACGTCACGACGAGCGGCTTCTTCTCCGATCCGGCCTTGATCTGCTGCATGCTGGAGATGGGCATCGACCACATCCTGTTCGCGGTCGATTGGCCGTTCGTGATGAATCCACCGGCGGTTAAGTGGATGGAAAGCGTGTCGATTTCGGAATCGGACAAGATCAAGATATTGAGCGGGAATGCCAAGCGGCTCTTGAAGATGTGATCAGTCGACCGGGTGACGCCGATAGTACTCGGCGTCCTCCGTGGACTGCTTCCAGTCCTTGTTGCCGCGCCAATCGCAATGGTGTGCGCGCATGTCGGTGCCGTAGCGTACGCGGAAAAGCAACGTGCGCGCCGGCCCATTCTCGTATTCGTGCACCTCGCCAGGCGGGTGGACAATGAAGGCGCCAGGCGTCACCGGGATCGTTTCAGCAGGTGTTCGCATGGTACCGCCGCCTGAAAAGCAGAAATAGATTTCGGTGGAATGCGGATGGCAGTGGTAGGGGCTGATTTGTCCGGGCTCCCAGCAAGCTACTGTGAAGTCGCCCTCGGCGACTTTGCCGAGGATTTTCTCGACATGGTGCTGAGGGTCCCACTGCTGCTCACGTTCGAGGCTAAAGACGTGCATGGCGATGACACTCCGGCCGATTGGATGAGTAGCGTAGCCCAATCACCGGTCCGGCAGGAGAGGGTGGCGTTGCGCATCGCCCGCGCGCGTTGATAGAAGGAGCATGCAGGGCCCGTAGCTCAACTGGTTAGAGCCGACCGCTCATAACGGTCTGGTTGGAGGTTCGAGTCCTCCCGGGCCCACCACGCAGTCCCCGATCCCTGTGGTGAGATCAGAGAGTTCTCTGGAGAGCGGACATCGGCTTGTGCGCTGCACATGTCTGCTTTTGACCCGAAGCGGACCTTTATACCTAATGAGGTGCCCGCACCCATAATAGTCGCCAAGAAACAGGCGCAATCAGAAGTGCAAACGCCAACAAGCCCAAGCTCGCGCCCCATCGGACGCGTTCACGCGCCCGTACGCGTACTTCGCCCATGACGAATTGTTCGCCTTTGCGCATTTCGCCGTAGGATTTTAGGAACGAGGAAATGCGCGCAATGCTGAAGTCATCGAGCGCCTGACCTTGAGTGCGGTTACGCCGTTCCACTTCGTTCAGCTGCTCGGCCTCCCTACGATATCGCTCCGCGTGTTCGCTGGCATCTGCAAACGTCGTCGTTTCAGCGCGCGTGAAATAGAGCGTGCGAAGTGACGGGATCGCGTATTCAACCATATCGATGATCGGCTGATCCGCGCGCGGAGCGGCCGCCAGCTGCAACGCTGAACCGGCCAAGATGACGGCGCCAATCCAGCGGGCAGTTATGATCGCGGTGTATACTGCCTGGCGGCGATTGCCCCGCAGAAATGGATAAAGCATGCCGGCGAACGCCAATGATGCACCGAAAGCGCAAACCATCGTCGCTCCGGTTGGTAGGTCGAGGAAAAACGATGCGACGAGACCAGCGGCGCTTACGAATGTGCCGACGATCCACCCGATCGCGAGCTGCCCTGGCTGCGATGTTGCAAACATAACGCCGATGGTGGCGGGAATAATCAGAAACGAAAAGACCAGCAGCACCCCGGCAATGGCGACCGAGCTGGTCACGACGATGCCGAAGGTCGCATAGAATACGAATTCCCAGATAAGCGACCCCGCGCCCGTCAGCCAGCGGCGCAGCAACCAGTGCAGTAGTCCCACTGTTGCATAGACCGGAACGATGACGGCAACCTCATTGAGCCCGCTGGTCAGGATGTTACCGGTCAGGATCTGCTTGAGATGTTCGGCGCCTTGCGGCGCCCGGTCGATCAGCAGAATGGCCGTTGCGGCGGCAACGACGTAAATCACCCCGATTAGTGCCTCCTGCGGCACGCGAGTGCCCCAGGTCCGCGTGAACGCCAGCAATACGGCGGCTAGCAGAGTGAACGTGAGCGAATAGCCGTAGGTGGCAATGCTCTGGGCCGGATGACCGAGCATGAATGCGACCGTCGCACCGAGCGCCGCGATCTGCGCCAGGGCTAGATCGACAAAAACCACTTTGCGGGCAAGGACCATGATTCCGAAATACGCATGGATCCCGACAAGGCACACCGCCACGAGGAAGGCGGGCCATAGAAACTGAAATGCGTCGATCATTGCCCGATGACCGCAGATGTGAGCGCTTCGACGTCGACGTCAAACAGCGAGATATAGTCATCCGTTTGCGGCAATGCGCCGACCGAAGCGGCAAGTGTCACCACCTTCGCGCCCGCCTTGCTTGCGACGAAACCGACGTCCCGTTCCGGTTCATGCGGCTCGCGCACGACAACTCGGGCGCCACGCGTGCGCATGTCACGCACGATTCTGGAAAGGTGCGCGGGGCTGGGCGGTACGCCGGGCTTCGTCTCGATAAATCCGACAATGTCCAGGCGGAATCGGCGTGCAAAATAAGGCCAGCTGTTGTGATAGGCGACTATGGGTACGCTCTTCAATGCGGCCAATTTTGTTTCCCATTCCGTCAGCTTTGCATTGAGCCGCCCCAGAAAAGCGTCCCGGTTGGATTCGTAGGTCGCGGCATTGGCCGGGTCGATGCGCGCCAGTGCCTCAAGGATATTGGCGGTGATGGTCTCGGCGTTCCTGGGATCGAGCCAATAGTGAGGATTTCCGCTGCCATGGGCATGGCCGTCGCCGGGGCCGACGCTCATCCCGCGCAGTTCCAGCACAGCGACGGCGAACGATGCGTCCACGTAGTTGGGGCCGCCGCGGCCGATCTCCGGCCTGTCAGCCTGCATCAACAGGCGGTCGAGCCACAGATCGTAGTCAAGTCCAACGCGCACGAGCAGACGCGCTTGCTTGAGACGCGCCACGTCCTGCGGCTTGGGTTGGTATTCCTCGGCGTCCATGTTTGGCGGCACAAGGCTCACCACCGTGACCCGGGAGCCCCCGACGGCCTCAGTCAGGCTGCGCAGGTCAGTCGTTGTGGTCACGACCTCCAGGCGATCCTGGGCAAATGCCGGCCATGCCAAGGCCAGCAAAGCGGCGAGGAGTACGGAACGCAACACCATGGTCTTGCTACAGGAAGGACCGCGACGGCCGCGGCCCTTCCGTGATTTTCGCTAGCGCTTGCCGGCGCTCGCGACCCAGATGCTTTTCGGCATCAGACAATGGACATTCTTTTCCGTGTCGGACATCGCACCGACGCGGCAATCCATCGCCACACTCGCGAGTCCGTAGGCGTCGAGATGCGCGATCTTCTTGTCTAACTCGAGGAACTTGATCATGCCCATTGATGCGTCATTCATCGCCTTGTTCAGGTCGGCATCCTTGGCATGCGAGACGTAATATTTCGCCGTCTCCTTGGTTGGGCGCTCCATATCTTCCTTGTCGCGTGTGTTTTTCGGGTTGAGGCAGTGGATGCCCTTCTTGATGTTGACGACCTGCGAGACACGGCAGTCGGAGACGCTCACCATTAATTTCGCCGCCTGCTCGGTAGACACGCCGCGCTGCTCGGAGAGGAACTTGACGGTTTGTGCCTTGGCTTGCGCCCAGGCCTTGTTCAGGTCCTGGTCAAACCCCATCGTAATCCACGACTTTTGTGTTTCGATGCGTGGGAAGTCGAGCGGCTTGTCCTTGACCACCTCCACCGTGATGTTCAGCTCCTTGTAGGCTGTTTCGATGGCGGTGAGATTGACCTCGCCGTTTCCCTGGCCCGCGTGGGAGTCGCCGCTCCATAACAACGCACCCGGCACGTGCACAGGGACATAAAGCGTCGTACCAACGACGAAATCTCGAATATCCATATTACCGGCGTATTCGCCGGGAGGCACGCTCGAGTAGCGGCCCGCCTCCTTGCGCGCGACGCCGAGCGTGCCCGGGAAGGGCCGTATGGGGAGAACGATGCCGGGCAAGAACTCAGTCGTCATGTCATCGAGATCGAGATACATGTATTTGACTTGGCCGTCCTGATAGACGCTCGGAAACTGACCGAACATTCCGGGGACGTTGAAGTTCGTCGCGTAGGCACGCGGAACAATCTTGTTGAGCCTGACCTTGAGCACGTCGCCGGGCTGCGCTTCCTCAATATAGATTGGCCCGGTCAAGGTGTGCGGCCCGCGTCCCGGGAAATCGGTGCGCAACTTTTTAATTTGCTCGATGGTGGCGCCAGGAACCACCTGATTGTGGCTGTGCATCATCGTTTCCATCGCGATGGTGTCACCGGAATGCACGCGCAGCACCGGCGTCTGGGAATTGTCGAACCAGCCCCATTGCGTCGTTTCGAGCGTCGCCGGTAGCAAGTATACCTTCTTGCCGTTTGGCAAACCCACAACGCGGAGCTTGGGGTCGGCGGGCCCGGCGGCGGGATAGCCGGGAGTGGTAACCGTCGCAGTTGGCGGCAATCCCGAAGCCGGCGCGGCCGCGGGAGCAGCCGGTGCCGGAGCAGGTGATGCTGTTTGCGCGAGTGCTGCGGTGCCGATGACTAGTGCTCCGCAGGCGCTACCTGCGATGCGAGACAGGAACTGTATATAAGTCATGCGTTTCCCCCGTAGGCTACTATTTTTCAGACAGCCCGAAATTAGCGTAAGCCATTTTCGCACGTGACGGCAATGCGCCGGGCCGTGGTAAAGCGGTTCTCCGGCCGCAGCGACACGGCCGGTGTGGCCGAAAATCGTAATCGGCTTTAAATTCCGGGCGATAAAATTCCCTGTTCTCGCTCTAAGATTCGCTGTTCTGCGAAAATAAGTCCCTGTTCCGTTGAGTAGGGAATTCCCACCAAAAGTCGCGTAACTTTGCAGTCAATCGCGTCCGCATTAGGGGGCGATTGACGGTCTCGCGATCAGACTAGTTAAGCGGGATCGCGTTTGGTTTCGTCGCAGCTATGGATTTTTCCATAAGCCGGGCTATATCGCTGGCATGTTGTCACGTGTGCGCAGCTCTCGCGGTAGGCTAAAAAATCTGCCCGCCGCTCTTCCGCTTTTCGCCACCGGCCTCGGTGCTTTGGGTTTGCTCGGCTGGCGCAGGAAGCGGAAGCAAGCCGCCTAACCAAAGTTAGTATGTGGCCGGAAACCCTCAGGCGAAAGCTCGGGGGTTTTTTTGATGTGGATGCCCGTGCCATGTCCGTTATTGGCACAAAGCGGACATGAGCAAAGACGCGTTCAATGTCGCTTTCGGGGGTAAAGCAGACATCGAAGTGAAGGGTTTTTACGTCCGCTTTTGACCCAAAGCGGACATGGATCCCGGACGCGGTTGACGGTCTGAACCTCCCTGCCTTGATCAGGTTGAAATACCAAAATAGGTCAGCATCTTTAACGTCTAGTGGGACTTCCCGCCGGCAACTTCCGAGGATACCTATAATTTTGGTCCGCCGCCGCCAATGGGTGGTAACGTCCCGTGTTATGGGCCACTCCGCTGATCCGAAAAAACCGGTCGTTGAGCAAAGATCCGATGGTGGTCAACCAGACGACCTGAGCGCTCGCGCGCTCCGTACACGCATTCGCCAACAAGAGCTACTCGCCGAACTCGGTGTCCTCGCCCTGCAAGGCACGAGCTTCGTCGAAATGCTCAATCACACCGCCCGGGTGACGGCCGAAGGTTTAGAAGCGGAATACTGCAAAGTGCTGGAATACATTCCGGCCGAGAAACGACTGCTCGTTCGCGCTGGCATCGGCTGGGGTGAGGGTGTGGTCGGAAATGCCACCGTCGGCGCCGACTTGGCCTCGCCCGCCGGCTATGCCTTGCACACGGGCAAGCCGGTAATTTCAAATCATCTCGAGAATGAGCAGCGATTTCGTACTCCCGAGTTGCTAATAGAGCACGGAATTCGCCGTGCGATGAACGTCATTCTGCAAGGGGATGGCTCGCCGTTCGGGGTTCTCGAGGTCGACAGTCGATCCGAAGGGGAATTCAGCGAGAAGGACATCGCCTTTCTGCAGGGTGCGGCAAATATCCTCGGCATGGCGATCGAGCAGCAACAATATCAGCGCAAGCTGCAATCCGCTCTGGCCCGCCATCAAATTCTGCTCAAGGAGGTCAACCATCGTGTCAAGAATAGTCTGCAGGTCGTCTCCAGCATGCTTCATCTGCAAGCGAGCGCGGTTGGCGATCCAGAATTGAGCGACCGCCTGAACGAAGCGTCCACCCGAATTTCGGCAGTCGGCCGTGCCTATGAACGCCTCGCTTACAACGCTGACTATGAGAATATTGATCTTGTCTCCTATCTGCGCGAGGTCATCGATGATCTGGAAAAGGCAGTTGCCCCGTGCAAAGTCCAACTGGAGGCACCCGATGAAATTCAGTTCGCGGCGGATCGAGCCATCCTTATTGCTCTTGTGATCAATGAATTGGTGCTGAATGCAGGCAAATATGCATATCCTAACTCTTCGGAGGGGTTGATCTGGGTGCGCCTCGCTCAAATGGAGAAGAGTTCAATTTTAATTTCGGTGCGCGATGAGGGCGCTGGCCTGCCGGCAGGATTTGACCCGGAGACCAGTAAGCGTCTTGGCACGCGCTTGGTCAACGCACTTGCGAAACAGTTAGGAGCGGAGGTGACACGGCCGGTGTCCGTCCACGGCACCAATTTTACGTTACTTATTCCGCTGGGCACCGTCGCCAACTAACGCAGCGATTGCACAGTCGAATGTCCGCTATTGGCACTTAGCGGACATCCGCGAACCGTCGATCGATGTCCGCTTTCGGGGGTAAAGCAGACATCACTTTTAACGGTCGGAATATCCACTAATGACCCGAAGCGGACATTGGCTACCGCGCGTTGAACCGAGGCTGACGGTCATCCCAACTCGTTTCGTTGTGATAGTTTAAGTTGGGCTACGCATGGTCCTGAGCCGAGGGGCGAACATGAGGCGACGGGAATTTATCGGTCTTCTCGGTACTGTAGCTGCGATTTGTCCACTCAAAGCGCGCGCCCAGCAGCCAGCGATGCCAACGATCGGGTATTTGAGTGCAAGATCGTCCGAGAGCGACTTGGCAATGTTGGCCGCATTCCGTCAGGGATTGAAAGAGGCAGGCTTCATCGTGGACAAGAACGTGACGATCGAGTTTCGCTGGGGCGACGGCCAGTATGATCGTCTGCCGACGCTGGCGGAGGATCTGGTACGTCGGAATGTTGCCGTCATTGTCACGAGCGGCGGAGAGATTTCAGCACTGGCGGCCAAGGCGGCAACCCAAAAAATTCCGATCGTATTCAACGTCGGCGAAGACCCAGTCCGGTTTGGCCTGACCGCAAGTCTTAACCGGCCCGGTGGAAATATTACAGGCGTCACAAGTTTGTTGGGTTCGCTGGGGGCAAAACAACTTGGGCTGCTGCGCGATCTGGTACCCAAGGTCAGCGTGATCGGCATGTTGGTAAATCCGAACGATACGTGGACCGAGACACAAATTACTAATACAGCGGCAGCGGCACGCGCGGTCGGGCAGCAGTTCGTCGTTCTCCGAGCTAGTACTGAACGAGATATCGACGCAGCCTTTGTTACGCTCGTTCAGCAGCGGGTCGGTGCGCTACTCGTCGCCGCTAGCCCATTCTTCGTCACTCGCGCTGATCATCTCATCGCGCTGGCGGCTCGCCATGCGTTGCCTGCGGTTTACTTTCGTCGCGAGATTGCTGATGCCGGCGGCTTGATGAGTTACGGAACGAGCACAGCGGAGTTGTATGGGCAGATGGGCTCGTACGCCGGCAAGATACTCAACGGGGCCAACCCGGCGGATCTGCCGGTCATGCTGGCAACCAGGTTCGAGTTGGTCATCAATCTCAGGACTGCCAAGGCGCTCGGTCTTGAAATTCCGCCGACCCTCCTGGCGCGCGCCGACGAGGTCATCGAATAATCTGCGCAATGTCCGCTATTGGCACAAAGCGGACATTCAGCTGGGCATCAATCAATGTCCGCTTTGGGGTAAAGCGGACATCGGGAGCTGTCACCATGTCCGCTTATGGCTCATAGCGGGTGTGGTTATGGCCTGCCAAATGCAGAGAAGTGCGCCCGATGGCATTATTGCGTGGCAAGATGAATGTCGGCCGATGCTTTTGGGCCGCGAAAAACGCCACCAACCAAATAGTACAGAATCTTAGTGACCTCAGCTACAGCCGTTTGAGAGGCCGCTTTGTCGCGCCACCAACGTTCGGGAAAGCGTTCACTGTCAGAGCCGACGATCAACCATCTCACGTTTGGTAATGTTTGTGCGAAGATGAGTTTTGCTCTGAGTCCTTCATAAGGCGATGTAACCAGAAGGATCGTTGCTGTGCGGTCGCCCAAAAAAGTCCGCAGCGCTTCTGCTTCTTCCGCTGTTGAAGCAAGGTTATCGCCAAATGTTGTAACATCATTGAGCGGCACACCGGCCGCAGCCAATGTATTCAATTGAGGTGTTGATAAATTACTCTGCGGGTTTTTATACGACGCGGGTGTCAGCTGCAGCGACGGCTGACCTACTTCATTGCTTAAGAATATTTTGGATGCAAAGCCACTATTATATAGTTCTGCAGCTTTTTTGACTCTCTGCATATCCCCTGCCAGAGGAAATATAAGATCAGCTTTTTCGGGTTTATTTTCGTACTGCAGCAGCGTAGCTAGTTCAAAAAATGCAATAATTCCCACTACGGTCGCGACTATCGTTAAGAGGCCGACGCCCTCAAGCGTCAAACGGGCAATACGCAACATATTGAAATCTTTCGACGCGGTCAGCGCCCACGCCCCAACGTATTTGAGCAACATTAGTTCCGTATGTCCGCTATTGGCACTTAGCAGACATTGGCTTTTGCACTGCACATGTCCGCTTTTGACCCAAAGCGGACATCACCTGCTTTCCGCTTGACCCCTTCCAGAGCACCGGCGCCAATTGCTACTATGGCGTGTCTGAGCCTCGGGGGTGTGATGAGGCGACGCCAATTCATACGTTTGCTCGGTGGCACGGTAGCCGCGTGGCCGTTCGCAGCGCGTGCTCAGCAGACGACGATGCCAGTGGTCGGGTTCCTCATCAGCGGGACGGCCGCCACGATTTCGCAGGTTGCGTTCCGCCAGGGTCTCAAAGAAATCTGGTTATGTCGATGGCGAGAACGTTACAGTCGAATACCGCTGGGCGGAGGGGCGGTATGATCAATTGCCGGAGCTAGCGGCCGATCTGGTCCGCCGCAAAGTGACCGTTATCTTCGGCGGAGGCCCGCCGGCGGCGCTGGCGGCCAAGGCTGCATCCGTGACTATCCCGATCGTATTCACGAGCGGCGATGATCCGGTCAAGTCCGGCCTGGTAGCAAGCCTCAATCGCCCTGGCGGCAATGTCACCGGAGTCGTTTTGTTCACCGGCCAACTCGGGGCGAAACTGTTGGGCCTCCTGCGCGAACTCGTACCTAAGGCCGCCGTGGTCGCCGTGCTGGTCAATCCGGACAATTCAGTGACTGAAGGCCTCAAAAATGATCTGGACGGTACGGCGGCGACTACTGGCCACCGCATTCATGTCGTGAATGCTAGCAGCGATGGCGACCTCGACAAGGGCTTTGCAACTTTTGCCGAGCTTAAGGCCGACGCGCTGATCGTTGCCGCCGATCCATTTTTCCTCAGTCGGAGCGATAAAATCGTCGCACTGGCGGCACGCCTTTCATTGCCCGCGATCTACTCAATTCGGGAGTATGCCGCGGCTGGCGGCCTAGTGAGCTACGGAACGAATCTTGCCGATAGCTATCGCCTCGCCGGCATCTACGTCGGGCGAATTTCAAGGGCGATAAGCCCGCGGACTTGCCCGTGCTGCAACCGACAAAGTTCGAGCTGGTCATCAATCTTAAGACCGCCAAGGCACTTGGCCTCACCATTCCATCGGGCGTGATGGCCATTGCTGACGAGGTCATCGAATGAGACTGGCGATGTCCGCTGTTGGCACTAAGCGGACATGCCGAGTTGCACTGCACATGTCCGCTTTTGACCCAAAGCGGACATTCACACACGTTTCGCTACAGTCCCGCCATGCAACGTTCAAGGAAATCGACGCGTTTGTGAAGGGAAAGGCGCTGCACCTGTAGGGTTTCGTCGAGCCTTCGCTGACATTCGGCAAACTTTTCTTTGTCTTCCGACCAACGCTTTTTTGCGGCGGCAATCCGTGCGCGAGTCCATTTTTTGACTCGTGAGCCCATGGAGGGGCTGCCTGCTTCAGCTTTTCTCGTGCCTTGCTTGTCGGCCATGCACTTTCGCACGAACTCGGCCTGATTCCGTTTTGCGATGTTTTGTTGCGTTCCCTGCGCGGTGCACTCGCGACGGTCTTGCTTACGCAAGGCTCGCTTGCTCAGGCCCGACGGTATGGGCTCTTTCATTTGCGCCAAAGTGACATCGGTCGAGAGGACGGATACTGCGACCAAAATTGACAACAATGCTGGCAGGCTTTTCATCCATTACTCCGCCTTAAAACGCGTCCCAGGCAACAGTCGCCATACAGGGACGGAGTTAAGCTACCGCGATATCGGTAGCCATTTGTAGATTAGGGGTAAAGCGGATATCCGGTTTTGGACTGCAAATGTCTGCTTTTGACCCAAAGCGGACATTGGATCATCCCTTACGGAGTTCTTGTTTAAAGAGGTACGATGCCTTGTCCTCAGCCTCGGGGGAGGCAATGAGACGGCGCGATTTCATCAAAGCTTTTGCTGGTTCAGCAGCCATTTGGCCGCTCGCTGCGCGCGCGCAGCAGGCAGACAAAGTTTGGCGGATGGGATTTATCGCCCACGGACATGAAAGCTTTTATGACGCGTTGTTCGAGGGCCTGCGTGAGAACGGATACGAGGAGGGCCGCAACCTCATCGTCGAGCGCCGTTACGCACGAGGTCAGGCTGAGCGCTTTAAGGAGTTTGCGGCGGAGATGGTTCGACTGAATGTCGACATAATCATTGTAGTCACGACCCCGGCGGCCCTTGCCGTCATGAACGCGACCAAGACCATTCCCATCGTGCATCCGAATGCTATTGATCCGCTGAATACCCATTTGATTTCCAGCCTTGCGCACCCCGGTGGAAATCTTACGGGTGGCGCGCAGTTGACCGCCGAAGCCAGCGCAAAGCGCCTTCAAATCCTGAAGACAGTGGTGCCGGGATTCTCGCGCGTGGCGGGGCTCTGGAATCCCGCCAACCCCGCACTCGTATTTTCGTGGAAAGAGACGCAAGGTGCGGCACGCGCGCTGGGAGTAACGCTCCAATCGCACGAGGTGCAAGGACCAAAGGACTTTGCGGCCACTTTTGCCATGATCGCCGAAGAGCGCCCCGACGCACTCCTCGTTGTACAGGATGCGGTGACGATGCAGCAGCGAAATGAAATCATCGACTTCGCGATACAGAAACGACTGCCGAGCATGTTTCAGGAAAAAGGCTGGGCAGTGGCCGGTGGTCTGATGTCCTACGGGGAAAACCTTCCTTCTATGTATCGGCGCGCCGCATTCTTCGTGGACAAGATTTTCAAGGGCGCAAAGCCCGCTGATCTACCCGTGGAACAAGCGACGAAGTTCGATCTGGTCCTCAATCTGAAAACTGCGAAGGCAATCGGGTTTAAGTTCCCGGATTCGATCCTTGTCCTCGCCACCGATGTGATCGAATAGAGACGCTGTTTGCTGCGATTTAAGGGTCCGCTCTTGGCACTTAGCAGACATCGGCTTGTGCGCTGCACATGTCTGCTTTTGACCCAAAGCAGACACCCGACAAGGTCCTTGAGGTCGCCAGACGATCCGGTCCGAAGCGGCGCGCATTAAATCACTGAACTACCCGATCTTGCAGGTACCGTCCTTCGGCGGCGCGATGGTTTCCAAGTCGACGTTGGGCTCGGGGACAGTACCAAGGGCATCGTAGATGTCCCATTGATCCTTCATTTTGGCGGGATCCTTTGCTCGCACCGCGTACATCTCCATGATCATCTGATTGTCATATGGGCGGAAATACGCTTCACGCGCCTTCATCACATCGAACTTTGCGCCCTTGCGAAGATGCTCAGCGAGTTTCTGCGGATCCGCCGACTTTATTTCGTTCATCGACCGGGCGACGATTTTGAGGGAATTGTAATCGCCCCATGATTGGTTGTCGGGCAGCTTGCCGTATTTCTTCTGGAAGGCCTCGACGTATTTTTTAGAGCCTGGGGTATCGACGAGGTGATGCCACACGAGCGGCCAGATACCGGCGAAGTTACCCTTACCCGCACCCCAGGCTACGACTGTGTCAAAACCAAAGCCGGCCACGGGATATTTGAGGTCGAACTCAGAATATTGCTTTAGAAAATTTGTAATCTGATTGCCGGCGAGATTAGAGATCACAAGATCGGGTTGTGCCTGCCTGATTTTCAGGAGATAAGGACTAAAGTCATTGACGTCGGTCGCCACGAGCTCATCGGCGGCGAATTGACCGCCGTTCGCCTCCATGAATTTCTTGGCAACGCGCAGGAGGTCATGACCAAAAGCGTAATCTGCGGTCAGCGAGAACCATCTCTTACCCTTCACCATGTTCTCGCGAAGTAGGTATTGCCCGACCGCCATTACATACATCGAATTGGCGCCTTCGATATGGAACATGTACGGATTGCAGTTCGCGCCGCGCAGAGCATCTGAATTGCAGCCTGTGTTGATGAATACCGTCTTCATCCGATTGGCCACCTGACCTATTGTGAGGCCGGAGGCCGACGAGATCTCACCAATGATCATTACAACCTTGTCGCGCTCGATTAAACGCTCGGCCTTGGTGGCCGCTGTTTGCGGGTTGATCGAATCCTCCATCACCAACTCGATTTTGCGCCCCAGTACACCGCCAGCCGCATTGACCTCTTCCGCCGCGAGTTTGATTCCCATGACTGCGTATTCGCCCAGCGGTCCAAGAAATCCAGTGAGAGGCGTAAGATGCCCGATGCGGATGGCATCGGTCTGAGCTCTTACGATCGCCGGCGCCCCAATTCCGGCCAGCAGCGCAGATCCAGCTGCTGATTTGATCAGATTCCGGCGAGAGAGTTTAGAGTTCATGGCGTTCCCCCTTGAGCGTATAGCTGCAGAGATTGTGATTGTGCCGGCGCTTTACGGCGTTCAATGGAGTGCACCTGCCTGCATTTATTTCACGCAAATACGGTCGCTCGGTCTAGCCGCGTTGTCCAGCGCGTTTTCAGCTAGACCGGCTGTACTGCCGTGCTGACCGCCAAAGTCGCAGAACATTGTTTCTGAGGAACGCGCTCGGGGCGGCGATGTCCGCTATTGGCACTTAGCGGACATGCCACGAGTTCGGAAGAATGTCCGCTTCGGAGTAAGAGCGGACATCACGCAGACATGCCGTCAATTTCTGTTTTTGACCCGCAAGCGCCCGTAACAGTGGTCTGGAAAGTCTGCGCCAAGACGTTGTTCTGCTTCCAGTAATGGAGGTGGAGGTATACGGGACTGGGGCTATGCCCTGAGGGCGTTGCCGGTTTTGGGATGTAATATGTTTTTTATGCAGAGGTTTCTTGCCGCTCCGCCCTTGGTGAGTGCACTATTCACCCTACAAGGGGGCGAAAATGGCTCAGAATCTGCGAGCCATGGGAAGGACTTTGCTTCTTCCCGTCACAACTGCAGCGCTTGCGTTCGGCATCTTTGTTGTCGACACAATTACAGATTTGGAAATTGCATTTCCAGCCTTTTACACTGCGATTGTCCTACTATCAGTTGGCTTTTGTAAGAAAAATGGCGTTGTTTTTGTCGGCGTAGGATGCATTGCACTGACGCTGTTGAGCGACCTTTTGACGGCCAATGCTGGCGTGTCAGAGGCAGGGGTAATTAATACGGCGATCAGCTTGTTGGCGATTACAAGTACGACTTTTCTTGCGGTCAAAATCCAATCGGAAAAAGTGGTAGCGCTCGAGGCGCGCTCACAACTCGCACGCGTTGTGCGCGTGAC
>CAVULO010000002.1:0-92500 GCA_963742345.1 uncultured Alphaproteobacteria bacterium
GACATGAAAATTGAAATAGAAATGTCGGACGTATTACAACTTTCGATTGGTCTTGCATACATGCGGTGCCAGCGCCCAGCGCAGCGACGTGTTCTTGATGGCGTCAGTGTGTTAGAAAACGAAAGAGCGCTCGATGCGCTGGGCCCCGTCTCATCCCAATAGTGGGGCGCCGCCGCGTGACGCATCACACTTCCAGTGCTCGAAGATGTGCTCGACCTCCGCTAGAGCAGCGCGTGCAAATGCAGTGAGCGTTGCCCATGAAGCAAATCAGCAAATCCGCGAAGCGTTGGTTGCTGGTGATGGAATTGGCGCGTTGAGAATTGCCGCACATTTTTCCGATCGGAGCAGCGATACAATGACTTACAAGCGCGGGCAGATAACTGCTCGACTTTTCGGCGTTACTTCTTGCGAAGGGAATTAGCTAAATTTTCTGCTGACCATCGAACGCACGATTGCAGCTGCAGGGGTATAGGGGGGTGACCATTTTTGTTTTTCCTGTCAGTAATCTCAGTGCGCGTTTGTTCTCAAGAAGGTATATTCGTATTCGCCACTGAGCTGCTCGCACTAGGGATTTTCGAGCGGTATGTTATTGATGATGAACTGTTTCTGTCACAATTTTAAGTCGGCCTAATCTATTATAGGGCCACCCCCTTGTGAGGGTGGTAAAGCACCGGTTGACCCGATAGCTCGTGATTGGCCGGCGGCGCGGCGTGACTTCCTTGCGGGGGCGACCACGTTTTCGCCTACGCTCACCACACCGACGGCGATTTAGCAAGCCGCGTATTTTCGCCGGTGATCGCTGCCATACGATCAGCTCCACCTCGTGTTTTCTGCAACGGGCTGTCGCTGGTGCAGTTACTACAGCCCTCAAGGGAACGGTACCAGTGGATCCTAAGAATGCGGTAAGCCGTGTGTGCCGCCCAAAAATCGGGATCGGCGAGGATCTGTTGCTTGGGTTTCAAAGGAAGTCTGGCCCATCGGCTGCCTGCATTCTTACGGATTTTGGGGTCAAGGAGTTTGCCCACGGCGGCATAGTCAACGCGATCATGATTTAAGTTTTTTGCTGCGAATGCAGGCAAGTCAGCGTTCAATAAATCGCTTAAATGCTTGCCGCCCAAGTGCCTCTGTATTGCGCCGGTTTTTAGCGTCCATTCCCAGCGCGCGATTGCTTGAGCCGTGAATTGGCCAGCCGGAGCTTTGTCAAAGCGGCAGTAGTTCTTGAACGCCACCGAGGAGTGAGCGTCTTCGTGATAAAGTGTCGGGCCATCGATAAAGCCCTTCGGTGTTTGTCGCTCTTCGTCAAAGGCAACAATCACGTCACCGCGAACATGCCTGCGCTTGTTAACCGTTCCGATTGAGACCCGCTGAATAGCCAGAGCCTGCTTATCCGATTGTGCTAGCGCGTCGGCGGCAATTTCTGCGACAGACACCGCATACCCAAACAGGCACACCTCGTGCGCCTTCAAGAGCTCGAGCGCGTGTCGATTTTCCGGCACGCAAACCAGGATAATCCGCGAATGATAGTATGGATTTTTATCAACCTCCTTGATGTGGAAGTAGTGGCTTGCGCGCCTCAGTTCCTTCACCGGCAAGTTCTTCCATAGCCAGCCCGGCCATGCCGACGAGACGAACTCAATCCTGTCGTATGACAAGCGCAATTCGCTGACGTGCGTAGATTTTGATGCAGCC
Source organism: uncultured Alphaproteobacteria bacterium (assembly GCA_963742345.1). Classification (GTDB taxonomy): domain Bacteria; phylum Pseudomonadota; class Alphaproteobacteria; order Rhizobiales; family Xanthobacteraceae; genus Pseudolabrys. The sequence goes on from CAVULO010000002.1 coordinate 1,690, forward strand.
ATTGGCGATCTGAACGATTTAAACGTCTCGTTCCTCGGATGTGCTTCGCCGCATTTGCTCGCCGCTCCAGGCGATGAGGTCAGACCGACCATAGACGACACGACGGCCAAACTTTCGATATGGCGGGCCATTACCTTCAGTGCGCCACCGGCACAACGTTACGGGGCTGATGCGCAAAAACGCTGCGGCCTCGGCTACGTTTAGAAAATCGGGTGAAGTGTCCACCGCCGCGCTTGGGAGCGGCAATGCGCCAGTAGTGCAAATGTTGTTCACGGGATCATCCTATGGTGGCGGAAACTATTCATTTCCGATCAGACCACAGGAAGGTCCGTCATAGCGCGCAACAATTCGTATTTTGCGCGATATTGTTATCGGGAGTTCGATTTCCGATTGGTCCCGCGCTTCACTGCATTTCGAATATTATCAAGGCTGATGTCCTTGAGTTCCGGGACGTCGCCGTCGTAAATTTTTCCGAGGTGGTCGGCGATCTTCTTAATCACTTGATCGCTCGTGCGGCGGGGCAAGCGTTTGCCTCCATTCCGTTTGCGTAATCGCTCGAGTTCTGTTCGCGCCAGGCCGCTGATCCGGTGCTCCAATTCTTGCCGCTGGCTCGCCAAGGCGAACCCACGCTGCGGTCGGCCTCTGGTCCTGATTTGCAAGTGCCATTCAATAAGATCAGCCAATGCTGCTCGGTGTTCGTCTGATAAAAGTTCGGTTGAACGTAGAAGTTCGCACAGTCGTCTTGGGTTTTTTTTGTGTGCTTCCCCAAGCGCCTTTTTGAAATCGTCATCAAACCGGTACCGCCGAATCCTCGCTAGCAAATGCCCTGGATCGCGCATCTGGTACCGAAAGGACCGCGTGTTTGGCATCTGTTGAATACAAGGGCAATAAGACGATGGACGCCGGGAGTTTACCAAGCCGTCGGCTCGACGGGACAATATATTCCAGGTTAGGACTTCCCTCCAATCCTCGACCCATTCATAGCCGAAACTATTTCATCGCCGATCAGGTTTGAGGCGGCGCGAACTGGATCAGCGGCCAGGTGCGCATACCGCGCTGTGGTGACAGGCTGTGTGTGCCCCAGCAGTTTACCGATCACTGGCAGACTTAGACCCGCGCCGGCAGCCACGCTAGCAAAGCTATGGCGTAGATCATGGATGCGCACGTCGTTTAGGTCAGCCCCGGCGCGAATGCGGCGCCAGGCCTTTTGTAGGTTGACTAGGTGGGCGCCTTTTTTGCCACCTGCTATCACGTAGGGGTTTCCTGATAGGCGCGGCATCCTTCTCAGCAGGCTCGTGGCTGCGTCGTTGAGGTAAATCGTCTTCGCGCCCGTTTTTGAATCCGGTAGCCGCAGCACCTGGCGATCCAGGTCGACCTCGGCCCAGCGCAGCGTCAATATCTCAGTCAGCCGCGCGCCCGTCAGTACGAGTAGCGCTATCGCCGCAAGGGCGAACGGGCTTTCAGTTTCGGCAGCCTGCGCCTCCGTCAATGTCCCGCCTAACCGGCTTAGTTCCTCGGTACTGAGGTATCGCTCCCGCTTAGTTTCTCGGTACTTCCTCACGTGCCGCGTCGGGTTAGTTCCATCTGGCCGCAACCCCCACTGCTCCGCCAAGTTCATCATCTTCGACAGCACCGCCAACGATCGGTTTGCCTGATAAGGCCGGTCGCACAGCTTATGATGCAACATGGCGACATCGACACGGGTAAGGTCAGGGGCCGAATGTCGTCCAAGCACGGGGTTATCACTATTCAACCGCGCGCCGATATTCCTCAGCGGTCCTCGGCTTGCAATGCTTGGCGACGTATTCGCTTAAAAACCGCGCGCCAAGGTCGGCCACCGATGTCCCGGCCTTCTGGCGGTCCCGTTCAATTGCCGGATCATGACCAGCGGCACGGATACTAGTAACCTCAATGCCTCAGCCCGCGCGGTTACGGCGTCCAAGGCGACCCGTGCCGTCCGATGGTGAGCCACCGCTGGCGCCCACCGACACGCATCTTGAGGGTGTAGTACTTTGCACCTGACGGGCGGCAACGCACTCCAAACCCTTTACTTTGATCGAGCATGGCGTTACGCTCGCTGGGGGCAAGTGATCGATCGGACGTTTTGTGATTTTGGCTTCCATTTATATTGGATGCGTCCCAGGGGTAAGCGTTGCGATGTGGACCAGACCACAGAAGGTGCGCCGTCGAGCGCAACAATTCATATTTTGCGGGCGATTGATCGGGGTCCATAAAATGGGCAACCGCCTGGCAACCACCAAAGCGAATATGAACGATGCGTTCAGATGTCTCGAGAGGCTGAAACTCAACGAAAAAATAAAATGCGGGGCCGCGCGATAACTGCGTAAAATGGCAACCGCCTAACTACGAATCTGGGGGTCAGGAGTTCGAATCTCTTCGGGCGCGCCACCACTTAGCACCCAGCTTCCGTGCAAAAAATTTGCGCTTCTTGCGAGGAAAAATCGGCTGCGCGTCCCGCCGCCTACGTTTTGCCGCCAAGAAGTTCGGGGCGATATTCGAAATGCATCGTATCGTAGTGATACCAATAGCCGCCCCAGATAAAACCGTGTTTCTCAAAAATACGCACAATTTGAATTGGGATATGGTTTCGCCAACGGGGCTCGCCTCGATCGCGCAGGCCCCACCGCCAATAATTTGCATACTTTGTGTTGATGTCGATTGAAGCCCCGTAGGCATGCATCGATTTCACGCGCGATCCGGCAACCCGCCGACAGTTGTAAGTTCCGGCCGGTGTCACTAGGTACTTGATCGAATGACTCGGTAACTCGTCAAGCTCACGCGAAACTTCTTCAAGCGCGCCGGCGACACCGTTCGCCGTTGTGATCGTGACGCTGCCGCCACCATGCTTGGGAAGCCATCTGATTGTACGCAGATTGCTGACGACTTCATTCTTGTTGCAATCGCCATACATGGCGACGAAAAGCGGTTCAAAACGAACTCGACCGGGGTCTGTGTTTTTTGCAGGTTGTGTTGGCGCCGCCCCCACCGGATATCGGACATAAAACATATCGTCGATATCCGGGTTCTCCAAAAGCTCCCGAAATGTCTTGTCAGCCCGGCCATCTGAGATTTGAAATTTCATCCCATTTTTTAAAATTAGAAACTGATTGTCGTAGCCAGCGATCTTGTCTGGATATGAGCTGTACCGAGCTTATCCAAATACTCCTTTATGTTGTTCGGCGCCGCTCCGTAAGATTTTCTTCCAGCGCTGCTTGCAACAATGCAAAGCGCATCTATGACAATGATAGCAAAAGCAAGGATGAACCTTTTTGCCCCATTGTGCCGCATGACCATATCGAGAAAAGGCGGGCGATGCCCGCGATTGGCACAAAGCGGATCTCCGCCTTACCGGTCAGGCACGGCCTTAGAACACCGGCCGCAGCTTGAGCGAAGAGACGCCGAGGGCGACGTTGATGGCAACCGAGCCCTCCAGCGAAACCGGCTGCAGCGCATACGTGCGCGCGGAACCCCCGACCAGGACGTTGGCGCCAACGCCGAGGCCGATACCGATATCGCCTGAGGCGCCGACATATTCACCGGCGAGTGCGCCGGCGGGTATGCCGACCGTCGGTGCGAACACGGCCCAGCCGAATACACCGCCTGCGGTGATACCGATGTTGAGCCCGATCATATTGAGTGCGCCCTCATAGGCCTGCGGCGGAAGATTTGGTGCGTTTGGAGTAAACCGGCACTGCATAGATTGGTGGCCGGCAATGATGAAGCCGATGCTTGGATCGACCTTGCAACTCAGCATGCCCGCCTGTGTCCATGGGGGTGGGGACTGGGCGCCGGCGGGCGAGGCAAGCATTACGATCAGCGTGAGCGCTGCCAAGGTCGAACACGTCTTCAACATCGAATGACTCCTTTCAGTGAGTGTTGATCGCGCGCTAATGCCGCGTGCGTCAGTAGCAGGGCGGATAGGGATAATAACCGCAGGCGGGGCGCGCGTAGTAAGGCGCCGGCGGCGGGTACCCGTAAGCGCCGTACGCGGCAGCCGCACCATAGGCTGCTGCCGTGCCAACGGCGGCAGCTCCGGCATAGTACGCGCCGCGATAAGCCGTGCGCCGGGCAACTCCCGCATAGGAGAATGGCGTTAGCGGCCTGCCAATAATGTCGATGAAGATAGATGCGGGACCATCAGCGCCGGTCAGGTTTCCCTCAAGGACATCGACGTCGAAAGTGAGCCGGTCGCCTTCGAGCTTCGGCGTCTTGAGCACCACGACGGCATCACGAATTGTAGCGCCCTCCTTGCTGAAGGCCGATACCGTTGCGTTGGGAGGATCTTTGGCAAAGTTGTCGCTGCCGGTCGCCCAATCATCAATGATATTGCTCGTGAGGTCGTGTCCGGCAGCCCGCACCGGCCGATCGGCAAAGACGATTGAATTCGGCGACACTCCGGTCAGGACCAATTTATTTCCCTGCAGGCTTGCGCCACGGGAATTGAAGACGATGAGCGACGGAACGACCTCGGTTTTGGTCGCACCACCGATGGTTTTTTGAAGAGGCACATGTGGAGGAGTGGCCGGGGAAGTTTGCGAAGCGCCAATCCCGGCGTGCCGAGCGCCCCGATCACAGTCGCAATTACAAGGGCAATACGCGTCATGGGCTGGACTTCATTGCATGCAATGGACATTATCGCGTGCGATAACATTCGTTCGCGATGCGTAATCGACATCGTCGGTTCGCAGCCGCCGAATTCATCGTTTGCGTTTAGCTAGTTTATACGAAATCAACTACAAACCAGTTGCCCTTAGGGGCAATAGATTTTGAGGTACGTGCCTTTCTATTTTCATTTGTTTTCCCGCCGTCGGCGCAATGCTGTTCATATGGTTGGCACAAAAAATCGCAATACATGTGGTCCATGGGAGATAATGGGATGCGTAAGACAATAATTCTGGCAGCGATGGGTCTCGCAGTCGCGGCTTCAGACGCCAAAGCTCAGGTAGATCTTAGCGCTTATGCGGATGCCCAGGGGTTTCTCGACGTTCAGGCTTTGACCTGCGCTCAACTCGCCAACACGTGGCAAGGTGACGCTGACAGGCTCACCGCTTGGTACAGCGGTTGGTACAACGGGCTCGCAAAAAAGCATTACATGGACATAACAAAAGGAAAGGAAGCCGAACACGAGGTGATTGTGTATTGCAAGGCAAATCCGGAACTACGGATTATTCAAGCCATTGAAGTGGTCTTCAAAAGTATGCGCGAAAGACTTGTGCATTTGAAGTGAAGTAGGAGCTGAGCCGTCGCTTGGCTCGGTCGCGTGGTTGATATTGGAGACGGCACATGATGAGCCATATGAGGTTAGATAGCGGAATTGGCGCGGCGGTGCGACCGTTGCATGGTGGTCGCCAATAGAGGCCGTCCGTCAATGCGCGCGGGGAACCGGAAGCTGTTTTTGTCCGTAACGGCGTTCGCCGAAGCAGCAACCGGCCTTTGCCTCTTTATTCTACCAGCCGTTTTGTTTGCCGTTCTATTTGGGTTAGATCCCGCCACGGCTGATGCACTATTCATCGGGCGCCTGGCGGGCGCGGCGCTGCTCGCCATAGGAATTGCGAGCTGGGTGGCGAGGACTGATACGAGAACCCCTGCTCAGATTGGATTGCTTGCCGGCATTCTTATTTACAACGCGGCCGCAACCCTGCTGCTCGCATATGCGGGAGCAGTCTTAAAGATGATGGGTGTTCTGCTTTGGCCCGCGGTAGTAATTTGCACGCAATTCTTGCGGTCTGGTGTTTCATTTGTCTGCAACCGAAGCGCAACGGCGACAAAACTATACATTGAATTTATGGTGTCGCACTCAGTCGTCATTTTGAACCGCAAATGTGGTGCCGGCTCTAACCGGCTTGCGCCCGTCACGTCCCGCCAAATTTTGCCGGACGCTTGGCGTGGAATGCTTCGACACCTTCGCGGAAGTCGTCCGACTGCCGCAGGCGGCTATAGCAATGGCCCTCCAGCTCGATTGCAGTGGAGAGGGTCGCATCTTCTGTGTCGTTAAGCAGTTTTTTGGCGGTGCGCTGCGCGAGCGGAAGAGAAGGCGCGTAGCTCCTTCACCAATTCGGCGGTTGCAGCCTCGAGCTTGCCGTCCGGCACACATTCGGTTGCAATTCCCCATTCGTAGGCCTGCTTGCCGCTGATACGTTTGGAACGCATCACGATGTCCTTGGTGCGCGTGATGCCTATGATCTTCTGCAACCGCGCCGAGCCTCCGGAGCCTGGGATCTGACCAAGCTTCTGTTCCGGCAAAGCGTAAAAACAGGTCTCCGAGGCGATACGAAAATCGCAGGCCAGGGAGATCTCGAAGCCGACACCGAAGCAATAGCCGCGATTGGCCGCAATAACCGGCTTGCCGCATCGCGCCGGCGCCGCGATGTTCCAGGCGAGCTTTGACACGTGCTCGGGTGTCGCTTCCATGAAACCCTTGATGTTGCCGCCGCTCGAAAAATGCTCGCCGGCTGCGCGCAGCACGATAACTCGCACGCGCTTGTTCTCGTCGAGGGCCTCGAAACTTTGACGCAACTGATCGCGTTGCGGCATCTCGACGATGTTGAACGGCGGCCGATCGAGGATGATATCAGCGCGCTCTTGAGCGGCATCGATCTCGACGCGGAATCCATCGAGTGTGGAGAGACGCGGGTCGAACGGAGTCTTGGTCGTCATGCTGCGGTTCCATTGTCGGGCAAGCGGGCAGGCGCGCTTTCGGGTTCGTATTCTCCAGCCACCAGCTTTCGGCGAAGGAGCTTGCCTACAGGCGATTTAGGTATATCGCGCACGAACAAATAACGGCGCGGGCGTTTGAATTTGGCGAGGCCGGAGGTCTGGCAAAACTGGTCGAGCTCAACTTCCTCGACGGCTTTGCGGCGCTTGACGAAAGCGGTGATCACCTTGCCCCAGCGCTCGTCTGGGAGGCCGACGACGGCGACTTCCGACACAGCTGGATGGAGCGACAAGCAGCTTTCGATTTCGACCGGCGAGACGTTCTCGCCGCCGCTGATGATCATGTCATCAACCCGACCCGTAACGAACAAATCGCCGTCCGGATCGAAATAGCCGGTGTCGCCGGTGAAATACCAGCCATCACGGATCGCCTTGGCATCGCTTTCTGGCCGCCGCCAATAGCCTTCGAACGCTTCGTCGCTAACGAGTTGCGCGATCACCTCGCCTTCCTCTCCGACGGCGGCAACCTGGTTGGGTGAAGTGGCGTCGAGTTTCACGACGCGCACGCGTTGATTAATCCCGGCGCGTCCGGCAGAGCCAGGCTTTGCCGGTGCGTTCTGGTCGATAGTGAAGGTGTAGATTTCCGATGAACCGTAATGATTGACGAACAGCTCAGGTTTGAACGCGGCTTGCAACTCTTTGAGCAAACCGTCTGTCATCGGCGCGCCGGCGAACCCGAGCTTGCGCACCGAACGGACATCGGCCGCGGCAAAACGCTCGTGATGAATGAGATCGTGGTAGAGCGTCGGCACCAGATAGAGATTGCTGATTTTTTCCGCCGCGATCAGCGCCAGCGCCTTCTGCACGTCGAAGCGCGGCAGGCAGACGAACGTGCCGCCGATCAGTGACATCGCCAGCAGCGAGCGCACGCCCATAGTGTGGTACAGCGGCATGACGCCGAGCGTGCGTTCGCCGTTGGCGTACATGTTCTGCGCGACGTGCGCGAGCGCCGCCGCGCGTTCGGCGCTGTGGCGGCGCGGCACGCCCTTCGGCTGTGCAGTGGTGCCTGACGTGTAAAGCATAATGGACCAGGCGTCGGCTGTTGCCTGCGGTGTTGCATCCGGCGCCTTGCGCTCAACCAGCGCAGCCCATGTCGTCTCGCCGGATTTCGGTGCCTCGAGCGCAATGCGTGCACGGTTCTGAGCCTTCGCCGACTGTGCGACGCTCGCTGCCGCGACGGCGTCATAAACTATTGATTTTGCTTCTGAATTTTCGACGAGGAAATCGAGTTCGGCGGCGGTCACGCGCCAGTTCACGGGCGTGAGGATGATCCCGGTGAACTGGCAGGCCCAATGCAAGGTGGCGGCCTGCCAGCGGTTTTGAAGCACGGTGAGCAGGTGGTCGCCGCTTTTGAGTTCGAGTGCCCCGAGAGCGTCTGCAACCGCCGAAATCCGCCGATACCAATCGGCGTAGCTCAAGCGCACATCCTCATCGACAATCGCTAGCGCGCGTGGGTCGCGCTCGACGCTGGCGAGGAAGCTGGTGCCGAGATCAAGCATGCTTGCGCACCTCGCGCAGCCGCGCTGCGGCGTCGAGCGCTGCGGCGATGATCGGCACATAACCGGTGCAACGGCAGAGATGCCCGCCGAGATAGTCGCGCAGCGCCGTTTCGTCGGGCGACGGATTGTCGCGCAGATAGCATTCGAGCGACATCAGGATCCCGGCGGTACAGAAGCCGCATTGCAGCGCGTGATGGCGGCGGAACGCCTCCTGTAGGATAGACAGACGACCGGGTTCGGGCGCAAGACTCTCGACGGTGCGGATGTTGGTGCCATCGGCCTGTACCGCGAGCGTCAGACAGGCGCGGGCGGGCACGCCATCAATTTCGATCGTACAGGCACCGCACACACCGTGCTCGCAGCCGACATGAGTGCCGGTCATCGCCAGACTGTAACGCAGGAAATCGGTCAGCAGCATGCGCGGCTCGGCTTCGGCCTCTACCGCGCGACCATTGAGCTCAAAACGAATACGGTGACGCGCGTCCGCGCTCAAGCGCGACATCGGCGGGCCTCCTCGATCGTCGCCCGACCGAGTTGTCGGACGAGATTGCGGCGAAAGCCCTCGGTCGCGTGCAGATCGTCGCGCGCGTCTAGCTCCCAGGCAAATGCATCGAGCGCGTCGTCGAGCGCGGCGCCGGTGAGGTCGGGATAGTCGCGGACGGCAGGGCAATCGGCGACGCCGCCGATTGCAAGCCGCACGCCATCAGCATGCGCTACAGCCGCGCAAGCTACGATAGCGAAATCGCCGTGCCGCCGCCCGAATTCACGAAACGCATAGCCGTGCCCCGGAGTGCGGCACGGCGCCTCGACGGCCTCGATCAGCTCGTCATCGTTGCATGCCGTCGACATTAGCCCGGTGAAGAAGTCAACGGCCGGAACACATCGCTGCTTTTGCCGTGACGACAAATGGACGGCACCCTTGAGTGCGAGCAGGACGAGCGGAATTTCGGCGCTTGGGTCGGCATGGGCGACCGAGCCGCAGACCGTCCCGCGGCTGCGGGTTTGCGCGTGGCCGACCCAAGGCAGCGCAGAGGCCAAGAGCGGTTGGCGTTCGTGAAGTGCCGGCCATGCCAGAAGCTTCGCTTGCCGTACGCCGGCGCCGATGCGGATAGTATTTCCGTCGGCTTCGATTTTGGCCAGTTCCGGCAGATGCATGATGTCGATCAGGACTTTCGGGCGCGCCATCCGCATCGAGAGCATCGGCACCAGGCTTTGTCCGCCGGCGAGGATGCGGGCATCCTCGCCCTCGGAGGCAAGCGTGGCATGCGCCTCCGCCAATGTCGTGGCGCGCAGATAGTCGAAGCGGGCGGGCTTCAAGATCGCCCCCGCGCGCGGTCGGGGGCGTCTTCGGCCGGATGGATGTGGGCGGCAAGCTTCGCGGGCGTCATTGGCAGGTCAATCGCGGCAAGCCCGAGCGCGTCGGCCACGGCATTGGCGAGACAGACCGGTGTGCTCATGCAATTGCCTTCGCCGACGCCCTTGGCGCCGAGCGGCGTGAACGGCGAAGGTGTCTCGACGTGCAAGATGACGGGGACGGGGACTTCAGTGGCCGTCGGTAGCAGATAATCGGCGAAGGTCCCGGCGAGAAAGGCGCCGTCCGGGGCGTAGACAAATTCTTCGTAAAGCGCTGCGCCAACCCCTTGCGCGAATCCGCCGGTGATCTGGCCCGCAACCATACCGGGATGCAGCACACGCCCGCAGTCGTGCATGGTGACATATTTGTCGACGCGCACCGCGCCGGTGATCCGATCGATTTCGATTCCGCAGAAGTCGAAAATGAATCCATGGCAGAGCGACGAATTCACTTCATCGGCTTCGTTCGGCGGGGTGAGCTCCGGCGGTGTCCAGAAGACGGTCTCGCGCAGCGCCTGATTGCCGTCGGTCACCGCACCCGGCGACCAATGGCTCGTAGCGGCGAGCCGCGCGAACGGAATGCTGTTGTCCGGATTGCCGCGCGCACGCACGCGTCCGCCGGCGAATTCGATCTCGGCCGGAGGTACATTGAGCTGCGCGGCGGCGGTACGCGCCAGTTTTTCCTTGAGTCGCGTCGCGGCAAGATGCGCTGCGCCGGCGACCGCAGCCGCGAAGCGGCTCGAGTAGTTACCGGAGGCGATCGACCAGGCGTCGCGCGCGGTATCGATCTCGCTGACAACGCGAATGTCATTCGGGGCAAGTCCGAACGCATCGGCGACAATCTGTGACAGTACGGTACGGTGGCCTTGCCCTTGCGGTGCCGAAGCGGCGTGAACACTGACAGCGCCAAGCGGATCGAACGCGACGGTGGCTGTCGCCTGCGCGCCGTTCTTTGCGCCAGCGCGCCGGCGTTCGTCCGCGGTCAACACCGTCGTGATGTAGCCCATATTCGAGACGCTCGGCTCGACCACGGCCGTGCAGCCGATTCCGTAAATGCGCCCCTGCGCGCGCGCTGAGTCGCGACGTTTTTTCAGGTCGGCAAACCCACCGTCCGCCAGCGCAACGTCGAGCGCATGCGAATAGTCGCCGGAATCAAGCAGGGCGCCACTGGCGGTCCGGTAGGGAAATGCCTTGGTGTGCACCAGGTTGCGACGGATCACCTCGATCGGATCGAGCTTGAGCTCGATCGCAACTCGCTGCATCAATCGTTCGAGCGCGTAATACATTTGCGGGCCGCCGAAGCCGCGGTTCAGTCCGGTCGGTGTTTTATTGGTCAGCACAACGCGATTTCGTACCGCGACATGTCGGATGTCATAGGCGCCGGTGAGATTGCCGTGCATCCGGTAGAGTGTTGCCGGCTCGGGCGCGCGGATATGGGCGCCGACGTCTTCGATTTGGTCATAGCTGAGTGCGCGCACACGGCCGTCAGCATCGACCGCCGCTTCGAGTTGCGTCACGCGATTGGTCGCTGACACCGATGCGCAAAGATGCTCGAGCCGGTCTTCGACCCATTTCACCGGCCGGCTAGCAACCCGCGCAGCAACGCCCATTAGCACCACGTACGGGAATACGCCCTGTTTGATGCCAAAGCTGCCGCCCGAATCGGGTGGTGTGCGCAGGCGCAGCCTGTTGCCGGGCACTTTCAGCGCGCGCGCCATCACCGGGTGCAGGCTGAATGGCCCCTGGAAATTGGCGAGTACGTCGTAGGCATCTTCCCCGGCGTCGTACACGGCGACGAATGCCATAGGTCTCGATCGGTGTGCAGGAATTGCGCGGGTAGCGGATTGAGACCGAGACGCGCCGTGCGGCGTCCTTGAAGGCGCGCTCGGGATCGCCGTAGCGGAACGACCGGTCGCTGGCGACATTGGAGCCGAGACCCTCGTGCAATGGCGGCAGCTTCGGATCGAGCGCGGCGAGCGGATCGACGATCGCCGGCAGCGGCGCGTAGTCGACCTCGATCAGTTCGAGCGCGTCTTCGGCAAGATAGCGGTCGGCTGCGACCACGACCGCGACCGGCTCGCCGGCATAACGCACGCGGCCGGCGGCGATCGGCCAGCATTCGATCGGCGCCTTAACACCGACCACAAGCGAAGCGGACAACGTCGTCACTTCGGCGGCGGTGATGACGGCGGTAACACCCGGCGCGCGCCGCGCGGCGTCGGTATGGATCGCGCGGATTTCGGCGTGTGCGTACGGGGAGCGCAGGATCGCCGCGTGCAGGGTACCGGGCGGAACGCCGATGTCGTCGATATAGCGCCCGCGCCCGGCGAGAAGCGTGAGGTCCTCGATCCGCTCGACCGATTGTCCGACCCACCCCTTGTCGCCTGCTTTGGACAAACGCACCGCCTCCTGGAATACGGTGCCCCGGCGAACCGGGGCCCCGTCATTTGTTATCGCATCGACGCCAGCATCGCGGCCGGGCGCCGACTACTTCACGACATTGAGGTACTTGCCGTTGACCACCTTCAGGATCGCGGTGATGCCGGTGCCGTCTCGCACGGCGTCCATGGTGATAGGTCCCGCCACGCCGGGGAAATCCTTCAGCGTACCGAGGCATTCGCGGATCTTGTCGCGATCGCTGTCGAGATCGGCGGGTTTATTGGTGATGCCAGCCTTCTCGAAGCAGTACTTGAACGAATAAACGATGTCGTAGGAGCGCGGGCCGCTATAGGGCGGCAGCGAGCCGTTCATCTTGGCCTTGATTTTCTTGACGAAGGCCTGCACCTCCGGGCGCGGATCGTCGAGCCAGGCGGCGGTCGACATGTAGGTTCCTTCCGCTGCCTTGCCGGCAATCTCGATGTAGCCCGGTGCGCCAGCGCAGGCTCCGCCGATGATCGGAACCTTGAGGTCCTGCTTCTGCATCTCCTTGGCGATCGCTGCGGCGTTCTGATAGCAGGCGCCGAGCGCGATGCCTTCTGCGCCGAGGGACTTTGCCTTCGTCACCTGCGCCGAATAGTCGGTGTCCTTGGTTCGGTAGGTCAGGCTATCGAGGATTTCGACATTGTTGTCCTTCAGCAGCTTGGGCAACACCGCGGCGCCTTCGCCTTTGGAGACCGCATCCTCGGCGTCGTAGATGATGACGACCTTCTTGATCTTGTATTCGTCGAGCCAGGCCTTGACGACGGGCTTGAGCTGCTTGTCGCTGGTGAGCGTGTTGCGGAACGCCCACTTGCTCATCGCGGATAGGCCGGGCTTGGCCGAGCAATAGGAATCGATGGGCGTCTTGAACCGTTCGTCGAGCTGCGGCGCGATCGTTTCGAATGGCCCGCTGAAGCAGGGCCCGACGACAGCCAGCACCTTGTCACGATCGACGAGGCGGCTCATCTGCTGGAGCGCTTCGGATTCGAGCGTCTGGTCGTCATAGCAGATCATTTCGATTGGTAAGCCGCCGATGCCGCCCTTGGCGTTGATTTCCTCAACCGCGATTTCGATCGCGGGCTTGGCGCCCTGGCCCCACTCGGCGCCCTTGCCGGTGAGCGGTACCAGGCAGCCGATCTTGACGGTTCGGCCTTCCAGTTTCGCGGCCTGCGCGCTTGGCAGGCCGGTGAGCAACGCGGCGGCGACGCATACTGCCACGAGCATGATCCTCGATTTCATTGGCATGTCCCTCCAACTGTTATGAACTGACTTCCCATTTGCCTTTGGCGTTACGCTTTCCCACATGATCCTACTCCCCCTTTTGCTTCCTTGACACTTCGACCTTTCACGCCGCGCTCTGCCCGAGATACGTGCGCTGCACCTCGGGCATGTTGAGCAATTCCTCTCCCGTTCCGCTGTAGACGACGCGTCCGCGCTCGAGCACATAGCCGCGGTCGGCGACGCGCAGCGCCTGGCGCGCGTTCTGCTCGACCAGGAGGATGGTCTTGCCCTCGTTCTTGAGCTCGCGCAGCGTGAGAAAAATCTGGCTGACGATCTTGGGCGCAAGACCGAGCGAAGGCTCGTCGAACAGCAGAAGCCGTGGGCGCGCGACAAGCGCGCGACCGATCGCCAGCATCTGCTGCTCGCCGCCGCTGAGCGTGCCGGCGATCTGCAGGCGCCGTTCCGACAGCACAGGAAAGCGCGCGAGGGTTGCTTCGATGTCCCGCGCAATCTCGAAATCGTTGCGCACATAGGCGCCCATGCGCAGGTTATCGATCACAGTCATACGCTTGAGGATGGCGCGGCCCTCCGGCACGTGGCTGATGCCCAGCCCGACAATTTTGTGCGGTGGGCGGCGCATGATGCTTTTGCCCTCGAAGGTGATGCTGCCGGCGCTGGGGCGCAGCAGGCCGGAGATGGTCTTGAGCAGCGTAGTCTTGCCGGCGCCGTTCGCGCCGATCAGCGTGACGATCTGGCCCTGCGCGATGTCGAGGGCGATGTCGTGCAACACCTCGATCTTGCCGTAGCCCGAGCGCAGTCCCTTGATGACCAGCATGCTCATAGCTGCACGTCCTCGCCGAGATAGGCCTCGATCACCGCCGGATTGCGCTGGATTTCCTTCGGATTGCCCTCGGCGATTTTGTTGCCAAAATTGAGCACGGTAACGCGGTCGGAAATCTCCATCACCAGTCGCATGTCGTGCTCGACCAGGATGATGGTCACGCCGCGGTCGCGGATGCGCGTGATTAATTCGTCGAGCTCTTCGGTCTCGTGCGGATTCATGCCGGCGGCCGGCTCGTCGAGTAGCAGCAGCCGCGGCTGCGTCGCGAGCGCGCGCGCCATTTCGAGCCGGCGCTGGTCGCCATAGGGGAGGTCTGATGCCTTGGCGTCGCGCTTGTCGGCAAGCCCGAAGAACTCCAGCAGCGTGAGCGCGGATGTGCGCATGGCGCGCTCCTGGCTCGCTTCGACGAAGGGAAACTGGAGCGCGGCGGCGCGGAATGACTGCCACATGGAGGGAAACAGACGGCAATGCTCGCCGATCATCACAGTTTCGAGCACGGTCAAATGCGGAAATAGCCGGATGTTCTGGAAGGTGCGAGCAATGCCCTTGAGCGTTCGCTTGGATGCACGCGTGTCGTGCAACGGCACGCCCTCGAACTGGATTTCGCCGAAGTCGGCCGACAGCACGCCGGTGACCAGATTGAAGAACGTGGTCTTGCCAGCGCCGTTGGGTCCGATCAGGGCGTGGATGTCGCCGGTCGCCACCTCGAACTGCAGCTCGTTGAGCGCGTAGAAGCCGCCAAAGCGCTTGGTCAGCCCCTCGATCGCCATGCAAGTGGCGGCGGGTGTGCGTTCAAGCATGCTGGGCCCTCCAGCGCTTGAGCGACAGCCGCGGCAGTAAATCGCGTGTAATCAGCCCGTCAGGCCGCACAATCATCATCACGATCAGGATGAGACCGTAGGCGATTAGCCGCTTGGCGTTCTCGAAATCGAGGAACGCGTACAGAAAATCATACGTCTTGTTCATCGGGTAGAAATCGGTCCACGCCACCGGCACCAGCTGCAGCCATTCGCGCAGCGTGCGCAGGAAATGCGGCAACAACGACAGCGCGACCGCGCCCACCACCGGGCCCCAATAAGTGCTGCCACCCCCCACCACGACGAAAGTAAGGATTTCGACCGACATCATCACGTTGAAGGTGGTCGAGTCGATGTAAGTTGCCTGGTGCGCGTAGAGGGCGCCGGCAACGCCTGCGATGCCGGCGCCGACGCCGAAGGCAAACAGTTTAATGCGCACCACGTCGATGCCCATGACCTCGGCCGCGGTCTCGTCCTGGTGGATCGAATCCATTGCACGGCCGAGCGAGGAGCGCTCAAGCCGGCCAAAAAAGAAGATCAGCAGCACGACCACGGCGACGACCCATTCCAGCGTGCGCCGGTTGAATGGGATGTTGCGGTAGCCCTGCGCGCCGCCGACATAGTCCCAGCTCAACACGATGACCTGGATGATCTCCGAAAAGCCGAGCGTGAGCAGCAAGAGATAGATGCCCTTAATACGCAACGCCGGAAAACCGATCACGACGCCGACGACGCCAGCGATGAGCCCTGCCAGCGGCACCGAAACGATGAAGGGTAAGCCGAATTTCTGACTGAACACTGCCGAGGCATAGGCGCCCACAGCCATGAACCCGGCTTGTCCGATTGAGACCTGCCCGGTCTTGAATGGGGCAAAGAAGCTATAGGCGGCAACGATGTTGATGCCCATGAAGATCAAGATCGACTGCGTGTAGTTGTCCATCAAACCATTGAACATGGCGGCGCTACCTTTGCTCTGCGGTACGCGTGCCGAAGAGACCGGTCGGCCTCCAGAGAAGAATGAGGATGAGAATCAGGAAAGAGAAAAAATCGCGCTCGGTGGTACCGATATAGGCGGCCGAGAGAATCTCGATCATGCCGAGCATCAGCCCTGCGATCATGGCGCCCGGCACGTTGCCGAGTCCGCCCAGCAGCATCACGATCAGTCCCTTGACTGCGGCGCCCAGTCCCATGAAGGGCGAGATAGCGCTGTTTTTGATACCGTCGAGCACGCCGGCGACGCCGGCGATGCCGGAGCCGATGATGAAGGTAATCAGAACCACGCGGTTGACGTCGACGCCGAGCAACGCTGCGGTTTCGTGGTTCTCGGCGGTGGCACGGATGGCGCGGCCGGTCTTGCTGCGCTCAATGAACAGCCAGAGCAGCACCATCAGCGCCAGTGCCACGCCGAGGATGAAGATCTGCGCCTGGCTGATGGTGATCGGCCCGAAGTGATAGAGCTTCTGCGCGATGGTCTCGGGGAAGGCGAGCTGCTGGCCGCCGATCAGATAGACGGCGAGATTCTGGATGACGATGGTGAGCCCAATAGTGCTAATCAACGGCGCCAGCGGCCGGTCCTTGCGCACTGGGCGAATCGCGACGAATACTGCGATCACGCCGACTAGGCCGCAGATCACCATGGCGCCAAGCAGCGCGCCGTAGATATTCGCGCCGACATAGACCACCAAATAAAGGCCGACGAAGGCGCCGATCATGAACACTTCGCCTTGCGCGAAATAAAGCAAGTTGAGGACGCCAAAAATGAGCGTGTAGCCGATCGCCACCAGCGCGTAGGACGCGCCGAGCATCAGGCCATTGATCAGTTGCTGATAAATCATCGCATTATACCGTGGCAACGACGGCCCAGCGGGTGGCTATCTCGGTCTCGCGGGTTCGCGCCTTACCCATGCTTCTCCCGTTCCTAATGCGTCGCCGTGGCGAAGTCTTGCGTCACGCGCGAAGATGCAACCCGTGCCTTGCGGGTGGTCGCCGGCGTATTGCGACTGCGGCCAACAAAGCGCGGCACGCCAGCGGTCACCACCGCGCCGATTGCGGCGATGTCGCCATGCTTGATGGCGGCGAGCGCGGTCTTTTGTGTGCCGCCATCCGGCGCGTCGATCAGCACCAGATCGGCTGCTTTGCCTGGCGCGAGCAAGCCGCTGTCTAAGCCGTAAACTTTTGCGTTGCTGCCGGTGGCGGCGCAGATGAAGCGCTCCGGCGGCAGGTCTGTCAGGCTCGACAGATGCGCGATCGTATAAAGCATGCCGAGTGGCATGACGCCGCTGCCGGTCGGTGTGTCTGTCGCGATTATGAAGCGTTCAAAGGCGCCGTTGGCGTCGGCGAGCCGGGCGCACAGCAGTGTCGTGCGCAGGTTTCCGGCGGTACAGACCTGCAAGGCGATCGTCGACTCCTTAATAACTCGCTCGAAGTCGGCATCCGGCATGGCGGTCGGTCCGCCATTGATATGAAATGATACGTGCGGATGCATCTTGAGAAGGTGATCGCCGGTGATGGCGCCGGAGCCCGGTATCGACGATCCGCCTGTATGGCACGTAGTGATCAAGCCCGCCGCCTTGGCATCGGCGACCAGTGGGACGTAATCGTATGAGCTCTTGACCGCGCCGAAACCCGCTTTCGCCAACCGCACGCCCTTTTGCACCAGCTCGCGAAAATCGGCTGCTTGCAGGCCCGGCTCAAGGATCACCGATCCGGCGATGACGCGCATGCCGCCGGGCCGGTACTCGGCAAAGCAACGCTGCGCGGCCACTGCCAGTGCCTTGACGCCCTCGACGTCGCGTGGCCGCCCCGGAACATGGACCTCGGACGCGGAGATGGCGGTCGTGGTGCCACCGTGCAAGTAGCTTTCCAGATAGCCGACAGTGCGTTGACGCGGTGTGTAGTCGCCAAACGTGATGTGGACATGCGAGTCGATCAGGCCGGGGATTGCCGTCATACCGTCGGCGTCGATCACCACATCGGCTTTGCTTACGGCTTCGGCTGACGCGTTGCCGACAGATGCAATGCGCTCGCTGTCAATGATGATCGTGTCGCCGGCTGCGAACGGTTCGCGCCAGTTGCCGGTAACGATCTGACCGAGATTGGTGATGGCGACTTTCATGGGCGGGCAGTCGCGTCCTGTCAGTTCACTTTTTGGCCAAGCTCGTCCGCAAGCTGGTAGGTATCCATGAGGCCATCGACCATGCCGGTGGCGCCCTCCCAGTCGAACGTGCGGTAGCTGTGACCGCTCGTGACGAAACGCGCGCCCGCGTAAAACATCTCGTATTGCGTGTGGCGCGAGCCGAATTCCGAGCCAATGGCGTCCCACGCGGCTTTGAGGAATTTGACCTTCTCTTCCGGCCCCATCTTCGCCGCACGTTGAGTCACGTCGATGATCTTCTTGATGTGCGGGTCCGCGAAGTCATGGATCGAAGACGGGAGCATGATCAGCGCGCCGCCCGAGAGATCGCGCAGAGTGTTGACGACTCGCGGGTAGAGGTCCTGAGTAAGCACCTGTGCCGAATACATGAAGTGCTTGTTGGGTACGTACCATTCCCCACGCATCGAGCCTTCCGCCTCCATGCCGGCCATCATCGCGTTGACCATGCTGGTTTGTGCAGCGAGATAGCCGAGCTGTTCTCGGACTGAGGGAATGTTGGTGGTGCCGATCGCCTCGGTTAGCCGGTGCGCGAGCCCAGCGAGAAATTTGATCTTCACCGACAGACGAATCTGGGATTGGTAATTCTGATAGGTATGCCCTGGCGTATCGTGAAACTGGGCGCGGCACATGTCGGCGTCGCGGTAAACGAATACGCGTTCCCACGGCACTTTGACGTCCTCGAAGTATATCAGCGCATCGTTCTCATCGAAGCGTGACGAGATCGGATTGTCGAAAATGGAAATGGCGGCCGCCTCGTAGGACTTGCGCGAGAGCACGCGCATTCCCTTGGCGTTCATGGGCAGCGCACAGGAGAAAGCGAGATCCTCTTCGCCGGGCTTTAACGGTTGCAGGTTGGCGACGAAAACCTCGTTGGCCATGATCGAGCTCGTCCCCAGCATCTTGGCGCCGCGGATGGTGATGCCGCCGGAATCCTCGTCGACGATGCGCGCGACCAATTCTTCCTTCTGCTCGCCCCAGTCCTTGGCGCGTTCCGCCTGCGGGTTGATGATGACATAGGTGAGGAAGTAGTCGTTGCGGCTGGCTTCCTCGAAATAATCGCGCAGCGCCTTGGCGCGCTCTGCGCCATGCTTTTCGAAAACTTCGATGCCCATGCGCTGGCCGACCAGCGCGGAGGCAAGGTGATCGGGCGAACGGCCCATGAAGCCGTAGGAGAGGGCGGCCCAAGCCTGCATGGCTTTGCGCCGCTGCACCATTTCGGCGTAATTGCGCGGCATCTGCCAAGAGCGGTTGACGCGGCGGTTCGAGCCGTTCGGCACGAACGTCATCGACTCGATGTTTTCGGGCTTGGCCTGGAAGTCGTAGAGCATCGCCGCCGACTTCACGGTGTTGCGGAAGGCCGGATGCTCGGTGACATCGGTAACGAGCTTGCCGTCGATATAGACCGTGCGGCCGTCCTTGAGGGATTTGATGTGCTCTGCACCGGTCTTACATGTCGTCATGGCCAGCTCCGAAAGTTACACGCGCAGTGTCGTTCTTGCCGGCGTCATGTCAGACCGTCGACACCCTTGATCTCGCTTGCCTTCGGCCCACCGACGCGATGGTTGGGGCGGCCACGGTTAGCAAACGCGCAGATCAGGGCGATTTCGTCCGGCAGAGGCGCGTCTGGTAGTGTGATGGTGATGCCGTCGTAGTGCGAACGCACATAGAGTGCGTCCTTGTGCGCGAGCGGAATGTCGATGCTCGCGCCTGGCGCTGCGCGCTTGGTGAGCGAGGAAATCCATGCTTTGCCGCCGCCGGCTGCATCGCGCATGACATTTCCAAAAACGGTCGTCAGCATCGCAACGCCATGCTCTTGCTCACCGTCGATTCCGATGACTGCGCCCTTGCCGTAACTTTCGGGCTTGTGCGGGGCAAGCAGTGCCATCGCCAACTTGCTCATATGGCGGCCGATCTCCTCGCTCGCCTCGGTGAGCGGGCTCAAGTCTTTTTCGAATTTTCCGGCGAACGGATTTTCGATGACGGCAACGACCGCGACCTTGCGCAGTGGCGGGTTCACGGTTTGCCCGGCTTCGATCGCGACGTCGTCAACGAACGCAAGCGTGCGCTTGATCTGCATCGTCCGTCCTCCCCGGCACGTTTTTATTGTTGCGCCAATGATTGGTCAGTCTAGTAATGCATGTCAATAGCGGCCCCCAGTTCCAGCACTTCCCTCACTTTCGGTCAGTTCAGGTTTCCTCGAGCGCAAGCGGCCGTCCGGGTTTGAGCGGGCGGCTGTCGCGGCGCGGACGATAATTTAGGCGGTAGCTCATTTCCTTAGCTTTGAGCGGTTTGCGGCAATGGTCGCAGACCACAGTAGGGTTGAAGTCCTTGCCGCAATCCTTGTGCTTCAGGATCAGAGGAACTTCACCGCGCGCGAGCCAGTCGTTGCCCCAGCGGAGCATCGCGATCAGCGGGCCGTAGAGGTCCTTGCCCTTATCGGTGAGCGGATATTCGTAGCGCTCAGGCAGGTCCTGGTATTTGCGGCGCTTGAAGATTCCTTCAGCCACCAGCCGGTCGAGCCGATCCGTAAGGATGTTGGGCGCGATGCCGAGCTTGTTTTGCAGATCGTCAAAACGACGGATGCCGAAGAAGGCTTCGCGGATCACCATGAAACTCCAGCGGTCGCCGATGATCTTCAGTGTCTGGGCAACCGAGCTTGGCCGCCCGCGGTCGAGTACGCTCGGATCTGAAGGTCGGCGGTTGCGCTTGGCGTCGATGACGGGTGTGACGCCAGCGCCGGGTCCATCGCGATAGCTGACCGTTTTGACATTGACCTCCTCCTTGCACTGCGAGCAGGCCACCATCGGCCGGCAGACTTCGCCACAGAGATTGTGGACGAGGTAGATCGGTGGCTTGGCGGTCTTCTTCAGCCATTTGTCGCCGAAGGCGAGCAGGGCCATCATTACCGGATAGAGGTCCATGCCCATCGCGGTGAGACGGTATTCGAAGCGCTTTGGGCGCTCCGAATATTGGATGCGCCGGAGCAGGCCCTGCGTCGTGAGCATTCGCAATCGCTGCGTCAGCGTCGCGCGCGGAATTCCGAGCGCCGATTGAAACGTCTCGAAGCGGGTGGCAGCAAAATAGCTTTCGCGCAGTACAAGAAACGCCCAGCTATCGCTCAGGATCGCGACGGTGCGGCCAACCGAGCAGTTACGCTCGTGGATGACTCGCACCGGTTTCCCCCGGAGCGGACGCACGCCGCGCTGCAACGGCGAGCGGCGCCGCAAACTCACGACCTGACTCAACCGCCACTCCGTATTCGGCGCGTGGGCTACGCTTTGCGCCTCGGCTTTGCCGCGCACCTGCGCGCGCGGCTTCTTGACTTCACGACAGCCTACATAGTCTAATTATGAAAGTCATTAGCGGCGTGAGACGTCCAGGTCTTTCGACAATCATGAAGCCTGCAGCGTTCGACTATGTGATTGCCGACAGCATCGACATGGCTGTCGCGTCATTGGCTGATGGCGGCGGCGACGCAAAGATCATCGCTGGCGGGCAAAGCCTCGTTCCGATGCTCAATTTCCGTCTCCTGCGTCCGTCGATTCTTGTCGATATCAATCGGGTCGGCGGCCTCGCCTTCATTGAAGAGGCTGGGAAGAACATCCGCATTGGCGCGCTCACGCGCCACTTTCAACTCGAAACCTCCCCGGTAATCGCCCGGCATCTGCCGGTTCTTGCCTGCGCAATGACGCACGTGGCGCATCTCGCCATCCGTAACCGCGGGACCATCGGGGGCAGCCTGGCGCATGCCGATCCGGCCGCCGAACTACCAATGATGGCGCTGCTGCTCGATGCCGAACTTCACATTGCCTCGGCTACCGGCAAGCGCACCATCGCCGCGCGCGATTTTTTCCTGGATGCGCTGACGGTCGATCTCGCCGGCGGCGATATTGTCATTGAGGTCGTCCTGCCGAGACTGCCGCCGAAAACCGGCTGGGGCTTCGAGGAAGTCGCCCGTAGAAGTGGCGATTTCGCGCTCGCCGCCGCGGCGGCGACCTTGACGGTGTCTGCTGGCGTTATTGCCCAAGCCCGCATCGCGTTGACCGGCGTCGGTCCCACCGCCTTACGTATCGCCGCAGCAGAAGCTCTGTTGGTCGGCCACGTGCTCGATGCGGGTCAGACAGCTCGCGTGATGGATGCCATTCGCGCCGCTATCGAGCCGAGCACCGATCTGCATGCTTCTTCGGATTATCGGCGCCATCTTGCCGGCGTGTTGGCGGGCCGGGCGGTCGCCGCCGCGTGGCGCCGCGCAAACGCGAGTGACGCATGAGCAAAACGCACGAGATCACTGTGACAGTCAATGGCGCTGTCTGTCGGCGCGACGTGGAGCCACGGCTGTTGCTCGCGGATTTTCTGCGCGGCGACCTCGGCCTCACCGGCACGCACGTCGGCTGCGAGCATGGCGTCTGCGGCGCCTGCACGGTGATAGTCGAGGGCGACAGCATACGTTCCTGTCTCATGTTCGCGGTGCAAGCCGATGGTTGCCGGGTGGAGACCGTGGAAGGGCTCGCCGCGCCGGGGCAAATGAACGCGTTGCAGGCGGCTTTCCACGAGCATCACGCGCTGCAATGCGGCTTCTGTACGCCCGGCATATTGATGACCACGACTGACATGCTGAAAAAATATCCCCTGCAAAGCGACGATGCCATCCGCGAAGGACTATCGGGCAATTTGTGCCGCTGTACCGGCTACGAACACATCATCGCCGCGATACGCGCAGTCAAGGCGAAGGCCACGGCAAAAACATGAATATGACGATGCACTTTCTGTCCGGCGGCCGCGTACGTATGCGCAAGGCGATTTATGATTCCTCCGCCGCCCGCGAGGAAACTATCGAGTTGCCGGTGGCGTGCGTGCTGCTGCGCCACGCCCAGGGCAATGTGCTGTTCGACACCGGTTGCCATCCTTCGGTTGCTGAGAATCCAGAGGCGCGGTGGGGGAGCCTGGCGCGCCTGATGACGCCGGTGATGCCGCAAGGCGAACACGTACTGAACAGCCTAAAGGCAGTCGGCGTGACGTCCGAGGACATCGATGTCGTGGTCTGTTCGCATCTGCATCCCGACCATTGCGGTTGCAACGCCTTCTTCAAGCGCGCGACCTTCGTCATCCACGAAAAGGAGGTTGCGGCCGCGCGCGCCCCCGAGGCCGAGAAATCCGGCTATCTCGCGCAAGAATGGGACCTGCCGGTGAAGATTGATCCCATTGGCGGTGAACTCGACTTGTTCGGCGACAACCGCATCGTGCTTGTTCCGTTGCCGGGCCACACGCCCGGCACCACCGGCGCGTTGGTTGTGCTCGAGAAAAGTGGCGTATTTTTTCTGGCGTCTGACACTGTGAGCCTGCGCGCGACGCTCGATACCGGCGCTATCCCGCGCAACACCTGGAACGCCGAGGCACTGAAAAAATCGCTCACCGAAGTCGGCCGCATCGAAAAGAGCGGCGCCCGGATTATATGCGGCCACGATGCCGCGCAATGGGACACATTGCGCAAGGGGGTCGAGGCTTATGACTGACGACGCCGAAATCCACGCGCGGCCGAAAATCGTCGGCGCACGCATCAAGCGCACCGAGGACCCGCGCCTCCTGAGCGGTACCGGCGCCTTTGCTGACGACCGCCAGGCGCCGCGCGCTCTGCACGTTGCGTTCCGCCGCAGCGAGCATTCGCACGCGCGCATCAAATCGATCGACTGCGTCGCGGCACGCCAGGCGGTGGGCGTGGTCGCGGTGTTTACCGCTGAGGATCTCGCCGCGACGGTGACGCCGCTGCTGGCGACGTCGCGCATGAAGGGCTATCGCGCCACGCCGATCTTGCCGCTCGCGCGCGGCAAAGTGCGTTATGTCGGGGAGCCGGTAGTCGGAATCGTGGCGCATAGCCGTTACCTAGCCGAAGACGCGCTCGAATTGATCGGCATTGAATATGAGTCGTTGCCTGTCGTCATCGATCCGGTCGAAGCGGTTAAGGACGGTGCGCCGCGGCTGCACGAGGAGGCCGGCAGCAACGTCATTGTTAGCCGAGAGTTCAAGCGCGGCGACGTCGATGCCGCGCTTGCGGCTGCGCCAGTGCGGGTCAAGGGGCGCTTCCGTATGCACCGCAAGACTGCGGCGGCGATCGAGCCACGCGCCTGCCTCGCCGAATATGACGTAGGCCGGCGCGCGCTTACGCTGCATGCGGCGACGCAGATCCCCGGCATCGTGCGGGATGCGCTCGCGACTGCGCTCGACATATCCGGGAACGACATCCGCGTGGTCGCCGCCGATGTCGGCGGCGGCTTTGGCGGCAAGGGCTCGCTCTATCCGGAAGAAATTTTCGTCTGCGCGGCAGCGCGTCTCCTCAACCGTTCGGTCAAGTGGACCAGCGACCGCATGGAAGATTTGATTTCCACCAGCCAGGCTTTCGACGAGATCGTGGATGCCGAACTCGGCCTTGATGCCGAGGGTCACACGCTCGCCTTAAGCGCCGACGTGATCGGCGATGTCGGCGCCTACTCGATCTATCCGTGGACGGCGGCGCTTGAGCCGGTGCAGGTCGTTAGCTTCCTGCCGGGGCCTTATCGTATCGCGCACTACCGCGGCCGCGTGCGTGGCGTCGTCACATCGAAAGCGCCGACCGGGCCCTATCGTGGCGTCGGACGTCCAATCTCGACCTTCGTGATGGAACGGCTGATTGACATGGCCGCTGCAAAGCTCGAAATCGACCCAAAAGAGCTGCGCCTGCGCAATCTCGTCGATGCCACAGAGTTTCCTTACAAGGTCGCTTCCGGCATCGTCTGGGACAAATCCGGCTTCAAGGAATGTCTTGAGGCCGCCAGCCGCGCGATCGGTTACGACGTGTTGCGCGCAAAACAGAAGGAGGCGCGAACCGCTGGCCGCTGGTTCGGCATCGGCATCGCGAGCTATGCCGAGCTAACGGGCATCGGCTCACGGATCTCGGTTGCACCCGGGATGCCGATCAACACCGGCACGGAAACCGCGATCATCCGCATCGATTCGACTGGCGCGGTGACGGCTGCCTTCGGCGTTGCTTCGCACGGGCAAGGGCTGGAGACGACTTTGGCGCAGATCGTTGCTGAGCATCTTGGCGCGCGCTTCGAGGACATCCGGATTTTGCAGGGCGACAGTGCCGCGGTTGCTGGGGGTACCGGCACTTACGCGAGCCGGAGCCTGGTGCTGGCGGGCGGTGCTGCAACGCTTGCGGCGCAGGCCGTCCGCGAGAAAGTGTTTAACGCCGCTTCGCATTTGCTGGAAGCCGCGCCGACCGATCTCACCGCCGAAAACGGCAAAGTGTCGGTCGCTGGGACCGACCGTTCAGTCAGCTTCCGCGAGGTTGCACGTGCGGTCTATTCCGACATGGGCCGCCTGCCGGTCGAAGCGCGCGAGGAGCTTGCCGCCACCAAGATCTATGATCCTGTTTTCGGGACCACTTCGTCGGCCTGCCACATCGCTACCGTTGAAATCGACCCGCAGACCTATGAGGTGCGCGTCGAGCGCTTTGTGGTGGCCGAAGACTGTGGCCGTCTGGTCAATCCGATGATTGTGGACGGCCAAGTGCATGGCGGCGTCGCACAAGGAATCGGCGCCGCGTTTTATGAGGAGGTGATCTATGACGATCAGGGCCAGATCCATACCGCGAGTCTCGTGGACTATCTGGTGCCGTCGGCCTGCGAAATTCCGCCGATGAAGGTCGTCCACCTCGAAATGGAATCGCCGACCACGCTCGGCGGATTTCGCGGTATGGGCGAAGGCGGCACCATCGGTGCGCCGGCGGCGGTCGCCAACGCGGTTGCTGACGCGCTTGCGCCGCTCGGCATCGGAATCAACGAACTTCCCGTCACGCCGGAGCGCCTTTTCCGCTTGATCGAGGCGGCGCGGACCTCAGGCAAACAATAGCGAGCGGACAATGGATTTGGGATTGAATGGCAAGGTAGCGCTGATCACCGGCGCAGGTCGCGGCGTTGGACGCGAGATCGCGTTGAGTCTAGCGGCCGAAGGTGCTGCGATCGCGGTCAACTATCGAAGCTCGGCCAAGGACGCCGAGGCGCTGGTCGCAGAGATCACGGGCAAGGGTGGCAAGGCCATAGCTTATGCCGCTGACGTCGCTGATTTCACCGCGGTGAAGGCAATGGTCGAGGCAGTGGCGAAGGATTTCGGTCGCCTCGATATTCTCGTCAACAATGCCGGGCTCGCGCTGCGCAAGCGTTTCGTTGAAACGACGCCTGAAGATTGGAAGAGGCAGATAGACGCCTGTCTCTACGGCGCAATCCACTGCTGCTACGCTGCTGCGCCGCATTTCGAGAAGGCCGGCAACGGTCGCATCGTCAGCGTAATCGGCGATTCCTCACGCGTCGGAGAATCCGGCCTTGCAATCGTCGCTGCCGCGCGCGCCGGCGTAGTGGCACTGATGAAATCGCTGGCGCGCGAATTAGGACGCAATGGCACCACCGCCAACACCGTTTCTCTGGGGCTGGTTGAGACTGATCATGACAAGGAATGGGTCGAGGCCAACCGCGAGAAACTCGTAAGGCTTTATCCGGTGCGCCGGCTCGGACAAGCAGGGGACGTTGCACCGATGGTCGCGCTGCTGGTGTCCCCGAAGAGCGGCTGGATTACAGGCCAGACGCTAAGCATCAGCGGCGGCTTCAGCATGGTGTGATGGAGGAAGGATCGATGCTGCAAACTGAGCTGATTGCCCCGGTCCCGGAGCTGTTAGCCCGCCATGCTAGAGAGCGTGGGGCTAAAATCGCGTATCGTGACGCGCGTTCGCAAGTCACATACGCGGAATTGTTCAATCGTACGGCCAACATCGCCGGCCATCTCGCGGACAACGGCGTGGAGCCCGGCGACACAGTCGCGATCATGCTTCCGAATTCGGTGCAATGGGTGGAGGCCTGCTTCGGCGCCACACGTGCGGGCGCGCTTGGCGTGCCGATCAGCTATGATTCCTCTGAGCCGGAGATTGCCTACCGCCTCGCCGACGCGGCCTGCAAGGCGGTTTTCACCACCGCCGAGCGCGCGGACCTTTTCGTCAAGCTGCAAAAAGACGCGCCCAATCTCAAGACCTTGATCGTCACCGATCGCGGTTCGTCGAGCGCGAAAGCGTTGCGTTACGCAGACCTCATCGGCAAGGCGCCGAGATCGGCGCCGCGCGACCCGCCGCTGATGCACGAGCCGTCCTACATTCTTTACACGTCCGGCACTACCGGTCGCGCCAAGGGCGTCAAGCTCACGGTGCACGGTATGCTGTGGGTTGCGGCCTCGTGCTGGGGACCGATCACCGGCCTTTGCGAGCGCGACACGGTGCTCTCGCCATTGCCGCTGTTCCATTCCTATGCGCTCAATCTTTCCGTGCTCTCAATTCTGGCTGCCGGCGCGAGTGAATACATCATGGAGCGATTCTCCACCGGCGAGGCGGTGCGTCTGCTCAAGACCGGGGAATTCACTTATTTCCCCGGTGTGCCGACGATGTTTCACTACCTCTTGCAGGCGACCAAGGACGAGAAGAACCTCAAGATTCCCGGCCTGCGACTGTGCGCCTCCGCCGGCGCAATCATGCCGGCAACTCTCAACCGCGAATTCGAGGCGCAATTTGGCGTGCCGCTGCTGGACGGCTACGGCATAACTGAAACCTCGACCATGGTGACGATGAACTGGCCGCATGGCGGGCGCACGCTCGGCTCCTGCGGTCTGCCGCTGCCGGGCCTCGCCGTGCGGATCGTCGACCCCGCGAGCGGGCAGGACGCTGCGCCCGGACAGGAAGGCGAGCTGATTGTGCGCGGGCCGAACGTGATGCCCGGCTATCACAACAAGCCCGAGGAAACGCGCACTGCACTGCGTGCGGGCTGGTATTACACCGGCGATCTCGCGAAGTGCGACGAAAACGGCTTTCTCACTATTACCGGGCGGCTGAAGGAACTCATCATCCGTGGGGGCCAGAACATCGCGCCGGCCGAAATCGAGGAGGTGGTGAACACCTTCGCGCCAGTGCTCGATTGCGCCGTGGTTGGGGTGGCGCACGAGCATCTCGGCGAAGTTCCTGCGCTGTTCGTGGTCGCGCGACCGGGGGAGAACGTCGAAATCGAGGCAGTCTTGACGCATTGCAAGGCTCGTCTGTCGGCCTACAAAATTCCGCATGCGGTGCATCTAATTGCCGAAATTCCGCGTACTGGATCGGGTAAGATCATACGCTACAAGCTCAAGGAAACGCTGAAGGCGTAGCCAGGAGAAGCGTTATGGACACAGAGACGCTCTGGGCTGATTTCAAGAAACCAATCGCGAACGCGGACGACTACGTCGCCTCGCTGCGCGGGCGTCGCATGAACGTATTCTTCATGGGCGAGCGCGTCGCCGAGCCAGCCGATCATCCAGTAATCCGGCCTTCAGTCAACGCCATGGCCGAGACCTTTCGGCTGGCCAGCGAACGGCCGGAGCTTGGCTCGGTGTCCTCCGATATCGCGCGGCAGGTGGTCAATCGATTTCTACACGTGCCGGTCAGTCCAGGCGAACTCGTCGCCAAGCACGAGATGCAGCGCGAGCTTGGCCGGCGCACCGGCACCTGCTTCCAGCGCTGCGTCGGGCTCGATGCCATCGGCACCTGCCATTCGGTGACGTTTGATATCGACGCCAAGAACGGGACCAAATACCACGAGCGATTTCTCAAATTTTTACGCCGGGCGCAGGCCGCCAATGTGGTGATCGGCGGTGCCATGACCGATCCGAAAGGCGACCGCTCGAAGGCGCCGCACCAGCAGAGCGATCCGGATCTCTTTCTGCGTGTGGTCAAGCGTGACGACAAAGGCATCTACGTTTCCGGCGCCAAGATGCACCAGACCGGCGCGGTCAATTCGCACTGGCTTATCTTCATGCCGACCATGCGCATGACCGCAGCCGATCGCGACTGGTCGGTGGTTGGCGCAATTCGCGTCGACGCGCCTGGTCTCACTTACATCATCGGCCGCCAGACCAATGACACGCGCATTGTGGACGGCGGCGCGATGGATGCCGGCAATGCGCAGTTTGCCGGCCAGGAATCGCTGATTGTCTTCGAAGACGTGTTCGTGCCGTACGCCCACGTGTTTATGGATGGCGAGTGGGAGTATGCTTCATCGTTGGTCGAGCGTTTCACGACCTATCATCGCTCGTCTTACGTCTGCAAAACCGGATTGGGCGACGTACTGATCGGCGCTGCGGCTTCGGCTGCAGAACACAACGGCGTCGAAGCTGCCTCTCATATCAAGGACAAATTGGTCGAGATGACGCATCTCAATGAGACCATCTATTCAAGCTGTATGGCGGCTGCACATCAATCGAAACCGGTGGCCTCGGGCGCCTATCTTAATGACGAGATGCTCTCCAATGTTGCCAAGCATAACGTCACGCGCTTTCCTTTCGAGATCGCGCGGCTGGCACAGGATATTGCCGGCGGGCTGATCGTCACAATGCCGTCAGAAAAGGACTTGCAGAACAACGAAGTCGGCCCGTTGATTCGTAAATTTCTGCAAGGGCGCGACGGCGTCGAGGTCACCGACCGCATGCGCATTTTGCGGTTAATCGAGAACATGACGATCGGCCGAAATGCGGTCGGCTATCTGACGGAAAGCCTGCATGGCGCCGGTTCGCCGCAGGCGCAGCGTATTCAGATCGCACGCGGGATGAAAATTGAGGACAAGAAGGCGCGCGCAAGAAAATTGGCCGGTATAAGCCAATCGGCCAAATAGGCTCGCGACCGTGCGGGTTTTGTGATTAAAGCTACGAATCCGGGGGCGGGAGTTCGAATCTCTTCGGGCGTACCACCCTTATCCTCCAAGGCGCCGGTAGCTCAGCTGGATAGAGCACCAGACTTCGAATCTGGGGGTCAGGGGTTCGAATCCCTTCCGGCGCGCCACTTCTTTTTATGAAGAAATCGCGATGAAATGCGTGTTGACGATCATCTCGCTACTTGCGGTGTTGTTTGCCGCCAGTTCCGCCGCGCAAGCCCAGGATCCGGTGGGTCACGGCCAGGCGTTGGTCGCGGAATTCTGCGGGCGCTGCCACGCAATCGGCACCAAGGGCAAAAGCCGACACCCGGACGCCCCGCCGTTTCGCACGCTAGGCCGCACTGTCGATCTTGATGAGCTTCCCCGCACGCTCGAGCGCGGAATCTCATCGGGTCATCCCGACATGCCCGAGTTCAAGTTCAGTCACGACGACGCGCTCGCCGTTCGTGCCTATCTGCGCGTCATCCAGGAATAGTGCCTCGTACCGCAGGGCAACGAGTCTGCTAGCGGTCGATGGTGATTTCCTCGCCGCGGGCACGCGAGACACAAATCATGATGGTGTCTTTGCGCTCATGCTCGGCAAGCACCAGGTCGCGGTGATCGGCTTCGCCCGCCAGCAATTTCGTCCGGCAGGTACCGCAGGTGCCAGTTTCGCAGGAACTCGGCACCTCCAGCCCGTGCTCACGCAGAACTTCGAGGATTGTCTTGCTGGTCGGAACATCGAGGACTTCGCCGGAACGCGCGAGGCGTACCTTGAACGGCTTGTCATCCGGCTTATGCGTCTCTGCCTCGCTGAATGCTTCGAAATGCACGGCCGTGGACGACCAGTGGTCGGTCATCGCGCGCACCGCCTCCATCAACGGGCGCGGCCCGCAGCAATAGAGGTGCTCGCGATTTTTCCGCTCCGCCAGAATCGGGCGCAGATCGAGCGAGCGCGACGCGTCGCCCTGGTCGTAGTGAATCGTGACGATGTCCTTGAATTGCTGGCGCGCTCAGCTCGTCGCGGAACGCGGTCGTTTCCGGCGAGCGCGAACAATAGAACAGGCGGAAGCGTTTGCCCTCCGCCATGACCTGCCGGATCATCGCCATGATCGGCGTAACGCCGATGCCGCCGGCAATGAATAGAAAATCCTGCGCGCGCGGCGGCAGGCCAAAATCGTTGACCGGTGCGGTCACTGTCAGCTCGTCGCCGGCTTTCACGTTGTCGATCAGGTTGCAGGAGCCGCCGCGGCCGTTGCTCTCGCGCTTGACCGCAATCTGATAACGGTCGCGCTCGGCCGGATCGTTGCACAGCGAATATTTGCGCAACAGGCCGTTCGGCACCCGGACAGCAATATGCGCGCCGGCGGAAAATTCCGGCAATGGCTTTCCATCCGGATCGCGAAATTCGAGGAGATGGATGCCGTCGGCGATCTGATCGTTACGCGTCACGCGCAGCAGCATCGAAATTGGCGGGTCAGTGGCAGTCATCGTGTCTCCGAAGGGTGGGCGAGGCCCAACAAGTGGCGACTTTATTTCGCGAGGGCAAGGGGATAACCGGCGCGTCAGCGCGCGCCGGTGCTTACGCGCTCGATTGGCCGGGGGCCGGCTGCGGCCAGCGGCG
Source organism: uncultured Alphaproteobacteria bacterium (assembly GCA_963742345.1). Classification (GTDB taxonomy): domain Bacteria; phylum Pseudomonadota; class Alphaproteobacteria; order Rhizobiales; family Xanthobacteraceae; genus Pseudolabrys. Next base: position 33,061 of record CAVULO010000002.1, read on the forward strand.
CATTCTCCGCCGTGAGCGCGCCATAGGCGTCGGCAAGGCCCGCGCCGAACATGACATCAGGTCCTTTCGGCCCGAGATCCTTGGCGGTCGCCTGCAGGATGCTGCGCACTTGATCGGGCGTGAGGTCGCGCTTGCGTTGAAGCATCAGCGCCACAATGCCGCTGACCTCGGCTGCGGAATAGGATGTGCCGGACGATACTTCGTAGCCACTCTCGGGGATGGCGACGAGGATTTGCGCACCAGGCGCGGCTACCGCGATGTGACGGCCACGGTTCGATTGCTCGAATAGTTTGTCCTCGGCGTCGGTCGCGCTGACTGCGATCACGTTGGGGTCGGCGGCCGGATAGAGCGGCGGCGACATCGCTCCGGCATTGCCGGCGGCTGCCACCAGCACGATGCCTTTTTTGTGCGCAGCCTCCAGGCTGCGGTGGATGGCGGGATCGGACGGGCCGGCAAAACTCATATTGATGACGCGGGCGCCGTGTGCGGCCGCCCAGTCGATACCTTTGAGGATATTGAAGGTGGTGCCTTCGGCGCCGGCGTCCTTCGGGTCGAAGGTGCGCACAGCCAGTATTTTCGCGTCAGGCGCCGCGCCCATCAGTTTGCCGTGCGCCGCGATCAATCCCGCGATGGCCGTGCCGTGCTTGTGCGGCCCTGTTGAGGGTGTGAGCGTATCGAAGCTTTCTGCGATGGAGCCCGCCAATTCGGGGTGATTGATGTCGATGCCCGAAGTCGATCACCGCAACCAGGACATTATCGCCCTTGGCGAGAGCGTGCGCCTGCGGCAGATGCAGCTTGGCGAGTTCGTATTGCGCGGGATCGCCTTCGCTCCTCGCTTCGCTCTCTTGAAGCGTGAAAAGATAATTCGGTTGCGCCGACGCGACGAGCCGATCGCCCTCGAGCGCACGCACGACCGTCGCGACCGAGCGACGGTCCGGAATGCGCCAGCGGTACAGCGTTGTGTTGGACAACTGGAAGGCCTGGCTTTCGATGCGCGTCAGCCGGAACCGGCGTTGCAGGGCGTCGATTTGTTGCGTGCTGACTGAATTGGAAAGCTCGATCACGACCTCGTCCGGCACGAGCCTGCGCTCGTTGGCCGGCGGCGCACCGCTCGCGCCGCGACGGTTCGCTTGCTGTGATCGGCGGGCGGCCGTCATCGATGAAGGGGCCGTCCGGCGGGTAACCTTGCGGCACCGCCATGATGACTCCGGGCACGACTGCGCCCCATCCGGGACCACGAAAGCCACCACCATGAAAGTCGCTGCCGCCGCCGGTTGGTCCCATCGGCCTGCCGACATTAGGCGAGGGACCGCGGCTAAACATTTTCTGTGCAAAGGCACCGTCCACCAACGCAAAGGTGAGCGTCGCAGCAGTGAGGCAGAGCAGGGCTGTTCGTTGCACGCGCATGATGCGACCTCCGATGGCGGCGGTGCCGTTTGTCCTACTCGGTCGTGGCGATGAAGCCGACGACCTTGTCTTCCTGCAACTTCTTCACGATGCGGGCGAGCTCACCCTTCGGAATGCCGGTCACAGCGACGCGGACTTTATAGAGCCCGCCGGCCATCGGTCCGGCCGCGATCGAAAGCTTGTTGGCTTCGAGGAATTTGGTGATGTCATCGGACGACGCCTGCGGCGCGAAACGGATCAGGGTGAACGCCCCGACGCCCGGATCCGTGGTCGGCGCAGAGGCCGTCTCGTAGCCGGCCGTTTTCGTTTCCTTCAGCATGATGTCCGCGAGCAATCCGGCCTGCAACAGGATCGCGAATACGGCGGCGCTTGCCGACCAGGCCAGCGTGCGTGGCGACAGGCTCGCAAAGAATTCGCCGATGCGCGCTGCCGAGATCCGAATGACGCGGCCCGCCGGCGTGCGGGCTCGGCGTCGATCTTGGCGAACAGTTTTTCCAGCGCGCGTGCAGACGGCGCACCCAGCGTTTCATTGAGATGGATGGTCTCGCCAAATTCCTCGCGCACCAGCGCGTAGCGGCGCGCAAGCTCGGGATCGCGCGCGAGCGCCTCTTCGACGCGTTGGGCGTCGCGGCGGCTCAGCGTTCCCGCCGCATGCCACGGCAAGAGCTCTTCGATTTCCTGGCGCTCGGGCGCTTCTTGTTTCATCGCATTCATGGCCAACCTCGATCTATTCCTTGCTCCTTCAGGAGCTCGGAGAGTTTCTTGCGCGCGTAGAACATACGCGTCTTCACGGTTGCCTCCGGGATGCCGACGATCTCGGCCACTTCTTCCACCGACTTCTCGTGGTAGTACACGAGGTCGACGATTTCCCGATGGTCAGCCGACAGCTTGGTCAGGCATTGCCGCAAGGCCGAGCTCTTGTCCTTCTTCGCCAGCGCCGTTTCGGGATCGTCAGCGTGATCCTCGATCTGTCCCGCCGTCTCGTCATCCAGTTCTTCCTCCGGCCGGCGCCGTAATGCCGACAGGGCTTTGAACCGCGCGATGCTCAGCATCCATGTCGAGGCGGCGGAACGGCCCTCGAACTTTCCGGCTTGCCGCCAGACGTCGAGGAACACCTCGCTGATCAAGTCTTCCGCCGTCGCTTCGTTGCGTACCAGCCGGAGTACGAACCGGTACACCCGAACATGGTGCCGCGCGTACAGCACCTGCATGGCGAGCCGGTCGCCACCTGCGATTCGCGATATCAGAACTTCGTCCGAAGTCGTTTGCATCGCAGAACAATCGGCTCGTGCATGGGTCGCTTGGCGGGGCGCCCAGGTTCAATCCAAATCGAGGAAATTTGCACCGCCCGCCCCATGGGGGGTGGAAGGCCAGTTTCCCCTTTTCGGACGCGACTGGGCAAGCCAAGGCCGGTAAATGCCGGCATTTACCCGTTTTGGCGTGAATAAAGCGTGACGCGACAGGCCCCAGGCAGATCGGCGACGGGACCTTTGAACCTTTCCCAGGCAGGGCGGCGACCCATGTTCAGGATGTGACAACCGCATCCCGAGCAACCCACGTCCCTGAGACAGGAGAACCGTCATGTTCCGCAAACTCACTCTCGCCCTCGGCGCGACCGTTGCGATCGGTGCCGCCGCTCTGATCCCGACCTCTGCTTCTGCCCATATGCATGGCCACGGCCACTTCTACGGCCACGGCCACGGCTGGGGTTGGGGCGTCGGCATCTATGCGCCGACACTACATCGCCTCCGACTGCTACGTCACGAAACAACTCGTCAATACGCCGGTTGGTCCGCACGTGCGTCGCATCACGGTTTGCGATTAAGCGAGCGAACCATGGACGGGAAATAGCCCCGGCTTCGCCAAGCGAAGTCGGGGTTTTCCCTGTTCGAGCTGAGCTGGGCATCCTCTTGCTGCGCGTCGGAATTTGTTATGCTCGTCGTCAATTAGTAGTCGGCGGGGCCCGCAGGCGTCGGCGGAAGAGATCAAAAAGAGGTATTCTCAGTATTTCGGTATTTGATCCGTTCGTCATGGCCGGGCTCGTCCCGGCCATCCACGTCTTGAACAATGAGGAAGGCGTGGATGCCCGGCACAAGGCGGGCGTGACCAAAACCAAGGCCGTGTCATGCTTGAAGGCTTCAGACGCTCCGAAATCAAAACCAGCGGCGCACGCATCGTCACTGTTACGGGCGGCAGTGGGCCGCCGGTGCTGCTGATGCACGGAAATCCATTTACACATTTATCATGGCACAAGGTAGCGCCCACGCTGGCGCGCGCTTTCACGGTGGTAGCCACCGATTTACGCGGCTATGGCAATTCCGATAAACCGCCGGGCGGCGATGATCATGCCGGCTACTCGTTCCGTGCGATGGCGCAGGACCAGGTCGAGGTCATGGCCGCCCTTGGACTTCAACACGTTTTATGCCGCGGGCCATGATCGTGGCGCGCGTGTGCTGCATCGCATGTGCCTCGACCATCCGAAAAAAGTGACGCGCGCGGCGATCCTCGACATCATCCCGCAGCACCATTTGCTCAATCACATATCAAGGCAGTGGGGCACATTCTCCTGGCACTGGTTCTTTAACATACAGCCCTACGATCTGCCCGAACGCATGATGGGTGCCGACCCGGATTGGTTTATCGAGAAGAAACTTGCCAAGACCAAACAGGGATTAAGTTTCTTCGATCAGGAAGCGCTTGCCGAATACAAGCGCTGCTTCCGCAATCCCGAAACCATCCACGCGATCTGCGAGGACTATCGCGCTACCTTTGGCGTCGATCTGGAAATGGATACCAGGGACTTCGACGCCGGCCGTAAGATTGAAAGTCCTGTGCTGGTCTTGTGGGGTGCGACCGGGGGTGTCGGTCGCAACCATAAACCCGGCCCAGCCGAAATCTGGCGGAATTACGCAACGAATATCGTCGGCGCCAAAGCGCTTCCCTGCGGACACTATTTGTCCGAGGAAGCGCCGAACGAAACGACGGAAGCGCTGCGCGATTTTTTCGCCGCTCGCTGATCAGGCGATCGTGGAAGGCGCAGCGAGAAAATTCTTCATCGCATACCAGAGCAGGTGCCGGTTCTTGCTCCAGCCCGCGCTGTGCGCGGTCTGCGGCAGGATGACAAACTGGCGGTCGCCGTTCGGAAGTTGCCGGTAGAATTCGAGCAGGTCGTCATTGGTCGAGTTGCCGTCAAATTCGCCGCGCAGCATCAGGACCGGTGAAAGCACCTTTTTGGGATCGACTATCGGCAGGTTTGCAGCCATGTCGATATAGGTGCCGCTCGGCACCTGATCGCCGAATTTCATTTCCTCAGCGATGATCGCTTCGGCCACCGCCGGATCATAGCTCGATGGCAGATCCGTCCCGTGTAAAGATCGAGCGGATCATCGCGGCGTCGCGCTTTCGGTGCGGGCTCGCACGCAGCGCGTCGATCTTTTCTCTCCGTCGTTCGATCTCGGCCGCACCGTTGCCCTTGTAGGTAAAGGCGCAGAGCACCAGTCGGCCGACCCGTTCGGGCTGCGCCTGTGCGTAAGCGGCTGCGCGGATGCCGCCGGAGGATGTGCCCGTAGAAATGCAGCTTGCTGCTGGCCGGTTTCCTGCACAACAACCGGAATTGCAGCTTTCAAATCTTCGACACTGCTGGCGATGTCGGAATTGTTGCCGGAGCTGCCGGAATGGCCATAGCCGTCATGGTCCATGGTCCAGACGTCGTAGCCGTCTCGCGCGAGCACGTTCATCAGCGAGTATTCGCCCTTGCCGGGCACCGTGAGATCGTAGGAGGAACGCGACGAGTTCGACGAGCCGTGCACCAGAAACACAATCGGGCAGCGCCGCTTCGCCCGGTTTTGGCGCACCGAGGCGTTTGCGCCATAGATTGAGTTTCACGTCGCCTTTCTTGGCCCAATATTCCTGGCTCCAGATCTCGGCGTCGCCCGCGGCTTGCGCGGGTGCCGCCAGGCCCGACAGAAGTCCAGCGCCGACGCCTAGTCCGGCGCTTTTGAGAACGGCGCGACGGGGCAGGGCGGGATCGGATTCGCTCATAGGCAACCTCCCGGATGGCCGCCGTCATAATCGTTGGCTGGCGGCCTTATTAAGGACAATCTAGCAGATTGCTTAACCCGCGGGCAGTCTACTCGCCCAATGGATTTAGTTCTGCTAGGGGTCGAGCAAGGCGCGCTTCCCAGCGCGCGCGGCGTTCAAGGCGATGCAGCCGGCGCTAAACCGGAGGAATGATGCTCAAGTCGGTGCGCGCGGTGGCGCGATTTTTTCAGAAGACGATCGGCTGGAATCGGATCGGCGTGCTCCTGAGCATCGCCATCATTACTGTTGCGGTCGTCGTGCTCTTCCACATGCTCCGCGACATCAACACCGATGAAGTGGTTGCAGCGCTGAAAGCAACCGAGCCGCATCATATTGCCGCCGCAGCATTCTTTGTTGCTTGCGGCTATTTCACGCTGACCTTCTATGACTGGTTCGCCTTGCGAACCATTGGCCGGAATGAAATTCCTTATCGTATTGCCGCGCTCACCGGCTTCACCAGCTATTCGATCGGCCACAATATCGGCGCAACGGTATTCACCGGCGGCGCCGTGCGTTACCGCATCTATTCAACTTATGGGCTCGATGCGGTCGAGGTGGCGAAGATCTGTTTCGTTGCCGGCCTGACTTTCTGGCTCGGCAACGCCACCGTGCTCGGCCTCGGCGTCGCCTATCATCCGCAAGCCGCCGGGCCGATCGATCAGCTGCCGCCTTGGCTAAACCGTGCCATCGCCATCGCCATTCTAGCGGTGCTGGTATCCTATGTGAGTTGGGTGTGGACCGCGCCGCGCGAAATTGGCCAGGGCGAGTGGAAAGTCCATTTGCCGAGCGGGCCGTCGACACTGCTGCAGATTTGCATCGGCATTCTCGATCTCGGTTGCTGCGCGCTGGCGATGTACATGTTGCTTCCGGGCGAGCCGAATATCGGATTCGTGACGATGGCGGTGGTGTTCGTGTCGGCGACGCTGCTTGGCTTCGCCAGTCATGCGCCCGGAGGTCTCGGCGTTTTCGACGCCGCTATGCTCGTGGCACTCTGGCAATTCGACAAGGAATCCGTGCTGGCCGGACTGCTGCTGTTTCGGCTGCTTTATTACATAGTGCCCTTCGTGATCGCGCTGGCGATCCTCGGCGCACGCGAAATATGGCTCAATGTGCACGGCGCGCGACGTGTGGTGGAGCCCAAAGCGATAACGTCCGTGACTGCGCCGATCCGCAGCGAGATCGAGGCCGAAAAAACCGACTCCGACTGACCATGGCGATAGACGACGACCGCCGCGATTTTCCCGCCGCCACTGGCTTGGGGGCCCGATTGCGCGGCGCGTGGCAAGCTTTGCTCGGCCAAACCCCTGTCGTTCACACCTCCGGTACCGCACCCGCGGCCGACCGGACCCTTGCCAGACCGCAAGCCGTGTTGATCGAGCAACTGATCGGCGGGCTGCCTGGCGCGGCGATCGTGCTCGACCGCGAGGGTCGGGTGATCGCCTTCAACGAAGCGGCAACCAGCATCGCGCCGGCCTTGCAGCGTGGCGAACCCGCACTGATCGCGTTGCGCATGCCAGACTTGGTCGATGCCATCCGCCGCGCGGCCAAGCGCCGCGAACCGCAGCGTGTGGAATTCTTCGAACGCGTGCCTCTCGACCGCTGGTTCGAGGCCTTCGTGACTCCCGTCAGACTAGCGATCCGTGGCGACGACGCCGTAGACATCTTGCTGATGACTTTCAACGATCTCACTCCGCTGCGGCGGGTGGAGGAGATGCGTGCCGACTTCATCGCCAATGCCAGCCACGAGCTGCGCACGCCGCTCGCCGCGTTGCTCGGCTTCATTGAAACTCTGCAAGGCACTGCCAAAGACGACACCGCCGCGCGCGCAAAATTCCTTTCGATCATGCAGGGGCAGGCGACCCGCATGGCTCGTCTGATCGATGACCTGCTGTCGCTCTCGCGCATCGAACTCAATGCCCATTTGCAGCCGAATACGGCGGTCGATCTTGCGCCGATCGTGCGTCAGGTCGTCGACGGCTTGCAGACGCTGGCGCGTGACCGCGGCGTCGAGATCAAGGTGGCGACGCCGGATACCCTTGTCGTGCTCGGTGACCGTGACGAACTGATCCGCGCACTCGAAAACCTGGTTGAAAACGCGCTCAAATATGGTGCCGCTGGCAAGCGGGTCGACATCACGGTCACCCGTGGACAAACGCGCGCGGGTACGCCGGAAGCGCGTGTGGCGGTACGCGATTACGGTCCGGGAATTGCTCCTGAACATTTGCCACGGCTGACAGAACGCTTTTATCGCGTCGATGTGTCCGACAGTCGCGCGCAAGGTGGAACCGGGTTGGGGCTGGCGCTGGTCAAGCATGTGCTCAACCGGCACGGCGGACGTCTCACGATTGAAAGCACGCCTGGCGCCGGCGCGACCTTCATGATGCATCTGCCGTTGCGCACTGATGAGTCCGGTCAATCGGCGAAATCATAATCAAATTCATGGGGTTAAATTGTCATGTGACTGTCACCAAAGCTTTATAGAACGGTGACATGCGACGCTTATGGCTGACCACGACTTCGGATTTCCCAGCACTAAAACAAAACAAAAAATGTCCGAAGTCGTCGTGGAGAGCTTTTTTTCGAGCAACAGCGGCCGCCCATTTCATTGGGCGCGAGGACAGAAGCGGTGGGTCCGTTTTGGCCCGCGCGCGTCTTTGGCCGCAAACATGGAGAGAACCCTTGAAACACTGGACCGCATTGGCAGCCGCGGGCGTCATCGCAGCCGCGGCGTTCGTTCCGGCCAAAGCCGCCGACATTTCTGGTGCCGGCGCCACCTTCCCTTATCCAATCTATGCCAAATGGGCCGACGAATACAAAAAAGTCACCGGCAACGGGCTGAACTATCAGTCGATCGGTTCTGGTGGCGGCATCAAGCAGATCAAAGCCAAGACCGTGACCTTCGGCGCCAGCGACGCGCCGTTGTCGGGCAAGGAACTCGACGAAATCGGTCTCGCCCAGTTCCCGATGGTGATGGGCGGCATCGTGCCCGTCGTCAATCTCGATGGCGTGAATCCAGGCGAGCTGACCATCGATGGTCCGACCCTCGCCAAGATCTTTCTTGGCGATATCAAGACATGGGATGACCCGGCGATCAAAAAGTTGAATCCGAGCGTGAAACTGCCGAACCAGGCGATTGCGATCGTGCATCGATCTGACGGTTCCGGCACCACGTACAACTTCGCCTATTACCTTGCCGACGTAAGTGCGGACTGGAAGTCGAAAGTCGGAGTCAACACCTCGGTACAGTGGCCGAGTGGGATCGGCGCCAAGGGTAATGAAGGGGTTGCTAACAATGTCGGCAACACCAAAGGCTCAATCGGATATGTCGAGTATGCTTACGCCAAGCAGAACAAGCTGACCTTCACCAGAATGGTCAACAAGGCCGGCAAGGCGGTGATGCCAACCTCGGAAGCATTCCAGGCTGCGGCGGCGAATGCCGACTGGAAGTCGCAGCCCGGCTACGGCGTGATCCTTGCCAATCAGCCCGGCGACAAGTCGTGGCCGATGACGGCGGCGACCTGGATTCTCATCTACAAGCAGCCGGGTGATACTGCTGCCACTGGCGAGGCCCTCAAGTTCTTCGCCTGGGCCTACAAGAACGGCGGCAAGGCGGCCGAAGACCTTGACTACGTTCCGATGCCCGCCAATGTCGTCGCCGACATCGAGAAGTCCTGGACGACTGATATCAAGGACGCGAGCGGCAAGCCCGTTTTCGCGATGACCAATTGATCCAGGAACGAGAGAAAGGGCGCCGCGCGGCGCCCTTTCTTTGTATCCACCGTTCGCGAAAACGCGGCTTGTGTTACGGCCTTCGGGCCGCTTGAGTGGCTCCCCCGACGTCGGTTTGTCAAAAGGGAGAGCCGGATGCAGCCTTCGGGGAGGCGATCCGTGGTTGACGTGGCGTTACAGAGTACGGGGATTTCGGCCGCCGACCATGTCGACCGAGCCAAGGTTCTGCAGCGCCTGCGGTTGGGCGACGTCGTATTCCGCCATCTTACTCGCGCTGCGGCGCTCGCGGTTCTTATCATCCTCGGCGGCATTATCGTTTCGCTGGTTTGGGGGTCGTTGCCGGCGCTGAGCACTTTCGGCTTGAGCTTCCTTTACGAAGAGGTCTGGAATCCGGTCACCGAGAAATTCGGGGCTATTGCGCCGATCTACGGCACCGTCGTTACCTCATTTATCGCGATGCTGATTGCCGTGCCAGTCGGCTTGTTCATCGCGTTGTTCCTCACCGAACTGTGCCCGATGTGGCTGCGCCGCCCGATCGGCATCGCTATCGAACTGCTCGCCGGCATTCCCAGCATCATCTACGGCATCTGGGGCCTGTTCGTGTTCGCGCCATTCCTGCAGCAATACGTGCAGCCGTTTCTGATCGCGGTATTCGGCCAGGTGCCGGTGCTCTCGACTTTGTTCGAAGGCCCGCCCTACGGCATCGGAGTGTTCACCGCGGGCCTGATCCTTGCAATCATGGTCCTGCCCTTTATCACTTCGATTTCGCGCGACGTGTTCGAAGCGGTGCCGCCGGTTCTCAAGGAGGCAGCATATGGGCTCGGTTGCACGACGTGGGAGGTCGCGCGCTACGTGGTGCTGCCTTACACTCGCGTCGGGGTGATCGGTGGCATTATGCTCGGTCTCGGCCGCGCGCTCGGCGAGACCATGGCGGTCACCTTCGTGATCGGCAATGCGCACCGTATCTCCGGCTCATTGCTGGCGCCCGGCACCACCATTTCCGCCACCATTGCCAACGAATTCACCGAAGCAGTCGGCGACCTTTACACGTCGGCTTTGATCGCACTGGGCCTGATCTTGTTCGTGATTACCTTCATTGTGCTGGCCATTGCACGACTGTTGCTGCTGCGGCTGAACGCACGGGTCGGGAGTTGACCATGAATTTGTCGTTCTCTTCGCTCTATGCAAAACGCCGCCGTCGTAACGTGGTCACCATGGCGCTTGCCTATGCCGCAACAGGTTTCGGCTTGACCTGGTTGGTGGTCATCCTGGGGGTGTTGCTTTGGGAAGGGTTCAGCGGGCTCTCGCTCGCGGTCTTCACCGAAATGACGCCGCCGCCCGGTTCCGCCGGTGGCCTGCTCAATCCAATCGTCGGCAGTCTGGTGATGACGACGATCGCAGTGCTGATAGGCACCCCGCTCGGCATGCTCGCCGGCACTTACATGGCCGAGTACGGTCGCTACGATAAATTGACCACGGTGGTGCGCTTCATCAATGACATCTTGCTCAGCGCGCCCTCGATCGTTGTGGGCCTCTTCATTTACGAAATCATGGTCGCACAGATGGGGCATTTCTCCGGCTGGGCGGGGGCGGTGTCGCTGGCGGTGATCGTGGTGCCCGTGGTGGTGCGCACTACCGAGGACATGCTCACGCTTGTACCCGACACCCTGAGGGAAGCCGCTGCCTCGATCGGCCTGCCGCGGTCACTCATGATTCAGAAGGTCGCCTATCGTGCGGCGCGGGCCGGCATGGTCACCGGTGTATTGCTGGCCGTCGCACGAATTTCTGGCGAGACTGCGCCGCTCCTGTTCACTGCGCTTAACAACCAGTTCTGGAGCCTCAATTTGAATGCTCCGGTCTCCAGCCTTCCGGTTGTTATCTTTCAGTTTGCGCTCAGCCCTTACAAAGATTGGCAAAGACTCGCCTGGACCGGAGCGCTGATCATCACCTTGGCGGTGCTTGCACTAAGCATCGTTGCCCGGCTCCTTGCTGCCCAGAGAAAAACGTCATGAGCGTCGCAACCATCACAGTACCAACTGTTACTCATACGCCTGGAAATGCCGAAGATCTCCGCGAAAAGATCTCGATCCGCGATCTCGATTTCTATTACGGTGACCACCGCGCACTGAAGAGTATTTCCGTGCCGTTGTATCAGGGCAAAGTGACGGCATTCATCGGTCCCTCCGGATGCGGCAAGTCGACACTGCTGCGCATTCTCAACCGGATGTACGACCTCTATCCTAATCAACGCGCCATCGGCCACGTGCGGCTCGACAACGAAGACATCCTGTCTCCCTCACAGGATCTCAATCTGCTGCGCGCGAAAGTCGGCATGGTATTTCAGAAGCCCACACCGTTCCCGATGACGATCTTCGAGAACATCGCCTTTGGCATCCGGTTATATGACCGGCTGCCGAAGACGGAACTTGAAGATCGGGTCAAGTACGCGCTCGAGCGCGCGGCACTGTGGGAGGAAGTCAAGGACAAGCTCGGCGCCAGCGGGCTTTCGCTTTCCGGCGGTCAACAGCAACGGCTGTGCATCGCGCGCACCGTCGCGGTGCAGCCCGAGGTGATATTGTTCGACGAGCCCTGCTCGGCCCTAGACCCGATATCAACTGCCAAAATCGAGGAACTGATCGACGAACTCAAGGACGACTACACGATTGCTATTGTGACTCACAATATGCAGCAGGCCGCACGCGTATCGGATTTCACGGCCTTCATGTATCTCGGCGAACTTGCCGAATTCGGGGAAACCACCCGGATCTTCACCACGCCGAATGACCCCCGAACTCAAGACTACATTACCGGCCGCTTCGGCTAGGAACCACGAATATGACCGACCACACAATGAAGGCCTTTGATACCGACCTGCAGGATCTCGCGCGCATGGTCGCCGAAATGGGCGGCCTCGCCGAGAAACAAGTGGCAGATTCGGTCGATGCGCTGGCAAAACGGGACACCACATTGGCGCAGCGGGTCACCGCGGCCGATGCCAATATCGACGCCTTGCAGCGCGAGATTGAAGAAAGGGCGGTGCTCACCATCGCCCGGCGGCAGCCCATGGCGGTTGACTTGCGAGAAGTTGTCGGTGCGCTACGTCTGGCAAATGATCTCGAACGCATCGGGGATCTCGCCAAGAACATCGCCAAACGGGTGGTTGCGCTCAACGGCGAGTTTCCGCCGCCGAAGCTTATCCGCGGCGTCGAGCATATGACCGATCTCGTGCTCGAGCAGATGAAGTTGGTGCTCGATGCCTATGGTCGTCGCGACATCAGCAAGGCGATGATGGTGTGGCGCGGCGATGAGGAAATCGACGCGGTCTGCACCTCGGTTTTCCGCGAGCTGCTGACTTACATGATGGAAGATCCACGCAACATCACCTTTTGCATCCATCTGATGTTCTGCGCCAAGAACATCGAACGTATGGGCGACCACGCTACCAACATTGCGGAGTCGGTTCACTACATCATCGAAGGACGCCCGATTGCCGATCAGCGGCCGAAAGGCGACACCACGACCATCGCAGCGCTGCACACGGCCGACAGGTAATGGAATTTTGCATGAACGCGCGCATTCTGATTGTTGAGGACGAAGAGCCGCTGACGATGCTGCTCCGTTACAACCTTGAGGCGGAAGGCTATGAGGTTGAAACCTCGGCCCGCGGCGACGAGGCTGATACGCGACTGAAAGAGAGCACGCCAGACCTGGTGGTGCTCGACTGGATGTTGCCCGGTCTTTCCGGCATCGAATTGTGCCGACGCCTGCGCGCGCGCCCGGAGACGCGACAGTTGCCGATCATCATGTTGACGGCGCGCGGCGAGGAGAGCGAAAAGGTGCGTGGGCTTGCCACCGGCGCCGACGACTACATCGTCAAGCCATTCTCGGTCCCGGAATTACTGGCGCGTGTGCGGGCTTTGTTGCGCCGTGCCAATCCTGAGCGGGTCGCCACCGTACTTAGCATCGGCGATATAGAACTGGACCGGGAAAGAAAAAGAGTGTCCCGCAGCGGACGGGCGATCGATCTCGGACCAACCGAATACCGCTTGCTGGAATTTCTGATGGAGCGGCCGGGCCGGGTATTTTCGCGCGAGCAATTGCTCGATGGAGTCTGGGGTTCGGACATTTATATCGACGAGCGCACAGTCGACGTGCATGTCGGCCGGCTGCGCAAGGCGATCAATCGCGGGCACATGGCCGACCCGATTCGAACAGTCCGCGGCGCGGGCTACGCGCTCGACGATCGCTTCGGCCGGATGAACTGACGAACTGAAATTGTCCCCGATTGATCGGGACAACGCCCCTCAACAAAATGGCCGGGACGAGCCCGGCCATCAAAAGGGAGCATTGCTGCGCGCTCAGTTCCTGAACGGCCGCTTGTCTCGCCGGCGGTCGCTAGCCGGTTGATAGGCGACGCGGCAGTGATACGAGCAATAGGGCAGATCGTTCACGGTATCGCCACCGCAGAAGAAAAAGTCGGTGCTTCCCGGATCGCCGACGGGCCAGTGGCAGGTTTTTTCGTTGAGCTGGAGCAAAGTCTTCCGCTGCTCGATCGGAATTTCAATCAGCTCGGGCTCGGGTTCGACTTCATAGTCATAGGCAAGCGCGGTGTTGCCTCGCATCGATGGTCGCGGAACCCTCATCATGTGTCCGGACGAGCGAGCCTTGCGGGGCCGTGGGGCGGACGAGGAGGGACTCTTGGCGCGACCGGAGAGGCCGAGGCGGTGAACCTTACCAATGACCGCATTTCGGGTGATCCCGCCAAGCTCCGCGGCGATCTGGCTCGCGGACAGCCCGTCCGCCCATAATTTCTTCAGGAGCTCGACCCTTTCGTCCGTCCAGCCCATTGGGTTTTCTCCTCAGGCTTCAAGGCCTTGGATGGAATCCAACCCCGTCGTCAGACGCCCCATCGGGCGCCAGACGCATACGCGTCAGGGATGGACCAGAAATCGTTGGGTAACACGAGATGTCGTACTACCTGATCGAGAGGCTACAATAGGCGGTGACTCACCTGCAAGGTCTTGCAAGCCTCCGCGCCTAGCTACCAACAGGTTTTCCTTTAGAATCGGGACTTACGGCACAATTGAGTCGCTGGTGCCGCGTGTTGACACCGCGGGGCCGGGCAATAGAATAAAAAAAGTGCCGCCCGGCGAGGCGGCACATTTCTTTTCGGCGCGCGCATGACTCCGAAAAGTAGTAGTCGGCATTCAGAAAAGGTCATGCGCCCACGAATGCGCATGACCCCGAAGAGTGGGACCCAGTTTTCGGACCAGATTATGCGCCAACGAATATGTTCGATGGAAGAAATTGGTCGTGAGCTCGCATCTATTGCCAACCTATGCGCGGGTCGATCTCGCTTTCGAGCGGGGCGAGGGCGCTTGGCTGTTCACGGCCGAAGGTGAGCGGTACCTCGATTTTACCGCGGGCGTTGCAGTCAATGCGCTTGGACATGCGCATCCTCAGCTGGTTAAGGCGCTGACTGAGCAGGCGCACAAGGTTTGGCACGTCTCCAATCTCTACAATATCCCCGCAGGCGAAAGGCTGGCGGACCGGCTATGCGCGATGAGTTTTGCCGATACGGTATTTTTCCAGAATTCCGGCGCTGAGGCGATCGAATGCGCGATCAAGATGGCGCGTAAATATCAATCGGCCTCGGGCAAGCCCGAGCGGTTCCGTATCATCACCTTCGAAGGTGCCTTCCACGGCCGCACGCTGGCAGCGATTGCCGCGACCGGGAACAAGAAGTATCTCGAAGGCTACGGCCCGCCGGTCGATGGTTTCGATCAGGTGCCCTTCGCCGACCTGGAAGCGACCAAGAAGGCGATCGGGCCGCAAACCGCAGCGATCATGATCGAACCGGTCATGGGCGAAGGTGGTGTACGGGTGGTGCCGCACACGTTCCTGCGCGCGCTGCGCAAGCTTTGCGACGACCACGGCCTGCTGCTGATCTTCGACGAGATTCAGACCGGCATCGGTCGCACCGGCGATATGTTCGCCTATCAGCACACCGGCGTTACTCCCGATATCATGACGATCGCCAAGGCGATCGGCGGCGGATTCCCGGTTGGTGCCTGCATGGCGACGGCAGAAGCGTCCAAAGGCATGACCGTCGGCACGCACGGTTCGACCTTCGGCGGGAATCCACTGGCGATGGCAGTGGGCAACGCCGTGCTCGACGTTATCGCAGCTGATGGTTTTCTCGATCGGATGAAAAAGAATGCCCTGCTGCTCAAGCAGCGGCTGGCCGAACTCAAGGACCGCCACGCCTCAGTGCTCGCCGAAGTGCGCGGCGAAGGTCTGCTGATCGGCCTACGCATGATTCCGCAAGCCTCCGAAATGGTTGACGAGTTGCGCGCAGAAAAAATGCTTACGGTCGCCGCTGGCGACAATGTGGTGCGGCTGCTGCCGCCGCTTATCATCGGCGAGAAAGAGATTGCTGAAGCCATCGGGTGTATCGACCGCGCCTGCGCGCGGCTCGCGCAGACGCACGCGCGAATCGCCAAGGTGGCCTCATGACTGCAAATGGTATCCGGCACTTCCTCGATCTTATCGACATCCCTAAGCCGGTGCTTGCTGGGCTGATTGATCGAGAGCCGCGCTTTGAAAGCGGCGCGCGGGAGGGGACAAATCACGCCGCCACTCGCCGGCAAGACGCTGGCGATGGTGTTCGACAAGCCCTCAACTCGCACGCGAGTGTCTTTCGATGTCGCCATGCGCCAACTGGGCGGCGAAGCAATTCTTCTTACGGCGCAGGAAATGCAGCTGGGCCGTGGCGAAACGCTGGCCGATACCGCGCGCGTGCTCTCGCGCTACGTCGATGCGATCATGATCCGCATCCTCGACCACGAGGCGGTGGCTGAACTCGCGCGTCATGCTGCCATTCCAGTAATAAACGGCCTGACGCGGCGCTCGCATCCATGCCAGGTGCTGGCTGATGTAATGACTTATGAGGAAAAGCGCGGCTCGATCCGCGGCCGCACAGTAGCCTGGAGCGGCGATTCCAATAATGTGCTGGCGAGCTGGATGCACGCGGCTGAGCGCTTCGATTTTCAGCTTCGCGTGGCGACGCCGTCCGAACTGCGGCCGAAGAAATGGCTGATGGACTGGGTGAAGTCGTCAGGCGCTGCAATTATGATTGGCGATGATCCGGAAGCTGCGGTCAAGGATGCCGACTGCGTGGTCACTGACACCTGGGTCTCGATGGGCGATCGCGACGGCAAGCACCGACACAATGTCCTCAAGCGATACCAGGTCAACGCCCGCCTGATGGCGAAGGCCAGGCCCGACGCGCTGTTCATGCATTGCCTGCCGGCGCATCGCGGCGAAGAAGTCACCGACGAGGTGATTGACGGCCCGCAATCGGTGGTGTTCGACGAAGCCGAGAATCGGCTGCACGCGCAGAAGGGGCTGCTCGCCTGGTGCCTGCACGCCGACGCCTAGCGCCGCATCAGCGCGAATGCCCGTCATGCGTATGGTGGGACCCGCGGGGCTCGCATTCCGGCCTTTGAACGTTACATAGGGCCCATGACGGATCCTCAAATCGCCATTCCTTCTCGCGCGCCATCGGCCACGACCGCCGATGACACCGTGATGCCGTTCGAGGTGGCCAAACTCGACCTGCGCGGTCGCGTTGTGCGGCTTGGCCCCGCTGTGGACGAGATCCTTGCGCGCCACGCCTATCCGCAACCAGTCGCCAAGGTCCTGGGTGAGGCCTTGGTGCTTACAGTCATGCTCGGTTCGGCCTTGAAGGTCGACGGGCGCTTCATTTTGCAAACGCAAAGCGACGGTCCGGTTCGGATGCTGGTTGTGGACTTCACCGCTCCCGGCAAAGTACGCGCCTGCGCGCGCTTCGATAAGGATCGTGTGGCTGCGGTGATCGCGTCGGGCGAGACGAATGGTGCCGCGCTGCTTGGTAAGGGTCACCTCGCGATGACCATCGATCAGGGTCCTGACATGAACCGCTATCAAGGCCTGGTCGCACTTGATGGCGGCTCGCTGGAAGATGCAGCACATGAGTATTTCCTGCGATCCGAGCAGATCCCGACGAGGGTGCGGCTCGCGGTCGCGGAGGAACTGCGTGCTGGATCTGGCGGCCCGATTCACCGCTGGCGCGCAGGCGGGATCATGTTGCAATTTTTGCCGAAGGCGCCCGAACGGGCGCGCGTTGCGGATCTCGATCCTGGCGATGCGCCCGAAGGTGTTGAGCCGCACATTGTCTTGGAAGACGACGCCTGGTTAGAAGGCCAAGCTTTGATTTCCACAGTGGAGGATGTCGAGCTGATCGATCCGTCGCTTTCCAGCGAGCGGCTGGTCTACAGGCTTTTCCACGAGCCAGGCGTGCGCGTCTTCCGCGGCAGCCCTTTGCACGCGGAATGCTCGTGCTCGCGCGGCAATGTCGAGGCGATGCTCAAAAGCTTTTCGCAAGACGATCGCGACCACATGGTCGAAGACGGCAAGATTTCCGTCACCTGCGAATTCTGCAGCGCGAACTATCAGTTCGCGCCGGGTGAGGTCGCGGCCGAACCTAGTTGATAGTGCGTTCGGCGTAGGAAGAGTTGAGCGAAAACGCGGGAATCTCGATGTCGAAATGCTCACCCACTTCCGTCACCATGCCGTAGCTGCCGACCATGAAACCCGATGGCGTCGGTAACGGAACCCCGCTGGTGTACTCGAACGATTCCCCCGCCTTGAGCGAGGGTTCCTCGCCGACAACGCCAGGGCCCTTGACCTCCTGCAAGCGCCCGAGCGCATCGGTAATGCGCCAATGCCGCGTCTTGAGCTGAACGGTTTCCGTACCGAGATTGGTAATGTTGATGGTGTAAGCCCAGAAAAAATAGCCGTTGCTTGGCGACGACCGCTCCGAAACAAAACGGGGCGTGACGGTGACCTCAATCTTGCGGGTTACGGCGCGATACATCTATATGCCGTACAATTTACTTCGCTGGGGCTTGCCATTCGCTTGACTGCCCGGGATTATGACCGAAAGCACGCACGAAAGAAAAGCCGCACATGGCCCCGGTTTCGACCGAACGCGATCTTCGGCTTGATTTGTTCCGCGGCCTCGCGCTCTGGCTGATCTTCCTCGATCATATTCCGTCCAACGCGGTAAACTGGGTCACCATCCGCAATTACGGCTTCAGCGATGCTACGGAGATTTTCGTTTTCATCTCGGGGTATACAGCGGCTTTCGTGTATGGCCGCGCCATGCAGCAGCACGGGTTCATCATTGCATCCGCGCGGGTGCTCAAGCGGGCATGGCAAATTTACGTCGCCCATGTGTTCCTGCTCGCGATCTACCTCGCCGAGATCGCCTATGTCGCCAACAGCTTCGACAATCCTCTCTATGCCGAGGAAATGGGCGTACTCGATTTTCTCAAGAATCCAGACGTCACCATCCTTCAGGCGCTGCTGCTGAAGTTCAAGCCGGTGAATATGGACGTGCTGCCGCTTTATATCCTGCTGCTGGCATGGTTCCCACCGATGCTGTGGCTGCTGCTGCGCACGCCGTCGATCGCGCTGCTCTCGTCGGCAACGCTCTACGCGCTGATGTGGCTGTTCGAGTGGAACATCCCAGCCTATCCGAGCGGCACCTGGGTGTTCAATCCATTTGCATGGCAGTTGCTGTTTGTTTTCGGCGCCTGGTGTGCGCTCGGTGGCGCGCAAAATCTATCGCGCTGGTTACATTCCAGGGTGGTGGTGGGGTCTGGCGGTCGCCTATCTCGTCTTCGCGTTTGCGATCGCAATGACCTGGTACTTTCCGCGCCTTGCGGTCTTCGTGCCGAAATTTGTCGGCGACGCGATCTACCCAATCGACAAGACCAATCTCGATGTGCTTCGCATCATGCATTTCCTCTCGCTGGCGGTGATCACGGTCGCCTTCGTGCCGCGCGATTGGCCGGCGCTGAAGTCGCGCATCTTCTGGCCGGCGATTGTGTGTGGCCAACATTCGCTGGAGACATTTTGTCTCGGTGTGTTTTTGTCTTTCTTCGGACATTTCGTCTTCACTGAGGTTTCAAACCGCGTTTTTACGCAGGTAATTGTCAGCATTTTCGGCATCGCCATCATGGTGGCCGTTGCGGCACTGATTTCATGGTATAGACAAGCCGAACGACGGGGCGGGGGACCGCGCCCGCCCGCCGCTAGGCCGGGTTATGCGGGGGGCGATGTATGAGGGGACGCTTGCTTCTGCTGGCATGCTGCTGCTGGGCTGCGGTCCTGTGTGGGCCGAGCAGTCCGGCCGAATGCCGCGTTGCAGAAAATCTGCTCGAATCAAGTTTCCGGTTGCCACAGGTCACCCGTGCATTGGCCGCGAAGCGCCTCACCGTATTGGTACGTAGGCGCTGGATCCTCACAATTGCCGGGATCGAGCGGCGCGGGTAACGCCTACCCGGCGCGGCTCCAGCATGCGCTCGCCCAGCAACTTCCCGGGGTCGAGGTCAAGGTTACAACCGACGTCAAGGCGAAACGGACCGCCGCGGAGATGGTTAAGGTGCTTCCGGCTTTACTAAGCGCCACGAAGCCGGCGCTTTTGGTTTGGCAGACCGGGACTGTGGACGCGATGCTCGCGATTGATCCAGATCAATTCAGTCAGGCGTTGGATATGGGCATAAACATTGCCCACTCAGCAGGCGCTGATGTGGTTTTAATCAACGCGCAATATAGTCCCCGGACAGAATCGATGATTGCCCTTGGTACATATGCAGAAGACATGCGTTGGGTTGCATTGCAGCATGAAGTGCCATTGTTCGATCGATTCAGCATCATGAAATTATGGGCGGGCCTCGGGACGTTCGATTTATATTCGGCCACGAAAAAACTTGACATCGCGGAGCGAGTTCATGATTGCATAGGCCGGCTGCTGGCAGATCTCGTTGTTACAGCGGCCAAACCTGAAGAGCCGCCAGTCAACGGCAGCCGTAATTGATTGTGGAGGATGCGCTTTTGTCGAGCGAAAATCCCGGACAACGGGTAATGAAATTGGTGGCCACCGCCGCGCTGTTTGCGGGGTTAGCTCTGGCATTGCCGGCGCGCGCCGAAATTGCAGCACCGACTTGCGATACTCCGCTCGACCTGATCCGGCTGGCCAATCCGCTGCCGCACATTGCAAAAAAGCTTGCCTTGGGTGAACCGTCACCATCGTTGCCATCGGCTCGTCGTCAACGGCAGGTGCAGGGGCCAGCTCCCCCGCATGGAGCTATCCAAGTCGGCTTGAAGTCGAGCTTCATCAGCACTTCCCGAAATTGTCGATCACGATGCTCAACCGTGGCGTCGGCGGCGAGGAAGTGCCCGATATGCTCGCGCGGTTCGATTCAGCAGTGCTCGCCGCCAAGCCCGATCTGGTGCTATGGCAACTCGGCACCAATTCGGTCATCCGTGGTCACAAGCTCAGCGACCATGGCGCACAGATCCGCGCAGGTCTTGCCAAGCTCCGCAATATCGATACCGACGTTGTTTTGATCGATCCGCAATTTGCGCCGAAGGTGATCGCAAGACCCGAAGCTGAAACCATGGTCGCGTTGATTTCCACGACCGCCAAGCGGGAGGACGTCGATCTGTTCCGGCGTTTCGATGTGATGCGGCACTGGCGTGACGTCGATCATCTTGAATTCGAGACGTTCGTGTCGCCTGACGGGCTGCACATGAACGACTGGAGCTATGCCTGCATGGCGAAGGGACTCGGCAACGCGATCGCCGAGGCGGCGCAACGGCCGATCATGTCGGCCACCGCCGCGTCACACCTCGTTCCCTGAAGCAGCCTCAGACCTTATCCAGCGCCGTAAGTAAGTCCTCGATCAGATCGTCGGGGTGTTCGAGGCCGGCTGAAAACCTGATCAGACCGTCGCCGATTCCAAGCTCGGCGCGCTGATCGGGTGTAAGCCGCTGATGCGTGGTTGTGGTTGGGTGCGTAACCAAACTCTTGGCGTCACCGAGGTTGTTTGTAATTCCGATCAGCCGTAGCTCGTTGAGAAACCGGAAAGCGCCTTCCTTCCCGCCTTTGACTTCGAATGAGCAGAGCGTCGACCCGGCGCGCATCTGCCTTCGAATAATTTCGGCCTGCGGATGGTCTGGCCGTCCCGGATAGATCAACCGCGTGATCTTCTTGTGCCCGGCGAGCGCATTGGCGACCGCGCCTGCATTTTCCGTCTGCCGGTGCACCCGGACGGGCAGCGTCTCCAGACCTTTGAGCAGCACCCAGGCATTGAACGGAGACAACGATGGCCCCGTCTGCCGTAAGACTTGATGATAATGGTCAAGGATCAGCTTTTCCGAGCCCAGGATGATGCCGCCGAGAACACGGCCCTGACCATCAATATGCTTGGTTGCCGAATAAACCACGCAGTCCGCGCCGAGCGTGAGCGGGCTTTGGTAGAGCGGTGTCGCAAACACGTTATCAACCACCAGCCTGGCGCCAGCATTGTGGGCGATTTCCGCAACCGCGGCGATGTCGATAACCTCCAGCGTTGGATTGGTCGGCGACTCCAGAAAGAAAACCTTGGTATTTTTCTGGACTGCTTTTTTCCACGCATTGAGATCGGTACCGTTGACCAGCGTCGATGTCACCCCGAAGCGCGGCAGCCATTCCTCGATCACCCAGCGACAGGAACCGAACAACGCCTTGGCGGCAACCACGTGGTCGCCGGCCTTCACCAAGCCCATGAGCGCGGTGGTCACAGCCGCCATGCCCGTTGCCGTCGATCGCGCAGCTTCTGCTCCTTCGAAGGCAGCCATGCGCTGTTCGAACATGCTCATGGTTGGGTTGGAGTAACGCGAGTAGACGTAGCCCGGGATCTTGCCGGAAAAACGTGCCTCGCACTCCTCTGCGGTCGGATAGACGTAGCCTTGGGTGAGAAACAACGCCTCCGACGTTTCGCCGAACTGCGAACGCAGCGTTCCGGCATGCACTAGCCGGGTTTCGGGACGGTAGTTCTTGGTCGACGCGGGCATTACGGCCTCCTTTGGCCAACAAAAAACCGGCCGGAGAAATATCTCGGCCGGGCACACGCGTCCCCGGCCTTTTAGCGACTTATTTTACGTGGCTGCAAGCCGGCCGGCTCAAATGACCACGGGATAAGGTATTTGTAGCGGTAGGCACCGCTTCCCGTCAAGGCGCTCCTCAGGTTAGATCGGCGCAATTGCAAAACAGGGACGCCGTGGCACTTTCCTTCGCCATCGATGACAAGGGCATCCTGCCCGACCGCATGATCGCGGCGCTCGCCGCCGGGGGCGGGATTTTGTCCGAGAATCAGTTCGTACCCGATCAGATCCAGCCCGCGAGCCTCGACCTGCGGCTAGGCGAGGTGGCTTATCGCGTGCGTGCGAGTTTTTTGCCGGGTCGCACTACGGTCGCCCAGCGCATTGACGCGCTAAAGCTGCATGAGATTTCTCTCACCGATGGTGCGGTGCTGGAAACCGGCTGCGTCTATATTGTGCCACTGCTGGAAAGTCTGGCTCTGCCCGATGAAATTTCTGCCGCCGCCAATCCCAAAAGCTCAACTGGCCGGCTCGATGTATTTACGCGCGTAATTGCCGATGAAACGCGCGGTTTTGATCGAATCGAGGCCGGCTATCACGGCCCCTTATATGCCGAAATCAGTCCGCGAACTTTTCCGGTGCTGGTTCGTGAGGGCTCGCGGTTATCGCAAATTCGTTTCCGCCGTGGCCACGCACTGCTTGCAGCCGACTCCTTGCGAGACTTGCACGCACGCGAACGTTTGGTCGACGCCGACAATGCCGACGTAAGTGAGGGCGTTGCCGTCAGTGTCGATCTTTCCGGCCTGGGCCCCGGCGGTCTTGTTGGCTACCGCGCGAAGAGGCACACCGGCCTGATCGATGTGGAACGCCGTGGCGGCTATGCAGTGCTCGATTTCTGGGAGCCGATGCAAGCCCGTCCCGACAAAAGTCTGATCCTCGATCCCAACGAATTCTATATTCTCGCGTCCAAGGAAGCGGTGCAGGTGCCGCCTGAATACGCCGCTGAGATGGTGCCGTTCGATCCGCTGGTCGGTGAATTCCGCGTGCATTACGCCGGGTTCTTCGATCCAGGCTTCGGCTATGCCGGTGCTGGCGGTAAGGGCGCGCGCGCGGTGCTGGAGGTACGCTCGCGCGAGGTGCCTTTCATTCTCGAACACGGGCAAATCGTCGGTCGTTTGGTTTACGAAAAGATGCTTGCAAAACCCGAAAAGTTATACGGTCAAGGTATCGGCTCGAACTACCAAGCGCAAAGCTTGAAACTCTCTAAACATTTCAAGGCTTGACGAAAAACAAAGTGCGCTTGCCGCACGCGCACGCCATTCGCTATTCTGGAACCGCGCGGGCGTAGTTCAATGGTAGAACGGCAGCTTCCCAAGCTGCATACGAGGGTTCGATTCCCTTCGCCCGCTCCAGTTTTGGTGCGCTCTTCTCGTTGCGCAAAATGAATGCGATCAGCTATTCAGCGAGCGGCTATTGCGGCAAGCCACTCTCAAGAGGGGTATCACCTAAGTCGTGATAGTAACGACCAACACGCCCACGTGATCGCTGGAACTGCGGCCGAGCCCACCGCGTTGCCTCGTCGGACCGGACACGAGGCACAAAAAATGCCGCTTTTATTCTATTTTTCGCTCATTATTTGGCTGAGCATGGCGGAGATCGTGCAGGACGAGTTGCGCGTTCCCGTCAAGATTAAGGCGCGAACGCCAGCGCGGCGTTAAAGGGAAGCGCCGTACGACGCAGGTTTCCAGTTTTACGCTGGCGCGCGTGTCATTTCGTTCACTTTCACCTCGGGTAACAGTCGCAGCACGACGTCCTTGCGGCAAAGCTCCGTACCTGGCGAAAGCACGGCTGCTGATCCGGCGGCAACCGCAACACGAAACGCTTGCTGTAGGGAGTTATTTGCGGCGAGCGCCGCGACCAGACCGCCGAGAAAACTATCACCCGCACCGACCGTGCTCACCGGTTCAATAGACATTGGCTGTGCGCGATAGAATTTATCGGCGGTCACGAGCAGGGCACCTTGCTCGCCCAGCGTAAGGGCGACAGCTTTGACGCGCCCGTCGGTTATAAGCTTCCGACATGCGGCGACGCGGGCGTCGTCAGTATCGAGCGGCGTACCGACGAGGTCCGAAAGTTCCACTAGGTTCGGTTTGATCAGCGCGACGCCTTCTATAAGCGCGGTCTTCAACGCCGATCCGGAAGTATCGATAACGCACTGCGCGCCGAGCTGCTTGGCCTGTCGTGCGACGCGCGCGAAGAAGTCTTCCGGTACACCCGGTGGCACGCTGCCGCTGGCGACCACGAATTTTGGCTTCTCTGGCAGTGTCGTCAGTTTGTGCGAGCACAGCTTCCCATTCGGCGCGGTGGAGTGTTGAGCCAGGCAGCACGAAGCGATACTGCTCGCCGGTGGTTTCTTCGTAGGCCGTAAAATTCTCGCGCGTCTCGACGTGCGACGGCGTCACCAAGCTGTCGATGCCCTCGCGTTCCACCAGCCGATGCAGCAAGTTTTCCGATCGCACCGCCGGTCGGATAAATCGCGGTCACGCTACCGCCGAGGCGATGCGCCACGCGCGCTACGTTGATACCACCGCCCCCGGGATCCCGCTTTGGCGCCGAACAGCGCAATTTGCGCGTCGGTTCGACGCGCGCGACATTGACAAAGATATCTATCGCGGGGTTGATCGTGACGGTGACGATATCCAGCACGTGAGTCCCATTTCAGTAAATAGTCGCCTTTCGCAGGCGAGTTCACACTAGATAGGTATTATTTGGTTGTGATCACAGGTTCATATTTCGGAAAGTTGCGAGGAACAGGCTCGACTAATAGGCGTTTCATCTTTTCGCCCGATGACTAGTGCACTTAGCCATGCTTAGATTGACGGCGGCCTGGCAGGCCGGGACGGGGCCGTTTCCAATGATTGACCCGCTTTATTCACTGTCGGGGTTTGCGGTCGGCGCATTGGTCGGCATGACCGGCGTCGGCGGGGGTTCCCTGATGACCCCGCTCTTGATCCTGTTATTTGGAATTCATCCAGCGACCGCAGTTGGCACCGATCTGTTGTATGCCGCCGCGACCAAGACCGGCGGGAGCCTGGTCCACGGTTACGCGCGCAGTATCGATTGGCGCGTCGTCAAGCGCCTCGCGACTGGCAGCGTGCCGGCCACGATCGTTACGCTGGCTGCCCTATCGCATTTCAACCTCAGCGGCGATGCCGCTCGCAATCTGATTACACTTGTTCTCAGCGTTGCGCTGTTTGCGACCGCTTTTGTTCTGGTGTTTGGCGAGCGCTATCGTAGCAGCCTATCGCGCCCGGGTGGCCGAGCTCGATCCGCAGCGGACCGCGGTCAATACGGTCCTGGTCGGCGCTGCTGCTCGGCGTGCTCGTGTCGATCTCGTCCGTCGGCGCCGGCGCCATCGGCGTGGTTGCACTGATCATGCTCTATCCGCAGCTTCCGATGGCGAGAATTGTGGGGTCCGACATCGCACACGCTGTGCCGCTCACGCTCATTGCTGGCACTGGGACACTGGATGATGGGCTCGGTCGATTGGCACATCATGGGTTCGCTGTTGGCTGGCTCGCTGCCCGGTATTTTTGTCGGCAGCTATTTCGCCATACGCATTCCCGAGCGCGCCCTCAGGCTGGTGCTGGCGACGACGCTGTTTGTGGTGGCGAGCCGCATCGCCTACGATCATGCGAACTGCAGCTTCATCGATTTTTACCGCATTCTCGGGGCGTGCAGTCCCTTGATGAGGGCAGCGAGATTTAGTGATCTCGTGGACCAAAAAACGGCGATCCCAGAAGGACCAGAATCCATATTGCCGCCAGCGCGCCAAAGGCAATAAGCAATACGCTCATTTGCGACCCCCCTAGTGTTTTCTCCCTGCAACTGAGCTTAGCACGAAGCGCGGTGTGCGCATTACCCCAAAAAAGCCGGCCGCGCATTGCTGCGCGGCCGGCCTTAATTGCAGATCGGAATATTAGTTGCCGCCGATGGTCTTGATTACGCTCGACATCGGGCGTGCTTCCTCGAGTCCGCCACCCATCTCCTTGAGAACGATGTCGGTATATTCTTTCTTCGGCTCTACCGGCGTCTTTCCCAACCACCTGCACGACCTTGTATCCGCCATCCTTGAGCTTCTTAAGCAGCTCAGGCGCCGCATGGGCGGTCGCCTGCTGGAAGTCGTGCATCAGGATGATGCCTTTGCCGTGCTTTTCGAGCTTCTTCATGACCGATGCGATGACCTGCTCGGGCTTGCGCATCTTGAAGTCGAACGAGTCCATGTCAGTCGAGAAAATGGCGACGTTACGTTCGCCGAGATATTTGACCAGTTCGGGTGGGTGCCGCAGCGCTGGGAAACGGAAGAACGGTCCAACCGGCTGATTGCCGAGCGCTATGCTGACGGCGGCAATGCCCTTTTCAATTTCGTCTTTGCCATCCTGTTCGCTTAGCTTCGACAAATCCTTATGCGACCAAGTATGCGAGCCGACGGTGTGGCCTGCCGCTGCCACCTGTTTCATGATTTCTGGATGCCAGCCGGCATGCTTGCCGATCGGGAAAAAGAGCGCCTTCGTGCATTGATCGGCCAGCGCTTTGAGTACGGCCGGCGTATGGCCAGGCCACGGACCGTCGTCGAAGGTGAGCACGATTTCGTGGTCGCGCAAAAAGTCATAAGCCTTGAAGTGCTCGAAGCCGAAGCCGGGCCCGCCTGTTGTGTCGATCTCGACGACGCGGGAAACTCCGAGTGCATTTGGATTGTCGCATTTTGCAGTTGCCGGTGCCGGCGTTACCGCTGCCGTAGAGGGTGCGGTCGGCGCGGGCGCCTGCGCGTTCTGGGCCCAGGCGGTCGTGGCCGCCGACATCGAGATCGCCAGAGCGATCGCCATAGCGCTGCGCATCACGTTCTCCATGCGTAGTAGGTGTCCATATTCATAAATTCTAATCTATTCATCGCGGCTTTAACCTATCGAGTCAACGCCATGCCCCGGTACCACTAAAACGCCGACATTTATTGGTGATAGGATGGTTAATCTAAGGCGGCGGACAGCTGTATGCCGCGTTGCTTTGGGTCCCGATCGGACTTATCTGAACCAATGATCGCAGTTTGGAGGGACACAATGCCGGCGACTGTATCCGCTGCCGCGCTGTCTCGGCCGGTGTTGCTGATCGCGCTTGCAGGTGGCGTGCTATTGGCCGTGACCTTTCTGCTTTGGGCTTACTACGGTACTGCGGTGTTTTTCGAGATGGTACGCGCCGGCTGGGTGGCGTGCTTCTGATACCGGCTGGAACGTCATGACCACGCGAACGTCGCACATTCTGCTGATCCTTTCGGCATTTGTGACCGGGTTAGTCGTTTTTACTGGGGTTTTTCTTTACGCCAGCGGGAATTTTGGCGGCGCCGGGTCTGGCGCTTCGGCGATTGGCGGTCCTTTCAAGTTGATCGACCAAAATGGCAAACCAATCACCGACGCAGACATCAAAGGTCGGCCTTTCCTCGTCTTCTTCGGCTATACGCATTGCCCGGACATATGCCCGACGACTTTGTTCGACGTGTCTGAGGTTATGCATGCGCTTGGCAAGGATGCGGACCGCACAGGCGCGTTGTTCATCACCGTCGATCCGGAGCGAGACACCCCCGCGGTTATGAAAAACTATCTGTCGAGTTTTGATCCGCATCTACGTGGCGCGACGGGGGACAATGCGGCAGTCGATGCGGCAGAAAAGGCGTATCGCGTTTACGCTAAGAAAGTTCCCACGGAAAATGGCGACTACAGTATGGACCACACTGCGTTGGTCTATCTCATGGACAAGCAAGGCCGTTTCGTTGCGCCATTTAGTCTCAAGCGACGGCCCGAGGATGCTGCCGCGGATTTGCGGCGCTATCTCTAGCGTCGCCCCAAATCGGGGGCAGTTGGCCGCTTTGTTCTAATTCGGTGAGATGGCGCTCGAGCTCGATCAGCGAACGAATTGTGCTTTCGTGGCGGGAGGTTTTGTCGAGCCCGTGCTCGGTCTTCTTCCAGAAGTGAGGCGCTATGATGATTTGACACGCCGCGCGCCACGCTGCGAACGAGAGCAGCAGCCAGTGCACCGGGGTCCAGAATAAAATACGGAACTTCTTCCGGACGCCGCGGTGCGACAGACCAAGCCAGCCGAGAATGGCCGAACCGCAGTAACCCAGCGCGGCGGTTACCAGACAAACCGCGATCCGGACGAGAATCGCTGCGTCATAACCCCGCGCCATCAGCGCGATCAGCGTCATAGATCAGCCCGACCAAAAACACCGGATGAGCCAGCGCCACCAGCGCATTGCCGCCGACAATGAGCTGAAAGGTGAGAAAGCCGCCTGGCCCAAGCTCGCGAAAAAGCCGACGCGGCTCGCGCATATGCACCAGCCATGTCTGCATCCAGCCCTTGAACCAGCGTGTGCGTTGGCCAAGCCAATGGCACACTCCCGCCGGCGCTTCTTCGAAGGTGGTGGAATCAATCACGCCCGATCGATAGCCAAACCGGGCAAGCCGCATGCCGAGATCGGCATCCTCGGTGACATTGTAGGCGTCCCAACCGCCAACTTCGCGCAGCGTTGCCGTCCGGAAATGATTAGAGGAACCGCCGAGCGGCAACGGCAAGCCGAGCGCCGCCAGCCCCGGAAGAAATATGTCAAAGTGTCCGGCATATTCTGCGGTAAAATAGCGCGCGAGCCAGCTCGTCTTGGTGTCTGTGCACAGGCGCGCCTGCACGCAGGCAAGATCATTGCCCGCCGAACGAAATGCCTTCAAGGCGCGCCGAAGCTGGTTGCGTTCCGGCCGGTCCTCGGCGTCGTAGATCACGGTGAACGTGCCGCGCGCAAATGGCAGGGCGACGTTAAGCGCCTTTGGCTTCGTGCGCGGCTCGGCTGGCGGAACCGGAATCACCGTGATCGGGATACGATGCTTGCGAGCGGTGATCGCCGCGCGGGTGTCGGGATCGTCGGCCTCGACTGCGACGATCACGTCAAGTTTCTCAGCCGGATAATCGAGCCGCTCGATTGCTGTCAGCAGTTGATCGACCACACCTGCTTCGCCTCGAAGCGGGGCGATGACACTGTATAGGGGAAAATCTTCGTCAAGCGCGGCGGGGCAAGATCGACACGGCTGCGGATTTGCAGAAGCCGCCACCGAGTGCACGACGGCCCAGATCCGGAATGCTGTCGGCAGCACGACAATGATGGAAAGCACGAACGTGCCGGGCGTCGTAAATAGGGTGGCAAAGGCCAGCACTCCGAGCAGAAGTGGAATGGCATGGGTAAATGAAAGCAACGTGGCTGCCGAAAGTCTTGGCCATGTTGACTTGAGTTGCTCGGACATGTGCGCGCCGGCGGCGATCAACACGCGGTCGACGCTTCGACGTCGTTCGACAGCGGCCGGCACATCGGCGACGATCAGCGAACGGACGCAATCCAATTCTGGAAAATTGTCGGCCGCGCCCGCTTCGGGACTGGCCAATCCCCGTTTCAATATCCGTGGTGAGGAACCAGCGTCTCCACCATCGATTTGCAAGGAGCGGGCAACTGCCACGCCCCTGACGCCAATTGCCATACGCCACCCGAACCGCGCAATTTTGTGGGGACGTTAGCGAGATTGCAACCAATAGGCGAGTCCTCCAATGGGAGGACATCAGTTCGCCGCTCTGACGCCAATGGCGTCTGTCGCGGTGGTCCGCTGCAACGACCGATGCTAGAAGGCGCAGCCTATGTCGGAGTTCATGTCACACTATTTGGTGCCGGCCGCCATCGTCGCGGTGGCGATCGTGTTGGTGCTCGGCCTCGTCAACATGATGCGCGGCGGCTCGCCCAATCGCTCGCAAAAGCTCATGCGGCTGCGCGTGCTGCTCCAATTCGTCGCCATCATCGTCATTATGGCGACGATTTGGGCGATGGGCCGTTAGATCGGGAAGCCGCTAGATCAGGAAAATGTAACGCGGGCTCACTTCATCGGAGCCGCGCGCATATACTCCACTTTCTCTTTCGTCTTCGGGGTCTTCTTTTTCTTCGTGGCGGCGGAATAGTCGGCAGTGGCCGCTTTAGCCGACGCGTGCTGACCGGCGGTCCCGCAAGCCTGCGCAGGCGCAGAAACCGGCAGCGCCAGCAATGCGGCAGCAATGGCAATCGTCAGAATACGCATGAGCGTCACCCCCATTTTTTGCGCTAGAAACAAGATAAGATAAAGCCTACCCCGAATCTCCGGCTGAGAGAAAGGCTAGGCGAGGTCGATCATGGTCGTGCTCAACCGCATTTATACCCGTACCGGCGACGACGGCACGACTTCGCTCGGCACGGGCGCCCGGCGCAAGAAATACGATCTGCGGGTCGAGGCTTATGGCACCGTCGATGAGGTCAATGCGGTGATCGGGCTTGTGCGTCTGCATACTGCCGGCGACAAGATGCTCGATGCGGCGCTTGGGCGAATCCAGAACGACCTGTTCGATGTCGAGGCCGATCTGTGCCTGGCCGAAAAGGGACCAGGCGGGGCGCGCCTGACCGTGACCGATGCTCAGGTCACTTGGCTGGAAAGCGAGATCGACCGGCTCAATGCCGAGCTCGCGCCGTTGAAGTCGTTCATTCTGCCCGGCGGCAGTCCCGCATCGGCCTATCTCCATTTGGCTCGCACCGTTTGCCGGCGCGCTGAGCGGATCATGGTCGAACTTAAGGACAAGCCGGGCGAGGGGGTGTCGGAGCCCTCGCTCAAATACGTCAATCGGTTGTCGGATTATCTGTTTGTCGCCGGCCGCTATGCCAACAACAAAGGTGCTGGCGACGTACTGTGGGCACCCGGCCAGAACCGCTAGTTTGCGTGCGGCGCAGCATAAACGTTGACAGGCCAACGGCACGGCCTTTAGCTTCCGCCCGCTCTGCTCAAGCGCCCATCCGGATGGGGGATCATGAAAATTCTGGTGCCCGTAAAACGGGTGGTCGACTTCAACGTCAAGATTCGCGTCAAGCCGGATGGTTCCGGCGTCGAGCTCGCCAACATCAAGATGTCGATGAATCCGTTCGACGAGATCGCCGTCGAGGAGGCGATCCGTCTGAAGGAGGCCGGCAAGGCGACCGAGATCGTGGCGGTGTCGATCGGGCCGGCCCAGGCCTCCGAAACCATCCGTACCGCGCTCGCCATGGGCGCCGACCGCGGCATCCTGGTGAAGACGGACGGCGGTGGTCGAGCCGCTTGCAGTCGCGAAGATACTTAAGGCGATCGTCGAAGCGGAAAAGCCCGGCTTGGTCATTATGGGCAAGCAGGCGATCGACGACGACTGCAATCAGACCGGCCAGATGCTGGCAGCGCTGCTGAATTGGGCGCAGGGCACCTTCGCTTCCAAGCTCGCAATCGATGGCGATGCCATCAGCGTGACGCGTGAGGTCGACGGCGGTTTGCAGACGGTGAAGCTGAAGATGCCGGCGATTATCACCACCGATCTGCGCTTGAACGAACCGCGGTATGCTTCGCTGCCGAACATCATGAAGGCCAAGAAAAAGCCGATCGAGGACAAGGCGCCGGACGCTTATGGCGTCGACGTCAAGCCGCGCCTGCAGGTGCTGAAAACGAGCGAACCGCCGGGACGCAAATCCGGTGTGAAAGTTGGTTCGGTGGCCGAGTTGGTTGGCAAGCTCAAAGATGAAGCGGGGGTGCTCTAGATGACCACGCTTCTCATCGCCGAACACGACAACAAGTCGCTTAAGGATGCCACGGCCAAAGCCGTGACCGCCGCCAAAGCGCTGGCTGCGGACGTCCACGTCCTTGTCGCCGGCAAGGATTGCAAAGCGGCGGCCGATGCGGCAGCCAAACTCGACGGCGTCAAGAAAGTGCTGGTGGCGGACGGCGCGCCTTACGAGCATCAGCTCGCCGAGCCACTTGCTGCGCTCATCGTTTCGCTCGCCGGCAACTACGATGCCATCGTGGCTCCGGCGACGACGACTGGAAAGAATGTGATGCCGCGCGTCGCCGCGCTGCTCGATGTGATGCAAATTTCAGATGTTACGAAGGTGATTTCGCCCGACACGTTCGAGCGCCCGATCTACGCCGGCAACGCAATCCAGACGGTGAAATCGTCCGACACGAAGAAAGTTATCACCGTACGCACCTCGACTTTCCAGGCCGCCGGTGCGGGCGGTTCTGCGAGCGTGGAAAATGCCGCGGCAGCTGCCGATCCGGGCCTCTCGACATTCGTCGGTGAACAATTGTCGAAGTCCGACCGGCCTGAGTTGACCTCGGCCAAGATCATTATTTCCGGCGGGCGCGCCATGCAAAGCCGCGAGAACTTTACAAAATTCATCGAGCCGGTAGCCGACAAACTCGGCGCCGCGGTCGGGGCCTCGCGCGCCGCGGTCGATGCCGGTTACGCACCGAACGACTGGCAGGTCGGACAAACCGGCAAGGTGGTGGCACCCGAACTCTACATCGCCGTTGGAATTTCCGGAGCGATCCAGCATCTCGCCGGGATGAAAAACTCCAAGGTGATTGTTGCTATCAACAAGGACGAAGAGGCGCCGATCTTTCAGGTCGCCGACTACGGTCTTGTGGCCGACCTCTATCAGGCCCTGCCGGAGCTGGCGGCGGAACTCGACAAGGTCAAGCGTTGACCGTGTCGCAATATTGTTGTTCCGCGCGATAGCGTCGTGCGGCGGTACGTCGTAAAAGTGCTCGGGAAGAACGAAAGTTAACCGAATTCGAAGCCAAGAGCCGGGACTTCGCATCGATCGGAAAAGAACATGGCAGTCAATATTCAGAATATCGGGGTAATCGGCGCCGGTCAGATGGGCAATGGCATTGCCCATGTCTGCGCGCTGGCGGGATATTCGGTGATGCTCAACGATGTGTCGGCCGACCGCATCAAGGCCGGAATGGCGACCATCAACGGCAATATGGCCAAACAGGTCGGCAAGAAAGCGATCTCCGAAGATGACCGCAAGAGCGCGTTGTCACGCATCAAGCCGGCGGAGAAATACGACGGGCTCTCGGGCTGCGACCTCGTGATCGAGACCGCAACCGAAAAGGAAGAGGTCAAGCGCAAGATTTTCTCCGATCTGTGCGCATCGCTCAAATCGGACGCGATCCTTGCGACCAATACATCTTCGATTTCGATCACGCGGCTGGCGTCGTCGACCGACCGCCCTGAGCGGTTCATCGGCATTCATTTCATGAATCCGGTGCCGTTGATGGAACTGGTCGAGCTGATCCGCGGCATCGCCACCGACGACGCCACCTTCGAAGCCAGCAAGGCCTTCGTCACAAAGCTGCACAAGACCATCGCGGTGTCGGAGGATTTTCCGGCCTTCATCGTCAATCGTATTCTGCTGCCGATGATCAACGAGGCGATCTACACGCTTTATGAGGGCGTCGGAAACGTCGAAGGCATCGACACCGCCATGCGTCTCGGCGCGCATCACCCGATGGGGCCGCTCGAGCTCGCCGATTTCATCGGTCTCGACACCTGCCTGTCGGTCATGCAGGTGCTGCACGAGGGGCTGGCCGATTCCAAATACCGGCCGTGTCCGCTGCTGGTGAAGTACGTCGAAGCCGGCTGGCTCGGCCGCAAGACGCAGCGCGGCTTCTACGACTATCGCGGCGAGAAGCCGGTGCCGACGCGCTAAACAAAACGCCACAAATTCAGCACGGCCAGCGCGGCTATCGTGAGCCAGGTGAGCGCCTGGCCGGCGCGCCGGCCGAAGCCGGGAATTTCCGTATTCCACATGCCCCAGGTTTGCAGCAGGCGCCCGGCCACCAGTGCGATGCCGGCAACGTGCAACGCGATGGGCATGCCGCCGGTGAGCTCGTAGACGAGCATCAGGATGAGCGCGAGCGGCAGGTATTCGATCGCATTGCCATGGAGGCGGATCATGCGCAGCATCTGCGGATTGCCACCGTCGCCGAGCGCTACGCTCAGCTTCACCCGGTGCATCGTGACGTTGATGCCGAGCGCCACCACAATGAGTGCCAGGATTCCCGCGTAGAGCGCGGTGATCAATGCCGTCATCTCAATCGTCTCCCTTTGATTTGAAAGTGGTCTTGTCTCGATCCGGCGACTGCTTAACGAATTGCGTGGCTATCCGCAGCACGAAGCCCGTGGCGCGATCGGCGACGGCTCATATTCGTCGTGCCTGCGTACCCAGGCCATCGTCCAGGGCAGGGCGTCTTCGTCGCGGCCTTTCGGTGCCAGGTCGAGGAAATTATAGGCGCCGATCAGGGTGTCGAGGCCGCGTGCGTAGGCCGAATAGGTGTGAAAAACCGCGCCGCTTTCGTCCTTGATGAAAGCGCTCAAGCCCGGGGCTTCTTCACTCGGAAACTCCATCATCGTGTAATTGTATTCGACTTTACCGCGCGCCTTTTCCTCCGGCGTGAACGACACGTGGAAATCGCTGTTGAAGTCGGTACCGTAGGACGACATCCATTTGAATTTCCATCCCATGCGCTTTTTGTAAGCCTCGATCTCGGCGAGCGGTGCGCGCGAGACCACGACCAGCGTTACGTCGCGCTGAGCCAGATGAATCACGGCGCCGTCGAAATGATCGGCAAGGAACGAGCAACTCGGGCAGCCTTGCACCCAGCCGGGGCCCAGCATGAAGTGATAGACGATGAGCTGGCTTTTGCCGTCGAAGAGCTCGGCGAGCGTTTCCCGGCCGTTCGGCCCTTCGAACACGTAGTTCTTTTCGACCTTGACCCAGGGCAGGGCCGCCGCGCGGCGCTCAAGTGATCGCGCGCCTTGCGTGAATTCCTTTTCCTTGGCGAGCAGAGCCTTGCGCGCGGCCAGCCATTCGTTCTGCGAAACGATCTTGTGTTGCATAGTCTCACCTCTACGGATCTACAGATTTCTCAAGCCTTTGGGCGGCGTCATCCAGCCGATGCCGGCGCCGCCCGGCTCGGTCAGGATGGCGATGCGTCCGACGCCAGGCACATCGAAGATCGGCCGCATCAATTTGGCGCCGGCTGCCTGCGCCTTCTTCACCCGCGCATCGACATCGTCGACTGCGAGATAGGACATCCAGCCCTCCGGCACGCCGTCGAACTGCGGTCCTGTCAGCGGAAACAGGCCGCCGACGGCCGTATCTCCCATTTTCGCGACCCAATAGGTGCCGTCGGGCATCGGCATTGCCTCGAAGGTCCAGCCGATTGCGCCGCCATAGAATTTCTTCGCCTTCTCGGCATCGCGCGTCATCAGCTCGTTCCAGTAGAAATGTCCGTGCGACCATTCGTGCGCCATGAGCAACTCCTGTCACTATGCCGCGAGATATTTGTCGAGCTTGTCCATCGCGCTGTTCCAGCCGGTCTGATGGCGGTCGCGCGCATCCTCGTCGAAGAACTGCTCGTGCAGCAGGGTCATGAGCGTGCCGCCGCCGTCGCGTCTTGAATGTCAGCGTCACCAGCGATTCGCGTTCCGGTGTCGATTTCCAGGCCCAGGTGAACACGAGCTTTTCGTTCGGGATCACCTCGCGATAGACGCCGCTGACGTCGTGCTCTTCGCCGTCTGGCGCTTGCATGAGCCAGCGATAACGGCCGCCGGTGCGCGGATCGCTTTCCACGCGCAGGGCCTTTACTTCGCCTGGTCCCATCCAGCGCTTTACTTTTTCCGGGTCGGTCCACGCCGCGAAGACTTTTTCCGGCGGCGCGTTGAATCGGCGTTTGATGGTGAGGCTGGGTTTGGTGGTGATGGTGGCCATGTGTCTTCCTCCAGAAAAGCGGCGAGTCGATCGAGACGTTCGGTCCAGAACTTCTGATAGCGGTTGAGCCATTCATTGGCTTCGTGCATCGGCTCGGCGCGCAGGCGGCAACTCACGATGCGGCCGCTCTTCTCGCGCGCGACAAGCCCGGCATCCGACAGCACGTCGAGGTGCTTCATGACCGCCGGCAGCGACATCGAAAACGGCTTGGCGAGTTCGCTGACCGACAAATCTTCTTTTTCGCTCAGCCGGGCGAGCAAAGCGCGCCGCGTCGGATCGGCGAGCGCGGCGAAGGTGCGGTCGAGGTTCGGTTTGTGATAGTAAACCATTTGGTTAAGTATAGGCGCGCCCGCGGCGATGTCAAGTCGGCCAGCCCCGCATTTATCATTCGTTGATAAAAGGCCTGTAGAAGTACGCCGGGTATGGACCCGGCATCCCTTGCAGCGGCCATGGTCGGCGCTCAGATGAGCGACGTGCAGATGGCCATCGCGGCCAAAATGCTGCGCATGAACGCAGACGCCGCGGCATCCATCGTTCAGGTGCTCGACGCCGCCCAGCAGAACATCGCCAGTCTCGCCAATGTTGCCGCCGGCATCGGGCAGAACCTGAATATCACTGCGTAGGGTCGGCTTGAGCGGCCGGCACGACGCCTATTGGCCGAGTGCCGCCTTGATCAGCTTGATCGCATCGTCGCTCGCCCATTCGGCGGGTCCCGCGATGGTGCCGATCTCGCAGCCCTGGCGCGTCGACCAGCAAGGTGGTCGGCATGCCGAAGGCGCGGCCGATGGCTTTGAGGTCCTGGAAGGTCCGGGCGGTCGGGTCGGCGTAATAGGCGAGCTTCTGTACGCCGACCTCCTTGAGCCAGGCCTTCGGCTTGTCGGGATCGCGGGTGTCGATATTGACCGCCACCACCTCGAATCCGGGGCCGCCCAGCCGCTGCTCCAGCGCGTCGAGCGCCGGCATTTCCTTGCGGCAGGGCACGCACCAGGTGGCCCACAGGTTGAGCAGCACGGTGCGCCCGCGCCAATGCTCCAGCGTCAGCGGCTTGCCGGCGGCGTCCTGGAAGGCAAGGTCAGGCACCTTGAGCGGGCTCTTGGCAACGTTAACGGCGGCCACCTCGCCGCGCGCAAAGGGCGCTATTTTCTTGGCCAATTCGACGGCCGGCCGGCAGGCCGCATCGCCGCCCGCATTGCGCGTGAGGGTCGCAATCCCGTATACCCCCGCCAGCCCAACGACGACGCCGGCGATTCCGCCCGCCAGGACCATGGCGAGGCGCTTTTTGGCGAAGCTGGATTGGGACCCGGTCATGAGCGGCTTCGGTGGATATGCCATGAGCAACAAAATGTGGGGTGGGCGGTTTACGTCTGGCCCCGGCGCCATCATGGAGGAGATCAACGCCTCCATCGATTTCGACCGGCATCTCTACCGCCAGGACATCGCCGCGTCCAAGGCCCATGCCGACATGCTGGCCAAGCAAGGCATCATTACGGCGGACGATGCGAAAAAGATCGCTCACGGTCTAGACACGATCCTGTCAGAGATCGAGGCCGGCAAGTTCTCGTTCAAGCGGGCGCTCGAAGACATCCACATGAATGTGGAGGGCCGGCTGTCCGAGCTGATCGGCGAGGCGGCCGGCCGCCTGCATACCGCGCGCTCGCGCAACGACCAGGTGGCGACCGATTTCCGGCTGTGGATGCGCGACACCATCGACGCGCTCGATGCCGCGCTCGCCGGCTTATCAGCGCGCGCTGGCCGAGAAGGCGCTGGCGCATGCGGCACGGTGATGCCCGGCCTCACGCATATGCAGACCGCGCAGCCGGTGACCTTCGGCCATCATCTGCTCGCCTATGTCGAGATGGCGGCGCGCGACCGCGGCCGCTTTGCCGACGCGCGCAAGCGGCTCAACGAATCTCCGCTCGGCGCGGCGCGCTCGCCGGCACTTCGTTCGCGCTCGACCGCGACATGACCGCGAAGGCGCTGGGCTTCGACCGGCCGATGGCGAATTCGCTCGATGCAGTGTCCGACCGCGACTTCGTCATGGAGACGCTTGCCGCCGCTGCGATCACATCGGTGCATCTGTCGCGGCTCGCCGAGGAGATCGTGATCTGGACCTCGCCGCTCACCGGCCTGGTGAAGCTGTCGGACAAATTCACCACCGGCTCCTCGATCATGCCGCAGAAGCGCAATCCGGATGCCGCCGAACTGGTGCGCGCCAAGACCGGTCGCGTGATCGGCGCGCTCAATGCGCTGCTGATCGTGATGAAGGGCCTGCCGCTCGCCTATGCCAAGGACATGCAGGAGGACAAGGAGGGCGCCATGGATGCGCTCGCCGCGCTCTCGCTGTCGATCGCGGCGATGACCGGCATGGTCGCCGATCTCGAGCCCGATGCAGCGCGCATGAAGAAGGCGGCCGGCGAAGGCTATGCCACCGCCACCGATCTCGCCGACTGGCTGGTGCGGACATTGAAAATTCCGTTCCGCGAGGCGCATCACGTCACCGGCCGCATCGTCGCCAAGGCGGCGGAGGCGGGCGTTGCCGCTGCACCGGCTGCCGCTCGCCGCCATGCGCGAGATCGAGCCGCGAATCGGCGACGACGTGTTCAGCGTTCTTTCGGTCGACCGTTCGGTGAAGAGCCGGACAAGCTTCGGCGGCACCGCGCCCAAAAACGTGCGTGCGCAGGCGAAGAAATGGCTGCGCAAGCTGGAAAAAGAGAAATCCTGACTTCGCCTTGTTTGCCTGTTTTGCTATGGTGTCTTCCATGCAAGGAGCGCGTTTCCTTGAGCCATATTCCGACCGCCCGTTTCTTCGTCTCGCCCTGATCGGCGCGCTCGTCGCGTCGCTCGGCTTGGCGCGTGCGGCCGCAAAGGGCCGCTCGATCCGCCGCCCGGCGCGTCGCTCGCGGGCGATCAAGCGACGCCGGCTGTCGGCGAACAGCCAAACAGTAGCCATCCCATCATGGGACCAGACGGAAAGCCGCTCGCGCCGGGTGGCCCGAATAAACAAATTCCTCTCGACGTTCTTCTCAACTGAGCGTGTGATGCACCACTTTGCTTATCGCGACGGCGTGCTGCACGCCGAGGCGGTGAATCTCGATACGCTCGCCGCCGCGGTCGGCACACCGTTTTATTGCTATTCGACGGCGACGCTCACGCGTCATTACGAGGTGTTCGCCGGCGCGTTCGCCGACGTACGCGCGCTCGTCTGCTACGCCATGAAGGCGAATTCCAATCAGGCGGTGGTCAGGACGCTTGCCAAGCTCGGCGCCGGCGCCGACGTGGTGTCGGGCGGCGAACTCAAGCGCGCGCGGGCCGCCGGCATTCCCGCCGACAAGATCATGTTTTCCGGACATCGGCAAGACCGCTGCCGAACTCGCGCTGGCGGTCGACGAAGGAATTCTCTGCATCAACGTCGAATCCGAACCCGAACTCGAATTGCTGTCGTCGATCGCGGCATCGAAAGGGCGCATCGCACATGTTTCGGTGCGCGTCAATCCCGACATCGACGCCAAGACGCATCACAAGATCGCCACCGGCAAGGCCGAGAACAAGTTCGGCATTCCGATCAGCCGCGCGCGCGAGGTCTACGCTCACGCAGGCAAGCTCAAGGGCCTCAAGGTCGCCGGCGTCGACATGCATATCGGCAGCCAGATCACCGAGCTTGATCCGTTCGGCGATGCCTTCACGTTGCTTGCCGAGTTTGTGCGCATGTTGCGTGCCGACGGCCACACCATCTCACATGTCGATCTCGGCGGCGGGTTGGGAATTCCCTATCGCGACGACGACGAGCCGCCGCCGCATCCGGAGGCCTATGCCGAGGTGGTCAAGCGCGCGACGCGCGATCTCGATTGCCGGCTGATCTTCGAGCCCGGCCGGCTGCTCGTCGGCAATGCCGGTATCTTGGTGACGCGCGTCTTGTTCGTGAAGCACGGCGAGGCCAAGAACTTCGTCGTCGTCGACGCCGCTATGAACGATCTCATCCGCCCGACTCTATACGACGCGCATCACGAGATTTGGCCCGTGAGACAATCATCTTCAGCTGCGCGCCGCATCCGCGCCGATGTGGTCGGGCCGGTGTGTGAAAGCGGCGATTTCCTCGCTGTTAACCGCGATATGGTGGAACCGGCAAGCGGCGCATTGCTCGCCGTCATGTCGGCGGGCGCCTATGGCGCGGTGCAGGCCGGCACCTACAACACACGGGCCTTGGTGCCGGAAGTGCTTGGTCAATGGTGCGGAATGGGCCCTGGTGCGGCCGCGCCTTGAAGTTGACCAATTAATTGCGCTCGATCGCATGCCGGATTGGCTTTGAGCGCATAAATACACGCGTGGCCGGGGTGGCCGGTGCGTGTTACCTTTGTGAACAATGAGATTCTCCCGAGCCCGAGCGACGGAGCGGCTTTTGGACGAAGCGAACGACCAGCCTCACGATCGGGAGCAGCCGACACGACTTCTGCTCGCGCGGGCGCTTACGCGCGCGCGCGGCAGCTTGTTGTGGGAACGATTGTGGCCGGCCCTCGCCGCGCTGGCGACCGTGGCCGGGCTGTTTCTCGCTTTTTCCTGGGCCGGTCTGTGGTTGGTGTTGCCGCCGCTTGCGCGCGCCATCGGCCTTTTCATATTCCTGGTCGCTATCGCAGCATCGGCATTGCCGTTGCTGATTTTGCGGCTGCCGAGTGTCTACGACGGTCTGCGCCGGCTCGATCGCAGCACCGGCGAAACGCATCGTCCGGCCACCACGGTCGCGGACCACATTGCTGCCAATAGTCAGGATCCGGTAACGCAGGCGCTTTGGCGCGCACATGTCGAACGCGCCCTGATGTCGGCGCGCAAGTTCAAGGCCGGCTGGCCGGCGCCGCGACTATCGTTGCGCGATCCGATGGCATTCCGCGCACTGGTGCTCATTCTTGTCGTTGCGAGTTTCTTTGCCGCCGGCGGCGAGCGGGTAAAGCGCGTTGCCGCCGCTTTCGACTGGCACGGCGTGGTCGCACCGGCGAATTTCCGCATCGATGCCTGGGTTACGCCGCCGGTTTATACCGGCCGGGCTCCGGTAATGCTGGCGGGCCTGCGCCCGGGTGACACCGCGCAGGCAGCGCCACCGGTGGCGGTGCCGGCAGGCAGCCAACTGGTAATCCGCGCCACCGGCAAGGTGCGTTTCGATATCGTGCATCACGGCGGCATCGAGGATGCGCCGGCCGAAGCGCGC
Source organism: uncultured Alphaproteobacteria bacterium (assembly GCA_963742345.1). Lineage (GTDB taxonomy): Bacteria > Pseudomonadota > Alphaproteobacteria > Rhizobiales > Xanthobacteraceae > Pseudolabrys. The sequence goes on from CAVULO010000002.1 coordinate 74,133, forward strand.
CCGCCCCTTCCGGCAGGAACGGAAGAACGACGGCTGCTCATCAAGGGCGATGGCTCTGCCGCGGTGCATGGCGTCCTGGGCAGCGATCTGGTCTGGAATTTCACTGCGATTCCCGACCGCGCGCCAAATATCGAATTGATCAAGGATCCTGAGCGACAGGCACGCGGCGCGCTGCGTCTCGACTACAAGATGGATGACGACTACGGCGTCGTAGAAGCGAAAGCCACCTTCGCGATCAAGGACGAGCAATCGTCCGAAAAACCGCGCCATTCGCTGTTCACTGCGCCCGACTACGCGCTCACCTTGCCGCAGGCTCGCACCCGAGCTGGCGCGGCGCAAACGACTCACGATCTCACCGAGCATCCCTGGGCCGGCGCCGAAGTGACTATGACGCTCACGGCGCGCGACGAGGCCGGAAACGAGGGGCGCAGTCAGCCACGCGAGCTGACGCTGCCGCAGCGGATTTTCGTCAAGCCATTGGCGCGCGCGCTTATCGAGCAGCGGCGTATTCTGGCGCTCGATGCCGAAAGCAAGCCAGTGGTGCTCACAGCTCTCGACGCTCTCACCATTTCGCCGGAGCGGTTTACGCCTGAAACCGGGATATATCTCGGCCTGCGCTCGATCTATTACGATCTTGACAACGCAAAGAGCGACGACGCGCTACGTGACGTGGTGGCGCGGCTGTGGGACATGGCAGTGCAACTCGAAGACGGCAACGTCTCGCAAGCTGAGCAAGCGTTGCGCCAGGCGCAAGAGGCGTTGCGACAAGCGCTCGAACGCGGCGCAAGCGAGGAAGAAATCAAAAAACTGATGGAACAATTGCGCGCGGCAATGGACAAATTTCTCCAGGCCCTTGCCGAAGAGATGCGCAAGAATCCGCAGCAGCTCTCACGTCCGCTCGACCGCAACACGCGCACACTCAGTCAGCAGGACCTCAAGAGTATGCTCGATCGGCTCGAACAGATGGCGCGTTCCGGCAACAAGGACGCCGCGCGTCAGTTGCTCGATCAGCTGCAGTCGATGCTTGAGAACCTGCAGATGGCGCGGCCGGGCGCCTCGGGCGGCGAGGATGGTGACGACGATATGATGTCGGCGCTCGACGAATTGGGCGACGTGATCCGCAAGCAACAACAGTTGCGGGACAAGACCTTCCGGCAGGGTCAGGACATGCGGCGCGATCGTCAGCGGGGTCAACCGGGGCAGGGCGATCGGCAGATGGGCGATTTGCGTCAGGACCAGCAGGGCTTGCGGGATCGGCTCAACAAGCTGCTCGACCAGCTCCGTCAGCACGGGCTCGGACAGCCGGGCCAGCAAGGCGAGGGGAACGAGGCGGGCCAACTCGGCGATGCCGGGGAGGCCATGGGCCAGGCGGAAGGTCAGCTCGGCGAGGGCGATGCCGACAGCGCCGTCGATAGCCAGGGCCGTGCACTGGACGCCATGCGCAAGGGTGCCCAGGGATTGGCGCAATCAATGCAGCAGCAGGGAATGGGGCCAGGCCCGAATGGCCGGCCTGGCCGCGGTCAGGCGCGCGCTCAGCAGGAGACCGATCCGCTTGGCCGGCCAATGCGGGGCCGCGACTATGGTGACGACCTTACGGTGAAAGTGCCGGGCGAGATCGACGCTCAGCGTGCGCGCCGCATTTTGGAGGAGTTGCGCAAACGCTTTGGCGAGAGCTTCCGCCCGCAACTCGAGCTCGACTACATCGAGCGCTTGCTGAAGGATTTCTGATCCCGAAATTGCGGATTAGTGGCGCAGCACCAATGCTTCGCGCACGGCGCCTGTGATCTGATCGACCGAAAACGGCTTGCTGATTACATCGTGCACGAGTGCGTCCAGGCCGTGCGCGCGCTCGCGCTGATCCGCATAGCCGGTCATCAGCATGATTGCGACGTCGGGGTGGTGTCGCCCGGTCGCGAGTGCGAGTTCGATGCCATCCATTCCCGGCATCTTCACATCGCTCAGAAGCAAATCGAATTTTCCGTCAGATGCGTTGAGCGCATCAAGTGCAGTGCTGCCGTCTGCGGTCTCGGTGAGATCGTGACCCTCGCCGCCAAGCGCGCGCACAAGAAAAGCGCGGACAATGTCGTCGTCTTCGGCGATGAGAATTCTTGCCATTGGCTTACTTCGCTCCCGGAGCCGGGTCCTGTGCACTTGAAAAGCGCACCATCACGTCGACTGCATTTTCCGGCGGTGAGACAAAGCGACTACGGAATTCCATTTTTTCGCCGGGGCCGAGAATGCTGCGGCCCGGCGGCGCGGTCCAGGTATAGACTTCCTGTCCGGCGGCGTCGCGCGCGGAAAATCGGAGGCGCGGCACTTCGGTTGGCTTGTTGGTGACGCTGACAATAGTTCCTTCAATGACAAGAGAAGACAGGCCTTCCTGCGCTTCCTTGGAAATTCGCATGTTTTCGAATTTCAGATTGCGTAAATTGACCGGCAGTCCGATGGCAGAAAACAGCGACGCTGTTTGCGGCAGGAATCGTACGACCTCGTTGCGCGCCCCGACCAGCGCGACGTTGAAAGCGAACAACACAAGGATGAGCGCCGTCCAGCGGGACGAGCGGCGGGCCTGCTTGCGCCGCGCCTGCAACCGTCTGCGGCGAGCGGCAAAGTTTTCGATTTCGTCGGTCTCCGATCCCGCGACGGCATCGGCCGGCGGTTCACGGCGGCACCAACGACGGTGCGTCTGCAATAGCGACAGGTTCCGGCAACTGAGTATCCGCGGGTGCGGGATCGCTTCGCGTGTCCGCGGCCATCGCGTGCGCCGCTTCGGCGCTCTCATGTGCCGGTTCGTTATCCCCGCCGGCGCGGCTTGTTCCTTGATCGGGGCGAAGCACGCCTGGGGACCCCTGCACTTCGGCACTCGTTGTCCGGCGACGGCTGTCACTTCGGACGCGGCATTCGAGGTATCCGCGAACCAGGTCGTCTTGCAGCGTGCGCAACGCACGGTGCGGCCGGCCGAGCCCAAGGAGGTCGGTTCGATCGTGTACGATGTTGAGCAGCTCGGACAGACAATCAGCATGGGATCAATGGTATTTGGCTGGCCAAAACGTACCAGCCGTCCGTTAATGGATCGGAAACCATGGAAACCCCCGGTCCATGCCGCGAATTGGGTGACTTCCACCCCCGCCGCTATGGCGGCTTCGTCATAAACCTGTAAAAACCGCAGTTCGGGACGGGTGTGCGGGCCAGGGGATGGCCTCCTGTATACGTCCGAGGACCCCATCGCCGGGCAGTGATTCGACCGGCTTCAGTGGAATTTTGTCGGAGAGGGCTGGGTGGTCCGATTCGAAAATGTGGGCTTGCGCTATGGGTTAGGGCCGGAGGTCCTGCGCGACCTCACGTTCCGTATCGACCCGCATTCATTTCAGTTCCTCACCGGACCTTCCGGTGCCGGCAAGACCTCTTTGCTGCGGCTGCTGTTCCTGTCGATGAGGCCGACGCGAGGATTAATCACCCAGTTCGGCCACGACGTGGCAACTCTTTCGCGCGATGCGGTGGCGACGCTGCGCCGTCGCATCGGCATCGTATTTCAGGATTTCCGTTTGCTCGATCATATGACCACATACGAGAACGTCGCGTTGCCGCTGCGCGTGATGGGCCGTCCGGAAGATAGCTATCGCGATGAAGTCATCGAATTGCTCAATTGGGTCGGGCTCGGCGAGCGGATGTGGGCGTTGCCGCCGGTGCTCTCGGGCGGAGAAAAACAGCGCGCGGCGATCGCGCGCGCGGTGATCGCGCGGCCGCAATTGCTGCTTGCCGATGAACCCACGGGAAACGTCGACCCGACGTCTGGCGCAACGACTGTTGCGGCTGTTCATTGAGCTCAACAAATCAGGTACGTCGGTAGTCATTGCGACCCACGACATCGCGCTGATGGATCAATACGATGCGCGCCGGCTGGTCTTGCATGACGGCCGGCTGCATATTTACGACTGAGGAACCGCGATGACGGAAACCGGCATAGGCAGATTGACGACGCCGATGCGCGAACCGGTGGATCCCTTGCTGCCGCGTTTCGAGACCCCGCTGGTACCGCGCAATTCGATTTCTGGCCGTGCACTTGTCGCGGTCGTTGCCATCATGACGTTTCTTGCTTCGCTCACGACCGGCGCGGCTGTGCTGGTGAGCAAGGCCGCGGGCGAATGGCAATCGGACATTTCGCGTGAAGTAACCATCCAGATCGTTCCGGCGCCTGGCCGCGACCTCGATGCCTCCGTCGACAAAGCCGTCGCTGTCGCACGCGCATTCACCGGTATCGCAGAGGTGCGGCCTTATTCGAAAGAGGAATCCGCCAAGCTGCTCGAGCCTTGGCTCGGCAGCGGGCTCTCTCTCAGCGAGTTGCCTGTACCACGTCTGATTGTTGTCAGGATCGCCCCCGACGCCCCGCCCGATCTTGCGCAATTAAGGCGCATGCTGGGCGATCAAGTACCGGGCGCCGTGCTTGATGATCATCGCGGATGGATCGATCGCATGCGGGCTATGGCCGGCACGGCCGTCGCCTTGGGCATTTGCGTTTTAATTTTGATGCTCACCGCCACCATATTGTCGGTGACATTTGCCACGCGCGGGGCCATGGCAAGCAACAAGGCGGTAATTGAAGTCTTGCATTTTGTCGGTGCCAAAAACGGATTCATTGCGCGCCATTTTCAGCAGCATTTCCTGGTACTCGGGTTGCAGGGGGGCACCATTGGCGGTGGCGCCGCGATCATCCTGTTTACGCTCGCCGGCGCGATGAGCCGGTGGTTTGTCGGCACTGCTGGCGCGGACCAGACGTCGGCTCTTTTCGGTTCGTTCTCCATCGGCTTGGCGGGCTATGCCGCTGTACTCGTCCAGGTCGTACTCATCGCAGCGGTGACCGCTTTAACCTCGCGGCGTACCGTCAACAACACGCTTGAAATGATCGACTGACATGTTTGCCGGGGTCGCTCGCTGGATCGGTTTCCTGACCATGGCGGTCGGCGCCACCGGGGTCATCTTGCTGGCGGGCGGGTTCTTCTGGTTTGTCTCGTGCATCGCGAGCGACGAGGTGTCGCTGGAAACCAAGGCGGACGGTATCGTGGCCCTTACCGGCGCCGCCGCCCGCATACCCGATGCAATTGAATTGCTGGCGACAGAGCGCGGCAAGCGGCTGTTGATCACCGGCGTGTATCGCGCAACCAGTTCGCGGGAAATCGCGCGGGTTACGCCGCTCTATTCCAAATATTTCACCTGTTGCATTGACCTCGATCGTTCCGCACTCAATACATTCGGCAATGCGCTGGAAACCAGACGGTGGGCACGCGAGCACAATTTCAATTCCCTGATCGTCGTGACCTCGAATTGGCACATGCCGCGCGCTATGGCCGAGCTTGCCCACCAGCTGCCCGACGTAACGCTAATCGCCTACCCGGTAATCTCCGAAAAGGTGAAGTCTGAACCATGGTGGTCGAATACCGATACCGCGCGCCTGCTATTCGCAGAATACTTGAAGTATATTTTCGCACTCATGCGCATGCGTCTTGATCCCGACAGCGCAATATAAAGGAGCGTCGTCAGTGATCATTCTCGTTCGCTCGATTGCCTTCAACGTGCTGTTCTATCTGAACACGCTTGTTTATCTCATTGCCGCGCTGCCGACATTCTTCATGCCCTATCGCGCCATCCTCGCCGTGGCGAAGTCATGGGGGCGCACCAATCTCGTACTGCTTGCGCGTGGTTGCCGGGATTGATTGTGAAATTCGAGGCCGCGATAAGATCCCAAAGGGCCCGATCATCGTCGCCGCCAAGCATCAGTCGGCGTGGGAAACGTTTGCGTTGCTGCCGCTGATCGACAATCCGGTATTCATCCTCAAGCGCGAGCTGCAGTGGATTCCGATCTTCGGCTGGCTCACCATCAAAGGCCGCATGGTGCCGGTCCACCGCGGCGGCGGCGCGCCAGCCCTCGCTGCCATGATCGAGCGCGCTCGCATCGAACTGCGCAGACAATCGGCAGCTCATCATTTTTCCCGAGGGGACGCGCCGACCGGCCGGGGCCGAGCCCCGCTACAAGATCGGCGTGGCGCTTCTGTATGTCGCGGAAGGCGTACCCTGCGTTCCGATTGCGCTCAACTCCGGCCTGTTCTGGCCGCGCCGATCGCTCCGGCGCTATCCCGGGCACCGTGGTGGCGGAGATTCTTGATCCGATTCCGCCGGGACTCGGCAAAGATGTATTTTTCGAGCGTCTGCAAAACGACATCGAAACTGCGACGGCACGGCTGATCGCAGAGGGGCGGGCAAAATTGACGCTGATCCAATTCGCCGATGCAAAGCTGGCCGTTTCAGCGAGTGGCCGATTCGTGCACGCCCTTGAGCTGTTCGGCCAGCACTTGCAAATCGACGTCGCGGATTCCGAGCGTTTGCAGTTCTTTCACGGCCGCCAGCACGTAGTCGCGGCACGCCCCGGAGCGGCCGTGACCCTGTCGGGCGTAATGCAGTTGCTCGGCGAGGCTGAGCCGCCCGGCATATTGGCGGTGGCCCCGGTCGACGATATAGCAAAGCGCGTGCACGCTTTCTTTCGGGTCGTCGTCGAGCCAAACCCTGCGCCAGGCCTCGCGATAGACCAGAGTGACTTGTTCGCGGGCACGCAGATATTCGATCGTTTCCGATTCGTTTGGCCGGCGCCACCCGATACGCGATGCCACGGCAATTGCCGCCCCGATCGAGGCCGAATACAAGGCCGGGTTTTTCCGGAGTTCCGCGGTGCACGAACGAGTAGACGCAAAGCGCGCGATGGGCGCCCACCAGCCGTGCATTCCGTCGCTCGAGAAAGTCGAAGCCGGGCCGCCACATTAGCGACCCATAGGCGAAGACCCAGAAGTCCTCGTTGCTTTGATCGGATCGTGCGTTCATCGTGGCAGGGAATGGACCACGGCGTTGGAGGGGCCGCGACTTGCGTTCGCGTAACAGGACGGCGGTTTTCGTGCAACCGCCGTTGGACCGCGGGCGTAGAAACGCCGCATTCGGCAGGTTTTGAATTCAATGATGGTAACCCAGCAGAGCCTGCAATCGCGCCGCCGAACCGGACTTCGCTACACGATTCTGCTTTTCATCGTGTTCGCGCTGGTCGCCGGATGGACCGGCTTTTGGAAAATTGCCGCAGGCAAGGCCCAGGAGACGATCGACGGCTGGCGTGCGCGAGAGTCCAAGGCGGGACGCATCTACAATTGCGCTTCGCAGACGTGTTGGCGGATATCCCGTTCCGTATCGAGGTGAACTGCGACGACGCCTCAGCACTGTTCCGTAGCAACCAGCCGCCGCTTGAGCTCAAGACCGACAGCCTGGTGGTGATGGCGCAGGTCTATCAGCCGGGGCTGCTTATCAGCGAATTCCACGGCCCGCTCAGCATTGGTGAACCTGGAAAAGCGCCGGACTTCATCGCCGACTGGAAGCTGGCGCAGTCGAGTGTGCGCGGTACGCCAGCGGCGCCCGATCGCGCGTCCCTCGTGTTCGACAAGCCGACAGTCGATCGCATGAAGAAGCAGCGACCGGCAGAGTTTATTGCATGCCAAGCATATCGAGATTCACGGCCGCATCGCTGAGGGGTCCGCCGCAAACAAACCGGTGATCGAGATCGCCTTACAACTCGATCAGGCTTCCGCATCGACGTTGCATCCCGCTGCCGCGCAACCGATCGATGCCAACATCACGGCGGTCCTTCGTGGCTTGAACGATTTTTCGCCCAAGCCCTGGTCTGCGCGGTTCCGCGAGATACAGGCGGCGGGCGGGCGCATCGATATTACGCAGGCGCGGGTGCAGCAGGGCGATATCCTTGCGGTCGGAGGCGGCAGTTTGTCGCTCAACGGCAATGGACGGCTCGAGGGCCAACTGCGCGTCACCATGGCGGGGCTCGATCAGTTCCTGGCGGCAATCGGTGCGCAGCAGCGCGTGCAGACCTCGCCGAACATGGACAAGCTTGTCGGCGCGCTCGATCGGCTGGCGCCCGGCCTCGGCGACGTGGCGCGCCAGCAGGCTGGTGCCAATATTTCGCTTGGCATCAACTTGCTTGGCGAGCAAACCACGCTCGAAGGCAAGCGGGCGGTGACGCTTCCGCTGCGCTTTAACGACGGGTGCGGTGTTCCTCGGACCGATCCCGATCGGAAACACGCCGGCGTTGTTCTAGTTCTTTTCCGACGCGTAAGGCTTGGGCAGCGGTTCGTGCGGCAGGTCCGGATGCGGACGGCCGAAATCCGGCGCGGGTGAATCCTGGCCGATGTCGACGATGCCTTTGCGGATTGCGCGGGTGCGCTCGAAGTGCTCGAGCAGCGCGTCGCCGTCGCCCTTGCGGATCGCTTTCGTTAAAGCCGAGACGTCCTCATTGAAGCGGCCGAGCATTTCCAGAACCGCATCCTTGTTGGCGAGGAACACGTCGCGCCACATCGACTGGGTCCGATGCCGCGATGCGGGTGAAGTCGCGGAAGCCACCAGCGGAGAATTTCAGCACTTCCGAACGTGTCACCGTCTGCAGTTCATCTGCGGTGCCGACGATGGTGTAGGCAATCAGATGCGGCAGATGGCTGGTGATGGCGAGCACCAGATCGTGATGATCGGGCGCCATGATTTCCACATTGGCGCCGAGCAGCCGCCAGAACGCGGCGAGTTTCTCCACCATTTTCGGATCGCTGCCGTCCGGCGGTGTCAGAATGCACCACCGGTTGACGAACAGTTCGGCAAAGCCGGCGTCGGGACCGGAATACTCGGTTCCCGCGACCGGATGCGCCGGTACGAAATGCACAGTCTTCGGCAGATGCGGAGCCATATCGCGCACGACCGCGCCCTTTACCGAACCCACATCGGAGACGATGGCGCCGGCAGCAAGATGCGGGCCGATTTCCTTTGCAACCGCTCCACATGCGCCGACAGGAATGCAAACGATGACCAGATCGGCACCTTCGACCGCAGCGGCATTGCTTTCGACCACCTGGTCGGCAAGGCCAAGCTCGGCGACGCGCCGGCGCGTCTGCGGCGACCGTGCGGTCGCAACAATCGTGCGCGCCGCACCTTGCGAACGCGCAGCCCGCGCGATCGAAGAGCCGATCAGCCCGACGCCGATCAGAGCCAGGCGATTGAATAAGGTGAGCCGGCTGTGCTCACGCGGCTTTCCCCAGGAATTCCTTGAGCGCCTGCACAACGAGGCGGTTGGCCTCCTCGGTGCCGACGCTCATGCGCAAGGCATTCGGCAGCTTGTAGGCGCCGACCTGGCGCAGGATGAGGCCGCGCTTGGTCAGGAATGCATCGGCATCCTTGGCCGTGCGGCCTTTGGTCTCGGGAAAGTGGATGAGCACGAAATTCGCTGCGCTTGGCGTCACAGGGAGACCAAGCTTGCCGATTTCGTCCGTAAGCCAGGCCAGCCAACGCGTGTTATGCGCGCGCGCGTGGTCCACGTGCGCGGTGTCCCGGATGGCCGCGATTCCTGCCGCGATTGCAGGCCCGTTGACGTTGAATGGTCCACGGATGCGATTGACCGCGTCCACGACGTGTGCGGGTCCATACATCCAGCCGAGCCGTAGCGCCGCCAGTCCGTAGATCTTCGAAAAGGTGCGCGTCATCACTACGTTGTCGGTGGTGGCGACCAGCTCGATGCCGGATTCGTAGTCGTTGCGCTGCACGTATTCCGCATAGGCGGCATCGAGCACGAGCAATACGCTCGATGGCAGGCCTTTGTGCAGCCGCTTGACCTCGTCGAACGGAACGTAGGTTCCGGTCGGATTATTCGGGTTGGCCAGGAATACGATTTTGGTCTTTGGCGTCACCGCCTTGAGAATCGCGTCCACATTCGCCGTAAAATTCGTTTCCGGCGCGGCAATTGCCTTCGCTCCGGTGCCCATGGTCGCGATCGGGTAAACCAGAAAACCGTGTGTCGTATAGATCGCTTCGTCGCCATCGCTGAGAAAGGCGCGCGCGAGCAGATTGAGCAAATCGTCCGAGCCGGCGCCGCAGACGATACGATCGGGGTCGAGGCCGAAGGCAGCACCGATTGCGTCGCGCAAGGCCGAAGCCGAGCCATCGGGATAATCTTCCAGGTGTTCGCCGGCCGCGCGATAGGCCGCGATGGCATTCGCGCTCGGCCCCAACGGTGTCTCGTTGGAGGAGAGCTTGAATACTTTGGCGACGCCGGGCGCGGTGCTTTTGCCCGGAACGTAGGGGGCGATATCGAGCACGCCGGGTCGCGGTTGCGGGCGGTTCGCAGTCATTAACGGGTTTCCGAACGATCAGGCCTTATCGGCGGCAATCGTATAGCGGGTTGCGTGGCTTCCGACGAGGGCCGCCGAACGCACTGTGGCGCCGGCCTTAACCAAGGCCGCGCTGATCGATTCAAGGCTCGACGTCTTTCGGCAAGGTCACCAGTAAGGCCGCACCGTCGAAGGCACGGTCGGGTACGGCGATGAAATCGGCCAGTGCGGATAGCGCCTGTGCTGCGCCCGCTCCCCAGCCAGAGACACGCACGCTCCACACGGCTGTTTCCGTTGCCATGGCGTCGGCCGCGACCCGGGAGAGGACGAACACCGGCAAGGCCGCGGGGTGGTCGGGGCGTTCGACGAAAGGGCAGGCGTGCGATGATCTTCGGCGCGGCATCGAATTCGAGCGCGCTCCACCAGGCGCCGGCCGAAGCCACGTCGAACGCCGGCACGAGACCAAGATCGCCTTTGGAAGCCGACACCGCCGCAACCACGCCGGCGGCGCCCATGTGCGGGACGAACGGGACGGTGAAGCCGAAATGAAAGCGGGCGGAATCCCGCATCAGTGCGTCGCCCGCGGACAGGTCGGCATGCACGGAGAAGGGCGCTTGCACGTACGTGAAAGTCGAGATGATGACGCGCCAGATGCTCTCGACGGTATCGAGCGGCAAAATGCCTTTGTGGCGCTTGACCAGCCGTCGCATCATCTCGGCTTCGCGCGCGGGGCGGAACGCCGAGGTGCCGGCGTCCTGGCTGCGCTTGACCGCGATCAGGCGGTCGATGATCTCGCCGCGCTCGATCAGAAGCTGGTGCATCGCCTCGTCGATGCGGTCGATCTCCTTGCGCAGATCGGCCAGCGAGGGTGCTTCGGGTGGCTTCGCCATGGCGGCATTGATAGGTGGGCCGGGCCTTGAAATCAAAGAAAACGTTGACTGTTACCTGCTAGATTGACAGTAAACCCTCTTCAAATCGGCCCGCGATGCGGGTAAGCGCGCCGGGAGCGCACAGGCGATATGGGCGAAGCGAATCTGACGAGCGACGCACGAGGCGGCGGATGCACCGCGCGAAGCGGACCAGCCGCACGAGTCGCTTATCGCCCATTTTGGATCCGACAAACCGCTCAGACTCGATGCCGGCGTCGAGCTGACGCCATTCCAGATTGCCTACAAGACCTATGGCACGCTCAACGCTGCGCGATCGAATGCGGTGCTGATTTGCCACGCACTCACCGGCGACCAGCACGTCGCGAGCGTGCATCCGGTCACCAAGAAGTCCGGCTGGTGGGAGACGATGGTCGGCCCCGGAAGGCCAATCGACACGGAACGCTATTTCGTGATCTGTCCGAATGTGGTGGGTGCCTGCATGGGCACGACCGGCCCGTCGTCGACTGATCCAAAGACGGGCAAGCCCTGGGGCCTCGCCTTTCCTGTCATTACAATTCGCGACATGGTGCGGGCCCAGGCCATGCTGCTCGATCATCTGGGTATCGAGTCGTTGTTTGCGGTCGCAGGCGGTTCGATGGGCGGCATGCAGGTGCTGCAATGGGCGGCGAGCTATCCGCAGCGCGTGTTCTGCGCGCTTCCAATCGCTTGCGCGACCCGCCATTCGGCGCAAAACATTGCGTTCCACGAGGTCGGCCGGCAGGCCATCATGGCCGATCCGGAATGGCGTGGTGGCCGGTATCTTCTGGAAGATACGAATCCGCGCCGCGGTCTCGCGGTCGCGCGCATGGGCGCGCATATTACTTATTTGTCGGATGCGGCCCTGCACCGGAAATTCGGGCGCAAATTCCAGGATCGAGCGAATCCGACATTCTCGTTCGACGCAGATTTCGAGGTGGAATCTTACTTGCGCCATCAGGGAATTTCGTTCGTTGAACGATTCGACGCCAATTCCTATCTCTATCTCACGCGCGCCATGGATTATTTCGACCTCGCTGCCGACTACGACGGCGTACTGGCCAAGGCATTCACGGCGACGCCGACCCGCTTCTGCGTGATCTCGTTCACGAGCGATTGGCTTTTCCCGACTTCGGAATCGCGTGCAATCGTCCATGCGCTGAATGCGGCGAGCGCGCGCGTGTCGTTCGCCGAGATTGTCACCGATAAGGGCCATGATGCCTTCCTGCTCGATGAGCCGGAATTATTTGCAATCGTGCGCGGCTTCCTCGACGGCGCTGGCAAGACGCGTGGCCTTGCTTCCAAGAGTTGACCGATGAACACTCTGTCACGCGCCAATGCCGATTTGGCGGTCGAGAATATGGTGCGAACGCCAGGTGGCGCCCGCGTCGACTTGGTATTGGTCGCGGAGATGGTCGAGCGCGGCGCAAAAGTGCTCGACGTCGGGTGTGGCGATGGTGAATTGCTGCGCCTTCTCAGTGAGAGCCGCGGGGTCGACGGCCGCGGCATCGAGCTTTCGCGCGAAGGCGTCAATGAATGCGTCGCCAAGGGATTGGCGGTGATCCAGGGCGACGCCGACACGGATCTCGGCGACTACCCGGACGACGCTTTCGATTACGTCATCCTGTCGCAGACCCTGCAGGCGACGCGTCACCCGCGCGTCGTGCTCGAGCACATGCTGCGCATCGGACGCCACGCCGTTGTGTCGTTTCCGAATTTCGGCCACTGGCAGGTGCGGCTCCAGCTCCTGTTCGCCGGCCATATGCCGCGCACCGATATCCTGCCGTTTAGCTGGTACGACACGCCAAACATCCACCATTGCACCATCAAGGATTTCCGCCAGCTCTGCACGGAAATCGGCGTGAAGATGGAAACGGCCGTGGCACTTAATGCCTGGGGCTCACCCCTGCGGCTCACCGCACCCTGGTGGTTTTGGAATCTCTTTGGGGAACAAGCCGTTTTTCTGCTCAGCCGGAAGGGCTGAGGCGGGGGTCGCTTCACGGGTTCATCGTTGTCGGCGTTGCTGCACTGCAACTTTAACTGTGTTGCAGCCGGGAACTTCTTTCACCGCATGTATAAACCAACATAACATCAGTAATAGATTATCGACATAAGTATAAACAAAAGACGCATACGTATAATTTATTCTGCACGTGTATTCCATACGAATAGCCGCTATGCGTTCCCGAAATGACCTTCCAATGATCACGAAATTGCCATATGCGGACGGCGTTTAGACACCGCATCCGGTGCTGATTCTATCCAGCCCGGATGTATTGCTTGTATAGCTAAGGGGACTAACCTGATGACTGTAACTAAGACAAGACGGGCGACGATTTTGTTGTGTTCGGTGGCGGTTGCGGCTTTTGCAACGTCGGCCCTCGCAAGACCCGTCCACCACCATCGGCACGCGCAGACCACGCAAGGTGCGGCGGCCGGGGCCGAGCGCGACGTGCGCTATTCGTTCAATGCAGCCCAAGCGGCCACGGCCACGGCCGGCGACACCGGTCGTCCGGAGCCGCCGTCATGGCCGCATGTCGCTCGCCGATGCGCGCGCACAGGCGCAATCGCATTCGAACTCGGCCTACGGCGGGGCCACAAGCGACGGGCTGGTCGAGTGAGGCTCGCAAATACATCGGCACCAATCCGACCGGGCGCGGCAGCCTGTGGTGCGGCGCTTTCATGGACCTGGTGCTCAAGCGCACTGGCCATGCCGGTGGCGGCAATCTCGCCAGCGCCTATGCGCACTACGGTCAGCGCGTGAGCGGTCCGCAAGTCGGCGCCATCGCGGTGATGGGCCGTCACGGTGGCGGCCATGTCGGCGTCGTGAGCGGTATCGATGCGAATGGCAATCCGATCATCGTTTCCGGCAATCACAATCATACGGTTGCTGAGTCGGTTTATCCGGCCGGACGTATCAGCGCTTACGTGTTGCCTGGCGGCTGATCACGCCACATTTAAACGGATTGAAAAAGCGCCCTGCTTTCTGAAACAGGGCGCTTTTTTGACGACTCGATTTGCTGCCCGCAGTTACCTTGCCACATTGACGACGTCACCAGCGCCGATGTCGCCCGCAGAGATTACCTCGGCATAGACGCCGCAATCGGTGTGATCAAAATTGTCCATCAGGGTGCGAGGGATCGCGAGGTCGCGGATGCCGGTATCCGGGTCGACGTCAATCGCGGCGCAACGCTGGATACGCTTGACCACCTTAAGCTGGGCTGTTTTGCCGACCGTGAGCGTGTGTTCGAGCAGATCGAATTCATGCCAGGCCGGCCAGCCGGCGACGTACAGATTGCCGCGAAAGCGGAGCGGGTTGACCGGGGCACCCGCAGCATCTTCCACTGCTTCGACTGAAGCCAGGTTGATGATCGACACCACCTTCTTGGCGACGTCCGAGAAGCTGTGACCGGCGCTGGACAGGACCTTGGGTGGCCCGTGCAATTCCTTCGGCATGAAGCGGCGGAAAAACGCCTCGATCGCGAGCCGCCCCTCCTTGTTGCGCAGGTCGCCGCGCACCGCCTGACGACCCTCCCAGTGGATCGTCAGCGTGTGACTGGCCTCGTCGAAGTCGGTACGCAGCGCTGCCAGGCGCTCGTTGCGCATGAGCATGAGGAATCGCTGCTTGGGAAAGTAAGCGGGTGCCGCCGGATCGAAGCCAGAAGGTCCATTCTCAATGGCATAAAGCCGGTCGGCCGAAATCGTCTGGCCGACCGAAAGCCGGGTCTGCTCCAGCGCCTGCGGCGAAAGTCCTTTGACCGGGTATCGATAAATGGCGCGGATCGAGGCAGGCTCGGATGTCATTGTTTTTCGGCCACTTAACAGCCGTCCCGGGAAGCATTAACGCTGAGCTATATCAAGCAATCCGGCTCTTCAAACTGCGATAATGGCACCCACATAATGCCGAAAGGCAGGCCGCCGTAACGGGACCCGCCGCATTTTCGGTGCCACCATGGGCCGAGGGAGTTGAGAAATGAATTTCGAGAAGTTCACCGACCGCGCCCGCGGTTTCGTGCAATCCGCCCAATCGCTGGCCCTGCGCGAAGGCCATCAACAATTCGCCCCCGAACACCTCCTCAAAGTCCTGCTCGACGACCCCGAGGGGCTTGCGGCCGGTCTGATTGATCGTTCTGGCGGGCAATCCAGGCAGGCATTGCAGGCAGTGGAAGCGTCGCTTGCCAAGCGGCCAAAGGTCAGCGGCGGCGGCGCGGGACAGGTCTATATTGATCCGGCGTTGGCGCGTGTGTTCGACGCCGCCGAGAAGGCCGGCGAGAAAGCCGGGGATAGCTTCGTTACCGTCGAGCGATTGTTGCTCGCCCTTGCCTTGGAGAAAAATACCGAAGCCGGGAAAATTCTCGCCAAGGCCGGCGTCACGCCGCAGAACCTCAACGCTGCGATCAACGCGCTGCGCAAAGGCCGCACGGCCGATTCCGCCTCCGCAGAAAACGCCTATGACGCGCTGAAGAAGTACGCCCGCGATCTCACGCAAGTTGCACGCGACGGCAAGCTCGATCCGGTGATCGGCCGCGATGAGGAAATCCGCCGCACGATTCAGGTGCTATCGCGTCGGACCAAGAACAACCCTGTGCTGATTGGCGAACCCGGCGTCGGCAAGACCGCAATTGTCGAAGGCCTCGCGCTGCGCATCGTCAATGGCGATGTACCGGAGAGCCTCCAGGACAAGCGGCTGCTCGCGCTCGACCTTGGTGCGATGATCGCGGGCGCCAAATATCGTGGTGAATTCGAAGAGCGGCTCAAGGCTGTGCTTCAGGAGGTCATATCCTCAGACGGCGGCATCATTCTCTTCATCGACGAGATGCACACGTTGGTCGGTGCCGGCAAAGCCGACGGCGCAATGGATGCGTCCAATCTTCTCAAGCCGGCGCTTGCGCGCGGCGAGTTGCATTGCATCGGCGCCACCACGCTCGATGAATACAAGAAGCACGTGGAGAAGGATGCAGCCCTGGCGCGGCGTTTCCAGCCGGTGTTCGTCAATGAGCCATCGGTCGAAGACACGATCTCAATTCTGCGCGGCCTTAAGGACAAATACGAACAGCACCACGGCGTGCGCATTGCCAATTCGGCGATCGTCGCTGCCGCGACCCTGTCGCACCGCTACATCAGCGACCGTTTTCTGCCCGACAAGGCCATCGACCTGATCGACGAGGCCGCCGCGCGGTTGAAGATGCAGGTCGATTCAAAGCCGGAAGAACTCGATTCCATCGACCGCGAAATCGTACGGCTGAAGATCGAACAGGAAGCGCTGAAGAAAGAATCCGATCCCGGTTCGAAGGATCGTCTCAAGCGCCTGGAAACCGAGTTGAAATCGCTGGAGAAGCAGTCGGCCGACATCACCGGCCGTTGGAAAGCGGAAAAGGAAAAGCTCTCTGACGCGCAAAAGCTCAAGACCGAACTCGACCAGTTGCGCGCTGAGCTCGCCAATGCGCAGCGGCGCGGCGAATACCAGCGCGCCGGCGAACTGGCCTACGGCCGTATTCCGGAACTGGAAAAGAAGCTGAAGGAGATCGAAGCCTCCGAAGGCAAGCGTGGTGCCATGGTCGAGGAGACCGTGACCGCCGATCACGTGGCCGGCGTTGTCTCGCGCTGGACCGGCGTTCCCGTCGACAGGATGCTCGAGGGCGAGAAAGAAAAGCTCCTGCGGATGGAAGACGAGCTCGCCAAGCGCGTCATCGGCCAGCAGGAGGCGGTGCGCGCGGTGTCGACCGCCGTCCGGCGCGCCCGCGCCGGCTTGCAGGATCCGCACCGGCCGATCGGCTCGTTCATGTTCCTGGGGCCCACCGGCGTGGGCAAGACCGAATTGACCAAGGCGCTGGCGGAATATCTGTTCGACGACGAGAATGCGCTGATCCGCATCGACATGTCGGAATACATGGAGAAGCACTCGGTCGCCCGGCTGATCGGCGCGCCCCCGGGCTATGTCGGTTATGAGGAGGGCGGTGCACTCACCGAAGCTGTGCGGCGGCGGCCTTACCAGGTCGTGCTGTTCGACGAAATCGAGAAGGCGCATCCGGACGTGTTTAACGTTCTGCTGCAAGTGCTCGACGATGGCCGCCTCACGGACGGGCAGGGCCACACCGTCGACTTCCGCAATACGTTGATCGTGATGACGTCAAATCTCGGCGCCGAATTCCTGATCAATCAGCCGGATGGTCAGGACACCGACGCGGTCAAGGACCAGGTGATGGCGGTGGTGCGCTCGGCGTTCCGGCCGGAGTTCCTCAATCGCGTCGATGAAATCATTCTGTTCCACCGTCTCAAGAAGACGGAGATGGGACGTATCGTCGACATCCAGATCGCGCGGCTACAGAAGCTGCTCGACGACCGCAAGATCGTCATCACGCTCGACCCGAACGCGCGCGATTGGCTGGCGGAAAAGGGCTGGGACCCCGCCTATGGCGCGCGGCCACTCAAGCGCGCGATCCAAAAGTCCGTTCAGGACCCGATGGCCGAGATGATTCTTGCCGGCACGATCAAGGACGGCGAAAAGGTCACCATTTCCGCCGACAAACTGGGTTTGACCTTTAACGGCAAGATGGCGCAAGCGGCGTAGTTGCAAAACTCATGCGCCGCTCATTCCCGCGCAAGCGGGAATCCGGAGTATAACAGCAGGAGGTTCTGGGTCCCCGCTTGCGCGGGGACGAGCAGCCCGAGCGTTACCGATCCCCCGGCGCACTCGACGCCACGCGCGCGGGCTTGCGCGCCATGATGCCATCAAGGCGCTCGCGCTCCTGTTCGAAGCCTGCGAGCATCTGGCCTTCCAGCACGCGGCCGCGCGGCAGCTTGATGCGCATGGGATCAACGAAGCGCCCGTTGACCAATATTTCATAGTGCAGGTGCGAGCCGGTGGAGAGGCCGGTCGAGCCGACGAAGCCGATCACCTGGCCTTGTCGCACGCGCGTGCCCTCATCGACGCCGCGTGCAAATGCGGTCATGTGGCCGTAGGCGGTTTCATAACCATTGTTGTGGCGAATACGGATGTATTTGCCGTAGCCGGATTCCAAACCGGCCTTCTCGACGACGCCGTTGCCGGAGGCGTAGATCGCCGTGCCGCTCGGGGCCGCCCAATCCACGCCGGTGTGCATTTTGGTGTAACCGAGGATCGGATGGCGGCGCAGACCGAAGCCGGAGCGCATGATGCCGGCGAGCACCGGCTTGCGCACCAGGAACTTCTTCGCACTCTTGCCCGTCTCGTCGTAGTAGTCGACCGCCCCGTCATCCGGTGACTGGAAGCGATAGAACTTCTTTCGTCTCG
>CAVULO010000002.1:102500-180761 GCA_963742345.1 uncultured Alphaproteobacteria bacterium
TCGTTCGGTAGTTTCGCGCTCTGCTCGGGAGCAGCTGCGCCAGCGCAGTGTCAGCCGCCGGACGCAAAAGCGCGCCAAACTTGACGGTCCGGTTCACATCGAAAAGAACAAGCTCGCTGCCGTTTGAGGGAAGGCGAGCATAAAGTGCGGAAACAATGGCGGGCGTGCTGACCGTGAAGTCCATGACGGATTGGAATGTTATGATCGGCGGTAGATAAGATAATTTTCCAGCGCGGCTGTATTGCGCAAGCTGCCGCTGCAGGACCTGGGTCAATCGGTACGACTGAACGGCGCCGTTTACCGGAAATGAATTGTACTTGAATGGATTGAATTCAGGCAGGACGCCGAGCCACGCGGCCTCCGCGAACGCCGGCAACAGAGCAGGCAAACCGGCCAACCCGGCGAAACGCGCAAACCGCGTGATACCGATCATTGGTGAGATCAGGACGACGCGGTCGGGTTGAGCCAACTGTGGGTCCGAAATTGCATCCAGTGCATATTTGACCGCGAGGGCACCGCCATTCGAGAAGCCGACCAGATGCAATGGCGCCGATGGGGCGACGCGCCGGCGCGCCTCCCGTACCGCAAGCCGCGTCGCCGCCACCCAATCTTCCCACTCGACGTCGGTCAAGCCAGCAGGAACGGTGCCGTGCCCGGGCAGCCTGATCACAATCGCAACAAAGCCGTGATCGCGATAGGACTGCGCGATATGCCGTTGGCTGTATGGCGAGTCGGTGAGGCCGTGCAGCAAGACGACGGCGCCGATGGGAGTATCTTTGGGTTCGAGCACAAAGGAGCGGTTAAAATCTTGAAAAAAGTGCGCCGGATACACCGGGCTGCCGTCAAAGTAGCGATTCATCGGGACGCGATCATCCGGATCGAGCTTTTGCGTCACCTCGGTCTTGACGGATTCAAAAATCCCGGCCTCGTGGGTCAAGTATTGTTTCCAGTCGGTTGCGTCGAGCTCCTTGGCTTTCAATTCATGCGGCACGAAGGTGTGCCACACGGAAAGGGGTGGGCCACCTTGGGTGACGTAAACACGAATTGAAAAGAAGGCGACAGCGGCGACCACGAGTAAAATCGTCACCCACTTCATTATCTTGCTAATTCGAGCCCGCATTTTCCAATCCGTGGTACGAGGCGCACCAGGCATGTTCCTCGAATTTCCGCAGTTTATCAACAAACGCATCGTCGATTGGCGCTTCGCGCATCGGCTTGATTGCGGACTTCAACAGCTGCTTTTGCTATTGTGCCCGAATGACACTTAATAGCGCGAAGAATCGTCGCCGCGTACGTGTTCTCCTTATTTTGATGGCTGCGTCACTCGTCGGATTGCTGCTGCTGCCGCCGATTGCCCAAGATCAGAGCTACCATGAGTTCGCTGATCAGCGGCCATTCTTTGGCATACCGAATTTTTGGAACGTCGTTTCGAATTTTCCCTTTATAGCGGTCGGAGCCGTGGGGCTGTGGCAATTTCACCGCAATCCGGCAATCGCTGTGCTCTTCCTGGGAATTCTTCTTACCGGCTTTGGCTCGGCCTACTATCACCTCGATCCAAATGACCGGACCCTGTTTTGGGACAGGCTGCCGATGGCGATCAGCTTCATGGCTATCCTGGCAATTGCGATCGAAGAGCGGGTGGACGAAAAAGCGGGAGCCGTCCTGTTGTGGCCATTGATCTCAGTGGGCGTGTTGAGCCTATTGCTGTGGCGCTGGACCGGCGATCTGCGCCTGTACGGCTGGGTGCAGTTCTTTCCCTGCCTTGCGTTACCGCTGCTCTTCCTTCTGTTTCCGCCGAAATATACCGCCACTTCATACTGGTTCATCGCCGCGGCTTTATATGCTCTTGCGAAGTTGTTCGAGTTCTATGACGCCGCGATTTATGCTGTCGGGTCCATTTTGAGCGGTCATACCCTCAAGCATATCGCCGCGGCTGCCGCATGCGTCGCAGTCCTGCGACATTTCGAGAAGCGTCAGCCGATTACGAGCGAATGACGCCTGCCATCGCGGAAGCTCCCGGGATAGCGCTGCCCGGTCAGGACGTCGAGCCGCCTTTACTTGCCCTAAAGGCCAACTCGACGAATGGCCTCATATTCCAGCAATAGTGTTCTCGGGCGCCATAACAATCATGGGAAAAACATGAGAAAGACCCTTATCGCTCTCACTTGCGTCTTCAGCTGCGTGATGGCGCAAGGGGCTTCCGCTGCAATAAAGTTCAAGCGCTTTCCTTATTGCCCCAACGGCACTGTTACTAAAAAAACCTGTGAGTGCCACGCGGGTGCATCAGGCCGCTATCATTTTTGTCATACGGGCTATCATTGCGATACGGATACAGGCAAGTGCAGCAAGTAGCCTAAGTCTCCGATGCAGTGATGCCACAAGGAGGATGCGATGCTCTTTGACGGAGGCTTCACCTTTTCAAACTTTCTGACAGACATCCTGGCGGTGTTTGCATTTGTCGTATGGTTCTGGCTGCTCGTTATTATCTTCGGCGACCTGTTCCGGCGGCACGACGTCTCCGGCGGGGTTAAGGCGCTGTGGGTGCTGGCAGTGGTTTTGACGTCCTACATTGGCGTGTTCGTGTACTTGATTACCCAAGGGAGAGGCATGGCCGAACGCAACGCTCAGCAAGCCCAACAGACGCGCGATGAACTGCGGCGCGTGGTCGGGTTCAGTGTTGCAGATGAGCTTGCCAAGCTCGACCAGCTGAAAAAGTCGGGATCGATCACCGACGCCGAATTCGGGCGCCTGCGCGCCAAGCTGGTCCAATAGCCGGATGGGGGGAGTTTCGGGTCCGCAATGAGGAACGTGGGGCCGGAGGCGAAAATGCTTGGTTTCTTTCGTGCAATAAAGTTCGGTTTAGCTGTTCTGGTGGCGTCCGCAATGCTGGCTGGGGCGCCAACACCATCCTATGCGGCGACCGGCTCAGTCCGTATCACGATCAACAGGGTGGGGTTCATCGTCGGCGGGGGCAGCGGCACTTTGCATTTCCAGGGCAAGCGCTACTCGCTGCGTGTCGGCGGCGTCAGCGTTGGCCCCTTCGGGGCGCCGCGAATAGACCTGGTAGGCCGCGCCTATCATATGCGGACTGCGGCGAGCATTCACGGCATCTATTCAGCCGTCGCTGCCGACGCCAACGCGGCAGGCGGGCGAAGGTTTGTGCGGTTGCAGAACTGGCACGGCGTCGTTTTGGAATTGCGCGGACGGCAGGGCGTCAAACCGTCTGTTGACCTGAGTGGGCTGGAAATATCTCTGCGCTAGCAGCCGGTTTGCGTTCTTCAAGCCCTGTGCGTTGGACCCTGGTCCAATATGTCAAATTAAATGCCTGGATTATTGTTTGCGGTGAGAAAAGCGGCGCGTGCGGCGCAACTTTTACTATTCAGCGAGGGGGTTTCTATGGCCAAGGGACGTCGTGGACTTGACCGCCGCCACCGCGACAAAGGCGGCAGAATTGAAAAAAAGCACGGAAATACCCGGGTCGGATCCCTGCGCAAGGAATACGGCGAGAGCTTTGCGAGGGGCCGCCGGAAAGACATGATGCTCAAGACGTTACTCAAGGAAACCGGGCTTGACTCGTTACATGAATATCTGAGGCGTCACCGCAGATGACGACGAAACTTGGTGTGACGAACATGATGAAATCCCCCGTCATCAAGCGCTCGATTGTACGCGATGGACACAAATCGAGTGTGTCTCTGGAAGACCAATTCTGGGATGGATTGCACGAAATTGCAGATCGCCAAAACACGACGGTGTCCGCCCTTATCGGGAAGATCGACCAGGGTCGCAACAACCACAACCTTTCGTCTGCAATTCGCGTATTTGTATTGGATGATTTCCGCGCGCGCGTTGCTCAGAAACAATTCATCGCAGATCAACCCCATTCGGTGATTTCTGCCACAAGCACAACTGCCGCGACGCGCGTGTAAGGTCATGCGAATAGGGCAGAGTCGTACCAGTTGTTCGCGAATTGCTGCCGCGGCGATGCTGGTGCTTTCGGTTCTGCTGGCGACGGACTATCCCGGACATGCCGCACAAGGCGACGACTCGGATCGCCGGATAGGTGCGAAATGCAAGGCGCAACTCAGAAAATGCAATAGCCATTGCAATCTTGTGTATGAAAGCAAGCGCGCAAATCGGGTCTGTCGCGATCGCTGTCAAGATTCCTATTTCGTTTGCAAGGCCCAGCCTCACTAGACCATTACCCAGCATTTGATCAACTGATTGTACTAGTTCTGTCCTCGGGCGGGTGGTTCTTGGTCCTCATCGTCGAGGGGAATTCGGGCGTCGTCCTCAAAGCGCGCTTTGCGTTTGCGGCCGAACACCCAGACGACAATGCCGGTGAACAGGGCAATGAGGATCAAAAAAAGCAGTGCCGCACCCATGGTCATCCTCCTCTCACTTGCCGGCAGTTAAGCCGGCTTCCTGTCATGTCCGGACAGCAGAAGCGCCACCCACCCGGTCGATTTGTGCCTCTCGCAGATAGCAAGGATTGCAATGACGATGGGCACGCCGATAAAGGCGCCCGCGATCCCCCAAAGAAAGCTCCATAAAAATACCGCGAGCAGAACAATGAATGGGGAAATCGATAAGGCCGCACCCGCGATGCGAGGCTCCAGGTAACTTCCAATAAAAAACTGGATGAAATTCAGGCACGCAAACACGGCAAAGCAAAGTTGCCAGGATCCGGACTGCACGAGAGCAAAGAGCGTCGGAAAAACTGTCGCAAAGAGTGGGCCGATAAACGGAATATAGTTTAATACAAACGCAATCACGCCCCAAGCCGTCGCCAATTCGATGCCAGCAACGAGCGCAAAGCTCCATACGACAATGCCGGTCAAGACACTCATCGTGCTCCGCACGACCATGTATTTTTGAAATTTATCTGCAATATCTTCGGCAGCGGCCAACAGCGACCGCCGAAGCGCCGGACTATCGAGTCGCTCGATGTTCCTTCGCGCAATATCGACCTCGAGTAATCCGAGCACGATGAAAGCAAAGGAAAGAATGACGAAGGATATTAGACCATATCCTCTTCCACCGATTTCTCGAACCGCGCCTACAATCCAGCCCGGATTGTAACTGTCAGCCACCAGGCCCGTAATGGATACTCCATGTCCATCGAGCCACTCCGTGGCTTGCGCATAGAGCGCTTGGATACGGTCGGTGTTGTTGATGAGCCACTGGACGACCAACCCAAACCCCCAGACCACAAGGAACACAAGCACCGCGATAACGGCGAGGGTAATAACGATAGTAACGACAAGCGCCAGAAGCTTTGGAATTCTTGCCTGAAGGGCGCTCTGAAGCGGCCACGCAATGGCAATCACGAACAGCGAAAATGCCACCGGGGCGATGATCGCGCGCGCGAAATACAAGGCGGCCAGAATAAGAATCGAAGTGCAGAGCAGAAGCAATATTCGCACTGCACGATCTTGTTTCATCGGCCGTCGCTCAAGTCCTAACTTTCATCATCGCCGATATGAGGAAACTCAACGGAAGCGACGGTTGTTCGAAACAGAAGCCAAAGGCTGAAAACCAACACAGCAACCTCAACGAACATGGTGAGGAGGAGCGCCAGCAAACCCATAATGTCTGCGGCCGATACCCAACTCGCCGGGCCTCCCGTCGTCTGGACGACCGGGATGCCAGCTTGGGGCGCGCGCATAAAATAAATTAAAAGCTGCGTAACTTCGAAAAACATCACCAGCATCGAGAACACGATGCCTAGTGTGCTTGCCGTGACGCCCGTCCACACGGTCCGCTGCACGGCATGTTCCGTTGGACGCCGCGCTGAATCGGCGATCCGTGCGGCAAGGCGCGTGTACCGATAAAACCATACCGTGGTGAATGCCAGCACCAGGAGGCCGGCGATCGTCAAGTAATGGATCAACGGAAAACCGCTGCGCGTGCCGGCGGCAGGAGCGGAGCCAAATATCAAGGCGTAGACGACGAGCGTCAGCGGTACCGCGCCGATCGCAATCTGCATCCAAAAACCGACCCATCCCAGGCGCGAAAATGCCTCAGCAAGGCTATCGTTTCGCGACGGCCTCAAGGTTTTCTGCAGCGTCCGCAACATTGTGGGTCTAGGCTTCCTGAAACGCTCTAATATCCAATATATTATCGAACAGAAGCGAGCGAGTGTCGTTGGCCTTTGGGGCAATCGTCCCGCCCGGGCGACCGCGGGTAGCTTGGCGGCGAACGTCACTGCGGCAGCCCGAAAGGGCTGGCTGGGAGGGCCTAAGTGACCGAACCGGATTTAAAGCAACCTCAGGCTGGCAGCTCCTCGCGACCGTGGGTCAAGTACGCCATCACGCTGTTTTTGCTCGTTGCTGTTATCGTGACCGGTACAACAGCTTTCCATTCTCGAAATACCTGGTGGGAAAAGTATCTGAGCTTCATCCATAAACCGGCATAGGCGCCGCGGATCGAGTTCGCCCGTCTAGGGAATGAAAACGAGAAACAAGAACGTCGCGAAAACCACGAGGTGAACGAGCCCGGCGAGAATATTGGTCCGCCCGGATCCGAATGTGAGCAGGCTCAGGAAGAGTGTGAGCGCGAGGAGTAACGTGTCGCGCTCCGAAAGGCCGAGTTCGATTTGCTTGCCGAGAAAGATGTTGGTGATTGCAACGGCAGGAATCGTTAGCCCGATTGTTGCCAGGGAGGAGCCCAGCGCGAGGTTGAGGCTCTTCTGCAATTGGTTGCGCCGGGCGGCGTGCACCGCCGTGACGCTTTCAGGCGTCAATACGACCATAGCGATGATGATGCCCGCGACGGCCTGTGGCGCACCAACGTGAGAAAGACCTATTTCCAGAATTATTGCGAATTTTTTCGCGATAAGAATTACCCCGCATAGTGCCAGTAGGAGCATAGTTGCGCTGATTGCCACGCTTCTGCTGGAAGGGTAGGCGTGATTTTTTTTCCGGGCATTGCCGTCATCTGCGCGAAAATAGTTTGTATGTCGCGACGTCTGGATAAACAAAAAAGCGACATAAAGAACGGTCGTTGTAATACTGACGAATATGAGTTGCCCATTGGAAAAATAGGGTCCAAGCGTGGCCGTATAATTGGGAAGCACAAGTGTAAGAATTGAAAGGGCTCCGAGTACGCTGAGATACACGCTGGCGCCGGAAGCCTGAAATTCCTGCTCGTGGTGACGCAGTCCGCCCCACAGGACGCACAGACCCACCAGGCCATTGCATACGATCATAATGACGGCAAACACAGTGTCGCGGGCCAGCGCGGGCGAACTGCCCGGGGTCAATACAATCGAACTCAATGAGCGCGACCTCAATGACGGTGACCGCCAGCGTCAGAACAAGCGTTCCGTACGGCTCTCCCACGCGATGTGCAATTACGTCGGCGTGGTAGACGGCCGCAAAAACGGCACCGAGCATAATGACGATCATCGCTCCCGAAAGCGTGAGCGACGAGAGCGATGGTGGTTGCGCAGCGGCATCGAAGCCGATGAATGGTGCGAAAATAACGAATGCAATCGCCAGGATGGGGAAAGCGATCGTTGTCGATGGCGGTTTTGTATTTGCGTCCATAGTCGTGCGGGGTTCGGTTGGATCTCGGCGCTGCTTGGTGGTGCGCCGTCGTCTGAATCAGCGCTGCGATATGCGGTCAGTGTGACGCTGGGTCGACCATAACTGCAATACGATCTCAATGGGGATTGTGGGCAATAGATCCGTAGCCGAGATTTTAACGGACCTTTGCGCCTGCCGGGCTCGCGTGGCCGCATTTAACTCTTGATCTAGCTCTTGCGCGCTTGCCAGGCCATATGGCCGAGAGCGGCGCCTTCGCTGATCAGTTCGATGCCGAGCAACACGCCAAGAAGCCAAATGGCCGTAACCGGGGTGTTCGCCCAAAGGTAGAATGCCAGGAGAATTCCAACGACTCCGCTGGCGAAGACCCACCCCCAGTTCGGAAAGGGCCGTATCGTCAGTGAAAAAATTATCTTTGAAATACCTTCGACCATGAAGAACACGATCAGGAGAAGCGTGAGCGTAAGAAGCCCGGCCCCCGGATTACGCAGGAACAGGATTCCAACCAGGACGGATAGAACGACCGAAACGAGCTGAAGCCAGAAATGGGGGACGTGGCGCACGTCAATAAGGCTGAACGCCTGCAAGGCGCCGCTGAAAATCAAGAGCCATCCCAGGAAAACGACGATTGCGACCGACGATATCACTGGAAAGACCAGCGCCAGGATCCCGCCCAAAATCATCAGAGCACTTTGTAGAAGATACCAAAATGAATGCCGCTTGACCTTTTCACGCATCGCCTCGCGGATCACTTGGGAAGCGGTTTCGACTGATATCGATGACATTGACATGGTCAAACACCAAACGATTGTCGCGTCGCCGTGGCAACGTTTTCAACAATCTGACGAGGGCGTTGACAGCTGTCGAGGTGGCCTTTGGTCCAACGCGAAATCAGTCAGCGCGCGATGCCTGGCTCAAGGCGCGCCATTGAAGCCGCATTTCTTGCCTTTAGATTGAATGCTGGCGCAATTGATTGCATCGATCAGTATCTCGCTGTCTATCGGTTTCACAAGAAATGAGGAGGCGCCTGCAGCCATGCACTTTTCGCGCAGCCCAATCTCATTGAACGCCGTAATAATGATGGTCGGGATAACAACGCCTATGCGGTGAAGGTGGATCTGCAGATTCAGCCCGGTGACGTCGGGCATGTGCTGGTCCAGAATCAGGCACTCAAAATTACGCAACCGCGGCGACGTTACGAATTCACGTGCCGAACCGAATATTTCGGCCTCGAACGAATGGGCCGATAGCACGCGCGCCAGCGCTTTGCGCACGGACGTATCATCGTCCACGATTGCTATCGGCATAGGCGGAAATGTGCGCCCTATTTAGCCGGTTCGTCGAGTTGGCCTTTGGGCCAAATGAATGTGCGGGCCGATATGGCGGCAACGAGACTTTTTGGGTCAGCCGGACAAGCGCCGCCACGGTACGGACACCCATTTTTGCCATCATGCGGCTGCGGTGGACCTTAATGGTCTTCTCGACGGTCCCAAGGTCGGCAGCGATCTGCTTGTTGAGGCGGCCGGCAACGACGTGGCTTAAGACCTCTTTTTCGCGAGGCGTCAGTTTTTCCACGAGTGCGTCAATCGCCCTGCGTTCCGCATCGGCGCGGCGCGTGACTTTGTCGAGGGCGGCTGCGCGCTCCACGGCGTCCAATAAATCAACCTGTTTCACCGGCTTTAAGAGGAAGTCTACCGCGCCTGCCTTCATCGCGCGCACACTCACCGGAACGCTTCCGTGGCCGGTCAGAAAAACGATAGGCCGGCCCGTCGCCTTGTTCGCCAACTTCTGCTGCAACTCCAACCCGTCAAGCCCAGGCATCGTCAGGTCAAGTACCGCGCAGCCAGGTACCGACGGATCATGTTCTTCGAGAAATGCTTCCGACGAAGAAAACGCTTTCGTTTTATAGCCGGCAGTTTGAAGCAGCCTGGTGAGGGCCTTCAGCACGCTTGGATCATCGTCGATGAGGAACACCGCAAAATCTGTCGTACCCATTTTACTCGCCTTTCGTACGTTGCGCCGGCAAACAAAAGCGTGCTGTTGCTCCGCCCTCAGCGTTATTGCTCAGGCTCAGCGAGCCGCCGTGCCGCTCGATGATGGTCGAACATATCGACAGCCCCAGTCCGAGCCCGCGTTCCTTTGTTGTGAAAAAAGCATTGAAGAGTGAGGCTTCATGTCCAACGTCGATTCCGGTTCCTCGATCGACGACCTTTAATTCAATCTGATCGTCGACACGTCGGGAGATCATCGTGAGGGAACGACGGCGCGCGTCCGTATTCATCATAGCCTCTAGTGCGTTCATCACGAGATTAAGGAGAACTTGCTGTAGCTGGACGGGGTCGCCCTCGACAGAACCCACGTCGGTTGCGGCCATGACTTTCGTTTTTACGTGACGGCTGATCAGCTCGTTATTGAGAAGACGCAGGGTCGAATTAACCAGGTCGGGGATGTTCACCGCCTCAACTTCGCCCTTGCCGTTTTTGAGCAAGGTACGCAGCCGCTGAATGACTTCTCCGGCCCGCAGATCATCTGCGATGATATCGTCGAGTGCGTCCTTGAGGTCTTCCAGGTTTCGTACCTTGCCCGAAAGCATGGTCCGCGCCGCCTGGGCATTTGCCAGGATCGCTGTCAGCGGTTGTGTGAGTTCATGTGCCAGGCCACCAGACAGTGCGCCGACCTGGGATACGCGCATGAGATGTGCGAGCTCCCGTCGCTGCAATTCAGCTTCAGCTTCGGCTGCCTTGCGGATGGTTATATCGGTGAAAATACCGCTCGTATTGACTACTGCGCCGACAGCATTGCGATTGGTCGCACGCTTGGCCTGAAGCCACTTCACCTGGCCATCCGGCATGACAATTCGAAATTCCAGGGGCGCTTCGGATTCGTGAATACCAACGATGTTGTCGTCGACCAGTACCCGATCGTCGGGATGAACGACCGAAAGAATGGTTTCACGCGTGACCGGTGAATCTTTTTGCAGACCAAGCATCGCGCGGCAATGGTCGGTGGCCCAAAAAGGATCCATGCGAGGATTGTGCTGCCATAGCCCGACATCGGCCGCCGCAGCGGCGAAAGCCATCCGCTCCTCGTCCTGACGCAATTGCTGGTTTGCCTGGCGTGCCTCTTCGATAGAAGATCCAAGCAACAGCATCGGTATGGCGAGGCTTATTAAAAAGACCTGTAGCGCGAGGACATTCGATTCAGGCGTTCCGGAAAGAAACAAGCTGGAACCGAGTGATCGCCAGATCAAAACAACGGCCATAACAAGGATCGCTGCGCTGGCTCCTTTGGCGCCAAACCGTGACGCGGACCAAAGGACGAGAGGAACCGGTAAGTAAAACAGGACCGGGAGAAACGAGCGCATGAGTTGGCCCGTTGATTGGTCGAAGACAATAGAGCACACGACAATAAGTAATGTGCCGATCAGCAGTGCTTCCGCGCGACGTTCCGGATTTTGCGTCCAGAACGTGCGTGGTCCTTCACTTGCCAAGACAAGCGCGAGCGGACCGAGCGCGAGGTTTCCCAAAGCATTTGATGCAAACCATTGCAGCCAGGAATTCCAATAACTGCCGAGGCCACCGCCGCTGAGAATCGGAACGAAGGCGCCGCCAATCGCGACAACGGCGGGGCAGACGAAACCCACGATGAAAACAAAGCTCGCGGTCGAACGGAATGTGGCAAACCACGGCCGTTCTACGAGCCGGCTTTGAATGACGGCGGCGCTGAGTGCCGCGACCGCAAGGTTGGTTGCAAAAGCAGCCAACAATACGGAGAGCGACATTCCGATTTTTGTCTCGGCAATCACATGCGCGGGAAAGGCTGCAACGACGGCAATCCAGCGCCAGCCGGGGCGAGCGAGCAAGAGCGCGGAAAGTAGAACTATATTTGGGGGCCAGAACGGCGCGAAGATCTTGTCGGAAAGAGTGCCAACGAAAAATGCCAACTCCGCGGCAATCAAATATGCAAAGAAAGTCAGAAGCGTAATTTGTAGAAAGTACTTTACGTCTTCAAGCGATCGTTCAGCCGGCAGTGCCCTGTCGATCCAGCTCATAATCGCCCCTCACCATTTCCCACCCCGTATTCTTCTTTGTATTTGCTGGGCGCTACGCCGCGTTCATGAAAAAAATTCTCTCCAAAGCCGATTGCCCGGCATCACACCGATGCGGGGACTTTCGCAAATTTATATTGCACCCTTGCGACAAGGGCTGGTGATCACAATGGCGAGAGACAAAACATAGGCAGTTTGCAGTGCAGTATTGGCCGGCAGCAAAATACCATTGGGTCGCTATTTAAGGGTATGAGCTGGCCGAAGTGTTCGGGCACTGTTCTTTAGCAATGCATAGCTGCCACGCAGTTTTGCCCCCCGTGTTAAATTACCTTTGCGAAGAAAAAACCGTGCGGCGGTCGCATTCATCGTTCGCCTCGGCGTAAGTCCCAAACCATTCCGGTCGAGCGCGCCGATTAAGGCCGCTGTTTGTGAAAGTGCTGCTGCTCTGGAAGGAAGCGGCAGCACATAATGAGATGGAGCGCGGACAGTGTTAGGTCGGGAAAATGCTCCATCAGACCAATCCGCAATTCGATGATGATGCTGTTCGGTGGCGCCCGGCGTCGCAGACCAACGCCTTCACCTCGCGCCCCACAATATAAGAATGTCTACCCGCACTTTGACGGCAGCCCTTTGCGCACTTGCCCGGGGTTCAGCGAAAGTCAGGTCAAACCAGTGACTTGGCTAGAATTGCGGTGGTTCGAGGGAAAGCAAAAGTGTTTTGACGGTCGGTCCGGCCTCTGGCTGAGCCTAATTTTTTGGCGTGACCGTTCACGCATCAGCGCCACGTCGACCTGATTTTGTGCCCGCAAATGACGCGTCCGGCCGAAACGGCAGCAATTTGCTGCGCTGCGATAGGCGCTCCGTAAAAATTAAAATGAACGCGGCAAAAAGCCCAGGTACAGGCCTCGTACAGGTATCGTCTAATAGCTTATAGCGAATAATAGCGCATAGCGAATATGTACTATTTATGATCTGGCCCATTCTGGCTACGATATGCGCAAGGGTGATGAATAAATCGCCGAGCCGGCATTAAGATCGGCCGTTCGGAGGACCCTAAGGGAGGAAGTGAGATGCGAAAGACCAGTAAGGCGTTAAGCGCCGCGGTATTCTTTGGCGGCGCGTTTACGCTGTCGATGCCTGCCCAGGCGTGGGAGCCCACCAAGCCTATCGAAATTATAGTTCCGGCAGGCACCGGTGGCGGCGCCGATCAGATGGCCCGTGTCATGCAGGGCATTATCACCAAACACAATCTGTCCAAGCAATCTGTTGTCGTGATCAATCAGTCGGGCGGCGCGGGCGGCGAGGGATTCCTCGCGGCCAAGAACGCGAAGGGGGACCCCCATAAGTTGATCATCACGCTGTCGAATCTGTTCACCACCCCGCTCGCCACCGGCATTCCTTTCAACTGGAAGGATCTCACGCCGGTCGCGATGATGGCGCTCGATGAATTCATCCTCTGGGTCAACGCCGACACACCCTACAAGACGACGAAGGATTACATCGACGCGATCAAGGCCGCGCCCGACAATCAGTTCAAGATGGGCGGCACCGGCTCGAAGCAGGAAGACCAGATCATCACGGTCGCGCTTGAAAAGGTGACCGGCAAGAAGATGACCTACATTCCTTATAAAGGCGGCGGCGCGGTTGCCGTGCAGCTGGTTGGCGGTCACGTCGACTCGACGGTCAATAATCCGATCGAGGCGGTTGCGCATTGGCGCGCCGGCAAGTTGCGGCCGCTCTGCGTGTTCGACAGCAAGAAGCTCGACTACGACGAAAAGATCACCGACAACATGTCGTGGAAGGATATTCCGACCTGCAAGTCGCAAGGCCTCGATGTCGAATACCTGATGTTGCGCGGCTACTTCATGCCGCCCGGCGTCTCCAAGGACGAGGTCGCTTACTATGTCGACCTGTTCAAGAAAGTACGTGAAACGCCCGAGTGGAAAAAGCTGATGGCCGACGGCGCGTTCAACACGACCTTCATGTCTGGCGATCAATACGCCAAATGGGTCGCCGATGCGGAGAAGCTGCACGAAGGCTTGATGAAAGACGCCGGCTTCCTCGCCAAGTCCAATTGATCCCGCGGAGTTCGACCGCGGAACACGCGAGACTATTAATGAACCAAACAGTCCAAGAAACCGGTGGGACGGGTCCGTCCCACCGGAGTGTCGAAGTCGGAGTGGCCGCTTTCATGGCCCTCCTCGCGCTGATCGGAGTCTACGGCAGCATCAAGGTCGGGATCGGCTGGGGTGATGAAGGGCCCCGCGCCGGCTTTTTTCCTTTTTATGTCAGTCTGGTCGTTCTGGTCTCTTGCGCCATCAATATGTTTGCGGCGCTCGCCGTGCCCGACGATGGCAGGGTGTTCGCGGAATGGGGTCAACTGCGGCAGGTTCTGTGGGTGCTGGTGCCGACGATCGTCTATGTCGGACTGATACCCTTCATTGGCATCTATGTCGCGTCTGCGGTGTTGATCGCGTTCTTCATGCGGCTGTTCGGACGGTACGGTTGGATCGTGACCGTGGCGGTTTCGGTGGCAGTACCGATCATGACTTTCCTGATGTTCGAAACCTGGTTTCTGGTTCCGCTGCCTAAGGGACCCTTGGAGAGCATGCTGGGATTCTAGAAGACCGAAAGCCGCGCTGAATTCGGCGGTACTGGGAACAAAACAAAGAATCTAGAGACGAGTGTAATGGAAGATATCGGCAATCTTTTTCACGGTTTTGCGGTGGTCGTGCAGCCGTTCAACCTGGTGCTGATGGTTGTCGGCATCGTGCTTGGCGTCATCGTCGGTGTGCTGCCCGGTCTTGGCGGCGCCAATGGCGTCGCAATTCTGTTGCCGCTGACGTTCTCGATGTCGCCGACCTCGGCGATCATCATGTTGTCCTGCATCTACTGGGGAGCGCTGTTCGGCGGGGCCATTACCTCGATCTTGTTCAACATACCGGGCGAACCGTGGTCGGTGGCGACGACGTTCGACGGCTATCCGATGGCGCAGCAAGGACGTGCCGGCGAAGCGCTCACGGCTGCATTCACGTCGTCTTTTGTCGGCGCGCTATTCGCGGTGATCATCATTACGTTGGTGGCGCCGCTGGTCGCGAGCTTTGCGTTGCGGTTCGGTCCGCCCGAAATTTTTGCGGTGTACTTCCTGGCCTTCTGTAGTTTCGTGGGTCTGAGCAAGGAGCCGCCGTTCAAGACCGTGGCATCGATGATGCTGGGATTCGGGCTTGGCGCTGTCGGCCTCGATCAGATGACCGGCCAGCTGCGGCTTACCTTCGGCGTCGAGCAGATGCTCAACGGCTTCGACTTTCTGATCGCCGTCATCGGCCTGTTCGGGATCGGCGAAATCCTGCTGACCATGGAAGAAGGCCTGAGTTTCCGTGGCAAGCCGGCGAAATTGAATATGAAGATCGTCATCCAGACCTGGGCGAAGCTGCCGCGCTATTGGATGCTCTATCTGCGCTCCTGCCTGATCGGTTGCTGGATGGGCATCAGTCCCGCAGGCGCTACGCCGGCCTCGTTTATGAGTTATGGCATCGCCAAGCGCATCTCAAAGAACGGCCACCTGTTCGGCACCGGCCAGATCGAAGGCGTAATCGCGCCCGAAACGGCCGCGCATGCCGCCGGCACCTCGGCGTTGCTGCCGATGATCGCCCTCGGCGTTCCGGGTTCGCCCACCGCGGCAGTGTTGCTCGGCGGGCTTTTGATCTGGGGGTTGCAGCCGGGCCCGTTGCTGTTCGTCGAGCAGAAAGACTTCGTCTGGGGTCTGATCGCCAGCATGTACATGGGCAATATCGTCGGCCTCCTGGTTGTGCTGACCTGCGTTCCGCTGTTCGCAGCTATTCTGCGCATTCCCTTCAGCGTGATCGCACCGGTCATCATGGTGTTCTGCGCGATCGGCGCCTACACCGTGCACAACAACACCTTCGACGTCGTCATGATGGTGGTGTTCGGCGTCGCCGGCTACTTCATGAAGAAGTGCAATTATCCGATGGCTCCGATGGTGCTGGCGATTGTGCTCGGCGACAAAGCCGAAGAGGCATTCCGCCAGTCGCTTCTCGCCTCACAGGGCGGGCTCGGCGTGTTCTTCTCCAGCGGGCTCGTGAGCACGATCATGAGCCTTGGCCTGATCGCGCTGTTCTGGCCACTGATCCAGGCGGGCTGGGCGCGGTTGCGTTCGGGCAAATTGCGGCCGGCGGAATGAGGCCGGGGCGGCCGGTTCGACAGAGTTAAGCCCTAAACATAAGGCGATTGCTGCACGTCAGCGCTTCTGGCATATTGTATACCAGTCATGAGTACCAGAGACCGTAACCCCCGCCGCGTCAGTTTGGATCGTGGAGCTGCTGCCCGCGCTCCGCTCGCGCCACATCCGGCGCTCCAGCCGATCGACGTCACGCCGAGCTTCAAGCACAAGGCTTATGCCGCGTTGAAGAACGCGATTGTGGCGATGGACATCTATCGCAACCGTGACGACATCCGGCTGGACGAGAGGAAACTCGCTCAGGATTTCGGCATCAGCCGCACGCCCGTGCGCGAGGCGATGGCCCAGCTCGAGAGTGAAGGTTTCGTGCGCTCGGTGCCCCGGCGCGGGATCTATGTGGTGCGCAAGACCCGGCGCGAGGTGATCGAGATGATCACCGCTTGGGCGGCGCTGGAGAGCATGGCCGCACGTCTGATTACCCAAACTGCCAGTGATGGGGAAATCGCCGGTCTGCGCAAAATGTTTGCGACGTTCGAGAACGGCAAATTACGCGCGCACCTCGACGAATATTCCGACGTCAACATCGAATTTCACCAGACGATCATCCGGCTCAGCCATAACGACGTGCTGATCGACCTCGCCGAAAATCTTTTCACGCATATGCGCATGATCCGGCGCAAGACGATCGGCGAGAAGGATCGCGCGGACAAGTCGATCCGCGATCACATGAGTATAATCGAAGCATTGGAGCGGCGCGATACGTCTCGCGCCGAGCAACTTGTGCGCGACCATGCGCTCGGCCTTGCCGAGCACGTCGCGAAATACGCCGACTATCTCGATTAAGGAAAAGGATCAGGGAGGATTCCCATGGCCGAAGCAGCAGTGAAAGAAAAGAAAGGCGAATCGACGACGCCAGCCGAAGCACAGCAGGATCTGACGGACGGTTTTCACCTCGTCATCGATGCGCTCAAGCTCAACGGCATCAAGACAATCTACGGCGTGCCCGGCATACCGATCACGGACTTTGGCCGCATGGCACAGGCCGCAGGCATTCGCGTCATCTCGTTCCGGCACGAGCAGCACGCCGGCAACGCAGCGGCAATCGCCGGCTTCTTGACGAAAAAGCCCGGTGTCTGTCTCACGGTGTCCGCCCCCGGTTTTCTTAACGGCCTGACCGCGCTGGCCAACGCCACGACCAACTGTTTTCCGATGATCCTGATCAGCGGTTCGTCCGAGCGTGAGGTCGTCGACTTGCAGCAGGGCGACTACGAAGAGATGGACCAGTTGGCCATCGCCAAGCCGCTCTGCAAAGCCGCTTTCCGCGTGCTCCATGCGGCAGACATCGGCATTGGCGTGGCGCGCGCGATCCGCGCGGCGGTTTCCGGCCGTCCCGGCGGCGTTTATCTCGATCTGCCGGCCAAGCTTTTCTCCCAGGTAATGGGCGCAGACGCCGGAGCGAAGTCGCTCGTCAAGGTCATCGACCCGGCGCCTGCCCAGCTTCCGGCTCCTGTGGCCATCAAGCGCGCGCTCGATGTCTTGAAGGCAGCCAAGCGCCCCCTGATCATCCTCGGCAAAGGCGCGGCTTATGCGCAGGCCGATGACCAGATTCGTGCTCTGGTCGAAAAGACCGGCATTCCTTTTCTGCCGATGAGCATGGCCAAAGGTCTTTTGCCCGACACGCATCCGCAGTGTGCGGGTGCGGCGCGTTCGACGGTGCTGAAAGACTCCGACGTCGTCATGCTGATTGGCGCCCGCCTGAACTGGCTGCTGTCGCACGGCAAGGGCAAGACCTGGGGTGAGCCTCACTCGAAGAAGTTCATCCAGATCGACATCGAGCCCAAGGAGATGGACAGCAACGTCGAGATTGTCGCTCCGGTGGTCGGCGACATCGGCTCGTGCGTATCGGCTCTTCTCGAGGGCATCGACAGCAAGTGGCCGGCCGCACCGGCCGACTGGGTCGGCGCCGTTAAATCGAAAAGGGAAGAGAATGTCGCCAAGATGGCGCCACGGTTGATGAAGAACACCGCGCCGATGGATTTCCATGGCGCGCTCGGTGCGTTGCGTACCGTCGTCAAGGAGCGGCCGGATGCCATCCTCGTCAATGAAGGCGCCAACACGCTCGATCTCGCACGTGGCGTCATCGACATGTATCAGCCGCGCAAACGCCTGGACGTAGGGACCTGGGGCGTCATGGGGATCGGCATGGGCTTTGCTGTCGGTGCTGCGGTAGAGACCGGCAAACCCGTGCTCGCGGTCGAAGGCGACAGCGCCTTTGGCTTCTCTGGAATGGAAGTGGAGACGATCTGCCGGTACAACCTGCCGGTCTGCATTGTCGTCTTCAACAACAACGGCATCTATCGCGGAACCGACGTCAATTCCACCGGCAGTTCGGACCCGGCGACAACGGTCTTCGTCAAAGATGCGCGCTACGACAAGATGATGGAAGGATTCGGCGGCGTTGGTGTCCATGTGACAACCCCCGACGAACTCAAGCGCGCCGTCGATGCGGCCATGGACTCCGGTAAGCCGACCCTCATCAATGCGGCGATCGACCCGGCGGCCGGCAGCGAGAGCGGCCGCATCGGCAACCTCAACCCGCAAAGCGTGGTTCGCAAGAAATAAGGGAATGCGCAACGCTTCGCGCTGCGCCTGGGATACGAGTTTAGGATCGAGGAGATGAGAATGGCAGTCCGCAAGAAAGCCAGGAAAGCGAAAGCCAAGACCAAGGCGGCTTCAAGGAAAGTCGTAAAGCTCAAGTCGAAGAAGCTGGCCGCCAGGGCCAAAACCGGCAACGGCCTCCCGAGGCCGAGCACGAAGTCCTACGGGCAGGATGGCAAAGCTCTCACCGGCGTACGCATCCTCGATTTCACGCACGTGCAATCGGGTCCAACCTGCACGCAATTGCTGGCCTGGCTCGGTGCCGACGTGATCAAGGTCGAGCGTCCGGGGGTAGGAGACATTACCCGCGGACAGCTGGTCGATGTGAAGGGCGCGGATTCGCTTTATTTCACGATGCTCAATCACAATAAACGTTCGATCACGATCGACTCCAAGCACCCGCAGGGCAAGCGCGTGCTCGATGAGCTCATCAAGGTCTGCGACGTGCTGGTTGAGAATTTCGCGCCCGGCGCGCTCGACCGCATGGGGCTGACCTGGGACCACATCCACAAGCTTAACCCGCGCATGATCGTGGCGTCGGTGAAGGGCTTCGGCCCAGGTCCGTACGAAGACTGCAAGGTTTATGAGAACGTCGCGCAATGTGCCGGCGGCTCGGCCTCGACCACAGGATTCCGCGAAGGTCCGCCGCTGGTCACCGGCGCCCAGATCGGTGACAGCGGCACTGGCCTGCATCTGGCTCTCGGCATCGTTTCGGCGCTCTATCAACGCAATCGCACTGGCCGTGGTCAAAAGGTGCTCGCCGCCATGCAGGACGGCGTGCTCAACCTCTGCCGCGTGAAGCTGCGCGACCAGCAGCGTATCGAAAAAGGCCCGCTCACCGAATACAGCCAATACGGCGAAGGCATTCCGTTCGGCAGCGCGGTGCCGCGCGCGGGTAACGATTCCGGCGGCGGTCAGCCGGGCTGGATCCTCAAATGCAAAGGCTGGGAGACCGATCCCGATGCCTACATTTATTTCATCACCCAGGCGCCGGTCTGGGAGGAAATTTGCGAGCTGATCGGCGAGCCGACCTGGAAGACTGATCCGGAATACGCCACGCCGCGCGCGCGGCTGCCAAAGCTGAAGGCAATCTTCGCTCGTATCGAACAGTGGACCATGACCAAGACCAAATTCGAGGTTATGGAAATCTGCAACAAGGTCGATATCCCGGTCGGTCCGATCCTGTCGATGAAGGAGATCGCCGAGGAACCGTCGCTGCGCAAGACCGGGACGGTCGTCGAGGTCGATCATCCGACCCGCGGCAAATATCTGACCGTCGGCAATCCAATCAAGATGTCGGACTCGATCTCCGACGTGAAACGCTCGCCGCTGTTAGGCGAGCACACCGACGAGATCCTCAGTGACGTGCTCAAGTTTTCGAGCAAGGACATCGGCGAGATCAAGAACTCCGGCGCTCTTAGCGCGCCGAAGAAGGAAGAAAAGGCGGCGTGACGGCTTTCGTGTCCCGGACGCGGTGCAGCGCGAAGTGGCGCACCGCTGATCCGGGACCATTGCGTAGTTAGTGCTCGTGAAGGCCGGTTCTGCAGCGCCCGGGGCACGAAAAAAGGCGGGGAGGGACGTTGAATGCGTATCGTGGTTCATGGCCAGCAGGCCTTCGGCAAAGCCGTGCTGGAAGCGCTGCTCAAGCGTGGCGAGAACGTGGTCGCCGTTTATGTCGCGCCGGAAAAGGAAGGCGCCAAGGCCGATCCGCTCAAGGAAGCCGCAATAGCAGCGAAGCTCCCGATCTATCAGCCTGCGTCCTACAAGGACCCGAAGGTCTGGGAAGAATTCAAGGCGCTCAAGCCCGATCTCCAGGTCATGGCTTTCGTCACGCTCTTTGTGCCGGAGGACTTCCTCAATATCCCCACGCATGGCTCGATCCAGTACCATCCGTCGCTGCTGCCGGCCTACCGCGGCGCCAGCGCGATCAACTGGCCGATCATCAAAGGCGAGAAGGAAACCGGCCTCTCGATTTTCTGGCCCGACAACGGCCTCGATACCGGCGCCGTCCTTGTTCAGAAGAAAACGCCAATCTCCAGTACCGACACGCTCGGCACTGTCTACTTTGATCGCCTGTTCCCGATGGGCGTCGAGGCGATGATGGAATCGGTCGACCTGGTGAAGGCCGGCAAGGCGCCGCGCATCAAGCAGGACGAGTCAAAGGCAACCTATGAAGGCCGCTGTGGCCCCGGCAATGCCAAGATCGATTGGGGGAAACCCTGGGAGCAGATCGATCGCCTGATCCGCGGCTGCAATCCGGCGCCCGGCGCGTGGACCACGTTTGACGGCAAAACGTTGAAAATCTTCGACGCCAAGCCGCTACCGGCGAAAGACCCGAAAGGGATCGCCGGCAAGCTCGGCGAAGTGGTCGCGGTCGATGCCGACGGATTCACCGTTGTTTGCGCCGACGGGCGTTTCAAGGTTACCCGCGTTCAGCCCGACGGAGGCAAGAAGATCGACGCCTCCGAATTCATCTCCACTGCCAAGCTCGCCGCCGGGGCGCGGCTCGGTTGATCGTCATTTTCAAATAACGGAAAAATCCAATGCCCGCCTCGCAACATCAAAGCCCGAAGTCCGACATCGAAATTTCTCAATCGGCCAAGAAGCGGCCGATCCTCGACATTGCCAAGGAAAAACTCGGCATCGCCGCAGAAAATCTCGAGCCTTATGGCCACTACAAGGCCAAGGTGTCGATGGACTACATCAAATCGCTGCAAAGCAAGCCAAATGGCAAGCTGATCCTGGTGACGGCGATTACGCCGACGCCGGCGGGCGAAGGAAAGACCACGACGACAGTGGGCCTGACCGACGCACTCAATCACATCGGCAAGAAGGCGATGCTGTGCCTGCGCGAGCCGAGCCTCGGTCCGTCTTTCGGCATGAAGGGCGGCGCCGCCGGCGGCGGTTATGCGCAAGTGGTGCCGATGGAAGACATCAATCTTCACTTCACCGGCGATTTCCACGCCATTACCTCGGCGCACAATCTGCTCTCGGCGCTGATCGACAATCATATCTATTGGGGTAATGCGCTCGGCATCGATTCACGCCGGGTCGTCTGGCGCCGCGTTATGGACATGAACGACCGCGCGCTGCGCGAGATCGTCTGTTCGCTTGGTGGCGTCGCCAACGGCTATCCGCGCGAGGCCGGCTTTGACATCACCGTCGCCTCCGAAGTCATGGCGATCTTCTGTCTCGCCAAGAATTCTCGACGACCTCAAGGAGCGCCTCGGTAACGTCATCGTCGCCTATACGCGCGACCGCAAGCCGGTGCGTGCGCGCGACCTCAAGGCGCATGGCGCGATGGCCGCGTTGCTCAAGGAAGCGATCGCGCCCAATCTCGTGCAAACGCTGGAAGGCACTCCGGCCTTCATTCACGGCGGTCCCTTCGCCAACATTGCGCATGGCTGCAACTCGGTGTTGGCGACCACGACCGCACTCAAGCTTGCCGACTATGTCGTGACGGAGGCGGGTTTCGGCGCCGACCTCGGTGGCGAGAAATTCATCGATATCAAATGCCGCAAGGCCGGCCTGACGCCACACTGCGTGGTGCTGGTCGCCACCATCCGCGCGCTCAAGATGCATGGCGGCATCAAGAAGGAAGATCTCAAGTCCGAGAATCTGAAGGCGCTTGACGCCGGCATGACCAACCTGCAACGGCACGTCGAAAACGTGAAGAAGTTCGGTCTGCCGGCGGTGGTTTCGATCAACCGCTTCTCTGCCGACACCGACGCCGAAATTGCGCTGGTGAAGGAGAAGTGCAAGGCGCTCGGCGTCGAGGCGCTGATGGCCGATCACTGGGCCATGGGTGGAGCGGGCGCTGCCGACGTCGCCAAGGCGGTGGTCAAGGTGATCGACGAGGGCAAAGGCAAGCTCAAGTTCCTCTATCCCGACGAGATGCCGCTGTTCGAAAAGGTCGAGACGATCGCGCGTGAAATCTACCGCGCCAAGAACGTAACTGCAGACAAGTCTGTGAAAGACCAGCTCAAGACCTGGGAAGAGATGGGTTATAGCAAGTTGCCGATCTGCGTTGCCAAAACCCAGTATTCGTTCTCGACTAATCCGGACTCCAAAGGTGCGCCGGCTGATCACACCATCAATGTTCGCGAGGTCCGCCTCTCGGCCGGCGCCGAGTTCGTGGTGGCGATCTGCGGAGAAATCATGACCATGCCCGGCCTGCCCAAGGTGCCGGCGGCTGACGCCATCGACGTCAACGCGCAAGGGCAGATCGTCGGATTATTTTAAGATTGTTCGCACGGCTCGACAGCGAAAAGGCCCGCCAAAAGCGGGCCTTTTTGCGCTACGGCAGGGCGGTTTGTTTACGCAAATGCCTCGTCAGAACGCGCAAATTTCCTAAAATTTTTCGCATTTTTGCATGGTGCTTGTAGAGCGAGTTTTCGCAACTTTCCGGTAGGTTGCTACCTGCTTTCAGGCGTTCGGAGGTTTCCGCGACACCAAGGTCGAATTCGCAATTCCTGAGCCGGTATGTCCATGTCAGCCACTGCTCCATCCCATCAATCGAATGCACTGGCCGAGAGCCGTTCGCTGCTCGATGAACTGGTCAGCCCGGTTGCCAGCGCGACCACCAAACACCGCCTCAGAATCATTGATCGGGTTACCGATCTTTTTGCCGCGGGCTCACGCAGTTATTCTCACGAACAGATCGCGCTGTTCGACGACGTGCTACGCCGGCTCTCGGCCGATATCGAGGTCAAAGCCCGCGCAAAGCTCGCGCATCGGCTGGGCGGCATGGAAAGCGCTCCGCCAAAACTCATCCGCTTGCTCGCCTTCGACGATGCGATCGAGGTGGCCGAGCCGGTGCTCGTCAATTCGCAACAGTTGAATGACGATGATCTGGTCGAGAATGCTACGACCAAAAGTCAGGACCATCTCTTTGCAATCGCACAACGTTTGAAAATAAGCGAAGTCGTCACCGATGTTCTTGTCGAACGGGGCGACGAACGGGTCGTCCATAGGGTCGTCAAGAACAAGGGGGCACGCTTCTCGCTTGCGGGTTACGGCAAGCTTACGAATCGTGCGCGATATGACCGAAAGCTGACGTTGGCTCTTGGCGAGCGCAGCGATCTTCCGCGTCAATATTTCCTGAAGCTGCTGGAAGCTGCATCAGCGACCGTGCGCGCCAAGCTCGAAGCGGCCAATCCGGAAGCGGTTGCCGCAATTCGGGATTCGGTCGACGACGTCGCCACCACGATGCAACGTGAAGTCCGCAAGACGTCACGCGCACATGCCCTGGCTGTGCGCGAAGCTAAACGGCGATTCAATGTGCGCCCGATTACGGAAGCCAGCGTGCATGGCCCGGCTCATGCGCAAGACTTCGACAAGACGGTGGTTGCGCTGGCAAGACTTGGCGTATTTTCGGTCGACCTTGTCGAACGCGCGTTGCTCGACGAGGGCGAGGATATGCTGTTGCTCCTTGCCAAGGCTGCCGGGTGTTCCTGGACGACGGCACGAGAACTGCTGTTGATGTACGCCGCCAACCGCAGCCTCAAACCCGACGACATCACCCGTGCATTCGAGCGATACAAGAAGCTCAGCGAGCCGACCGCACGAAATATTGTAGGCTTTTATGAGCGGCGCCTGAAGTTGCGCGCGAGCGCCGCCTCCAAAAACAAGCGTGGGCAGGATGCGGCCAGCGTGTCGACAATCGACGACGACATTGTCGTCGTGCCGTCACCTTCGCTCGCTCCCATGTAACCGGCGGCTCTAGTCGAACTCGAGTTCATTGGAACGATGGACGCCGCGGAACGACATTGGTCGTCCCGCGGCGTCCGAATTTCGATCAGAATATCTTGATTGCGCTTTCCAGCGTCTTCCATACGCCCCAGGCGAGCGGGACGCCGACGAAGGCCCAAAACAGG
This sequence comes from uncultured Alphaproteobacteria bacterium, assembly GCA_963742345.1. Classification (GTDB taxonomy): domain Bacteria; phylum Pseudomonadota; class Alphaproteobacteria; order Rhizobiales; family Xanthobacteraceae; genus Pseudolabrys. Next base: position 126,828 of record CAVULO010000002.1, read on the forward strand.
GCGGCCTTCGCATCGAGCCCGCCAAATCCGATGCCATGCGATCCTGTTGACGCCGCGCTTCTCGCGGAGGCTGTTTGTAGTTTCGCAACCTGCTCGGCGCTCATGAACCACTTCGAATCGACCGGCTTGATCAGGTAGTTGCAGATCAATCCGATGACGAGCATACCCGCCAAAATGTACAGCGTGTAGTCGTACAGGTGGTCGCGCGGTACACCGGCGGCGAGCTGGGCTTCGCGAATGTAGTTCACAACGACCGGGCCGATAATGCCGGCCGTGGACCATGCCGTGAGCAGCCGGCCGTGAATGGCGCCCACGAACTGGGTGCCGAACATATCGGCGAGATAGGCCGGAACGGTTGCGAAACCGCCGCCGTACATCGACAAGATAATGCAGACGGCACTCACGAATATCGCCTTCGAGCCGGCGTTTGCCGACCACGGCATCAGGAGATAGCAGATGATGCCGAGCACAAAGAACGTGTAGTAAGTTTTTTTGCGTCCGATGTAGTCGGACAACGACGCCCAGAAGAATCGTCCGCCGATGTTGAACAGCGAGAGCAGGCCGGCGAACCCGGCCGCGATTGCGGCGATAGCGACGCGTTGGTCGGCCGAAAGCGCGTTGAATTTGATGTCAGGGAGTCCGACCAGCGCGCCCGCGAAGATTTCCTGTAACATCGGCGAGGCCATGCCAATCACGCCGATACCCGCAGACACGTTCAGGCACAGCACCCACCAGATCAGCCAGAATTGCGGGGTCTTGTGCGCGTCCTTCAGATCCACATGATGTTGAGTGATCATCGATTTGTTCTCACTCGGCGTGGTCCAGCCATCGGGCCGCCATCCGGCAGGCGGCAACCGGTAACGGAAAGCGCCGACGATCATGAAGAAGAAGTAGATTGCGCCCATCGCAAGAAATGTTTTCCAGACGCCGACATCGGTCGGCGTCTTGAAATAATTCAGCAGGATATTGGCCAGAGGTGCGCCGATCATGGCGCCGCCGCCAAATCCCATGATGGCCATGCCGGTCGCCATGCCGCGTCGGTCCGGGAACCATTTCACCAACGTGGACACTGGCGAGATGTAGCCAAGGCCAAGCCCGATGCCGCCGATCACGCCGGAACCGAGCCACATCAGCCACAGCTGATGGACGTAGACGCCGATGGCGCCGAGCACGAGGCCTCCGCACCAGCAGACCGCGGCAACGACACCGGCTTTGCGCGGACCCGCGTGCTCCAGCCAGCCGCCCCAGAGCGCGGCCGACACGCCGAGCACGACGAAGAACAGCGTGTACATCCAGCCAAGACTGGCAATGCGCCAGTCACAGGTGGTCGTGAACAATTCCTGCGCCAGCGATATGTCCGGACACACTTTCGATGCGGTTAAGCCGATGGAGCGTGACAATGGCAACCAGAACACTGAGAAGCCGTAAGCCATGCCGATGCACAGATGGATGCAGAGCGCTGCTGGCGGTACCAGCCAGCGATTGAAGCCGGCAGTCGCAATAATGCGTTCACGGTCGAGAATACTTGTGATGTTGCCACCGCCCGCGAGCGGTTGGTCGATTGTCGTCATGCGCTTCCCCTTGGAATCTGCGCGTTCGTAGCGCGCTTGAGCGGGCGAGAGTGTCGGCGCGCATGGGATGAATCAACCGCGCGATCTTTATCGAGCGATAGGTTTTTTCAATTTCGCAATAGCGAAGCGCTATGCTGATTCAGATCATTGCGCAGGATTAAAGTTTTCGGCCGATGGAGTGCGCATCGGTGTCGAACGAAATATGCGACTAAAGACTGATGCGTTAGTCAGACAACATAGGCGCAATGCGACGCGCTTCAGCGACAAGCGCCGCCGTCAAAGTTGTCATTGGTTCGCGCGCGGGCGCCACGAGGCCTATGGTATGTGTTGCTTCAGGATCGACGATCGGGATCGAACGCAACACATCAGTGAGTCCGAGCGAGGCGGCCAGCCGCGCCGGCATTACGCTTGCCCACCGCCCGGTGCGCACATGGGAATACAATAAAATCATCGAATCCGATTCGAGCGTGATATGCGGATCGATACCGGTATCGCGCAACAGCCGTTCGATGATTCGCCGGTTCTGCATGTCGGGGGTGAGCAGGCACAGCGGCACTTGCGCGACGTCGGCCCACGTTACGGTCTGGCGGTCGCCAAGGGGCGCGTCGGCAGCGACCAGCAGACGGTAGCGTTCGCGATACAGCGGCACGGCAGTGACGCGGCCAAGCGGTTCGTTGTCGAGATAGGTGAGGCCGGCATCGATCTCGAGATTTTCCAGATGCGTGAGAATTTCGATCGAGGTGCGCGAGAGGACGGTAAACTGCACCTCGGGATGACGCGCCCGGAAAGGCGTCGTCAATGTTTCCACCATAGCCAGCGCCGTCGGAATGGCGGCGAGCCGCAACCGCCCGGCCAGGCCATGCTTGAGGGCGTGCACCTCCTGGCGCATCGCACGGGTGTCGCCGACGATGCGGCGGGCCCATTCGAGCACGCGCTCGCCTTCGGCCGTGAAGCTCTGAAAACGCGAGCCACGATTGACCAGCAGCACGCCAAAAGCATCCTCTAGCTGCTTCACCCCGGCGGAAAGTGTCGGCTGGGTGACGCCGCAGGCCTCGGCTGCCCGACCGAAATGCTTTTCACGGGCCAAGGCCAAGAGAAATTCCAGCTTTTCCAGCAATGCCTTCCCCGCTCCGCATAAAGATAAAGGTGAGGAGTGTCCCAGCCGCGCGGGCCGCCGAAACGGTGCGCTGCGTAGGTAATTAATTAAGGCCGCATAATCGGAAAATACAAGCACAACATTGGTATTGATAGAAGAAATCTATCAGACGATTTGGGCGTAGGGCTTGCGTACCTCAATTTAGAAGGGTTTTTCTGGAGTTCAGAGGGAAGAGAGATGAGCGTTACAGAACGTCCCCCCGCGGGTCCGGCCACCGCGCGCGGTGGCCGCCGCCGCCCGGCGCGTACGCCCAAGGGTCGGCAGGTCGACCCCCAGGCCCTCGACGAAGTGCGCGGGCTGCTCACTGACCGGCCGCGCCGGCGTGATTTGCTGATCGAGCACCTTCATCTCATCCAGGATCATTACGGCCATCTCTCTGCTGCGCATCTGGCTGCGCTCGCGGCCGAGATGAAACTGGCACTCACGGAAGTCTACGAGGTCGCTACCTTCTACGCGCATTTCGATGTGATGAAGGAAGGTGAGCTGCCGCCGCCGGCGGTGACCGTGCGCGTGTGCGATTCGCTGTCTTGCGCCATGGCCGGCGCCGAAAAGTTATTGAAGGAATTGCCGGGCAAACTCGGGCGCGACATTCGGGTGATACGTGCGCCTTGCATGGGCGCTTGTGATCGCGCGCCGGTGTCTGCGGTTGGACACTTGCAAACCTTCAAGGCAACGGCCGACAAAATCGCAACCGACGTGAAGGCCAACAAACATCCGCACGCCTGGCGTCCCGGCGCCGATTTTTCCGCTTACCAGAAGGCCGGTGGCTACGCGCTGCTGAAAGCTTGCCTCACCGACAAGCGCACGCGTGATGAGCTGATCAAGATCGTGAGCGACGCCGGCCTGCGCGGCCTCGGCGGCGCCGGATTTCCGACCGGGCGCAAATGGTCGCTGGTGCGGGCGGAGCCTGCGCCGAGAATGTTCGCGGTCAATGCCGACGAGGGTGAGCCCGGGACCTTCAAGGATCGCTATTACCTTGAGCGCGATCCGCACCGCTTTATCGAAGGCATGCTCATCGCCGCCTGGGTGGTCGAAGCACCCGAGACATATTTCTACATCAGAGATGAATATCCGGAACTTCGGCTGATGCTGCTCGATGAAATCGACAAGGTCGAGAAAGCCGGCCTCGTGCCTCACACCAAGAATTCATGTCCGCCGCGGCGCCGGCGCCTACATCTGCGGCGAAGAGTCGGCGATGATCGAATCGATCGAAGGCAAGCGCGGATTGCCGCGCCATCGCCCGCCTTACGTGGCGCAGGTCGGCTTGTTTGGCCGCCCGACGCTGGAACAAAACGTCGAGACTTTGTTCTGGGTCCGCGACATCATCGAGAAGGGCGCCGAGTGGATGACCGCGCAAGGCCGCCGTGAGCGCAAGGGCTTCCGCAGCTTTTCGGTGTCGGGCCGCGTGAAGAAGCCGGGTGTGGTGCTCGCGCCCGCCGGCGTCACCGCGCGCGAATTGATCGAGGAATTCTGCGGCGGCATGGAAGACGGCCATACGTTCAAAGGTTATCTGCCGGGCGGTGCCTCCGGCGGCATCCTGCCGGAGTCGATGGCGGATGAGCCGCTCGACTTCGGGACGCTCGAAAAATACGGCTGTTTCGTTGGCTCCCACGCGGTTGTCATCCTGTCCGACAAGGACGATATGAAAGCTGTCGCGCTTAACCTGATGAAATTCTTCGAGGACGAGAGTTGCGGCCAATGCACGCCGTGCCGGGTGGGCAGCGAGAAGGCCGCGAAACTGATGGCCAGCGGGCCGTGGGACAAGGGCCTGCTGACCGAGCTTTCGACCGCCATGCGCGACGCTTCAATTTGCGGACTTGGCCAGGCGGCACCAAATCCGCTGCTATGTGTGCTAAAATATTTCCCGGATGAGTTGTCGAAGCCGCTGGGAAGCTGGTGACGGCGAAAGGCGAAAAAAATGAGCGCAGGTAACGGCAAAGCCAAGACCGTGAAATTTACGCTCGACGGCAAGGATGTCGTAGCGCTCGAGGGCGAGACCCTATGGCAGGTTGCCAAGCGCCAGGGCATCGAGATCCCGCATCTGTGTTATTCGCCCGAGCCCGGCTATCGCGCCGACGGCAACTGCCGCGCCTGTATGGTCGAGATCGAAGGCGAGCGCGTGCTGGCGGCAAGCTGCATCCGCAAGCCGTCCGAAGGCATGAAGGTGAAAGCCGCCTCCGACCGCGCCAAGGCCGCGCGCAAAATGATCTTCGACCTGCTGATCAGCGATCAGCCCGAACGCGCCACTTCGCACGATCCGCAATCGAAATTCTGGTCCTGGGCCGACAAAATGGGGATCGATGTCGGCCGCTTCCCCGAGCGCGAGAAGATGCCCGCGCCGGACCGCAGCCATATCGCGATGGCAGTCAATCTCGACGCCTGCATCCAGTGCAATCTCTGCGTTCGCGCCTGCCGCGAAGTGCAGGTCAACGATGTTATCGGCATGGCTGGCCGCGGCTACGGCGAGAAAATCGTGTTCGATTTCGACGACCCGATGGGCGCGTCCACTTGCGTGGCATGCGGCGAATGCGTGCAAGCCTGTCCAACTGGCGCGCTGATGCCGGCAACTCTGCTCAACGACAAGAACGTGCGTACCGAATTCCCGGACCGCGAGGTGCACAGCGTGTGCCCCTATTGCGGCGTCGGCTGCCAGCTCACCTACCACATCAAGAACGACAAGCTTTTGTACGTCACCGGCCGCGACGGCCCGGCCAACCAGAACCGGCTGTGCGTGAAGGGCCGCTTCGGCTTCGACTATGTCAGCAATCCTCAGCGGCTTACCAAACCGATGGTGCGCAAGGATGGCGTGGCGAAGGCCGCCGACGATCTGGTCGACCCCTCAAATCCGTTCACGCACTTCCGCGAAGCCACCTGGGAAGAGGCGATGGCGCGCGCCGCTTCCGGCCTGAAAAAAATCCGCGACCGCGACGGCCCGCGTGCGCTCGCCGGGTTCGGTTCGGCCAAGGGCTCGAACGAAGAGGCCTATCTGTTCCAGAAGCTGGTGCGCACCGGCTTTGGCTCCAACAATGTCGATCACTGCACGCGGCTTTGTCACGCGTCATCGGTGGCTGCGCTCCTGGAGGGCGTCGGCTCGGCGGCTGTCACCGCGACCTTCAACGAGTGCAAGAATTCCGACTTCATCATTGTGATCGGCGCCAATCCGGCCGAGAACCATCCGGTCGCCGCCACTTTCTTCAAGCAGGCTGCCAAGCGCGGCGCCAAGCTGGTGGTGATGGACCCGCGCGGGCAGGCACTCAAGCGCCACGCCTGGAAGATGATGCAGTTCAAGAACGGCACCGACGTCGCGATGCTCAACGGCATGCTCAATGTCATCATCGGCGAGAAGCTCTACGACCAGCAATATGTGCAGACCTATGTGGAAGGCTTCGACCAGCTCGCCGAGCACGTGAGGGACTTCACGCCCGAGGAGATGGAGCCGATCTGCGGCATTCCCGCCGACACGCTGCGCGAAGTGGCGCGCAACTTCGCGCGCGCGGAAAGCGCCATCATTTTCTGGGGCATGGGCGTATCGCAACACACCCATGGCACCGATAATGCGCGCTGCCTGATTGCGCTATCGCTGATCTGCGGCCAGGTCGGCCGGCCCGGAACGGGCCTGCATCCGCTGCGCGGACAAAACAACGTGCAGGGTGCCTCCGATGCCGGCCTCATTCCGATGTTCTTCCCCGATTACAAATCGGTCGAGAGCCCGGAGATGATCGCGAAATACGAAAAGGCCTGGGGCAAGAAGCTCGATCCCAAGCGCGGCAAGACGGTGGTCGAGATTATGGATGCGGTACACGCCAACGAGATCAAGGGCATGTACATCATGGGCGAGAACCCCGCGATGTCCGATCCCGACTTGAACCATGCGCGCGGCGCACTCGCCCATCTCGAGCATCTGGTCGTGCAGGACATCTTCCTCACCGAGACGTGCTCCTATGCGGACGTGATCCTGCCGGCCTCGGCCTGGCCGGAGAAAGATGGCACCGTCACCAACACCAATCGTCAGGTGCAGATGGGCCGCCGGGCGCTGCCGCTGCCCGGCGATGCGCGCCAGGATTTGTGGATCATCCAGGATCTCGCCCAACGCATGGGCGAAAAGTGGAACTACAAAAGTGTCGGCGAGGTCTATACCGAAATGGCGAACCTGATGCCCGCGCTCGATAATATTTCGTGGGAGCGCGTCGAGCGCGAGGATCACGTCACCTATCCATCTGACGCGCCCGACAAACCGGGCCGCGACGTGGTGTTCGACAAGGGCTTCCCGCGGCCGAACAGCATGGCCAAGCTGGTGGCGGCCAAGCTCACGCCACCGGACGAGATGCCGGACCACGACTTCCCATTCATCCTCACCACCGGCCGCCAACTTGAACATTGGCACACCGGGGCGATGACGCGCCGCGCCACCGTGCTCGACGCGCTGGAGCCGAGCGCGTGCGCTTCGGTCTCGCGCGGCACAATCGAGAAACTGGGGCTCAAGGCGGGCGATATGCTGCGCGTCACCACGCGCCGCGGCGAAGTCGAGCTGGCCGCGCGCCAGGACGATGCCATTCCCGACGGCGTCGTGTTCATCCCGTTCGCCTTTGTCGAGGCGGCGGCAAATATCCTGACCAACCCGGCGCTCGACCCGTTCGGCAAGATCCCGGAATTCAAATTCTGCGCGGCGAAGGTGGAGCCGGCAGGGCCGAGACAAGTGGCGGCGGAATAGCCTCGTCGGTCATAACCATCCCCGGGTTCGGGCTTGCCGGCCCCGGCGGTGTTGCCTCTCTGTGAAAAATGCTGTTCGACTTGGCGCGGGGTCGATTTGCGGGGCTTCGCCTATGACTTGGATGCTCGATCGAATCGGGCGGCACATCGCCACCTATTTGCAAAAGCCTGCATCCGGTTACGAGCCGTTTACGCCGGCCGATCCGGCCGCGCTGCTTGCGACCATCAGGCCCGGCGATATCCTGCTAATTGAAGGCCGCAACCATATTTCCGGCATTATCAAATATTTGACGCAGTCCACCTGGTCGCACGCAGCCCTCTATGTCGGACCCGTCGCCGGAATAACGGCGGATGGCGAACCGTGCGATCTGGTGGAATCCAACCTGGACGCCGGCACCATCTGTGTGCCGTTGTCGAAGTATTCCCAATATCATACTCGAATCTGCCGGCCAGTCGGCCTGTCACCTGAAGACCGGCAGGCCGTCTGCGACTACGCCGTCGAACGCATTGGGCTGGAATACGATCTCAAGAACATCATTGATCTCGGCCGCTATCTGGTGCCGTTGCCGGTGCCGCAGCGTTGGCGGCGGCGCATGATCGCGCTCGGCTCCGGCGATCCGACCAAGCTCATTTGCTCCGCGCTCATCGCGCGGGCCTTTGGCGCCATCGGGTATCCGATATTGCCCGCGATTGAGCGCGTGGAAAGCGCGCAGGCGCGGCGGGAAATTTATCATATCCGCGACAGCTCGCTTTATTGTCCGCGCGATTTCGATATTTCCCCATATTTCGCCATAATCAAGCCGACGATCGAAATGGGCTTCGACTACAAGACGATCAATTGGTGGAGGGGAGACGCTTCCAAAGCGATTGAGTAATTGCCAAATCGCTGTCGACTTTAATGCGCTCGCCCATTTCCCGCCGTTTTCGCGGCGGAGAGTTCCAGCCGCCTTTGCAGGACGCGAGGGTGAATGGACAGAGGGTAAAGCCATGAAATTTGCGCCACATATTTTGGTGCTCGCCATCGCATGCGTCGCCATGCCCGCGCTGGCCAAGCCAGCCTATGTTGCCTCAACGCTTAATCTGCGCGCGGCGCCCGGCACTGGCAGCGAAATCGTCGCAAAGATTCCCGGTGGCAGCCTGGTCGATACTGGTGCATGCGACGAAGGCTGGTGCGAGATCAGCTGGCAGGACAAGAAAGGCTTTGTCATCCAGACGGCAATCGACATGAGCGGCCGCGTTCCGCAGCAGCGTGCCGCTGCCACGGGGCCGGCTTATCGGCAAGGTCCGCGCGGTCCGCAAATGGTCGAGGGCCCGGAGGTTGTCGGAGGACCGGTCTATTACGATCCGCCGCCGCCGGTGGTCTATTACGGCGGGCCGTACTATCGCCCCTACTATGGCTGGCGCCGGCACTGGTGGTGATGATTACTTTGCTTGGCTGCCGCTGCCGAACATCAGGCCAAGCGCCACGAGTGTGATGACATAGGCGATGATGCCGGCAGGTATTGCGACGTAAAACCTGGCGCCGAGTTCCTGCTCCAGCCCGAAAATTACGCCGGCGCCGACCAGCACCGCCGCAAATCGGATCATGCGATCCCGGGTCAATGCGGCGGCCTAGCGTTTGCCGTCGTTCTGCCCGCGCATGTTTGACCATGGATCGTTGTTGCGAGGCGCATCGCTTTCCTTGCGCGTCTGATCAAGCGTTTTCTTGTATTGCTTGTCGAGCGCTTCGGCCTGCTGTTTTTTGTCTCTTTCCTGGATCATAATGGGATCGTCGTCTCGCGATCGCTGCGCGAAAGCCGGTCCGCTCAGAATTGCCAGCATGATGGCGCTCGCAACAAGTTTTCTCATCGTGTCAAATCCCCGGCCTGAGCAATACTAGCATAGCGCCGTAAACCGCTCAATGTAATGAAATCATTGCACAATCAACAGTGCGGCTTGGTATAAGGCTTTGCTGACCGGGCGCATCGGAGGTTATGGGTATGTCATTGTCGCATCACACTTTGCCACTCTCGACGCCTGGCCTGCCTCGCCACGACTGGACGCGTGAGGAAGTACGCTCCCTTTTCGCGCTGCCGTTCCCGGAATTGATCTTTCGCGCCGCGCAGGTGCACCGCCAGAATTTCGATCCTGGCGAAGTGCAGATTTCCACTCTGCTGTCGATCAAAACCGGCGGCTGTCCGGAAGATTGCGCCTATTGCCCGCAGTCGGCAAAATTCGACACCGGTGTCAAAGCGGAAAAGCTGATGGATCTTGACGCCGTGCTTGCGGAAGCGCGCGCAGCCAAAGCTGGCGGAGCGTCGCGCTTCTGCATGGGTGCGGCCTGGCGATCACCCAAGGATCGCGATCTCGACAAGGTCTGCGAGATGGTGGAAGGCGTGAAGTCGCTTGGTATGGAGACGTGCGTCACGCTTGGCATGTTGACCGGGGATCAGGCGCGGCGGCTTAAGAGCTGTGGCCTCGACTACTACAACCACAATCTCGACACGTCGCCGGAATTCTATGGCGAGATCATCACTACGCGTACTTATCAGGATCGTCTGGATACGCTCGAACATGTGCGCGAGGCCGGCATTCATGTGTGCTGTGGCGGAATCGTCGGCATGGGCGAGGGGCTTGAGGATCGCGTCGGCATGATCGCGACTCTCGCCGGCTTGCCGATGCATCCAGAGAGTGTGCCGATCAACATGCTGGTGCAGGTGGAAGGCACACCGCTTGCCGGAACCGCAGCGCTCGCGCCGCTCGATTTCGTGCGCACCATTGCGGTCGCGCGCATCTGCATGTCGGCCTCGATGGTGCGCCTTTCGGCGGGCCGCGAGGACATGAGCGAGGAGACGCAGGCTTTATGTTTCCTCGCCGGCGCCAACTCGATATTTTACGGACCAAAGCTGCTCACAACGCCAAACCCCGGCCGCGACCGCGATATGGCGCTGCTCGACAAACTCGGCTTGCGGCCGATGGAGTAGCACCGCGAACGCGCTATTTCACCACCAGCACCGGACAGGGTGCGAGACGCACGAGCCGGTCTGCGGTGCTGCCGATGATGCGCTCGAATAGTGCCGAATGACCCATGAAGCCGACCACCAGCAGTTCGGCTTTTTTGGACTTGACGAAAGCGACCACGGCCGCCACGGCGTGACCGGCGACCACCTCGGCATCGAGCTTGATGCCTTTCTCCTTCGCGATCGATTGCGCCCTACCCAATGCGTCGTGAAATTTGTGGTTTTGCTCGGTTTTGATTTCGATGACTTCATCGATCGAAGCGGGAACGTCCGGGATCTCCTCGACGGATATCATGTGCAGCGTGGCATGATGTAACTTGGCAAGATCGCAAGCCAGCGTCAGCGCCCTGAATCCGCCTTCCGAACCGTCGTTCGCGACCGCGATGTGCTTGAACATGTCACACCTCCTGCTTGGCGAGTCCGACTTTTGGCAGGAACCATTTCTGCGCGATTATCGTGGGTACAACGGCGCTGCCGATCACCGACGTGAGCAAGACCGTATACTGTTCCTGGTCGATGATATTGTGGGTCAGGCCATAAAGCGCCGAGATTGAGCCGAACGTTAGCCCAGTCGACATCAGCAACGTCGTGTACATGCCCTCGCGGTTGTCGAAGCGAAAATAGCGCGTTAGCGGCAAAATTCCGATGAACTTGGTTGCCATCTTCATTCCGAGGAAAAGCGTGATCAATAGCGCGCCGCTGACGAGCGCCTTGGCTTCGACCAGCGAGCCGGCTTTGAGGAAGTAGAACGGCGTTAGCACCGCGAAAGCGATCACCCGCATGCGGTGAGGCAATTCCGGATCGTGCTGAAAGGCGGGCGCAAGCGCCATGCCGATGAGATAAGCCGGCAGCACCGCCTCGCTGCCGACCGCGCTGGCAAATCCACCCAGCGTGAACAAGATAAGCAAGAGAAATTTTATTTGGGGTTCGCTGACCCGCTGCCCGACAAAAGCAAAGAAGCAGGGTCCGACCTTCGGCAGTATCGCCACAACGACAATAGTTGCTGCAGCAAAGGCGAGCAGCCAGATCGTGAAGGAGGCGAACACGATTCCGAGCGCCAGCACGGTGCCGAGATCGGTGACGAAGCAGGCGGCCAGGATGATTTTGCCGAGCTCTGTCTTGTTGAGCCCGGTTTCTACCATAACCGCGTAGACGACGGCCACCGAGGTGGTGGAGAGCGAGATACCAGCGATCTGTGCCTGCGGCCAAGGCCAGCCGAGTAGATAGCGCGCGGCCAGCATGCAGCCGATATATGGCAGCAGGAAGCTGACGAAGCCGATGCCAATACTCGCCCCGAATTTGCGGCGTACCACCTCCATATCCACTTCGGCACCGGCAAGAAAGGTCAGCAGGATGGCACCAAAGCCAGCGAGATAGTTCACCCACGGCGTCAGCGGCAGGCCGATCAGATTGCCGCCGAACGCACCCACGACGATCTCGATCAAGGCGACCGAAAGCGCCAGCCGGATCGAAATCAGCGATGAGGCGAGTGCGAGACCAATCCACACCGCCGATGCGAGCCAGATGTTGTCCATCATGAAACACGCTCCTCCGCGTGCGTTCGACGCCAGGCCGATGCGTTATCGGAAGCGGGGCAGCGCGAATTGACAAAGAAAATCCGCCTCGCTCGACCGACGATTCCTACCGTTCGTCACGTCCGGTAGGAGTCATCAGCCGTTACGGGCGGTTTCGGGGGACTCCATCCCCATCACCAGGCCAAATTATCGGGCGGCACGCGCCGGGTCAACGGTGATGCGCAAGACAAACCGCCGACTGTGCACTAGACTTGCGTGCAACAGATTCCCAGGAGGCGCCGATGTGTCATCGCGTCTATGTCACGCTCTCGGCCGAAGACAAGCAAGATGTCAGGAAGCTGTCAGGCATCATGATCCCGGTTTATGCCTCTGTCATGCTGGCTTTGATCGCCGTTGTCGCGTTTAGCGGCGGCTCACGGCAAGGCGGACTGGTGGCGTCGACCAACATTCCCGCCGCCAACATTCCCGCCGCGACGCGGTAGTCAGCTTTGCTACTTTGACCGAATCCGCTCCAACCCGCCGACGCCGACGCGCTTTCGATTGGTCAACAGCGACCATCGCGGTCCTGGCTTTCGCCGCCGCGGCGACCGTCTATGTGCGCGACGGGCGTGAGCACTTCCTCGCCATCCTGCTGGGTGACGTGACGCTGTTCGGCGAGATGCTGCCGAAGGTGCTGGCCGGCTGCTTGATCGGTGCATTTGTTACATTGCTGCTGCCGCGCGAAATGGTCGCGCGCTGGGTCGGCCACGAATTCGGGATTTCCCGGGCTTTTGATCGCAGCCTTTTTCGGATTCCTGCTGCCCGGCGGTCCGATCACCATCTATCCGGTAGCTGGCGCCTTCCTCGTCATGGGTGCCGATGCCGGCGCAGTGGTGGCCTTCATCGTGAGCTGGACGCTGATCGGGTATACGCGCGCACTGGTCTGGGAGCTGCCGTTCTTCGGGGCCGATTTCGTGATCTGGCGCATTGTTGCGGCGTTGCCTTTACCGATCGTCGCCGGACTTTTGGCGCGGGCTGTCGTGCGCGCGGGGTACAAGTACCGCGAGGATGACGCATGACCCCAAACAGTGGCGTCGGGTCTTCGGGACGGATCATGCGCATTCGAAACAAGCCATGACGCTCGCCATCAACATTCTGTTGTGGCTGGTGGTCGGGGTTCTTGCATTCATCGCTGCCATGCGGGGACGCGTGTTGCTCAACGATGGCGCGCGCGCCGGTGCGATGGAGTTCATCCTCCTCTTACCGCGTATCGGAATCGGCGTTATTGGCTCCGGCTTTGTGGCCGAGGCGCTACCCAATGAATGGATTGCGCCGTGGCTCGGTCCGGAATCCGGCTTTTTCGGCGTTCTCATCGCCACGCTTGGCGGCGCATTCACACCGGGCGGGCCCGTGGTGGGGTTTTCTATCGGCGCCGCCGCGCTCAAGAGCGGCGCTGGCGCGCCACAGGTTATCGCCTACTCGACTGCCTGGGCCCTCTACGCGATCCACCGGCTCATCATCTGGGAAGTGCCGATGATGCCCGCGCGCGTGGTGTGGCTCCGCGCGGCGGTGTCCCTGCCTTTGCCATTCATGGCAGCCGCGCTGGCAATGCTCCTCGGGCGGCCGTAATGCGCGTTTAGGCCGGATTTTCTCGGGTATTCCTCTCGCTGGCCCACATGCTAGCGTGGCGTTCGGAAGGCGGGCTTACACCGCCACCGGGCGAGGGGACGATGGTGGAAGAAGTAAAGTCGGGCGCGGAAGCCCAAGTTATTTCCGAAGAACAGCTCCGCAAGGCGGAAGAATACGTCCAGCAGGAAGAAGGCGCCGCCAACCGGCTCGCGGGTTTGGTGGGCGTCGTCGTAAGCGGCATCGCTGTCGCGATGACGCTGTTCCACCTCTATGCCGCTTACGACATCGTCCCGACGCAAGAGCTGCGCTACATCCACGTCGCGTTCGTGCTGCTGCTGAGCTTTCTTCTGTTCCCGCTCGCCTCGCGTTTCCGCAATCACGTGCAATGGTTCGATGTGATCCCGGCGCTGGCCGGCATCGCCATCATTATTTATGCCCTTGCAGGCGGCGATGAATTCCTCGATCGCGCCGCGGTGCCCGACCGCTGGGACGTGATCCTCGGCAGTATTTTCATTGTGCTTGTGCTGGAAGCTGCGCGCCGCACCACGGGGCCGATCATGCCGGTGGTGGCGATTCTGTTCATCGCCTACGCCATGTTCGGACCTTATCTGCCGCCGCCGTGGACCCACCGCGGTTTTGATATTGCGCGCCTTGTCGGGCATCTGTTCATCACGCTCGAAGGAATTTTCGGTGTTGCAGTCGACGTGTCGGCCACGCTCATCATCATGTTCACGATCTACGGCGCTATCTTGCAGCATTCAGGCGCCGGCAAATTCTTCATCGACTTTTCGCTCGCGGTTATGGGCGGCAAACCGTCGAGCGCAGGCCGCGCTGTTGTGGCGTCCTCGTTCCTGCTCGGCGGGCCGTCCGGCTCCGGCGTTGCCACCACCGTGATGATCGGCACGGTGGCTTGGCCGATGTTGAAGAAAGCCGGCTTTCAACAGGACGCTGCTGGTGGGCTGCTGGCCGCGGGTGGACTTGGCGCAATTATTTCGCCGCCGGTGTTGGGCGCCGCCGCCTTCCTGATCGCCGAGTTTCTCAAGATCAGTTATCTCGACGTCATCTGGATGGCGACGATTCCAACCTGTCTCTACTACCTGTCGCTGTTGTTCATGGTTGAGCTCGATGCAATGCGTTTCGGCGCACAAGAGGTCGTGTTCAAGCAGGAGCTGACGATCTGGCAGATGACCCGGCGCTACGGATTCCATTTCGTCTCGCTGGTTGCCGTCGTTGTCTTCATGGTGATCGGATACTCGCCGATGCTGTCGGTGTTCTATTCCACGATGCTGGCCTTCACGATGAGTGCGCTCGCGCCCGAGACCGCATTGGGGCCGCGCCGGCTCTTGCTGGCACTGCTGGCCGTTCTCGCTGTAGCGGCTGTGATCGGTGTCATCCCGGGCGTCGGCACGTCGGCGCCGGCCGTGCTGGTGCAGACCTACTTTCCAATGCTGATCTTGATTGTGATCGGGGTGCTGGCGGTTCTCGGCCTTACGCCGGCCGGCCAGCGCGCCATTCCCTCAAGCAAGAAGCTCACGTCCGCGCTGGCCGACGGTTCGATCGGCGTGCTCAGCGCCGCAACCACCTGCGCTGCGGCCGGCATCATTGTCGGCGTGGTTACGCTGACGGGATTGGGGCTGAAATTCTCCGCCATCGTCATCGACTTCGCCGGCGGCAGCCTGTTGATGACGGCGATCTACACCTCGCTGGTGGTCTGGATCATCGGGCTCGCGGTGCCGGTGACGGCGTCCTACATCATCTGTGCGGTCATCGCAGCGCCGGCGCTGATCAAGCTAGGCGTGCCGGACTACGCCGCGCATATGTTCATCTTTTATTACGCGGTGCTGTCGGAAGTTTCACCGCCAACTGCGCTTTCGCCATTCGCGGCGGCTGCCATCACGGGTGGCGATCCCTACAAGACCACGATGCAGGCCTGGAAATACACGCTGCCCGCATTCCTGGTGCCGTTCGTGTTCGTGCTCGATCCGCTCGGCATTGGCCTGCTGCTCAAGATCCCGAAGGATGGCTCGGTCTACGACATCGTCTGGATCACCGGGGTCACTGGCGCCGGCCTCGGCGCGCTGTCGGTGGCGGCGCAAAACTGGGCGATTCGGCGCACCACGCCGGTTGAGCGTGGATTATTCCTGATCACGGGGCTGCTGCTGGTGTTCCCAAGTCTGCTCGAGGCGATGATGGAAAGCATTACCGGCCTCGATATTCCGCATCCGGCGCCTTTCGGTCTCGCGCTCGGCGCCGGCTTGTTGCTATGGCAATGGTACAGTCGGGAGCCTGCGCCAGCTCGGGTTCCATAAATGCGTCAAGAATACGTAGGGAGGAATACAATGAGACGAGGATTCACACTGGCTTTCGCCACGCTAGCGGCTGCGACACTCGCATTGGGCGGCGCCGTCGCCCAACAGCGGGCGATTGCGATCGGCACCGGTGGTACCGGCGGCGTCTATTATCCGATCGGCGGTGCGCTCGCGAACCTGATCTCGAAGACTTTTCCGAACATGCAGGCCACCGCTCAGGTGACCGGCGGCTCGGTCGACAATCTCAAGCTGATCAATTCCGGGCAGAGCGAGATGGCCTTCTCCATGGCCGACGCCGCACTCGACGCGTTCAATGGCGTCGACAAGTTCAAGGGCACCAAGGTGCCACTGCGCACGCTGATGGTGCTCTATCCGAACATTATGCATGTGGTGTCCATTGAAGGCACCGGTGTCAACACGCTCGCCGATCTGAAAGGCAAACGCATATCGACCGGCGCGCCCGGCAGCGCTACCGAGGTTATGGCGTTTCGCGTCATTGAAGCGGCCGGCCTCGACAAGGACAAGGACATGAAGCGCGAGCGCCTGTCGGTTGCCGAATCGGTGAACGCGATCAAGGACCACAAGATTGACGCGTTCTTTTGGGTGGGTGGCTTGCCGACCGCTGGCGTGACCGATCTTGCCGCAACGCCGGGCACGAAAATAAAAATGATCGATCACTCCGACGTCGTCGCCAAGATGAATGCCAAGTACGACAATCTTTATTCGACCGCCGTTATCAAGGCGGGCACCTACCCGGGCCAGGACAAGGACAATCAGGTGTCCGCGGTGTGGAACATCCTTGTCACCAACGACAAGATGTCCGACGAAGATGCCTACAACATCGTAAAATTGATTATCGACAAGAAGGCGGATCTGGTTGCCGTGCACAAGGATGCGTCGAGCTTCACGGTCGAAAATCAGGTGGTGGCCAATTCGCCGATCCCGTGGCACCCGGGCGCAGTGAAGTTCTTCAAGGAGAAGGGCGCGAAGATGTAACGACGCGCTTTAGCCGGGTTCGCGGCGGCCCCGCTCGTGGGGCCGTTTGCTTTCAGCCTGCGGGCTGTGCGTGTGGCGCACGCACAGGCAACGCGAGACTGGCGAAATAGCCGAGTGCACTGAGGCAGGCGATGCAGAAACTCACGGGCCAATCGGTGTAGAAAGCCATCGTCAGTCCAAGCCACGCTTCGGCAAGTGCGAGCGCCGCCGACACGAACAATCCGCTCCAGAGTCCGGTGGTTACCCGCTGTGCTGCGGCTGGCGGACCGACCATCAGCGTGAACACCAGGAGGACGCCGACGATCTGCGCGCAGGCTGAAACCGCCAATGCCACAATCGCGAGAAATGCGGTGGACACGAAGCGAAGGGGTACGCCCTTGGCTTCCGCCAATTCCGGCTGCAGGCTTGCGAAGATCAGAGGTCGCATGATGGCGGCCAGCGCGGCCAGCGTTATTGCGCCGAGCGCGGCCAGGGTCGCAATCATGGCGTGGTCGACCGCCAATACGTTACCGAACAGGAGCGCAGTCGCTTGCGTAGCGAACGACGTGTGATAGTGCAAAAACAAGAGACCGAACCCGAGTGCCAGCGCGAGGACGACACCGATTGCGACGTCGCGGTTGCTGATGCGCTCGCTTAAGGCGCCCATCACTATGCCCGCCGCGAGAGTAAAGGCGAGCAGGCCCCACAGCGGCGCGAGTCCGATTAAACCGGCGCCGGTTGCGCCCGCAAACCCGATATGCGACAGCGCGTGACCGGCGAAGGTTTGCCCGCGCATCACCAGAAAATAGCCGACAAGGCCCGACACCACCGCAACAATGCCGGCGGCGATGAAAGCGTTGGTCATGAATTCGTAGGCAAACATATCAGTGGTGATGGTGCTGGTCGTGCTCGTGGCCGTGGTGGTCATGAAGATGATCGGTGCGTTCGACGTCGCGACCGCGCGACATCACAAAAATATGGCCATCGGCGCGCACAACCTGGATTTCTGTTCCGTAAAGCCGCGACAGCACTGGTGCCGTGACCACTTCCTCAACGGTGCCAAGCACGGCCTGACGGTTGCCGAGGTAGAGCACGCGGTCGAGGGTACCCAGCAGCTGGTTGAGCTCGTGCGCGCTGAACAGCACCGTGATCTTTCGTTCACGGCAAACCTTTCGTACCACGTCGATCGCGACTTCCTGGTGGCGCGCGTCGAGGCTGATCAAGGGCTCGTCCAGCAGCAGCAGCTTTGGCTGCCCGATCAGCGACTGCGCCAATAACAACCGCTGCCGCTCACCACCCGACATCTCGGACAGCGGCCGGCCAGCAAGATCGCGGGCGCCGACTGCATCGAGTGTTTCCTCGATCATGCCGCGGTCGCGACTGCTGAATGAGGGCAAACCCCAGCGCTCGCCATTGAGCGAACTCGCGATGAAATCGCGCCCGCGCACCCTCAAGTCTGGCAGAACGGTTCGCAGTTGCGGCAGATAGCCGATCGCCGAATTGCCGCGCTCGGGCGTGTCGCCAAATACCTTCAGGCTGCCATTGCTGGGCGAGAGCAAGCCCAGGACGGCACGCATCAGCGTGGTCTTACCCGCGCCATTTGGGCCTAACACGCCAATGAATTCGCCGGCCTCGATGTCGATGCTCACGTCCGACAGCACGGTGCGGTCGCCGATACGCAGCGTGGCCTGGTCAAGGGTGACGACGCTCACGAGTTTGGCTCGCTCAGCGCCTTGTCGAGCGCCTCCAGCTCACCGAGCACCCAATCCTGGAACGAGACATTCGGCGGCATTGTCTCGGTGACGCCGATCACCGGCACCTTTGCCTTGCCGGCGATATCACGCAGCCGCTCGGTCAGCTTCTCGGAAACCTGGCTGTTGTAGATCAAAGCCTTTACTTTTCGCTCTTTCAGGTCGTTCTCGAACGCGGCCACGTCGCGCGCGCTCGGCTCCGTATCGTTCATCATGGCGAGCTGGAAACGCTGATTGCGCATAGTGAGCCCAAGGGCGTCGGTCATCGGCCCGAATACCGGCTCGGTAGCAGTTACAGGGATCCCCGCATGTTTTGCCTTGAGCTGCGCAACGCGCTGTGTGATGCGGGCGAGCCCGGCGAGTGTCGTCTTAAGTCGTGCGGCATAGTCCGGCGCATGCGCACTGTCGGCTTTGGCAAGCGCATCGGCGATTGCGGTTGCCATAGCAGGCATAGTGGCAGGGTCGTACCATAGGTGCGGATTGTCGCCAGGCTTGCGGCCGGTGAGTTGCGCGGCGCTGATCACAGTGCGGCCCGCGCGCGGCGTTGCGGCCAAGAGCTTGTCCATCCAGGGGTCGTAGTTCGCGCCATTGAGGATGACGATCTGTGCGGCGGCGAGTTGACGTACGATTCCCGGCGTCGTTTCGAACAGATGCGGGTCCTGGTCCGGATTGCTCATGATGCTGACGACGGCAATACGGTCGCCGCCGATTTGTCGTGCGATATCGCCGTAGAAATTCTCCGCCGCCACCACTGCGATCCGGCCTTCGGCAGCGACCGCTGGAGTGCCTTGGCTAAGAGCCAGAATAAGCGTGAGCCCGAGCCCTGCGGTCGCTGCTTTCATGACGGAATACGCTTGTTTCCAGCTGGTTTTGAGGCGCCCGCGAGTAATGTAACATTATAACATTGCGACTCGCAAGGCTGCGCAACATCGTGCCCCGCCATTGACCGGTTAGGTGTCGGCCTTCGCCATGCCGCGTACGAGCCAGAATCGGAGCATCCGGCGTGCGGTCGCTACCGAGAGTTTGAGGAAATCGGCCCGCGCTTGTGCGATATCGGTCGCGGGTATTTCGTAAAGAGCAAACCGCGCCTTCAGAATCGCGTTCAAAGTTGTCCAACGCAATTCGGCAGCCTTGCAGGCGACGAGGATGCCGTCGTAGCGGACATTTTGCATCAGCCGTTCGATCAGCTCGACGGGTGCTGCGCACAGGCGGGCGAGCCCGGCGACCAATTCCTCATATCGGCTGGCTTCGGCAAATCCGGCGATTGCCAATTCATTGAGTTGACCGTCACCTTGCATTTTGTCGATCAGCGCGACTGCGTGACTGAAGTCACGGGGTGCCGCCGCCTTGCGCAGGACTTTGTCTGAAACCGAGGCGAGAACGCTCTGGATCGCGGCCTGACGTTCCGGCGGTACCACCACGAGCAGACGCGCGCGTACTGTCTCGGTCGCTTTCGACACGAGATCCTGCAGCAATTGCGGCGGCATATCGAGACGCACACCGAGATTTTCCGCGAGGCGCTCGTCGGTCTCTGCGCGCTCGGCCAGAGTGACGTAACCGCCGTCCGAAAAGGTCGCCCCCTGATTTTGCGACAGCTTGCGGACGACGGTGGTGTCTCCGCGCTGGATCAAAATGTCAGTTACTGCGGCGGCCAGACGTTTACGTTCGGAGATTGCGCCCAGATGGCCCTGGCCCTTTGCCTCGGCAATCTCGACAAGGTCGTTGTCGGTGAGTTGCATCGATTGTGCCAGCACGGGCCCGGCGACTGCGATCTCGTCGTGACGGGCAAGGGTGCGGATAACGCCGTTGGGAGCGTTTTCGATCGGCGCAAGCCTGGCGCCGAGTTCTGCCAGCGCCTTGGTTTCGACTTGCTTGACCAGGTGCGCGAGCACGTCGTCAAAAAGGCCGACTTGTTCATCTTTGAAATTTGCGGCGTTGCCGAGAAAAAGATCGGTTACACGCCTGAGAATTTCGGTGCGCCGATCGCTTGAGCCCGCGGCCAGAACATGTTCGAGTTCGTCGATAACGGACGCGGCCTGCGACATTTCTTGTCTTGGGCGGGATTCTTCCCGCCACCTTTCGCTGACTGCCGTGGGTCACCCCCACGCGCGCCGCACCATATCGATGGGCCGTAAAGCTTAGGTAAAATTGGCTGGCAACGGAGCCGGGTCCAAAATCGCGTGATTTCGAAATAGCTTACGCGGCTGCTACGGTAAGGCAGGCGGTCGACGCCATTTCATCGCGCGGCCAACGGCCGGTACACGCAAAAAATGTATTTTCCTTTACTGCGCGTGAATGTTGCCCTCTTTGACGACGCGAGCCCATTTTGTGATTTCTGTTTTGATGTAGTCGGCGAACTCGGCCGAGGTCATCTCGACGGTCGCGGCGCCCTCGCGTTCGAACTGCGCTTGCAGTTCGGGCGCTTTCAATGCCGCCTGGGTTGCCGTGTACAGTTTCTCCAAGATCGGCGCCGGCAGGCCGGCGGGTGCAGCGAGGCCCCACCAGTTGTCCGCAACATAGCCGGGCACGCCGGCCTCCGCGATCGTCGGCACGTCAGGCAGCACCGGGCTGCGTTTGGCGCCGCCTGTTCCTAACGCAATGAGTTGTCCGGACTTGATGAAGGGTGTGGTCTGCACCAGCGAGGAAAACATGATCTTCACATGCCCCGCGATAACATCCTGCATCGCCGGCCCGCCGCCTTTATACGGTACGTGCACGATGTTGACTTGGGCCTGCAACTTGAACAACTCGGCGCCCAGGTGCTGGAAGCTGCCGACGCCCGCCGAGGCGTAGTTGAGTTCACCTGGTTTCTGCTTGGCGAGCGCTACCAGCTCCTTCACCGATTTGACCGGCGACGTTGGATTGACGACCAGGACGTTCGGCCCGGTCGCGAAGATGGAGATCGGCGTGAACGATTTGATCGGATCGTATTTGAGGGAGTACAGCGCCGGGTTGACCGCGTGCGCAATCGATATAACGCAAATCGTGTAGCCATCGGGCGCCGCGGTCGCGCAGGCCTCGGTGCCGATGGTGCCGCCGGCGCCGCTGCGGTTGTCGACGTAAACCTGCTGTCCCAGTTTCGTGCTCAGTTGCTGGGCGACCAGGCGACCGACCACGTCATTGCTCCCACCTGGCGGGAACGGAATGATCAGCCGCACCGGCCTGTTCGGATAGTCGTCGGCAGCGGCTGCCGGCGCGAGCGCCAGCAGCAAAACCGCGGCCATGGTCCATCGTGACGGTAATTTCGGCATGGTATCTCCCGAGTGATGGAATTGTTCAGTGCCAGTAAGGCGGAAAATCGCTGGTCTTTTGCTCGGCATCGAGCCTGCGCAGCATGGCTGGCCATTCGAGAATACCATATGGCCGCCGGGTACCCGGCTGATACATGTGCGCGGTGTGGGCCAGCACGTTTTCGCCCGGCATGGTCAGCTCGGTGCGCGCCGCCATTGCGTCCACTTGTGATCGGCACGACAGTTCGAGCTGATACATGGTGTTAAACGCCTGTTGAATAGTCGCGCCGCAAGTGAGCAAGCCGTGGTTGCGCATGATCAGCGCGTCGTGCGGGCCGAGGTCGCGAACGAGCCGCTCTCGCTCATCAAGTTCGACCGCCGGTCCTTCATACTCATGATAGCCAACGTGGCCGACAAAACGGATCGAGGTCTGCGACAGCGGCAGCAAGCCGCATTTCATCGCGGCGACCGCCATGCCGGCGCGGGTGTGAGTGTGGAGCACGCAGCCGACATCCGGCCGCGCTTTGTGAATTGCGCCGTGGATCACGTAACCCGATTTGTTAATGTCGTAGTCGGTGTCGGGCTTCCAAACGATCTCCCCATCGACGTGGACCTTCACCAGGCTCGAGGCGGTAATTTCCTTGTAGAGCAGCCCGTAGAGGTTGAGCAGCACGACGTCATTTTCGCCCGGAATGCGCGCCGTAATGTGGTTATAAATGAGGTCGGTCATGCCGTAGACGTCGACCAGCCTGTAGCAGGCGGCGAGGTCGAGGCGTGCCTGCCATTCCTGCGCTGACACCCGGTCTTTGATCGACGGGAAATTTGTCAAGTAATTCATGGCGTTTCGTCCCGGCGCGCGTTGGTCATGTTGCGCTTGGCCGCAAACATACCGCTCGGACTGGACGTCGGCCACAGGAATACCGTCACCATTGAACAGCGTATTCCCGAGCATCCCGCCTCGAAAACCGCTCGGTTTGAGGCCACTGCCGCCGGCGACGAGAGGCCATGGCGGTAGAGCGATACGGTATAAACCGTCGTCCCGCGGGGTCGCTCGTTGAAATTCACTGAATTGAAGTTACGCCCTTAACTGTCGCACAGCTATTTTCCGATAGATTTTGCTCGTTTCGAGAAGAGGGACGAGTTGGATGGCGATGCTTCAAGCTCAGCGGCCGAAAAAACCCATGTACCAGCGAGGCGTGGTCGCCTGCCGGAAATGCGCGGCCCTTATTTCTGTCCAGAAGCTCAATGCCTTGGCCGATGAGTTTTCCGTACAATGCCCGCGCTGCGGGGACCGCGGCCACTATGCGAAACGCGCGATCAAGGTTGAAGAGCTTCTCGAGCGGCGAAAGAAGCCACGGCGTTAGCGGCAACTGATTTACGTATGGCCGGTAGCCGGCCGAAACGGCCTCGCTCAATTCTGGTCGCCGTATCGTTCCTTCACCGCCGCCGCGACGAACAGCTTGCGTCCTTGCCGGCCGGAACTCGTGCCATTCGCGGTGCACCAGGCTGGAAACGTTGCCGGATTGATACGGACACGCATGACCGGATGTCCGTAGGCCTTGAGACCTTTCTCCATCTCTTCAGCAATTTTTCGCCACTCGATCCAGGTGCGAGGCATTGTATTGCCGTCGTCGAAAATTCTCAGTGCGGCCGGATAATCGACCTCGTCAATCCAATAGGCGCCGACCGCGGGAAGCGGCTTTTCATCTATGTTGGCCATGGCTTGCCACTTTCGCGTCCTGATTGACGGCTACGCGTGATGCGGGTCAACATCAGCGTATAACATGCGCCCGTAAACTAATTGCTCGCGGTGATTCCTGCGTCCTTAATGACTTTCGCCCATTGCGGCGTTTCTGCCGTGATGGCAGCAGCAAATTCCGAAGGCGAGTTACCGATCACTTCCATTCCGATCTCGCTCAACCGGTTGCGGACGTCCGGTACGGAAAGGACTTTGACGGTGTCCTGGTGGATTTTGTTGACGATCGCGGGTGAGGTCCCGGCTGGCGCCATCAGGCCGATCGAGAGAATGGACACAAAGCCGGGATAGCCTGCTTCGATCATGGTCGGCAGGTCAGGCACCGCCGGAAAGCGCGTGGCGGATGTGACGGC
The DNA here is from genome assembly GCA_963742345.1 of uncultured Alphaproteobacteria bacterium. Lineage (GTDB taxonomy): Bacteria > Pseudomonadota > Alphaproteobacteria > Rhizobiales > Xanthobacteraceae > Pseudolabrys. Next base: position 150,781 of record CAVULO010000002.1, read on the forward strand.
AAGCGCCCGCACTTTGCCTTCCCGCACCAAGGGAATCAAAGGCGAGATGGCGCCAAAGAACATGGTGAGGCGTCCTCCCAACAAGTCAGTGATGACCGGAGCTGCGCCGCGATAGGGAACGTGCTGGATGTCGACGTGCGCCATCGACTTGAACAGCTCGCCGGCAAGGTGCTGTGTCGTTCCGACGCCGGCAGAGGCAAACGTCAGCTTGCCCGGATGCAGAAGCGCATACGCAACCAGCTCCTGCACATTTTTCGCGGGCACGTCATTGGGGACGACGAGAATATTGGGCGAGTAGACCGCCTGGGAGATCGGCATCAGGTCCTTGGCAGGGTCGTATGTCATTTTGTTGTAGAGGCTTGGATTGACGGCGAGCTGGGCATTCGTCGCCACCAAAAGCGTGTATCCGTCAGGCGTGGCCTTGGCGACGCGATCGCCCGCGATGTTGCCTCCAGCGCCCGAAACATTTTCAACGACCACCGGCTGGCCCCAGATTTCGCTCAATTTGTCGCTCATGACGCGGGCGATGATGTCCACTGGTCCTGCTGGCGGATATCCAACGACCATTCTGACCGCGCGGTCCGGGTATACGCTTTGCGCAATGGCGACGCTTGCTGTCGAAAATACCGGCAGCGCGGCAATCAATGCCGCTGTTATCTTGATTTTCATTTTCACCGCACTCTCCCCATTTCTCGTATTGTATGGCAGTCAGCGCAGCGGCTGAAGGGAAGGTCCTCTCCTGGCCCGAGGATTAACACGACAGGGCGCGGTATCACGGGCGTTGGAATTGACTTTGCGCCCCTGCATGCGACGCCCTATATCTGCCATTAACGGAGGCCCTTTACCCAATGCCCACCGCGCCATCGCCCGACAAAATCCCCGTCACCGTGCTCACCGGCTATCTCGGCGCCGGCAAGACCACATTGCTCAACCGCATCCTGTCCGAGCCGCACGGCAAGAAATTCGCCGTCATCGTCAACGAATTCGGCGAAATCGGCATCGACAACGAATTGGTGGTCAATGCCGACGAGGAAGTGTTCGAGATGAACAATGGCTGCATCTGCTGCACCGTGCGCGGCGACCTGGTGCGCATCATCGACGGGCTGATGCGGCGGAAAGGCAAGTTCGACGCCATTATCGTCGAGACCACGGGTCTCGCCGACCCCGCGCCGGTGGCGCAGACCTTCTTCATGGACGAGGCGGTCGGCGCCAAGACCAAACTGGACGCCGTCGTGACCGTCGCCGACGCCAAGTGGCTCAGTGACCGCCTCAAGGACGCGCCCGAGGCCAAGAATCAGATCGCGTTTGCCGACGTGATCCTGATTAACAAGACCGACCTGGTGAGCCCGGAGGACCTGCGCGAACTCGAAGCACGCATCCGCGGCCTGAACCCTTACGCGCGGTTGCACCGCACCGAGCGCGCGCAGATAGACATCGACGAGGTGCTCGGCCGCAACGCCTTCGACCTCGATCGCATCTTGACGATCGAGCCGGATTTTCTGCAAGGGGAAGACCATGACCACGATCATCATCACGATCATAGCGATCACGATCATGGCGCCCATCACCATCATCATGGCAACGGTCTCAAGCACTACCACGATGAGGACATGCAGTCGCGTCGCGTTGCGCACCGACAAGCCGCTAAACCCCGACAAGTTCTTTCCCTGGATCCAGGATCTCGTGGCCAAGGACGGTCCGAGTATTCTGCGCTGCAAGGGCATCCTGTCGTTCAAGGACGATCCCGAACGCTTTGTGTTCCAGGGCGTGCACATGATTCTCGACGGCGATCATCAGCGCCCGTGGAAGGAGGGCGAAGCCCGCGATAGCCGCATCGTGTTCATCGGGCGCAACCTGCCGGAAGACAAAATCCGCCAAGGCTTCGAAAGCTGCATCGCATAACGTGAGCGACACGCAGGCCCCGATTCCCTCTCTCGCCGACCGCGTGCTCCCCGTTATCGCGGGCGCGCCTGTGGTTGGCGTGCATTTTCTGGGCGCGACACCGGTCTTCGTGCTGGGCGAGGAAACCCTGCTGTTCGCCGGCGAATGACGAGCGCCGCGTCGCGGTTCACGGCGGTGCCATTCTGGCGAGCGGTTCCGACGGAAGGCGCATCGTTACCGGCGGCGACGACGGCAAGCTTGTCGAAACCGTTGCGGGTGGCGAAAGTCGCGTGCTCGCTTCCGACGACAAGAAGCGCTGGATCGACCAGGTTGCACTCGGTCCGGACGGTGCGGTCGCGTGGTCGGCGGGCAAGATCGCGCATGTGTTCACCAAGAAAGGCGAAGAACGCGGCTTCGAGGCACCTTCGACGGTGGCTGGGCTGTGCTTTGCACCGAAGGGCTTCCGTCTCGCCATCGCGCACTACAATGGCGCTACGCTGTGGTTCCCCAACGCCGCTGGTGCCGAGCCCGAGCGACTCGAGTGGAAGGGCTCGCATCTTGGCGTCACGATCAGCCCGGACGGGAAATTCCTGGTCACCTGCATGCAGGAGCCGATGCTGCACGGCTGGCGGCTGGCGGACGGCAAGCATATGCGCATGTCGGGCTATTCGGCGCGGGTGCGTTCGCTCAGTTGGACCGCCGACGGGGAATTCCTCGCAACCTCGGGCTCCGAGCAACTCATCCTCTGGCCGTTCGACGGCAAGGACGGTCCGATGGGCCGCCAGCCGAAAATTCTCGCACGCGCCGAAGCCCGTGTAGCAGTGGTCGCGGGTCATCCGCGCCAGCCGGTGGTGGCGGTCGGCTATGCCGACGGCGCCGTGAAGCTCGTGCGCATCGACGACGACGCGCTCATCTTGGCGCGGCGGCCCGACGGACAGCCGGTGAGCGCGCTCGGCTGGGATAGTTCGGGTCAAACACTCGCATTCGGTACCGATGCGGGCGAGGCGGGCGTTCTCGCCCTTTGATCGCCGCAATGCGCACTCTCACTATAAGGTCGACCAATTCGGAACCAACCCCGCGCGACGCACTTGTCTGATTTGCGGTCGGGGCGGACTTGGACGGGTAAGGGACAATCATGGGGTTCACCGATCAATTACGCCGCGTGACTTTCGCAGTCTTGGCCAGCTGCGTCATCGCGATTGGCGGGCTGTCAGCCTCGATCGTATCCGGTGCGCTATCGCCAGCCGCGGCACAAATTCCCGAGGACGCCCAGATTGCGCTCGAGCAGTACGGCGGTTGGCGCCCGCATCCCCGCTTCGGTGAGGTCTGGGTGCCGGGGGCCGTGCCGCCGGATTGGCGTCCCTACCAGTATGGACATTGGGTCTATACCGACGAGTGGGGCTGGTACTGGGTGTCCGACGATGTCGAGGCCGATTGGGGCTGGGTCGTCTATCACTACGGCCGTTGGGCATTCGAGCGCGGTTTCGGCTGGTTCTGGGTGCCTGGCGACGACTGGGCGCCGGCCTGGGTCGACTGGCGCTACGGCGACGAATATGTCGGCTGGGCGCCGCTGCCGCCCGACGGATTGGTCGAGACTTACGAAGTCGACCCTACTTACTGGGTGTTCGTGCCAAGTCGTTTTATCACTGCGCCTCGCTTGCGGACTTACATCGTGCCGCCGTACCGACGCACGGTCATTCTGCGCGAGACTCGCATCGTCAATCGTACCGTTCCAGTGCACGGGCGGCTGGCGGTTAACCCCGGCATCTCGCCAGCGTTCGTCGCGCGCATGAGCGGCGCACCGGTGGCAACTTATCGCGTACGCCCGCGCGTCTTCGCATCGACGCAAGGAGTGGCCGGCGCGGTGCCGGTCCGGCGCGAGGATCTGCGCGGTGTGCGCGGCGGCCGGCCGGGCGGGCCCGGTGGACCTGGCGAACGTGCGCGCCTGGGCGCAATTTCGGTCCAGCGCACGACTACGGTGATCCAGCCAAATGCAGCGGTCACGGCGCCGCAGCCACTTGGCAAAAACGAACGCGGGCGATTGGGGAACAATCCACCGCGCGCGGCACAAGGCGCCCCCTCTATCGCGCCGGTGCAGCAACCGCCGCCGTCTGGATTGCAGCGTCAGGTGCCGGCCATTCAGCAGCAAACACCCGCCGTCGCTCCGCCGTCATCGCCGCCACCACCTCCGGGAGTGCCGCCCGCTACAACGGCGCCTGCGACGACTTCGCCCGCTCAGAGAGAGGAGCGTCGCGAGGAGCATCCCGAGCGGGGCGGGCCCGCTGGAGGTCCGCCGCAGCAACAACCGAACATCGTGCGGCCGATCCCGCCACAGGCGTCGCCACCGCCGCCACCTCCGGCGCCGCAGCTACGGCAAGTGCAGCCACCGCCGCCGCCTCCGCCACCACCGCCACCGCAACAGAAACAGGTGCAGCCACCGCCGCCACCACCGCCGCCGCCGCCGCCGCCGCAACAAAGACAGATGCAGCCACAACCGCCGCCGGCTGCAGGCGGTCCCGCACCACCTCCACCGAGGCAGGGCTCTCCGCCGAAGAAGCCGCCTCCGAAGCCCGGCGAGCAGAAGGACGAGAAGAAATAGCGGCGGCGAATCTGAACGCGCAAATGAAGCGGGCGGCCTCGCCGGCCGCCCATGGTGACTTCTTGCAGTGGGCGTTCGCGGTTCAGTGCGTCAATACGTTCCTGAACTGCCAGGGATCGCGTTTGTCGATGTCTTCCGGGAAAAGGCCGGGCCGCCCAGTGAGCGGTGTCCAATCGGTATAGGTGCCGATCACCGGTCCCAGATAGGGCATCTGCACCTCGAGGCAGCGGCGGAAATCCATCTCGTCGGTCTCGACAATACCGGCTTTGGGATTCTCCAGCGCCCACACCATGCCTGCGAGCACAGCCGATGTGACCTGCAGGCCTGTGGCGTTTTGGTAAGGCGCGACTTCGCGGGTTTCATCGATCGAGAGCTGGGACCCGTACCAATAGGCGTTCTTCTTGTGGCCGTAGAGCAGTACCCCCAGCTCATCGATTCCGTCGGCTATCTCATGCTCGTCCAGAATGTGGAGGTCCTTCTGTCGTTGGCCGGCGCGCCCGAACACCTCGTGCAGCGACAGCACAGCGTCGTTGCAGGGGTGGTAGGCGTAGTGGCAAGTCGGCCGGTAGATGGTCTTGCGACCCTGACGGAGCGTGAAGTAGTCGGCAATCGAGATCGAACTCGTTGTGGGTCACCAGAAAGCCGTACTGTGCCTGCGCTGTCGGCGTCCACGAGCGCACCCGTGTATTGGCGCCCGGCTGCAATAGATAGATTGCCGCACCGCAGCCCGTTTTATGTCTGCGGGCATTTGCCGGCAGCCACTTTTCGTGCGTGCCCCAGCCGAGCTCGGCTGGCTGCAAACCCTCCGATACGAAACCCTCGACCGACCATGTGTTGACGAATACGTTCATCGGTTTGGGGACTTTGGCGCGTTGGGTGTCGCGCTCCGCGATATGGATGCCTTTGATGCCAGCCTTCTTGGCCAGCCGGGCCCATTCGTCGCGTGTCTTCGGTTCCTTGAATTTCAGTCCAATGTCGCCGGCAATGTTGAGCAACGCCTGCTTGACGAACCAGGACACCATGCCGGGATTGGCGCCACAGCAAGACACCGCGGTCGTGCCGCCCGGGCGCTTACGGCGCGCGGCAAGGATCGTTTCGCGCAGCGCGTAGTTCGAGCGTGCTTCCGGGCCGAGTTTGGTGTCGAAGTAAAAGCCCGCCCAGGGTTCGACCACGGTGTCGATGTAGAGAGCCCCAATCTCCCGGCACAGCTCAATGATATCGAGTGACGAGGTGTCGACCGATACGTTCACGCAGAAACCTTGGCCCCCACCAGCTGTGAGCAGCGGCGTAAGCAGGTGGCGGTAGTTGTCCTTAGTAACGGCCTGATGGATGAAGCGAATGCCACGCGCATCCAGCAGTTTGCGGTCCTTGTCCTCGGGGTCGATAACTACGAATCGCTTCTTGTCGTAGCTAAAATGGCGCTCGATCAACGGCAGGGTACCCTTACCGATTGAACCGAAGCCGATCATCACGATGGGCCCGTCGATTCGGGCATGCACTGGCCATTTGGGCATCGTAGTCGCCTCCACGAAGGCTGGTCATATCCGCGACGGAGCGCGAACGGAATAGACGCCGGGCGAAAGCCGTCCGGCGTCCACGACATTCTGCCAGTGTTATGCAGCGGAGGCGGCGAGACCCGGCTGCGAAATCGGCCGGCTGGGCACGCGCAAAAGCCCGCGCGCGCCTTTGAGGGCGCCTGGTACAAGTTCGAGGGCAAGCAGACGGTGACGCTCGAAGGGTCCCGGCATGCGCAAGGCTGTGGCCTTCTCCGCCGAGAAACCAAAGCGGCTGTAATAGGCTGCATCGCCCACGAGGACGATTGCGCGATGTCCGCGCCGACGAGCTGTGTCGAGAGCATGGCCGACCAGCGCCGAGCCGATGCCACGATTGCGGCAGCCGGAGGCGACGGCTACCGGCCCGAGAAGCAAGGCCGGCTGGCCGGTGCCGCACGCGATGGTCCAGAGCCGGGCAGTGCCAACGACCCGCTTGCCGTCCGTCGCAATGAAGGCGAGGCCCTCAGGTGGCGATCGGCCGTCTCGCAGCCGCTGCGAACTCTTGCGCCAGCGCAGGTCGCCAAAGGCCTCGTCGAGAAGCGCCTCGCGCGCTCCGACATCGGGAGGACGTTCTTTTCTGATCGAGATCATCTTGGTCTGCTCCCACCCCGGCGCGCAGCCAAGCGCGCGCTGCGAGGGCGTTATTCGTGCGGATGAGGGGAGCCGGTATTAGCCGGCTCCCGGCGATGTCAGATGTGATAGGTCTTCAGCGGCGAGAAGCCGTTGAACGCCACCGACGAGTAGGTCGCCGTATAGGCCCCGGTACCCTCGATCAGCACCTTGTCGCCGATCTCCAGGCTGACCGGGAGCATGTAGGGCTCCTTTTCGTAGAGCACGTCGGCGGAATCACAGGTCGGCCCCGCCAGCACGCACGGTGCCAGGGCATCGCCGTCGCGCGGGGTGCGGATCGGATACCGGATTGATTCGTCCATGGTCTCGGCGAGACCGCCGAACTTACCGATGTCAAGATAGACCCAACGGACGTCATCCTCTTCGCTCTTCTTGGAAACGAGGACGACCTCGGCCTCGATGGTGCCGGCATTGCCGACCATGCCGCGGCCTGGCTCGATGATGGTTTCCGGGATGCGGTTGCCAAAGTGCTTGCGCAGCGCCTTGAAGATCGCTGTGCCGTAAGTTTTCACCGAAGGCACATTCTTCAGATATTTGGTCGGGAAGCCGCCGCCTAGGTTGACCATGGTGAGCTGCATCCCACGCTCACCGCATTCCCGGAACACCGCCGCCGCCGACGCGAGTGCGCGGTCCCAAGCATGCTGGTTGCGTTGCTGGGAGCCGACATGGAACGACACTCCGACCGGATCAAGGCCGGCTTTGAGGGCGTGCTCCAGCACGTCCACAGCCATGGCCGGCTCGCAGCCGAACTTGCGCGATAGCGGCCATTCTGCCCCTATGCAGTCGGAGAGGATGCGGCAGAACACGCGGCTGCCGGGTGCGGCCCGGGCGATCTTCTCGACCTCGGCTTTGCAATCAACCGCATACAGACGGACGCCGAGCGCGTAGGCACGGGCGACGTCCCGTTCCTTCTTGATCGTGTTGCCATAGCTAATGCGGTCAGGCGTGGCGCCCGTTGCCAACACCGTTTCGATCTCGGAGATCGATGCGGTGTCGAAGCAGGAGCCGAGCTTGGCCAGCAGCGCCAGCACTTCCGGCGCGGGGTTGGCCTTCACGGCATAGAACACCCGCGTGTCAGGCAGGGCTTTGGCGAAGGCGGTGTAGTTGTCGCGGACGACGTCGAGGTCGACGACCAAGCATGGACCTTCGTCATTACGCTTACTTAGAAATTCGCGAATGCGCTCAGTCATTGGCGCTATTTCCCACGGCTGGCGGGACCATCAAGTCCCGGATGTCGCGGTTAACGAAGCGCAAGCGTCTGCGCGCGATGGGGACGCGCCAACGCTACACATCGTATCCCGCTCATGCTGCCTTGGATTGGATGGGGAGATCCCCGTCCGCACGGCCGGCAAAGATGAACAAGCCTCTTCGGTGACCCGCGCCGGTGGTGGAGACCGGCAGAGACCAAGGAAGCCCGATCGTCGTTGCTTTAAGCCGCGTCCCCTGCTGAGAGCAGAGTGCGCCGGTTTCGCCTCCGGCTGCCGGTCAGATTTCTTGGAGAGGTTTTGGCTTCTCTCTCCAGGCGGCTGGCCGGCCTCTTGTCCGGCTACCTACCGACCGACACACGGCCACAGGCACGTGCGAAATTGGGCACAACCGAAATAACATTTTTTTCGCGTTGTGCAAGCGAATTAGTTCGCCGCATCAAAAAACTTTCTTAACTTTTTCTTTCGGGGATCGACCGCGACGCGTTCAGTCGCGCACGGTGAACGGCTCGATGCGGTGAGCGTTGCGCACGAACTGCGCCATGATGGCGATGCCAAAGAGCACGAAGAGCGCGTCGAGGATTCTCTGCCCGATGCTGCCGAGGTCGAACAAGGTGGCGAGCGCCCACGAGCCGGCGAAGGCGGCGCCGAACACCTCGGCGCCAATCAGGATGGCGGCACTGATCACGGTGACGACGTTAAGCCAGATGATGCGGCGGTCTTGGGCCATGCGGGTCTCCCTTGCGCGGCGCAATCTCCTCGAATCCGGCTGCCAGATCAAGTCCCTAGCCACTACGCCAAAATCCGCATGGCCCTTTGATCTTGCTCATGGCGGCGGCAGACACGAGGGCAAAAGTTAACAGATGGACAATGTCACCGCGCCAAAAATTGTGCGGCCTCTGCTGGCCGGCCTCGCGGCGGCAGGCGTGGCGGCCGGCATTGCGGCCAGGCTCGCAGGGTTCGGAGACTGGGCAGGCCCCATCTGGGCCGCAGTCACCCTGCCGGTACTGCTGGCGCTCCTCATCGAGATTGTGACCAGTCTAAGGCGCGGGAACGTCGGGCTCGATATTGTCGCGGCGCTGTCAATGAGTGCGGCGCTGGCGGTCGGTGAGAACCTCGCGGCGGCCATCGTGGCCCTGATGTATGCCGGTGGCCAGTATCTCGAAAGCTTCGCCGAGAAGGCCGCCCGCCGAGAGATGACCGCACTGCTCTCACGGGTGCCGCGCAGCGCCATGCGGCACCGGGACGGGCAGCTCGAGGAGGTTGCTCTCGACTCGATCCTGCCCGGGGACCGCCTGCTGATTCGGCGCGGCGATGTGGTGCCTGTAGATGGAACGGTGGCCGGGGGCGTAGCGGTGCTGGACCAGTCGGCACTCACCGGAGAGTCCCTTCCGGTGCACCACAAGCGAGGTGATCCGGTCCTGAGCGGTTCCACCAATGCCGGCGAGGCCTTCGATCTGACCGCAACACGGCGCGCGGTGGAGAGCACCTATGCCGGTATCGTCAGACTGGTCGAGGCCGCTCAACGTTCCCGCGCTCCGATGTCTCGGCTGGCCGATCGCTACGCTCTCGTTTTTCTGGCGGTTACAGTGGGGCTCGCCGGCCTTGCTTGGGCGTTAAGCGGTGATCCGATCCGCGCGGTGGCGGTGCTCGTTGTAGCGACGCCCTGTCCGCTCATCCTGGCGGTGCCGGTGGCCATCGTGTCCGGGCTTTCACGCGCGGCCAAGCTCGGCATTTTGATCAAAGGCGGAAAGGCGATCGAGACCCTCGCCCAGGTGCGGTCGCTTGTTATCGACAAGACCGGCACTCTGACAGTTGGGCAGGCTAGAATTGCCTCCACCCAAGTGGCCGGTGCCGTGGCACCGGATGAACTGTTGCGGGTCGCGGCTTCGCTCGATCAAGCCTCCAAGCACGTGATCGCCCAAACTGTTGTCGCTGAGGCGCGGGGCAAAGGCCTATCGCTCGCGGTCCCATCCGAAGTGGCCGAGACGCCTGGTGAGGGAATCGTCGGCCGCGTGGAAGGACGCAGCGTTGTGGTGGGTGGACCGCGTTTCGTTGCCGGCAAGATCGGCGACGCCGGCTTGCCGCTGCTGCCGCAAGACCGGCCGCCTGGCGCACTTGCCGTGGCCGTGGCGATCGACGGCAGCCTTGCCGGTTTGCTGATCCTTGCCGACGAACTGCGCGCCGGCACGGAAGCCTTGCTACGCGATCTGCGGGGCATGGGCATCCAGCGTATCGTGCTGGCGACAGGCGACCGCCACGAAGTTGCACGCTTCATCGCCGCCGGTCTCGCGCTCGACCTGGTGCGTTCCGAGCTCACCCCTGACCAGAAGATCCTCGTGGTGCTATCGGAGCGCAAGAACGGCCCCGTGATGATGATTGGCGATGGCGTCAACGATGCTCCTGCGCTGGCTGCGGCTGATGTTGGCGTAGCGATGGGCGCCAGAGGCGCCGCTGCCTCGGCTGAGGCCGCCGACGTGGTGCTGCTGGTCGATCATCTCGACCGCATTCTTCCGGCTATCAAGATCGCTCGTCGCTCGCGCTATATCGCTCTGGAGAGCGTGGTAGCCGGCATCGGACTCTCGATGTTAGCCATGATTGCGGCGGCGTTTGGCTTGCTGGTGCCCGTCCAGGGAGCGCTATTGCAAGAAGTGATCGACGTGGCGGTCATCTTCAACGCGCTACGCGCTTTGCGTGGGTGAGAAAGCCCCTCGCCAATGGTCAAGTTCACGATTAGATGGACGGGATGACCCGTGCCCCATCTTCCGATACCCAAAATCCGCTGTTCGCAACCTGGACCGGCTCGTTCGAGCTGCCGCCGTTCGCACGGATTGAACCGGGGCATTTCCGTCCCGCTTTCGACCGAGCGCTGGCCGCGCATCGTGCTGAGATCAATGCCATCGCCGCCGATGTGGCGGTACCGGGCTTCGACAACACTATTGGCGCGCTGGAGAAGAGCGGCCACGAGCTTGAGCGCGTCGCCAATGTATTCTTTTTACTGACAGGTGCAGATACTTCGGACGAGATTGAGGCGATCGAACGCGATGTCTCGCCATTGCTCGCCCGTCACAGCAATGCCCTGTATCTCAATCGCGAGCTCTATGCTCGCATAGACGATCTTTACGAGCGGCGTGACACTCTGGGCCTCAATGGCGAGCAGGCGCGCGTTCTGGAGCGTTATCATACCCGTTTTGTGCGTGCCGGTGCTGCACTGGAGAAGGCGGCACAGGAGCGCCTCGCGGCCATTAACGAGCGGCTGGCAAGTCTTGGGACCCAGTTCGGCCAAAATGTGCTGGCGGACGAGAAATCTTTCGCATTGATGCTGGAAGAGAGCGATCTTGGTGGACTGCCCGATTTCGCCCGTGCGGCGGCGCGCGCGGCCGCTCAAGAACGCGGCCAGCCAGGCAAATATGCCATCACTCTGGCGCGCTCCTCGGTCGAGACTTTCCTGCAATTCTCGTCCCGACGTGACTTGCGCGAAAAGATATTCCAGGCCTGGATCAGGCGGGGCGAAAACGGTGGGGTAACCGACAATCGCGCGCTGATCGGCGAAATGGTGGCGCTGCGGGCGGAGCGTGCCAAGCTGCTCGGCTTCGCGAGTTTTGCTGATTACCGGCTCGATGATCAGATGGCCAAGACTCCGGCGGCGGCGCGAGGGCTGCTCGACGAAGTTTGGGGCAGGGCACGCGCAAAGGCTGCCGCCGAACGGGACGCCTTGCATGCATTGGTCGCGGAAGAAGGCGGTAATTTCGCTTTGGCGCCGCACGATTGGCGTTACTACGCGGAGAAACTTCGTAAGTCGAAGTTCGATTTAGACGAAGCCGAAATCAAGCCGTACTTCCAGCTCGACAAGATGATCGAAGCGGCCTTCGAAACCGCGCGGCGCTTGTTCGGTCTCACTTTTGCCCCGGTCGCCGTGCCGCTCTACCATCCGGACGCACGTGCGTGGGAAGTCACGGATGAGCAAGGACGTCACATCGCGCTTTTCATCGGCGACTATTTCGCGCGGAGCTCCAAGCACAGTGGCGCCTGGATGACGTCACTGCGCGATCAGCAGAAGCTTTCTGGCGACGTTCGCCCAATCGTCCTCAACGTTTGCAATTTCTCCAAGCCCGCAGCGGGTGAGCCGGCGCTGCTCTCCTTTGACGACGCGCGCACCTTGTTCCATGAATTTGGCCATGCGTTGCACGGAATGCTGTCCAATGTGACGTATCCGTTGCTTGCCGGCACCGCGGTGCCGAGCGATTTTGTCGAGCTGCCCTCGCAACTATACGAGCATTGGCTGGAAGTGCCGGAGATCCTAAAGCAATACGCGCGTCACGCGCGCACCGGTCAGCCGATGCCGAAGGCGCTGCTAGACCGCCTGTTGGCGACGCGCACCTTCAATCAGGGCTTTGCCACAGTGGAATACACGGCTTGCGCACTCGTCGATCTCGACCTGCATTCATTGCCGGATTCCGCGGCGCTTGATGTGACGGAGTTCGAGCGAATGGATCTTGAGCGCATTGCCATGCCGGCGGAGATCGTGATGCGTCACCGACTGCCGCACTTCCAGCATCTTTTCTCGGGTGGAGGCTACGCCGCTGGCTATTATTCGTACATGTGGTCGGAAGTGCTCGATGCTGATGCCTTTGCGGCGTTTGAGGAAACCGGCGATGCCTTCGACCCGATAACGGCAAAGCGGTTGCGTGACTATGTTTATAGTGCAGGGAACTTGCGCGAGCCGGCTAAAGCCTACGAAGCCTTCCGCGGCCGGCTGCCGACAGTTGATGCGTTGTTGAAGAAGCGCGGGCTCGCGGATATCGGGGCTGACCGGGCATTCGTGACTGAGATTAAAGGCTAAATTCCGAATATGGGTGACTGAATGAACTTACACACCGCGGGACATCGCCGCGGCGTGGTCTGCGCCCCGCACTCGGCTGCCGTCGAGGATGGCCGCGCGATCCTCGCCGAGGGCGGCAACGCCATTGAGGCGATGCTCGCCATGGCCGCCAGCATCGCGGCGGTCTGTCCGCACATGAATCACATTGGCGGCGATGGCTTCTGGCTGATCCGCGAGCCGTCGGGTCGCGTGCGCGCGCTGATGGGAGCAGGGCGCGCTGGCGCCAAGGCGACGCCGCGCTTTTATCGCGATGCCGGCCATGACGAAATTCCGGCGCGCGGCCCGCTCGCCGCGCTCACCGTGCCGGGTGCGGTCGCCGCATGGACGCTCGCCGCCGAAGCGGCGAAGGCCCAGGGCGGCAAGTTGCCGCTTGAGCTGTTACTCACGGCCGCAATCAAGCATGCGCGCGAGGGCTACATTGTCACGCGAAGCCAGGCGCGGTTGACGGCAGAAAAGCTGCCGGAGATGGGCAAGGCGGTCGGCTTTAAGGATGCATTTCTGTTTGACGGCAAGGCCCCCGACATTGGCGCGCGGCTCAAACAGACCGCTTTGGCCGCGACGCTCGAGCATCTTGCTCACATTGGACTGGACGACTTCTACCGTGGCGATGTGGGTCGCGAGATTTCGGCCGATCTCGAACGTATCGGCAGCCCGGTGACGCGCGCCGATTTGCAAAACTTTCGGGCGACCGTCGACGAGCCGCTCAGCGTATCGACGCGTGCCGGCACGCTGTACAATTCACCACCCCCGACGCAGGGATTGGCCTCACTTATCATTCTCGCGCTATTCGAGCGTCTGCGCGTCGCGCAAGCGGAAAGCTTCGAACACGTCCATGGCGTTGTCGAAGCGACCAAACGGGCCTTTCGCGTGCGCGACCATGTCATCACTGATCCCGACAGGATCGCCGCCGATCTCAATAAATTTCTTTCGCCAGCTTTCCTCGACGCCGAAACCGCCAAGATCGATGCACGCAAGGCCGCGCGTTGGCCGGCACCTTACGGCGAAGGCGATACCGTCTGGATGGGCGCGGCGGACGCGAGCGGGCTCGTCGTCTCCTATATCCAGTCGCTCTATTGGGAGTTCGGCTCCGGCTGCGTGCTGCCGGCGACTGGCATTGTGATGCAGAACCGCGGCGCCAGCTTTTCTCTCGACCCCAAGGCGCTCAACGCGCTTGCGCCTGGCCGCCGGCCATTCCACACGCTCAGTCCGGCGCTCGCCATGCTTAGAGACGGGCGCCTCATGGCCTATGGCACGATGGGCGGTGACGGCCAACCGCAAAGCCAGGCGGCGGTATTCACGCGCTACGTCACGTTCGGACAGCCCCTCGACAAGGCGCTCGATGCGCCGCGCTGGCTGCTTGGGCGCACCTGGGGCTCGGCCCACACAAACCTGCGGATGGAATCGCGCTTCGACGGAAACGTGATTGATCGCCTGCTTTCAGCGGGCCATGACGTTGCCGTGCTGGAGGAGCCTTATTCGGACACGATGGGCCATTCCGGTGCAGTGGTGCTGCATCCGGACGGAAATCTGGAAGGCGGTCACGATCCGCGCGCCGACGGCGGCGCCGACGGCGTCTGATCCGCCGTGTTTACGCTAAAGCTATGTGCAACACAGTTACAGTCATTTTTGCGCCGCAGTCCGTGGTATGGTCCGCGCGCATGACGGTTCGTATTCTATTGGCTGCATTCATTACCCTCATTGTCGCCGCACAAGCGCAGGCGCACCCACACGTTTGGGTAACGATGAAGGCTGAATTGGTTTATGCGCCTGACGGCAGCATAACCGGCATCCGTCACGCCTGGTCATTCGACGACATGTTCTCCACCTTCGCCACGCAAGGGCTGGAGAGCAAGGACAAGGGCAAGTTCACCCGTGAGGAGCTGGCGCCGCTTGCCAAAGTCAACGTCGAGTCACTCAAGGAATACGACTACTTCACTTACGCCACGGCCGACGGCAAGAAGGTGGAATTGACCGACCCCGCGCCGGGCTACTGGCTCGACTACGCGGATCAGGTGCTTACGCTTAATTTCACATTGCCGTTCAAGACGCCGGTGAAGGCGAAAGAGCTGAAGATCGAAATCTTTGATCCGACCATTTTTGTGGATTTCTCATTCGCCAAGGAGAAGCCGGCGCAGCTCGTTGGCGCGCCCAAGTGCAAGCTTGAGGTGATGCTGCCTCGCGAAATGACTTTTGCCGAGGGCAAAAAGCTGAGCGAGATTCCCGCCGACCAGCCTAACACGACGATGGCCTGGGGCGCGCAGTTCGCAAATAAGCTTTTGGTGCATTGTCCTTAAGTCAGTTGCATCGTATGGCTGCGCAGGGCGACGTGCGTGTACAAGGGTTTCTGCGATGACCTCGTCAAGCCGGCGCGGGCCCATAGCGCAATGTGCGCTAATCGTCCTCGGCATTTTTCTCCTGTCCGCTGTGATCGACGCCGCGCTGGCGCAGCCGTTTGGCGTAACGCGCGGCGCATCGCCATCTGAGGTCGGCGGTTTTGCCGGGTGGGTGCTCGCGAAACAGGCTGAGTTCTACCGCATGCTGTCGGGCCTGATCCGGGCCGCCAAGGCTGATGGTAGTGCCGCCTATACGCTGTTCGGCGTCTCGTTCCTCTACGGCATCTTCCACGCTGCCGGCCCCGGCCACGGCAAGGCGGTGATCTCGTCCTATCTGGTCGCAAACGACGAGACCTGGCGCCGCGGTGTCGTGCTGTCATTTGCCTCGGCGATCCTTCAGGCGTTCACGGCTATCGCCATTGTCGGCGTCGCGGCCGCGATGCTCGGCGCCACTGCCAAGGCGATGGGTAACACGGTTCGTGTGATCGAAATCGTGAGCTATGCACTGATCGTGTTGATCGGCTTGCGTCTGCTATGGGTGAAGGGCCGCGCATTTCTCTATTTGCTGCGTGGCGAAAAGCATGAGCATCACGCGCACGATCATGCTCATCATCACCATGACAATGCACGCGGCCATGGCCATCATCACCATAACCAAAGCCACGACCATGAGGATGAGGCGTCCGCCTGGGGCCATGCGCACGCGCCCGAGCCGCAGGAGCTAACCGGCCGTCACTGGCTGAGGCGTGGGCTTTCGGCGATCGTCGCCGTCGGTTTGCGGCCCTGCTCGGGCGCGATCATCGTGCTTGTATTTGCGCTGGCGCAGGGGCTGTTCTGGATCGGCGTTGCCTCGACCTTCCTCATGGGGCTCGGCACCGCGATCACCGTCGCGGCCATCGCCACGCTTGCTGTTGGCGCGCGAGGGCTTGCCGGCCGGCTCGCTAAGGCGAAGCCGGGCGCCGGAATGATTCTCGTGCGCGGATTGGAAACGGCGGCGGCGCTTATCATCGTAATATTCGGCGTGGCTCTGCTCACCGGCTACATGGTGAGCGAGCGCCTCCTGGGCGTTTAACCAAAGTCCTCGGCGCGCAATTCGATCGGTTGGCCGTGCGGAGTACGGTCGCAGGCGCGGTCCCATGCATCGCGGTAGCGGTGCAGCGTGTCTTGGGTGGTCACGCCCTTTTCAGCCACCAGTTTCTCAAGCGTGTTGAGCCAATGAGAATAGTAAGTATCGCCCGTGTCGGGATCGCCGTCGGCCTGGGCGCGTTTGATTTCCGCTGCAAGCGCAGCCGCCCATTCCGGCCACGTAAACACGCCGCGCCCGTGAAGTGCCAGTGTCATCGCGAAAGCCTGCGCCTCCCACGGCTCGCGGAACACCGGGCCGTCCGCATCGCGCGGGACGCCGGGTACCGCGATCGCGGCGTGCATTGCCGCTTGCGGATCAATGCCCATGTCAGGCGGGCTCCAGATAAGGCTCCCAGGCGTCGACCGAGACCTTCACAGTCGCATCGCCGTCGGCGCCCCACAACTCGGGTCCGTCAAATCGCACGGTGTAGAGCCATTGCGGATTTTCGCCGGCGCCGGTGGCATTGCTGTCAGGGAAAACATGGCAGCCGATCACGCGCTCGATGGTGCCGATATGGCCGCGCACGTAAGCGGGCAGGCGGGTATGCGTGAGAGGCTGAATGTTCTTCGCTCGTACGCGGTCGCCGGATTTGAATGCGGCATGCGTGTTGGTCTCGCGCCCAGTGGGGCCGCCACGATGCAGTGTCTTTGCGACGTCGCCGGGCGATAGCACGCGCTTGACGGGCTTCGGCGGACGCAAACTGCGGCCGGCGGCGATTTCGTCGCCTGACACCAGCTCGCGCTCCTTTATCATGTGTTCGAGTGCTGCGAACCAGATCTGGTAGTAGCTCATCGATAGATATTCGACGGGCGGCCGGTTCTCGCGCGCGAAGCGTCCCATATCGATGTTCCAGCCGCCCGGCATGCCCATGGCGAGCGTGAGCGCGAAGGCGCGCTTCTCCCATTCGGCGTGGAACACAGGTTCGTTCGGCTCCGGCTTGACTGGGCCGAAACCGTGCTTGCCGCCCATGTCCTGCGCGCCGTTCATTTCAGGTCCTTCGGCGACTTCGGAAGGCCGGTACCGATCATGGAGTCCCGTGTCACGAGTTCTGCGAGCTTGTCCTCGCTCCAGCTCTCAGTGCCAGGAGGGCGCATCGGCACCACGAGATAGCGAATCTCGGCGGTCGAATCCCAAATGCGGATTTCGGTGTCCTTCGGCAGTGTCACGCCGAAATCGGCCAGCACGCCGCGCGGATCGGCGACCGCGCGCGAGCGGTAAGGCGCCGACTTGTACCAGACCGGCGGCAAGCCGAGCACCGGCCAAGGATAACAGGAGCACAGCGTACAGACGACCATGTTGTGCAGTTTTGGCGTATTCTCGAGCGCGACGATGTGCTCGCCTTGGCGGCCGGCGTAGCTGAGTTCGGCAATCGCCGGCGTTGCATCCTTGAAGAGCCGGGCGCGATAGGCAGGATCAGCCCAGGCCCTTGCCACGACGCGGGCGCCGTTGCGCGGGCCGACTTTTTTTTCGTAGGTCTCAATCAGCAGGTCGAGTGCAGCAGGATCGACATAGCCTTTTTCAGTCAGCACGGTTTCCAGCGCGCGCACCCGTAGCTGGGTTTCCGACAGCTCGGAATGATCGTGTGTTCGTGGTCGTGCCCGGACATGACCCCACTATAAGCAAAAGGGCCGCCTTTGTGTCATCATCGGCGCCATGAGTTTTATGCATATGACCGCTTTCGCCGACCGCGTAGACCGCCTGAATGCGGTGATCGGCCGCGCCGTCGCGTGGCTGGCGCTCGCGGTCGTGCTTTTGCAATTCGTGCTGGTGGTCGCGCGCTATCTGTTCGGGCTCGGCTCGATCTGGCTCACGGAAACAGTGATCTACGCCCACGCTGCCCTGTTCATGCTGGCTGCGGCCTGGACATTGCGCGCCGGCGGCCATGTACGCGTGGACATTTTCTACAGCGAAGCCTCCGCGCGCACCAAGGCATTGATTGAACTCATTGGCGCGGTGCTTTTCCTGCTGCCCTTTATGATCGTGCTGGCATGGCTATCGATCCCTTATGCCGCGCGTTCGTGGGCAATCCTTGAACATTCGCAGGAGACGAGCGGCCTGCCGCTCGTGTTCGTGCTGAAAACGCTCATTCCGATCTTTGCGCTGCTGATGGCATTGCAAGGAGTTGCTCAAGCAATTCGCGCCGCGGCGGCGCTGTCGAGGGCGCGCTGATGCTGCTCGCCGAGGCTCTCGCGATCCTGATGGTGGCCGCAGTCGTTACCGCGCTGATGGCCGGCTATCCGGTGGCGCTGACGCTTGCCGGAGTTTCGCTGATCTTCGCGGTCGCGGGTAACGCACTCGGCGTCATGAGCTTTGCGATCTTGGGCGCGCTGCCGCAACGCATCTTTGGTGTCATGACGAATGAAGTTCTGCTGGCGATCCCGCTGTTCATATTCATGGGCGTGATGCTGGAACGCTCGCGCATCGCAGAGGATCTGCTCGAGACAATGGGTCGCCTGTTCGGCACGCTACGTGGGGGCCTCGGCATTTCTGTGGTGATCGTCGGGACGCTGCTTGCCGCGGCAAAAGGAGTGGTCGGCGCTACCACGGTGACCATGGGCCTGATCATGTTGCCGGCGATGTTGCGTTTCGGCTACGACCCGCGACTTGCTGCCGGA
The DNA here is from genome assembly GCA_963742345.1 of uncultured Alphaproteobacteria bacterium. GTDB lineage: Bacteria > Pseudomonadota > Alphaproteobacteria > Rhizobiales > Xanthobacteraceae > Pseudolabrys. The sequence goes on from CAVULO010000002.1 coordinate 169,605, forward strand.
ACGGTAGCCGCCACTGCGACGCTCGCGCAGATTTTTCCGCCGGCGACCGTGTTGGTGCTGCTCGGCGATCAGCTCGGAAACGCCTACCAGGCCGCACAGCTCTCGAAGGGCATTTTCGCCCCACGTTCGCTTACGGTCAGTGATTTGTTTGCCGGCGCCCTGGCGCCGGGATTTGCGCTGGTTGCGCTTTATCTTCTGTTTCTGATCGTGGTTGCGATCGTGTGGCCAAAGTTGTCGCCCGCGCTGCCACCGGACCCAAAAGCGCCGCGCGGTCTTGCGCTGGGTCGCCGCCTCGCCGAGGTGCTCATCGCGCCGCTTCTGCTGATCGCGGCCGTGCTTGGCTCGATCCTCGGCGGCGTTGCAACGCCGACTGAAGCTGCATCGATCGGTGCGGTCGGCGCCATCGTGCTGGCTGCGCGCAAGGCGCCGCTCACCGCACTGCTTGGACCGGTCTGCGAAAAGACCGCACAAATCGTCAGCATGATTTTCCTGATTCTGATCGGCGCCACCATGTTCAGCCTGGTGTTTCGTGCGCTCGGCGGCGACGACATGGTGCATCGCGCGCTCTCGCATCTGCCGGGGGGAGCATCGGGCGCGGTACTGGTGGTGATGTTGGCGATGTTCCTGCTCGGCTTTGTGATGGATGCCTTCGAGATAATCTTCGTGGTTGTGCCGATAGTCGCGCCCACGCTTCTCACCTTGCCAGGTGTTGATCCGGTCTGGCTCGGTATCATGATGGCGGTAAATTTGCAGACGTCGTATATCCACCCGCCGCTCGGGCCGACACTCTTTTTTTTACGCGGCGTTGCTCCGCCGCAGATCACTACGCGGCATATTTATGTCGGCATCATTCCGTTCGTGTTGATCCAGCTGTTTGCGCTTGTGGTGCTCTGGTTCGTGCCCGGTGCTCGCGACGGCGTTGCCGCACACGCTCTATGGCCACTAAGGCCACAATCGTTCGATCAGGATCCAGAGCCACACGATGCCCGCCGCGAGCAGTGAAAGGCCGATCGCGGCGGAGCCCATGTCCTTGACGCGCTTGATGGCGGGATCGTTGTCGCGGGTGACACGATCGCACAGCTTCTCGATTGCGGTGTTGAGCAGTTCGACGATAAGGATGAAGACGATCACACCGATCAGCGCAAAACGCTTGCCCACATCGGTGGTCAGAAAAAATGCGAGGGGAACGCCGACCGCCAGAAGCGCCAGCTCCTGACGGAATGCGGCTTCCGATTGCGTCACCGCAACCAGGCCATTCCAGCTATTGATCGCGGCCTGCCAAAGCCTTTTCACGCAATCCATCCGGGCCGGTAAATGTTCTGGGGCAAAATAGGCGGCCTGTGTTTCATAGTCTATTCATGTGCTTGGTTCGCGTGTGTATAAGGCTTACTGTATGAAGGCCGCCGATATGTTCAGCCTGAAAGGCCGCGTGGCGCTGGTGACGGGCGCTTCGAGTGGCCTCGGCGTGCAATTTGCCAAGACGCTTGGCGACAACGGCGCGGCTGTCGCGCTGGTGGCGCGCCGCGCCGATCGGCTCAAAGCACTGAAGAACGACATTGAAGGCAAGGGCGGCAAGGCGATCGCTATCGAGGCCGACGTGACCGACCGCGCGGCCATGACACGCGCCTTTGATGCCGCGGAGAAAACTTTCGGTACCGTGACGATCCTTGTCAACAATGCTGGAATTGCGCATGGCGGCCGCGCTGTCGAAATGCCGCCGGAGGAATGGCGCAAGGTGCTCTCGACCAATCTCGACGCCGTTTTCTTCTGGGCGCAGGAGGCAGCGCGCCGAATGCTGGCGGCGAACAAGCAGGGCGCGATCGTCAATATTGCATCGGTGCTGGGGCTTGCAGTCTCGAAAGGCGCGGTCGCCTACGCCACGGCCAAGGCCGGTGTTGTGCAGGTCACCAAGGCGCTTGCGGTCGAACTTGCGTTCAAGGGCGTGCGCGTAAATGCCATCGCGCCAGGCTGGTTCGTCACTGAGATGAATGATGACTATCTCGCAGGAGAAGCCGGCGCCGCCATCAAGCGTGAGATCCCGATGGGCCGTTTCGGCAATCCCGGCGATCTCGACGGTGCGCTCCTGCTGCTCACATCCGATGCCGGCAGCTATATCACCGGTGCCACCATCGTGGTCGATGGCGGACAAGTGGTGCAGATCAAGGGCTAGAGGGACGACGCATGGACTTTACGCTTGCGCCTGAGATCGAGGACATCCGCCTTCGTGTGCGTGCTTTCGTGGAAGAGCACGTTCTGCCGCTGGAAGCCGATCCGGAAAATTTCTCCGAGCATGAGAACATCCCAGAGGCACGGCTCGCCAAAGTGCGCGAGAGGGCAAAGAAAGCCGGCCTTTGGGCGCCGCAGTCGCCAAAGGAATTCGGCGGGATGGAGCTTCCGATCGTCGCCTGGCCGGCAATCTACGAAGAAGCTGCGCGATCGATTTTCGGCCCGCTGGCCATCAATTGCATGGCACCGGACGACGGCAATATGAATTTGCTCAGCAAGGTCGGCACTCCCGAGCAAAAGGAAAGGTGGCTGCGCCCGATCGTCGAAGGCAAAGTGCGCTCGTCTTTCGTGATGACCGAGCCACATCCTGGTTCGGGCTCCGACCCGGCAATGATGCTCACCCGCGCCGAAAAGCGAAACGATCGTTACATCGTGCGCGGGCGTAAATGGTTCATCACCGGCGCGGACGGCGCCTCCCACTTCATTCTGGTGGCACGCACGTCCGACGATTCGCGCCGCGGCCTCACTGCGCTCCTCTACCACAAGGACCAGCCAGGTTGGCGCATTTTACGCCGCATTCCGATCATGGGGCCGGAAGAGCATGGCGGCCATTGCGAGCTCGAATATCGACGGACTCGAAGTCCCGCTTGAGAACGTGCTGATGAATGAGGGCGATGGCCTGCGCGCAACGCAGATTCGTCTCGGCCCCGCGCGATTGACGCACTGCATGCGTTGGCTCGGTTTCGCCAAACGCTGCGTCGAGATCGCGCAGGAGTATGTCGGCCGAGCGCGAGGGTTTCGGCATGAAGCTCGCCGATCGCGAGAGCGTGCAGATCAAGCTCGGCGAAATTGCCCAGCAGAATTCAGATCGGCCGGCTGCTCACAATGCATGCGGCCTGGAAGCTCGAGCAAGGCTCGCGCGCCGCAAGGAAGTTTCTGATGGCCGAAGGTGCAGGTCGCCGATGCACTGCATAACGCGGCTGACGTCGCGATCCAGCTCAACGGCGCGCGAGGCTATTCCAGAAGACACTCTTAGTGGGTTTACCGCTACGCACGCTCGGCGCAATTCGTTGATGGGCGTCCGGAAGTCCACAAGATGGTGCTGGCGCGTTTCTGCGGCGAGGAAGGCCGCGAGACTTTGGAAGTGGGGCTAAGCGCCCTTCGCCTTGCGCAGGCCGGCTACCTCGTGGCCGCCGATTCATCAGATATTGCACGTCTGATCCTGCGATCACGAAACGCGCGCCCAGCTTCACCAACTTCCTGCCAACGTCTCCGACATACTCCGCGAATGCCGCCGACGCCGAGGTGCTTGCCGTGCGCCTTGCACGCTTTTGCCGTCGCCTCGTAGAGCTGCCCGCAGTTTCGGATTTTTCAACTGGCCGGGAATGCCCATGGCGGTGCCGAGATCGTTGGAGCCGGTATCAGCAGCACGTCGATCTCCGGCACCGCGGCGATGGCGTCGGCATTCGTTATGCCTTCCGGCGTTTCCAACATCGCAATGAGCACCGTTGCGGCATTGCCCTGCTTGTTAACATATGGCGAGCCGGCGTCACGCGATAGCCTTTGCAGTGGGCCGGCCCGGCAACCGAGCGCTCGCCTAATGGCGGAAAGCGGCAGGCGCGCAAGGGCTCAGCTTCAGCGCGTGTGCTGACATTCGGACGGTATGCCGAGCGCTCCCAGTGTCGGCGGACGTGTCGCGTCCTCAATTCGATGGCCAGCGATACGGACCAGCGGGGTCACGCCACCGGCAAAGCCGCAACACAATCTGTGCCGCGTCGATCGAGTGAGATCGTGCAGTGCTCCATGTCGATGAAAAGGCGTCGAACCGGCGCGACTCCCGCGATCATGGCGATCTCGGCGGTGCGGGCGAGCCGCGTCGCCATGCGCCAGCGCCAGGCCTCGCCGCGCGCCAGGCGCTCCTGCATGCGGTTGGTATTGGCCACAGCTTATTTCAGTTGCGATAACTGGTGTCGATGTTGTCGAGAATGCGCAGATAGGCCGCCCAGTCGTGGCTACCGCGGCCGGCGTCGTGGTGCTCGTATTGTTCTGCGGTCTGGAGTTCCGCGAGTACGCCGTCGGGACCGCTAATGACTGCCTCGAGCGCGGCAGAAATTTGTAACCATCGAAAGAATGGCGTTCCAACGGCTGCCGCCACTTCACGAGGCGAGTTAGCCCCACTTCATGCCCTTCTTGATTAAACCTTCCGCTTTGGATTTCGTGCGGTTGTAGCCAGTGACGTTGTGGCCTTTGCTCAGGAGACGATCCACCATCTCGCTGCCCATTACGCCAAGTCCGATGAATCCGAGATTAGCCACGACGAATTGCCCTCCTGAAATGCAACATGCTCCGACTATTCGGGCTCACTTGGTGCGTGGCGCGAATCATCCCGTACCTGGGCCAAATGTGCTTTCATGGCTTCGCGCGCTCCCGCCGGATCACGGTGTTCGACGGCTTCCAGGATTTCTTGTGATGATATTGCCCCGGTCGGGTCCACCGGTGACTTGGAAAATTCTCATGCGCTGTTCACGGAGCAGTCCAACAATCGAATGGATCAGGGACAGAATGATGGGATTTGCGGCGGCCTCGGCCAACGCCAAGTGGAAATCCAGGTCGGCCTCGATGAAGGCGTCGGGATCCGTTCTCGCTTGGTCCATTACCGCAACTTGCTGCCGCATGGCGTCCAGGTCTTCTTCCTTTGCACGTGTCGTGGCGAGCGCGGCGATCTCTGGTTCCAGGATTTGACGCACTTCGGCAAGGAATGCGAAACCTTCATTTCCGGTTCGCATCATGCGGTCAAGAGATTGGCGGATGGTGTCGAAGTACCGTCGGTGATGAAGGTCTGCCAGCCCCGGGTACGCCTCCACTAGCCCCTTTTCACGAAGCGTTTTCACCGCTTCACGGACGGCTGTACGGCTTACACCGAATTGCTCGGCAAGCTCACGCTCGGGGGGAAGCTGATCTCCTGGCTTCAACTGGCCCTTATGGATGGACGCTTCCACTTGCTGCACAATCTGCTCGTACAGGCGCGAAGAACGAACAATCTTATCACATCGCAACCTCCTAGCATCCGAGAAAACTCGTCAGGGCCAAGATCTAAACCTGGAGCCGGGGATGAAGCTCACAGCGGACAAATGCAGTCTGGTCGAGTTGTCCGACCACGCTACCACACAGCCCCTACGTCCGCAACCGGTTATTGGCCGTCCTCAATCCAAACCGTCTTGATATTCGTAAACTCCCTGATTCCTAGGGCTCCCAGCTCGCGCCCATGCCCGGACCATTTGACCCCGCCGAACGGAATCCGCGGATCCGAAGCCACCATGCGGTTGATGAACACCATTCCGGCGCATCCAGACCATTGATGAAGCGTTCCGTTCGCTGCTGTCATTCGTCCAGGCGCTGGCTCCAGACCGAAACGGGTGTCTGGCGATGCGAATGGCATCCTCCACATCTTTCGCACGGAAGACGCTGGCTACCGGACCAAACATTTCTTCTTTGTGCGCGGGCGAATCAGCGGGAATATTAACGAGGACCGTAGGCGCATAAAAATTTCCCGGACGTTGCAAGGGTTTGCCACCGGTGAGCACTTTTCCACCGGCTGCTAGCGGCTTCCGGACGTCACGGTCGAGATCGGCTACGCCTTCAGGAGTGGAAAGCGGCCCGACTTCCGTGCTTTCGTCCATCGGGTCCCCCACTTGAGCGCGGCCATTCTCGGCCATGAGCTTTCAAATTTATCTGCCACGCTCTTCGCTACGATGAAACGCTTCGCGGCGATGCATGATTGCCCGTTGTTCTGGATCCTCGCTGTGACGGCGGTGGGAGTAGCCAGTTCGAGGTTGGCGCTCGACATGATGATAAAAGGGTCGCTCCCGCCGAGTTCTAAAACCACGTTTCTTGATGCGTTTTGCGCGCCAATACCCACTTCAATGCCCGCATGTTCGCTGCCGGTCAGCGTCACGGCCATCGCTCGGGGATCGACCACGGCTTTCGACTTCGCCGAACCCATCAAGAGTGTGTGGAAGGCGCTCGGGGAATCCCCGCGGCGAAAGATCTCTCGATCAGCAGCGCGCACTGCGGCACGTTGGACGCGTGTTTCAGCAGGCCGACGTTCCCGGCCATTAGCGCAGGCGCGGCAAACCGGAACACCTGCCAGAAAGGAAAATTCCAGGGCATCACCGCGAGCACCAGGCCCATCGGTTGATAGCGTATGTACTCTGTTCGCTCCGCTGCTTGCCGGTTCGTCGGCCAGGAATCTCTCGGCATTTTCCGCGTAGTAGCGGCATCCGGGCGCATTTTTCGGCCTCGTCCACAGCCGAGCGGTACGTCTTTCCCATCTCCGGGGTCATGACCCTGGCGTAGTTTTCTTTTTCGGCATCAATGATCGCCGCCGCTTTCATCATCATGCGGGCACGTTCCGCGAAGGAGATGTTGCGATACGTCACAAAGGTGTCGGCAGCCTTTTGCAGTTTGGCTTCGAGCTCTGCGTCGGTCAGGGGCTCAAAGGATTTAACCAGTTCACCGGTAGAGGGATTCACTGTTGCGATGGGCATCATTTCCTCCTACGCTTCCGGCGGGGGACGGGGAGCGGAACGGTTGCCGCAGTTCATCAAGCCGTTTGGTCGGACCACTATACCCGAAGGTCCGCGCCATATCTAACCCTAACCCATCTAAATTTCCTATCCATAGAAGTTTAATATTGACACCTCGGTTGCACGAATGGTATAGGGGTCCAACCACGGCAGAATGGAATTCTTGTGTCGCGTGTTTCCGGGTCCGCGGCACGGTCGCAGCTCGTCCAACAACCGAGCTAAAGTCTTACGCTAAAGGAGCTTGCGGATGAAAAGCAAGACCCGCGTGACCAAGTTAGCCGCACCAAGGAACGTACCTGGCCAGCCGAAGACCGAGGCTGCCAAGAGTGTTTTGCCTACCCGAAGGCAGTTTTTGCAGACCACCGCTGGAGCTGGATTAGCTTTGGCCGGTTCGTCAATGATGGCTTGGGCCGATCACCATGGGCATCCCTCTCCCAACAGCATTTCCTACCTGGACCGCCGAACCTATATTCGTAATATGGAAGTGCTTGCCTTCCTACCGGGTGAGAACCGGCACGGCAAGATGCAGATGATGTCTGTTGGGAGCCGCCGTTATATGTTTCAACAAGGCGACGTGGTGGATATCAGCGATGTGCGGAAACCCACCGTCTTCAACAAAAAAGGCTTTGACGGCGCCCAGGTGCAAGTCGCCTATAACAAAGATCTGAAGAAGTGGATTCTGGTGACCGGGTCACAGACACCGATCACCGATTCGACGCCGGAAGCGCCCATGGGCAAGTATGACGACCCGCACCTGGACGACAAACGCAAGAATTTCAAGGGACTACGTGGTGTTCGCTTTTACGATGCGACCGATCCATCGAAGATTGTGAAGCTCTCGGAATTCAGCACGGGCGCGACGGGCCAGGGAACCCATCGGAATTACTATGATGGCGGAAAATACGCTTATCTGGACACCGCGCCCGATGAGACGTTTATCCACCAGCCTTCTTATTTCCGGCAACTGGTCAACGGGAACATGATTGTGGATTGCTCTGACCCCAGCAGCGCCAAAGAAGTGTCGATGTGGTGGGTGCCGGGGTCGCGCAAAGGCGAGGAAGCGGAATACAACAAATGGATATGGTCGAAGTTGGTGCCGCCGAAGGTGATTGCGGACCAAACTCCGTTTGCCGGGCTTCATGGACCAGTTTATGTTCCGAAGAAACTCGAGGACGGCGGCAACCGCGGCTACGGCGCGTTCGGCTGCAATGGTTTCATCATCCTGGATCTCGCCGATCCAAAACATCAGAAAGAAATCGGACGCTTTGAACCTCCCCCGCAGTATTCGGGCATGGGCATCGCTTTTCACACGATTTATTGCGGCATTATGGATCGTGGCTTTGTCATCACCAACGGCGAAACTACGAACTCCGATTGCAACCAGATTTACTTGCCTAATTGGGTGATCGATATTCGAGATGAAGAACATCCCGTGGCCGTCGCGCAGTTGCCGCGTCCCATTCCTCCGCCCGAGGCGCCTTATCGCGACTTCTGTTTTAAGCGCGGCCGCTTTGGCGCGCACAATCCACCACACCTGAAAGCACCTGGCAAACCACGGCAGGAATTCATCGCCTATTCGTATTTCATCGCTGGACTGCGTTGCTACGATATCGGCAACCTTACGAAGCCGGAAGAAGTGGCGTACTTTATTCCGCCACAGGGTGGCGACCTAGCGAAGTTCGGGAGCTACGACCGAACCGTGGACAACGTGTTCATCGAATGGGACCGCAACATCATTTGGGCCGGTACCGATACGGGCCTGTATGCGCTGAGCTGCCCGAACCTTGGCAAGCCTATACTCGATCCCATGGTGGCCAGTGAGTGGTCGCTCGATAAGCTGAATGAGGGCGCGCCCTGATCGGGACGGCATTCGTATCGAGCAACCGGAATCATGTCTTTGAGCGCAGCAAAATTGCGTTAAGAACTCGCATTGTGGAGATCCCATGAGAAAGAAACTGTTCGCCGCATTTTGCCTTTTGTTTGTAACGTGCGGGCTTTCTGCGAAGGCGTTTCCCCAAACGCCGATGCCGCAGAAAGTCCGCGTGCTGACGTTGCTCGGACGCCCTATCCAGTTTACGGTGGCGCGCGAAGCAGGGGTACTTTGCGAAATATGGCGTCGGGGTCGAGTCGGATTACTAAGAAGAACTCGGACGAATTGCGCGCCGATCTGGCTGCCGGAAAAGGCGATCTCGCTTACTTGGCCGTGGACAATGCCGTGGCGATGGTGGAATTGGCGAAGGTCGACGTGGTTATCGTCATGGGAGGCGAGGGTTCGCAGAACGAACTGATCGCGCAACCGGAAATCAAATCAATTCCGGAACTGCGCGGAAAAACACTGATCGTCGATGCGCCGAACACCGCGTACGCCTTGCAGATGAAGAAAATCCTTTCGCTGAGCGGACTGCAGGCGGGCAAGGACTACGAAATCAAACCGTTTGGCGCCACCCCGCAAAGGCTGATTGCGATGCGCGAACATAAGGAGTTTGCAGGCTCGATGTTGGGTCCACCGGCTTCGCTGGCGGCGTTACGCGAAGGCTTTGTGAGTCTCGGCTCCGTGCAGCAACTTATCGGTCCTTATCAGGCCGCGGGCTTTTTCAGCCTCCGCGATTGGGCTCGTGATCACCACGATGAACTCATTCCGTTTCTCGCTGCTTGCATTGAGGCGCAACGCTGGCTGACGGCTCCCGCAAATAAACAGCAAGTGATCGACCTGCTGGTGAGCGATTACCATTTGACTCCTGAAATTGCCGCAGCGACTTACGAGTCGTCCATGACGCGCCCAGGCGGCTACGCGAAAGACGCGAAGTTCGACCTCGAGGGCTTCAAGAACGTGTTGAAGTTGCGGGCCGAAGTGGAAGGCCAGTGGGGCGGTCACCCACCTTCACCCGAAAAATACTACGACTCTTCGTATTACGACGCGGCACTCGCCAAACTCAAGAGCATGCCGTGAGGAGAATCCGTTTGAGATACCTACACCTAGTTATAGTGTTTCTTTTCCTTTGCGGATTGCCGGCGGTGAACTCGGCGTTCGCGCAACAAAAAGAACGCACGCTCGATGAAGTCAAAGCCGAAGCGATAAAGCGCGCCGACAGCGGGATGTACCCGTTGATCGGGCTTGATCCTGGCGATGTGCGCGAGGCTTTCGCTTCGATCAAGACCTCCAGCGACGATGAATGGGCGGCAGCCTTCAGTGCCGTCGCCGACAAGTACATGAACGAAGGCAAATCGTTGCAGGCGAGTGACCCTGCGAAAGCCAATGCCGATTACATTCGCGCGTGGCGGCTGTATTCCTTCGCGCGCTGGCCTGTGCCTTCTTCGCAAGGCAAGAAGCAGGCATATGCAAAAGCGCTGGAAGCTTTTCTGGCGCACGCAAAAATGATGGATCCTCCGCTGGAGGTGGTGCACATCCCTTTTGAGAATTCGGAGATTGTGGGGTACCTACGACTTCCGAAGAACGCCAAGGGTCCTGTGCCGGTGGTGATCGCCATCAGTGGGCTCGACAGCCGCAAAGAAGATCTAAGCGAAAATTTTGGCGCGGTTATTCCGTCCGGCATCGGATTTATCGGGCTCGACTCGCCCGGAACCGGGCAGGCCCCGATTAAGGCCAGCGAAAACGCGGAGCGCATGTTTTCCAAAGTGATCGATTACCTGCAAACGCGGCCGGAAGTCGACAAGGCGCGGATCGGGGTGGACGGCCAGAGCTTCGGCGCCTACTGGGCAACGAAACTTGCGATCCTGGAGCACGCTCGGCTCAAGGCGGTAGTGGCACAATCGCCTCCGGTGGACGCTACGTTCCAAAGAGACTTTGTTTTGCAAAAAACCCTGGGCAACCGCGAATATTTGTTCGGTTTGGGGCCTGCATTGATGTCTATCTACCAAGGTGCGAACACAGTGGAGGACTTGACGAACATTTTTCCAAAAATGTCGCTGGTCACCCAAGGGCTGATCGGCAAGCCCACCACCCCGATGCTGATTATTTCTGGTGCGCTCGATACGCAGGTGCCGATCTCCGATACGTATTTGCTTCTGAGCAGCGGCGACGTGCCGAAGGAAGCCTGGATTAATCCGCAGGGCGGCCACCTGGGCCGCCAGGCAAAGGTGTGGCCCGATCCGGTCATTTTTCGAAAAGTGATTGTTCCGTGGCTGGTGCGGAACCTGGATGTTTCCACTGCACCGGGCGAAGCTCACTAATAATCTCGCGCCCCAAGGCTAAAGAGCTTTGTTATGCCCAAGAGTAGCCGTGCTTGGCGAGCGGCAAGGACCGAATGCGCTTGCCTGTGGCCGCGAAAATCGCATTGCAAACGGCGCCAATTGCCGGCGGCAGCGCCGGTTCACCCAAGCCCGT
>CAVULO010000003.1:0-159572 GCA_963742345.1 uncultured Alphaproteobacteria bacterium
CACAGGGACCCCTGCATAAAAGATCGCGGCCGAAAAAACTAATGCGCCGACCAACAAATTAAGGCTGTCGATGAAAAATACGTCTACCGTCGTATTTTCAAATCATGCGCGATGGTCCAACGCATGGTGCTTGGCCTCCATGAGGATCAGCGTAAACGGGGTAAAGACACGATTCATTCAACGGCCACGCATCGACTCTTTTTTGTTGCGTTTCTTGCCTCAGTTACTCAGTTGAGTCGCTTCTCAGCACGAGTTCAAACTGCCATGCCCCACATCGTGGCGGTGCGACAAACGATCTGACAAAGATGACCGAAGCCATAGCCGCAACCGATGCCGATGAATCATTCAACGAACAGGTAGCCGTCGGCTCATTCGTCCGGTTCAGACCCACGGCCTTTGGCCGTGCGACCCTGAAAGGCTCTGCCGTTCCGGCGAGATCCGCCGTTTCCGAGATGGAAGAACCATGCGAGTGGCCGGATTCGCTGTTCGCAAGGACAAAGCGAAAAGCGTTTGTTACATGGGAAACTCATCGTCCTCTAATTTCAAATCAGATTGTTAACCCGACGCCCCCACAGAGGGGGCTTCCTGAAGCCACGGCTTCTGGCCGTGGTTCTTCACTTGCTCGAACGTGATTGTCACGCCATCGTGACCCGCTTTGGTGGAAGAGTATCGGAAGAAATGAGAGTCTTCGTCCCCGGATGACGGCGAGTAGGAACAAAATCGCCGCGAGAAATTGACAAACCGCAGATCGGGGATAAGCCTGGCGACGCGAATACGATGTTGCGTGCGCGAGAGACGAGACGGATTGCCAACGAATAAAACCGGGGTGTTGCCGTAGCCTTCCCGCGAGATGCAAGTTCCTAAACTCCAGTTACCGATTGCGGAATTGAAAAATACGTTCTGATTCGCAATTCGCCTTCTTTATGCATTTTGGCTTGAATCGTTTTGAGCGGTTCTGTCTGATAGTCTCGAATGTTCACAACTTCTGCTGATGACCGACATGCTTGAAGGTCGCATACCGTTCTCAAGGTTCACCTTCCTTTTGAAGGACTTCTCTGAGCTTTGCCGTCAATTGTTGCAGGCCAGCATAACTTTCAAATACCGAAGTAAGGCGAGAAATGCAGTGCCCAGAATGTGGTTCTTTCAACATTCATCGATGCGGGTGCTGGGGTTGGTTTCTCGTTATTGGGCTAGTGCTGCCTCTGGCTCGGTGTCATCACTGCAACAATCTTGCGCGTGCCTTTTTGGGCACGATTCGTGAATGCCCGCAGTCCGTCAATGAAATCTCGCAAGCGATTACGACGTCCAACGAGCGATGAAGAATGAGGCAAACGACGATTTTATTTCCGCGGAACGATCTTTCCAAATCGAAATGGCGAATCGACAGTGGCGCCCAACGGCAACCAGACATTCCCTGACGATCGTCGCTTGAAATGGTTTGCCCATCGTCGTCTGACGATTCGGTAGTTCGGCGGCGAGCGATATCGATCCGATGACGTGCTGCATCTCAGTCAGCCAGAATCCCGAATTTGGTGCTGCGTAGTCGGCAGGCAATCGGGGCAGAGTGATCTAGAACACGCGAACACCCAACTACTGGCGGCTTCAATTGCTGAAAGCGAAGCCGTTGCACTCGTTCACGATGACCAAAGGGGCAAGCGATCGAATTGGGCGGGCGAGTTGGCGCATAATAGGCCGTCAGAAACGTCGTTTTTCGCCCGCGCCATCGCCTGGTGCGGACGACCGTCGAATGAGACCAGCGTCACTGGTTGTTGTGCCCGATGCTCGACGATCGAGCGGATGCTCTCCGGATCGATGACGTCGATGTCCGGCGTCGTTTCATTATGCGGACACGCTGTTTTGTCATTTGCTGCTGACGGGTAATTGGGTGAGCGCCAGCCTGAAGTTGGAGGGTTCGTTTTTAGCGACTCCCGGCGTGTTTCTGCGATGCGTCGGGTGAAGCCGCCGCTGCGGTAACTGAAACTCCGACTTCGCGGCCATGCTCAAAATGCTTTCTACCCTACCGCTGTCCGATGAGGAACGGGCCGAAGCCGCATCGAGTCTCTTGATCGGATCAAATCAATGAAGATGCGGCGAGGACGGGATTGAATTCCTTTTGAAACCCGTTTTCTAATTGTCACTCAGTCTTGCATATGCGTTTGATTTGAGTTTATTTTTCGTTAGGCTGGTTTCGGTGATCGGGATGCCGAATTATTCGATTCACTGACGATCTTGCCCTGAAAACCGACTCCATTCTGCGAATGGCACGCGAAACGCCACTGATCCGCCCTCACTCAGTTCTCCCACCGCCGCCAGATCGGCCATCACAAAGAACTCCTCCCCAATCTCCTTAAGCAAATTGTAGGCGGCCGCAAGCGGATTCTCCCCTTTTCCCGTTTCCGGCGACTTCAAATCGTGATCATACGCGTACCACAGGCCGTCTTGCTCATGGACTTCGATATTGAGTGTCATGGACTGCTCCGATGATTCGGCGGATGCACATCGGCTCCCCGAAACGCATCAACATAATCCGAATTCGTAAAGATCGGTAAAACATGTTACTCGCCAACCTTAACGAATCTGGTCGCAGTGGAATCATTCAATACAGAATTGAACCACCGGAACGGGATTCAAAGTCAAGGCATAACGGTCCTGCGAGTAGCGGTGAAATGTGGAGGCAACAGATGGAAACTCTCGAACGATTGCGAGCGACATGATCGTCGGGATAGCCGACTTTTTGGTCGAAGTTCAATGTCAGCTGATCGTACCTTTGGCCGTTTGCAGCGTGACCGTGTAGTCGTTGCCGCTATTTCCGTCGTTGACCAGGTAGCCGGCATTGACTTGCAACGTGCTGCCGTTCACTCCGAGTCTGGCACTCGATGTGTAAGATTCGGTCCGACCGGTCACGGTGTCGGTCCCTTTCAGGCCGGTGACAGTCGGTATCGGCGCTGTGCGCTGGCGGTGGTTCCGTCATAGGCCTTGGTATTGGTCCTGGCGGTGATCGTCAGCGGAGCGGTGTGATGGTTCCGGTCGCGGAATTCACTGTCACCGTGTAATTCGTTCCGAGGTTTCCGCCTTGGATGACGTAATCGAGCTTTCACCTGCAGCGTGCTGCCGTTCAGTCCGAGGCACGTCCTTCGACGTGTAAGACTTCGGCCAGGCCGGTCACGGTATCGGTCCCTTTCAAGCCCGCTGACTGTCGGCACCGCGGTGGCGGTGGTCGTTCCATCGTAGACTTTCGTATTGTCGGCGACAGAGATCGTCAGCGCCGCAGGTGTGATGGTGCCGGTAGCGGTCTTCAGCGTGACCGTGTAGTCCTTTCCGCCGTTGCCGTCGTTGACGGCGTAGCCCGCGTGCCGACTTTCAGGGTGCTGCCGTTCGCGCCGAGCACGTTCTTCGACGCGTACGATTCGGCTCGCCGGTCACGGAATCGGTTCCCTTCAGGCCGCTGACGGTCGGCGCCGCGCCCGCCGACGTCGTGCCATCGTAGACCTTGGAGTTCGTCGCGGCGGTCATCGTCAGCGCCGCCGGGAAGATGGTGGCGGCCACCGGGGGAGTTGACCGTGACCGTGTAGTCGTTGCCGCCGTTGCCGTCGTTGACCGTGTAGCCGCCGTTGACCTGTACCGAACTAAGCGCCGCGGTTCCGAGCACATCTTTCGATGACGTACGATTGGGACAGGCCGGTCACGGTGTCCGGTCCCTTTCAGGCCGCTGACCGTCGGAGTCGACGATGTCGAGGTCGTGCCGTCGTAGTTCTTGTTACTCGTCCGGGCGGAGATCGACAACGCGGCCGGGGTGATCGTTCCGGCGGCGGTGTTCACGGTCACCGTGTAGTTGTTGCCGCCGTTCCCGCCTTGGATGACGTAACCGGACTTCACTTGCAGCGTGCTGCCATTCAGTCCAGGACGTCCTTCGAGGCGTAAGTCTCCGCCAGGCCGGTCACGATATCGGTCCCTTTCAGGCCGCTAACAGTCGGCACCGCGCTGGCGGTGGTGGTTCCGTCGTAGACTTTCGTATTGCCGGCGGCAGTGATCGTCAACGCTGCAGGTGTGATTGTGCCGGCGGTGCGGGCTTCAGGGCGACCGTGTAGTCCTTTCCGCCGTTGCCGTCGTTGACCGCGTACCCCGGCCTGACTTGCAGGGTGCTGCCGTTCGCTCCGAGCACGTTCTTCGACGCGTACGTTTCCGTCGACCGGTCACCGTATCGGTTCCTTTCAGGCCGCTCACCGTCGGCGCCTGCGCCCGATTTTGACGGTGACCTTTACGGCAAGGCGATCGATATCGCCTTTATCGGCTGGATCCGCCAGGAGCAGAAATTCGAATCGATTGACACACTCAAGCATCACATGACGGCTGATGCCGCCCAGGCCCGCGACGCGCTCAAGCGTGCGGGCAACGCATTTCCCGTGCTGGTCTACATCAGCCGATCAGCCTGCTACATAGCCCGCCATGTCGAAGCCCTGAGCGCGATTATTCCGAGACGCTGTACCTGCCGCAGACGGAATTTCCGATGCGTGCCGGTTTGCCCCAGCGCGAGCCGGAAATTCTGACGCGGTGGCGCAGCCTCGACCTCTACGGCCGCCTGCGCGCGGCAGCCAAGGGCCGCCTGCGCTTCATCCTTCACGACGGCCCGCCCTACGCCAACGGCAACGTCCATATCGGCACAGCGCTTAACAAGATCCTCAAGGATGTGGTGACCAAAAGCCAGCAGATGCTTGGTTTCGACTCGAACTACCTGCCCGGCTGGGACTGTCACGGCCTGCCGATCGAATGGAAGATCGAGGAGGAATATCGCGCCAAGGGCCGCGACAAGGACAAGGTGCCGGTGATCGAATTCCGCCGCGAGTGCCGGCAGTTCGCCGAGCACTGGATCGGCGTGCAGCGCGCGGAGTTCGAGCGGCTCGGCGTGGTCGGCGATTGGGGGCACTACTACAGCACCATGAGCTACGCGGCCGAGGCGCAGATCGCGCGCGAGCTGATGAAGTTCGCGGCCAACGGCACGCTCTATCGCGGCTCGAAGCCGGTGATGTGGTCGGTGGTGGAGAAGACCGCGCTCGCGGAGGCGGAGGTCGAGTACGAGGATTATGTCGGACCAGGTGTGGGTGAAGTTTCCGTTGCTCAGGTGGAAGTTAGTTTTGATGAGCAAGCTTCCGAGAAGCATCGTAACGTCGCAGAGAAGATTGCAAACGAACTCCGCCAGAGTGCGGTTGTTATCTGGACCACCACTCCGTGGACAATTCCAGGCAATCGCGCGATTAGTTTTTCCGATCAGATTGAATACGGTGTCTATCAAGTAGTTGATGCGCCAACAGGTAATTGGGCAAAGCGAGGTGATCGTTTTGTACTCGCAACGAAGTTAGCCGTCGATGTCTTCAGGCAAGCGCGAGTAACCGCTTTCAATCAGCTGAATACTTTTAGTTTTGATGAGGGCTGGGCGCAGTTTCGTGACTCTGCAACCATCCACTCAAAGACTTTGCGGGAAATTATGAGTTCAAGGTGCCATTGCTTGCGGGCGATCATGTCACCGATGATGCTGGCACCGGCTTTGTGCATACGGCGCCGGGTCATGGCCGCGACGACTTCGAGGTATGGATCGCGAATTTTGATCGCATGCAGAGGATTGTCGGTCCGAAGGATACGCTGGCATTGATGTATCGATTGACTAAGGGAATTCCCTATACAGTCGATGATGACGGTCGGTTTCACCGAAAGACGCGCCGGGGTTTTAGGGTAGCGCAAGTCATTACCGAAAAGGGTGAGAATGGCGATGCGAATGATGCGGTCATTAAGGCGCTCATCGACGCGGGCAACTGCTCTCGCGAGGGTCGTCTGAAACATCAATACCCGCATTCATGGCGCTCGAAGAAGCCCGTCATCTTCCGCAATACGCCGCAGTGGTTCATCGCGATGGATAAAGACATCGCCAAAAAAGGTGACACGCTGCGCCACCGAGCGCTCTACGCCATCAAGGCCACGCGCTGGGGCCCGAGCAGGGCGAAAACCGCATCACCGGCATGATCGAGAGCCGCCCCGACTGGGTGATCTCGCGCCAGCGCGCCTGGGGTGTGCCGATCGCCGTGTTCGTTAAGGAAAAGCCGGACGGCTCGGTCGAAATCCTGCAAGACCCGGATCTGAATGTGCGCATCGTCGAGGCCTTCGAGAAAGAGGGCGCTGATGCTTGGTACAGAGCGGGCGCGCGTGAGCGCTTCCTCGGCAAGCTCGCCAACGATTCCTGGAAGAAGGTCGACGATATACTCGACGTTTGGTTCGACCCGGCTCAACGCATGCGTTTGTGCTGGAGGATCCGGTTCATTTCCAGACGCTCGCCGGCATCAAACGCAAAATGGACGGCGGCAAAGATACGGTCATGTATCTCGAAGGCAGCGATCAGCACCGCGGCTGGTTCCACTCATCGCTTTTGGAAAGTTGTGGTACGCGCGGACGCGCGCCCTTTGACGTGGTCCTCACCCACGGCTTCGTGCTCGACGAGGGCGGTCGCAAAATGTCGAAATCGCTCGGCAACGTCACCGCGCCCCAGGACGTGATCAAACAGTCCGGCGCCGACATCCTGCGCATGTGGGTTTGTGCATCCGACTATGCCGACGACCTGCGCATCGGCCCTGAGATTTTAAAGACCACGGTCGAAACCTATCGCAAGCTGCGCAACACCGTCCGCTGGATGCTCGGTAGCCTCGCGCATTTCAGCGAGGACGATCGCGTCAAGCTCGAGAAGATGCCGGAGCTGGAACGCCTGATATTGCACAGTCTCCTATGAGCTCGACGTACTGGTGCGCAAGGCTTACGCCGACTTTGACTACAAGCGCATCTTTGCGGCGCTATCGAGCTTCATGACCTCGGATTTGTCGGCGTTCTATTTCGACATTCGCAAGGATACGCTCTATTGCGATCCGTTTTCCTCGGTGAAGCGCAAAGCCTGTCTGACCGTGCTCGATCATTTGTTCCGCTGCACGGTCACATGGCTTGCGCCGATGCTCTGCTTCACCGCGGAAGAATCATGGCTTTCGCGTTACGGGGAAGCTGCGAAATCCGTACATCTGGAACTCTTTCCCGACGTGCCGGCCTCCTGGCGCGACGACAGGCTCGCCGAGAAGTGGCGCAGGATTCGCACCGTGCGCCGCGTGGTCACCGGCGCCCTGGAAATCGAGCGCGCGCAAAAGCGCATCGGTTCGTCGCTCGAGGCACATCCGATCGTTCATGTATCGAACGCAGAACTGTACGAAGCGGTGGTCGATTGCGATCTCGCCGAAGTGTGCATCACCTCGGCGGCAACGCTCGTTCAGGACGAAGGTCCGAATACCGCATTCCGTCTTCCGGATGTCGCGGGCGTGGCGGTCGTGCCCAATCTCGCCGAGGGCAAAAAATGCGCGCGCTCGTGGAAAATCCTCACCACCATCGGCGCCGACCCCGAATATCCGGATGTCTCGCCGCGTGACGCGCAGGCCCTGCGCGAATGGGAAGCCATGCGCAAGGCGGCGGAGTAATCCGTGTCTTACGTCACCGGTCCGCAAACGCAATTCGGGGTTTCCGTGGCGGCGATCGCCTGCCTCCTCGACCAGGCCAGCAAAGTTTACCTCCTGTTTGTGTTCGAACTTGCCGCCAATGGCCCGGTACGGATTGGCCCATTTATCGACATCATTCTGGCGCGCAACACAGGCATCAGCTACGGCCTGTTCCAGACCCCGGGCCCGCTTGGTCAGTGGGTCTTGCTCGTCTTCAAGGCGGTCGCCGTGCTGTTGCTCTGGATCTGGCTTGCGCGCGCCAAAGACCGGCTCACCGCCCTCTCGCTGGGCCTTATCATCGGGGGAGCTCTTGGCAACGCCATAGACCGTTTGGCCTATGGCTGGGTCGCCGATTTCGTCTTTTTCCACATTTCGACGCCGAATTGGCAGTTCAACTGGTATGTTTTTAACCTGGCCGATGTAGCCATCGTTGCCGGGGTTATTGGCCTGTTGTATGAATCGTTGACAGCGGATCGCGCCGCAAAAGCGCCCTGATCGGCCGCCAAGAGTCGCGACAATTCAATGGTTCCAGGGTCCGGGTCCGGATGAACACCAGGCGCAAACGTACGACTACCGTTTTTAGCGCGGGCGCCGCCCTGGGGCTGGCGCTCGGCGCGGCCGCCGTGCTTGTACCTGCCGCCGCGCGTGCGGCTGACGACGATGTTCCGGCCGACCAGAAATTTTTGCGCGGCATCATGGAAGGGCTCGGCCTCAAACGCGACGGCGAGGCGACCATCAATTATCAGGAACGCGCGCCGCTTGTGCTGCCACCTGGTCGCGCTCTGCCGCCGCCTGAGCAGGGCGACTCCGCAATCGCCAACAATCCGGCCTGGCCGAAGGACCCTGACGTCGCCCGCCGTAAAGCGGACGCGGCAGCGGCGAGAGATCGCAACATCAGCGACGAGCGCGAACGAGAGCAGAATCCGCTGCGCCCGGATCAATTGACTCCCGGAGGCCGCGCCAAGGCCAAGAAAAAGCAGGCGCAGACAGACAATGGCTATGACGCACCGGCCTCAGGCTTCGGAAATCAACTGCTGCCATCCCAGCTTGGCTCCAGTTCCAAAAGTGTGTTCGGTTCAATGTTTGGCGGCAATAAAGAAGAATCGGTAAAATTCACGGGCGAACCGCCGCGCACCTCGCTGACCGATCCTCCGCCCGGCTATCAAACTCCGTCGCCAGATCAGCCCTACGGCGCGGGCAAGGCAGGCGCGCCGAAGGCGACCGATAGCTACACCACACGCGGTGAGCTGACCCGATAAACGTGACGGCCGACGGTCCAGCTTTGTTGCGTGGCTGGCGGCGTAATCCAATTTTGTGCTGCGGGGCGACCGCAACATAGCCAGGTCTGACATCGTGCTTGCCAAAATAAACTTTACGCTCATCGCGCTCGTTGGCGCGCTTGCCTCTTCTTCGCTTGCCGCCGAGCAGGCGGCCCCCGAAATTGCCGACTTCACGCTTGCAAACGGACTGGAGCTTGTAGTCATCCCCGACCACCGGGCACCGGTGGTCACGCATATGATCTGGTACAAGGTCGGCGCCGCCGATGAAACGGCGGGCAAGTCGGGGTTGGCGCATTTCCTTGAGCACCTCATGTTCAAGGGCACCGCCAAAAATCCCGCTGGAAAGTTTTCGCAGGTGGTCGCGCGCATCGGCGGCCAGGAAAATGCCTTCACCTCGCAGGATTACACCGGCTATTTCCAGCGCGTGCCAAGCGAGCAGCTCAAGACGGTCATGGAGTTCGAGGCCGACCGCATGACCGGTCTGCAACTCACTGATGAGGTCGTTTTGCCCGAGCGCAATGTCATTCTCGAAGAGCAGAACCAGCGGGTTGGAAACAATCCACGCGCTCGTCTCGGCGAGCAGATCGACGCTGCGCTTTTTCTCAATCACCCGTACGGCAAGCCGGTGATCGGCTGGCGGCACGAAATGGAAGAGCTTTCCCGCGACGACGCTATCGGTTTCTATCGCCGCTTCTACGCGCCCAATAACGCAGTGGTGGTGATCGCCGGGGACGTCGACCCTGCACAGGCGCGGACGCTTGCAGAAGAAACCTACGGCAAGGTACCCCGTCATGGCGCCATCGGGCTGCGCATGCGAGCGCAAGAGCCGCCGCCTGTGGCAGTGCGCTCGCTCACACTCGCCGATGCGCGAGTCGAGATGCCGACCCTGCAACGGGAGTACCTGGTGCCGTCGTTCACTACGGGTAAGCGCGGCGAGTCCGAAGCGCTCGAAGTGCTCGCCCACATTCTCGGGAGCGGCTCCA
Organism: uncultured Alphaproteobacteria bacterium; assembly: GCA_963742345.1. GTDB lineage: Bacteria > Pseudomonadota > Alphaproteobacteria > Rhizobiales > Xanthobacteraceae > Pseudolabrys. The sequence continues at coordinate 9,781 of CAVULO010000003.1, forward strand.
ACAGCCGCCTCTATCGCGCCCTCGTTGTCGACAAGCAAATCGCGGTCGCCGCCGACGCCTGGTATGACGCAAACGCGCTGGACATGTCCAAATTCGGTATTCACGGTTCGCCGCGCCCTGGAGTTACGTTGCCCCAGCTTGAAGCGGAAGCCGACGCAGTCGTCGCCCAGGTTATCGCGAAGGGCGTCACAGAAGACGAGCTGGAACGCACCAAAACCCGTTTAATCGCAGACGCTGTCTATGCACAGGACAACCAGGCCAGCATGGCTCGCTGGTACGGCACTGCGCTGACCACCGGCGCGTCCGTCAATGACGTCCGGCATTGGTCGGATCGCATCCGCGCCGTCACAGCCGACCAGGTGCGGGATGCTGCTCGGCAATGGCTCGACAAGCGGCGCTCGGTCACCGGCTATTTGATCAAGGACGTAAGCCCGCAGGTGGAGAAGCGATCATGACGCGGCTCGTTGTATCGATTCTCTTTGCTGCTTTTGCAGTGACTGCGGGGGCGGGTGCCGCCTCGGCAATGACGATCGAAAAGATCGTCAGCCCTTCCGGCATTGAGGCCTGGCTGGTCCGCGAAAAGGCCGTACCGCTGGTTACGCTTAACTACGCATTCCATGGCGGTGCCACCCAGGACGAGGCGGACAAGTCCGGAACCGCCAATCTTGCAGCGGATTTGCTTGACGAAGGCGCCGGCGACCTCGACGGCAAGACCTTCCATGAGCGTCTGGAAAGTCACGCGATCGAACTCGGCTTTCAGGTCGGACGCGACTATATTCACGGATCGCTGCGCTCGTTGAACGAGTACCGCGATGAAGCTTTCGACTTGCTGCGCCTGGCGCTCTCAAGCCCGCGTTTCGACGCCGATGCCATCGAGCGTATGCGGCGGCAGGAACTGGCCGGTCTGCAACGCGATACGACCAATCCCAATGATCTCGCCAGCCGGCGCTGGTGGAAGACCGCATTTCCGGATCATCCCTACGGCCGCGAAACCAGGGGTACGCTGGAAACATTGCCGCGTGTGACCGCCGATGATCTGCGGAGCTATGTGCGTCGTGTGTTTGCGCGTAACGAGTTGAAGATTTCGATTGTCGGTGACATCGATGCAAAAACGGCCGGTGCGCTGATCGATCGTGCATTCGGCGCGCTGCCGGCGAAAAACGATCTCAAGCCGGTGGCGAACGCGACGCCGAGTGGGCTCGGTCGCCGCATTGTGATCAATGTCGACGTGCCGCAGGCCGTGGTCACCTTCGGGGGGCAGGGTATCGCGCGGCAGGATCCCGATTTCATGGCCGCCTATATCGTCAATCATATTCTGGGCGGCGGCAGCTTTTCGTCACGGCTCTATAGGGAAGTGCGCGAAAAGCGGGGCCTGGCTTACGGTGTGTCCGATAGTCTTGTCTGGTTCCGGAGCGCTGCGCTCGTGCTCGGCGGGACTGCCACTCGTGCCGATCGTACGGCCGATGCGCTTGCGGTGATCGAGCAAGAGATCAAGCGAATGGCGGACGGAGGTCCGACGCCCGACGAGCTTGCGGCCGCCAAATCATTCCTCAAAGGCTCCTATGCGCTTACGCTCGACACCTCCGGTAAAATCGCGACGCAACTCACCCAAATTCAGATCGACAATCTTGGTATCGACTATATTCAGCGTCGCGGTGCGCTGATCGATGCTGTAACCATTGAGGATGCAAAGCGCGTGGCGAGTCGCCTTTACGGCGGCGGCATGCTGGTAACGGTTGCCGGCCGGCCGAAGGGGCTGACTTCGAGCGAATCCACAGAGTAGCGGCCGCGTTGGTTTCGCCGTTGCGCCTCGCGCGCGATTCTAGGCAAATACCGGCATGAGCATCGTCCAATCGATCGACAGTGCGCGCGAAGAGCACATCGGACCACACGGTGCCAGTGCTGATGCGCTGAAAACCGCCCTGGCGCGGGCGGAAGGTGCGCTTGATTGGCTGCGTGCCCGTCATGCCGACCGAAGTCTGCCGCTGCTGCGTTTACCCGAAACTCACAGCGATCTGGAGACGATTCGCGATACCGCGAGCCGGCTCGCAGACCGGGCAACCGACATTGTCATTCTCGGTACCGGCGGCTCCAGCCTCGGCGGGCAAACTTTGGCGCAGCTCGCGGGCTTCGCCGTACCGGGCGTCGGTGCATTGCGCGCACCGCCACAACTGCATTTCATCGATAATCTCGATCCGGACAGTTTCGGTATTCTGCTTGCCAGGCTTCCATACGAAACCACGCGGTTCATCGCGATTTCCAAATCCGGAGGTACGGCGGAGACGTTGATGCAGACGATCGCCGCCTTGTCGGCGGTGAAGGGCAAGGGACTGCAAACGCGCATTCCGGATATCTTCCTGGGGATCAGCGAGCCGGCCAAGTCCGGAAAAGCGAATGGCTTGCGCGATCTGCTGGGCAAATATCGAGTGCCCATGCTCGATCATGATACCGGCGTCGGCGGACGCTATTCGGCCCTCACCAATGTCGGCCTGCTGCCGGCGGCGATGTTGGGCCTCGACATTGCAGCGGTGCGTGAAGGTGCCGGTCTCGCATTGGCGCCGGTGCTGGCAAAGAAGCCGGCGGTTCAGGTGCCGGCCGCCGTCGGTGCCGCATTGTCGGTCGCGCTTTCGGCCAGCAAAAACAAATCGATCAGCGTGCTAATGGCCTATTGCGATCGCTTGCAGCGTTTCACGCATTGGTACGTGCAGCTCTGGGCTGAAAGCCTCGGCAAGAACGGCAAGGGCACCACGCCTTTGGCCGCGCTCGGACCGGTCGACCAACACAGCCAGCTGCAGTTGTTTATCGGCGGACCGCGCGACAAGCTGTTCACCGTCATCACGATCGACAGCGCGGGGATTGGGCCGCGCATCGATGGTGAGCTTGCCAAGCTCGCGGGCGAAGCGGGATTTGCCGGCAAAACCATCGGCGATCTGGTGGCGGCGGAAGGCCGCGCGACCGGCGAGACGCTGGCAAAGAATGGCTGCCCGGTGCGCACGATCCATGTCAGCAAGCTCGATGAGGAAAGTCTCGGCGAGCTGATGATGCATTTCATGTTGGAGACAATCATCGCCGCGCACCTTCTCGGCATTGACGCTTTCGACCAGCCGGCGGTGGAACAAGGTAAGGTGCTTGCGAAGAAGTATTTGACGTCCTGATACGCACCGCCGGATCATGATCCGCATCACCGACAAGATCTCCATCGGCAAATCCGAGCTCTCGGAATCCTTCGTGCGCGCCTCCGGCCCGGGCGGCCAGAACGTCAACAAGGTATCCTCGGCGGTACAGCTTCGCTTTGATGTCCGCCAGTCGCCGTCGTTGCCGAACGATGTTGCCGTGCGGCTGATGCGGCTTGCGGGCAAGCGATTGACCAAGGAAGGCGTCATCGTAATCATCGCGCAGCAGCACCGTACCCAGGAACGCAACCGCGAAGACGCGCGCGACCGGCTATTCACGTTGATCCGGCAGGCAGCGGTGAAGCCCACGCCGCGCCGGCCTACGAAAGTGCCGAAGGCGCAGCGCAGGGAGCGACTTGAGGCCAAGAAGCATCGTTCTGGCATCAAAAATCTGCGGCGCGGCAAACCGGGCTTGGATTAGGCCTAGGGATAGCGGGGGCAGGTCCCAACTCTGCCTCGCTGAGGCCGCCAGCTCTCGGGTAGAGTTGACCCCCAATTCGATCAGGCACCTGGAAATGCCCGTCCGCCAGTTATCCGAGGCTGTCGTCAATCGCATCGCCGCCGGTGAGGTGGTCGAGCGGCCCGCGAGCGTCGTGAAGGAACTGGTCGAAAATGCGCTCGACGCTGGCGCTCACCGCATCGACGTGCTCACCGACGGCGGCGGCCGACGGCTGATCCGCGTTACCGACGATGGTGAAGGTATGACCCGCACCGATCTCGAACTCGCCGTCGAGCGTCACGCGACTTCGAAGCTCGAGGGCGATGATCTGTTGTCGATCCGCACGCTCGGCTTTCGCGGAGAGGCATTGCCTTCCATCGGTGCGGCGGCCCGTCTGACCATCACCACCCGCCATGCCGGCGAGCCAAATGCCTGGAGCATGACGGTCGAGGCCGGCGAAAAGTCGAAAGCGAAACCGGCCGCGCTCGGCCAGGGCACGACCGTCGAGGTGCGGGATCTGTTCTTTGCTACGCCTGCGCGATTGAAGTTTTTGAAAGCCGATCGGAGCGAGGCAGAGGCGGTGCGCGAAGTCGTGCGGCGGCTGGCCATGAGCCGGCCCGACGTTTCGTTCACGATGGCCGGTGAAGAGCGCGCGCCGGTGACCTGGGGTGCGGCTGAAAACGACCAGATCGCGCGGCTCGGCGACGTGCTCGGCGCAGATTTTCGCGCCAATGCGATAGCCATTGATGCCGAACGCGAAGGGGTTCGTGTGACCGGCTTCGCCGGGCTGCCGACGCTCTCGCGAGCCAATTCGCTCGGGCAATATCTTTTCGTCAACGGGCGACCGGTACGCGACAAGCTGTTGTACGGCGCGGTGCGTGCAGCCTATGCCGATTATCTGCCGCGCGACCGGCATCCTGTGCTTGCTCTATTTGTCACACTCGATGCGCGAGAAGTGGACGTGAACGTGCACCCGGCCAAGACCGAAGTACGCTTCCGCGACGGGGCGTTGGTGCGTGGGCTGATCGTGCATGCCCTAAAAGACGCGTTGACGCGCGAGGGCCAGCGCGCGGCGACAACGGGCGGCAGCGCGACCATCGCGACATTTCGTCCGGCCGTAGCGCCGCGTCGTGGCGCATATGACTGGCGACGATCGCCGGCGCGGCCGGCTGGCTTGGCGCCGATGCGTGGCGGTGCTGCAGTCGGATTTGCGCAAGCCGCACAGGCTACTTTCGATGTGGGCGAACCGGCAGCAGATGCCGCGATCGCAAGCTTCGAGCCCGCCCCCGATCAGATCGACCGGCCCCTCGGCGCGGCGCGTGCGCAAGTGCACGAAACTTATATCGTGGCACAGACGCGCGATGGGCTCGTGATCGTCGATCAGCACGCCGCGCACGAGCGGATCGTCTACGAGCGCATGAAAGCGGCGATCGGGAAGTCCGGCGTTGCGCGGCAAATCCTGCTCATCCCGGAGATCGTAGAACTCGATGAATCTGATGCCGCGCGGCTCGCCGTGCGTGCCGAGGAACTCGCTCGCTTTGGTCTGGTCATCGAGACGTTCGGTCCTGGTGCTGTCGCGGTGCGCGAAACCCCATCTTTGCTTGGCGAAGTCGACGTCAGGGGATTGATCAACAATCTCGCCGAACACTTGGCGGAGTGGGATGACTCGTTGCCATTGGAGCGACGTCTCATGCACGTGTCGGCGACGATGGCTTGCTACGGGTCGGTTCGCGCGGGGCGCAGGCTCAAACCCGAGGAAATGAACGCGCTGTTACGCGAGATGGAAGCGGTGCCGAATTCCGGTCAATGCAATCACGGCCGCCCGACTTACGTCGAATTGAAACTTACCGATATCGAACGGCTATTCGGGCGGCGATAAAACTAGGCCGATCGCAGAACGATGAATTCGGTGTCGTCATAGCGGCGGCGTTCCTCCTCGGTAAATCCCTGCGGCGCCTTGAAGTCGGAATCGGCCGCTTCTTCCACCACAACCAGCGCGTCCGGTTTGAACCATCCACCTTCGCGTCCCGAAACGAGCGCCTTTTCCACCAAGCCCTTGCCGTAGGGCGGGTCGAGGAATGCCAGTGAAAACGGCTCAAGGGGGTGTGCTGGCCCGAGCCTGGTTGCGTCGCGGCGGAAAATTCGGGTGACGCCACCGAGACCGAGCGCCTCGACGTTGTCGCGCAACAGCGCACGCGCCTCTACGCCCTCGTCCACAAACAGCGCGTACGCCGCGCCGCGCGAAATCGCTTCGATGCCGAGCGCGCCGGTGCCGGCAAACAGATCGAGTACGCGCGCGCCGGTGATCGGATCGCCATAGGAATGCGTCAGAATGTTGAACAGCGCTTCACGCAGGCGATCGGTGGTGGGACGTACGGCGTCCGATTTCGGACCCGCGAGCGGGCGCGAGCGAAGCTTGCCGCCGACGATCCGCATTATTTTGGCCTCGGCCGGGACGGACGGGGACCGCCGGACCGGTCGCGACGCTGAGGCTGTTGGCTGCCGCGCCTGTGGCTCGATCGCTCCTTGTGTTCGCCTTTCATCTTCCGCTGATCGCGCGGCTCGCGTGTTCGCCCCCCAGGATGACGGGGTGGAAGCTTTGGCTCCTCGATGACGAGGGGGGCGTCGAAATCCGCGCCAGCGTCGGCGGCAATCTGCTCACCAAGTTTGCCACGCAATTCCGCAGTCTCGATTTCTTTCACCGCGCCATCATCGATATCGCCCAATTCGAATGGGCCGAATGCGACGCGGATGAGCCGGTTCACTTTTAGCCCGAGTGTCTCAAGAACCTTGCGCACTTCGCGATTCTTACCCTCGCGGATGCCAAAGGTGAGCCAGACATTGGCGCCCTGTTCGCGGTCGAACGAGGCTTCGATCGGCCCATAGTGGATACCGTCGATTGTGATGCCACCGCGCAACCGGTCGAGCGCGTCCTGCTGCACGCGCCCGAGCGCGCGCACGCGGTAGCGGCGTAGCCAGCCAGTCGCCGGTAATTCCAGTATCCGCGCAAGCCCGCCATCGTTGGTGAGCAGCAGCAAACCCTCGGTGTTGATGTCGAGCCTGCCTACGCTGATCAGTCGCGGGAGGCCCTTGGGGAGCGCCCGAAAAATTGTATTGCGCCCTTCAGGATCGGAATGGGTCGTCACCAGCCCGCGCGGCTTGTGATAGAGGAAAAGGCGAGTGCGCTCGCGCGCCCGCAGGGGTGCGCCGTCGACTACAATGCGGTCGGACGTTGTGACGTTAAGTGCAGGCGATGAAATTACCGCCCCGTTGACAGCCACGCGTCCGGCGGCAATCCAGACCTCGGCCTCGCGCCGGGAGGCAAGCCCGGCACGCGCAATGACCTTGGCGATGCGTTCGCCGGGAATTCCGGAAGGGCTCTTGTCTGACATTTGTGAAGCCGCAATAAGGTTGCGGCGTGATAGCAGAGAACCAGGTAGGACACGAGCGTGCCGTCATTCATGCAAATCGCCGTGGAGGAAGCTCGGGCGGCAGGCGCGCGCGGCGAGGTGCCGGTCGGCTGCGCCATCGTATGCGGCGAAAAGGTGATCGCGCGGGCGGGCAACCAGACCATCGCCAATCGCGATCCGACCGCGCATGCCGAACTCGTCGCAATTCGCGTGGCGGCGGCCGCGCTGGGCAGCGAACGCCTCACCGATTGCGATCTCTATGTGACGCTGGAACCTTGCGCGATGTGCGCGGCGGCAATGTCTTTTGCGCGCATCCGCAGGCTTTATTTCGGTGCTGCCGATCCCAAGGGCGGTGCGGTCGAAAACGGTGTGCGCTTCTTCACGGCGCCCACATGCCATCACCGGCCGGAAGTCTACGGCGGCATCAATGAAAGCGAATGCGCGGCATTGTTGAAAGATTTCTTCCAGGCGCGACGCTAGCTACCAAAATTGTGACTAGGCCGTCTTGTCCACCAGCTTGCCCATGCCGGGCGGAGGCGGGGCCTGCCTGACCACGGGCGGAGCTGCGTCCTCGCGGTCATTAGCCTGCTGCTGCGGCGTCGACTTCGGTGATGTCCCGGTCTTCGGCATGATGAGCTGAATGCCAATGTCACTGACGGCCATGAACGCCACTTCCGATTGCGACGGCAACGTAGGCGCGCAGGCCTCAATTTTGTCCGTCCGCAAGGGGCCGAATCCGACGCTGTCAGGAAAGGATTCGTTGACCGTCTCGAGGCGCGTCACACCTGACGCGCGAATTCCCAGGCTCTATCGGCCAGCGGCCGGATCATTTCGGCCTTGGCAGGCGCAAATTCCGACGTCGCGGTGCCGTCACGCACGCGGCCAATAATCCCCTGCAAAATGGCGGCGATGCGAAAGAAATTATAGGCGAGATAAACGGGCAGCGTCGGGCGCGGATCGAGGCCGGTGCGCGCAACGTAGGCGTCGACGTAATCGGCCATCAACGGGATGCCGAGTTTGCGCAGGTCATGTCCCACCAGCGTCGCAGTACCGGCCGCGCTTTCGGAGTGCGGCATGTGCCACGCCATCAGGTGATAGCTAAAATCAGCGAGGGGGTCACCGAGCGTTGATAATTCCCAGTCGAGCACGGCGACAATTTCCGGCTGATCGCGTGCGACGATCAGATTGTCGAGTCGATAGTCGCCGTGCACCAGCCGCACCGGCCCGCCTGCCGGAATATGCTTTGGCAGCCAGTCGATCAGCCGCTCCATGGCTTCGATCTTTTCAGTCTCGGACGCCCGATATTGCTTCGACCAGCGCTCGACCTGGCGCGCGACATAGTTTTCGCCCTTGCCGAAATCGCCGAGCCCAATCTTGATTGGGTCGAAAGCGTGCAAGCGCGCGATCGTTGCGTTCATGGAGTCGTAGATGGCGGCGCGCTCACCTGGATTGGAGCCGGGCATCTGCGGCTCCCAGAATACGCGGCCGTCGACGAAATCCATCACGTAAAAAGCCGTGCCGGCGACGGCTTCGTCACCGCAATAGACAAGCGGCTCGGCGACGGGAAAGCCTTGCTCATGGAGCGCGCGGGTTACGCGATATTCGCGGTCGACCGCATGCGCGGAAGGAAGCAATTTGCCGGGCGGCTTGCGGCGCAGCACATAGCTTCGCGAAGGCGTTTCCAGCAGATAGGTCGGGTTTGACTGGCCGCCTTTGAATTGTTTGATGCTGAGTGGGCCGGCAAAGCCCGCGATCTGCGCAACAAGATAGTGTTCGAGCTGCGCAACATCGACGCGTAGCGCCGGCGCTGCATCCTTGGTGCCGGAAAAAGCTTGCTGGCGATCAATCGAGGTCATCGCCGCAACGGCTCACTTGCGCGCTTCGAATGAAATCGGAGCATCGGCGTAGATTTTGTAGTTCTGCGACTTCGGCTTGGCTTTGTCCTCTTCGTTGACGTATTGGATCGAACTTTTGCCGGCGAGCTCGCGCGGCAGGATCATCACGCGGAGGAAACGGCTCGTTTTGTCGGACGCCGCTTGCGCAAACACGGCATCTGGCCCGGATTCGTACCAGGCTCCGCCGGGGCCAAACGAGGTCGAACGGCCGTGGGTGTCGATGCGGATGCCGCCGTCAATCAGGCAGCGGATGCCGGGGCCCTGATGGCGGTGCAGATAGGCGCATCCGCCGGGCGGAAAGGCGACGCTGTCGCCACGCATCAGAAGCAGGCCTTTCGGCAGCGTCTCCAGGAAGGCAGTCAGCTTTTCATGCGTCATCATGCCAGGAGCGTTGGCGGTCGTGCTGCCCTGATCGCCCCGCGCAAGCTCCCAGCGCCAGCACGTGACGCCGGCCGTGCCCGGCTTCACCGTGACCGTCGTCTCACCCTGCCACGCCTCGCCCTCGGTCAGCTTTTTGCCGCCGATCGTGGCAGAGCCGTGCACTACGAAGATAAAGCGTGGTAGCGCCGGCAAGCAGAACGCAACATTCTCGGCGCTCGACAACACGTCTTCGTAAAGCCGAAGTACGGGATGCATTCGCAACTCCTGACGGTCACTTAGCGGTAAAGAATTCTAGCAGCGCCGCAGCGGTGGCACCGTGATTTTCCTCGGTGAGGAAATGGCCGGAGTCAATCGGCTTACCGGTGGCGTCCGGCGCCCACTGCTTCCAGATCTTGAGCGGGCCGCCGGTTTCGTTGGCGATGCCAACGCCGCCCCACAAGGCCAACAACGGGCAGTCGATTGTTTTGCCCGCGGCTCGGTCGGCCTCGTCATTTGCGAGGTCGGCGTAGCGGCCGGCGCGATAGTCTTCGCATTGGGCATGAATGTGCAGGGGATCGGAAAACGCCGCTCGGTAGTGATCGAGCGCACGCGGATCAAATGCCGACAAATTCTTGGCCTTGGTCCAGCTCGCCATCTTCCATTCCAAATATTCGACCGGTGCTTTCGAGATCAGCATTTCCGGTAACGGCTCCGGCTGTGCCAGAAATGGCCAGTGCCACACCTTCATGGCCATGTTGCGGTCCATGCCGTGCCACATGTCATAGGTTGGTACGATGTCGAGCGTTGCCATCCGCTCGACGCGGCCCGGATGATCGAGGGCGAGGCGGTAGGCCACGCGGCCGCCGCGGTCGTGGCCGGCAAGGCGGAAGCGCACATGGCCGAGCTTTTCCATCACCGCGATCATCACCTTCGCCATTGAGCGTTTGTCGTAGGGCGCGTGCGCTTCGTCCGCTTGCGGCACCGCCGACCAGCCGTACCCGGGCAGGTCCGGAATAATAAGCAAGAAGCGCTTCGCGAGCACCGGTGCTACGCGATGCCACATCACGTTGGTCTGCGTGTAACCGTGCAGAAGCAACAATGGCGGGCCATCGCCGCCGGTGCGTGCAAAGACTTTCCCGACTGAGGTGTCGACCCAGTGTGAGGCAAATCCGGGGAAGAGATCGGCGAGATCTGGCATGGACTACTCAATACAGCGATGGAACGACCGCAATGACAGCTACTTCTCCCGCTCGATCGCGCGCCAGCCGATGTCGCGGCGGCAAAAGCCGTCAGGCCACCGGATGCGGTCGACGGCGGCATAGGCGCGACTCTGTGCCTCGCGCACGGTCTTGGCCCGCGCGCAGACATTAAGTACGCGCCCGCCATTGGCAAGGATACGGCTGCCGTCCGATTTGGTGCCGGCGTGGAAGATTTCCACGCCTTCGACCTGCGCTGCCGCATCAAGTCCTTCGATAACGGAACCTTTATTGTAATTTCCGGGATAGCCTTTCGCCGCCATCACCACGGTGAGGGCCGCGTCGGGATACCAGCGCAAATCGAAATTCTTCAATTGCCCGTCGCGCGCGGCCAGCAACGCCGGAACCAGGTCCGACATCATACGGAGCATCAGCACCTGGCATTCCGGATCGCCGAAGCGAACATTGTATTCGATGAGCTGGGGGCCATCCTTGGTGATCATCAAGCCGGCGAACAGCACGCCCTTGTAGGGCGCGCCTGCGCGTTTGAGCGCACGCACGGTGGGGTGGATGATCTCATCCATCACGCGCCGGTTCATATCGTCGGTCATGATCGGCGCCGGTGAATAGGCGCCCATGCCACCCGTGTTCGGTCCTTTGTCACCGTCGCCGACGCGCTTGTGATCCTGCGCCGAAGCGAGCGCGATTGCGGTCTCGCCGTCGCAGAGCGCAAAGAACGACGCCTCTTCGCCGACCAGACAATCCTCGATTACAATTTCCCAGGCGGGCGTACCGAGGCCACCGGCGAACATCATATCGATGGCGGCTTCGGCTTCTTGTACGCTCTCGGCCACCACCACGCCTTTGCCCGCGGCGAGGCCATCTGCCTTCACGACGATTGGCGCACCTTTCTTGCGAACATAGTCTTTTGCCGCGTTGGCACCCTTGAAGCGTTCGTAGCCCGCTGTCGGGATATTGTTGGCTTTGCACAGATCCTTGGTGAAGCCCTTCGAACCTTCCAGCCGCGCCGCCCATTTGGTCGGGCCGAACGCCTTGATACCGGCAGCCTCCAGATCGTCGACAATACCGGCGCAGAGCGGCACCTCGGGTCCGACGACAACGAGATCGATTTTTTTGTCCTTGGCAAACGCGATCACGGCCTTGTGGTCGCCAAGATCGAGCGCGACGCATTCGGCTTCCTGCGCAATGCCGGCATTGCCTGGTGCGCAAAAGAGCTTGTCGGTGAGCGGACTCGCCGCCATCTTCCAGGCCAGCGCGTGCTCGCGTCCGCCGGAACCGAGGATGAGGATGTTCATAGGGCGCGCGGGCGGCCTTTAGGGAGTGGTCGCCATTTGGTGTAGCATGGTGTCTTGCCCTCGCAAGAGATTCGACCCTTATGGCAGAGCCCGCCCTCAATAACGTTGTGGAATGGACCGTCTCGGAGCTCTCTGCGGCGCTCAGGCGGACGGTCGAGGACGCCTATGGTTACGTCCGTGTCCGCGGCGAGATTTCCGGCTTCAAGGGGCAATCGCCCTCCGGTCACGTCTACTTCCGCCTCAAGGATGACAAGGCGGTGCTGGAGGGGGTGATCTGGAAGGGCACCTTTGGCCGCATGCGGGTCAAGCCCGAGGAAGGGCTCGACGTCATCGTGTCGGGCAAGCTCACCACGTTCGCCGGCTCCTCGAAATACCAGATCGTTATTGACACGCTCGAGCCCGCCGGGATCGGCGCGCTGATGAAGCTTCTGGAGGAACGCAAGAAAAAGCTCGCCGCCGAAGGTCTGTTCGACGAGGCGCGTAAGCAGCTTTTGCCTTTTCTGCCGGAGGTGATCGGCGTGGTCACCTCGCCGACGGGTGCGGTGATTCGCGACATCCTGCATCGGCTGGTGGACCGCTTTCCTCGCCGTGTGCTGGTGTGGCCGGTGCGGGTGCAGGGCGAGACGTCGGCCGCAGAAGTCGCAGCTGCAATCTATGGCTTCAACGCGCTGCCTGAGCGCGGCCCGGTGCCCCGGCCTGACTTGATTATCGTCGCGCGCGGAGGCGGTTCGCTGGAAGATCTTTGGTCGTTCAACGAGGAAATTGTTGTTCGGGCGGCGGCTGCGAGCATGATCCCACTCATTTCCGCCGTTGGCCACGAGACCGACGTGACGTTGATCGATTTTGCCGCCGATCGGCGCGCGCCCACGCCAACCGCCGCCGCCGAAATGGCTGTGCCGGTGCGCAGTGAACTCATGAGTACGATCGCCGGCCTCGGCGCCCGCAAGCTCGCCTGTTGGCAACGCAATATCGATCGGCATCGCAAAGAACTCCATCTGCTGACGCGCGCGCTGCCGGCGCTCGATGAACTGCTGGCGGTCCCGCGTCAGCGTCTTGATGCCTGCGCCGGCCGGTTACCGCGCGCGCTTCGCGCCAATGCGCAAATCCACCACACGCACCTGACGCGGGTGGCGTCACGCCTGTCGCCGCGGCTGTTGTCGCAGCGCATTGACCGGTGCAAGGAGCAAACGGTGGGGTTAGGCGACCGCGCGCGGCGTGCATTCCAGATTTTCCGGGATCGCCGGGTTCAGCGGGTGCACAGTGCCGGCCAATTGCTGGCGGCTTATTCCTACCGCGGCGTGCTCGCGCGGGGATTCGCCCTGGTCCGCGACGGCGATGGGCACCCATTGCGCTCGTCCGCTGCCGTCGGCGCCGGTACGCGGCTCGATATCGAGTTTGCCGATGGCCGCGTAGGCGCAATCGCTGACGGCGACCGTGCCGCGCAACCACCCGCGACGAAGGTCAAGCCGCGCACGCCGGGTGGTGGCGGGGGCTCTGGAGGGCAGGGCAGCCTGTTCGGGTCATAATGCGAGGGTTTCGCAGGGGCGGCCGAACGACTATGTTGGTTTTGGCATCCAAGCCAGGAATGGAGGCTGTTCTTGCTTAATCGCTACGACCGCTCTTCGCCGATGAACGGGGAGGCGGAGGTGAAATACCTCGATGGCGATTTCCGCGTGGTGAGGCCGGGCGCTTTCGTGCGCTGTGCAGTCACCGGCGTGCCGATTCCGCTCGAGGAGCTCAAATACTGGGACGTCGATTTGCAAGAGGCCTATGCGACGCCCGAAGCAGTCTTGCAGCGGCACCAGGAATCGCCAGCAGCCAAAAAATAGGCGATTTAATTTCTCAGCTTCGACATCACGAGCCGGCGCAATTCATCAGCCTCTTCAACCACCATGGTCACCCTCAGCGTGTGCGCTCGCGCGGCGAGCGCCCCGAGCAGCTGCTCGCCGGCCATGCGCGCGTGGTCCTTTTCCGTGGTGAGGAGCGCAAGACCGTTGTGTTCGGCCTGCATGATGAGTTCTGCCGCCTCCTCGGCGGTATAGCGGTGATGATCGTCAAATGCCCGACGTTCGGTCACGGCAATCCCGGCCTCGACGGCAGTTGCAAAAAATTTCTGCGGGTCGCCGATGCCAGCGAAAGCCAACACGTTGCGTCCTTTCAGTGGCGCAAGCCCGGCCGGATCGGGCGCGAGGCGGCCATGGAATATATTAAGCTCACGTGAGCGAGCTTGCGTGATGATGTCGTCGGCGCCCGTGCCTTCACCGACCACCAGCAGCGCATCGGTTTGCGCAAGTTGTGCGGCCAACGGTGCGCGCAGTGGTCCGGCGGGGAATAGGCATCTGTTGCCGACTGCGCGCCGCGCATCGACCACGGCCAGCGTAAAATCCTTCGTCAACGAAGAATTCTGCAATCCATCGTCCATGACGATGAGGTCGGCCCCTTGCGTGCGTGCAAACGCTGCACCGGCTGCGCGATCACGTGCGACGACAGTCGGCGCGACACGCGCGAGCAGAAGCGCCTCGTCGCCGACTTGAGCGGCAACATCTGTTTGCGCATTCACAAGCTTCGGGCCCGCGACACATCCTCCGTAACCGCGGCTGAGACAAAATGGGTGCTTGCCGGCGTCTAGGAGCGTTCGCGCGAGCATCATCGCTGTCGGGGTTTTACCTGCGCCTCCGAGCGTGAAGTTACCCACACAGAGAACCGGCACTCCGGCGGGCGTGCCTTTCAACGCCATGCGTCTTGCTGCGATCGCGCCATAGACAAAACCCGCCGGGGCAAGCAGGCCCGCGATGAGGCCGGCCCTGCGCCACCAGAAGGTCGGTTCACGCATGGCGGGCCCGTTGGCGCAATTGGAGCTGCATCAGATAAGGGTCGAGCGACGCCAGTGTGCGGTCGAGTGCTCCACCCAAATTCTCCACCACAACGTGGCCGGCGTCGCCGACACGGGCACAGCCATCGGGGTCGCTAAGCCAGGCGGCAAGATGTGCGGTGAGGCGGTCGATGTCGTTAATCGGCTCGGCGCCGTGGGCGTTGTCAAGCGCTGCGTAAATTTCCCCGAAATTCCAGACATGCGGACCGTGGAGGATTGCCGTGCGCAACTTGGCCGCCTCGACCGGATTTTGTCCGCCGTGTTTGACCAGTGAGCCGCCGATGAACACCGCGGGCGCCAGCCGATAAACCAGGCCGAGCTCGCCGACCGTGTCCACCACATAAATCTCGGTCGCATGATTAGGCAATTCTCCGCGTGAGCGCAGCGCGGCGGACAAGCCAGTGGCGGCCGCGATTTCAACGACGCCCCGGCCGCGTTCCGGATGTCGCGGCGCGATCAGCGTCAGCAATCCCGGAAAATTGGTGCGCAAGCGGGCATGCACCTCGATGATCACGCCCTCTTCGCCGGCATGGGTGGAAGCGGCCGCAATTAACGGACGGCCGGCGGTCGCGGCATGCAGCATCGCAAGCGCCGCCGGGTCGGCGGGTGGCGCAGGTACATCGAGTTTGAGATTGCCGGTGGTGACGACGTTCGATGCGCCCAGTTCGCTTAAGCGCGCGGCATCAGATGAGCTGCCAGCCAGGCAAAGATCGAGACGCCGAAGCAGGTCGGCGATCGAATTCGGCAGGCGGCGCCAGCGCCCGAAGGAGTTCTCCGACAGGCGGGCGTTGACCAAAACCATAGGTATCCCGCGCGCTGACACGTCGATCATCATGTTTGGCCAAAGCTCGGATTCCACGAACAAGGCGAGATCCGGCCGCCAATGATCGAGAAACCGGCGTACGAAGCGTGGGATATCGAGCGGGATATATTGATGGATCACTCCGCGCGGGAGACGTTGTTCGGCGAGCCCGCCCGAGGTGACGGTGCCGGTTGTTACCAACATGCTGATGCCGCGGGCACGGATGCGATCGATTAAAGGCAGAACGCTGGCCAGTTCCCCAACGCTGGCGCCATGCAGCCAGACAAGAGGACCTTCCGGCCGCGCGGTACGATTTTCGCCGCGGCGTTCGGGCAGTCGCTGACGATGTTCCTTGCCGCGCCGAACGCGCCGGGCCAACAGGAGAGGGGTGAACGGTCCCACCGCCGCGGACAAGAGCCGATACATGCGCAAACCGGCCGGCAGCTTTCCGCTCAAGGTTTGCCGCTCCAGGTTCTGTCGGCGATCTCGTATGCGCGTGCCGTTACCCGGTTGAGTTCGCTTTCGACCCGCTGTCTCGCAGCCTCCAGCGTGGCATCGTCAGCGTCGGGCGGCACACAAATCGCTTCGCTCCCCACCATTCCTATCCGGCTGAATGGCAAGTTGATAGCGGTGCGGTCCCAATTGTCGAGCTCGATACGCCGGCTTGACGCCATCGCCACGGCATAGATCGGCCGCCCGGAATGCTGCGCGAGCTTCACGACGCCAAGGCCGGCGATGCGTGCAACTTTTGGAACATCAGCGGTCATCGCTATATTGTAGCCCTCTTTGAGGGCCTCAAGCATCTCGGTGAAGGCAACGGCGCCGCCCTTTCGGTAAAATTCCCCGTTATGGGCGCCGGAGCCGCGGATGGTGCCGATATTGAGCCGCTCGGCAGCGCGCGCATTAATCTCGCCGTCGCGGTGACGCGAGATCAGCACCTTGGTGCGATGGCGCGGGTCGTCGCGCTTGACAAACGGGGTCAGGAAATGTTGGCCATGCCACATCGCGACAATCGCCGGCATCTGAACCAATTCGTAGATCGTCGTTGGCTCGAGGGTGACCCGGCTCGTGCGCCACACGAGCCGCAGATATGAGGCGGCCACCACACCGACGGTTTCCTGGAAGGTGGATGAGGTGACGATATGCTTGAACGATAGCATCGTCATTCAACGCGCCGGTCGGCCCGCGGCTTCGGGATCGAGCAGCCGGTGCAGGTGAACGATAAAATAGCGCATGTGGGCGTTGTCGACGGTCTGTTGTGCCTTGGCCTTCCAGGCGACATAGGCGGTGGCATAATTCGGGAAGACTCCGACCATCTCGACCTTGTCGAGGTCCTTGAATTCGCTGCCACCGAGCTCGGTGAGTTCGCCGCCGAGGACGAGATGTAACAGTTGTTTATTGGTCGTGGGCAATTCTGCGGACATGAGTCTATCCCTGGTCAATGCCCCTGCGGCGGCGTGGATTCCGGGGTTGATTAACTCTACGCGAATTCGGTTTCGCGGTCGCGCATAAGCCCGATCAACGCACCGTGGCGCGCATGGCTGGCGGCTACTAGCGCGCCGTGCGCGGATTGCGGCTCATTGTATTTCAGCGGCCGGCCCGCGAAATCAGTGAGCATGCCGCCGGCTTCGTGCACTAAAAGATCGGCCGCTGCAAGGTCCCAGTCATGGCTGCCGCCAGACGCGACTGCGGCATCAAGCGCCCCGTGTGCGACACGCGCGATTCGCAACGCAAGCGAGTGCACTTTCGGTTGCGCCGATATTTCCGGCTTCAGCTTCGTGAGGCGTTCGAGGTAGCGTTTGGGGCCGGCGAGCCTTGCGCCAGTGAGTGTCTCTCCGGACGTCACGCTGATTCGAGTGCCGTTCAGCGTGGATCCGCCGCCGCGCGAAGCGAGAAACATCTCGTCCGTCACAGGCGCGTAGAGCGCTGCGATCAGAGGGCGCCCACGTTCGACGAGCGCGACCGAAATGGTCCAGTCAGCGCGGCCGGAAATATAGGCCCGGGTGCCGTCGATCGGATCGACAATCCAGGCCAGCGGCAAGGTGCGGTCGGGCAGGTGGTCTTGCGATTCTTCCGACAGCCAGCCCGCCTCGCGCACGAGCGCGGCAAGCTGCTTGTGCAGAAACTCGTTGACCACAATATCCGCCTCCGTCACCGGCGAATGATCGGTGCCCTTTGTCCACCGCTTGAACGGTCCGCGGGCGGTCGCGCGGGCGAGTTCGCCGGCCTCGCGCATCACCGCTTCAAGCGGATCGCCCAACGCGCGGACGTCATTGGCCGGCAACGGTCAAGCCCTCCACACGCAATGTCGGTGCATTGGTGCCGTAGCGGAATTCCAGGTCGTTGGCCGGGGTGAGCGTGCGAAACATGTCAAGCAAATGCCCCGCAATCGTAACCCCGCTTACGGGATAGGTGCGCTGGCCATTCTCGATCCAGAATCCCGAAGCGCCACGGCTGTAATCGCCCGTCACCATGTTCGCGCCCATGCCGATGAGGTCGGTGACGTAAAATCCGTCGGCAATATCCGCGATGAGCGCGTCGGGACTTAGTCGGCCTGGTTCCAAATGCAGATTGCTCGGTCCGGGCGAAGTCGCCGACGAGCCGCCACGATGGGCGTTGCCGGTGGTAACGAGACCGAGCTCGCGCGCTGTCGCACTATCCAGCAGCCAGGATCGAAGCACGCCGTCTTCGACCATTGCGAGCTTCTTGCCGCCAATACCCTCGCCGTCGAACGGTCGGGAGCGCAGCCCGCGCTTGCGTAGTGGATCATCGATAATGTGAATGCCATCCGCGAACAGCTTGTTGCCCATCTTGTCCCGAAGAAAACTGGTCTTGCGCGCCACCGAAGCGCCGTTGGCTGCACTGGCAAGATGCGAGACCAGTGAGCTGGCCGAGCGTGGGTCGAACACCACTGGCACCTTGCGGGTCGAGACCTTGCGCGGATTGAGCCGCGCGACTGCGCGTTCGCCGGCGCTGCGCCCGATCATTTCCGGGCTCTCCAGATCCGCCGCGTGCCGTACTGAAGAATAGTCGTAGTCGCGCTCCATGCCGGTGCCGTCGCCGGCAATCGCGGTCATCGATAGACCGTGGTTCGATCCAACATAGGCACCACGGAATCCGTGACTGGTAACGAGCACCATTCCGCCAATTCCGGCCGAGGCCGAAGCACCGCCCGATTTACTGACGTCTTTGATGGAAAGAGCCGCTTGTTCAGCGGCTCGTGCGTGGGCTTCGAGTTGGCCCACCGTCGGCAGCTCGGGATCGATCAAATCGAGGTCGGGGAAATTACGCGCCAGCAGGTTTGTGTCGGCGAGCCCGGCGAATTTGTCCTCAGGCGTTGCCCGGGCCATAGCGACGGCCCGTTCGGCCAAGGCAGGCGCGCCGCTGTCCGAGACGTCATTGGTGGAAACCATGGCCTGCCGGCGGCCGACCAGCACGCGCAGGCCGAGATCGTCACCCTCCGCACGCTCCGACTCCTCGGTCTGACCGTCGCGCACTTCAATGCCCAACGACATCGTACGCACAGCCACGGCGTCGGCGGCGTCCGCTCCGGCAGCACGCGCCGCTTTGACCAGCCGTTCTGCGCGGTCGGTTAGCGGAGTTAGGTCTAGCAGCGAGGCGGCGGGGGCGAGCATTGGCTGGCTTTCACATGGGCGCGATTGCGATGAGTTCAACCGTCGAACCCGGACAATTTGGGTGACGACGGCAACACCTCGTCAATCATGGTTTGCAACGTGGACGTCAATCATCCGTCGCGAAGGCCTCTCCGCTACGACCGGTTAACCCAGAACATTAAGCGGATTCGGACGCGTTTCTGCCATGTTTGCCACGCGACCCGGCACAAAAGCCGGGCGCGGGAGAGTTTCGAGGCGTCAAATGCGAAATGGCGGATGCGCCGGGTCGGGCCGCGCCCTGCGGCTCGACCCCTTTGGCTTGCCCGTGCGGTTTTCCGCGAGCGATGCTGCTGCCGACGGGCGGGTGCGCGATGTCGAGCTCCATCGCGAACGCGTGGTTGTGCGCCGTTCGTTGCTCGGCATGCGCATGGCGCTCAACATGCCGGTTGCCGCTTACGAAGGCATTTCATTGCGGCTGGTGCCAGGCGAGGGCGGGGCGGATGATGTGCTGGCGGTTGTGCTCAAGCACCGTGACCCCGCACTAACGTTGCCGCTATTTGTGACGTCGCAACCCGACGAGGCGCTGGCCGAATGGCGAGCCTGGAGCCAAGTGCTCAGCGTGCCCCTCTTGCTCGCGGAACAAAGTGCAACGTCGCAGGCTGCGAATGCGCAGCTGAGCGAACTGCACATCGAACGTCCTCGTCCTCGCCGCCGCCGCCGGAGTGCGCTGAGAGCCCGCCGGCCTTCAATTCTTCTTCGGCGCGGGCGGGGTAAGGTCACGAGAAAGACGCCGGTTCATCGTGGCGAGCGCGAGATCATCGCAAGAAACTAGTGCCGCAAGCTCGGTAATCCTAAAAGCAACGGCCGGGACGAGCCCGGCCATGACGATCTAAACCTTGCGGATGAAGCTTACCTGCACCGCTGCAGCTTCATCGAGCCGCCGTCCTGCGAATTCATTTCGATATGGTCCGCATCGACCGTTCGTAGCCCATAAGAAGTATGGCCGGCGCTGATCTGACCTGTCGAGAACTCATCAACGACGCGATAACTGGACGGCCCTTCTGGCGTCACCGACTGATTCCGGTAGGCCGGAACGCCACCGTTGCTGTCAGTGCGCTGGTCGCCGTTGAACTCAATCACACGTTTTCCGGCACAGTCGATCTTGCCTTTTTCCGTGCTGGTGCTTTGGCCCCATTTACCCTCGACCGGATAGACCTGGGCCTGCACCGGTGCAGTGAGGACGCTGAACAGCAGGGCGGAGAGAATGGTGATGCGCATAGGTCGAAGATTTGCACCGCGGGGGTCAAAATCAAGTGCGGCCGCTGCTAATGATTAACAGTCAGCGCAGCAAGTTACTTCAATTAGTGTTTTTCCGGCGTCCCATACCCGCCTGCGGTCGGCGTCTGTATGATTATGGCCTCGTTTTCGTCGATCACGGTAGCGTCGCACCCCTTTAACCGTTCCATACCCCCGTCTCCCCGCCTTACCCAGTTTTCGCCGACCTGGCCGGCTTCGCCGCCCGCCAGGCCGAACGGGCGTACCCGCCGGTGGCCGGACAAGATTGTGCATTCCATCTTTTCAAGGAACCGGATGGTCCGGCGGATGCCATTGCCGGCGTGCCATTGGCCATGGCCGCCGGAGCCGGCGCGGATATGGAAGTCCTCAAGCACCACGGGATAGCGAAACTCCAGCACCTCAGGGTCGGTGAGGCGCGTATTCGTCATGTGGGTATGAACCGCATCTGTGCCGTTGAAGCCAGGGCCCGCCGGCGAGCCGGAGCAGATCGTTTCGTAATACTGATAACGAGCGTTGCCGAAGTTGAGGTTGTTCATGGTGCCCTGCGCGGCGGCAAGCGCGCCGAGCGCGCCGAAAAGGCAGTTGGTCACTGCCTGCGAGGTTTCCACGTTGCCGGCGACCACAGCGGCGGGAAATTCCGGCGACAGCATTGAGCGTTCGGGGATCACGATATTGATCGGCCGTAGACATCCAGCATTCATCGGGATGTCGTCATCGACCATCACGCGGAATACATAGAGTACCGCTGCGCGCGTCACCGGCTCCGGTGCATTGAAATTGGTAGGCTGCTGCTCGCTCGTGCCGGTGAAGTCTACCGTCGCCTCGCGGTTCGTCTTGTCGACCGTGATCTTGACTTTGATCACGGTACCCTGATCCATCTCGTAGCTAAATTCTGAATCGTGCAGACGGTCGAGCACCCGCCGAACGCTCTCGGCCGCATTGTCCTGCACGTGCTGCATATAGGCCTTCACCACCGGCAAAGTGAAATGCGCGACCATCTTGCGTAGCTCTGCCACGCCTTTCTCGTTGGCTGCGATCTGCGCCTTGATGTCGTTTATATTTTGCACGGGATTGCGCGCCGGATATTTGGCACCGGTCAGCGCAGCCATCAGTTCCTTTTCGCGGAAGCGGCCGCGATCGACCAGCTTGAAATTATCGAACAGCACGCCTTCCTGCTCGATGGTGGTGGCGTTTGGCGACATCGAGCCGGGGGAGATACCGCCCACGTCGGCGTGATGGCCGCGCGAGGCCACCCAGAACAGCATCGATTTTTTCCGGTCATCGAATACCGGGGTACAAACGGTAATGTCGGGTAAATGTGTGCCGCCGTTGTACGGCGCATTGATAGCGTACACATCGCCAGGCCGGATGTGGCCCCTGTTCTCGCGGATGATGGTTTCCACCGCACGGTCCATGGAGCCAAGATGCACCGGCATGTGCGGTGCGTTTGCCACCAGCGTACCGTCATGCGCAAACACCGCGCAGGAGAAATCGAGCCGCTCCTTGATGTTGACCGAATAGGCCGTGTTCTGCAGGGACACGCCCATCTGCTCCGCGATCGACATGAAGAGATTGTTGAATACTTCCAGCATGACCGGGTCGGCATGGGTGCCGATGGCGTGCGTTCGCTTGAGCTTCTTGGCGCGCGTGAGGAGCAAATGATTTTTGGCGGTTAGTTCGGCCAGCCAGCCGGGTTCGACCACGATGGTCTGATGCGGCTCAATGATGATCGCGGCACCTTTGACGCGCGATCCGGGCTTGAGCTGGTCGCGGGTATAGACATTGGCCTTGTGCCACGCTCCGGCGGAAAAGAACTGCGTTCGCAGCGCCGGCTTTGGCAGGGCGGCGCGTGACCGCTTCGCCGCCTTCTCAGTGAACTTGACGCCGCCACCGACCGCCTCGACCGATACGGCTTCGACCACCATCTGTTTTGTGCGGTCAATGAAACCGAAACGGGCCTTGTGCGCCTTCTCAAACGCCCGCTTCATCGTCGTCGCACTGCCGGCTCCCACCACCAGTGCGGTGTCGGTGCCCGCGTAGCGAATATGCGCGCGTACGTAGACTTTAATCTTGCCTGCCGTGACGCGTTGGCCTGCAACTTCGGCTTTCGTCTCCTTGCCGAGTCTTGCGCCGATGCGTGCAATCGCCTTCAACGCTTTATCCCCGAATGGCAGTTCGATTGCCTGCTCGCGCGTGGCGCGTATATCGGCCAGACCCATGCCATAGGCGGAAAGCAGCGAAGAGAACGGGTGCATGAGGACGCGGGTCATCCCGAGAGCGTCAGCGACCAGGCACGCGTGCTGGCCGCCGGCGCCGCCGAAGCAATTGAGCGCGTAGCGGGTGACGTCGTAGCCGCGCTGCACGGAAATCTTCTTGATCGCGTTCGCCATGTTCTCAACCGCGATCTTGATGAAACCGTCGGCAACCTCTTCGGGTGTTCGGCCCCCAACCTGCTGGGCCATGTCAGTGAAGGCGTTGCGTACGGCATGAGCATCAAGCGGGAGATTTTGCGAAGGGCCGAAAATCTTCGGGAAGAATCCGGGAATGAGCTTGCCGACCATCACGTTGGCGTCGGTTACGGCGAGCGGCCCGTCGCGGCGGTAGCATTTAGGCCCCGGATTGGCCCCGGCCGAGTCGGGGCCGACGCGGAACCGTGCGCCGTCGAAATGCAGGATGGAGCCGCCACCGGCGGCAACCGTGTGAATGAGCATCATCGGCGCACGCATACGCACGCCGGCGACCTCGGTTTCGAACGCACGCTCGTATTCGCCGTCGAAATGGGAAACGTCGGTCGATGTGCCGCCCATGTCGAAGCCGATGAGACGATCGAGGCCCGCCTGCCGTCCGGTCTCCGCCATGCCGACAACCCCACCAGCGGGGCCGGACAGGATTGCATCCTTGCCTTGAAACAGTTCGGCGGCGGTGAGCCCGCCCGACGACATCATAAACATCAGCCGTGCGGCAGATCTTCTCGCATCAAGATCCTTGTCCACCTGCGCCACATAGCCGCGCAGGATCGGAGACAAATAGGCATCCACCACCGTGGTGTCGCCCCGGCCGACCAGTTTTACCAGCGGCGATACTTCATGACTTACCGAAACCTGCGCGAAGTTCATCTGGCGCGCGAGTGCAGCGACACGTTTCTCGTGCTCCGGAAAACGGTAGGCGTGCATGAATACGATCGCAATTCCATTGACCCCGGCGGCCTTGGCCGCCTCCAGATCGGCGCGCACGGCGGCGAGGTTCGGCTCTCGCTCAACCGTGCCGTCGGCGCGTACCCGCTCATCAACTTCGGCCACACGTTCATAGAGGATGTCTGGCTTGATGATGTGGCGGGCGAAAATTTTTGGTCTGGCCTGGTAACCGATCTTGAGCGCGTCGCGGAATCCCTTGGTGATCAGCAAAAGCGTGCGTTCGCCCTTGCGTTCGAGCAACGCGTTGGTCGCGACTGTGGTGCCCATCTTCACGGCACCGACGCGGCCCGGGGGTATTGCTTCGCCTGCGGTTAGCCCGAGCAAATCGCGAATGCCCTGCACGGCGGCATCGGTATAGGCCTCCGGGTTTTCCGATAGAAGCTTATGAGCCACTAACGTGCCGTCCGGACGTCGCCCAATCACATCGGTGAATGTGCCGCCGCGGTCGATCCAGAAGTCCCAGAGGCGTGGTGGTGGTTTTCTCGGCATGAGGCTGAATGTGGAAATGACAGCCGCACTATGTCCGGCCTGCCGGGGACAAAACAAGCCTGCTGGGCTCAAGTCCGCGAAAAAAGTGGTGACGCCATGAAGCTGCTTGCATCGGTTCTCAACGGCAACGGCGCCAAAGCCGCTGTGCGCGAAATTGTGCACGCGATTCGAATGCGCTACCGGCAACGCAATAAATCTGAAGTGAACGCCGATCAGATCTGATCTGAATTTTGCCGGATACCTACTCTTGCCACCTTCCGCCTGTTTGGCCCATGCTCGCATTTCACTGAAAGCCGGGGCGTGGGGTGCCACAAGCCCTCGGTGATCTTGGAGGGGACCTATGATCAAGTTCGTGCGTGTCTGCGTGGGCGTGTTGCTCGCGTGTGGAGTTGCAACGGCTGCCTCGGCGCAAACCAAATGGGACATGCCGACGCCCTATCCGGACGGCAATTTCCACACAAAGAACGTGATCCAGTTTGCTGCCGACGTAGACAAGGCGACCAACGGCTCACTCAAGATCACGGTTCACTCGGCCGGCTCGCTGATCAAGCATCCCGAGATCAAGCGCAGCGTTCGGCAGGGCACGGCGCCCATCGGTGAAATGCTTGAGTTCTCTCTCCTCCAATGAAGCGGCGGTCTATGGGCTCGACTCCGTACCGTTCCTCGCTACCGGGTATGAGGCGTCGCACAAGCTTTACGATGCGCAGAAGCCTTATCTGGAAAAGCAGCTCGCCTCCGAAGGTTTGATATTGCTGTTTTCCGTTCCGTGGCCGCCGCAAGGGCTCTATGCCAAGCGCGAGATCAAGTCAGTCGATGAGCTTAAGGGTCTTAAGTTCCGCACCTACAACGCCATGATCGGCCGCATTGCGGCGCTTGCTGGTTCAATACCGACGCAAATCGAAGTGCCGGATTTGCCGACGGCCTTCGCGACCGGCCGCGTCGACGTCATGATCACCTCGGCTTCGACCGGCGTCGACACCAAGTCGCAGGACTATCTCACGCACTACATCGATACTCAGGCCTGGCTGCCGCGCAATATCGTGATCGTGAACAAGGAAGCGTTCGACAAGCTATCGGCCACCGAGAAGAAGGCGGTCACCGACGCTGCCAAAATTGCCGAAGATCGCGGGTGGAAATTGTCGGTCGAGGAAATGACGATAAAGACGAAGGCACTGAAGGATGCCGGCATCAAGGTGCTGCCGCCGACTCCCGAGCTCAAAGCCGGTCTTGCCAAAATCGGGGAGACCATTGCCGCGGAGTGGGAGAAATCTGCCGGCGCCGACGGCGCGGCAATGCTTGCGGCGTACAGGAAGTAAGTGCGTCGCGCGCTCGACACTCTTTACCGCATCGCGCTCTGGGCTTCGGCTGTCTGCCTGGTCGCGATCGCGCTGATGGTCGGCGTGCAACTTGCCGCACGTCTCATCGACGGCACGCTCTCGATCTTGCATCTACCACGCACCGATTTCGTGATCCTCTCACTCGATGAAATTGGCGGTTACCTGTTAGCGGCCGCGAGCTTCTTTGCTCTTGGCGGGACACTAAAAGCTGGTGCTCATATTCGCGTCACCCTGGTGCTGGCCGCGCTAAGCGCGCGCGCGCGCCGATACGTGGAGTTATGGGCGTTCGGTTTTGCGGCGGCGACCGCCGGCTACATGACGGGACATCTCGTCAATTTCGCCTGGGTCTCGTTCCGCTTTCACGAGGTATCTCCAGGCGTCATCAGGGTGCCGCTGGTCTACCCGCAAGCAGCCATGGCGCTGGGCGCGCTGATCCTGACAATCGCATTGGTGGATGAGCTATTCATCGTCGCGACCCGCGGTCGTCCAAGTTTCCGCGCCGCGGAGGACGCCATCACATTGGGCAAGGAAGGCTGAGCCAATGAATGTGCTCGAGCTTTCGCTTTTCTTGATGCTTCTGCTGTTCGCGATCCTCGGTTCCGGCGTGTGGATCGCGCTGGCGTTGGCGGTGTGCGGGTTTGCCGCTGTGCTCACAAAGGTAGCTACACCGGCCGGGCAGGTGCTCGCCACATCGATGTGGACGGCATCGAATTCCTGGGACCTGACGGCGTTGCCGATGTTCATCTGGATGGGAGAAATTCTCTATCGGACCAAATTATCCGATGACATGTTCGAGGGTCTCGCACCTTGGTTGCAGAAGCTGCCGGGCCGCTTGCTGCATGTGAATGTGGTGGGCTGCGCGATTTTCGCCGCAGTGTCCGGCTCTTCGGCGGCGACCTGCGCCACCATCGGCCGCATCGCGTTGCCTGAACTCCTCAAACGCGGGTACGACGAACGCATGGCGATTGGCACGCTTGCCGGATCCGGTACGCTCGGACTGCTGATCCCGCCCTCGATCATCATGATCGTCTATGCGACCGCCACCGATCAATCGATCGCACGATTGTTCATCGCCGGCGTTATTCCTGGCATCGTACTTGCCGGATTGTTCATGGGTTTCATCGTCGGGTGGGCGTTGCTCAACAAGACGCGCATGCCGCCGCCTGAACCGGCAGTACCCTTCCGCCAACGCATCTATGCCTCGCGCCGATTGATTCCGGTGATGCTGTTAATTATGGGCGTCATCGGCTCGATCTATGGCGGGCTGGCATCTGCTACGGAAGCCGCGGTCGTCGGAGTCTTCCTGGCGTTAGCACTATCGTGGTGGTCGGGTACGCTCACCTGGCAAGGATTTATCGACTCGTTGATGGGTGCGACCCGCACGAGCTGCATGATTGCTTTCATCCTGGCTGGGGCTGCGTATCTTACGGCCGCGATGGGCTTCACCGGTATTCCGCGCGCGCTTGCCGAATGGATCACCGAGTTCAACATGCCGCCTTGGGCGTTGCTCACGGTGCTGACGGCTTTTTACATCGTGCTCGGATGCTTCCTCGATGGGATCTCCATGGTGGTACTCACCACCTCGATCATCATTCCGTTGGTGATGAAAGCGGGCTTCGACCTGATCTGGTTCGGCATATACATCGTTCTGGTCGTCGAGATGGCGCAGATCACGCCGCCGGTCGGCTTCAATCTCTATGTGCTGCAAGGCATGACCGGCCGTAACATTTTCACGATAGGTGCCTATGCGCTGCCGTTGTTTCTCCTGATGTGCGTTGCCGTGGTGCTGGTAGCGGCATTTCCCGGACTGGCGCTTTGGCTGCCCGTCTACGATGCTCGACGTCAAATAATAAAAATTGGCGGGGGCCCGGCGGTTTTGCCGCCGAGCCCCCTTACAACGTATCAGCCGGCCTGTAAGCCGGGTTCTGTATGGCCTGCGGCGCGAACCGCAAACGTGACGGCCATTCCTCTTACGCGCCGGTTACCCGGCGCCTCAGGCAACCTACCCGAACGGCTGATCCGGACTGATCTGGGATTGCTCCCGCGCCGTTCCTATTCGGTCTTGCTCCCGGTGGGGTTTGCCGTGCCGTTTCCGTTGCCGGAAACGCGGTGCGCTCTTACCGCACCGTTTCACCCTTGCCGCGGCTAAACGCAACGCGCCGAGGCGGTCTGTTCTCTGTGGCACTGTCCCTGGGGTTTCCCCCGCCGGACGTTATCCGGCACCGTTTGTCCATGGAGCCCGGACTTTCCTCCCCGGCCACCTTTCGGTATTGGCGCGGAGCGGCCGTCCGGCCGACTGACGGCATAGGAATGGGGATAGTAGGTCCGTGCGTCAAGGCTCGTCGCAAGACAGGCTTAAAAAAGCCTCTTGAGAAGGCTCTCTCAGCCAAGCGGCGCCGGGCGCGTCTCAATGAGTGCACGCAACGTCAGCAGCGTTGACGGGTCGGCGACGCCATCGACGCGCGCCTGCCGAAAATGGCGCTGGAATGCCGTGACCACCTCACGCGTGGCATCGTCATAAGTGCCGGTTTCGGTAAGGCCGTAGCCGTAGGAACGCAAAGTGCGCTGGAGTCGTGTCACCGAGTTCCCGCGGTCGCCAGGTTTGAGACCCGTGCCCTCGAGATTGAGCGGGGCAGCGCGGACCCAGTGACCGACGCCGGATTCGCTCAACAGCCCCCATGGAAATTTTTCACCGGGATCCTGCTTTCGGGCGGGCGCGACATCGGAATGGGCGAGAATGCGGTCGGCGCTGATCGGTCCGCGGCGAGTGATGATCGATCTGCACAGCGAGATAGCCGCCGCAATCTGGCGCAGCGGAAAGTCGCTGTATCCGAATTCGTGGCCGGGATTGACGATTTCAATGCCGATCGAGCGTGAGTTGATATCGGTTTCCCCAGCCCAGGATGATTCACCGGCGTGCCAGGCGCGCCTCTCCTCAGGCACGCATTGCACAATGCGACCATTCTCGAAGACCACGTAATGGCAGGAAACTTTGCTGGCTGGCGTGGTCAGGCGTTGCAACGCCGCCTCGCCAGTCTGCATGCCGGTGTAGTGCAGCAGGATCATGTCCGGGGGACGGCCGTCCTTGCGCTCATCGAAATTGGGCGATGGCGCGACATCGGCGACAATGAAGGAATCCGGCGGAAAGACGGACATGGCCAGACACACCGGTGGTGGAAGCGGGGGCGGCATAATTCACCGCGCCCGGCCAAAAAAGCAAGGCTTGAAAATTACGAATGCGGCCCAAGCGTTGCCGCCGGGCCGCACCCTGATTAATCACCTTTTCCTGCGCGCGCTTTATTGGCGGCTGATCGGCGGTGTTCCTTCGCCCGGGTCACGCACGACGGTCACTGTGCAAGGCGCTTCGGCGACAACACGCGCCGATACGCTGCCAAGATAACGGCGCAGCGCCGAGCTGCCC
Organism: uncultured Alphaproteobacteria bacterium; assembly: GCA_963742345.1. Taxonomy (GTDB): domain Bacteria; phylum Pseudomonadota; class Alphaproteobacteria; order Rhizobiales; family Xanthobacteraceae; genus Pseudolabrys. Next base: position 38,595 of record CAVULO010000003.1, read on the forward strand.
CGCGCACCCATCACAATGTGATCGACGCGGTTATGGCGGGCATAGTCCACCAACTGGCCGGCAGGGTCGGTTGATTCGAGCACGTGATAGGTGATGCGTTCTGGCGCGACCGGAATGGTCCGCGCCCAATGTTTGAGTTCGGCAAGGCGGCCGAGATGCGGGTTGCGTCCTTGCGCGTCTTCGAGTTCATCGAGCGCGACACGTGCGATTTTCCGCACGTTGATACAGGCAAGCCGCGCGTTTGGCTCTGTTGCGAGTACACGATGCACCGCAAGCGCGACTGCCTGGCTCAGCAGTTCATGGCCGGGCTCGAGGTCGATTGCAGCCAGCACGATCGGTGCATTGGCGAGATGGCTGGTCAGCGCGCGATGCTGCCGTGGTGGCGGATTTCGGGATTGACGCAGCCAGCGCCAGGCGACGGTGAGAATGCCGTCGCGCTGCACGCGGTCGGCGCGCGGGGTGAGTTTGACGTGGTCGGGATGTTGCAGATCGAAAGCCAGCTGGGCCGCCGTGGCATAGCGTGCTTCCGGATCGACCTCCAGGCAGCGCAGGATGATCTCCTGCAGCCATGGCGGAACGGCGGGATTGAGCCCGCGCGGCGGGGTCGGATTCCACCAGAGCCGCCGGCGCCAATTGTCGGCACGTTGCGGTTCGCCGAAGGGACGCTGGCCAGTAGCCAAAAAATATAGAACGACCCCCAGCGCAAAAACGTCGCTGCGCGGATCGCCGCGCTCTCCGAGCACCTGCTCGGGCGAAACATATGCACCGGTTCCAACCGGGCCCTCCGCCTCCTCCTGCACTAAATCGGGGAGCTGATCGTGCCGCGACAGCCCGAAATCGATCAGCACCGCATCGTCGCCACGTAGAATCACATTGCTCGGCTTCACGTCGAGATGCATCACGTGCTGGCGGTGGATATCGTGCAGGGCGAAGGCAATCTTTGCGCCAATCGCGGCGACCTCATCGGGCGGTAGCGGAGTTTTCTCCAGCAGCGATTTTACCGATGGGCCGGCGATGAATTCCATCACGATATAAGGCCGCTCGAAATCCCCGGCGGCGACGAAGCGAGGGACGTGCGGGCCAGAAAGCCGCGGCAGGATCATCTGCTCAACCTCGAAGCCAATGATCGTGAGTGGATCTTCGCCAGGTCGTAGCAGCGGGATTTTCATCAGCATGGGAAAATCGTTGCCATCGCGCGTTACGCGCCAGAAGCTTGCCATGCCGCCCGACTCGAGCGGCTCAATGAGGCGAAAGCCGTCAACGATCCGTCCAGCTTCGAGCTCGCGCCGATCCACGGTTTCAAGCTCCCTCGATCAGGCGATGGCTCAGGATTTCTGGAAGCCCGGCTTCGCGCACCTTGCGTGCCGCGGTTTCGTTGTCATAGGGCACGCGCACGTAAATCAAAACATTACGTTCGGTATCGAGCGCGCCATAGCAAGCGGCGGGATTATAATCGCGCGGCTGGCCGACTGAGCCAATTACCGCAAGCCACCGCCGGTGCGCGAGCAGAGGGATTTCCACCGCCTGCACGGGCTGGAACCCTGCGAGCTTTCCGGTCGGCGACAAATGATAGAGCTCCGGTACGTGCACGTGCCCGCAGAATGTCGCCTGCGCCTGCGTTGCGAGGAAGCTGCGCGAGGCGCTCTCAACGCTGGTGATGTAATCCCAGCGTTCCGGCGCATACGCGCTCGCGTGGACAAACAAACGCTTACCCTCATCGAAAGTCAGCGGCAATTGGGCGAGGAATTCGCGCTGAGTGGCATTGAGCTTGGGCCGCGTCCATTCGATCGCTTCGGCGGCGATATGATTCATGCCGGCGGTGCCGCTGGCGATGGCGGCATCGTGATTGCCGAGCAATGCCACGGCGCCGGCCTCGACCTCCCGCATCACCGTATCCACCGCAAAGCCAGGATCGGCGCCGTAGCCGACGTAGTCGCCGAGAAAGATAAAACGGCCGATGCCGGCGCGGCGGGCGTGATCAAAGCTCGCCTCGAGCGCTTCGCGGTTGGCGTGAATATCGCTGAACAGTCCTATCCACATGAACTCACACCTAGTCTCGGCGCGGCTGAAATTCGGCAACGTTTCTTTAAGTTTAACCGCCGTTAATGGCGTTGATCTGCCGCAACGGCGCGCTCCGGGGAGGATTTGGGCCGATTTCTTGACGGCCATATAATCCCATGATATCCCACAGTTTCCCAAAATGGGACACGTCAATATTGGACGCGAGCCGACGCCCAGGCTGCCTGCGCGTCTTTGGCCAGCGTCCCCAGAGCGTCTCTGGTTGCGTCCGGTCGGCATGGAGTGCGGCGTATGGATCGCTTCGTGGCGAATTTCACGCTGCGGCTCGAACTCCAAGGGACGCGTTTCGATCCCGGGTTCGTTTCGTTCAGTGCTCGGCCGCGACGGTTTCGAGAGCCTTTATTGCTATCCGGCCCTGGATCGCCCTGCGATCGACGCCGGCGGAAGTGCACTGATGCTGGAGATCGAGGCCTTGATCGGGCGCTATGCGCCATTTTCGGACCAGCGCGAACAATTCGCCCTGGCGCTCTACGGTACCAGCGAGACGCTGAAGATCGACGGCGAGGGGCGGGTGGTGTTGAGCGAGAACCTCAAACGTCATGCAGGAATTACCGAGGCGGTGGCGTTTGTTGGTCTTGGTCACAAGTTTCAAATCTGGGAGCCCGGCAGGTTCCAGAGCGAGCTCGCGGAGGCCACCCAAAAGGTGCGCGCGCTCAAAGGGGAGCTGAGTTCCCAGGTGGCGGCGCGCAACGCGCTCGGAGCACGGGAATGATGGCGGGCGGCGGCGGCTCGGCTGTCGCTGGCGGACCGGCCCTCCACATTCCCGTGCTCGGCCGCCCGGCGGTCGATTTCCTCAAGGTTTGTGACGGCGGTGTGTATATCGACGGCACCTTCGGCGCTGGCGGCTATACCCGCGCAATCCTTGAGGCCGCCGACTGCAAGGTCATCGGCATTGATCGCGACCAGAGGGCGATTGCACTCGGCGCCGATCTGGTCGAGGAGGCACGAGGCCGGCTGACACTCGTTGAGGATCGCTTTTCCAATCTCGACGTGATCGCGCGCGCTGCCGGATACGATGCAGTAGACGGCGTGGTGCTCGATCTCGGCGTCTCTTCCATGCAGCTCGATGCTGCCGGACGCGGCTTCTCGTTCCGTCTCGACGGACCGCTCGATATGCGCATGGGCAGCGCAGGTGCCAGCGCCGCCGACGTGGTCAACACGGCCGGCGAGCGCGATCTTGCCGACATCATCTTTGCCCTTGGGGAGGAGCGGCATTCGCGCGCCGTTGCGCGCGCCATTCTCAAGACGCGCACCAGCATGCCGATCGAAACGACCGGCGCGCTTGCAGAAACCGTCGCCTCGGTCGTGCGTTCACGTCCCGGCGATATCCATCCGGCGACGCGCACGTTCCAGGCGCTGCGGATTTTCGTGAACGACGAACTCGGCGAACTGGTCAGCGCGCTTCAATCCGCCGAGCGCATCCTTAAAGCCGGCGGTCGACTCGCGGTGGTATCGTTTCATTCCCTCGAGGATCGTATCGTCAAGGCGTTCCTCGCCGACCGCGGCGAGAGCCGTGGCGGCTCGCGTCATGCGCCGGAAGTCAAACGTGCGGTGCCGACCTTCCGCGCGATCACGAAGCGACCGGTGACTGCCGATGAAGATGAGATTGCACGCAACCCGCGCGCCCGCTCTGCGAAGTTGCGTGCAGCCGAGCGCACCGAGGCGCCGGCCCGCGCTGGCGTGCCGCCGGACCTGCTGCCGCGGCTGCCCGCGCTCGCCGACGTGTTGAAGGGGCACTGAGCCATGCGCCTTCTCAATATCCTGGTCATTTGCGCGCTCATCCTGGCGGCATCATTTGTGTACAAGATCAAGTTCGATTCCACCCTGCAGGCCGAACGCGTGGCCAAGTTGCGCGGCGAATTAGGCCGCGAGCGCAACGCTATCGCGATATTGCGCGCCGAATGGGCAAAGCTCGATACGCCGGGCCGCATACAGGGGCTGGCCGACCGCCATCTGGCGCTGCAGCCAATCAGGTCGACGCAATTCGATAACCTCGACCGGTTGCCCGAGCGACCGCCCGCTGTCGCCCCATCACCTGGCAGCGATCCGATCGGCGTCATGCTTGCGCCTGCCCCCGATACGACCGGCAGTGTGCTGGCGCCTGCGCCGCGGTGACCGAAATGCACGGACCGAGCAAGCATGTGGAAAGCCGCTGGCAGGGCATTCTGCGTTCGCTGCTCTACGGCCATGCGGTTGATCGCAATGTGAAGGCGAAGGCACGGCTTGGCCTTGCCGCCCTTGCGTTCGCGGGCATCTTTTCGATCATCGCGCTGCGCCTGGTGATGTTTGCGACGGTAAGTGAGGGCCACGGCGGCCGCCGCAGTGTTGTGCAAGATGCGGTCGCCACCGCGCGGCCCGATATTCTCGATCGCAATGGCGAAATCCTCGCGACCGACGTGAAGACGCCGTCGCTATTCGCCGAACCGCGCAAGATCATCGATGTGGACGAGGCAGTCGAATTGCTCACGGCTGTACTGCCGGATCTAGACACAAACGAAGTTCGCGAACGCCTTTCGTCAAAGCGTGGCTTCGTTTGGCTCAAGCGTGAGATCACGCCCGGCCAGCAGCAGGAGATTCACCGACTCGGTATTCCCGGTGTTGGCTTCCTGACCGAAAACAAGCGCGTCTATCCCAACGGCGCGGTCGTTTCGCACGAGATCGGTCACGTCAATATCGACAACCAGGGTATCGCCGGCATTGAGAAGTGGCTGGACGGCCAAGGCCTCGCTGCATTGCATATGGCGGGGCTCGCCTCCGACCAACTGCAGCGGCCGGTCAAACTTGCGGTCGACCTGCGGGTACAATACGCGTTGCGTGACGAGCTCATTGCCGCGCGTGAAAAATATAAGGCTAGCGCCTCCGCCGGCGTGATTGCCGACGTCAACACCGGCGAGATTGTCGCCATGGTATCGGAGCCCGACTTCGATCCAAACAATCCGCGCGAGGCAAATGACCCAAACCGGCTTAATCGTCTGACCACCGGCGTCTACGAAATGGGCTCGACCTTCAAAGCCCTCACACTGGCGATGGCGCTCGACAGCGGCCGTATCTCCCTGTCGTCGTCATTCGATGCCCGCTTGCCGCTGCGCTACGGCAAGTTCGAGATCAACGACTACCACGCGCAGAAGCGCGTGCTCTCGGTGCCGGAAATATTCACCTATTCGTCCAATATCGGCACGGCGCGCATGGCGCTCTCGCTCGGTGTCGACTACCACAAGGCATTCCTGAAAAAACTCGGCCAGCTCGACAGGCTGCGCACAGAATTGCCGGAAAGTGCCGAGCCCTTGGTGCCCAAGCATTGGGGTGAGCTCAACACGGTGACCATTGCCTTCGGCCATGGTCTGTCGGTGGCGCCGCTGCAAGCGGTGATGGGCATTTCCGCGCTGGTTAATGGCGGCAAGATGATCCCACCGACCTTCCTCAAACGCGACCGGGCGGAAGCCGATCGCCTCGCACAACGTGTGATCAAGCCGGAAACCGCCGAGAAAATGCGCTATCTGATGCGCCTGAACGTAGAAAAGGGCACGGCGACGCGGGCCAATGTTCCGGGCTACTATGTTGGCGGAAAGACCGGCACTTCTGAAAAAGTGGTCGGCGGGCGTTACTCCAAGACCAAAGTCTTGACCAGTTTCACTGCCATATTACCCGCCGACAAGCCGCGCTATTTGTTGTTGATCATGATCGACGAACCGCAGGGGTTGCCTGAAACCCATAGCTTCACCACCTCGGGCTGGAATGCTGTGCCGGTCGGCGCAAAGGTGATCGAGCGGGTGGCGCCATTGCTCGACATTCTGCCGCGCTTCGACCTGCCTAAGGCCGACCAGATGCTGCTGGTGAGCGCAAAGGAAACGCGGTGAAGCTGCGCGATCTTTTGCCGGGGGCGGCGATCGATGCGCGGCCGGCTGCGATCGAGATCGCCGGCGTCACCGCCGACAGCCGCAAGGTCAAGCCAGGCTTTCTCTTCATCGCCATTGCCGGTGCCAAGGCTGATGGCGCCTATTTTGCCAAACAGGCGGCGGCCGCCGGTGCAGTGGCAGTCGCGGCCGAGCAGCGGCCTGACGAATTGTCTGATGCCGTCGCATTCGTCGGTTTAAACAACCCCCGGCGCGCACTCGCGCTGGCAGCGGCAATTTTTTTTCCGCGCCAGCCGAAAACGATCGCCGCCATCACCGGCACGAGCGGGAAAACATCAGTTGCGGCATTTACCCGACAGATATGGAGCGCGCTCGGATATCAGGCGGCGAGTATCGGCACCGTCGGCGTGGTGTCGCCCAAGGGCGAGCGATACGGCTCGTTGACAACACCTGATCCGGTCGAGCTACACCGCACGCTGGACCAATTGGCAGACGAAGGTGTTACCCACCTCGCACTCGAAGCTTCCTCGCACGGTCTCGACCAGCATCGGCTGGACGGCGTGCGTATTGGAGCCGGCGCCTTCACCAATCTCTCACGTGATCACCTCGACTATCATCCGACCATCGAAGCCTATCTCGCTGCCAAGCTTCGCCTGTTCGAGGACTTGATCGCGCCGGGTGGCGCGGCGGTGATTGGCGTTGACGATTGCTATGCGGGTCAGGTCGTTAAAGCAGCCAAAGAGCGCGGCCTAAAGATCATCTCTGTCGGCGAACAGGGCGACGACATTAAACTCATTGGCGGGTCCATTGATGGCTTTGCGCAAATTGTCACGATCGCCCATGGTGGACGAACATATAAGGTCAAGTTGCCGCTTGTCGGCGCCTTTCAGATGCAGAATGCCGGCATTGCGGCGGGGCTCGCGATTGCGACCGGGGCCGAGCCGGCGCGCGTGTTTGCGGCACTGGAAAAGCTTGCCGGCGCCAAAGGCAGGCTGGAACTCGCTGGCACGCACAACGGCGCGCCCATCTTCATCGACTATGCCCACAAGCCGGACGCGCTCAAGAAGGCGCTCGAAAGCCTGCGGCCCTATGCAAGCGGCAAACTCATCGTGGTATTCGGCGCGGGCGGCGACCGGGATTCCGGCAAGCGTCCGATCATGGGTCGTATCGCGGCAGAAAATGCAGACCGCGTCATAGTCACCGACGACAACCCGCGCAGCGAGAACCCGGCCGCGATCCGAGCTGCAATTCTTGCCGACGCGCCGGGCGCCGCGGAAATTGGTGATCGTGCGGACGCAATCCGAAGAACCATCGCGGAGCTTGCAGCCGGAGATGTGCTGTTGATTGCCGGCAAGGGCCATGAGACCGGGCAAATTATCGGCGATCGCGTTGTTCCGTTCTCGGACCACGAAGCGGTGGCGGCGGCTTTGCAGGGCAAAGTGGCATGAGTGCACTCTGGACCCTCGATGCGATAGCTGCGGCAGTGCGCGCCGAGCGTGCCGGAACGCTGCCGGCGGACGTATCTGGGATTTCCATCGACAGTCGCACATTGGGCAAAGGCGACGCGTTCTTCGCTATCAATGGCGAGAACCGGGACGGACATGAATTCGTCGACGGAGCGCTGAAAGCCGGGGCTGGCCTGGCGGTGGTCGCAAATGATCAGCGCGGCCGTTTTCCCGACGCGCCATTGCTGATTGTGCGCGATGTGCTCGAAGCCTTGCGCGATCTGGCGCGAGCCGCGCGCGCACGCATGCACGCGCGCGTCGTCGCCGTCACCGGCTCAGTCGGCAAGACCGGCACAAAAGAAGCGTTGCGGCTGGCGCTCTCGGCCGACGGCGAAACTCATGCCTCTATTGCGTCTTACAATAATCATTGGGGCGTGCCGTTGTCGCTTGCGCGTTGTCCGGCAGACGCGAAATACGCCGTTTTCGAGATCGGCATGAACCATGCCGGTGAAATCACGCCGCTTACGAAGCTGGTACGCCCGCATGTGGCGATTGTCACCGGCATCGAGCCGGTACACCTCGAATACTTCGGCTCGCTAGAGAAGATCGCAGATGCCAAGGCGGAAATCTTTGTTGGTGTCGAGCCGGGCGGTGCCGTCGTTCTTAATCGCGACAACGCGCAATATCCACGGCTGGCCGCCGCCGCCAAGGCTGCACACATCGAGCGCCTGGTTTCTTTCGGCGAGCAAGCTGCCGCCGATGCAAGGTTGCTTCGCGTTTCGCTGCATGCCGACTGTTCGACCGTTGAGGCGCACATTCTGGGCCAAACGGTCACCTACAAGCTCGGTGCACCCGGCCGGCATCTCGTCCTCAACTCACTCGCTGTCCTGGCCGCGGTTTCGCTCGTTGGGGCGGATCTCGCATTGGCCGCGCTCGCCCTCAACAATCTTAAACCCGCCAGCGGGCGTGGCACGCGAACCGTACTGATGGTTCCTGGCGGCAACGCATTGCTGATTGACGAAAGCTACAACGCCAATCCCGCCTCCATGCAGGCCGCAATCGCTCTGCTCGGGCAAGCGTCGATCGGCAAGCGCGGCCGCCGCGTTGCGGTGCTGGGCGATATGCTGGAATTAGGACCAACGGCTGCCGAACTGCACCGCGCACTCGCGGGCGCAATCGAGGCCGCTGGAATCGACCTCGTTTTTTGTTCTGGCCCGCTGATGCGGGCACTGTGGGAGGCACTTCCCTCGCGCGCCCGGGGCGGCTATGCCGAGACCGCGGCGGGGCTGGAACCAACCGTGCTGGACGCCATCCGAGCGGGCGACGCGGTGATGGTGAAGGGCTCGCTCGGTTCGAAAATGGGCCCAATCGTCAGGGCGTTGGAACGGCAATTCCCCAAGCAGGCGGCGCTCGACCAGGTGCCTGCGCGGGGATGAATAGTAGGGTTCAACCCGATGTTCTACTGGCTGACCGAGCTTTCCGACAAAATCTCGTTTTTCAACGTCTTTCGGTACATCACTTTTCGGACTGGCGGCGCCATCGTCACAGCCCTGGTGTTCGTGTTTCTGTTCGCTGGACCGATCATCGACCTGTTGCGCCTCAAGCAGGGTAAGGGTCAGCCCATTCGCAACGACGGGCCGCGGTCGCATCTGGTCACCAAGAAGGGTACGCCGACGATGGGCGGCCTGATGATTTTGTCGGGACTGCTGGTCTCGACGCTGCTGTGGGCGAACCCGAAGAGTCCTTATGTCTGGGTGGTGCTTGGGGTGACGCTCTCGTTCGGGCTGATTGGCTTCTACGATGATTATCTGAAGGTGATCAAGCAAACCCACGCCGGGATTTCCGGGCGAACGCGGCTAATCATGGAAGCTGTGATCGCGGTGGCTGCCTGCACCGCGCTGGCGCATCTTGGCCGCGGACCGATCGCAACGTCGCTGGTGTTCCCTTTCTTCAAGGAACTGGTGTTCAATCTTGGTTGGGCTTTCGTGCTGCTCGGTGCGTTCGTCATCGTCGCGGCGGGGAACGCGGTCAACCTGACTGATGGCCTCGACGGTCTGGCGATCGTGCCGGTGATGATCGCGTCGGCCAGCTTCGGGTTCATTTCCTATCTCGCGGGTAACGCGGTCTTTTCCGAGTATCTGCAAATTCATTATGTCGCCGGCACCGGCGAGCTGGCGGTGCTGTGTGGCGCGGTGATCGGGGCAGGTCTCGGCTTTCTCTGGTTCAATGCGCCACCGGCCTCGATCTTTATGGGTGACACCGGCTCGCTGTCGCTTGGCGGAATGCTTGGTGCAGTTGCGGTTGCCATTAAACATGAATTCGTACTTGCCATTGTCGGCGGCCTCTTTGTACTGGAGGCCGTATCGGTGATCGTGCAGGTGGTTTCATTCAAGCTGACGGGCAAGCGCGTGTTCAAGATGGCACCGATCCACCATCACTACGAGCAGCTCGGTTGGACAGAGCCGCAAATCGTGATCCGTTTCTGGATCGTGGCCGTCGTGTTGGCACTCGCCGGGTTGGCGACGCTGAAGTTGAGATGAACCTTGATCCCGGTCACCACGTTCGCGGGCCGGCGGGTCGCAATCTTCGGCCTCGGTAGTTCGGGCCTGCTGGCGGCACGCAGTCTGAAAGAAGGCGGCGCCGAGGTCGTCGCCTTCGACGATGACGATAAGAAAATTGCCGACGCGCGAACGGCCGGCTTAAAAACGCAAAATCTCCGCGATCTCGATTGGTCGACTGTTGCCGCCTTTGTGCTGGCGCCGGGGGTGCCACTCACCCATCCCAAACCCCATTGGACGGTAGAGCTTGCCCGCAAGGCCAATGTTGAGGTGATTGGCGACGTCGAACTGTTCTGTCGCGAGCGCACCAAATCAGGGGCCAGCTGCCCTCTGGTCGCCATCACCGGCACTAACGGCAAATCGACCACCACCGCACTCACGACGCATCTGCTCAAGAGTGCCGGCCGCGATGCACAGATGGGCGGCAATATAGGGGTGCCCGTGCTGGCGCTCGAGCCGTTCAAGGCGGGCCGTGCCTATGTCCTCGAAGTTTCCTCATACCAGATTGATCTAGCGCCCTCGCTTAAGCCAACGATCGGCATCCTGCTCAATGTCTCGGAAGATCATCTCGATCGGCACGGCAGCATGGAGGGCTACGCGGCCATCAAAGAGCGTCTTCCTGCAAACATCGGGGAGGGTGGCACAGCTGTGATCGATGTCGATGACGCCTACACGCGTGGGGCGGCTGAGCGCATCGAGCGCGCGGGAAGAAAAGTTGTACGCGTTTCTGTTGTTGCGCCGGTGCGCGACGGTTATTACGCGGAAGGCAGCCGCATCCTTCATGCCGTTAACGGCAAAGCGAGTGCGGTGGCGGAGCTTGCTGGCGTCGGCTCATTGCGCGGCGTGCACAATGCGCAGAATGCCGCTTGCGCGATCGCAGCCTGCGTTGCACTTGGCATCGATTTGGGTGCGATTCAAAAAGGCCTCAAAAGTTTCCCCGGCCTTGCCCACCGCATGCAACAGGTTGGGCGCAAGGGCAACGTGCTGTTCGTCAACGACTCGAAAGCGACCAACGCCGACTCGGCAGCCAAAGCGCTGGCGAGCTTTGGTGACATCTTTTGGATCGCAGGCGGCAAGCCGAAAACTGGCGGGATCAATAGTCTGGCCGAGTTCTTCCCGCGCATCCGTAAGGCCTACCTGATTGGCGAAGCCGCCAGGGAATTCGCCAATACGCTGGATGGGCGGGTGTCCTATGAGGTCAGCGGCGCCTTGTCTGCGGCAATCAATGCTGCGGCTCGCGATGCCGCGGCGTCCGGCTTGAAAGAACCCGTGGTGCTGCTTTCGCCGGCCTGTGCCTCATTTGACCAGTATCCGAACTTCGAAGTGCGTGGCAAAGCGTTCATCGACACCGTGCTGGCGATCCCCGGCGTTTCAGCAATTACACCGCCGTCCTGAGGTGGCCCCGCCTTGCGCGGCCCCCGGAAGCACGCCGGCTGTTACCCATCAGGATGACGGAAATTAATGCTTCCTAAACCGCGAAGCGTCAGCTTGGGCTGGACGGGGAATTGGGATGCTCTCGCGCGCGCAACGCACGCCCTTCGGCGAATGGTGGTGGACGGTCGACCGGCTCACGCTTGCCGCCATCGGCGCGCTGATGCTGGCAGGCGTGGTTCTTTCTCTCGCCGCGAGTCCGCCGGTTGCCGCGCGTCTGGGCCTTGACCCGTTCTACTTCGTCAATCGGCACATCCTTTATCTCCTGCCCGCCATCGCCGTGATGCTCGGTGTGTCCTTTCTCAACCCCCGTCAAATTCGGCGCCTGTCGCTGATCGTGTTTGTGCTGAGTCTGATCATGGTGGCCGCGACGCCCTATTTCGGCCCTGAGATCAAAGGTGCGCGACGCTGGCTGGTGCTGCTCGGCGTTAACATCCAGCCGTCGGAATTCCTGAAGCCTGCTTTCGTCATCATCGTCGCGTGGCTGTTTGGTGAATCGGCGAAACGTCCCGACATGCCGGCGAATACATTCTCCCTTATCTTGCTACTGACGGCGATCGCGCTGCTGGTGGTGCAGCCCGACTTCGGCCAGACAATGCTGATCGCGCTGGTTTGGAGCGCGCTGTTCTTCATGGCCGGAATGCGGCTGGTCTGGGTGGCAGGAATCGCGGGTCTCGCCAGCGTCGGACTCTTGAGCGCTTATTATACGGTGCCACATGTCGCGCGCCGCATTCAGCGTTTTCTCGATCCAGGCTCGGGCGATACTTTCAACATCGACATCGCGACCGAAAGCTTCATGCGTGGCGGCTGGTTCGGCAAAGGGCCGGGCGAGGGGACCGTGAAGCGCCTTCTCCCGGAGAGTCACACCGATTTCGTGTTCGCCGTCGCGGCGGAGGAGTTCGGCGTCGCGCTTTGTCTGGCGCTGGTCGCGCTATTCGCATTCATTGTCATTCGGATGCTGATACGCGCCATGCGCAACGATGATCCGTTTACGCGCTTTGCAGCTTCGGGCCTTACCATACTGTTTGCCACTCAATCGGCGATCAATATGGCGGTGAACTTGCATCTCATTCCAGCCAAGGGCATGACTCTACCTTTCATTTCCTACGGCGGCTCCTCAATGATCTCGATCGCATACGCAATGGGCATGCTGCTGGCATTGACCCGCGAGCAGCCACGGGCGGCGATGATTTCACCCGATCTCGCGGTGGCCGGGAGCACAATCTAATGGCTGCGAGCGGCGCGCCGCTCGTCCTGCTCGCAGCTGGCGGCACCGGCGGCCATTTGTTTCCGGCTGAGGCGCTGGCGGTCGTGCTGGACAAACGCGGCGTCACTGTCGATCTCGCCACCGACTATCGCGCCGCGCACTTCAAATTTCCTGCGCGCGCCGTACACATCATCCCAAGTGCGACCTTGCGTGGACGCGATCCGATATCGCTGGCGCGCACTGCAACTCTACTGACGCTCGGCACCGCCAAAGTGTGGGCACTACTCGGCCGCATCAAACCAAACGTGGTGGTTGGTTTTGGAGGCTATCCGACCGTGCCGCCGCTTCTCGCCGCAAGCTGGCGCGGCGTAGCCACGGTGCTACATGAGCAGAATGGCGTCATGGGGCGCGCCAACAGACTGCTGGCGCCGCGCGTGACCGCGATCGCTACTGGCTTTCGCACGCTCAAGAATTTCAATCGACACTGGCAGAGCAAAATAACTTTCACCGGCAATCCGCTGCGCCCTCAGGTGGTCGCAGCCGCCACCACGCCCTATGCCGCGCCGTCTGATGGCAAGCTGCGCCTGCTCGTATTCGGCGGCAGCCAGGGCGCGCATGTGATGGCCGAGATCGTGCCGCAGGCAATTGAACGCCTGAGTACCGATCTGCTCGGGCGGCTGTCGATCATGCAGCAGGCGCGCGTCGAGGACCTCGATGCCGTACGCGCCATTTATGCCCGGCTCGGCGTTACCGCTGAGATCGCGTCGTTTTTTCCCGACCTGCCGGCGCGAATGGCGGCGGCACAGTTGGTCATTTCGCGCTCCGGCGCCTCAACTGTGGCCGAACTCTCGGCCATCGGCCGGCCAGGTATATTAGTGCCCCTGCCTCATGCGCTCGATCAGGACCAGTTCGCCAATGCCGGCATTCTGGAGGGCGCCGGCGGAGCAATCCGGATCGAGCAGCGAGACTTCACCCCGGTGCGGCTGGCCACAGAAATCGGGGCGCTCGCCAAAGATCCGGGGCGGCTGGCGCACATGGCGCAGGCTGCCAAATCAGCCGGCACTATCGACGCCGCCGAACGGCTGGCCGATCTGGTAATAAGGGTGGCGGGAATTTAGGCGCTGGCCAGCAGCCGGTCTTGTTTCGGCCTTCCGCGTCCTGCATGACATAGCCGCACTGCGCTGGCGCGTGGGTTACCCGCGCCCGAGGGAGAGGCTGAGGGCGACTTTTATGAAGCTGCCGCGCAACATCGGTCCGGTGCATTTCGTCGGCATCGGGGGCATCGGCATGAGCGGCATTGCCGAGGTACTCGCCAATCTCGGTTATACCATCACCGGCTCCGACGTTTCGGACAGCGCCAACGTCAAGCGCCTGCGGGACAAAGGGATCAGGGTCGCAATCGGTCACAAAGCCGAGAACCTGGACGGCGCCGATGTGGTGGTCATCTCCTCCGCTATCAAACGCGACAACCCGGAGCTCATCGCTGCACGCGCCAAGCGGCTGCCTGTGGTGCGGCGAGCGGAGATGCTGGCCGAATTAATGCGGTTGAAAAGCTGCGTCGCGATTGCGGGCACGCATGGCAAGACAACAACGACGTCGCTGGTCGCATCATTGCTCGACGCCGGTGGCCTCGATCCGACCGTGATCAATGGTGGTATCATCAACGCCTACGGCACTAACGCCCGCCTCGGGGCTGGCGACTGGATGGTGGTGGAGGCCGACGAATCCGATGGCACCTTCCTGAAGCTTCCAGCCGACATCGCGATCGTTACAAACATCGACCCCGAGCATCTCGACCACTTCCACACTTTTGACGCCGTGCAGGATGCATTCCGCGCCTTCATCGAGAATGTACCTTTCTACGGTTTCGCAGTGATGTGCACCGATCATCCTGTCGTGCAAACCATGGTCGGCAAACTCGAGGACCGCCGCATCCTTACTTATGGCGAGAACCCGCAAGCCGATGTGCGATTAGCCGATCTCGACCATTTCAATGGTGAGTCACGTTTTTCGGTGGTGTTTCGCGACCGTGAAGGCAAGACGACGCACGCCATCGACAAGCTCACGCTGCCAATGCCCGGCAGGCACAACGCATTGAACGCCACCGCAGCGGTGGCGGTTGCACATGCGCTTGGACTCAAAAGCGAGGCGATCCGCAAGGCGCTTGCAAGTTTTGGCGGCGTTAAACGGCGCTTTACCAAAGTTGGCGAATGGAACGGCGCCGTGATCATCGACGATTACGGGCACCACCCGGTGGAAATCGCGGCCGTGTTGCGCGCCGCACGCGAAAGCGCCAAGGGCCAGGTGATCGCCGTGATGCAGCCGCACCGCTATACGCGGCTGCACGACCTGTTTGAGCAGTTCTGCACGAGCTTTAACGACGCCGACGCGGTGATCGTGGCGCCTGTCTATCCGGCCGGCGAAGCGCCGATCCAGGGCGCCGACCGTGACGCGCTGGTGACCGGATTACGTGCACACGGCCACAAGCAAGCGATCCCGCTCGAAGCGCCCGAGCAACTTGCGTCGCTTGTAAAAAGTCTGGCCAGGCCCGGCGACTATGTGGTCTGCCTCGGCGCTGGTTCCATCACACAATGGGCATACGCGCTACCGGCGGAATTGAAAGCACTATGAGCTTCCCTGACATCGTGCCCGCACTGAAAGCCAAGTTGCCCGAATTGCGCGGGCGGCTATTGGCCAATCAATCTCTTGGAGAATTCACCTGGTTTCGTGTTGGCGGCCCGGCGCAGGCGTTCTTCATGCCGGAAGATGAAAATGACCTGGCGTATCTTTTGCGCAACCTGCCTCCCGAAATTCCGGTCACCGTCATAGGGGCGGGTTCAAATCTGATCGTACGTGACGGCGGCGTGCCGGGTGTCGTGATTAGGCTCGGCCGCGGCTTTAACGAAGTGAAGATCGAAGATCATCGCGCCACCGTCGGCACGGCCATGCTCGACGTAATGGTAGCGCGCGCGGCGCAAGCAGCTGGTGTATCCGGGCTGGCGTTTCTGAGCGGTATTCCTGGAACTATCGGTGGCGCCTTGCGCATGAACGGCGGCGCCTATGGTGGCGAAACCAAAGATATTCTGGTCGAGGCGCGTGGTGTCGACCGGCAAGGCAACGTGCGCAGCTTCGCAAATGGCGAGATGGGTTTTTCCTATCGTCATTGCGGCGTGCCCGATGACGTCATTTTCACGACTGCGGTGCTGCAAGGCCGCGCTGGCGCGCCCGAGCAAATCGCCGCCGAAATGGCCGACATCAAGAAGAAACGCGAAACGAGCCAGCCGCGCAATCGCACCGGCGGTTCTACGTTCAAAAATCCGGCGGGCCATAGCGCGTGGAAGCTGGTTGACGATGCCGGCTGCCGCGGGCTCACCATCGGTGGAGCGCAGGTGTCCGAACTCCACAGCAATTTCCTGATCAATCTCGGTGGCGCCAGCGCGGCCGATATCGAGACGTTGGGCGAAACCGTGCGTGAGCGGGTGAAGACGCATTCCGGTGTCGAGCTGGAATGGGAAATCAAGCGGATCGGGGTAGGACGCGCATGATCCCGAAAAGTGCGCAATGGTTTTCGGATAACATCATGCGCAGGCAAAAAGGCCGATGAAGCACGTCGCGGTCCTGATGGGCGGCTGGTCGGCCGAGCGCGAGATTTCCCTGCGCTCGGGCAAGGCCTGCGCCGACGCACTCGAACGGACCGGATACCGTGTCAGCCGTATCGACGTCGACCGTGAGATCGCCGCGACGCTGCGTGCGCTCAAGCCCGAGATCGCGCTTAACGTCTTGCACGGCCGTCCTGGCGAGGACGGCACACTGCAAGGCATGCTGGAAATCCTCGGCATTCCCTACACGCATTCCGGCGTGCTGGCGTCCGCGCTGGCGATGCAGAAGGACATCGCCAAGGCTGTGCTGAAGGCGGCGCAGGTACCGGTGCCGGGCGGTATGGTCACGACGCGCAATGAGGCCGCCAAGCGTCATTTGTTGCCACCGCCTTATGTCGTCAAACCCGTGGCGGAAGGCTCCAGCGTCGGCGTGTTTATCGTGCGTGAGGATCACAAGCACCCTCCGCAGGAATTGACGCGCGCGGACTGGGCCTTCGGCGAACGAGTATTGGTCGAGCCCTACATCCCCGGTAAGGAACTCACTTGTGCGGTGATCGGTGAGCAAGCGCTCGGGGTGATCGAGATTGTCCCCACCGTCAAATTCTACGACTACGAAGCCAAATATGTGCCGGGCGGCTCCAAACATTTGCTGCCAGCGCCAATCGGCTCCGCCGTCTACGGCGAAGTTCAGCGTCTGGCACTCGCCGCTCATCGCGCACTTGGCTGCCGTGGCGTTACCCGCGCCGACTTTCGCTACGACGACCGGCGGTCCGGCACGGAAGGTCTCGCTTGCCTCGAGGTAAACACCCAGCCGGGCATGACCGAAACCTCGCTGGTACCGGAGATGGCGCAGCATGCCGGCATCGCATTTGACGAGCTGGTGCGCTGGATGGTCGAGGACGCTTCGCTGGATCGGTGAGGTCGCGAGCATGCAACGCGCCAATAAAATTGGGTCTTCAAGCGGTCATTCCTTCAAATTTTACTAATCATTTACCAATAGCGCCGAAGACTAGGCAATGGCGGCGCTCCGCGCGCTTGGCTGCCGCGAAGTCGTGCGTGCGGACGTGACCGCTGTCGGCGGCCTTTGAGGGACGGGGATGGTCTCATCTGAAGCCGGATACACCAGGGCATGACCAACATCATGCTCGTGGCGGAGTTTGCGGCCCTCGCTGGGCCCAACATGTAAAGCAGGTCGCGATGAAAGGTCGAGTGCGCCTCGCTCAATCACTGGAGCTGAAACGACGTTCGTCGTTCCTTTTGTGGCAGGAGTTCGCATGGTTGGCGCTGGCCGAGGTTTGTTCGCCGCTGGGGCGGATTGCTCATCAATTTAAAAGTGCCGCGTGGTGTTGGCTCATCGGCGGCCGCCATTCTGCTACTCGCCAGCGTCAGCTACGGCGCAATCAGGGGCGGACACGGCCCGCAGATCGTCGAGAACGTGCAGGATCTCTGTGACGCCGCCGCCAATAGACTTGGCTTCCGAATATCCGAGGTCGCCCTCGCCGGCGAACGCGAAGTTGGTCGTAGCGAAATTCTTGTACTTGCCGGCATCACCGATCGCTCGTCGCTGTTGTTTCTCGATGCTGCGCGCACGCGTACGCGCTTGTTGGCCAATCCGTGGATCGCGGATGCGACAGTCCTCAAACTATATCCCGACCGTTTGCGCATCGAGATCAAGGAGCGTCAACCGTTTGCGCTTTGGCAAAAGGATGGTCGTGTCGCGCTGATCGCCGCCGATGGCACCGTGCTGGAAACCGCCGTACCGCCGCGTTTCGACGCCTTACCGCTCGTCGTGGGCAAGGGCGCCGAGCAAAGCGCACAGGATTTTTTCACGCTCATGGCGCGGTATCCGCTGATCGCTCAGATGACTGAAGCTTCGGTCCTGGTGGCCGAACGGCGTTGGAATCTGCATCTTAAAGGTGGTGTCGAAATTCTGCTGCCGGAAAGCGAACCGGAGCAGGCGCTGCGAGTACTTATCGATCTCGACCGCAGCGACAAGCTGTTATCGCGGGACATAGTAGCAGTCGATCTCAGGCTGCCGGACCGCGTCACCGTGCGCCAGTCTGATAGCGCTGCGGCAGTGCGTGAGCAGGCACTCAAGGACGCCGAAAAAGCGAAGAAGGGCAAGGCAGGCAAAGGAGGCGAAGCATGACCGTGCTGCGCTTCGGCCTGACTCCGAAGATGAAGCCGGTTTCGCCCAAGCGCACGGCTGTCGTTGCTGCGCTCGACATCGGTACCAGCAAGGTTGTCTGCCTGGTCGCGCGGCTCGAGCCGCAGGCGCCGCAAGACGTCCTGCGCCGGCGCAGCCATGGGGTGCGGCTCCTCGCCTTTGCCCATACCGCAGCGAGCGGCATGAAGGCTGGCTCTGTGATCGATCTGGTCGAGGCCGAAGAGGTCGTCCGCCAGGCGATCGACATTGCCGAAAGCATGGCCGGCGTGCAGCTCGAATCCGTCGTGGCGTCGATGTCCGGCGGCCGTCTGGGCAGCGAACGCTTTGTTGCGAATATCGATCTCGCCGGTCGCGCGGTGACCGAAGCCGATATCAGCCGGGTGCTGGCGGCTGCCAGCCGGCATTCGGTCCGGGACGGGCGTGCCGTCCTGCATTCACTTCCAATCGGTTACGCCGTTGACGCCGCCACCGGTATCCGCGAACCGCGGGGCATGCTCGGGCACCGTCTGGGCGTGGATATGCACATGGTCACCGCCGACGTGGCGACGGTGCGGAATCTGATGCTCACGGTCGAGCGCAGCCACCTGACTGTAGAAGCGATGGTATCTTCCCCTTATGTGGCCGGGCTCGCAGCCCTCGCCGATGATGAGGCCGATTTGGGGGTTGCGACCGTCGATATGGGTGCCGGAACCACGACTTTGGCGGTCTTTTCCAGCGGAAAATTCGTTCACGCCGACGGTTTCGCCCTCGGGGGCAACCACGTGACCATGGATCTGGCCCGCGGTCTTAACACCCGCGTCGCCGACGCTGAGCGAATCAAAGCGATTTATGGCAGTGTTTTGGCCGGGGGCTCGGATGAGCGCGACATGATTACGGTACCGCCGGTCGAAGATGACGAGCGCGAGCCGCCGCAATTTGTCTCGCGCGCTTCGCTCGTGCGCATCATCAAGCCGCGTGTCGAGGAAATTCTGGAAATGGTGCGCGATCGCCTGGCTGCTTCGCCGTTCGCGGCGGAGCCGCGCGGGCGCGTGGTGCTGACCGGCGGCGCGAGCCAGCTCACCGGCCTCGCCGATCTCGCCGCCCGCATCTTGCGGCGCCCCGTACGAATTGGCCGCCCGCTTGGCTTGGCCGGCTTGCCGGAGGCGGCGAAGGGGCCGGCCTTTGCAGTGGCGGCAGGCCTGCTGGTCTATCCGCAGGCGGCCCATCTCGAACACTTCGAACCGCGGCGAACGCGGCAATTGATGACAGGGACAGGCGGTTACATGGCACGGGTCGGACGATGGCTGCGCGAAAGTTTCTGACCCTTCATCAACGGAACCACGAATCGGCCGGTGGCGGACTGGCCCAGTTCGGCGGCGTGCAATTGCTTTGGCGCCTTGGCGCAACGCAAGGCCTGCTGCCCGTGCACTCATGAGGCAAAAATGACCATCAACCTGACGATCCCCGACATTCGGGAAATGAAACCTCGCATTACCGTGTTCGGCGTCGGTGGCGCCGGCGGCAATGCTGTCAACAACATGATCGCGGCGGGCCTGCAGGGCGTCGATTTCGTCGTCGCCAATACCGATGCGCAGGCGCTCACGATGTCAAAGGCCGAGCGCATCATCCAGATGGGCACTCAGGTCACCGAAGGTCTCGGTGCCGGTTCGCAGCCCGAGGTGGGACGCGCCGCGGCGGAAGAGGTGATCGACGAAATTCGCGATCACCTGACCGGCGCACACATGGTGTTCGTCACCGCCGGTATGGGCGGTGGCACCGGTACGGGCGCGGCCCCGATCATCGCGAAGACTGCGCGTGAACTCGGTATTCTCACCGTCGGGGTGGTCACCAAGCCGTTCCACTTCGAAGGCCAGCGCCGCATGCGCTTTGCCGAAGCCGGGATCACCGAGCTGCAGAAGGTGGTGGACACACTGCTGATCATCCCGAATCAGAATTTGTTCCGGGTGGCCAACGAGAAAACCACTTTCGCCGATGCCTTCGCCATGGCCGATCAGGTGCTTTACTCGGGCGTGGCCTGCATCACCGACCTGATGGTGAAGGAAGGCCTGATCAATCTCGACTTTGCCGACGTGCGCGCTGTCATGCGCGAGATGGGCAAGGCGATGATGGGTACCGGCGAAGCGTCAGGCGAGAAACGTGCGCTCACCGCAGCCGAAGCCGCGATCTCCAATCCGCTGATCGACGACGCTTCGATGAAGGGGGCGAGGGGCCTGCTCATCTCGATCACCGGCGGCAAAGACCTCACGCTTTACGAAGTCGACGAAGCTGCCACCCGCATCCGGGAGGAGGTCGATCAGGACGCCAACATCATCGTCGGTGCCACATTCGACGAAAGCCTGGAAGGCATCATTCGAGTCTCGGTGGTGGCGACCGGCATCGACAACACCGGCATTGCACGCCACGCTCAGCCTGCGGAAAGCGCGCTCAGAGAGCTCGCCGGCAAGATCCGCAATGACAGCCGTCGCATTGCGGACCGCATCGAGCGGCAGTGCGCCGACGACGGCGCATGCCGCGCCCTCGGTTGAATCCGCCGCCCACGCTGCGGTCGCCGCGGCCATCTTGCCGCCGACCGCGATCGAGGACGTTTCAATTCGGCCGATGCCGATGAAGCCGTCGCTGTTCGAACCGGCGCAAGCAGATGCGCCAATGGCCGAGCCGCCTATGCCCGCGGCGTTTATTCCACCGGCACCCGAACGCATGTCGCGTACACCGCGCATGCCGCGCATCGACGAATTGCCGCTGCCGGCGCAAAACGAGATTCGGGCGCAGCGCGGCGAGCTCGACGACGATCATCCCGAAAAGCGCCGCATGACGCTCATGCAGAGACTCGCTTCGGTCGGGCTTGGGCCGAAAGGCGGAGGAGGAGACGCCGTCGAGCACCGCCGATGCCGCGCACCGCACGGCCTGCACCGCAATTTGAGCGTCCACCGCAGCGCCCGACCGCCCGCCACCCCGAAGGCCGGCCGGCGGATCCGGTGTCGGAATATGCGCGCCGGGCGGCCCCACAGGGCCTCGATCCCGCATGGCCGCTCTGCGCCTGTGCATAATTCGGCCGAGGAGGACCAGCTCGATATTCCGGCTTTCCTCCGCCGTCAGGCCAACTGACCATCGATCCAGGATCAAAGGCCCCGCTTCCGGCACTGGAAGCGGGGCCATTTGCTGATGGGCTGCTTTCCACCTAACCAGCTGAAATGAAGCTATGATTTACCCGTCGAACCGGCAGTTGACCAGGCGGTCAGTCGCTGGATTCTGTCGTCGGCGAGTCTTTACGGCCAGCCAAATTGTGGACACGAGGCTGAACCTCGACCGGCAATTGCGGCAAAAAGGAGTAACAGTCGGTAAGAAAGCGTGAGTTGGAGAAGACCCGTCGCAATGGCCTAAGTTTCAGCGGCGAAAGGGACTTTTCGGGTCTCTGGGGATCGCCGCTGCAAGCTACCAAGGCGGCTGCGACTGAAGGCAGAAATGTGGCCCCGCGGGGGCCTAGGGGATGGGGCCGCACGGCGCTTAAACGGGCCGGCGGAAGTTGGGTAGATGAAGGGCGCTAAGCAAACAACGCTACGCCACCAGGTTGCCGTCTCCGGCATTGGCGTCCATTCCGGTCTTCCAGTGACGCTCACACTGCATCCTGCGGACGATGACAGCGGCATCGTTTTCCAGCGTATCGCGCCTGACGGCTCGATTGAGCGCGAGATTCGCGCCGACGTGCGCGCGGTCACCGCAACCGAATTCGCCACCGTACTTGGCGACGCCAAGGGTCCGCTTTGCTCGACTGCCGAACATCTGCTGGCGGCGCTGCGCGGCCTTTACGTCGACAACGTCGTTATCGAAATCGACGGCCCCGAAGTGCCGATCATGGACGGTAGCGCGGCTGCATTTGTCGATGCGATCGATCAGGCTGGCCTCACCGCGCGCGCGCTGCCGCGCCGCTTTATCGAGGTGGTCAAGCCGGTCTCGGTGTCCAAAGACGGCGCCTACGGCGAACTGCGGCCTTACCAGCACGGCTTCCGCGTCGAAGCCGAAATCGAATTCGACCATCCGCTGATCGGTCAGCAGGCGCTCTCACTCGACATTGAGCCCGACACGTTCCGCAACGAAATTGCGCGCGCCCGCACTTTCGGGTTCATGCGCGACGTAGCCAAATTGTGGAGCGCCGGCTATGCGCTCGGGGCCTCTTTCGAAAACACTCTGGTCGTGAGCGAAGATCGCGTACTCAACCCGGAAGGTTTGCGCTTTGCCGATGAGTTTGTGCGCCACAAGGTGCTGGATGCCATTGGCGATCTGGCGCTTGCGGGCCAGCCGTTGCTTGCCGCCTATAAAACCGTCCGCGGCGGCCACAAGCTTAATCATGCCGTCCTGTCCGCACTGATGGCTGATCCGAAGGCCTGGCGGGTGGTTGAGGCCGCCGAGCCCGCGCGTCGCACGCGCGGCCACGCCGACGTCTTTACCGGCTTGGTGGCTCCGGCTTATGGGCCGGAAGTGTCCTGAAAACCTCGAGATTTTGCCTTAACCTTCGCCTTAATCCGGGCCGAATGTCGGGCTTAGTCGCATGGCGATATCGATAGTTTTCGGTTAGACCGGCGCGGATCGCTGCGCAGTTTTAAAGGCCTTGCGAAGCCGCCTTTCGGGGAAACAAGTTTGCGCGGATGAGTTCGTGTTCAAAACTCTAATGGCCAAATATATCGTGCCCATGAGCGTCGCAGGAATTGCTGTGTCGCCAGAACCGGGACGCTGGACGCACCTTGGGCGTGTTCTGGCCATCGCGCTGCTGGCGGGGAGCCTCGGTGCCTGCAGCAGCTTCGATATGTTCTCCAAGAAAGATGACACTCCCCCGGACGAGCCCGCTGATCGGCTCTACAATGAGGGTCTCTATCTCCTCAACGCAAAAGAAGGATCCCAAGGAGGCGGTCAAGAAATTCGAGGAAGTCGATCGCCAGCACCCATATTCTGAATGGGCGCGCAAATCCCTCATCATGACGTCGTACGCGTATTATGAGGCTGGCGAATACGATGACTGCGTCAATTCGGCCAAACGCTACATCACACTGCACCCCGGCGGCGCAGATGCCGCATACGCGCAATTTCTGATTGGCTCTTCTTATTTCGACGAAATCCCTGACATCACTCGTGACCAGGCGCGCACCGAAAAGGCGCTTGCTGCACTTGATGAGGTCATCCGAAAATATCCGGCCAGCGAATACGCGACCAGTGCCAAGCAGAAGATCGAAGTCGCCCGCGACCAGCTCGCCGGCAAGGAAATGGAGATTGGGCGCTACTATCTGAAAAAGAAGGACTATACCGGCGCCATCAACCGCTTCAAAGTCGTCGTCACCAAGTACCAGACGACGCGCCATGTCGAAGAAGCGCTGATGCGGCTGACAGAATCCTATATGGCGCTCGGTATAGTCGACGAGGCGCAAACCGCGGCCGCCGTCCTCGGGCACAATTTCCCCGACAGCACCTGGTACAAACACGCGTATGCACTGGTGAAGACTGGCGGTGTCGAGCCGAAGGAGAACCAGGGCTCGTGGATCAGCAAGGCGTTCAAGGGCATCGGCCTGGGCTGAGCCTGTATAGTGATTCACAGTGTCGTGGCCGGCCTTGTGCCGGCCATCTGCGTCTTTAATGATGGCGAATCCATAGGGCTCCTGGACCACCCGCCAATGCTCTCCCGACTTTCGATCCGCGACATCGTTCTGATCGACCGGCTCGACATCGATTTTGCCGAGGGGCTGGCCGTGCTCACCGGCGAGACCGGTGCCGGCAAGTCAATCTTGCTCGACGCTTTCGCGTTGGCTTTGGGCGGGCGCGGCGACCAGACCCTGGTGCGGCAGGGGGTCGAGCAAGGCCAGGTCACCGCTGTGTTCGACGTCGCACGCGACCATCCGGCGCGTGCGCTTCTCGCCGCTGACGATATTCCCGCGGAAGATGAATTGATCCTTCGCCGTGTCCAGCTTGCCGACGGACGTACTCGCGCTTTTGTCAACGATCAGCCGGTGAGCGTGCAGGTTCTCAAACAGCTCGGTAATGCACTGGTCGAGATCCACGGCCAGCACGATGAGCGCGCATTGGTCGATGCCGCCACTCATCGCCGGCTCCTGGATGCTTTCGGCGGGCTTGAGGATCAGGCGGCAACAGTCGAAGCGCTGTGGGAGGCACGGCGGCAAGCGCAGGCCGCGGCAGATGCTCATCGTGCCGAAGTCGAGCGCGCCAAGCGCGAGGGCGACTGGCTGCGCCACGCGGTCGAGGAGCTTAACAAGCTTTCGCCGCAGGCCGGCGAGGAGACCGCGCTTGCCGAACGACGCACCGCAATGATGCAGGCGGAGAAAGTCGCGGAAGACCTGCGGGAAGCCCACGACGTGATCGCCGGCACCGGTTCCAGTGTACCGGCGCTTTCGGGCGTGATCCGCCGGCTGGAACGGCGAGTAGCACAGGCCCCCGGCCTGGTCGAGCCGACCGTGAAGGCACTCGACGCCGCGCTGACAGCGTTGGACGAAACCCGTGCCCATCTCGAGGCGGCCTTGCGCACCGCCGATTTCGATCCGGCCGAACTGGAGCGCATTGAGGAGCGGCTATTCGCGCTCCGCGCGGCGGGCCGCAAATACAACGTTCCGGTGGATGAACTTGCAGCGCTGGCGGGTAGATACAATGCCGACATCGCACTGATCGACGCCGGCGAGGACAAGCTCAAGGCGCTCGAGGCCGCTGCTGTGCAAGCCGAGACCAGGTATCGGGCTGCGGCCCAGGCACTTTCGCAGGCGCGCGGGAAAGCCGCCGCCGCCCTCGACAAGGCGGTCAATGGCGAGCTCAAGCCGCTCAAGCTGGAGCGGGCGAAATTCTCGACCCAAATCGACAGCGATCCCGCTGCCGCAGGGCCGAATGGCATCGACCGCGTGGAATTCTGGGTGCAAACCAATCCGGGCAGCCGGCCGGGTCCGCTGATGAAGGTCGCTTCGGGCGGTGAACTGGCGCGGTTCCTGCTCGCCTTGAAAGTCGTGCTGGCTGACCGCGGCTCGGCGCCGACCCTTGTGTTCGACGAGATCGACACCGGCGTGGGCGGTGCTGTTGCAGATGCCATCGGCATGCGTCTCGCCAAGCTGGCGCGCGGTGTACAAGTGCTCGCGGTGACGCATGCGCCCCAGGTGGCGGCGCGCGCCGACCGCCATTATCTTATCAGCAAGGATGCACTGGAGAAGGGCAAGCGGGTTGCCACTCGTGTCATCGAACTGGCGGCGGAACGCCGGCGTGAGGAGATTGCTCGTATGCTGGCTGGCGCCGAGATCACAAACGAAGCTCGCGCCGCTGCCGAACGGCTGATCAAGGCGGCGAGTTGATATAGTGCGTGCATGGCGACCCACGACGCGTCAAAAATCAAACCCGTGGACTTGACCGAGGCGCAAGCCAAGGCCGAGCTCAAACGGCTGGCCACTGAAATCGCTGCGCACGACAAACGTTACTACCAGCAGGATTCGCCGACTGTCACGGATGCCGAATACGACGTCTTGCGCCGGCGCAATGCTGCGATCGAGGCGCGCTTTCCCGAACTGGTCCGTCCAGATTCGCCGTCGCGTCGCGTCGGAGCGGCTCCGACCGGAAAATTCAAGAAGGTCCGGCACGCGGTGCCGATGCTTTCTCTCGACAACGCATTTGCCGAACAAGACGTAGTCGATTTCGTTGCTCGCATTCGCCGCTTCCTCAAATTGGCCGAGGACGAAAAAATCGCTTTCAGCGCCGAACCGAAGATCGACGGCCTGTCGATGTCGCTGCGCTATGAAGGCGGAGAACTCGTCACTGCCGCCACCCGTGGTGATGGTGCCGAAGGTGAGGACGTCACCGCCAATATCCGCACGCTCAAGGACGTGCCGCACAAGCTCAAGGGTAAAAACGTGCCGCCGGTCTGCGAGGTGCGCGGCGAGGTCTACATGACCAAGACGGCGTTTCTGGCCCTCAATGAGCGGCAGAAAGCCGCGGGTGAACAGATCTTTGCCAATCCCCGCAATTCCGCTGCCGGTTCGCTACGGCAGAAGGACTCAGCCATCACGGCCTCGCGCCCGCTCGGCTTCTTCGCCTATGCTTGGGGGCAGATGAACGAGATGCCGGCGGACACCCAGTCCGGTATGATCAAGTGGTTCGAAGCCTGCGGCTTCAAGACCAATCCGCTCACCAGGCTCCGCCGCTCGACCGAAGAGCTCATTGCCTTCCATCGCGAGATCGAAGAGCAGCGCGCGAAGCTCGACTACGATATCGATGGTGTCGTCTACAAGGTCGATCGCATCGACTGGCAGGAGCGGCTCGGCTTCATCTCGCGCACGCCGCGCTGGGCGATTGCACACAAATTCCCCGCCGAGCGCGCCATTACGGTGCTCAAGGGGATCGAGATCCAGGTCGGCCGTACCGGCGCCTTTACGCCCGTGGGCAAGCTGGAGCCGGTCAGTGTCGGTGGGGTCATCGTGCAGAACGTCACGCTGCACAACGAGGACTACATCAAGGGCATCGACGGCGACGGCGAGCAATTGCGCGACGGGCGCGACATTCGCATAGGCGATACGGTCATTATTCAGCGCGCGGGTGACGTGATCCCGCAAATCGTCGACGTCGTTTTAGAGCGGCGGCCAAAGAGCTCTAAACCGTACGCGTTCCCGACAAAATGCCCCTGCTACTTGCATACCAAAGTCGTGCGCGAGGAAATCGCGACCGGCGAGGAGGGCGCCCGCGCCCGCTGTTCCGGCGAATTCGCTTGTCCATTCCAGAAAATCGAACACCTGAAGCTGTTCGCCTCGCGCCGCGCCTTCGACATCGAGGGCTTGGGCGAGAAGCAGATCGAGTTGTTCTTCGAGAAGGAATGGGTGAAGGAGCCGGCCGACATCTTCACGCTGGAGAAGAAACACAAGAGCGAATTGCTGGAAGAGGAAGGCTATGGCGAAACCTCGGTGCGCAATCTGTTCGCTGCCATCGACCAGCGGCGCGAGATCGGGCTTGACCGTTTCATCTTCGCGCTCGGTATTCGCCATGTCGGTGAAACCACGGCGCTGGCGCTCGCCCGCGGCTACGGTTCATGGAAGGCATTCGATGATGCCGGCTTGAAAGTCGCAAAAGGCGACGAAGAGGCGATCGCCGAGATGGATGCACTCGATCAGATCGGCGACACTGTGATCCAGGCCGTTGCTGCGTATTTTGGCGAAAGCCACAATCGCGGCATCGTCGAGCGTCTGACCAAAGAAGTGAAGATTCTCGATGCCGAAAAGCCGAAGACCGACAGCGCCGTTGCGGGCAAGACCGTGGTTTTCACCGGCGCGCTGGAGAAGATGACACGTGAGGAGGCGAAGGCCACTGCCGAGCGCCTGGGCGCCAAGGCCGCTGGCTCGGTGTCGAAAAAAACCGATTATGTGGTCGCCGGCCCCGGCGCCGGTTCCAAGCTCGCCGAAGCAAAAAAGCTTGGCGTGAAGGTATTAACCGAAGACGAGTGGTTAAAGCTCGTTGGCGGCTGACGGCCGGCCCACCAGAGCGAAAAACGAAATCCCCGCTGCCACGACCACGGTCAGCGACATCCAGGCCATCGGCATGGCCGTGGTCGCCGCGGCGAGCAAGATCGAGACCGTTTGTGTCGATGCAGCCCCGATTGCCATCTGCGCGAAGCCGGTCATGCCGGAAGCAGTGCCGGCGGCCTGTGGACGCACACTGACTGCGCCCGCAATGGCGTTCGGCAATAGCAGTCCGTTGCCATAAGAGATGACCATCTGCGGCACGAAAATGATCGCCGGTCCCCCGTCCGGCAGGCCGGCCACAAGTACGGCAGTGAGCGTGGCCCCGATCAGTTCGAAGGCGATGCCGACTATTATCATGGCATCGACACCGAAGCGCTGCGACAGCCGCGAGGCGGTGAAATTCCCGCTCATGTACCCGAGGGATGTGACGGCGAACCAGAGGCCGAATTCGGCCGAGGTGCGTCCCATCAGCGTCACCACCACATGCGGGCCGCCGCCGAGGAAAGTGAAGAAGGGCGCCGACCCCAGTGCGCCGGCGAGCACGTAGCCGTGGAATTTCGTGCTTGCCAGCAGCGCGCCGAAATCGTGCAACAGCATTGCGGGCGCTTGCGCTGCGCTCGCCGGTCGCGTCTCCGGCAGCACGAAAACGGCCCAAAGCAGTACGGCGCCAGAAAACAAGGTGATGAACACAAAGATCGCCTCCCAACCGAAGGCGGTATCGAGAATGCCTCCGATCAGCGGCGAGATCATCGGTGCAATCACCATGGCGGTGGTCACCAGGCCGATCATGGCGGCGGCGCGGTCGCGCTCGTAGAGATCGCGGATGATGGCTCGCCCAATTACGACGCCGGTCGAGGCGCCGATCGCCTGCACGATACGCGTGGCGATCAGTGCTCCGATGGAGGAGGCCGTAATCGCCGCGAGCGATGCGACAACGGCCAGCGTCAGCCCGCCCAGCACCACCGGGCGGCGGCCGAACCGGTCGGACAGTGGCCCGAGCATCAGTTGGGCTGTGGCCAAACTCAGCAGGTAAAGCGAGAGCGTGAGTTGCACCGTTCCGGCGTCGGAGGCGAGCAGAGTGACCAGTCCCGGTAGCGCCGGCACCAGAATATTAAGCGTTGCAGGGCCGATGGCGGTCATTGCCATCAGCAAGGCCAAAAGGCGCCAGGGCGTAGCACCTGCTTCCGTCTTGATTCGAATGTCGCGCACGTTTCAATCTAAAGCGGCTTTGTCGCCGCTACGAGCCAGCTGCGGGTTGGTAAATCGACGAGAGGGCCGAGCACCTCGTGGACCCGTTTGTGGTAGCTGTCGAGCCAGGCGCGTTCCTTTGGCGTCAGCATTCGGGCATCGATGAGCCGCCGGTCGATTGGCGCCAGCGTCAGCGTCTCGAAGGCATTGAGCGGCTTTTCGGCGCCGATTGGTTCCGGCGCGGCGATTACCAGCACCAGGTTCTCGATACGGATGCCGTAGGCGGCAGTTTTGTAGTAACCGGGCTCATTTGAGAGGATCATGCCGCGGCGAAGCGCGACCGTGCCGAGTTTCGAGATACGCGCCGGGCCTTCGTGCACCGACAAATAGCTCCCGACGCCATGCCCGGTGCCATGGTCGAAATCGAGCCCGGCCTGCCACAGAGCCGTCCGTGCCAGCGGGTCGAGCTGGGCACCGCTGGTGTTCTCGGGAAATACGGCGGTGGCGATACCGATATGGCCTTTGAGCACGCGGGTGAAGCGGTCACGCATCTCTTCACTCGGCTCGCCAACGACAATGGTTCGGGTGATATCGGTGGTCCCATCCTCGTATTGCGCTCCGGAATCGACCAAAAACAATTCATTCTTGCCGATGCGCCTGTTGGACGCGTGCGTGACGCGATAGTGAACGATTGCGCCATTCGGCCCGGCCCCGGCGATCGTTGCAAAAGAGATATCCTTGAGCACCCCGGTATCGCGGCGGAAACTTTCCAGCGCCGCCACCGCGTCGATTTCGGTGAGTTTGCCCGACGGTGCCTCCTTGTCGAGCCAGGCGAGAAATCGTGCGACCGCTACACCATCACGCTTGTGGGCGGCGCGGCTGCCGACGATCTCAGTGTGATTCTTGGTCGCCTTCAACAGTGCAATTGGGTCGGCCCCGCGCTGCGGCTTGCCGCCATGCGCGGCAAGCAGGTGGGTGAATGCGTCTGCTGCGCTGGCCTGATCCAGCCGCACGGTCTTGTTCCTGAGCTTGCCAAGATCGAGGGCAAGGTCGTCCGGCGCGCGTACGTCTGTGAATTCTTCCAGTGCGTGATGCACGTTGTTGTTGAGCTTGGCGGCGTCGATATAAAGCGCCGGCCGGCCCTCGCGCGGAACTAACGCGAAGGCAAGCGCCAGGGGAGTATGCGTAACATCCGCGCCACGGATGTTGAACGCCCAGGCAACATTCTGGGGATCGGATACCAGGAGCGCATCAGTGCGAAGCTTTTTCAGTTCCGCGCGGATGCGTTTAAGCTTGTCGGGTGCGGTTTCGCCGGCAAGCTTGAGCTCGCGCAAGGTAACGGCGCCCGCTGGCGGGGCTGGCCGATCGCGCCACAGTGCGTCGATGGGATTGCCGTCAACCGCCACCAATTCGGCACCTGCCGTGGTGCAAGCCCTTTTCAGCTTTTCTGCCTGTTCGCTGGTCTGTAGCCAGGGATCGTAGCCAAGCTTGGCTCCTTTGTTCAGATTTTGCTCAAGCCATTGCTCGGGTGGGTGTTCCACCAGGTGCTCGATCGAAAAAATACTGCCGTCGACTTGAGTGTTCGCCTGCATCGTATAGCGCCCGTCGACGAACAGCGCCGCGCGATCATCCAGCACCACTGCCGCGCCCGCGGAACCTGTGAACCCGGTAAGCCAAGCCAGCCGCTCTTCGCTCTGGGGCAGATATTCGTTCTGCTGGCGGTCGGCGCGCGGCACCATGAAGCCGTCGAGCCCTCGTCGCTTGAGCTCGGTTCGCAATTCGGCAATGCGCGCGGCGCTGTGCGCTCGCTCGCTCGAATCGTCAAATGACTGAAAGCGGGCTTCGAACATGGAAGGACTCTAACGCCCCACGCGGGCGTAGCAATGCAGGCATGCACCAAGCGCTGTGCGCGGCTCGCGCAAACGCTGCCTGCACTTTGTGAAAGTTTTTGCTGCGGTGACGGTGAATTCAGCAACGAATCGTTTGTTTGATTCAAATTTGTGCAACGCAGTAATATGCTGCGCTGATGTCACCGATCTCTGCCAGTGATCAATCAATTCATGCTGTATTTACAGGGCATCCATGCGTTGTCACGAATGGTCGCAGCGGCGGTGATAGTTATATTGCGATGCAACAGTAGGAAGCAAAAGTCATGACGTTTGCCGATGCTTCGAATTTTGGAAGGAGAGATACAATGGTTGCTGTCACTTATGGCGTTGCCCGCGTTTCCGCGAAAAAGAGCGCCGAGCGCGCAAAAGCCGCCGCACCCCGCAAGGGCTATTTTGCCCGATTCATGGATGCTCTGGTGGAGTCGCGCCTCCAGTACGTTCACCGCGAGATCGCCAAGCACGCGCATCTGTTGCCGCGCACGTTCGATGAGCGCGGCAACCGGTTGGTCAAGAGCAACATCGACGAGACGCCGTTCGGCGGCTGATAGCAGCCGCTAGACCAGCGAAGCCGCCCCGGTTATCCCCGCCCGGGGCGGTTTTGTTTTGTGCCGCTGATGCGCCACAACGTCAGCGCGCGCCTCAACGCCGCATGACCAGCGTAACCCAGCCTTCGAGTGCGACACGCCGTTCGAGTGTGAGACCTTGGGCTCGATAGATTGCGAGAACAGCGTTGGCATGATTGGGCAGCAGACCGGAGAGCACGATGCGCGCCCCGGGGGCAGCAAGCTTGCGGAGCGGCACGGCCAGCCGCATCAGCGGGGCCAGCAGGATATTGGCGAAGATCAATTGGTATGGTGCCCGCGCGGCAATGGCTTGTGCACGGGTGCCGGCAGCACACGAGAATGCGGCCATTGGTTCGACGCGGTTGAGCCTTGCATTGCCTCGCGCAGCGCGGACCGCAACGGGATCGATATCGCCGGCGACAACGCGCGTGCGCAACAGTCGTGCCGCCGCAATCGCCAGCACGCCGGTGCCGGTGCCGATGTCGAGCACGCGCCGTGCGCGCTGCCGCTTCGCCAGATCGGCGAGCGCGAGTAGGCAGCCGCGAGTGGTGCCATGATGACCCGTGCCGAAGGCGAGGGCTGCTTCGATCTCGATGCCGATATCGTTGGCCCTTAAGTGTGCGCGGTCATGTGCACCATGTACGACGAAGCGGCCTGCGCGCACCGGTCGAAGCCCGGCAAGGCTCTGCGTCACCCAGTCTGCGTCGGCGACCGGTTCAATGCTGAGCCCTTCCGCCGCCGCCGCACCGGCTGCGAGCCCGACCAGTTCACGCAATCCAGGCTCGTCGGGCGGGGTGCGGAAATGGATGGCCACATGCCATCGTCCGTCGTCGCCTTCGAAGGCCGCACAGACTGTGTCCTCGGCATCGAGGCTTTCGCCGAGGTAGGCTGCAATCCGGCGGGCGGTCGTTTCGTCGCAGGCAAGACGGGCGACGGTCGTGGGCGCATTCATGCAGCGCAAGTTTGCCCTTCGCATTCGTGCGCGCAATGGCTATCTAGGCGCTTGTGACGATCGAAAGACCCCATTCCGCCGAGATTGAAGCGCTCGCACTGGCCCGCCGAAACGGCTGGCCGGAGGATTTGCGCGTGCTGCTCGCCCGCTATCCGCGCGAGCAATGGGACGCGCACGCGAATCTCGGCGCTATGGCGCGCTTCTGGTTGTCGCGCCACACGATGTTTCGCGAATTGTCCGCGGCGACTGAGGGAATCACGGCACAATTCCGCGCCGGGCAACTTTCGCCCGCCGAATTCGCGCGCCAGTTCGTGCCGCGGTTGCAGTTCATGCTGGACCAGCTCAACGTTCACCACCAGATCGAGGATCTGCATTACTTCCCGATCTTCCAGGCGGCGGACGCTCGCCTGGCGCGGGGGTTCGACGTGCTGGAGGGCGATCACCACCACATTCACGCCGACATGGCACGCACCGCGGAAACCGCCAATGCACTGTTACAAGCGCTGCAAAGCGATGCGGAGAAACTGCGCCGCTGCGGCGATGATTACTCGGATGCGAGCGGGGTGCTACTTAAGGGCCTGATACGGCATCTCGATGACGAAGAAGATCTGATTGTGCCGCTCATTCTCGACCGCGGTGAAGAAGCGCTCGGGGTTGCGCACCACGGCGGCTAGCGGCGGGGCTCATTGCCGCTTGAAATACTGAATGTCACGCTCGTGCTGCTGCGCAGCTTTTTTGGTGGAAAAAGTGCCAAGGTTACGGCGCTTACCGGTGCGTGGATTTTTCTTCCGCGAATAGAGCCGGTATTTTCCGCCGGCGAGTTTGCGGATCACCGCATTGCTCCGCTGTGGCTTACCACCCGTTTTGGAAGAAGAGGCCGCGGCCGTAGGAGGGGTAGTACGGCTGTGGTCGATAGTAGTACGGCTGCTCTCGGTAGTAGTATGAGCGCGCGTTGTACTGAGTTTCGCGTCCGCGCGTCTGGTAACTGCGCTGCGGTTGCGCGTCCACCGTATCATCATCGTCGGTGGTGTAATTGCGCACATAGTCACCGTTACGTGCCGCGCGATCATTGTTGCGGGTGCGCGTCGCATCGCGATCGTTGCCGTTGCTGCGATCACGACGCACAATCGCGTCCTCGCCTTTTGGAGCTTGGCCAGTAAGCCTTACACGAGTGTTGAATACGCCATCTTCCTTGACCAGTGCGAACAACGTGGCGGCGTTCTGCGTCGACAGCCTCACGCAACCGTGTGACACCGGCCGGCCGAGATTGCGGGCCTCGAACGTGCCATGGATGGCGTGGCCAATCTTGGTGAAGAAGATCGAATTCGGCATCGGCGCATCGTCCCACTCTCGCGAGAAGTGGTCGCGCTCCATGCGGAACGGCTGGAAGTCGCCCGACGGGGTGTCGTAGCCCGAGCGGCCGGTTGACACCGGCCAGGTATAACGATCCTCGCCGTTGACCGTGACGGTCATCGTTTGCGCGGACTTGTCGATAACGATCATGATATTCGCGCGCGCCGGCTGCACGAGCGCCAGCGCGGCAAACGCCGCGACGAATGGAAGTACAAGACGGTGGAGACGCATACAAGAACTCCAGCCCGATCCTTGACCATCAAACCTAGCACGCCCGCGCGCGGCGAACAGGCGGATCACGCAATAGTCATGAGGGCGAGCGGAGGCAATGGATACCGTCCGCCAGGACCAGAACGTAACGCTGCAAATGGATTCCCGTTCCGGCAGTACCGGATGATTCCGAATTCGGTACTTGTCCCGATGTGAGACGGAAAGTGAGCGACCGCGCTATTTCAACTGATCCGCGATTTTGTCGATGCCCGCCTTCACGCAGGCCTCGTCTTTCTCGCCGCCCGGCGCGCCGGAGGCGCCCGCTGCTCCGATCACCTGTTCGCCGATCTTGATCGGCAGCGCGCCCTGATTGGCGATCACATTGGTGAGGTGGATGAGGCCGAGCGATGGGTCGTTTTTCAATCGGGTGACGAGCTCGCCCGACGGCGTGCGGAAGGTGCGCGCTGTATAAGCTTTGCGGAAACTGTTTTCGGCGGTGTGCGGGCCGGTGTTGTCGCCGCGGATCTGGACGATGATCTCGCCGTTGCGGCCGACAACCGTCGAAGACACCGCATAGCCATTCGCCTTGCAGGTGGCGATCGCAGTAGTAGCGATGGTAACGGCCATTTCGGCCGAAATGTCCTTGTGCTCGAGCAGATCGGCGACAGCGGGCTGGGCTAGGGCACCCGCGAATACGGCTGCGGCAGCAGCGATCTTAGTCAACGACATGGTGTCTCCCCCGTGCATGACGGCCGTCATTGGTGCGGCCGCGTGCTGTCGAATGTAGCAACCGCGCGCGCATTGCGGATCGATCTTATTTTGCTCACCGCAAGGAATAGGCGCCCAAGCGCGCTGGCACTTGAAGTTGCTGCACTCCTCCCGCATCTGGAGGTGTCCTGGCACCGCCCGCTCGGATACCGATGTGGCAACGGCCTGCGGAATCAATGGCTTTTGAACATCTGCTCACTGGTTGATGTAACGGCCGCTGGATTCTGGATCGATGATTTCGAAAACCTGCTGACTGATTTCGGACCTGCTCGGAAAATGATGTCGGATGGAATCGCCTCAGTTTTGTGTCGCAAAAATTGCCCGGCTTTGTGCCGGAAGAAATAAGTTGACCGTGTGTCGCGTAAAGACAAAAATTCGATATCGGTTGACGTTTAAGTCCACATAATATTCGACGTCGCCAAAATAATGGAGGAAGCGATGAGGCGCATTATTCTTGCTGCCCTGATTACGTCTTTTGCTGTGGGCTCCGCGTTGGCCCAATCCTGCGAAACCAAGGCAATGGGCAAGGACGGCAAGCCGCTTGCCGGCGCCGCCAAGTCGAGTTTCGTCAAGAAATGCAAGCAGGATGCCTGTGAAAGCAAGGCAATGGGCAAAGACGGCAAGCCGCTCGCCGGCGCCGCGAAAAATAGCTTCATGACGAAGTGCGAGAAGGACGCGTAACGGCTTCAACGGCGCATGCCAGGGGTGAATATGCGTACCATCTTAGCCATTAGCTCAGCCATTATTGGCGCATCGCTTCTGTCTTTTCCCGTTGCTGCTCAGCAAAAGACAGTCAAGGCCTGCCAGGCAGAGTGGCGAGCCAACAAAGACGCAAATCAGGCCAAGGGACTAACGGAAAAGGCCTACGTCACGCAGTGCCGCGCGGGTGGAAGTGCCACGACCGCTGCTCCGGCGCCTGCACCGTCCGCGAAGTCGTCCTCCAAGAAAAAGACCACGACAGCGGCGGCACCGGCTGCGGGGGCTCAAAAGACAGCCAAAGCATGCCGTGACGAATGGCGGGCCAACAAAGACGCAAATCAGGCCAAGGGAGTAACGGAAAAGGCTTACGTGGCGCAGTGCCGTTCAGGCGGAACTGTTGCGGCGCCTGCACCCGCTCCGGCTCCGGCTCCGGCTCCCGCTCCCGCGCAAACAAAGATGGCACCGGCGCCAGCGCCGGCTCCATCTGCACCACCACCGGCGACCACAGCAGCCCGGCCGGCTGCGACCGCGCCCACGGGTGCAAACCAATACACG
Source organism: uncultured Alphaproteobacteria bacterium (assembly GCA_963742345.1). Classification (GTDB taxonomy): domain Bacteria; phylum Pseudomonadota; class Alphaproteobacteria; order Rhizobiales; family Xanthobacteraceae; genus Pseudolabrys. Next base: position 74,594 of record CAVULO010000003.1, read on the forward strand.
ACAGAAGGCCAAGCCAAATTCCGCTGCGGCGCCGGCACAGTCGTGTGGGCCAATCTGGATTCAAAGATCTACCACTTCACGGGTTATAAGGATTACGGCAACACGAAAACCGGCGCGTACATGTGCGAGCAGGACGCGACAAGCCAGGGAATGCGCGCCTCCAAAAACGAAAAGCATCCTTGAGCGTTTGTAGAGCGGTCTGCGCGCTAGCAGGCCATGACGCTCATCAATGCTGGCGCGATGGAGGTTGGAATGGCACTGTGGGATCAGTTGAAGGGCGTTCTTGGTTCGGTGTCGGCCGCTGAAACGCCAGCTTTGATTTCAGCTTTGCTGGCCAAAACGAACCTCGGCAGCCTGCAGGGTCTTGCCGATCAGCTTCAGCAGGGCGGCTTGGGCGATCAGGTCAAGTCCTGGTTGAGCAACGGTCCCAACATGAAGGTGACGCCTGAGCAAATCCAGGCGGCGTTGGGTAACGATCAGGTAAGACAGCTCGCGCAGCGTTTCGGTGTTCCCGTCGACGACGTGCTCAAGGTGCTCGCCACGCATCTTCCCACCGCTATCGACCAGGCGAGCCCGAACGGAACCATACAAAAGACCTGAGCCATTCCCTCAGGCCGGGATCGAGCAATCAATGCTTCCGCGCTTCGACGCGGAAGCCGACGATGGTTTGCTCGCCCAATGATCTTGCGGCCTCCAGCCGATGCAGGCCCTCGACGAGCACAAAGCGCGCACCGTCTGGCCGCACCAGGATCGGCGTTTTCTGGCCTTCCGCGAGCATGCTTTGCGCGAGTTCGTCCACGCGTTTTGGATCGAGCGTGGCCCGCCGCTTGACCGGCACGTAGATATTGTCGACGGCGAAGATCTCGCGTTTCATCATGGTGGTACGAAGCGTAGCACGGTTTGTGACGCTTATCCGGCTCGCCGTCAGTTCAGCCTCAGTGCCCAATTCCGCCATCCGATGGCGCAAGCCCTTTTTCTGCGCGGGTATCGTCCCCACATGCCCTTCAGCATCAGGAGATACCGCTGCAATGTCGGAACCGCTCGTCGTCGTCATTCCCCACCGCCTCGGCAAGGACGAGGCCCTGCGTCGTATCAAGGAAGGGCTTGGCCGCGCCAAGACCGAGTTCGCCTGGCTGCTATCGTTGGAAGAAGAGATTTGGAGCGGCGATCGTCTGGCCTTCCGCGCTTCGGCGCTCGGCCAGCGCGCCTCGGGCATCCTCGATGTCTATGAGACGGGCGTGCGGCTCGAAGTTACGCTGCCGTGGCTGCTCGCGCGCTTTGCCCATGCCGCACAGCGCGTGATCGGGCAGAAGGGCCAGCTCATGTTGGAGAAGAAGTAGGCGGTACCCGGTCCGCGACGACCCGCCGCGCCCCGGAATTCTTGCTAGTATCGCGCTCTGATATGGCAAGCGATCGGGCGCGCGCGTGACAATAGATCGAATCTTTCTTGGATATATGGTGCTGGTTGGCGCTGCTGCCGGGGCGATCCTGGTTGTCGTTCCCCAGGTTCAGAATTTTGCCGTCAAACCATATTTCTGGGTCCTGATCGCGGTCGGTTTGTTCGACGGCGTGCTTTACCTGCTGGGACGCACGGTTTCCGGGCCGATGCTGACGATGAACGCGCGTCTCGCCGGCTTCGTGATCGGGATCGTGTTGATGGTGGTGATTCCGACGTTGGCTGGGGCGCCGGTTCTATTTTTCTAACGTCTCGGGCGGCTATCGCTTCTCAATTTCCCAACTCAAGCACCCAGTAACGGCGGCCATTGGCGCCATCCGCCGAAGCGAGGCCGTAACTGTTTACGTCCCGCCGCAGCATGTTGGCGCGGTGACCGCCAGACTTCGCCCACATGCGGATGACACAGTCTTCCGTCGCGCAACCAAACGCGACGTTTTCCGCCGCCGCTCCAGACGTCAGCGACACGCGGTCCCGGAAACCGGAATGATCGAGCCGCTGGCGCGCGGCGAGATTGTGCGCGTGGCTATAGGCCGCGCCAGCGAGCGCGCCGCTCGCCGACAACGGCGGCAGGCCATGCTGCGCACGAAAGGAATTCAGATCGAGAGCGTACACGGGCATTGCAAGAAGCGCGCAAGCGATGCTCGCAAAGGCAAGCGAGTGCAAACCGCGTTTCGTCATCAAAAAAGAATAGCACTCAGGCGGTTGAATGTCCGCCGGCGATCCCAATCAAGATCAGGGCAATCGCAGTGAGAGTGCTTTTTAACTTATGTGCCGGCGTGTTCGCGGCGGCGGGCTCCACCAGCACGCATAGGAGATGTAATCGCCATAGACCCGATGAATGCTTGTGATCACCGCATATTTGTGGAAGAGGCCGCAATTGCCCTGCGCGGTGTCGAGCGCAGTCTCTTCGGCTTCCGGAGACCACGGAATAATGCCCCCGACGTCATTGCCCTTTGGGCCGTAAACACCAGCGCATGAGGCGAGCGTCAAGCCGAGCACCGCCACAAGCAACGCTTGCCTTCTCATAGTCCCCCTCCAGCCCCGTCTGCCAGCCCGCCGATTCACTCGAATGCTAAGAGTTTGGCACTCAATACGCCAGCCCAGGCCAAATCAATAGCTTGCGCGAAGCCGCCCAAAGCCGCCTTTTTGTGATCGCCAGCACAGCGGCAAGCACCGCGTACGTCTAGCCTTACAATTATTCGTGAGCAATTTCCGCTCGTGGTGACAGACCAGGAGGGAACCATGACCGACATCACCTATGAGACCCGTACTTCCGGCACCGTTGACTGCGGCCACAGGACCGGTCTTTTGGCCAGTTTCGCCGTGTATTGCGGCCATCTCGTCGAAGGAGCCCGGGAAGGCCAGCAAATCGCGACCCGATACCACGCGCTCTCGCGCCTCTCTGGCGTGGACCTCGCGAGCCGCGGCCTCACCCGGCATACTATCGCCCGGGCGGCATTGACCGGCGACTGAGCATTTTCAAAGGATTTCTGCTAAAAAGGCCCCGGGGCGTCATGGGCAATTCCGCGCCGGGTATGCGATGGCTTCATCGTTGCGTTCTACAGATCTGTTGTCGGACCTGCCTGAGCGGCTGTCCGCCGCTCTCCTGGCAAATGCCAAACCTGTCAAACTGGCGGCCGACGCAAATCTGTTTCTTGCCGGCGACCCGGGCGATGGTTGCTATCGCCTGGAGGAGGGCCTGCTCAAGGTGAGCATGGCCTCGCCTGCCGGGGCCGAGCGCATCCTCGCCATCCTGGGTCCGGGTTCGATTGTCGGCGACATGGCGATGATCGACGGACGTACCCGCTCGGCTTCGGTTTCCGCGCTGCGCGATTGCAAGCTGAGTTTTATCAGCCGCAACGCCTTCGAAGCGCTCGCCACAAAAAATCCCGAGATTTACAAGCATCTTCTCAGCCTGCTGGCCGCGCGCTTGCGCGACACCGATCAGGTGGTCGCGGCCGGAACGTTTTTGCCGGTCAAAGGCCGTGTCGCGCGCGCGCTGCTCGATCTCGCCAAGGCCTTCGGCAATGACGTCGGCGGCGGCCGCATCGTGATCCGGCAGAAGTTGAGCCAGAGTGACGTTGCCGCCATGGCAGGCATCGCGCGGGAAAACGTCAGCCGCATCCTCAACGAGTGGATGCGCTTGAAAATGGTGACCCGGCTGTCGGGCTATTATTGCATCGAGAGCAAGGCCAAGCTCGAGAAGGAACTGAAAATTTAAGTGTTTGAGCCCGTTTTGCTGCTGCATCGGGTGTCTGATTGCTTTTGGATCGGGGATACGGTGCAATCGGCCCAATTTTCCCGCGGTGATTGCGTACGGGGCAGGGGCAAAGCCCATGTCGGATGAGGTCGTCGGTTTCAGTTTTCTCGCCGATTTGCAAATCCCGGTGTGGTACCTCAAACCGGGCGAGACGATCTTCAAGGAAGGCGAAACGGCGAAAGAGCTTTATGTCATCCAGAGCGGGCAGGTCGAAATTCAGCTCGGCAATCGTCTGCTTGCCACGCTCGAGGCGAATGACATTTTCGGCGAAATGGCGCTGATCGACTCTGCACCGCGCAGCGCCACCGCCACCGCCAAAACCGATGTGGCCCTGGTTCCCATCTCGAGGAAAGATTTCCTGGATCTCGTGAGCCGGGCCCCGACCTTCGCGCTCGATATCATGACCGTGCTGGCCCGCCGGCTGCGTGCCGCCAACAGGGCCATGTGACCGCGGCGGTCCTGTCCGCCGCTTTCTGAAAAATGCGTATTTATGTGATGGGGGTCACATCGGCGGAAAACCCGACGCCCTAGTGTGGTGACTGTAGGGAGCAAGTTGCTTCCGCGTCATTCAGGGCCAACAGACATGCGCAAGACCATCATATTCGCCATCGCCACCACGATCCTTGCCGGTGCTTCGGTGGTTACCGGTGTTGCGCGGACAGTCCCGACCCCCATCAGCAGCATTTTTTCGGCTCGCCCCGTGGTTCACCCCCTTACCACCGGCAGCCTGACGGTCAGGGTTTACCCCAGCACCTGACCGTCTATTGGCCTGCCCCTGCCCCGGGGGCAGGCCCTGGATTTCTCTTTAACCTCCAAACTTCAAGCGGCCTGAGCAGGCCGCTTTTTTCTTGTTCATTACTGGCTCGAAGGTTTCGCAAAATACGCGCTTTTGTGACCGGGGTCACAGGCGCCGCGCGGGCCTGCGTCTAGGTTGATCGTCGCCGGACAGAAATGCCCCGGCAGCACCGGGAAATACCCGGGCGATAATAAAGGGAGCGCCGTCATGATCCGCACTGCCATCATCTCTGTGACTGCGTCGTTCGTTCTGTTCGGCGCGTGGACCGTTAACCTGGTCAGTTATCATCCGGCCAAAGACTTGAATCCGCTGGCCCCGCTCAGCACGAGCGTTGATTGGAAATAGTCGCGGGCGAGGCGAATTCTTGCGGCGGCTTATTGAAGCGACGGCGCGTCTTTGGCGCTTAATATTGTTTAACTCGGATCACGAACGTTGAGACGGATGTCATACTCGCGGCAGCGCACAAATTAACGCGTACGCTGCGTGTTAGTCCTAACGATTAGTCTTGCATCCAGGCTGGCGTCCGGATTTCGCCGGCAACTGATATCGGTCTCGCACCCGAGCGGGACCGATGCACAAGACTCCGGCTCAGATCGCTCGCTCCCTGCGAGCACTTCGGAACGCGCACAGGTTGGGCCTGTTGCGCAGCGTCCGCATTTTGCCGGGGCCGGACGCTTGCGAAGCGGCACGATCGCAGGATGGCGTTGAATATCTGGGCAATGTCGTTCCCCGTTTGCCACTCGCTCAATGCACGCGCGGCCATTGCGATTGCAAATATGCGCCGCTGGGGAGTGACCGGCTGCGCCGGCCCGGCGGGGCCGAGCCGGCACGGCCCAAGTCGAAATCCTGAGCCGCGTTCTTGCGCCCGTTACCGGGAAATGTGTCATTGCAATTGGCGGAGTGTGGTCCGTATGATCGCGCGCTGCGATCTTATTGATGCGTCGCGGCTGATTTTTGTCGTGCCGATTTGCCACTCAACGATGGTTCAGCGTGACAGTACAGGCCCCTGCAATCGTTGACCCCCGCGCCGCGCGCGCAGACCCCCACTCACGGATTCCAATATGGCTGCGCGGCATTGGCGTGCGGCAGGTCCGGCTTGTCACCGGCCTCGTCATGTTCTCGTACATCTTTTCGCATTTCTTCAACCACGCGCTCGGCAGCATCTCTCTTGCGACGATGGAAGCGTGGTTGCAGTTCCACGTCTGGTGGTGGCGAATTCCGATCGTCAATGCCACGCTTTACGCCGCGGCCGTCACGCATTTCTCGCTTGGCCTGTGGGCGCTCTATCAACGGCGCCATTTTCGCTACACGACGATTGAAATTACGCAGCTCGCGCTCGGCCTGACCATTCCGCTGTGGCTCGCCAGTCATTTCGGCGCGGTGCGGCTCACCGGCGCGCTGTTCGGCCTTGCCCCGCCCAACTACGCAACGCCGCTGTTCGCCTATTGGGTTCTCAGGAAATATATGATCGCGGTGCAGTTCATCCTGATGACGGTGGCATGGACGCACGCCTGCATCGGGCTTTATTTCTGGCTGCGGCTGAAGTCGTTCTTCAGTTGGGCTGCGCCCATCCTCCTCGCCATCGCGGTGCTGATGCCGCCGCTCGCAATGATCGGCGCGCACCAGGGCGGGCGCGAAGTCGCCCGGCTTTCCGAAGACCCGGACTGGCGCAAGGCGAATCTGCGCGGGACCCCTGCCGCGCAGCGCAGTGTCATCGATCGCATCACGCTCTTTTACTTTCCGATCGGCTACGGTGCCGCGATCGTTCTGCTGTTTGCGGCCCGCGGCGTGCGAACACTGCGCGAGCGCCGGCGCGGCCTGGTGACGATTTCCTACCCAAATCGCCAAGTGCGCGTGCCGAAGGGCATGAGCATTCTCGAAGCCAGCCTGCGCTTTAAAATCCCGCACGCCAGCGTTTGTGGCGGCCGTGCCCGCTGTTCGACCTGTCGCGTCCGCGTCGTGAGCGATCGCACAACGCTGCCGCCGCCCTCAGGGCGCGAGGCCTTTGTGCTGGACCGCGTCGGGGTTTCCGCAAATCCGGCGATCCGCCTTGCTTGCCAGCTTCGGCCGCAGTCGGATGTGTCGGTCATTCCAATTCTGCCGGCGAATATGAATGCCGAACTGCTGCGCAAAGGCCGCCGCATGAATATCGGCAAGGAGCGCTACATCGTCAGCATGTTCGTGGACATGCGCGGTTCGACCAAGCTCGCCGAAGCGCGGCTGCCGTTCGACGTCGTGTTTATCATCAACCGATTTCTCGGTGCCTGCTCGCAGGCGGCGCTCGATGCAGGGGGCCAGCCGAACCAGTTTGTCGGCGACGGCGTCCTTGCGCTATTCGGCATCGATGTCGATCCACAAACCGCATGCCGTCAGGCGCTGCGCGCGGCCGCCAATGTTGCGGCCAACGTGGACACCATGAATCATCAGCTCGCGTCCGATCTGCCCGAGCCGATCCAGTACGGCCTCGGCATTCATGGCGGCGACGTGATCATCGGCGACATCGGTTTTCAGGATCACACGGTGTTCACGGCGCTCGGCGATCCGGTCAACGTGGCTGCGCGGCTGCAGGACATGACGAAAGCGCTCGATTGCAAGGCCATCGTTTCGGAGGAAGTTTTCACGACCGCGGGCATCGCCGCCGGTGCGCTCGCGCAGAAGGAAATTGCAATCCGCGGCCGCGATGAGCCGATGGTCGTGCGAACCGCGGCGGACCCGACCCTGTTTGCCGGCCTCCTCGAAACGGGCCGCACGCGAGAATCCGCGGCGTCTGGCCGCGCATAGACCGGCACGGGGCTTGCTTCATTATCAGATTTGGGGGCGAAGACATGGACGCAAGGACGCCTATTGGTTCGGGTATGCACAGCGAGGCGCTTGCCCGGCCGCCGTTGACCCGATTTCTCGAACGCTGCCATGCCGAGATTGCCGGCGACAACAGCGGCGCTGTCGCCGACTACATTCCCGAGCTTGCCAAAGCCGATCCGGATCATTTCGGCATCAGCGTCGCCACCACCGACGGTTACATTTACGAAGTCGGCGATAGTGCCGTTCCCTTCACGATTCAGTCGATTTCCAAGGCCTTTGTTTTCGCGCTTGCCCTTGAGACGATCGGCGCGGAACGGGTCGAAAGCCTCATCGGGGTCGAGCCAAGCGGAGAGGCCTTCAATTCGATCCGTCTGCGCACGGACAATCGCCCCTTCAATCCGATGGTCAATGCCGGCGCTATCGCCTGCTCAGGTCTGATCTACGATCGTGAAGGGGAGGGTGCCTTCGACCGCATTTTGGCAACGCTGAGCCGTTTCGCCGGTCGAAATCTCGGCATGGACGAGGCGGTGTTCGCCTCGGAACGCACAACCGGTGATCGCAATCGGGCCATTGCTTATCTTTTGCGCAACTATGCCGTCGTAAAGGGCGATGTCGATGCCGTGCTGGATGTCTATTTCCGCCAGTGTTCGGTGCTGGTGACTGCGCGAGACATCGCCGTGATGGCAGCCACCCTCGCCAATCGGGGCCGAAATCCGCTCAGTGGCGACCAGGTTGTCAGCCCATACGCCGTTGCGCGCACTTTGTCCGTCATGACGAGTTCCGGCATGTACGATTATGCGGGCGAGTGGATCTACCGGGTTGGCATACCGGCGAAGAGCGGCGTCGGCGGCGGTATTATTGCTGCCCTGCCTTCACAGCTGGGCCTCGGCACCTACGCGCCGCTGCTCGACGACCACGGTAACAGTGTGCGTGGCCTGAAGGTGTGCGAGGCATTGTCATCGCATTTCGATCTGCACCTGTTCAATCGCAGCGGCGACGTCAGAAACGGCATCGTCGCGGAGTACAATATCGGCGGCGTCGCCTCGCGGCGAAACCGCCAGCCGCACGAACAGAAAATTCTCGACGAGCGCCACGAACAGTGCCGCGTCTATGAGCTGACCGGCGCGCTCACCTTCGGTGTCGTCGAATATCTCTCGCGCCGGCTCGTGCAAAGGCGGGCGCAATCTCAGCTCGTCATTCTTGATTTCCATCGCGTGCCCACGATCACCAAGGCGGCCGGTCAATTGCTTGCTGAGAGCCTGGGCGAGCTCACTGCCGCCAATACGACGATGATCTTGTGCGGAGTACAAACGCAGTCGTTGGTTGCCGCGACGATCAGCCCGCTGCTCGAACCTCCGTCGAAATTACGCAAGTTCGCCGTCCTCGACGAAGCGATCGAATGGGCCGAAGACCAGATCATCTATCGCTATGGCGGGTACGGGCGCCTGCACGATCCGACCACGCTGCCGGAGCAGCAGTTGCTCGGCGGCTTGTCGGACGGCGAGATTGAGGCGCTCGCCGCGCTCATGAATCCGCAAACCTACCAGGCCGGGCAACGCATCGTTGCGGCCGGCGAACCCGCATCCTCCCTGTTTTTCCTCCAGAGCGGCATGGTCAGCGTCAAGCTGCCGAACGGCGTGCGTCTGGCAACGCTCGTCGCGGGCATGGTGTTCGGAGAAATGGGTTTGCTCGAGGAATACCGGTCCGCCGATGTGTGGGCAGACTCGCTCGTTCAATGTCACGAGCTGCCGCTGGATTCCTACGCCGGATTTCGCGAGAAATACCCCCAGGTCGGCGAGCGCATCATACGCAACCTTGCCGTCCTCTTGGCCAAGCGGCTGATCCTGGCCAATACAAAAATCGACTTGCTGACGTCGCATTGAAGGCAGCGAAAGGTCTTACCCCGCCGCGGCGATATTTCGTGCCTTGCGGACCTCACGGCCAATGAGTTCGGCGTAAGTCTCGATCGGGAACGGCCGGCCGGTGAGATAGCCCTGCACCTCGTCGCAGCCTTCCTGTTTCAGGAACGAAAGTTGGGTCTCGGTCTCGACGCCCTCGGCAAGCACCGGAATATTCAGGCTGTGCCCAAGCGTGATAATTGCGCGAACAATCGCCATGGAATGATGATTGTGTTCCAGGTCGCCGATGAAGACGCGATCGATCTTGATCTTTTCGAACGGGAAGGCGTGCAGGTATGACAGCGACGAAAATCCCGACCCGAAATCGTCCAGGGCAATATGGATGCCGAGCGTCTTGAGCTTGCGCAGGATCGATACCGCGCGCGTAAAATCGTCGATCAATACGCCTTCGGTGATTTCGAGTTCGAGCCGTTCCGGCTTGAGGCCGGTTTCGAGCAGGATCGAATGGACAAGACTGGGCAGGTCGCCGTGATGAAACTGGATGGGCGAGATATTGACGGCAACTTTAAGGGGCTTGGGCCACGACGCCGCTTCTTTGCAGGCTTCGCGCAGGATCCGCTCGCCCAGGGTAATGATGAAGCTGCTTTGCTCGGCGACCGGGATAAACGTGTCGGGCGGGACCATGCCGCGCTTGGCGGAATCCCAGCGGGCCAGCGCTTCAAAGCCGACGACTTTCCCGAACGCGATCGTTTTCTGCGGCTGGTAATGCAGGAGGAGGTCGCCCTGTTCGAGCGCTGTCTGCAAGTCTGTCTGTAGTTCGCGCCGCTCGCGCAGGCGCGAGCCGAGCTTGGCCTCGAAAAAGCGCAACGATCCACGCACTTCCGATTTTGCCTGATAAAGCGCGGCATCTGCGTTGGCGATCAGCGTTTTCACATCGGCGCCATCGGCAGGAAACACTGCCACCCCGATGCTCAAGCCGACCTGCATCTGGTGGCCCTCGATGTCGAAATTCTCCTTGAACGATGCAAGCAGGCGATCGCCAAGCGTCCTGGCGGCCGCTTGCGGATCGTCGCTGGTCAAAACCGCGATAAACTCGTCGCCGCCGATGCGTGCGAGGTATGCCGTTTCTGCGGCCGCTTGCAGCCGGCGGGCCGCCTCGCGCAGAAGCCCGTCGCCGACCAGATGCCCGTAGATGTCGTTGGCTTCTTTGAACCGGTCGAGGTCGAGGCACATGACGGCGAATTGCTCGCCGGCTTTGCTGGCTTTATCGAGCGTCGCACCAAGGTGTTCGAGCAGCGAGGCCCGGTTGGGAAGGCCGGTGAGGGAATTGTTGTGCGCCAGCTGCCAGATGTGCTGCTCCGCCTGGCGGCGCTCGGTGACATCGTCGAGAACCGTGAGGATATATTGCGGCTGGCCGTCGTCGTCCCTGATGGCGGTCTTTTTTGCCAGCACCCGGCGCGGTCCCTTGTACGCCGTGGGGATTTGATGTTCCGGGGTACAGACGATCCGGTCGGACAGCACCGCTTCGTTGTCGGACTGCACGATCAATTCGGCGCGCTCCGGAGGAAATATTTCGTGCGCGGTCTTCCCGATCAGGTCATGGCGGGAAGCGCCGGTCAGTTCCTCGTAGGCGCGGTTGAACAATGTAAATTTGTTTCCGCGCGTGTCCGTTCCCGACCGGTCCAGGTCCCTCACCACAATCGGGAGCGGGACATGCTCGATGACCGCATTGAGGAATATCTTTGTCCGGCGAAGCTCGCCTTCGGCAATTTTTGTTTTGGTGATGTCGTGAATAACGGTCAAACGCGCCTTGCGCCCATCGTAAGTGAGCGCCTTTGAATAGACCGCGACGTCAATATACGTTCCATCTGCCTTTATGTGTTGCCCGATATTCTCGTTGAACTGATCATCCGACAGGGCGTTTATGAACGCAGCGAAGCGTGCGCGGTCCTCGGGCGGCCGCAGCTCGGTCACCGTCATCGCCATAAATTGCGCCCGGCTGTAGCCGTAATGCGCGACCGCGGCCTCGTTGACCGCGAGGAAACGCAGGCTGTCCCGGTCGATGACCCACATCGGAACCGGGCTTCCCTCGAACAACAGCCGGAACGATTCTTCCCGGCGCCTTGCCTCGGTGACGTCCTCGTGCGTTGCCACCCATCCGCCGTTGGCCAGCGGCCGGTGAACCACCGCGATGTAACGCCCGTCGTGCAACCGGTTTATGGTGTGGTATGGGGCATTGACGGAGACGTCACTCAGGCGCGCCTTGATGTAGGTTGGCCAGTCTTTCGGGGCGCTTCCCTTGGCGATCGTGTATTCCAGGATCGACAGAAACGGCGTGCCGGGTTTCGTCAGCTCGTCGCTCAATTCGTATATATCGGCATATTGTTTGTTGCAGATGATCAACCGTTTCGACGCATCGAACATGGAAACGCCCTGCGAGATATTCTCCAGGGCCGCATTGAGTTGTTCTTCCTGCTTTCGAATGGCGTTTTCCGCTTCGACCTTGTCCGTAATATCCTCGTGCGTTGCAACCCAGCCGCCGTCCGGCATCGGCTGATTCACGATCTGGATGATACGGCCTGCGGGGGTTGGCACATTTTGCTTGGTCAGCGTCCGCTTGGAGATCTGCTTGAGCAGCTTTTCGTAGTATTCCTGCGGGTCGCCGCTGAACGATCCGCATTCCTTCCGGTGCTTGAGCAGATCCAGCAGCGATAGGCCTGGTTTTACGACCTCCCGTGACACCCCGTAGATTTCCATGAACCGCGAATTACAGACGACAAGCTTCGATGATGCATCGAACATCACCAGGCCGTGCGACATGTTGTTCAGAGCGACATCGAACCGCAGGCTTTGCTGGCGGAGCTGTTCGGCTCTGTTCCTTTCGGCGCGGGCTTGCACGAGCGCCTGGTAGTTTCGCAGCAGGCGCGTGAAGAGCAGGGCGAAGGCCGCAATAATCGCGATGATGAGAATTGAGGCGCCGGCGGTATAGGTCGCTGTTTTCCTCCAGCCGGCAAGAAGTGCATCTTTGCTCTTCGTCGCCGTAACGATAATCGGGAAATTGTTGACGCGGCGCGCGGCCACCAGGCGGATGGTGCCATCGATAACGCCCATGCTCATGCCAACGCCGTGGTCGGAATTGGCTGTGAGCTGCAAGGCGATTGCCGTCGGAAACTGGCGGCCGATGTCGACGTCGTTTTGCGGAAAACGCGCGAGCAAGGCGCCATCGTTTCGAAACAGGGCGAAACTGCTCTCGGGGTCGGAGCTGATTTCGTTGAAATAATTCTGGAGGAATTGCAGTTCAAATGAGGCCGATAGCACTCCGAGGAATTCGCCGTTCGGGGCGGAGATCTTGCGAACCAGATTCGTCACCCAGCTTCCGGTGGCGCGATTGCGAACGGGTTCGCTCAGGAACGATGTCGAGCCCGGATCGAATTTGGCAACGTTGAAGTAGTCGCGGTCCGCGACGTTGATGTCGGGCAGGGGCCACTGGCGGGAATAATTGATCAGCTTGCCGTCGGCATTGTAGATGATGAGGGAGCCGACATATGGTATGCCTTCAGCCTTGTCGCGCAATTTCAAATGGACATCGTAGCGGCTGAGCTGGCTTTCGAGCGTTTTCTTGCTGATGCCCGGCAGCCGGGAGATCTCTTCGCTCAATCCCTTTTGCACGGCTTCCACCGCCGCGAAAGTCTGCTCGATCTGTTTTGCGATGATGAGCGCGGAATTTGACAGGGCCCGTTCGTTTTCGGAAACGATCCGGGTGTGGAGATTGAAGGCGATGAGACTGGCGCTGCCCACAACGATGATGGCGAGCGTGACGGCACAGACGATGATCATCCGTTCCGGATTGAAGAATTTGGATGACGGCGCTGCCGTGTCTGAGGCACGGGCGAATTGCGCAGACATCAATCTAGTAAGCCATCCTGGCATGCGGCCATGTCTTGCTTGAATGTCTTGCTTGAATGTCTTGCCTTAAGAGACACCTGGTCAAAGCATCGGCCGTTGGTACTGGAAATAATTTAATCATCGCCTTTCGTTGACGGTTTTTGCTGCGGAATGGCGTAGCCAAACGGCGCCGATGGTTAACGGGCACCTTCGAGATATTGGAAAGTATTCCTTAGCGGCGGCGTGCAGCACATTTTGCGGGGCGCGGACGGGACCGCTCACCGCTGTCCGGTAGCGGCGGCGCGGCTGAGCATAGCCCGCTCATCCCCGCGCAAGCGGGGATCCAGCACTGGTTGCCCGCGTTCGCGGGCATGAGCGGAGAGGCGCGCGCGGTCCAGCGTCTCTCGTGCCGACGACGGCCGGTTTTCCTTGCGTCGTCATCGCTTTGTCAGGTGGCGGACATATGAGTCGACATGCATCCTGATAAGGAGCAACGTTCGGTTCCAGGCCATGCTCCCCCGAGGAGACTTCCATGGAACACTTCGTCCATCGCGAGAATTTGCAGCGCCTTCGCAGGCTCCTGACGGAAACGGATGACGAATCGCAGCGCCAGCAGATCCTGAGATTGCTGGCCGAGGAAGAAGCCAAGGATCATTTGCCGGTCAAGGAAAGCGAGCGCGATCGTCACGCGTAGGCGTACGCGACTAGGCCGACAGCAGCCGCTCGTAATGCGCCTTCACGGCGACGTAACACTCGCAGGAAGCCTCTCGTAGTCCGTCGAGGTCCAGCAGGCGGATGTTGCCGCGCCGGTATCTGACCAGGCCTGCTTTTTGCAGCGTATTGGCCACGAGCGATACACTCGGCCGGCGCACGCCGAGCATCTGGGCGAGAAACTCCTGCGTCAGCATCAGATCGTTGCTTCCGGCGAGATCCCGCATCCGCAGCAGCCAGCGGCACATGCGCGCTTCGACCGAGTGACTGGCGTTGCAGGCGGCGGATTGCTGGGACTCCGCGAACAGAACCTGCTCGTGATGAATGAGAACAGCGCGGAAGGGCTCGAACTCGCCTGCGATCTTGCGAAACCGGTCGACCGCGATGACGGAGGCCGTGCCGGCAAGCTGCACGATCGCCTTGTTGAGGGAAACCTTGCCGTCGAGAGCCGACGATGCGTTGAAGACGCCGTCACGGCCGACCATTGCCGTTTCGATCATGTCGCCGAGGTCGAGCTCGACCACCAGCGAGATCACGCCGGAGTGGGGAAAATACACGCGTTGTATTTCGCTCCCGGCTTCCGCCAAAATCGCGCCATGCGTCAGTTCGACAGCTTTCAAATGAGGTTTGATCGCCGCAAAAACGTTCGCTGAAAGAGACGCGAGCAACTGGTTTGGCGATTGTTTTGCAGAATGAGCCACGACGTTTCTCCTGCCTGATCGGCGGGAGCGCGGGCGCGTCTCTCAGTCACTGGCGCCAAAGGTCTGCTGCCAGCGATGAGAGATATATAGGCGCTCGCGTATCCGATAGCGAACGAATAATGGAGATTGCGGCGCCCGGATGTTTCGGTTCGATGTGTACAAAAAGGATCACCGCGCCGCAGCGCCTGCGGCTCGCCGTCAGCGTTGTCCGCGCCTGTCGCCTTACCTGAAAACGCTGGCCGAGAGTGTGAGATCGCTTTCGGGCGCGACTCGCTCATGCTTTTCAGCGACGTTCTTGATCCGGTAGCACGGGTCGCCCGGATCGCGGTCCGAGGCCGGAATGAGATGACGAATTTCGTAAGGGCCCGGGGCTGATGATCGAAGCAGCCTTGGCTCAAGCTCGACGATCTGACCGATATTGAACTTATGCGGCATGAGATGTTCCTGTCGCCCCGGTTGGTTTGGATGCGCAATCGGCGGGGCTTTCTTCGTCCTTGTGCGTATGCAGGAAGCGGGCAATCTGCGCTCTCAGCGAAACCGATTTCAGGACATCCCCCATTGAGCCCGCGGTATCGAAGAGCTCGCGCTGGAGCTTGGTGGGAATCGTGTTCCACTGCAGGATGACGGCCGCGCCGAGGCAGCGAAGAATGTGCTCCTCGACTTCGGGGCCGGTCGCGCGGGCGGGCTTTCCAGCGCTGCCATCCTGTGGATGGGCGCCCTGCGAGCGGATGATCTTGTCGAAATTGTCCGCCAGCCAATCCTCGTTTGCCGCCAGCGCAGCGAAACTTTCCCTCGATCGCTGAAGTTCGCGGATCTCACTCGGGACGTCGGTATGTTTGAGCGATTCGGCGGATTCTGCCGCTTTCGCGCGAAATTGCTTGGCTGTGAACATGGGATGCTCCCTGTGCGTCGCGCGCCGGGCGGATTGCCGCTCGACGGTGCCGTTGATTCTGCTTGTTGGATGCTGGTGACTGTATATGGGGACGATCAGGCCGAATTGCGACGGCCAAGGACGGTCAAGGTCGGCCAATGACGCAAGTCGAGGGATTGGCTCGTCGTTGGCTGGTTATGGGCTCAATTGCCGCCCAAACACCAATGAAACCGGTCTTTATTTCAGACGGACGGCCGCTTGCTACTGTGGTTGGCGCAATTCATCGCCATATAAGGGTGTTGTTTGAATGATTCACATTCAGATGATGTTTCATAAAATATTTTGGAGATAACGCTCATGAATAACCCAACAACCCCGAACACCGCTTCGGCGAGCACCGGCACTCCTGCTGATGCGAAGAAAATTCTTCTCAAGGATATCGGCGCCAAGTGGGGCAAGTTCTCCGAGCAGGAGCTCGGCGCACTCAAGAACAAGGACGATCTCATCACCCAGGTCGTCGCCAAGTATAGCATCGAAAAGACCCAGGCTCAGACCGATGTCGATGCCGTCATGAAGGGCCGCCAGATCTGATCTGGACGCAATATTTCGGGGCCGCCGGCTGGCGGCCCCGTCGTCTGCCTTAATCTGCTTTTCCGGGTAACAACATGGCGCTCAATTTTCCAAACCGCAGCCGAAGCTACGACGCAACGCGGCGGGCCGTTCGCTTCTGGGGATATGACAAATCCATGGAGAGTTCATTCTTTGTGACCGCGGATGCCCTCCGGCAAATTCAACCGGACATAAAACCCGACGCAGTCGACCTGCTGCGGGCGTTCGATAGCAACCGCGACCGCATCTACAACATCGCCGCGAAGGTTTACGCGCGGGGCCGGCGAGGCACCTACGATTTAAACGCGGCCGACGTTTGATTTCTGCCGTGGCATTTCGGGCCAAAGCGAAGTGCCCGCTAGCGCGTCGCTAACTGTGCATGTGGATTGACGAACGCGTAGCCGCGCACGTCGCGCACGTGCACCCGCGACAGGCCGCCGCCGGAATTATAATCGCGGATCAGCCATTGTCCGTTCCCGGCTGCCCCCTCGATATACATCACATGGCCACTGCGAACGGCGGCTAGCCCGGCGCGCGGAGCGCTTTCGTGCGGAAACAGGCGCGACCAGTTGGACGCCAGGTTGAGCCGCGCGTCTGCAAGCCCGAGGTACATGCGCAAGCCGCAGCCGCAATACGAATGCGGGCAGCCGCTCGGACGCGAGCCGATGATCGCGCCTTCATCGGCTGCGAGCACCGCGCGGTTGCCGGTCGCGTCGACGACGGCGGCGCGGTCTCCGAGCAGGACGCTGTTGCCGGTGGCATCCAGGATCGCGGCGCGGTTTGCAATCGCTCCACCGCAGACCTGCCGTCCGTCATTCGTCAACGCGCAGCGGGCTGACTGATGGCCGCCCGTATGTCTCGTCTGCGAGGCATAGTGATGCTTGAAATGACGAGCTTCGGCCGGTTGTGTCGCAAGTGTGATCACAAGTGTGGTCACTAGTGCGGTCAGGGGCAATGCGATTGCCGCTCCGATGTTAGTCAAGCGAGTCATGGTGTCCCTCTTTTGCAGTGAAGACGAATTGCGAAAAACGCCGCCTCCTTCGGCGCGGACAAAAACATTCGGGAAGGCCCAGTACGCACGGTGCCAAACAAAGAACCCAGGTTTGTGATGGAGTAGGTTGAAGTCACCGGCAGCGATCCGGCACATTCGAGACGCAGACGTGCATGGCGATGATGTTCATTGTTTGGCAGCGGACATAGGAATTGCGTCCCGAAAACATGCCAATAACGACAGCGATAGGCCGGGGTTCCACCGGCCACCGCAATCAGGCTAATACAATGAAATCATGGGCTAATCTAAATCGCTCGGCGCGCGGCCCCGACGTCTTTTTTCGACAGCACGGCGCCCACCACTGGTATGTCAGTGCCGAACCGGCGCGAATGTTTTTCCCAAATTTTTTCGGCACCGTCGCTCCGGTTACGGCTCGCGATTCAGGTTGCCGGTAAAATTTTGCCGCTGACCGGATTTTCCGGGAGCGCCACGCTTGCGATTCGATTCCAACAAACTCAATTGCACGCTGGAATGTTTGCCGCCCCGATTCGGTGCGGCTGAAATTCAAAAAGTGCGGGCGCCGCCGGGTTTGAACCCGGCGGCGCCCGCACAACGCATACGCAACACAAACGTGCTTACGCAACACAAACGTATTGAGAACCGCTCATTCCAAGCCGTTGCGCCGCACCCTTTGCAAGGTCGAGGCGCGCGCCCATGCGGTATGCAATTCCCCACGGGCCGGTATCGTTGATCCTGATCGTCAGCGAACGGCCGTTTTTCGGGTTCGTCACAGTCAGCGTTGTCCC
Organism: uncultured Alphaproteobacteria bacterium; assembly: GCA_963742345.1. Lineage (GTDB taxonomy): Bacteria > Pseudomonadota > Alphaproteobacteria > Rhizobiales > Xanthobacteraceae > Pseudolabrys. Next base: position 92,341 of record CAVULO010000003.1, read on the forward strand.
GATTGGCCAGGTCCGCGCTGCTGCGGTGTTGCCGCTCGCGTCGAATCGTTCGCCACTCGCAGTGCGTTTTCCCGATGAATACGAGCTCGCCAGAATCTCTTGTCCCGCGCAATTACCCGATGGCTTTACGTACTTGTGAACGGAGCCCCATCCCGCCGCGTTTGCTGCGGTGAAGCTCATGATACCGATCAAAATTCCAATGCCGATACGCTTCATCAAATTGTCCCTCGCTAATCGCTATGCTGAAAGCCGGTAACGCAGCACCAAATCGTGAATCGCGTTGCACCGCTGCCCGCACCTTAGCGCTGGGCAAGATGGCAGAAGAATGGCAATCGCAATTGCGATCGGCGCCAGGGTTAGCGGAGGAGGATTAATGCGCTATGTGAGTGCGGTATGCGAGGGCGGTATGTGAGGTATGAATGTAGTCAGCGCGCGAGTCGGCGCCGGTTTGCGCGCACTTTCCGCCGGTAGACATTCGCTGCAGATTTCGACGCAGCCTCTACACCGCCGCCCGTCATTAACGTGGCTGCCGCAACCGTCTGCGCTTGCGCGATTGCGAAGGCCTTCTCGGTGACCATCCTTTGCATTTCGCGTTTCGCGACGGCGCCGCCGGACGCCAGCCGCATCATGCGCATGGCGATAACGGCATTCGCATCCCATGCGGTTTGGGCTGCTCTAAAATAAGTTTGCCAAAGATTGAGCACGGTCACTCTCCACGGTCGCAACGCGCCGCGCCCGAAAATGATCCGCTATCCGGCGTGACAGAAAGTCACGCTTTCGTGCGACAACGGCTTATTTCCGGTCGTCGAACGGCGATTTGATCGACAGACCGATGGTGGGAGTGCCCGGTTCCCTGGTGGGCGGCGTGTAGCCCGTGATCAGGTCGCCGGAATCCGGAGCCCGCTGTGGCCGCAGGTCCAGCGATGAGCCTGGAGGAACCGGCACCGGGACTGTGTATGCGTCCAGGGGCACTTTGCGGACATAGGTGTCCTCGGCATGGAGGCTTTGAATCGCACCGGCTCCGAGCGAAAGCCCGGCGAGCATGGACAATGCAACAACGTGACGTGTTCTCATTGCTGTCCCCCGATACCGGCGGTCATCCCGGCTGCGGGCAGCCTAGCATTGAAGTTCTTACAATCAAGTTATGAAAAAAAGTGCCGCAGCGGCGCGTTGAGCCTCGTTTCGACCGGCACGGGCCTGACAGGCATTCAGTTCAGGATGCCGACGGCGCGCGATGCCACCAGCGCAATGGTCACAAGCGATATGCTGGATTCCGCCATCATCAGCAGCTTGGCGCGGACGGTGAGGGGAAACGTGTCGGCCGGCGAAAATGCCGTCGCGTTCGTAAACGCCAGAAACAGATAATCGATAAATCCCGGCGACCAGTTCGGAAAGCGCGCCGGTTCACCGGTTTGTTGCTGGGTGAACAGGAAGTCATTCCCGCGTTTTGCTCCGAATGCTCCCGCGGGTCCGCCGCGATCCAGCGCCCAGAACCACAACGCGAAGATGATGACGTTGGTGGCCCAGATGTTGAGCGCATCGAGGAGCAGCGTTCGGCCGCTGCCGGCGTGCCCGGCGAGGATCGCCTCGATCAGGCGCGCAAGCGCGCCGAAGTTCATTAGCGTAACGACAGCCGTCAGGGTAATTGCGAGCCGGCGCACCATCAATCTGTCGCGCCAGACCCGTGTCATTTGCTCTTTTGTCGATGCCTTGCGCGCGCGCCGTTGCGTCCACGCAGTCGCGATCGACAGCGGAATGAGCAGCGCGAACTCCAGGGTGGGCGCGAGCCAGCGCGGCCCGATCATCAGGTCGTTCACGATGGCGATCTGGAGCCCGACAATGACAAGCACAGCGCCACGCGCCAGCCAGAAATCAACGGCCTGGTCTGTCAGCTGGTTGTGGGGCTTTGGCATCAAGACACGTTTGCTGGCCTGCTTTTCTGGCTTTCGTTCGCCGCTACTGTAGCTGAAAGGATGGTTTGGGGGAGGCGGTGCAATGTCGGTCACGTCCCTTGGCGCGTCCCAAGGCACGTCCCTTGGCGTCACCCTTGGCGCCGGTCACTCCCGGTACCTATATCTGTCACCGGCGATGCTTGTCTCGGACCGGTGGATTTTCGATGCCTGTCATGTCTTTGTTGCTGAACGTACTGTGGATCTTGTGCGGCGGCCTCTATATGGCCGTCGCGTGGATTGTTGCCGCCTTCATCATGGCGATCACCATCATCGGCCTGCCGTGGGCGCGGGCGGCATTCAATATCGCGCTCTATACGCTTCTCCCGTTTGGCCAGAAGGCGGTGCCGCGCGCGCAAGTGACCGGCGCCGAAGATCTCGGCACCGGACTGCTCGGAACGCTCGGCAATATCATCTGGCTGGTGCTCGCCGGCTGGTGGCTCGCGCTCGGCCACCTCATCACGGCGTTTCTTCTCATGCTCACCATCATCGGCATTCCCTTCGCCTGGGCGCATCTGAAATTGGCCGGCATCGCGCTCTGGCCGATCGGCAAGATGATCGTGCCGGTGGATACGCCCGCCCGCGTCTGAGTTGATGCCGTGGCCCGAAGCGGACTGCCGCAGGTTTACGTTGCGATAAGCCTTCAAATGTAGATTGCAGGCCGAACCGGGATATTTCCATGTTCGACCTCATTTTTCAGGGTGTCCAAGCCTATAACCAGGTGGGCTTTTTTATCGGCGCGGTGGTTTGCCTTGGCATCGGCGGCCTCATCCTTGGCAATACGGTGTACTGGCGTGTGCACGCGCTCCGCGCACAGGGGACCATCATTGGCGTGATCGCTAATGGCGGCACGTATACGCCGGTGTATCGCTACACATTGGCGAACGGGCAAAGCCACGTCGCCAGGTCGGATACCGGCTCGGGCTGGGTGCGCGGCAAGGAAACCGGGCGCGTCGTCCCGTTGATGATCTCCGCGCACAACCCGACGCAGGCGCGCGAAGCCGGCGGCTATTTGCTCGATCTTGTTGGCCTCGTGTTTGCCGTGCCGGGCATCCTGTTCGGCTATACGGCGCTCACCGCTTACCCGATCACCCGCATGACGTGGATCATGGCCGCCGCCATGCTGTTATATCTTGGCGAGCGCGCTTATCGCGTTGTCATTCCCAAAGGACAGCGGCTGTCCATCGCGGAATGGAAAAAACAGCACAATATCGGCCAGGCGACTCTCGATCTCACCGACGTCAAGCCGATTGAAACAATCGTTTCGGCGCCTGCTGTTGCGCAGGCGCGGCTCAAACAGTCGCAAAGCTACAAAATCATTTTCCCCATCCTTGCCGCTGTCGCCGTGCTTCTGCTCGGGATCGGCGTTTTACAGAGCCTCAAGATCAGCCGGCTTGAAGTTCATGGGCTGCGTGCGCAAGGGCGGGTGGTGCGCCTGAACAGCGAACACAGTTCCGGCAGCGGGAGCCACTATACTTATTATCCTGTGGTGCGGTTTCGCACGGAGATGAATTCGACTGTCGAATTCAAGGACAGCGTCGGCACCAATCCGCCCAGCCATCGAACGGGCGACCAGGTGACCGTGCTCTATTTGCCCGGCGACCCGCAGCGGCAGGCGATCATCGACCGCGGCTTCCTGCTGAACTGGGCCATTCCCGGAATCGTATTTCTGTTTGCCGCGGGTCTCGCCATGCTCTGCATTGTCCTGCGGCGGCAAACGAAGGTGGCAGCGGCGTAGCGCACGCGCGGCGATCAGCGCTGCGGGACGTTGCCTGGCATGAGCGTTCCGGGTCACACCTTATCGACGAACGAATCCACCACGCGTTTTTCGCCGGCGTGATCGAACTTGATGGTGAGCTTGTTGCCGTCCACGGCCACGACGTTGCCGTTGCCGAATTTCTGGTGAAACACGCGCTCGCCAACGGCGAAGGATGACGTCGTGCCGGTGGATTTCGCGAGCAGTTCGCCTTCGATAGTGAGGGGGGATCGCCGGCCTCTCGCTCCCTCTCCCCGGCGGGGAGAGGGTTGGGGTGAGGGGGTTCCGCCCTCACGATGGCGCGATGCCTTTGCCCCCTCACCCGCGCCTGCGGCGCGACCTCTCCCCTCTGGGGAGAGGTGATCGGAGTTTGCCGCACTGTCGTCGGTCCCAATGTCGTCATCGAACACGCCATCCGGCACGTAACGCGGCTGGCCGTTGTCATGGAAACCACCGCGCCCTTTGCGCGCTTGTGCGCGCTGCCAGCCGGGCGTGGTGTAGCTGGAGCCGAAGGCGCTCATCTCGTCGAAGCGCGAGGCGCCATAGCCCGACATGCCGAAGCCGCCGGCGCCGCCCGCGGCCTCCTTCACCTCCACATGCGCCTCCGGCAGCTCGTCGAGGAAGCGCGAGGGCACGGTCGAGGTCCACATCCCGTGGATGCGCCGGTTGGTGGCGAAATAAATCTTGGCGAGCTTGCGCGCGCGCGTCAGGCCGACATGGGCGAGGCGGCGCTCTTCTTCCAGGCCCGCGCGGCCGCTCTCGTCGAGCGAGCGCTGATGCGGGAACAGGCCTTCCTCCCAGCCGGGCAGGAACACGCAATCGAATTCCAGCCCCTTGGCAGAATGCAGCGTCATGATGTTGACGGCCTGCTCGGCCTCCGCGCCCTCGCGGTCCATCACCAGCGAGATGTGCTCGAGGAAGCCTTGCAGGTTCTCGAATTCCTCCATGGAGCGCACCAGCTCCTTGAGGTTTTCCAGGCGGCCGGCGGCGTCGGCCGAGCGGTCCTTCTGCCACATTTCGGTGTAGCCGGATTCATCGAGCACGATTTCGGCGAGCTCAGTGTGCGGCATTGAATCTTTCTTCGCGCGCCAGCGCTCGAAGGCGGCCATCAGGTCGCGCAGCGCAAAGCGCGGTTTGGGCTTCATCTCGTCGGTGGCGGAGAGCTGGCTCGCTGCTTCGGTGAGCGGGATGCGTTTCTTGCGCGCGTAATCGTGCAGCATTTGCAGCGTGGCGTCGCCGAGGCCGCGCTTGGGCACGTTGACGATGCGCTCGAAGGCGAGGTCGTCGGCCGGCTGCGCGATCACGCGCAGATAGGCCAGCGCGTCGCGGATTTCGGCGCGCTCGTAGAAGCGAGGCCCGCCGATCACGCGGTAGGGCAGGCCGAGCTGGATGAAGCGGTCTTCAAATTCGCGCATCTGGAACGAGGCGCGCACCAGAATGGCGATCTCGTCGAGCGGATGGTCGAGACCCTGCTCGCGCGCGTCACGCTGGAGCTGCTCGATTTCCTCGCCGATGGCGCGGGCTTCTTCCTCCGAGTCCCAGCCGCCGGTGACCTGTACCTTTTCACCCAGCACGTCCTCGGTGCGCAGCGTCTTGCCAAGGCGGCCTTCGTTGTGGGCGATGAGGTGGGAGGCGGCTGCGAGAATGTGCCCGGTGCTGCGATAATTGCGCTCGAGGCGAATGACCTTCGCGCCGGGAAAATCGTGATCGAAGCGCAGGATGTTATCGACCTCCGCCCCGCGCCAGCCGTAGATCGACTGGTCGTCATCGCCCACGCAGCAGATGTTCTTGGGGTGGCGCTGACTTTCAGTTGGGGCACGCGCAAGCGGCAAACTCGGCGCGACTCCCTCTCCCCGTTGGGGAGAGGGTCGGGGTGAGGGGGGTACTGACTCTCGTTCGATCGTTACCCCCTCACCCGACGCGCTCGCGTCGACCTCTCCCCCCTGGGGAGAGGTGACTGCTGCGGAGCTGGGTGAGGCACTCGCTCCACTCGTCTGCGCCAGCAGCTTGAGCCACAGATATTGCGCGACGTTCGTGTCCTGATACTCGTCGACCAGAATGAATTTGAACCGCTCCTGGAAACTCCGCAGCACATCGGGGTTCTGGCGGAACAGCCGGATGTTCTCCAGCAGCAGGTCGCCGAAGTCGGCCGCGTTGAGCGTCTTCAGCCGCTCCTGATAGGCGATGTAAAGCTTCTTGCCCTTGCCGTTGGCGAAGGTCGCGGCTTCGCCGGACGGCACCTGCTCGGGCGTGAGCCCGCGGTTTTTCCAGCCGTCGATCAGCATGGCGAGCACGCGCGCCGGCCATCGTTTCTCGTCGAGCTTCTCGGCTTCCAGGATCATCTTGATCAGCCGGATCTGGTCGTCGACGTCGAGGATCGTGAAATTGCTCTTGAGCCCGACCAGTTCGGCGTGCCGGCGCAATATCTTCACCCCGATCGAGTGGAAGGTGCCGAGCCACGGCATGCCCTCGACGATCTGCCCCACCATCTGGCCGACGCGGTTTTTCATCTCGCGCGCGGCCTTGTTGGTGAAGGTGACGGCGAGGATTTCCGCCGGCCGCGCCCGCCCGAGATTGAGGATGTGCGCGATGCGCGTGGTGAGCACGCGGGTCTTGCCGGTTCCCGCGCCGGCCAGCACCAGCACCGGACCGTCCAGCGTTTCCACCGCCTCGCGCTGCTCGGGATTGAGGTCGGCGAGATAGGCTGCGCTGCGCTGCCCGAGCGCGCGCGCGGCGATGCCGCCGGCAACGGGTTGCGGGCTCAAGGGAGCAGGGTCGTTACGGGGGTCGTTACGATTGGGTTCGGCCATTTGATTCTGTTGTTCTGCCCAAAGATGGCATTCGTGAGTGCCAATTGGGAGAGGCGAGGGCCGGTCTTGTCGGCACCTTCCCACCGCTTTAGCGTCTTTTTCCAGTTTATTTCGAACAACTTGAGGGGGAATTCCCGTGCGACTGAAGGACAAGGTGGCGCTGGTCACCGGCGGCGGCCGCGGCATTGGCCGCGATATCGTGCTGGCTTATGCGCGCGAAGGCGCCCACGTCGTCGTCAATGACGTCGATCCCGCGACTGCAGAGGCCACCGCCAAGGATGCCGCGGCGCTGGGCAGCAAGAGCCTCCCCGTCGTCGCCGATGTCGCCAAATCTGCCGACATCACCCGGCTGGTCGAGACGATCGTCAAGGAGCGCGGACGCATCGACATTGTCGTGAACAACGCCATGAAGATCGTGCCGGGAAAACTCGAAGCGCTGCCGGAGGCAGCCTGGGACACAACGGTGAACATCGGCCTCAAGGGCGCGTTCCTCGTCAGCCAGGCGGCGGCAAAGCACATGATCGCGCAGAAGTCGGGCGTCATCGTCAACATTGCCTCGATCGCCGGCCTGTTTCCCTACAACTGGGCGGGCGCCTACAGCGTCGTGAAGGCGGGCCTGATCATGCTGACGAAATTGCAGGCGATGGAGTGGGCGCCCTACGGCATCCGCGCCAATGCGATCACGCCCGGTTACATCCGCACGCCCGGCACCGAGGCGATGTATGCCGATCCGGAAATCTACGAAGGCCGGCGCAAGGGTGTGCCGATGGGCCGCGTCGGCTCCGGCGAGGACATCGCGGGACCGGCGATTTTCCTCGCCTGCGATGAGTCGCGCTACACGACCGGCAGCGTGCTCGGCGCCGACGGCGGCCAGGCGGTCGGCTATTTCCTCACCGTGCCGGGCCGGCGGTTTTCGGGCGGAAGGATCGATTGATCCGTTTCGAGGCAGTAGCCCGCATGAGCGAAGCGACATGCGGGGTGAAGACCCCGGATTTCGAATCTCTCCTCCGCTCGTCCCCGCGAAAGCGGGGACCCAGCCTGGCTTTGAGTCTTGCTCTGGATTCCCGCTTGCGCGGGAATGAGCGGAATATGCTCTCGGTGGGAGACAAACTTGTAGCCAGTAGCCCGCATGAGCGAAGCGACATGCGGGGTGAAGGCCCCGGATTTCGAATCTCTCCTCCGCTCGTCCCCGCGAAAGCGGGGACCCAGCCTGGCTTTGAGTCTTGCTCTGGATTCCCGCTTGCGCGGGAATGAGCGGAATATGCTCTCGGTGGGAGACAAATTTGTAGCCAGTAGCCCGCATGAGCGAAGCGAAATGCGGGGTGAAGACCCCGGATTTCGAATCTCTCCTCCGCTCGTCCCCGCGAAAGCGGGGACCCAGCCTGGCTTTGAGTCTTGCTCTGGATTCCCGCTTGCGCGGGAATGAGCGGAATATGCTCTCGGTGGGAGACAAATTTGTAGCCAGTAGCCCGCATGAGCGAAGCGACATGCGGGACGAAGACCCCGGATTTCGCTACGCTCAATCCGGGCTACGGTCCGGCATTTCAATTATTTTCGGTGGGTTCGGCGCTGGCGCGCCTTAACCCACCCTACGGTCTGCGTCGCACAGGAATTCCGGTTTGGACACGCAAGTCATTATTGTCGGCGCCGGCCCGGTCGGGCTCACGCTCGCGATCGACCTTGGCCGCCGCGGCGTGCGCTGCATTCTGCTCGAGCAGAAAGACGCGCCGCAATTCTTGCCCAAGATGGAGCGGTGCAACGCCCGCACCATGGAAATTTACCGGCGGCTGCGGCATCGCGCAAAAGATCCGCGACGCCGGCTTTCCGCGCGATGCGCCCATGGACGTGTTCATCGTCACGTCGCTGGTCGAGCCGCCGCTGTTGCATCTGCCTTATCCGTCGGTCGCGCAGGCGCAGGCCGACATCGCCGCCTGCACCGACGGCTCGATGCCGCTCGAGCCCTATCAGCTCATCTCGCAATATACGCTGGAGCCGCTGCTCAAGTCGGTCGCGGAAACGTTGCCGAGCGTGGACGTGCGCTACGGCTGCGAATTCCTGTCCTTCGAGCAGGACAGCGACGGCGTGCGCGCGCGCGTCAAACGCGGCGCACACGACGTCGGAACTGAGCGCGCAATATCTCGTCGGCTGCGACGGCGGCGCCAGCGACGTGCGCCGTCAGCTCGGCATCAAGCTGCAAGGCGACGCCAATCTGCTGCAATTGCGGCAGGCGCTGTACCGCTGCGACGATCTGTTCGAGCGCATTCCGATCGGCAAGGGGCGGCACTACCACGTTGCCGACGCGCATTCGACGTTCCTGATCGTGCAGGATTCAACGCGCCATTTCACGCTGCATGCGGTGGTCGACAGCGACGCCGAGATGAAGACGATGTTCGAGCAGACCGTCGCCATGCCGGTGCAATATGAAATGCTGTCGTGCGCGCCGTGGCGGCAGAATTTGCTGCTGGCCGACAGCTACGGGCAAGGCCGCGTGTTTCTCGCCGGCGATGCCGTGCATCTGGTGATCCCGACCGGCGGGCTCGGCATGAACAGCGGCGTCGGCGACGCCATCGACCTGTCGTGGAAGCTTGCCGCCACGCTGCAAGGGCTGGGGCGGGCCGCGCCTGCTTGCATCCTACGAGATCGAGCGCCGGCAGATCGGCGCGCGCAATGTCGAGGCCTCGCGCCATGCCTCGCGCGGGCGGCGCGCCTGGCGGGCGGCCTACAGGCCGAACATTCGCGACAAGACGCCGGAAGGCGCCGAGACGCGCGCCAACCTTGCGCGCATCGCCGATGTCGAGCAGCGCAAGAGCAACGAGATGATCGGTGCCGAGCTTGGCTACCGCTATGCAGGCTCACCCGTGATCTGGCCGGAAGCGGGCGAGGCGCCGCGAGCCCAATTTCATGACATATGAGCCGACAACCTGGCCGGGCGCGCGATTGCCGCATGTGTGGCTCGCCGACGGCATGGCGCTGCATGACCGCATCGGCGACGGCTACACGCTGCTGCGCCTTGCCGGTGCGCAGGCCGACAGCGGGCCGCTGGCGCGCGCGTTTGCCGCGCTGGCCGCGCCGTTGACCGTCCTCGACGTCGGCGAGGCACGGCCACGCGATGTCTATGGCTATGACCTGCTGCTGCTGCGGCCGGACCTGCATGTGGTCTGGCGCGGCAACCGGCTGCCGGACGATCCCGCCAGGCTGCGCTGGCCACGGGCAATTGGTCCGCGAGTGATGCTGGCCGTACCGGACGATCGTACAAAGTTACAAGCGAAGAATCCGTCACGGGAAACGAGATGCCGAAGAAAACCAAACCTTACTTTGGCCTGCGGTGACTACGAGATCGTCCGTCCTCTGCTGACTGGGCAAAGTGCAGGTCGATGGCGTCGATCTCACGATCCTCACCGACATGGATTCCGCCACACGGCATTGGCGTTTTCTCAACAACGGCGAATTTGACATCGCCGAAGCTGTCGAGCTCGTCTTATCTCGCTGCGCGCGACAACGATCTGCCATTCCGCGCCATTCCGGTTTTCCTGCATCGCCGTTTCCGTCACGGCTTCATGTTCATCAATACGGCGAAGGGCATCACCAGGCCCGCCGATCTGAAAGGCCGCAAGATCGGCGTGAAGACGCTGATGACCAGCGCCGTGCTGTGGATGCGCGGCATCCTCCAGCACGAATACGGCGTGCCGCTCAACAGTATCGAGTGGGTTGCCGAGATCGAGGACGACATCAAGGTCGCCTTGCCGGCGGACATCAAATATTCCTGCCTGCCGAACGACAAATCGGTTGAAACAATGCTGGCCGAGGGCGAGCTCGACGCGGTTTTTCATTCCGATCTGATCAAGCCGTTTGTCGCCAAAGATCCGCGCGTGGCGCGGCTGTTTCCCGATCACAAAGCGGAGGAGATGGCCTACTTCAAGCGGACCGGCATTTTCCCGATCATGCATGTTCTTGGCATCCGCCAGGCGCTCACGGACGAGCATCCATGGCTCGCCGTCAATCTGTTCAGGGCCTTTAATGAAGCCAAGGCGATCGCGATGAAGCGCATGGCAAACCCGCGCATCGTGCCGCTCGCCTGGTATCGCGACGCCTGGGAGGAGCAGGAGCGCGTGCTCGGCGCCGATCCGTGGGAATACGGGCTCACGGATAAAAATCGCAAAGTGCTGGAGACGCTGGTCGGCTATTCGCACGAACAGGGTTTGATCAAGAAGCGGCCGGCGCTGGAGCAACTTTTTCTCAACGTCGACCAGGGCCGCAAGCGCGGCGGCGAATTCCGGATTTGAGGGGTCGGCTACCGCTTCCGTCCCCGCGAAAGCGGGGACCCAGGATCAGCGACGCAGTCGCTTGCGCGTAGCAATTCCGTCATGCGCGGACGACGGAATGATGCGCCATTCCGGCGCGGGGACACGTAGCCTGCCAACAAACAAACTCGCAATCGGAGGATTCATCGTGCACAAAAAATCATCGCGCTTGCCGCGGCCTTCCTCTCGCCGGTCTTTCCGGCGCCAACGCGCAGGAAAAAGTCTGGAAGCACGGCATCCTCGAAGCCAAGAGCGATGCCGGCTTCATCGCGATGGTCGACAAAGGCGGCTTTGCCGCCAAGCGGGGCCTGAAGGTCGAACTCCTTCAGATCAAAGCCGGCGCCACGCTGATGAAGGCGCTGATTTCGGGCGAGATCGACAGCGTCGACATGGGCGCGGCGGAATCGATCGTGGCCGGTGTGCGCGGCACCGGCGTCAAGATTGTCGGCTGCACCTGGCCGGGCGTGCCGCAGGTCGTGCTGGCCAAGGCCGACATCAAGACATTGGCCGATCTCAAGGGAAAGACCGTCGCCATTTCCTCGCCCGGTTCGCTGCCGGACCTGCTGTTTCGCGGAATGCTCGATGCCGCCAACGTTCCTTCTGCCGACGTGAAAGCTGGCGACGCAAGGCGCCGATCTTGATCGCTACAAGTCGCTGGTCGCCGGCATCACCGATGCCGCGGTGGTGTCAAACGAGTTCGAGGCGGTCATGCCGCCCAACGATCAAAGTGCTGGCAAAGGGCAACACCGCGGTCCCGAAATTCATCCGGCTCTGCGTGGCGACCAGCAGCAAGGTTCTGGCCGAGCGCCGCGACGATCTCGTGAAGTTCGTCGCGGCGGAAATGGACGCCTACAAATATGCCGCGACGCATCGCGACGAGACCGTCAAGGTGGCGCACGACATGACCAACGCCAAGCCGGACGACAAGCGCGCCGAGTTCATCTCCGACCAGGCGATCCGCGACAAGCAGATCGACCCGACGCTGGCGATCCCGGCCGACCGCATCGACTGGATGCAGCAGCTGTTCGTCAAAGCCGGTGTCATTCCGAAGACCGTGCCGACGGCATCGATCATCGACACCAGCGTGCACGACGATGCGGCCAAACTGGCGGGAAAATAGGCGCTCTCAATCCTTCTGCGGCATCGCGATGCGCCGCCCCGCGGCTTCCGGGCGCGGCAAGTGCGCGTGCGCGGCCTTCATGCGCGCGAGCGCGCGCATGATCGTGGCGGGAAATGGCGCGACTTTCTTTGCCGTCATGTCGACATGCAACGTCATGTTTTCCGACGTTGCCGACACCCAGCCCTCGGTCGCGTGAAACAGCTGTTCGAAGTAGTGGAAGCGCTTTAAATCATAGTCGAGCAGCTGGAACGTCACGCGCACCGGATCGCCTTCATGCAGTTCGCGCACGTAGCGCACGTGGACTTCGGCGGTGAAGGTCGAATGCTTGTGATCCTTCAGGTAAGCGGCACCAATGCCGAGAAGCTCGTAGACCTCGTCGACCGCCCGGTCGAACAGCACATTGTAGTAGGCCATGTTGAGATGGCCGTTGTAGTCGATCCATTGCGGCTCGACCCGCATCAAAGATGAGACGAAGGGCGCAAAGAAAACCGGTTCGAGGTCGGTGCGGTCGAGCATTGGAAAGATTTCACCGCCGGGAAAGGACCGTCATCCTGAGGTGCGAGCGAAGCGAGCCTCGAAGGATGACGATGACGACGTCTACCGCTTCGAGGCTTGCGCTTCGCGCAAGCACCTCAGGGTGACGGGAGCTGAGCAATGCACCAAATTCATCACGCGCTGATCGGATAAACCGCCTTTTCGCCACTCAGGACGCGCGCAACGTCGCTCGCGCATTTGGTCTGCAGCTCGTTGAGCGCCTCGATCGAATAGAACGCCGTGTGCGGAGAGATGATGACATTGTCGCGGCCAAGCAGCGGTGAATCCTTGGCGAGCGGCTCGGCTGTCACCACGTCGAGCCCGGCGCCGCCGACCTGACCGGAATCGAGCGCCGCGATCAGCGCCGGTTCGTCGATCAAGGGTCCGCGCGCGGTGTTCACGACGTAGGCGCCCTTCTTCATTTTGCCGAAGGCGGCGGCGTTCATCAGGCCGCGCGTTGCCGGCAGCAACGGCGCATGCATGGAGACATAATCGGATGTCTTGAGCAGCGTATCGAAGTCCACGCTGTCGACGCCCGCCGCCTTGAATACCTCCGGCTTGGCGTAAGGATCGTAGGCGACCACCTTGATGCCGAAAGCCTGCGCCTTGGGCGCAACCAGCCGAGGGATATGGCCAAACCCGATGAGGCCAAGCACGGTGCCTTCGATGCGGCGGATCGGCACCACCGCCGGCATTTCCCAGCGGCCGCTCTGCACCAATTTGTTGGAGAGCGGAATTTTCCGGATCAGCGCGAGCAGCAGCGCCATGGCATGGTCGGACACTTCGCGAATGCAGTAGTCCGGCACGTAATTGACCGCGATGCCTTTTTCCTTGGCCGTGGGCAGGTCGATGTTGTCGACGCCAAGACCGAAGCGGCCGATCGCCTTGCAGCGGGTGAACTGCGTGAGCACCTCGCGCGTGAGCTTGGCGTAGGTCACAAGAACAGCGTCGGCGTCCTTGGCCACCGCGACGATGTCGTCGGCGCTGACGCTCTTCGACATGCGATAGGTCGGGTTGAGCCGCGCCAGCGCGGCCTTGGCCGGATCGAGCGAGGGAAAAACACTGTCGGTCACAGCAATCACAGGGCCGGCCATTACAAACTCCGCATGCGAAATGATTGGAACGGGGCGAAAGCTACGCCAGCGGCGTGTGCACGTCCATCGGGTCCGCCTCCGGCTGCCCGCGATTTCAAGGGCTTAGCGGATTAACCAAAAATTAACGACGGCCACGCGCGGCGGCTTCGTTGGACTATCCTCTCAAAAAAATGCGGAGGCGCGGCGATGCTTAGAACAGTGGCTCGAGGAACGTACGTGCTCGTACTCACGGCGATGGTCGTGGCCTGGGTCGTTTCGCTCGGCAAGGACGCTCCGGCCGGGACGCAGCCCAGCGAGCAGCAGATCTGGTACCTGCATTCCTGATTGTTTATCGGCGGCGCGCTGCGAACAGGCGGCGGCACCACAATCACTCCCCAATGCCCGTTAGACGGAGCAGGCCGCTGCTTCTGCACCTCTCCCATAGGGAGAGGTCGGCGCGCGCAGCGCGCCGGGTGAGGGGTTATGGCCTATCGAGGGAGAGGGAGTGCGCTGTCGATGTGGCAGCCACCTAGGGTGAATTTTAAAGCGGGCTAGCGGCCCACTTTATTGTGGCTTAGCGCGCAAATTCCTTGAGTAAAAACAGCACCTTGCCATCGCGCGCCTTTCGGCCATCCGCGATGCGGGCCGGGCCATCCAAAAATCAAGACTTTCTCAAGGACAAATCAAGCGTGGCTCAAAGTTTTTGATGCCCGCAAGGCGCATCCATTCGGTCCAGAATCGAATGGAGTGTGCCATGCAGATCGAACCTGTTCGCCGGCGAAGCAACGGAACCATCGACATTGATAGCTATCGCCGCGAAGCGCTGATGCTGCGTGAGCAGACCAGAACGGAATTCTTCACAAAGCTGGCCCACGCCGCCCGTCCGTTCTTCGGGGGCATGATGTTCATCGTTGTCTACGCCTACGCCTTGCACTTGATTTTCCCGGGGCCGGCGGTGGCTGAGGTGCCCGACGCAATCGCCGTACCCGGCGAAGTTCTGGTCACGACCCTGCATGCAGCCGGTGCCCAGATCTATGAGTGCAAGGCCGAACTCCACCGACAAGCTCGTTTGGCAATTCCGCGAACCGATCGCGACTTTGTTCATGGCGGGAAAGACGGTCGGGCGGCATTACGCCGGCCCAAATTGGGAAATGACCGATGGCAGCGCGGTGCGTGGAAAGGTCGTCGCGCAATCGCCAGGTGCGACGGCCAACGACATTGCGCTCCTGAAACTCGAAGCGACGTCGTGGCGCAGCGCCGGACAGCTCAGCAACATTTCAACGGTCCAGAGACTCAACACCCAGGGCGGTGTCGTCACTGCGGCGTGCGACTCGGCCGGCACATATCTGAGCGTGCCGTACACGGCCGACTATGCTTTTTACAGAAAAGCGGCTGACCCGCTGTCACCTCAATCACATTGAAGCAACGGAGACTGTCATGGGTAAGCTCATCGGATTTCTGTACGGCCTCGTGGCCTATCTCTTTTTCGCGGTCACGATTGTCTATGCGATTGGTTTCGTCACCGGACCTGATGGTGCCAAAGACGATCGATTCCGGCCCCGCCGGAGCGCCGATGGAAGCGATCATCATCAATCTGCTGCTGATGTCGCTGTTTGCGATCCAGCACAGCGTGATGGCGCGGCCGCAGTTCAAGAAATGGTGGACGCAATTCGTGCCAAAGGCGGTCGAGCGCAGCACTTATGTGCTGTTATCAAGTCTCGCGCTCATGCTCCTGTTCTGGCAGTGGCAACCGATCCCGGCCGTGGTGTGGCAGGTGAGCAACCCGCAGATGGCCGACCTGCTTTTGGGGTTGAGCCTGTTCGGCTGGGTGCTGGTTTTCATCAGCACGTTTTTGATCAACCACTTCGAATTGTTCGGCCTGCATCAGGTCGCCAACAATCTGGCGGGCAAGCCGATGCCGGCCATGCGCTTCAAGACTCCGCTGCTCTACAACCTGGTGCGCCACCCGATCTATCTCGGCTTTCTCATCTTCTTCTGGGCAACACCGCTGATGACTGCCGGCCATCTGCTGTTTGCCGCGGTGACGACGGCCTACATCTTTGTCGGTATCGCGCTCGAGGAGCGTGATCTGGTCGCGGTGTTCGGCGACGAATATCGCCGCTACCGGCAACGGGTGGCGATGATCGTGCCCTTCCTCGGCAGGTCGTAAGCAGGTCTTAGCCAGTCGTAAGTGCGACGTGGCCGGCGCGTGACGGTGTAAGCCAATCCCGGCGGTTGTCCCCGCAACCCCGTCACCGCCGGCCTCGTTTCACCCCTAACCGGTCCTCTGCTAACGTCCTTTTCAAGGACCAGCAGAGGACCGTCGAATGGCCGTCGCGCAAATCGCCGCCGAGCAAAAGACCAGGAATCCGGCAGCGATCAGGAAAGTCATTACCGAGCTCAATGCCGCCTTTGGCAACCGCGTCGTGACATCGCAAGCGGTGCGGGAGCAGCACGGCAATACCGTGACCTGGATTGCCAATCAGCCGCCGGACGCTGTCGTCTATCCGCAAAGCAGCGAAGAGGTGCAGCAGGTCGTGCGCATTTGCGCGGCGAACGGCGTCGCCATTATCCCTTTCGGAGTTGGGACGTCGCTCGAAGGCCACGTCAATGCGCCGGTCGGCGGCGTGTCGATCGATTTCCGCGACATGAACAAGGTTCTTGCGGTGCACGCCGAGGATCTCGACTGCATCGTCGAGCCCGGCATCACGCGCAAGGCGCTCAACGAGCAGCTGCGTGACAGCGGGCTTTTCTTTCCGATCGATCCGGGCGCCGACGCCTCGCTCGGCGGCATGGCGGCGACGCGGTGTTCCGGCACCAATGCGGTGCGTTACGGCACCATGAAAGACAATGTGATCGCGCTCAAAGTGGTGATGGCGAACGGGGAGGTGATCGACACCGCGCGGCGGGCCAAGAAAACGTCGGCCGGTTACGACCTCACGCGGCTCATGGTGGGCTCGGAAGGTACGCTCGGCGTCATCACGCAATTGACGCTGAAGCTTTCCGGCATTCCGGAAGCGATTTCCGGTGGCACCTGTCCGTTTCCGTCCGTGGAAGCGTGCTGCAATACCGCCATCCACACGATCCAGTCCGGCATTCCGGTGGCGCGCATCGAATTGCTCGATGCGCTCCAGGTGCGGGCGTGCAATCTGCATTCGCATCTGGATCTGCCGGAGACGCCAATGCTGTTTCTTGAATTTCACGGCACGGAAGCTTCGGTGGCCGAGCAATCCAGGCGGTTTGGCGAGATCGCTGCTGAATTCGGCGGCGGGCCCTTTACCTGGACCACGCGTCCGGAGGAGCGCACGCGGCTGTGGGAAGCGCGCCACCACGCCGCGCTGTCGAACTTTGCACTGCGCCCGGGCGCGGCGATGGTCCCCACCGATGTTTGCGTTCCCATCTCGCGGCTGGCGGAATGCGTCACCGAAACGCAGCGCGACATCGAAGAGAGCCGCATCCTGGCGCCGATCGTCGGCCATGTCGGCGATGGTAATTTCCATCTGACGCTGTTGATCGACATGGACGATGCCGACGAGGTCAAGCGCGCGAAGGCGCTCTCGGAACGGCTGGTGGAACGCGCGCTTGCCATGGATGGAACGTGTACCGGCGAGCACGGCGTGGGGCAGGGCAAGATGAAATATCTGGAGGCCGAATACGGCGCCGCAGCGCTTGCCGTCATGGCCTCGATCAAGCGGGCGCTCGACCCGCAAAACATCATGAACCCGGGCAAGATCGTCGCGCTGAGTTGACGTCTGTTGCCCGCATGAGCGAAGCGACATGCGGGATGAAGGGCCCGGATTTCGAATCCCTCCGCCGCTCGTCCCCGCGAAAGCGGGGACCCAGCCTGGCTTTGAGTTTTGCTCTCGGATTCCCGCTTGCGCGGGAATGAGCGGGGGAGATAAGGCGCCACGCCACACGCCCGGCGTCATGCGCGGGCTTGACCCGCGCATCCATGATGAGCGGCAGCCGAGTTCGGCATTACGTGCGGTCAACTTGTGAGAGTTATCATGGATTGCCGGGTCAAGCCCGGCAATGACGGCGGAGTGGCAGAGCGTGTTGCGCGGAAAATGAGCGGGATGGTGGCGCAGTTCGCAATCCTCCGCCGCTCGTCCCCGCGAAAGCGGGGACCCAGCCTGGCTTTTGAGTCTTCGCTCTGGATTCCCGCTTACGCGGGAATGAGCGGAATATGCTCTCGGTGGGTCCGGCGCTGGCGCGCCTTGACCCACCCTACGGCTTCTCAATTCCCGTGGTGGCGCGACATAGATTCGCCGCCATAAATCGCCAAAATGGCTTAGATTTCACAAAGACTGGCTGAGGCGTGCGCCGGATGCGGCGCCGGACATTGGCGTTGCAAACAACCCTGCTTGGATTGGCGATTGCATTCATCCTCGCGCTGGTAGCGGCGCTGGTGGGCCCGTTGCTGATCGACTGGGGCAACCATCGCGCGCTGTTCGAGGCGCAGGCGAGCCGCCTCATCGGCGTCAGCGTGCGCGTGGCCGGCCCGATCGAGGCTCGCCTGCTGCCGTCGCCGCAACTCACGCTGCATGACATCGTCATCGGAGATGGCCGCGACTCGATCCGCGCTCGCTCGCTCGGCGTCGAACTCGCGCTCGGCCCATTGATGCGCGGCGAATGGCGCGCCGCCGAGATGCATCTCTTGGGCCCGCAGGTCAGCCTCGGGCTTGACGCCGCGGGCCATCTGCGCACGCCAAATCTCGCGGTCACGTTCAAGCCCGATGAATTGTCGGTGGATCGGCTGAGCATCGAGGATGGCACGATCAATCTTACCGACGCGGCCAGTGGCGCAAGCGTCACGCTCGGCAAGGTGGGGTTCAACGGAGAGGCGCGTTCGCTTGTTGGCCCGGTGAAAGGCGAGGGCGCCGTCACCATCGCCGGCCAGCTTTATCCTTATCGGATTGCGCTTGGCCGTTTGAGCGATGAGGGCGCGCTCAAGCTGCACGTGAATGTCGATGCCGTGGATCGCCCGCTCGGCATCGAAGCAGACGGGACGCTCGCCGTCGCAGCCGGGGAACCGCAATTCGACGGAACGATGAATGTGTCGCGCCCGGTCGGGATCGGCGTGCGCAGCGCGGCGCAGCCGGCGCAAGGCTTGACCAAGCCGTGGCGGGTGAGCGGAAAAATCAAAGCGAGCGGGAAATCCGCGCTGATGGAGGGCATCGAATTTCAGTACGGTTCGGAAGAGCAGGGGTTCAAACTGAGCGGCGTCGCCGATTTCAAATTCGGCGCGCGGCCGCGTTTCGACGGCGTGCTGTCGGGACGCCAGATCGACCTCGACCGCGCGGTTGCCGGCACCGACACCGCGCGCCAGCCGCCCGCGGCCGCCATCCGCAAGCTCGCAGAATTGGGCGCGGCCGCGTTTCGCACCACCATGCCGGTTCAGATCGGCGTTGGCATCGACCAGGTCACGCTCGGTGGAAACAGCGTCCAGAATTTGCGCGGCGACATCAGCAGCACGGCCAATGGATGGACGCTCGACCGGCTTGAATTTCGCGCGCCCGGCATGACGCAAGTGCGTCTCAGCGGCCGCCTCGATGTCAAAGCCGACGGGGTTGCCTTTACCGGGCCCGCCGAAATCGATGCGGCCGATCCGAAGATACTGGCGGCCTGGCTGGAGGGACGCAGCGAGACCGCGCCGGGCGACGGGCGGCCCAAAAGTGTACCCATGAGCCTGCGTGGCGACGTGACGCTCGCCGGCGACAAGATCGCGGTCGAGGGTCTCAAGGCCGAGTTCGATCGAAAACCTGTGACCGGCCGCCTGGCCTATTTCTTCCCGACCGGCACGCGGCCCGCCCGGCTCGATGCCGAATTAAAGGCGCCGCAGTTCGACATCGATGCTGCGCTCGATTTTGGTAAGGCGTTGCTCGCCGGTTCAGCGCTGGAACGGCCGCGCGAGATGAGCATCGCAGTCGATATCGACCGCGCGACGCTCGCCGGCCTCGAAGCGCGCGATGCGCGCGCACGCATCAAAGTCGACGCCAATGGCTTGCAGATCGATCGTCTGTCGGCCGGTGATTTTGCCGGCGGCAGTTTCGCGGCGAGCGGGCGGGTCGACACCGGCGGGCGTGCGCCGCGCGGCAATCTTTCCGTGGATTTCGAGACAAAACAAACCGCCGCGGTCGCCGCCATGGCCGGAAAGTTTGCGCCAAAGAGCGCCGAGCCGGTCATAGGCCTGCTCGATCAGGTCAGGCACGCAAAGCTGCACGCCACGCTCGATGTCACCGGCGATGACAAATCGCCCGACAGTACGGCGCAAGTGGCGGTCACCGGCGATCTCGACGATCTGCGCATTGATGCGCGCGCGCACCTGCGCGGCGATTGGGACAAGCCCGCCGCGGCCGATGTCCGTATCGACGGCACCATCGATGCGCCGCAGGGCGCGGCGCTGATCAAGTTCGTAGGCCTCGACCGGTTCGTGGCGGCCACAAGCGGCGCCGGCCAGCTCAAGGCGCAGCTGGCGGGACCGGCCGATAACGACATGACATTCGAGATGCGGCTGTCGGCAAATGGCCTGTCGGCGCAGGCGAGCGGGAGCGGGCGCTATTCGCAAGATCAGGGCGTAAAGCTCGCGGCGGCTGTGCAGGTGAAGGAGGCCGATCTGCGGCCGTTGCGTGCGGGGCCCGGCACCGCCGCTTCATTGCCGCTGCAGCTGACATCGCGTGTTGCAATTGCGGGCGGCGCCGTCACATTCGAGGATATCGACGCCAAGCTCGCCGGTTCCGCCATTCGCGGCCGCCTTGCGTTCGGCGATGGCTCGCCCCGTCAAATCGATGGCGCGATCGAGGCCGATGCGGCCGACGTCCCGGCGTTGATGGCGCGCGCGATCGGCTGGCCGCGGCGGGCCTCAGATCCAGACGTGGTCTGGACCTGGTCCAGCGATACTTTCGGAACTGGTTTGCTGGGGAAATTCACCGGCAAGGTTGCGCTCAAGCTCGCACGTGCGGACCTGCTGCCGCAGCTTTCGGTGCGTGGACTGAGCGCCAATGTGCATCTCGGCAAGGATGAACTGGTGCTGGAAGACGTTGCCGGCGAGCTCGCCGCTGTTTCCGGCAAGGCTGGCGGACGTCTTTCCGCGAGAATTGCATTTCGTACTGCTGAAAATGGCTTGACCACCCAAGCCAAGATTTCGCTGACGAATGCCGACGCCGCGGCGTTATGGCCCCCGGCTGCCCGCAGAGGATCGCTCGACTTAACGGCGGAACTGGAAGGTACCGGCTTGAGTCCGGTCGCACTCGTCGGCTCGTTGAAAGGCTCCGGAAATATCGTGCTGACCGATGGCCAGGTCGTTGGCCTTGATCCGCGCACCTTCGATGCGGTTTCACGCGCGGTCGATCATGGGTTGCCTATCGAAACCGGCCGTATTTCGGACCTGGTGGGCAAGTCTCTGGAGGGCCAGTTGTCCCTCAAGCGCATGGAGTCCGCCATGCCGATCACCGCTGGCCAGCTTCGCCTCAACAATGTCGCCGCCGAGAGCAAAGACGCAACGCTGTCCGTCGCAGGTACGCTCGATCTGACCGATGGGTCGATCGATGCGCGGCTCGTGTTATCGGGTTCGACCGAAGCTGCCGGTGCGCGCCCGAGCATCTTCGTGGCATTGAAGGGGCCGCTGACGGCGCCAACGCGCAGCATCGACGTGTCGGCGCTCACTGGGTGGCTCACGTTGCGCGCGGTCGAAAATCAGACGAAGCGACTGCGCGCCATTGAGGACGTGCCGTCGCAACCTCGCGGGCAAGGATCGCCGAAGACCAAGCAAGCGCCAGCACTGCCGGCACCGATCGATATCAGGCCGGCGCCCGCGCCCCGAAGGGCGGGGCAACCTGCCGCGTCAGTCCGCTCGCAGAATTGAGTGTATGACGCGCGGACTTTGCATTTCGCGAGGTTCAGCCTGCGGGATGCGTTCCTCGCCATTCTGCATGCGGTAATGGTCCAGAACAAAAAGGCGAATCGCGGATGACAAATTGCCGTGGCGACGGTCCGTGTCGATAGACGCCACGAGATCTGACAGGGTCAGCTCTCTGCCATTCGCGATCTCCTTCAGTCCCTTCCAGAACGCGTCCTCGAGACTCACGCTTGTCTTATGACCCGCGATTACGATCGAACGTTTGACAACCGGAGATTTCATCGATGGTCCCCTATTTCGACCCGATGCCGATCGAGGTCGCGGCCGGCTTTGGCTTGGCGTGCGGCTTCAATCTTGCGAAGGTGTTTGGGCTGACCAAAGGCAAGGCGATTGGCGTGGGCATTTTGATCATGCCGCCGCCGCTTGTCCCGCTTTCGAACGGTCCGAAGATTGATCACTTCAGCCATTCCGTCGCCCCTCGATGGTAACGGGTTACGTTTCAGCTCGGCGCTTCACGTGATTGGTAGCATCGCTACCAAATGCGCCGAGACGTTGGCGGAAAGATGCCTTTCCAACGGAGTCCACAAGAGTGCTTCTGATACTGT
Organism: uncultured Alphaproteobacteria bacterium; assembly: GCA_963742345.1. GTDB lineage: Bacteria > Pseudomonadota > Alphaproteobacteria > Rhizobiales > Xanthobacteraceae > Pseudolabrys. The sequence continues at coordinate 114,347 of CAVULO010000003.1, forward strand.
GGCTCCGGTTGCCCCTGTAATTCAATACACGGTTGGTTGATTACAAACGTCGAATAAATGATCGTTGCAGAATATGAGTGAATCGAATGATGCAATTAGCGAGGTACCATGGAACTTCCAAATGTATATTTAAACATTGAAAGTCCTATACTGGCGAAGACATGAAATGACCTTAGACGAAACTCTACGGCAAGTTTTTGGTGTTGAGAAATTGGACATGCTGCTGACGCAGAACAGTAGCCGGATACGTACAAATCATTCTCGCCAATACATACGGCTGTGCAACTACAGCATGGCCCTGCACTAGCTTTTATTGCAGCTGCTTGCGCGGCCGCGATTTTGCCCCATCTCGATTCCGCGTTTGGCTGGCAATCAAGGCGCGGGTTATCGAGGGCGGATCATTTTTTCGGGCCGAACTAAGCGATCGAATTCTTTGCCACTGACAAAGCCAAGACGAATAGCTTCTTCGCGGAGAGTCGTACCGTTGGCGTGCGCCGCTTTCGCGACCAGTGCGGCTTTATCGTAGCCAATTTTCGGGGCAAGTGCGGTTACCAACATCAGCGAGCGCTGCATGAGTTCGCGAATGCGCGGTTCGTTGGCGCGGATACCGTTGACGCAATTGTCAGCGAATGAATTCACCGCGTCGCCGAGCAGTCGGATCGACTGCAACATGCAATAGGCGAGCACCGGCTTGTAGACGTTGAGTTCGAAATGGCCCTGGCTGCCGGCAACGGTGATTGTGGTCTGATTTCCAAATATCTGGCAGCAGACCATGGTCAAAGCCTCACTCTGGGTTGGATTAGTTTTGCCCGGCATGATCGACGAACCGAGCTCGTTGCTTGGGAGAATCAATTCGCCGAGCCCCGAGCGTGGGCCGGAACCAAGCAGACGTATATCGTTTGCAATTTTAAAAAGCGCGGTGGCTGCGGAACTAAGGGCGCCGTGCGCGAATACATAAGCATCATGACCCGCCATGTGTTCGAATTTGTTGGACGCAGTCACGAATGGCAGCCTTGTCAGCCTCGCAATACGACGAGCAATGGCTGCTGCAAATTGCGGGTTTGAATTGATCCCGGTGCCGACTGCGGTACCACCCTGTGCAAGGGGATAAAGTTCGCGCTGCGCCAATGCGAGCCGCGTGAGCGCAGATTTCACTTGAGCCGCATAACCGGAAAATTCCTGGCCCAAAGTAATCGGGGTTGCGTCCATCATGTGGGTGCGCCCGATCTTGATTATCTTGGCGAACTCCTTGGCTTTGCTGCCGAGAGCCTGGTGAAGGCGCGCGAGCGCGGGTTTGAGATGTCGCTCGATTTCGACCGCGGCGGCAATGTGCATGGCAGTCGGTATCGAGTCGTTCGACGACTGACTCATGTTGACATGATCATTTGGATGCACGGGCGACTTTGCGCCAAGTATTCCGCCAAGTTTGAGATTGGCCGCATTCGCAATCACTTCGTTGACGTTCATGTTGGTTTGCGTGCCCGACCCGGTTTGCCAAACCAGCAGCGGGAAATGCCCGTCCATTTTGCCGTCGGCGATATCCTGGGCCACCGCCGCAATGGCCGCTGCACGTTTGCGGTCGAGCGAGCCCAGCGTTCGGTTGACCTCGGCTGCCGCGCGCTTGATCACGCCAAGTGCGTGCACGATCTCGACCGGCATGCGCTCGGTGCCAATGCGGAAATTATGTAGCGAGCGCTGAGTTTGAGCGCCCCAGAGCCGGTCGGCGGGAATCTTTAATGGGCCGAAGGCGTCGCTTTCGATGCGGGTCCTGACAGTTTTTTTGCGAGCTTTGGCCATCGAAGTCGTCCAACGCCGCCGAAATCCATTGGTTTCAGCGCAAGTTACGCTGACTGACGTTAGAAACAAGCCTGGCAACGGGCAGAATTATTTCTTGCGAAAACGATCAAGGCGCACCACTTCGCCGCCACCTTCGACCGGCTTCTCCGGTTTTTCGCGCTTGGCCGCTGGAGCAAGTGGCCGGGTTGGTGCCGCAGTCGCAGGCTCTGTGATGGCTGTGGCTGTCGGCGGATTTGCCGGCAACCGCTTCTTCTTATTCGTCGTCGGAGGCTCCTGCATATTTGCTGGCGCCGGCCGCTCCTCGCCTTCGGTGACCTCTTCGAATTGCAGGCCGAATTGCACGGATGGATCAAAAAAGCCAGTGATGGCCTCAAAGGGCACGGTGAGTCTTTCCGGGACGCCGCCAAAGGATAGGCCGACTTCAAATCCTTCGTCGTCCACCTTCAAATCCCAAAATTGATGCTGCAGGATGATCGTCATCTCATCGGGATATTGCGCAAGTAAGCGGTCCGACAGGCGCACGCCCTCGGCGTGGGTGTCGAAAGAAATGTAAAAATGATGGTCGCCCGGCAAGCCTTTCTTGGCGGTATCAGTCAGCACGCTGCGCACCACGCCGCGCAGTGCCTGCTGGGTCAAAAGGTCGTAGCGAATCTGGTCGGCCATAACGGGCGAGCCTAGGTGAATCGGGCCAATGCTAGCGCGGCGCAAGCGGTCCGCGCTATCCCCGCGCGGGCCATGCACAGCCTGCGGTCATAATTGGGTGAGCTGGCCCGCAAGGAGAAGTGGAGGCTTCTGTTGCCAGGTGCCTCCGGACCCCGCCTGACGGAGCTTAACCCGCCAGGGCTTTAGTTCGGTCTTTCAAACCGCTTACGCGGCCTGAGCAACCGGAGCATAGTTGTCGTTTGCAACTATGAAATGGCCCGATAACGGCGGAACCATGCCGAGCAAAAGCACGCCCTTTACGCCCTCGTCGATCCTATTTCGCCCCCGCCGAAACCTGTGCTCGCCGGGCTTTGGTGGAGGCGCCGGGTACTGCCCCCGGGTCCGATGGGTTTATTACGACGGCCATTTATCGCCATAGCCGGGTTGCCCCGGCAGGAGGAATATAAGCGCTGAAGGTTACCGAAGAAAGAGCGGGTTTGTTTTGGGCGAAAACAGGCGTTTAGAGCCGCGGGGGCGCTGTATCGGCGTAACCATACGAGTAAGGGCCGGGAAATTCACCGATCGGCACAACATGGGTGACCACGCTTCCGAATCCTTCGCCGGGGAGCCAAACGTGCAAGTGGAAGGCTGGAGGTTCGATCTTGAAGACTTCCGGCCAGCGCGGCTCGAATTCGAGCGTGACCGCCTGTTCGCCGGCCGGGCAGATGGTGGCAGAGATGCCCGCGAACACAGTCTGCGCGGCGCGATGGACATGACCTGCCGCGACCAGTAGCGCGCGCGGGTATCGTTTTAACAACGCCGCCAGCGCATCGGCATTACGCAGCCGCATTGCATCTGTGTAGACAATGCCGGTGTTGAAGGGTGGATGATGCAAAAATAAAAGCGCCGGCCGCGTTGCCGAAGTGGCCAGCGCGCCGTCGAGCCACGCTAGCGTCGCAGCATCGAGCTCGCCATATGGTGCACCGGGCACCGTGGAATCGATCAGCAGGATATCAAGCTGGCCGATGCGGCGTACCGCATTGAGGGCGCTTTCCGGCGCTCCATAACCTGGATCGGGCAGGGTCTTGCGCATTGGTATGCGGCGGTCGTGATTGCCGGGGATTGCCGCAAACGGCATCTGCAACTTTTCAAGCAAAGTTTTTGCACGCTCGTATTCTTCGGGGAGCGCCGAATTGGCGATGTCGCCGGAAATCACCACAAGGTCCGGCTGCGGCGACAATCGATTTAGCGTGTCGATCGAGCGCGTGAGCGCAGCTGCTGTGTCAACGCGACCATAGGCAAGCACCCCGGGTGGAGTGATGTGCAGGTCGGATATTTGAGCGATCAGAACAGGACGCGCGGCCAAAGGCGGTCTCCGGACAGGCCAATGCGCACGCGCTATGGCACGCTATAGTAAACATTCGATGTCCGGTGGGTGCCAGGCCAATGTTGGCCCGCATCGGCGGTGCGCTATCGACGGTCTAGCCGTCCCTGGCGGCTAAAGGACATTTTGCAGAGAACACGGTCGTATGCGAACTTCGGATATTACTGTCCTCAGCACCCACGCCGTCCAGGAGGTGCTACGCGAGCTCCAGCCCTCGTTCGAACGCGCGGGTGAAATGAGGCTCACGATTGACTACGATCCTGCCAATGCGCTCAAGCGCAGAATTGAAGAGGGCACAGCCTTCGACGTGGTGATCGTCACGCGACCGGTGATCGATGCACTGGCAGGGCGGGGCAAAGTCCGCCGCGAGACCTGTACCGATATCGCCCAGTCTGGCCTCGGCATCGCGGTGCGCAAGGGCGCGGCCAAACCCGACGTTACGACCGTGGACGCGTTCAAGCACGCGCTACTCGCCGCCAAGTCGGTCGCGCGCTCCAAGGAAGGCACCAGCGGTTTATATTTTGAAACGCTGCTCACCCGCCTCGGCATCGCGGAAGCCATGCGGAGCAGAATTATCTTGGGCGGCAGCGGGCGTATCGCAGAATTGGTCGCGCGCGGCCAGGCGGACATGGCCGTGCAGCAAATTCCGGAGCTTCTGCCCGTCGATGGTGTGGACTTCGTTGGGCCGCTTCCGGATGAGCTGCAGCTATACACGGTGTTTTCTGCGGGTGTCAGTGCTGCGTGCATAGTTGAGGACGCGGCCGAAGGTTTAATCGACGCCTTGACCGCGCCGGCGGCGGCCGCGTTGTTCAATGCGAAAGGACTTGAGCCGGTCCCTCGTTGAATGGGGTATCCTCTCGGTCTTGGCGCGGGAGGACAGCATGCGGCCGTTCGAGGGGATCCGGGTAATCGACGTTACCCATGTTCTGGCGGGGCCGTTTGCGGCCTATCAGTTGGCCGTGCTCGGCGCCGACGTGATCAAGGTCGAACATCCGGACGATCCCGACCAGAGCCGCGGCGCCGGCACCGACAAGGAGCTCAACCGCCGCAACATGGGTACGGCGTTCCTGACGCAGGCTTCCAATAAGCGTTCGATTACACTTGATCTCAAACAGGAGAAGGATCGCGACATTCTCAAGAAACTGGTCGCGACCGCCGACGTGTTCGTGGAGAACTACCGGCCCGGCGCGTTCGAAGCGCTTGGCTTAGGTTACGACGCGTTTGCCGCGATCAATCCGCGCCTGATCTATGCTTCGTTCTCGGCATTCGGGCAGAAAGGCCCGCGCGGCAAACAGACGGCTTACGACCATGTGATCCAGGCGACGTCTGGGATCATGGCGATGACCGGAACGCCGGAGGTCAATCCGGTCAAGTTCGGTTCGCCGGCGGTCGATTACGCCACGGGCATGACGGGCGCATTCGCCTTGTCGGCGGCGCTGTTCCAGCGCGAGCGGACCGGAAAGGGGCAGCACATCGACATGGCCATGCTCGACGTGGCGATGATCCTGATGAGCTCGCATCTCACCGGCTATTTGCGCAACGGCGTGCACCCCAAGCCAAATGGCAACCTCAATCCGCATGCGACCAATAGCGCCTATCAGACGAGGGACGGACTGGTGATGCTCGGCGCGAGCAATTTGCGCCAGCAGCGCCGGCTTTGGACGCTGCTCGAGCGCCCCGACATGATCAAAAAAACGAACGAGGAGCGCGAAGCTGACCGCGAGCGCGAAGCGGCGGTGCTGAGTGAGATCATGCGCACGCGCACGGCCGACGAATGGGAGGTCTTTTTGCAAGCCCGCCACGTACCGGCTGCGCGCGTGCGCACGATGGGCGAGGCCGTGTCCGACCCGCAACTCAACGGCCGCGGCATTATTCACCGCCACGAGGCTGGCAACGGCATCGACGGCACCTTCGGCGTGCCGCTCGCGGCCTTTACGTTTGCGCACGGCGGCCCGCGCATCGATACGCCGCCGCCCGCGCTTGGCCAGCATAATGTGGAGATTTTCAAAGAACTCGGCGTCAGCTGACGACGGTCAGTTTGCGGTCGCGCCGGACTTCTTCACTAGCGCTGACCACTTGGTTTCCTCGCGGTCGATGTCGGCGGTGTATTCGTCCGGGCTTGTTGGCAGCGGTTCGGCGCCTTCGGTCGCGATGTGCCCGTGGACTTTCGGATCGCCCAGCGCCGCGCGCAACGCCGCGTTAAGCTTGTCGACGATCGGTCGCGGCGTTCCCGCTGGTGCGACGATTCCATAGTGCAACACGGCTTCGAAGCCGGGCAGTCCTTGTTCGGCCACCGTCGGCACATCCGGAAACGAGGCGGAGCGTTTTAGACCGGTGACACCGAGTGCGCGCAACTTGCCTTCCTTCACCAGCCCGATCGCCGGCGGGAGTGACGAGAAATAAATTTGCACGTGTCCGCCGAGCAGATCGGTCAGCGCCGGCCCGGTGCCTTTGTAGGGAATATGAGTGATGTCGATGCCCGCTGTGTCGGCAAACAGAACGGTGCCGAGATGGATGCCGCTGCCGAGGCCAGCCGAGGCGTAATTAAGTTTGCCAGGCTGTGCCTTGGCAAGCGCGATCAGCTCCCTCACGTTGTGTGCGGCCACCGATTCGTTCACTAGGACAATGAGAGGACTGGTGGCGATGAGACCGATCGGTGCGAAGTCCTTGCGCGGGTCGTAGCCGGCATTCGGGTAAAGAGTTGGATCGATGGCGAGCGTGCCGGTGCCGCCGAGCCCAAGCGTGTAGCCGTCAGGGACGGCCTTTGCGATCTGACGGGTGCCAACAGAGCCGCCGGCACCGCCACGGTTTTCGATCACCAACGGCTGGCCAAGTAATTTGCTCATGGGTTCGGCGACCGCGCGCGCCAAAACATCGTTGCCTCCGCCGGGTGCGTAAGGAACGATCAGCGTGATAGGATGATCCGGATAACCGACCGGCGAATTTTGCGCCTGCGTCGCCAGCGGCCATGCCACTGCGCTGCCGAGAAGAGTGATGAATTCTCGCCGCCGCATGGCTTAAGCCTCCATGGAAGGGGTCCGCCGCGATGCCGATCATTGGCGGCCTGCGTTCACAGCGCAAGGGTGGATTGCGCGTCGCCGCCTATCCGAGCGCTGCGGTGCGTTGTAGTCCTTAATGCAAATGTCCCATCCGCCTCCACCTGCCGCGTCCGTGCGACCATCCCTATCCGAACTGTTTTCCGCCTTCGTGGTCGTCTCCATTTCCGGTTTCGGCGGCGCGCTGCCGTGGGCACGGCGCAAGATCGTCGAGCAGAAGCACTGGATGACCGCTGAGGAATTCAACGAGGCCTTCGCGCTTTCGCAATTCCTACCCGGCCCGAATGTGGTGAACTTCTCGGTGGTGTTCGGCTCGCGCTTCGGCGGTGCGCCGGGGGCCGCAGTTGCGCTTGCCGGTCTGATGGGACCACCACTGATCATCGTCACCGTGCTGGCATTTCTCTATGCGCGTTTTGGCGATGTGGAAATGCTCAGCCGTATTCTGACGGGTATTGCCGCGGCCGCGACCGGCTTGTTGATGGCCGTAGTTGCGAAGATGGCGGCGCCTTTGTTTCGCAAACGCTGGGACTGGGCGCCGCTGATTGCAATTACCGCCTTTGTCGCCGTTGCGATCATGCAGTGGCCGCTGCCGTGGGTGTTTGCCAGCCTTGCGCCGGTCAGCATTGCGCTTGCATGGATGAAACGATGAACGACAGCCCGCTCCTTGCGCTGTTCGGTTATTTCGCGCTGCTTTCGTTGTTCGCGGTTGGCGGCGCCAATGCGGCGATTCCGGAGATGCATCGCATTGCAGTCGAAGTGATGCAGTGGATGACTGAGCGGCAATTCGCCGACAGCTTTGCGATTGCACAGATTTCACCTGGGCCGAACATCATCATCGTTACGCTGATCGGCTATCACGTCGCCGGACTCGCCGGTGCTGCAGTGGCAACGGCAGCAATGTGTGGGCCGACGTGCATTCTCGCTTTCGTCGTCGCGCGCACGTGGGACCGTTTTAAGGAAGCGCGCTGGCGCATTGCCATCCAGTCGGGGCTCGTTCCGGTTTCGCTCGGATTGATCGCCGCCAGCGCCTTTGTTTTGGCGCGCAGCGCGGACCACAATGTCTACGCTGCCATAATTACAGCCGTTACAGCCTTGGTCGGCTTCGCTACCCGCATCAATCCGCTCTGGATTTTCGCTGTTGGTGGTCTCATGGGTCTCAGCGGGTGGCTGTAACGGGACACCCCCAACATCCGCGCTTCCGACGGGGGTACCACGTGTGCTAGTGATCAGTCGGAAGGGTTCAGCCCTAGAACTTAAGCCAAGAACTAAGAATAATAAGAAGAAGGAGCAGGGAGGAAATAGATGTCCGAGGGGGTCAGGACCTCCCCGAGGGGGGGTGGGTTTCGTTTTAAAGTGCGCGGTCCGCGCGCTTTCTACGGTGGGTTGGCTCTAATCGCACTAGCGATTGTGGCTATCTGGACCTCGGGGGACCTCCCGGGAACGCATGGCTTTGCCTTCGGGCCGGGCACAGCACCGCGCTTGTTCGCGGGCCTGCTCGCCGTCGTCGGGGCGCTGGTCGCACTAACCGGTCTGTTATTCGATGGCCCGCCGATCGAAAAATACGCCGTCCGCGGTCCCGCTTGGGTAATTCTGGCGATCCTCGCTTTTGCCGGCATGATCCGCGGCATAAATCTAGGGCCGCTGAATATCCCGCCCCTTGGGCTGGTGCCGTCGACCTTTGCCGCCTTCTTGGTCTCCATCTTCGGCTCGACCGAGATGCGCTGGTTGGAAAGCCTCATCGCTGCTGTGGTGATGACAGCCTTCTGCGTTGGGCTGTTCGTCTATCTACTGCAACTCCCGTTCCAGCTTTGGCCTTGGATCTGAGCAGGAACCGCAATCATGAGTGAACTACTCGCCAATCTTGCGCTCGGCTTCTCGGTCGCCGCGAATCCTTACAATATCGGGTTCTGCTTGCTCGGCGCTTTAGTCGGCACGCTGGTCGGGGTGTTGCCAGGCATCGGCACCGTGGCGACGGTCGCCATGTTGCTTCCGATCACATTTGGACTGCCGCCGGTCGGCGCGCTGATCATGCTCGCCGGAATTTATTACGGCGCGCAATATGGCGGCTCGACGACCTCGGTGCTGGTCAATATTCCGGGCGAGGCGACCTCCGTGATCACCTGCCTCGACGGCCATCAGATGGCGCGGCAGGGCCGCGCCGGCGCGGCGCTCTCGATCGCCGCCATCGGCTCGTTCTTCGCCGGCTGTGTCTCGACCGTGCTGGTGGCCGCGCTGGGTGTGCCGCTCACCTCCATTGCGCTGCTGTTCGGTCCAGCGGAATATTTCTCGCTAATGTTGCTCGGCCTGATCTTCGCGGTGGTGCTGGCGAAAGGCTCGGTGCTCAACTCGATCGCGATGGTTCTTACCGGCCTGTTACTGTCGATGGTCGGCTCCGACCTGGAGACTGGCGCCGGCCGCATGACTTTCGACGTCGCTGAATTGTCAGACGGCATCGGCTTTACCAATGTGGCGATGGGATTGTTCGGCTTTGCCGAAATCATCCGCAATCTGGAAATGTCGCAGGAGAGCCGCGACATCGTGAAGGCCAAGATATCCGGCTTGATGCCGACGCGGCAGGACCTGATCGATTCCTCCGGGGCGATCGCGCGCGGCACGATTCTCGGTTCGATTCTGGGAATTCTGCCCGGCGGCGGCGCCGTGGTAGCCTCGTTCGCAGCCTATACGTTTGAGAAGCGCATCTCGAAGCACCCAGAGCGCTTCGGCCATGGCGCCATCCAGGGCGTGGCAGCGCCGGAAAGCGCCAACAACGCGGCGGCGCAAACATCTTTCATTCCGCTACTCACTCTCGGCATTCCACCCAACGCGGTGATGGCGCTGATGGTCGGTGCCATGACCATCCACGGCATCGTGCCAGGTCCGCAGGTGATGACAAAGCAGCCCGAGCTGTTCTGGGGCATGATCGCCTCGATGTGGCTCGGCAACCTCATGCTGGTCGTTATCAATTTGCCGCTGGTTGGCGTGTGGGTAAGCCTGCTGCGGGTGCCTTACCGGCTGCTCTATCCCTCAATTATTGTCTTCTGTTGCATCGGTATCTATTCGATCAACAATTCGCCGACCGATGTGGTGATCGCCGCCATCTTCGGCCTGTTCGGCTACTGGCTGAACAAACACGATTTCGAGCCGGCGCCGCTGGTGCTCGCCTTCGTGCTCGGGCCGCTGATGGAGGAGAACCTGCGCCGCGCCATGCTGATCGCGCGCGGCGACGCCACCGTGTTCCTGACCCGCCCGATTTCGGCGGGGCTAATGGCGGTCGCGTTTGGCCTTTTGGTGATCGCGGCACTGCCGATGATTCGCAAGCGACGCGAGGAAGTGTTCGTCGAGTAGCGGAAACTCGTGTCGCGGGCGCAGCGGTGCGCTGCAGACCCGGGACATATTCATGATTGAACACGGCTCGGGCTCAGCGGTGCACCACTCCGCTGCGCCTCTTGCTACACCATCTGAAGCACGAGACCGTCATGCGCTGACCGCCGCGATGCCCGCGACCAGGAGCAGCACCTGAATCGAGAAAGCGGTGATATTGGCGTCCCATTTCTTGGCAATGAGCGGGATCGGCGCCTTGAACGGCTGATAGCCGTTCTTGTCGTAAGCAGCGCCGCCATAGACCGGCATGGCGACGAGCGCCGCGAAGAAGGCGGCATAAACAATCACGCCCATAATGGCGACCAGATAGAGCCGCTCAAGCGCTAGCGGGCCGGGCCACCAGATCAGCGCGAAGGCAAGCAGGCCGAAGCCGACATAGCTCGAAATCTGCCAGACCACGTGGAAGCGCGCATGCGGCGTCCATTTCGGGTTGGTGGCGTGGGTCTTGTTGAAGTCGGCGACGACCGTCAGCACGGCCCAGCCTATTGTCGTCAGGGTGAAAAGTATGCGGGCGACAAGAATGTGATCGATGCTCATTGGTGGACCCCTCAGGAACCCGAATCCTACCATGGCTTTTGCACTTGGGCGCGGAGTGTCAGGGACGAAAGCTGGCGTTGGATAAGCAGCTGCTGGTGGTTGCCGGCTGCGGTAGACTTCCCCATCTTCCGACTCGGACCTCCGCGGCGAGCCTCAATGCGCCAGTATCTCGATCTGATGGAACTCGTTCTCCACCACGGCGTGGAGAAACGCGATCGCACCGGCACCGGCACGCTGTCGGTGTTCGGCCATCAGATGCGCTTTGCGCTCGATCAGGGTTTCCCGCTGCTCACTACCAAGAAACTGCACTTGAAATCGATCGTCTACGAGCTGCTCTGGTTCCTGGCCGGTGACACCAACATCAAGTATCTCAACGAGCATGGCGTGCGCATTTGGGACGAATGGGCTGACGAGCGCGGAGACCTGGGACCGGTCTACGGCCAGCAATGGCGCTCATGGCCGGCACATGACGGCAAGACCATCGATCAGATCGGCAACGTCGTCGCGATGATCAAACGAAATCCGGATTCGCGCCGGCTGATCGTCACCGCATGGAATCCGGCTGATGTCGACAAGATGGCGTTGCCGCCGTGCCATTGCTTGTTTCAGTTCTATGTCGCGGAAGGCAAGCTCTCGTGCCAGCTCTATCAGCGCTCGGCCGATGTGTTCCTTGGCGTGCCGTTCAATATCGCCTCATACGCGTTGCTCACGCTCATGGTGGCGCAGGTGACTGGATTCAAGCCTGGCGAGTTCATCCACACCTTCGGCGATGCGCATCTGTATCTTAATCATCTCGATCAGGCTCGGCTGCAATTGTCGCGCGCGCCCAGGCACTTGCCGGCAATGAGGCTCAACCCGGCGGTGAAGGACATATTTTCGTTTCGCTATGAGGATTTCACGATCGAGAGCTACGATCCGCACCCACATATCAAGGCCGCGGTGGCGGTGTAGCCGAGTTTGCCAAAATCCGGTGCCCTGGTTGTCGCGGTTTGTACGCATCGCACTAAGATCATTTTAAGGGGAACTTCGGACCGCTGGCTCGAGTTTCCGTAATCAATTTTTCTGCGGTGGTTGGTGGGCCGTTAGTGAAATATCAGAACAATCGTTCTATGCCGTGATCGTGACATCGCCAGACTATGCCACGCTCATTTATCTGTCCGCGGAGGACGAGACGCCGTTATGAAAATTGTTTTGGTTGCAGCGATTGGAGACAATTCGGTCATAGGGCGTGACGGCCAGCTGCCGTGGCACTTGAAGTCCGACCTCCAGCACTTCCGAAAGATGACACTGAATCGGCCGGTGATCATGGGCCGTAAGACCCACGAGTCCATCGGAAAATTGCTCCCTGAACGCACCAACATCGTGCTCACGCGTGATCTCAGTTTGATCGCACCAGGGGCAGTATTGGCCACAAGCCTCGATGCCGCGCTCAGCTATGCCCGCACCGACGCGGCAAAGCGCGCAGTCGACGAAATCATGGTGATCGGCGGCGGCGATATATTCACGGCAACGATGCCGATGGCCGACCGGCTGGAAATCACCCATGTGCATGCTTCGCCCGAAGGAGATGCGCTGTTTCCGCCGATTGATCCGGAGGTCTGGCAAGAAATATCGCGCGAGGAACACTATGCCGGACCGGACGATGATGCCGACTTTTCGCTGGCAACGTATATAAAACGCTGAAACGCCAACAAAACGCGGCATGAGAGCGCGTTGTAACCGGGCTTGGCGTCCCCTATAACCCCTCCCAACTAAGGGCAGCCGGGCAAAAGAGCCGGCGCGGGAGACATTGATACAAATGCCGTGGACCAATCAGGGCGGCGGTGGGCCGTGGGGCTCGGGTGGCAAAGGGCCTTGGGGCTCCGGGCCGCAATCGCCGGGATCGACTCCGCCGGATCTGGAAGAGATCCTCCGCCGAGGCCAAGACAAATTGCGACGTGTGCTGCCCGGCGGCAATCTCGGGGGGCGCGGCTTCGCTCTCCTTGCCCTCGGCGCCCTTGCGCTCTGGGGGTTCTCCGGCTTCTTCCGGGTCGAGCCGGACGAGCTGGGCGTTGTGCTGCGCTTCGGCAAGGAAGTGCGCGAGGTCCAGCCGGGCTTGAACTACCATTTGCCGTATCCGATTGAGACGGTACTCACGCCCAAGGCGTTACGAGTTAACAAGATCGACATCGGCATGCGTGTGGTCGACGATATTCGCCGCGGTGGCACTACCGTACGCGACGTGCCGGAAGAGAGCCTGATGCTCACCGGCGACGAGAACATCGTCGATGTCGACTTCTCGGTGTTATGGAAAGTGAAGCCAACCGGCGTCGGCGACTTCCTGTTCAACATCCAGAATCCCGAAGGCACCGTGAAGGCGGTGGCGGAAAGCGCTATGCGCGAGGTGATTGGTCGCTCCGAGATCCAGCCGATTCTCACCGGCGCGCGGCAGACCATCGAGACGGCGGTACAGGATCTGATGCAGAGGACGCTCGACCATTATGGCGCCGGGATCATCGTGCAGCAGGTGCAGCTACAGAAGGTCGACCCGCCGGCACAGGTGATTGACGCTTTCCGTGACGTGCAGGCCGCACGCGCCGATCTCGAGCGCGCGGTCAATGAGGCGCAAACCTATGCTAACCGTGTGGTGCCGGAAGCGCGCGGACGCGTGGCGCAGATCACGCAGGCCGCTGAAGCTTATCGTCAGCAGACTGTGGCCGAAGCCACAGGTCAGACGTCACGTTTCCTGAAAATTTATGAGCAATACAAAAAGGCGCCCGACGTCACCCGTGAGCGCATGTATCTCGAAACCATGGAACGTGTGCTCGGCGGCACCGACAAGATCATTCTGGATTCCGGCCCAGGTGGCAGCGGCGTGGTACCTTATCTGCCGCTCAACGAGCTCTCGCGCCCGCCCCAGACGCGTAGTCAATCACCGTCGGGAGGTCGGCCATGAGGCTGAATTTCCTGGGTGGCATCGTTGCAGTTCTTTTCGTTGCGGCGCTGATCATCGCCTACTCGGCTTTGTTTACCGTGTACCAAACGCAGCAGGCACTGGTGCTGCGCCTCGGCAGTCCACTGCCGCCGATCACCGAACCGGGCCTACATGTGAAGGCGCCGTTTATCGACTCGGTTGTATATATCGATAAGCGCATTCTCGATCTGGAAGCGCCGTCGCAGGAGGTGATCGCCTCCGACCAGAAGCGGCTCGTGGTCGACGCCTTTGCGCGTTACCGCATCCAGGATCCCCTGCGCTTCTATCAGACGCTGGGCTCGATTGCCGGGGCCAATTCGCAGCTTTCCATCCTGCTCAATTCAGCGCTACGTCGCGTTCTGGGCGAAGTGACATTCACCCACGTCGTGCGAGATCAGCGCGCTGAGTTGATGGCCCGAATTCGCGAGCTGGTCGACCACGAAGCGACAAGTTATGGCGTCCAGGTGGTCGACGTGCGCATCCGGCGCGCTGACCTGCCCGAGCAGAACAGCCAGGCCGTCTATCAGCGCATGCAGACCGAGCGCCAGCGCGAGGCAGCAGAGTTCCGTGCCCAAGGCGCGCAACGCGCCCAGGAAATCCGTTCACGCGCCGATCGCGAGGTTACCGTGCTGGTCGCCGAGGCGACCTCGAAGTCGGAGCAGATTCGAGGCGAGGGTGACTGCAACCCGCAATCAGATCTTTGCCGACGCCTTTAACCAGGATCCTGACTTCTTCGCATTCTATCGCTCGATGCAAGCCTACGAGCACGGCCTGAAATCGAGTGACACGCGCCTGCTGCTTAAGCCGGACTCGAATTTCTTTCGCTATTTCACGGACCCGTCCGGCAAGCCGCGCGAGAATTCGGCGACGCCGCCGACCGCCCAAACGCCGTCCCGCTAGCGAACGCGGACGACCAGTATGTCGGACTTCCTGGCCGCGCTCGGATTGGTTTTTGTCATTGAGGGCCTGATTTTCGCGGCGTTCCCTGAGGCGGCCAAGAGGGCGATGACCAGTGTGGTAGAAACTCCAGATTTCTCCCTGCGTCTGATAGGGATCGGATCGGCGATCGTCGGCCTGATTTTGGTCTGGCTGGTTCGCGGCTGACTTAGAAAACCGGGCCTCGCATGGTATTGATTTGGAGTGCCCTTAAATCGCCTCGAAGTCGGGGCCACTCTCATTGAAATCTTACTCCTAGGAGATTCGACGCCCATGGGCGCATCCTTCTTCCGCTTGACGAGCTCCGTTGGCCGTGCCGGTTTGGCTATGTTCACCGCTGCCGCGGTCGCCTGGCCGGCTTTGACCACTCACGCCGCCGCGCGCGGGCCCGAAGGGATAGCGGACGTGGCGGAGCAGGTCATAGACGCTGTTGTCAATGTCTCGACCAAGCAGTCCGTCGATTTACGAAATGGCGCGATGCCGCAATTGCCGCCCGGCTCTCCGTTTGAGGAATTCTTTGAGGAATTCTTTAAGAACCGGCGCGGACAAAACGGCCAGCCCGGGCAAAATGGCCAGAACAGCGATGGCCAGTCGCCAGTACCACGTCGCGTCAATTCGCTTGGTTCCGGCTTCATTATCGATGCTGCCGGACTGGTGGTGACGAACAATCACGTCATCGCAGATGCGGACGAAGTGAATGTCATTCTCAACGATGGCAGCACGTTGAAAGCCGAGGTTATCGGTCGCGATCAGAAGACCGATCTCGCGCTGTTGAAGGTCAAGCCGACGAAGCCGCTTAAGGCAGTGAAATTTGGTGATAGCGACAAGTTGCGGCTTGGCGAATGGGTGATCGCGATTGGAAATCCATTCAGTCTTGGCGGAACAGTAACCGCCGGGATTGTGTCCGCGCGTAACCGCGACATTCAATCGGGACCTTACGACAACTACATTCAGACGGACGCCGCCATCAATCGCGGCAATTCGGGCGGACCGTTGTTCAACCTCAATGGCGAAGTGATTGGAGTGAATACAGCGATCATTTCACCGTCCGGAGGTTCGATCGGTATTGGCTTCGCAGTGCCGTCGAAGACGGTCGTGCCGGTGGTAGATCAGCTGCGTGAGTTCAAAGAGGTGCGCCGCGGTTGGCTAGGGGTGCGCATTCAGCAGGTAAGCGATGAAATCGCCGAGAGCCTGAGCGTCAAACCGGCGCGCGGCGCACTGGTGGCCGGCATTGATGATAAGGGGCCCGCCAAGCCCGCCGGCATAGAGCCTGGTGATGTTATCGTCAGGTTCGATGGCAAGGACGTTAAGGAAATGCGCGATCTGCCCAAGATCGTCGCAGATACGCCGGTCGGCAAGGACGTCGAGGTCGTCGTCATTCGCAACGGCAAGGAAGAAAAAAAGTCGGTAAAGCTCGGCCGGTTGGAGGACGAGAAGCAGGCTGCCCTTGATAATAAGAAGGATGCAGTGCCCGATGCAAAGCCGGTAGTGAAGAAAGCGCTCGGGCTCGATCTTGCCAATCTCACCGACGAGTTGCGTAAAAAACACAACATCAAGGACAAGGTGAAGGGTGTACTCATTACTGGTGTAGATCCGAATTCGCCGGCGTCCGAGAAGCGGCTCGCGCCCGGCATGGTTATCGCCGAGGTCCAACAGCAGCCGGTGACGAACGCGACCGAACTTCAGCAGCGCGTCGAGAAGCTCAAGAAGGACGGCAAGAAAGCTGCGGTGCTGCTTGTGGTGACGCCGGACGGCGACCCGAGCTTTGTGGCGCTAAGTTTGCAGTAGGCTTGGGCCTGCAGCCGGAAAAAGTCACTGGGCCGGAGACTCCACGAACTCCTCCCTGCGATACCCCTGCACATAGAGCAGCGCGGTGAGATTGCCGTGGTCGATGCGCGCATGCGCGGCGGCGGCGATCTTCGGTTTGGCGTGGTAGGCAATTCCGAGGCCAGCTTCCAGAATCATGTCGAGGTCGTTCGCACCATCGCCGATCGCCATCGTGTCGCCTTTTGCGAGGCGGAGTTCCTGTCGGAGTTCGATAAGCGCGGCGCGTTTGCCGTTGCGCCCAAAGATCGGTTCGGCAACTTTGCCGGCGAGCTTGTGCCCGTCCACGATCATAAGCTTGTTGGCGCGGCTTTTGTCGAAGCCGATCATCGCGGCGATACGGTCCGTGAACAATGTAAAACCGCCGGACACCATGCAAGTAACCGCGCCGTTGGCGCGCATGGTTGCCACCAGCGTCTTGCCCCCTGGCGTCAACTTGATGCGATCGCGGAGGACCTCTTCGATGACCGAAATGGGCAATCCTTCGAGCAGCGCGACCCGCTCGCGTAGCGCCGGTTCGAACGCAATATCACCGCGCATGGCGCGTTCGGTGATTGCAGCGACATGGGCTTTCAGCCCGACATAGTCGGCGAGTTCGTCAATGCACTCCTGTCCGATCATGGTGGAGTCCATGTCAGCAAAGAACAGCTTCTTGCGCCGATTGACAGTCCGTTGCACCACAACATCAATGCCGATAGTGGGCACGCGCAAGTGTTCGGCGAGTGTGCGTTGGTCTACGCCAGTTTCCGCGGTAAAGGGAATGTCGACTGCATCGGGCCCGAGCCATTGCGGAGCGCCGGCGCCTGGCAACGCTGCGCGCGCGCTCTCCACCGCAGCGGCAACCGCGTTTGAGGTCCCCATCAGGGTCGCAACATGAGCCATGCGATGCACGATACCAAGCGAGCCGTGCTTATTGCAGGGCCGACCGCCAGCGGCAAGTCGGCGATTGCACTTGAGCTGGCCGAGCAGCTCGACGGTGTCATCATCAACGCCGATTCAATGCAGGTGTACCGCGACCTGCGTGTCATTACCGCGCGACCGACGCCTGAGGAGGAAAAGCGGGCGGCGCACCGGCTTTATGGCTTTGCGGATGCAGCGGAGAATTACTCGGTGGGACGGTGGTGCCGCGACGTTGAAGGGGCGCTCAATGAAGTGATCGCGCAGGGCCGCGTGCCGATTTTGGTCGGCGGCACCGGCCTTTATTTTAAGGCGCTGACCACGGGGCTCGCTGCCGTGCCGCCAATCCCCATAGATATTCGGGCCGAGGTCCGAAGCAGGTTGCAGCGCGAAGGCGCCCCGGCGCTGCATGCAGAACTTGTGCGGTTCGACCCTGCGACTGCGCAACGGGTGACAATCAATGATCGTTCGCGCATTTCGCGCGCGCTCGAAGTCGTGCTGGCAACCGGCCGCCCGCTCTCGGATTGGCACATCGAGGGTCTACCGGCGATAGTTGATCCTAAATACGCGGCGAAAATTTTCATCACCTGCGAGCGGAAGGAACTGGTGGGTCGCATTGAGGTGCGGTTTGCTACGATGCTGAGATGTGGCGCGCTGGAGGAAGTGCGACGGCTTGCCGAACGCAAGCTCGATCCGTCATTGCCGGCAATGAAGGCCCATGGCGTGCCTTGGTTGATCCGACACCTCAACGGCGAGATTTCTCTCAACGATGCCGAAGCAGGCGCCATTATGGATACGCGCCGTTATGCCAAACGCCAGCTCACGTGGTTTCGCAATCAGATGAAGGATTGGCCGTGGGAAACACGGGAAAATGCGGGAACAGCGCTCAAAAGCCAGTTTTCCCGGCTCAAACAACGCTGATTTGCGCTTGACCAAGCTCCGCAGTCCAATTATAAAGCGCGCAATGAAAGTTCAGGCGGGAACCATGTTGCGCAATATTATTACTGTAGTAAGAGTTCGGGCGCTGGCACGGTCCTAAAATAGGGCCGCCCGCAAGCGTCCGGACATGGCCCGTTACGGGCCTTTTTTATTGCCGCGCGATGAAAAATCGGATGACGAGGGAATGACATGACACGCGAAATGACCGGCGCCGAAATGGTGATCCAGGCGCTTGCCGACCAGAATGTAGAGCATGTGTTCGGCTATCCGGGCGGCGCGGTGCTGCCGATCTACGACGCCATCTTCTCGCAGAACCAGGTGCGGCACATCTTGGTGCGCCACGAGCAGGGCGCAGTGCATGCGGCGGAAGGCTACGCGCGTTCGACCGGTAAAGTCGGCTGCGTGTTGGTGACATCCGGCCCCGGCGCCACCAATGCGGTCACCGGACTGACCGATGCGTTCTGCGACTCAATTCCGATTGTCTGTATCACGGGTCAAGTGCCAACCCATCTGATCGGCAATGACGCCTTCCAGGAATGCGACACGGTCGGCATTACCCGGCCATGCACAAAGTACAATTACCTGGTCAAGCGTATCGAGGACCTGCCGCGGGTATTACACGAGGCGTTTCACATCGCGTCGAGCGGGCGGCCGGGGCCGGTGGTCGTCGACGTGCCGAAGGACATCCAATTCGCCAAGGGGATCTATTCCAAGCCGAAGGATTTTCCGCACACCGGCTACAAGCCCAAGCTCAAGGGCGACATGGACAAGATCAAGCAGGCAATCGAGCTAATGGCGCACGCCAAGCGCCCGCTATTCTACACCGGCGGCGGAGTGATCAATTCCGGCAAAGCAGCCTGCGACCTTCTGCGCGAACTCGTCAAACTCACCGGCTATCCGATCACCTCGACGTTGATGGGGCTCGGCGCGTTTCCGGCCGCCGATCCGAAATGGATGGGTATGCTCGGCATGCACGGGACACTCGAAGCCAACATGGCCATGCACGACTGCGATGTAATGATTTGCATCGGCGCGCGTTTCGATGACCGGATCACCGGCCGGCTCGATGCATTTTCACCGGGCTCGAAGAAAATCCACGTCGACATCGACCCCTCGTCGATCAACAAGAACGTCAAGGCGGACGTGCCGATTGTAGGCGATTGTGCGCATGTGCTTGAGGACATGGTGCGCTTGTGGCGCACTGGCGCGATTCACCCCGACAAGAAGTCGCTGCAGATGTGGTGGACGCAGATCGACAAGTGGCGCGCGCGCAAGTCGCTTGCCTATAAGCAGTCGAACGACGTGATCAAGCCGCAATACGCCATTCAACGTCTATACGAGCTGACCAAGGACAAGGACGTCTACATTACCACCGAGGTTGGCCAGCACCAGATGTGGGCGGCGCAGTTCTACGCCTTCCAGGAGCCGAATCGCTGGATGACTTCCGGCGGCCTCGGCACTATGGGCTACGGCTTGCCGGCCTCGGTCGGCGTACAGCTCGCGCATCCGAAGTCGCTGGTGATCGACATCGCCGGTGAAGCCTCGGTGCTGATGACCATGCAGGAGCTATCGACCGCGGTACAGTACCGGCTGCCGATCAAGATCTTCATCCTGAATAACAACTACATGGGCATGGTGCGGCAATGGCAGGAATTGCTGCATGGCGGACGCTATGCTGAAAGCTACAGTGAAGCGCTGCCGGACTTCGTCAAGCTGGCCGAGGCCTATCACGCACATGGCATTCGGTGCGAGAAGCCAGGCGATCTTGATCGCGCCATCAAGGAGATGATCGACGTCGACAAGCCGGTACTGTTCGATTGCGTGGTCGATCCGAAGGAAAACTGCTTCCCGATGATCCCATCGGGGCGGGCGCATAACGAGATGCTGCTCGGTGACGCCGGCGTCAGCGTGGAAGACGCCATCACCGAAGAAGGCAAGGTGATGGTGTGATGAACGCTCCCTCGACAAGCCACTATCCCGCCGCGCCGACAGCCCAACGCGCAGAGACTCACACGCTCTCGGTCCTCGTCGACAACGAGCCGGGCGTGTTAGCGCGCGTGATCGGCCTATTCTCGGGTCGGGGTTACAATATCGAATCACTCACCGTGTCGGAGACAGAGCACAGGCAACATCTCTCGCTGATCACGATCGTCACCACAGGCACCCCGATGGTGATCGAGCAGATCAAG
Organism: uncultured Alphaproteobacteria bacterium; assembly: GCA_963742345.1. Taxonomy (GTDB): domain Bacteria; phylum Pseudomonadota; class Alphaproteobacteria; order Rhizobiales; family Xanthobacteraceae; genus Pseudolabrys. Next base: position 134,882 of record CAVULO010000003.1, read on the forward strand.
AACCAGCTCGACCGGCTTGTCCCCGTGCATCATGTCGTGGACATGACGCTCGCCGGCAACGCCATCGAGCGGGAGCTTGCCATGGTCAAGGTCAAGGGCAAGGGCGAGAACCGGGTCGAGGCGCTGCGTCTTGCTGACGCCTTCCGCGCCCGCGTGATCGACGCCACCACCGAAAGCTTTGTATTCGAAATCACCGGCGCCACCGACAAGATCGAGCAGTTCATTGCACTGATGCTGCCGCTCGGCCTTATTGAGGTTGCGCGCACCGGCATCGCAGCCATTATGCGCGGACCGGAGGGAATGTAGGCGATGGGGCTAACGATTCTGGCCATCCCGCTCATCATCTTGGGCGTTTTTCTCAAGCCTTATTCGCTGGAAAATTCGCGCTGCATCAGCCTTATCGGCGCCGGTCCCTATTGTTTTGCGGCGGGCTCGAATGTGCCGGAGGTGATCAAATACGGCAGCGCGCTGGCCGGCTTCGCGCTGCTTTACGCCGGCCGGCTGCAGCTCAAGCGGCAACGAGACGGAAAATAGCGGAGGGACTTGCCCCGGCTACCGTTGCGACCTAGAAGCACCGCGGGCGGGACAATTTCCGACATAACAAACGACGACTGGCCGAACGAAGGACCAAAGGGACCTAGTACCATGCGTGTTTACTACGATCGCGACGCCGACCTGAACCTGATCAAGGGCAAGAAGGTCGCCATCATTGGCTACGGTAGTCAGGGCCACGCCCATGCGCTCAATTTGCGCGACAGCGGTGTGAAGGAGGTTGCGGTTGCGCTGCGCAAGACCTCCGCGGGTGTGAAGAAAGCCGAGGCCGAGAAATTCAAGGTCATGGAGGTCGCCGAGGCGGCCAAATGGGCCGACGTAATGATGATGCTCACGCCCGACGAATTGCAAGGCGATATCTATCGTGATCACCTCGTCAAGAACATGAAAGACGGTGCGGCGCTCATGTTCGCACACGGACTTAATGTGCATTTCAATCTGATCGAGCCGCGCGTTGATCTAGACGTGCTGATGATCGCGCCGAAGGGCCCTGGCCACACCGTGCGCTCGGAATATCAACGCGGTGCCGGCGTGCCTTGTCTCGTGGCCATTCACAAAGATGCCTCCGGCAACGCTCACGATCTCGGTCTTTCTTATGCCTCGGCGATTGGTGGCGGTCGCGCTGGAATCATCGAGACCACGTTCAAAGAAGAGTGCGAGACTGATCTGTTCGGCGAGCAAACCGTGCTTTGCGGCGGGCTGGTCGAATTGATGAAGGCCGGATACGAGACCTTGGTGGAGGCCGGGTACGCGCCGGAGATGGCTTATTTCGAGTGCGTGCACGAGGTGAAGCTGATCGTGGACCTAATCTACGAGGGTGGCATCGCAAATATGAATTATTCCGTGTCGAACACCGCGGAATACGGCGAATACGTTTCCGGCCCGCGTGTGATTACGCCAGAGGTTAAGGCCGAGATGAAACGCGTGCTCGCCGACATCCAATCTGGCCGGTTCACCCGGGATTGGATGCTGGAAAACAAGGTCAACCAGACCTCGTTCAAGGCCACCCGTGCCAAGCTGGCCGAGCATCCGATTGAACAGGTCGGCGCCAAGTTGCGCGATATGATGCCTTGGATCAAGCAGCGCGCGTTGGTGGATAAGAGTAAGAACTGACAGGCGGTGTTACTTTTCGATTTTTTCCCGTAGCGACCTTGCCACGGCATCTGGCGTTTCATTTCCGTTTGATACGCGGGCGTTGGCCGCTCGCATCGTCGCAACATCGATTGAATCGATCAGGGGCCTAAGCGCTGCGATCAGCTTTTCGTCGCCCGCATGCTTCGGTGAAATCAGCAAAATCGCGTCATACGGTGGAATAGAGTGCTTGTCGTCGGCGAGTATCGTCAGATCGTGCGTCGGGATTTGCCCATCGCTCGTATAGGCCGAGATTACGTCAACTTCCCCGCCTGCGACGGCCTTGTACATGAACTCCGGTTGCATCTGTCGTTGCGCACGAAATTGCAGACCATAAGTTTTTTGCAAGGCCACCCATTCAGGACGGGAGAAAATTTCGTAGTCTCCCGCAATTGTGAGATTGCGGGCATGGCCTGCAAGATCGGTAATCGAGCGGACGTTAAGCGCCTCAGCCTTTTTTCGAGCCATTGCCAATGCATAGGCGTTCTCGAAGCCGAGCGAGCCGAGCATTCGTATGCCGAGTGTCATCTGAAGCCACTGCGACAGCTCGGCGAGCAATTGTCCGCGCGGCGGCACGTCGTCGCGCTTCATACGGTTCGCCCAAAGCGTTCCGGAATAGTCGACGGCAACGTCAATCTCGCCCGATGCGAGCGCATCAAACAGTACGTTGGAACCTAAGCCCGGCCGGCGCGCGGCCGTGATTCCGGCGGCTTCGAGACGCTGTTCGATGAGTGCGGCGAGTACATATTGCTCTGTAAAAGTCTTCGCGCCGATTAAATAACTCGCCTGCGGCCGCGCGAGGCCGGGAAGCAAAGCAGCTAATGTTAGAGCGACCAGACCAATTGTGCCTAGCGCGGTGAGCGTGCTGCTGCGGCGGGTCACCCCTACTTGTATCAGCGCCAGCAGTTGATCCACCGCGAGTGCGAGTAGCGCGGCTGCTACGCAGCCGAAAATAACAAAGACCCAGTTCTGGGTCTGCAAGCCGGTGAAGATGTAGTTGCCGAGGCTCGTTTGCCCGATCGGGGTTGCGAGAGTCGCAGTGCCGATCACCCAGACAGCTGACGTTCGAATGCCAGCCATGATTACCGGCAGCGCTAGCGGAAGTTCGATGTCGCGTAGCAGCCGCCACGGCGGCACACCGACAACTCGCGCAGCTTCGCTCAGGCGCACGTCGACGCCGTTGAGGCCGGTGACCGTGTTGCGCAGGACCGGCAGCATCGAATAGAGCGCGAGGGCCAATACCGATGGAAGGAATCCGAGCGCGGAAAAGCTTTTGCCGACAACGCGCTCGGACAAGGCGGCCATGGCCAGCAGCAATGGATAAAATAAAGCCAGCAGGGCAAGGCCGGGGATGGTCTGGACGATGCTGGCGACTGTCAACAAAGCGCCACGCAGAAGAGGCCGGCGTCTCGAAACGATGGCGACCGGCAAGCTAAAGCCGAGGCCAATGACGAGCGCAGTCAGACTCACCAGCACATGGCTGCCGAGATAGTCGGGAAGCCGCGACCATGCGTCGGCGAAACGGGCGTCGGGGATCATCGCGGGCGATGATGGCATGTGAGGAGAGCGTGCGGAACCAAGGATTTGGCCACGGACCCAGCCCATCCTCTTGGTTAATTTCACAAAAACCCGACAGGCGGCGCTGCGCCATCTTGCAATGACAGGTTGATTACAGTCTTATGACAGCGGGCCGTGCGCTGGGGGAGCCGTGGGGATCGCAGCCAGGCAGGGCCGTCCGTAGGCCATGTTGTCCGTAGCGTCTGCTCTGCTCAGCCGTCTTGCGCCCACCGAGGCGATTTCTCGCCGCGATGCTTTAGCGCTCGCTGTCATCACCGTCCTGCACCTTGCCGCGCTCGTCGTGATGACCGCGACTGAGCTTGATCTCTCCACCAAGGCAACCTTCCTCCTCGCGTGGGCGCTCCTAAATTTTTTCTGGCTGGCTTTGTTGCGGCGGCCCGCTATTGCCGGGTTGCTGTCGCTTGCGATGGTCGTCGCGCTCATTCTTTTGTCGCAGTTCAAGTACGACAAGCTAATGATGACAGTGAACTTCGTCGACCTTATGATTATCGATCCGGACACATCAGCATTTCTCTTTACGATCATGCCGCGCTTGCACGAGCCGATTTTATTCGGCGCGGTGGTCGCAGTTCCTTTATTGATGCTCCTTTGGTGGATCGATCCGTTTCGCGTGCGCATTCGAACGGCGGCGCTCGGGGGCACCTTGTGCATGAGCGGACTCGTAGCCTTGTCGGTAGCCTATCCGGCCGACTTTTACGGGGAGTTTTTTAGTCGGGACTACGTGTCTAAGTTCGCGCGTTCCGGTGTGGAGGCGGTCTACGAATTTGCAACGCACGGTCTGCTGGAATCGGATGCGACTGTCACCGATAGGCTGAAAGTACCCGCGACGACATGCAGCCCCGGCGGAAAGCTTCCGCACATTATCCTGTTGCACGACGAGTCGAGCTTCGACATCACCGCCGCACCCGGCATGAAAGTTCCGCCCGGCTACCATCGGCATTTCCGCTCGTTTGACGGTGTGTCGCGCAAGATGGTTGTCGAAGGCGCTGGCGGTCCCAGTTGGTTCACCGAATACAATGTACTGACCGGGCTGTCCGCGCGTTCCTACGGGCGCTTTGCCACATCGGTGACGCGCATCGCTGCCGGTCACGTCGCGCGCGGCCTGCCGAATGCACTTAGCCGCTGCGGCTATAAGACCTTTAGCCTTTATCCGTTTTATGGCGCGTTTCTCGGGTCGCGCGGCTTTCAGACCACGGCAGGCGTTGAACGCTATCTCGACATGAAGGATCTGGGAGCCCGCGGACTCGAGCCTGACAGCTTTTATTTCGATCAGGCAACGAACATCATCGCACGCGAACGTCGCCAAGGTCCGCTCTTTTTGTTTGTTTACACCGCTGCCAATCACTTCCCGTGGGATTTCAGCTATCGCCCGGAACTGACGCCAGGCTGGCGTGACCTCGGCAACGCTCCCAACATCGATGAATATATCCGACGGCAAACATTAAGCGCGCGTGATTATTCCGCGCTGCTTGATCGGCTCAAACGCGAGTTTCCGACCGAATCATTTCTGATCGTTCGTTTTGGCGATCACCAGCCGGAATTCGCATACCGTATTATCGATCCATCGCTAACCGAGGCCGCGCTCGCGCGACAACTGGAGACCTTCGATCCGCGCTATTACACAAGTTATTATGCGATTGACGCAGTTAATTTCAAACCGGTCGATCTATCATCGGCACTCAATACGCTTGATGCACCCTACCTGCCTTTGCTGGTTCAAGAGGCGGCCGGAGTGCCGCTTGATCCGTCCTTTTCCGAACAGAAGAATATCCTGAAACGCTGTCAGGGTCTGTTTTACCGGTGTGCCGGCGGCGCCGAGGCGCGGCGCTTTAATCGCCTGCTTATCGAGGCCGGTCTGATCAAAGGCCTTTGACGTGGCGGCCTTTGCAAGCTCCGGGCTGGCCGGATAGCTTGCCAGCCAAGAAATAAAAGCGGGAGGGGACGCATGGCGGAAAGCACCGCCGTGGCTGCGACCAATATTCGGAATGCACGCGTGCCGCGTGCGGCAGTCGCACTCGACAACGTCGTGGTCGCGTTCGGCTTGGCGCGCGGCGGTGTCTATACCGCCGTGGAGCGCGCGACCCTTCACGTCGCCGACGGCGAATTCGTCTCCATCGTCGGGCCGACTGGTTGCGGAAAGTCAACGTTGCTGAACGTCACCGCCGGCCTGCTCACGCCGACTAGCGGCGAGGTCAATATTTTCGGAAATCCGCTTGCCGCGCTCAACCGTCAAGCCGGATATCTGTTCCAGGCCGACGCATTGTTTCCTTGGAAGACGTCCATCGAGAATGTCGCTATCGGCCTGGAGACGGCGGGTATGGCACCAATTGAAGCCCGCGCACGGGCGAAAGCTTGGCTCACGCGTGTGGGCCTCCAGGCCTTCGCCGACCGCTATCCGCACATGCTGTCCGGAGGGCAACGAAAACGCGTTGGTTTGGCGCAAGTACTGATCCGTGATCCGAAGATCCTGCTGATGGACGAGCCATTTGGCCCGCTCGACGCGCAGACGCGGCAGATCATGGGCAATCTGTTGCTCGATCTATGGACCGCCGATCGCAAAGCGGTTCTTTTCGTTACCCACGATCTGGAAGAGGCGATTGCGTTGTCCGATCGGGTCGTGATCATGTCGGCGGGACCGGCGGCAAGTATTATTGGCGACTGGCGGGTTCCGCTGGCGCGCCCACGCGACATATCTGAGGTCAAGCTTGATCCGGCGTTCCACGAATTGCATCGCGACATCTGGTACAAGTTGAAAACTGAAGTGGTTAAAGGCTACGCGCAAAGTGAAGGGGCCTGATGCCATCGGAATTTAATTGCGCTAGCATTGTCGATGATACGCAGTACCAAACAAGAAAACGGAGGAATGCAATGTTTGGAATACGTCAAACGCTTGCGGTTGTGGCAGGAGTTCTGCTGCTGGCTGGGACCGCGCACGCGGCCGAAGTTTTCACGATCACGTCGTCAAGCTTCAAGGATGGCACGTTGCTTGCCAAGAAGAACGCCGGCGCGAACAAAACCAATGCGAATTGTGTCGGCGATAACGTATCGCCTCCTCTTGCATGGACGAACATACCGGACGGTACCACCAGCTTTGCGCTTGTGATGACCGATCCGGAGGGCCGTGGCACTGGCGTTGATCATTGGATCGCCTATGGCATTCCCGCCTCTGTCACTTCGTTCGCCGAAGGCGAGACCAGCAAGCCGTCAGATAAATATGTCGGCGGTATCGGCACCGCGAAACAGAACATTTATATGGGTCCTTGCACGCCACCGGGACCGCCGCATCACTACACCTTTGTGCTGATCGCGACCGATCTTGACCCGAAGGCGCTACCGCCTGGCCTCACCAGGCTGGAACTGTTCGATAAGCTCAACGGCCATGTGAAGGGCTCGACTGGCATTATCGGGCTGTTCAAGAATCCACTCTGACACCATAGCAACGGGGAGGAGCTTGATGGCAATGTCCCGCGTCAAACTCCTCCTGTTGCAAGCTCTGGTGGCGGTAGCGAGCGTGGCACTCTGGTACGCGCTCACCACTTATCCCGTTTTTGGAAAAATTCTGCTGCCGCCGTTTTTCTTCTCCAATCCGGTCGATGTGGCAAAACAAATCGCCGACTGGTTTGCCTCGGGCGTGATCTGGAAACATCTCTGGGTAACTTTGATCGAATCGATCCTCGCCTTTGTGATTGGGTCGATCGGCGGCGTATTGGTTGGTTTCTGGTTTGCGCGCCAACCGCGGACCGCCGCGGTGTTCGATCCTTATGTGAAAGGGATCAACGCGCTGCCACGCGTCGTGCTGGCGCCGATCTTCACGCTTTGGCTTGGGCTTGGAATCTGGTCGAAGGTCGCGCTCGGCGTCACGCTCGTGTTCTTCATTGTTTTCTTCAACGTTTACCAAGGCGTCAAGGAAGTGAGCCCGACGGTGCTCGCGAATGCGCGCATGCTCGGAATGAGCGAGCGGCAATTGATGCGCCACGTCTTTTGGCCATCGGCCCTGTCCTGGATGTTCTCCTCCCTTCACACAGCGGTGGGCTTTGCTGTAGTCGGTGCGGTCGTGGGCGAATACCTAGGTGCTGCTGCCGGCCTTGGCTACCTGATCCAGCAGGCAGAGGGCGTATTCGATGTCGCCGGCGTTTTTGCTGGCATGTTCGTGCTTGCTGCATTTGTGATCGTGATCGACATGATCGTCAGCCTGATCGAGAAACGACTTTTGATTTGGCGGCCCACTGTGGGCGACGCGCGGCCCTAGTCAGGTGGGGCAGGCTGGCCTATCGTTCGCGCCGAACGGCCGGCAAGGCCGCGGTCCCTTAAGGGAGGAATTCATGTCCGTGAAATTCGTCCGGCGGCTCGGCGTTTCGCTCGCCGTGCTTGTCTTTTCGTCGGGCCTTGCGCTCGCGCAGTCGAAAGTGACACTCGCCGTCGGCGGCGGCTCATGCCTGTGTTACTTACCAACCATGTTGGCGCAGGCGCTGGGCGAATACGAGAAGGCCGGTGTCACTGTCGAGGTCGTCGATTTCAAGGGCGGCTCGGAGTCGCTGAAGGCTGTGATCGGCGGAAGCGCCGACGTCGTATCCGGATATTTCGATCATTGCGTGAATCTCGCCGCCAAGGGCCAGCATCTGCAGGCCTTCGTGGTCTATGACCGCTTCCCCGGTCTTGCGCTGGTCGTGTCGTCGAAGCACGCAGACGAGATCAAATCGGTAAAGGACCTTGCTAATAAAAAGGTCGGCGTCAGCGCGCCCGGCTCCTCTACAGACTTCTTTTTGAAATATCTCCTGAGCAAGAATGGCGTCGACCCGAACTCTGTCGGCGTGATCGGCGTGGGCTTAGGCGCCACTGCGGTCGCCGCCATGGAGCAGGGGACGGTCGATGCCGCCGTTATGCTTGATCCGGCGATCACCATCTTGCTGGGCCAGGACAAGAATCTGAAAATCCTGAGCGACACGCGTTCTCAGAAGGACACGCTTGCCGTGTTCGGCGGCGAATATCCAGGCGGCGCACTCTATACCAAGGCAGAATGGATCGCCTCGCACGAGAAAGAAGTGCAGGCCATGACCAATGCCATCGTCAACACACTGAAGTGGATCCATTCACATACGCCGGAAGAGATCGCCGAAAAAATGCCGGCAAACCTGGTCGGCAAGGACAAGGCGCTTTACGTCGCGGCGTTGAAGAACACGCTGGCGATGTATTCTGAGACCGGCCGGATGGATCCAAAAGGCGCTTCTGCGGTCCTCGCGGTGTTCAGCCAGTCGTCGCCGGACGTGGCCAAGGCCAATATCGACCTGTCAAAAACCTACACCAACAAATTCGTCGACGAGGCGAACAAGAAAATGGGTATGAAATAGTTCGCGTTCCCAAGGCCGATTATTTCCAGGAGCGTCGCACGGCGGGGATTTCCCCGCCGTGCCTGTTTTGTGGTCATGAACATCCTCTCCATTCAATCGCACGTCGCCTATGGTCATGTCGGTAATGACGCGGCCGTGTTTCCGTTGCAACGGATGGGCGTGGAAGTATGGCCGATCCATACGGTGCAATTTTCCAATCACACGGGCTATGGCAGTTGGAAGGGTCGCGTGTTCGATGCGGGCATGATTAGTGAAGTAGTAGCCGGAATTGAGCAGCGCGGCGTCCTGGGAAAATGCGATGGCGTCCTGTCAGGTTACATGGGCTCTGCTGATATCGGCGGAGCAATTTTAGATGCGGTAACGACCGTCAAGCGAGCCAATCCGGAGGCAAAATATTGCTGCGATCCGGTGATTGGCGATGTCGGTCGCGGCATTTTCGTACGCGAAGGCATACCGGAATTCATGAAGGCCATGGCGGTGCCGGTGGCCGATGTTATTACGCCCAATCAATTCGAGCTGAATTATCTCAGCAAGCGCACGAGCGGTACCTTGCAACAAACGCGCGACGCGGTGAAGGCAGTACACGATCTGGGGCCGCGCGCAATCCTGGTCACGTCGCTGCACACCGAAGAGACGCCAGAAGATTCGATTGATTTGCTGGCGTCCGACGAGAGCGGTCGCTTTGTATTGCGCACGCCAAAACTACCGCTGGCGGTTAATGGCGCCGGCGACGCGATCGCCGCCCTTTTTTTCGCGCACTATCTGTTCAGCGGAAATATCAGTGAGGCGCTTTCACGCGCGGCGTCGAGTGTGTTTGGGGTCTTGGCGAAAACGGCGGATAGCGGCGCTGGGGAAATCCAGCTGGTGGCCGCGCAGGATGAATTTGCAAATCCGAGCCGTCTGTTCGAAGCGAAGGCGCTTGAACCATGACCGATACATCATCGGTGTTTCACATTGATCGCTTGGACCTTTCCTTTGTCCCGAAGCCATGGGCCTTTGCGGCCGAACGTCGCTCAGAAATCGACGCTTTTTTTACGGCCCTTCAGCGCGAGAAGCCGACGATTTGGAATGGTCGTGTACTGTTGATGCATCGCCAGGCGATGACGGACAGCGTATTCCACGGCGAATATCTGGAAACCGATTATGCAAGTTTTGCTGCCTGGTGCCATTGGGGCTGGCCTGCTGCGAAAGTACACGATTGCTTCAGCGCAGCGGCAATTTTAACGGCAGATGGTGCATTTTTGCTCGGCGTCATGGGTCCGAGCACCTTCAACGCCGGGAAAATCTATTTCCCGTGTGGGACGCCGGATCCTGACGACCTCGTCGGCGGGAAAGTTGATCTCGAGTTGAGCGTGGGTCGCGAGCTTAAAGAGGAGACCGGCCTCGATCTCGATGAATTTAAAGTCGAGCCGGGGTGGACAATGGTCGTTGATGGTCCGCTGATCGCCCAGATCAAAGTTTTGCGCGCAAAAGAGGATTCCGCCGCCATGCGCGGGCGCATCCTCGCGCACATCGCGTCAGATAGGCATCCGGAGCTTGCCGATATTCGCGTCGTCCGTGGGCGTGCCGATCTCGACCCAGCTATGCCGCGCTTCGTCACTGCGTTCTTGGCGTCGCGATTAGGTAGCGGCTAGAATGAGACGCTTCGGCGTGTCGGAGACGCAGCATGACGCTCTACAGCATCGCCAAACGCTTTCGTATCGATAGTCCGGACAAATTTCGCCTGTCGGATTGTAACCCGGCCGAATGCAACGGGCTTACCGTCGACAAGAGCGAGGCCAAAGCGATGCTCGCCGAAGGCATCGAGCGGCTGACTGACTTGCAAGAGCGGCTTTATGCCTGCGATCGCTGGTCGGCGTTAATCGTGTTTCAGGCGATGGATGCCGCCGGCAAGGATAGCGTAATCAAGCACGTTATGGTGGGGCTCAATCCGCAGGGCGTAGAAGTGCATTCCTTCAAACAGCCGAGTGCGGAGGAGTTAAACCATAATTTTCTTTGGCGCGCTGCACGGCATCTGCCGGAGCGCGGGCGTATCGGCATTTTCAATCGCTCATATTATGAAGAGGTATTGGTCGTTCGCGTACATCCTGAATTACTCGCGCGCGAGCAGTTGCCCGCCTCTTTGGAGGGCAAGGATTTATGGCAACAACGTTTCGACGACATCTGCGCATTTGAGCGGCATCTCGCCCGCAATGGCACGCTAATTCTGAAGTTCTTCTTGCACGTCTCGAAAGAGGAACAGCGTAAACGTTTTCTGGATCGCATCGACGAGCCGGCAAAACGCTGGAAGTTCTCCATGAGCGACGTTGCCGAGCGCAAGCTCTGGGACAAGTACCAGCATGCCTACGAAGATATGATTCGGCAGACCAGCCGGCCCGAAGCGCCCTGGTTTGTAGTGCCCGCCGACCACAAATGGTTCACGCGCTTGGTGGTGGCGGGCGCCCTTGTGCAGGAACTGCAGGCCCTTGGCCTTGATTTTCCGAAAGTTGAGGGCCAAGCGCTCAAAGAATTGCAAGAAGTGGGAAAAGCGCTGAAGGCGGAAAAGCCGTAGTCCCGCGGCTACCAGATCCTTGGGATCAGGCGAAAACGGGTAGAGCGGCAATAGTCCGCATAGCCCGGGAGGTTCAGTTTCAAGAAGCGCTCCTCATCGAGCAGACGCCATGCCAACACAGGGACCATCGGAACCAAGACCAGCAAGGTCCAGTACGAACCAAGCGCCAGCGGCGTGAAGGTGAGCAACACCAGCGCCCCTGAATACAGCGGATGCCTGACGATCGCATAAGCGCCGGTCGAGACCACCGGCTGACCAGCCTCGACCCTGATCGTCGACGCCGCATAGCTGTTCTGTTTGAGCACCACGAAGAAGATGCCGAAGCTCAACACAACTCCGACATTCGCCGCGAGCACGAGCCACGGAGGCACTGCCGACCAGTGCCATCGATAGTCGAAGCCCGGAAGGGCGAGCAGCACCACGAAGCCTGACAAAATGATGGCCATGATGATCTTCTGCGCCGGCTCTTGCTCGGCTGTGGGCCCGATGTGCATGCGGCGCTCGACCAACTTGGGATCATGCTTCAAAAAATAGATGCTCATCGCGCTGGTCGCTGCGACGAACACGAAACCGAAGAGCCACCCCTGCCAGAAACGCAACGAGCCTGCTGGCCCTAACAGCAACGCGGCGAACGCGAGCACGGACAATGCCGATCTAGTCCACGTCCGGCGATCGTATGAGCCTACGCTCGCCCGTCATGTGTCCTCCATCGCACGAATAGGCAGCAGTTCTGACCTATCCCAGGACGCTTGATTTGCCTTGCCGCTTTCCGCTACAAGCGGGGCCGCTGCGGTTAACGCGGACTTTACCTAGATCCGCCAAGTTAGCCGACGAAACGAGGGAATAGCCATGTCGACGCGGCAGAGCATCTGCGCGATCGAGCGGACGGCGGGACACGCCGGCTCCGTGGCTACCCTCATTCTGGGCTCGCTCCTTCTCCTTATCCGCCCCTGAGGGCCGGCTGGGCAATTCGCGCCTGGGCACTCGGGGGACCTGACGGAGAACCCATAGAGCGCCCTAAGCGGCGCATCTGACGAGAAGGAACAATCCGATGAATTCAAAGACACAGTCCGACAAGGACCGCGTCGTCATATTCGACACTACGTTGCGTGACGGCGAGCAATGTCCAGGCGCGACCATGACGCACGAAGAAAAGCTCGAAGTCGCCGAACTGCTCGACGATATGGGTGTGGACATCATCGAGGCCGGATTCCCGATTGCCTCCGAAGGTGATTTTGCGGCCGTGCACGAGATCGCTCAACGCGCGAAGAAAGCTGTCATCTGCGGCCTCTCGCGCGCGGCCTTCAAGGACATCGACCGCTGCGCAGAGGCAATCAAGCCGGCCAAGCGCAAGCGCATCCACACTTTTCTGTCCACTTCGCCGGTGCACATGAAATACAAGCTCCAGAAGGAGCCGCACGAGGTCTACGAGATGGTGATTGCGCAGGTCACGCGCGCCAGGGGACACACCGACGATGTGGAATGGTCGGCCGAAGATGCCACCCGCACTGAGAGTGGATTTCCTCTGCCGCTGTGTGGAGGCTGCGATCAACGCCGGCGCCACTACGATCAATATCCCGGACACGGTCGGCTACACGGTGCCGGAGGAGCACTTCGCGTTGTTCAAGATGCTGCGCGAGCGCGTACCCAATGCCGACAAGGCGCGCTTTTCGGTGCATTGCCACAACGATCTTGGCATGGCGGTGGCCAATTCGCTCGCCGGCGTAAAGGCGGGTGCACGGCAGATCGAATGCACCATCAACGGCATTGGTGAACGCGCCGGTAACACGGCACTGGAAGAAGTCGTAATGGCGATGAAGGTGCGCAACGATGTGCTGCCATATTGGACCGGCATCGAAGCGACCATGCTCACGCGCGCATCCAAACTAGTCTCGGCTGCGACATCGTTCCCGGTTCAATACAACAAGGCGATTGTCGGACGAAACGCATTTGCCCACGAGAGCGGCATCCACCAGGACGGCATGCTCAAGAACGCACAGACATACGAGATCATGACGCCGGAATCGGTTGGCGTGAAACAGACCTCATTGGTGATGGGCAAGCATTCCGGGCGCCATGCTTTCGTGCACAAGTTGGAGGAGCTGGGTTACGAGCTCGCTGGCAACCAGCTTGAGGATGCCTTCGTTCGCTTCAAGGCGTTGGCCGATCGCAAAAAGCAGATCTATGACGAGGACATCGAGGCGTTGGTTGACGAGGAAATTGCGCACGCACACGACCGCATCAAGGTGCTTTCGTTGACGGTGATCGCCGGCACCATGGGCCCGCAGACCGCGACGCTAACGCTCGACATCGACGGCGAGCACGTCACCACGCAATCGACCGGCAACGGACCGGTGGACGCGATCTTCAAGGCGATCCGTACGCTGGTGCCGCACGATGCGACGCTTGAACTGTATCAAGTGCACGCGGTGACCGGCGGCACCGATGCGCAGGCGGAAGTATCGGTTAGGCTTTCGGAGAGCGGACGTTCTTTCACCGCCAAAGGGGCCGATCCTGACACCCTGGTGGCGTCCGCCAAGGCCTATCTCGGCGCGCTCAACAAGCTGACCAGCAAGCGTAACAAGACCGCTTCGGTTGCGGGGCGTATTCATTCGACCGACGTCGGCTAAAAACCTTCCAACTGACATTAAGAGATAATGCCGCGCTCCGAAATAGGGCGCGACATTGTCATTTTGGTATTTATTTACGCCCGGAACCCCATAAATCACATTTTGTCCGCATTTCGTTCGCTTTGGGAGCAAAATTTCCCGCTACTTGCCCTCACATATATCTGCCTAATCAACGCATTGGGGACTTTCGGAAATGAAAATGACTGTATGCGCGGGCGTGTTCGCGCTCGCGACGATCAGCTTGTTGCCGATTGGACGTCCCGGCGCGCGCGGCAGAAATCGCGGCTCCGGGAGACCAAGGCGCAGACGACTGCTGCCATCAATATTGCGCGCATCAAGAGCGTACTCAAACTCACGCCGACGCAGGAGCCCTATTGGACTCCGGTCGAGGTGGCATTGCGCGACCTTGCGCGTCAGCAGACTTCAGCGGAGTCAGGCGGTCTTGTGCACCGGGTCAGTCATCGAGTTGTGTCGGTCGTGCTCAATAGCGCCGCTGTGCACCGGCTTGCGGTCGCCGCGCGCCCGCTGATCGCCATGCTTGATGCTGATCAGATGCGGGCTGCGCATGGCTTGGCTCAGGAGATGGGCCTAGGGCCGGTCGTAGCCGCTCTCAGGTAAACGGCGTCGCATCGCCGCACCCGGTCGTTCCCCACTCAAAGCTTAGGGCACGAACGTTTCCCCGCGCAGTACTTGGAGCAACTATTGTTGCCCATAGGTCTACTTGCCGGAAAACCTGTTTAGTGCCACCTTAATCGGCAGAAAAACAAGGTAAAAGCCGATTTCGAGCGATTAACTGGAGGAATACGTCTATGCGCAAGTTGCTTTTTGCGGCGGCTGCGGCCGCCATTTTCGTAGCCCCTGTCGCCGCAACGGCGCAGGAGCCGATCGTGATCAAGTTCAGTCACGTGGTGGCGCCGAATACGCCGAAGGGCAAGGGCGCAGACAAATTCAAGGAACTCGCCGAGAAATATACCAACGGCAAGGTGAAGGTTGAGGTTTATCCCAATTCGACGCTCTACAAGGACAAGGAAGAGCTGGAGGCTTTGCAGCTCGGTGCGGTGCAGATGCTCGCGCCGTCGAATTCCAAGTTCGGCCCGATGGGCATCAAGGACTTCGAGGTGTTCGACCTGCCGTTCCTGTTGCCCAACCTGGCTTCGCTGCGCAAGGTGACCGAAGGCCCGATTGGCCAGAAGATGCTCAAACTTCTGGAACCGAAGGGCATGATCGGTCTGGCCTACTGGGACAACGGCTTCAAGCAGATGAGTGCCAACAAGCCGCTGCACATGCCTGAGGATTACAAGGGACAGAAATTCCGCATCCAGTCATCGAAGGTCCTGGAAGCCCAGTTCCGCCTGCTCGGCGCGACACCGCAGGTGATGGCGTTCGGAGAAGTCTATCAGGCGCTGCAGACCGGCGTGGTCGACGGTCAGGAAAACACGCCGTCGAACATCTACACCCAAAAATTCTACGAAGTGCAGAAGTACACGGCGCTGACCAATCACGGTTATATCGGTTATGTCGTCGTCGTGAACAAGAAGTTCTGGGACGGCCTGCCGGCCGATATCCGCGGCCAGCTTGAGAAGGCGATGAACGAAGCGACCGTTTACGCCAACAAGATCTCGGAAACCGAAAACGCTGAAGCGCTGGACGAGATCAAGAAGTCGGGCAAGACGCAGATCATCAATCCGACTGGCGCCGAAATGGCCGCGATGCACAAGGCCATGGAGCCGCTTTATCAAGACATGGCCAGCCGCGTCGGCAAGCAGCTGATCGACGACGTCCGCAAGGCGGCGCAAGGCGTAACCAACTAACAAGAAACGGCGAGCCTCGGCGCAAATGCCGGAGCTCGTTTGTACTTCCGGGGGTGGGGGATTCCAATTCGCTTGGTGTGGGCGGCAGACGGAACGCTGCTCAATTGAGTTTGGAATTGCCGGCCGCTAGGGCGAAAGTTTACCAGCCCTGAGCGTATGAGGCGCAGGTGTTTCTTCGCATTCTCGATCGTCTCGAGGAAATTCTGATCGCGAGTCTGATCGCGGCGGCAACGCTGTTGATTTTCGTTGCCGTCGTGCAGCGCTACATGGTCGGTGTCCCGTTTCTCTACCCGCTCGTCTACAACATCAATCTGACCTGGGCGCAGGAACTGTGCATCTACATGTTCGTGTGGATGGCGAAGTTCGGCGCCGCCTATGGCGTGCGCACCGGTATCCATGTCGGCGTCGACGTCGTGGTCAACATGCTGGACGCCGGGCCGCGCAAAAAAGTCGTCATGTTCGGCCTGTTGTGCGGTGCGCTGTTCACCTTCGTGGTCGGCACTATGGGCGCGAAGTTTGTCATCGAGCTTTATCCCACCGACCAGGTTTCGCCCGACATGGAGATGCCGCGCTGGATCATCTTCCTCTGCGTTCCGCTCGGCTCCTATCTCATGTGCTTCCGTTTCCTCCAGGTCGCCTGGGCTTTCTGGCGTACTGGCGAGCTGCCGCACCATGATCCCGGCCATGTCGAGGGCGTAGTTGAGAGCCCGGCCGCAGCCAGGGATGTGGCCCGATGAACAGCGCCATCATCTTTGGGCTGCTGATCGCGCTGATGCTCACCGGCATGCCGATCTCGATCGCGCTCGGCCTGACGGTGCTCAGCTTCCTGTTCGTGATGACCACGGTGCCGATCGAGGCTGTGGCGCTCAAGCTCTTCACCGGCATCGAGAGCTTCGAGATCATGGCGATTCCGTTCTTTATTCTTGCCGGGAATTTCCTGACCCATGGCGGCGTCGCTCGTCGCATGATCGCGTTCGCAAGCTCGATGGTCGGTCACTGGTATGGTGGAATGGGGCTAGCGGCGGTGGTTGCCTGCGCACTGTTCGCTGCCATTTCCGGCTCCTCGCCGGCGACGGTGGTCGCGATCGGCTCCATCCTGCTTCCGGCCATGGTGAAGCAGGGTTATCCGAAACGCTTCGGCGCTGGCGTGATTGCGACCTCGGGTGCGCTCGGCATCCTGATTCCGCCTTCGATCGTGATGGTGCTGGTTGCGGTGGCTACCGGAGGCAGCGTGGCCTTTGATCCCGAAGGCAAACGCGTGCTGTCGGCCTCGGTGGCGCAACTGTTCATGGCCGGTGTCGTTCCTGGTCTGATCCTGGCCTCCATGCTCGGCATGACGACCTTCTACCGCGCCTGGAAGAATGACTATCCGCGCATGCAGAAAGCGAGCTGGCTGGAAGCGCTACGTACGTTCCGCGATTCGATGTGGGGCCTGCTGCTGATCTTCATCGTGCTCGGCGGCATCTATACCGGCGCCTTCACGCCGACCGAAGCCGCCGCAGTCAGCGCGGTCTACGCCTTCGTCGTGGCGGTGTTCGTCTATCGCGACATGAAGCTGAGCGACGTGCCGAAGGTATTGCTCGCCTCCGCCAACATGAGCGCGATGATCCTCTATATCATCACCAACGCGGTGCTGTTCTCGTTCCTGATGACCAGCGAGCAGATTCCGCAGGCGATGACGGCGTGGATCAAGGGTAGCGGCATAGGCTGGGTTGAGTTCTTGCTCGTCGTCAACGTGCTGCTGCTGCTCGCGGGCAATGTGATGGAACCGTCCTCGATCGTGCTGATCACAGCGCCGATCCTGTTTCCGATTGCGGTTGGCCTCGGCATCAACCCGATTCATCTCGGCATCCTGATGACGGTAAATATGGAAGTCGGGCTCTGCCACCCGCCGGTCGGCCTCAATCTCTATGTCGCCTCCGGAATCGCACGTATGGGCATTACCGAGCTTACTATTGCGACCTGGCCGTGGCTCGTGACCATGCTGGTCTTCCTCGTCATGGTCACCTACATCCCGGAAATGTCGCTATGGCTGCCACGTTTGCTCGGAATGATGTAAGGACGTGCCTGCAAGATGAACATTCGTAAATCAACATTGCACCGCTGTAATCTCTGTCCAAACTTTAACTTGATAAGGCAAATCCGCGGTCCACTATCGATGGCATAGGAAACGCCATTGGAGGTGGCCATGTGGAAAACTTTTCTCGCCGGCACGACTGCGCTAGCGATCGTCGGCGGTACGTTCGCCTACGCGCAAAAGGGTTCGGCCGAGTTCGAACGCGTGCAGGGCTGGCGCCCGACCGCGGAAGACATCACGGCTTTTGGTGACGCGCGCATCGCCGCGCTTCATGCCGGGCTCAAGCTCACTGCCGAACAGGAGAAAAACTGGCCGGCAGTGGAAAGCGCGCTGCGCGAACTCGCCAAGCAGCGATCGGAGCGATTTGCCGCGCGCGCCAGCACCGATCGCCCGAAGGATCCGATCGAGCGGCTCAATCTTCGTGCCGACGTGATGGGCCAGCGCGCTGCGTCGCTCAAGAAACTCGCCGACGCGGCTGGCCCGCTCTACAAGAGCCTCGACGAGGGTCAGAAGCATCGCTTTGTCATGCTTGCGCGGCTTGACGGTCGGCAAGCGGGTGGCATGCGCGGTCGTCATGGTTTCGGCGGCTGGCATCATCGCGGGCCGCGCGGGATGGATGGTGGCGACGGGCAGCGGCTTTAAGACGCGCGACTAGTAGCGAACAGCGACCAACGCGATCTCCCCGACGCGCCGCTGTTCAAAAAGCCGCCGGTTGTCGCCGGCGGCTTTTCCTTGGCTTTCGAGTGCCGCGCGAGCTGCGTGGCTGGACAGTGGCATCCGCCTTTGCTAAGTCACGCGCGCTCGGCGGTATCCCGCCGCGGCAATCCGGGCGCATAGCTCAGTTGGTAGAGCAGCTGACTCTTAATCAGCGGGTCCAAGGTTCGAGTCCTTGTGCGCCCACCAATAAACTCAACAACTTCGGGGGCTTGCCGCGGGTCGTGGTTTTCGCGCGGTATTAAAACCGGTCGTTATTGAGAGTTATAAAGTTTTTTGCGTCAGTTAATCGCGTCATCTTCGGTGAAATTCGAACAAAGGAGTCTCGCGTGAATATCAAGAAGCCCGTTCTTGGAATGAAAGAGCCAATAGTTCATGATCATGAGAACAACGGTACGGCGAAACCCAAAAACCTGTCAGCCAACAGGATTCCATCCGAGGGCTTTGTTCTCGAGATCGATGGAAAGTTCAAATCGGAATTCGAGACCGCAGAAGCGGCAATGAAGGCAGCCTTGGAGCTCAAGAAAAAATATCCACCAATCCAGGTCAATGTGTACGACGCGAAAGAGCATACGCGTACACTGGTCGACCTAACTGAGAAACCGGCTGTTTCAGTTTAGCCTTGCCTGGTGTCAGACCAACAGCCTGCGAAAGCTCAAGTGTCACAATGAGGCTTTTACCGCCTTCGATGCGATTGCGTCGCGAAACACGGTGTCGCTGCCCCTTATCGGGTCTTGCGACGACTGCTTAGACCAGTTCCCAACCCTTCAAAAGCATGCTGCAATAGGCTTGAATATTCGGCGCGTTTTGTCGGGGGCCAAGGAGAGAACGCGGGGGGATTCGGGCCAAAGCAGCCAAGGAAGCCGGCCGGCGAGAGCGCCCGGCTGGGTCTGTCGATTGGTCACGACATTGTCGTCAAGCAACACGGCGGAGCTATTGAGGTCGACCCCAGGCCCGGCGAGTTTACGGAGTTTCGGATTATCCCTCCGCGCAATGCCGCGACAACAGGCAAAACAGGAGTTACCTTGTGAGCCTTCTCATACTTGTCGTTGATGATGAGCCGGATGTCGAACTGCTGTTTCGCCAGCAATTTCGTCGAGATCTCCGCGCCGGCCGATTTACCATGGAATTTGTCCTGTCTGCCTCGGCAGCACTGCAATGCATCACCGATGCGGCTACGGCCTCGCTCATTCTCATCCTGTCTGACATCAACATGCCGGGCATGAGCGGTCTTGAACTCCTCCCAAAAGCGAAGGCTGTCCGACCGGACGTTCCGGTCATTATGATCACGGCCTACGGCGATGCAGATACCAAACGAAAAGCATTGGAGAGCGGCGCCGAAGCTCTCTTTACGAAGCCAATCGATTTTTTAATGCTTCGCAACGAGATTGACATGCGGGTTGAACGCGCTGCATGACCGCACAAATCCTAGTCGTTGACGACGAGCCGGACCTGGAGGCACTCGTCCTCCAGAAGTTCCGTCACCAAATTCGGGAAGGAGCAATCAATTTCCTGTTCGCGCACGATGGTGTTGAAGCATTGGCGGCGTTGAAAGCGCACGGCGCCATTGACCTCGTCGTCACTGACATCAATATGCCGAGGATGGACGGGCTGTCGCTCTTGCAAAAGCTCCAGGAGAGTGAGGAGCGCATATCGACCATTATTGTTTCAGCCTATGGCGACATGACCAACATCCGCACCGCGATGAATCGTGGCGCCTTTGACTTCGTGACCAAGCCTATCGATTTCCTTGACCTGGAAAAGACAATCGCCAAAACCATTCGCCACATCGGATTTTTACGGGAGGCGGGTGAGCGACAGGCGGCGGCGGAACGAGCCTATGCTTCACTTTCGCGGTACTTTTCGCCAAATATTGCCCAGAGTTTGGCCAACGACACGGACTCGGTCGATCTGGGTGGGCAACGCCGTGAGATTGCATCGCTCTTTACCGACATCGAGAGCTTCACCGCACTCGTAGAGACGCTGGAACCGACTGTTCTTGGGCCACTTCTCAACGACTACCTCACAGGCATGACTGCATCCGCAGCAGGGGTGCGATGTGGGTTTCGTAGTAGATACGACCCGCCACGTTCAGAAACTGATGGAGGCGCCGGCCGATGAATTTGTCGGCTTCAAAACCTGTCCAGGCCGTGAGGGTGGCGTTGACTTTCGTTATGCGCCCATCGGATCCGAGCGTGATATAACCACATGGGGCGTTCTCGAACAGATCCCGGTAGTCGTCGATCGGCGCGAACTCAGACATACGCTCGGATGGCCGAGACGACCTCTGCCGGCGCGCTCAGGTTTGGGCAGTGCCCGGTGGCCTTGAGGAAAACGATCTTGCTGCCCGGGATGCGGCTTCGCACGAACTTTCCGACCTCTTCCGAGGCAATAATATCCTCGCTGCATTGAAGGATCAGGGTTGGAACTGTGACCTTGGCGAGATCGCCTCTGTTGTCGGACGTGAAGGTGACGCGCGCAAATGCCTTTGCGATCTCCGGATCGGTCCGACAAAAGCTGTTGGTCAGTTCCTCGCCGAGTTCGGGACGGTCCGGGTTGCCCATGATGGAGGGCGCCATCGCGGCGGACCAACCCATGTGATTGTCTTCGAGGAAGTCGAGAAGCTCCTCGATTTGCTTTTCGCTGAAGCCGCCCACATAATCACCGTCGTCTATGTACCTGGCGGACGGGCCGACCAGTACCATCCGTCCGAACAGGTCTGGAGCCTTCAATGAGGCCAAGACGCCAATCATCGCGCTGACCGAATGACCGACGAAAACCGCGTCCTTCAGCCCCAACGCGCTACCTATCTCCACCAGATCATTTGCGTAGCCATGAAGCGTCGAATACTTAGTCCTATCGTAGGCTGACAGATCGGAGCCGCCCGCGCCGACGTGGTCGAACAGCACAACCTTGAATTCGCCTTCGAACTGCGGCGCTACGAAACGCCACATGTTCTGGTCGCAGCCGAAACCATGAGCGAACACCATTGCCCGGTCACCCCGCCCACTTACGTGAACGTTGTTTTTCTCGCCAACACATCCATATTTGATCCTTTGATTGTCGCTGCTTTTTCCGGCGACCGACAGAGCGTTTGCTATAAATTTCAACCGGGCACCGGGCAAGCGCCCCCTAGCCCAAGCGCTGCGGCTGTCCTTTGTTCCCCCAGAACGAGGCGCCTTGGTTGGCCTTTCCGACGGCACCGGTGCCGAACGGGCGAGCGAGATTAGCGACCCTCCGGTTCTCGGCGAGCGGCCGGAGAGACCAGCGCCCCTGCCGCAGCGAGGCACTGTCTTGATTGTCCTGGGTGGCGGCGAGGCCCAGGAGCGCGCCATGGTGATCCTTGTCACTGATGGCTGTCGGCGTGGCGGCCTTCTGGGTCGCTACGCTTGCCCCTCAGTGGCTGTAGGTGCTCAGCGCTGCTCCCACGCGGCCGATGCAGCCTCAGAGCCCGCATGGTCACGCGTCGCGGCCACCTCCGTAAATTGTACGGAGCCCTGAAGATGGCTTACGGTATCGCTTCGTTGCGGGGGTACTATGAAGCCGGCCGTCGCCTACATCCGGGTCTCCACCGCGCAGCAGGGCCGCTCCGGCCTCGGCCTCGAGGCCCAGCGGGCCGCGCTCGCCCGCTTCGCCGAGGCCGAGGGCTTGACATCCGGCCGAGCATCGTCGAGGTCGAGACCGGCAAGGGCGCCGACGCGCTCGAGCGCCGGCCGCAGCTCGCCGCGGCGCTGGCCGCCGCCCGGAAGCGGAAATGCCCGGTCATCGTCGCCAAGCTCGACCGGCTCTCCCGCGACGTGCACTTCATCAGCCGGCCTGATGGCGCACAAGGTGCCGTTCATCGTCGCCGAGCTGGGCGCCGACGTCGATCCGTTCATGCTGCACCTGTACGCCGCGCTGGCCGAGAAGGAGCGGGCGCTGATCTCGCAGCGGACCAAGGAGGCGCTCAGGCCGCCAAGGCCCGCGGCGTCAGCGCTCGGCAACCCGAACCTCGATGCCGTCCGCCGGCTTGCGGCCGCCGCTACCAGGGCCGAGGCCGACCGGTACGCCGAGAACGTCCTGCCCATCATCCGACAGGTTCAGGCGTCCGGCGTCACGTCCCTGCGCGGCATCGCCGCCGCGCTGACCGCCCGGGGCGTCGCCACGGCGCGCGGCGGGCAGTGGTCCGCGATGCAGGTGTCGAACCTGCTGAGTACGCGGCGGGGGGGACAAGTCCTGAGGCGGGCGATGAAGGGTGTCCCGAAGCGGAACTGGTAGCCCGTTCGCACCCTGCGAACCGGAACCAGGTCGCCCGCGAATGGTGTGCACCCGGTGAGGTATCGTCGGCGCGGACGGCCGGCCGAACTGGAAAGATCCCTTGCCACGTGAGAACCTGACCGGTGTGTAACGGCGGTGAAAACGTCGCGCCACGGCCTATCCGTTCGGACCAGGACTGCTCACTAGGGAACTGTTCGAGGATCCTACCCGACCGGAAGCGGTCGCCGCTGTGGTTATCGATTTGCACTGCATCAAACGGTTTGATACCTACTCGATCACCTCGTCGGCGATGGCGAGCAGGGTCGGCGGCACTTCGAGACCAAGCGCCTTTGCGGTCTTCTTGTTGATCACCATCTCGTACTTGGTCGAGGCTTGCACGGGGAGGTCTGCCGGCTTCTCGCCCTTGAGGATGCGATCGACGTAGCCGGCCGCACGCCGGTACTGGTCGACGACATCGGGCCCATATGAAATCAGGCCGCCGGCGGCTGGGTAGTAGCGGAAGGGATAGACCGTGGGCAGTCGGTGGCGGGCCGCCAGCGCGATGATCTGCGCACGATGCGTGATCGTCAGCGAGCCTGGCAGAACGATCATGCCGCTATTCGACCCACGCGCGAATGCGACGATCACCGGCTCGATCCCGCTGGCGTCGCGCATGTCCACCGGGCTCAAGTCCACCCGCAAGGACGGCGCCATGGCCTGGATGGCGCCGAACTGACCAGTCCCGGAAGGATTGCTGGGATCCCGCAAGACTGCCGCCCGGGTGACGCCCGGTGCGATCTCCTTGAGCAGCTCCAGCCATTTCGCGCTGAAGCCGTATTCGAAGATCGTGAAGCCAGTCATGTTGCCGCGCGGCCGAGCCAGGCTCGCAACGAAACCGGCCCCGACCGGATCGGAAACCTGCACGAACACGATCGGCATGGTGCGGGTCGCCTGTTGCAGTTGAACCAGGGGTGTGGTGGCCACGGCCAGGATGACGTCCGGCGCCAGTGCGACCAATTCCGCCGCGTATGCGCGCAGGCGGTCGGCATCGCCGCCGGTGCTCCAGCGAAAGTCGATCCGCAGGTTCCGGCCGACCGTCCAGCCCCACGTCTGCAGGCCCTGTACGAATGCGGCATTCCGGAGCTGAGCTTCCGCATCGTCCGACGGAAGGTTGGTGAGCACACCGATGCGCCGCATGCGGTCCGGTTGCTGCGCGCGTGCGGCCGGCTGCGAGGATACCGCCGCACCGAGCCCCGCGATGAACTCGCGCCGTCGCATCCGTCATCCTCTGAAGCTGCTATCTGGATAGCCTACCGCAGTCGGGGCCGCATGTCTGGCCTTGACGCCCAACCTTTTTTGCAGCGCGGGAGGCAGCTCGTGGCCCAAGTGCGACCTCCGAGCCGTCTACGATCAGGTCCGCTCAATGGGGTGAAGCCGCCATACCGCTCCCGTGCTGACGAGACTGCCTTCGACCCAAAGCTGTCTTCGCTCCAGTAAGTCCGCCTTTACGGGCTGCGACGCGTCGTTCGCGAACGATTAGGATCGCTTCGAAGTCGGCACTGGCAGGCCGGCGATCTTGATATTGACAGCGCCTAAAGTGGTCCTAGTGGTGAAATAGAGCGTTTTCCAATCATCACCGCCGAAACCAATATTGGTGGTGTTGGGATAGCCGTGAACGATGCGGCCGAGCTTCTTGCCGGTGGGATCGAGAATGTAAATGCCGCCCGAGCCGCCGCAATAGAGTGTTGCCAGCGGAATCGACTTTCATGCCGTCGGGGCCGCCCGGCTCGGTGCCGCGGAGGTCGGCTACGATACGCTCCGTTTGCTTGGCAAGCAGTCCATTGGGCAGGACATTGAAGGCTCGAATTTCGCCCCGTCGGGATTCGTTGACGTAGAGCACGCTTTCGTCCAGCGAGGAAGGCGAGCCCGTTCGGAAACACGAAATCCTCGACCACTAGGGTGATGTTGCCGAGATCGGGTGTAACACGGTAGACGCCGCCAACAGGCTGTTCCCATTGTTCGGGCGGCGCAGGCGGTCGGTTGAATGGATCGGTGAAGTAGAT
>CAVULO010000004.1:0-375689 GCA_963742345.1 uncultured Alphaproteobacteria bacterium
TCCGCCGGGGCCCGGCAAGATGGCCGGCGGATGCGTTCAGACCCCCAGCAGCCCCCGCTGGCGCTCCGGGAGTGTGGTCTCAGTTGGGAGCGGCTACCGGAGTGGATCTCGATCGGAGCGTCGTTCTCGGTTCCCAAGAGGATGCGGGGCGTGCTCATTCCTCCCTGGTTGCAGGGTTTGGTCTCAGTGGCCGGCACTCTGGCCGCCGTCGATGTGCAGGGTCTCGCCGGTGACGAAGGTGGCCTGCTCGAGGTAGAGGATCCCGTCGACGACGTCGCTGACCTCGCCCATCCGCCCGAGCGGGTGGAGGGCGGCGAGTCGTCGTCGCGCGGGGTCGTGCATCGGCGTCTTGATCACGCCGAGCGAGACGGCGTTGACGCGGATGCCGCGCGACGGCGTACTCGATCGCCAGCGACCGCGTCACCGCGTCCAGCCCGCCCTTGGTCAGCGACGCGAGCGCCGACAGGCGACGCGCTCCTCGGCTGGTCGACGAGGGTGGTGCGTGATGTTGACGACGTGACCGCCGCCCTGGTCGAGCATCTGCCGGATCGCGCGCTGGGTGACGTGGAAGAAGCCACCCAGGTTGACGGCGGTCATCGCGTCGAAGTCGTCGACGGTGTAGTCGGTGAACGGCTTGCCGATGAAGATCCCGGCGTTGTTGACCAGCGTGTCGATCCGACCGAACCGGTCGATCGCCTGCCGACCACGCGCTCAGCGGTCGTCGGCTCGGCGATGTCGCCCGGTGACGGCGAGGACGTCAGCGCTCGTCGGAGGGCGGCATCGAACGAGAGGTGGCGACGACCGCGTACCCGGCCCACGGAACGCCTCGCGATGCCCGCGCCGATGCCCTGCGAGGCACCGGTGACGATCGCGACCTTCTGCGGCTCGGGCGACGACGCTCATGCGACCAGATAGGTCTCGTAGATCACGCCTGCCGGCGTGCGGCCGCCGACACTGATGAAGACGCCCTTGTTCAGCCAGTCGAGCTCGCGGGGACGCGGTCTCGATCTGCGTGGAGGTTCGAAAGGTGTACTCGCTCGCGTCGACATCCTGGCCGCGGCCGAGACGTTCGAGAACCTCCGCGCTGCCGTGGCGGACGCCGCGCGATTGCACGTAGAGCAGGGCACCGTCGTCGGTCTGGAACGTGTAGCGGATGTCGCCGAGTGCGGTGCCGTCCGGCAAGACGATCTGCCAGTCGGCGCTGACGCCCGGCAGCAGCTTCCCGTTGAGCTCAGGCCCCTCGAAGGTGCCCGCGATCGCGGGCACGATTCGACGGCGTCCCCGGCGTCGTCGCCGAGATCGAGCGGTTCGCCGAGCGTCGGCCTTCAGGCGGAAGACACGCGTCAGGCGAGGATCGGAAGCCGGTTCACCATCGACGAGGCCGCCGGGCCGGATCATTGGGATGGGCTTCGAGCGGCGTCACCGTGACGCTCAGCCAGTCGGCGAGCGGCAGGTCGTGCGAGGAGAGCGTCGAGCTGAGCCGGGCTCGTCGGCCCGGTAAAGGCCGACGGCGGTTGCCCGGTCGCCGATTCGCGGCCGTCTCCACAGCCGAACGAGATGCCCCTCGTCCGCCAGCTTGGCCGCAGCCGCCGATTGGGTCCACTCACCGCGGCACTGACTTCGGACTCCGGCGTTCCCGCTGGAACTTGGAGATCGAACTCGACGAGGAACGATCGCCTTTTTCCCGTTGGGGTCTCGGTCACGTCGGCAGGTCCGTCCCCGCCTGTTCTGCGACCATGTAGGCGGCGTACCAAGAGAACCAGTCTTCGTCTCTGCCCGACTCGTGCTGGTGGGCAGCCTCGGCCCGCCGAAGCGCGCTCTCGAGGTACCGCGGCGGATGCGTAGCCGGTCTCAGCGGCGTTCAGCGCGACCGGGGAGGCCGAGTCGTGACCTCCTCGGGCCAGCCACGTATTGCCATCGGGATCGGTGAAGGAGAAGAACGACCCGTAGCTAGTGCGCTCGGGGTCGGAACCCGGCTGCCGCGCCTCGACCGGGAACGGCGGGCCGTGCCAGATGTCGCTCACCTCGATGCCGCGGCCGACAAGCTCGGCATGGGCGGCCTCGATGTCGGAGACGATCAGTCCGCCTTCGGCCGAGCCAGGCGCGGCCGTCGTCATCCCAGGCCGAACGTGATCGACGTCCCGGAGCCGGGGGGCGTGAACTGGACGATCCGAGAGCCCGTCCATCGGGGCGACGTCGTCGTCGAGCCTCCACCCCAAGCGCTCGTAGAACCCCTTGGACCGGTCGACGTCGGACACGGGAATGACGTCCATCTCGAGTTTCATGTCGACGTTCCCGACGTTCGCGTACCGCGGCTGCGGTTGTAGAGTCCGGTGAGCGGTCGTCGCTCACCTCCGTGTGGAGGGTGGATTGAAAGACGCCTCCATACGACAGCGTGCGGGCCGCGGGTAGCGCTCCGCCACGACCGGTTGGCTCACGCTCGTAGGCGCCGCCTAACACCGGGCGTATCGTTCAAGTCATGGAGTTGAGGCTACTTCGCTACTTCGTCGCCGTTGCCGAGGAGCTCCACTTCGCCCGGGCAGCCGAGCGTCTGCGCATCGCCGCCCCGTCGCTCTCGCAGCAGATCAAGTCGTTCGAGGCGAGCCTCGGCTCGCCGCTATTCGCTCGCGACCGACGACACGTCGAATTGACCGCCGCCGGGAGGACGCTTCTGCCCGACGCACGCGAGATTCTCGAGCTCGCTGCCCGAGCCGGCGCCGCGTCGCGGGAGCAGGACGGTGCGCTCCGCGTTCGGCTACGTCAGCTGGCTGCCCGACCAACTGCCGTTTCGCGGCACTGGACATTCGCGCTCGACGAGTGGGTCATGCCGAGTCACGTGCAACTCTCTCGCGTCCTCGACGGCGGCCTCGACGCGGCGGTCGCATGGGCCGGATCGCGTGACGAACATCCTGGACTTTCGGCTTCTGTGGGCCGAGCCACTGCTCGCCGTCACCCCGCCACGCCGATCGGCAAGACGTCGCGGCGCGGAAATTCACCGTGCTCGTCGATGCCAAGATTACGTCCTGGCAGGCGTGGAACGACTTCGCGACCGAGTTCGCCGAGGCGACTGGTGCACGCGTCGTGCAGATCGACGATGGTGGCATTGCCGGCGCAGCGTTCCACGACCGCGCTCTCCGTCTCGACGCATCCGTTCTCATGTCACCCAAGCGGTACTTCGACAGCCTGCCCGCGAGTCTTCGCACCTGCCCAGTCGTCGGCCCCTGCCCTCTCTGGTGCTGGGTCGCTGGTCACTCGCGCAAACGATGAGGCGCGACAGCCTCGCTGCTCTGCGTGAGCACGCCAGCAACGTGATCCGACCAGTGGTCTCTCGTAACGCACCGGCCGGAGCGATCTGGCTCCCCTCGTCGGACCCGCACCGAGACCACGTGCGCCACGCATCTCAGCCGGACCCAGGTGAGCGTTAGTCTCGTGACTCGACTCGTGGAGAGCGGCCCAGGCTGACGCCGGGCGAAAGCTCAACTCGGAGGTGGCCCATGCCCGAGCGCGTTGACCCCAATCACCTTTTGCTGATCGGAGCCGGGCCAGGAGTCGGCGCCGCGGTCGTTCGGCGCTTCGGCCGCGAAGGCTTCCGCAGCACGCTCATCTCCCGGAGCGGAACGCTCGACCAGCTCGCCCCTGAGCTGCGCAGCGGCGGCCTCGAGATCGCGGCGATCGGCGCAGATATCGAGGATCTCGAAGGCTACCGCGAGACGCTCGAACGGATCTTCAGCGTCCCAGGTGCGCCAGGTGTCGTCGTGTACAACGCGGCCCTACCGGATCCGGGTGAGATCCTCGACACCACGGTCGAGCGGCTCCGAACCGCCCATGACGTCGATGTGCTCGGCGCCGTCGTCGCGGCACAGGTGGCCGTGCCGGTCCTGCGGGCAGCTGGCGGCGGCACCCTCCTGGTCACCAGCGGCGGCTTCGCCGACAATCCAGTGCCCGGACTGGCGAGCCTCTCGATGGGGAAGGCCGCCCTGCATTCGGCGCAGACGTTGATCGCCGCGGGCGTCGGGAAGGACGGCATCCACGCGGCGACCGTCACGATCGTCGGTGCCGTCGAGCCGGGGACGGACTTCGACCCGGACAACATCGCGGAACTCTTCTGGACCACCCACACCGACTCCAAGGACTGGCAGACCGAGTACCGGTTCACAGGCACATAGCGCGGCCGCGTCAGGGCCGACGCGTGTGGGCAACCGAACCCTGACACCGAAGCGGCCCCGCCTACCCTCAGCGACCCCCAGCTGCTACCTATGGAGCAATCGTCAAGCGGCGCGCCAGTCAGGAGGCGAATGAGCGCCACTTAACGCCGGCGGCGCCTTGGCGCTCTCGGTAGAGAAGGCGGAGTCTCGATTCCGGACGCTGCAAAAGCATGCGCGTGACCGACCACTCCGGCTAACCGGCTGACTTCGAGACGCTGCTCGGGAAGCACCAGCGTCACCTGCAATCAGGGGGAACGAGGCTGGATCTCCGGACACCGACGGGCGACCGCTCGGCCACGATCGCACGGAGATTCCGGTACAACGGCTGGGATGGTTTCGCCAGATGCTTTGGCCGGCTCCGATTCGCCGCGCGCGTGGCGGGGTGTCCTCGACGTCTACGCAGAGCCGCGGCTCGGCAGGAGCGTGCTCGACCTTGCGACCTCGGTGGTCCCGTATCTCGCGTTGCTCGTCGCGATGACGTTTGCGCTGCGCGTCTCGGTGTGGTTGTCGCTCGTGCTCGTCTTGCCTACCTCAGCGTTTCTGATCCGCACCTTCATCGTGTTCCACGACTGCGCGCATGGGTCGTTCATGCGCTCGCGGCGCGCGAAGACCAGTTCGGTGTCGTCTTGGGCTGTTGGTGTTGCTCCCGTTCCTTGCTGGCGCACGATCATGCGGCCACCATGCCACCTCGGGCGATCTCGATCGCCGTGGCGTGGGCGACGTCGCACGCTGACGGTTACCGAGTACCACTCGACCTTCCCGGCGGCGGGCAGATCTCGGCTACCGGCTCTTCCGCAGCCCCCACGTCATGTTCGGCTGGGCTGGCTTGTCGTGCTCATACTGACGCTCGCGCCTCGTGTCCCGCTGGGACGCGCGCCCGGGTTCGCCACAGCCTCCTGCGCACGAACGTGTGCTCGCCGCGATCGTCGTGGCGCTCTGCCTGGCTGCTCGGCTGGAGGCACCTTCCTGCTCGTCCAGTGCCCTCGTGATCTTCGCAGCGGCTCATCGGGGTCGGCTGTTCTACGTCCAGCACCAGTTCGAAGATACGTATTGGCAGGCGTCGGCACTGGCACTACGCCGATGCTGCGCTCGAGGGCAGCTCGTACCTGAAGCTGCCGGGAGTGCTCCAGTTCTTCTCCGGCAACATCGGGCTCCATCACGTCCATCACCTGAGCGTCGGGATCCCGAACTACAACCTGCAAGCCGCGCACCAGGGAACCGACCGTCTCCAGGCGGTGCCGGAACTCACGCTGAAGCAAGGACTGCGCGCGCCGAGACTGAAGCTGTGGGACGAGCGGCGAGGCCGACTCGTGACCTTCAGCGAGGCCCGGGCCTAGTCAGTCACTGCCTCACCTGCGGTGCGTCAGCTATGTCAATCGGCTTACAAGTCGCTCGGTCCCACAACAGCCGCTCAGCCGGCTAGCTCCTCTAGACAGGCATCGCTCATGGACGGGCCGGGCTGCGCTAGCCCCGGCTCCCGCTGCTGATCAGCTCTTAGGCGTGAACGCCCCCACCGGACGCCACCTAGCTGGCGTCCTGCGCCTTGGTCAGCGGCTTGAGCAACTCGTCCTGGGTAACTGTGGCGCCTCGGGGTGCGCTAGCTGGGAAGGCGCTTGGGTCGGACGCCGGGGTAGCCGACCGGCAGGAGAAGGTACCTACTACGTTTGGTAGAGGACTTGCCAGTAGTAGTAGCCGTAGAAGGCATGCCGGTCTCTGCGCATCTCTTGTGCGTATGACTCGACTGCGGCGTCGTACGCCTCGCTGGGGTTGTAGTGAAGGAGCGCGCGGCCGATGTTGCGGCTCGCGCCGTTGGCTTTGAGGAAGCGTGCGGCTGCCATGATCGACTCGCGCTGGTTATCGATGCTGCCGCGGCCGTATTGCGCCCAGGTTGCGGGCATGAATTGCATCGGCCCTTCGGCGCCCGCGGGGCTGAGTCCGCGGATTCGGCCCATCCGCGTCTCGACCAACTCGATTGACGCGAGGTACTGCCAGGGGATCTTGTAGACGGCAGCCGCAGCCCGGAAGTAGCTGAGGAGCTCGTTCGGTGCGGGCGGCGCGACGATGCGCCAGTCTGGGAAACGGCGCTCAGCTGGCACGATCCTCGAAAGGGCATTTGCGGCGCGAAGGGCCGCCTTCGCCACCGACCGGGCAGCGGGCGCGAGCCGCGCTAGCGTCGGCCGTCGCAGAGGTTGATGTTCGGCTAGCCGCCGAAACGCGAGCTGCTGCGAACTAGCTGCCCTGCGCAGATTCACTCCCGGTCGGGCCGCACCGTCGATCACTGCCTGCGAGCGGTTGATTTCAACCGCGAGCTGCGCTGCATCCCCGAGCTGTCGGGTACCGGCCACCCTGTGCGACCCGCAGCACTCGCGCCACAGCCCAGGCCGGCCAAGCCTAGTAGGAGCACAACGAACACACTAGGAAGAAACCGTCGCCGCGATCTCACGCACCCAAGAATGGCGGATGCCTCGAACAGATCGCCGAAGTCTTGAAGGCGGGCGCGCTTGACGGCCTAGTCGCCGGTTCGTAACCCGGCCTGGAGCGGCGGGTTCAGGACTTCCGCGCGCGTGGCGCGCTCGACACCGCCAGAAGTGACCCCCAGCTACGACGACTGGAGTCTGAGAGCGCATCGAACCGGCTTCGGGTTCGTGACTCCCTCGACAAAGCGCCACCTGCACGCCCTCAACTCAGTTGGGAGTGGCGTCCCTCGTCGCGGCGTGCATGCTCTTCGTCCCAGCGGCGGGCCTCTACTGTGGACGGGGTGAGCGGCCCACGTGCTCGGGGTCGTTGTCCTCTGTAGCTGCTGCCTCCTCGCCGCCTACGGGCACATGATCCCCTGTGCGGCGCAACCTGCCCACCGGCACCGTCACGTTCCTCTTCACCGACGTCGAGGGGTCGACGCGCCTGCTCCACGAGCTCGGCGCCGAGGCCTACGCGGATGCGCTCGGCGAGCACCGCAGGTGGTGCGCGAGGCGTGCGCCGTGCCAGGGGGGCGTCGAGGTCGATACGCAGGGCGACGCCTTCTTCGTCGCGTTCCCGACCGCCCCGCAGGCGCGCTCGCCGCCGCCTCGGCGTCTACCGAGGGCGCTCGCCAACGGTCGGGTGCAGCGTTCGGGTCGGGCGTCCACAC
Source organism: uncultured Alphaproteobacteria bacterium (assembly GCA_963742345.1). GTDB lineage: Bacteria > Pseudomonadota > Alphaproteobacteria > Rhizobiales > Xanthobacteraceae > Pseudolabrys. Next base: position 7,333 of record CAVULO010000004.1, read on the forward strand.
CGGGACGCCACTCGTCACCGAGGAGGGCTATGTCGGACACGACGTCCACCGCGCTGCCCGCATCGCCGCGTGCGGTCACGGCCGCCAGATGCTGGTGTCCGTCGTCGACGGCGTCCTGGTCGATACCGCGCTCACCGACCTCGGCGAGCATCGCTTCAAGGATCTCTCTGCGGCCGAGCGGGTCTTTCAGCTCGGCCGGGAGGCTTTTCCCGCCACTGAGGTCCCTGCACCGAACCAACCTCCCGGTGCCCTCGACGCCGTTCCTCGGACGCGAGCGTGAGCTCGAGGAGGTGGCTGCCGCTACTCACGCGCGATGACGTCGCGTCCTCACTCTGACAGGCCCGGGCGGCACGGGCAAGACCCGCCTCGCGCTCCGGCCGCCGCCGAGGTGTCGGAGCTCAGTTCCCGGACGGCATCACTGGGCGTCACTCGCCCCGCTTCGCGATCCCGCGCTGGTGCTGCGCTATCGTCGGCCGCGGTCATGGAGCTCAGCGAGAGGCGGGTAAGCGCCACTCGCCCAGACACTCGCCACGGCCCTCGCCGGCAAACGCATGCTGCTCGTGCTCGACAACGTCGAGCATCTGCTGCCTGGTCTCGCAGGCGACCTGGCAGCGCTCGGCGCGGCGGTTCCCACACTGACTCTCATAGTGACGAGCAGAGAACGGCTGCGGGTCGCTCGCGAGCAGACCTTCCCAGTGCGAGCCCTTGCCGTCGGACGGCGTCCGCCTGTTCCGTCGCGCGTGCCGTGAATCGGACCTTTCTCTCAACGACCAGGTGCTTCCTTCATCACAATCATTCTTCGGCCATGAAGCTGTGGAGATGATGGTCGCCTCGTCGCCGGCTCCGGAGCAGCTGGTGGTGTTCGACGTCCACGGGCGACCACGATGCCGATCCGCGCCAGCAGACGCTCCGGGCTACCATCGCCTGGTCGCACGACCTCCTCTCCACGGACGAGCAGCAGGCGTTCGCTCGGATGAGCGTGTTTGCCGGTGGCTGCACGCTAGGAGCCGCCGAAGAGATCTGCGAGAGCGATCTCGACACGCTTCAGTCCCTCCTCGACAAGAGCCTGATCCGTCGCCGCGAAGCAGAAAGGAGCGCGGCTTGAGAACATGCAATTTCGCCCAAACGGCAAGCTGCCACCGCTGTCTCATCTGCACGAATGCGGGACTGAAGCTCACTCCACTTGGAGGAAATTTCTGCGGTGGACATCGACGACGAATTGTTCGGCTTGCCCAATGGCAAAGCGTCTTTGTTGTGTGCGAGCAGATCAGTAGCGAACGTACCGAGCTGCGGCACAGAAAAATCGCCCGATTTATTTTCCGACACAAGCTGAGCACCGGTCGCACTATTTCCATTCGCCTCCGGCACGGAGGCCGATTGACCCGGGTGCATATCTGCGAAAGCAGCACTGCAACAAACCGCAGCCAAAAGAACGATACGCCCTATCCGGACAAGAACAGACATGATCGAACGCCCCTGTTTCCGGAATGTCGGTCGGGGTTTTCCGATCCCATTTCCGGAGATTTACCGGGCGTTCTGCGCTCAAACTTTTGCTGTCGAGTTTAGGATTCGCGAAGTCACGCGACCTTATTCGGCGCTGGGGTGAACGGATTCTGAAAGGCAACTACGACTTGGATTGTGGGGTGTGTAATGCGGTCAAAAAATAACGCGTTTTGCAGGACTAAGTTAAAAGCGCGCGGGAAGAGTTACCCAAACGTTAATTGGCTGAATAGCCGCTGAATAATGTAGTTATTGCACGCCGTAACGCGAAAAATCGTCAGCGACCGCCGTCTCGAGTTTCTTTGCCGCCGCAACATCGGCATTGCCACCTGCGGCATCGCCTTTTTTGAGTTCGAGCAAGTCCGCGTCCGTACAGCGCGCTTGCCATTTTCGGTTCGAGACGCAGCGCCGAACTGTAATCCTCGATAGCTGAATCGAACTGACCCATCTTCAGATAAATCAAACCGCGAGAATCGAAGGTCGCGGCATCTTTAGGCTGTATGAGAAGTGCCTTGTTGCAATCCGCGAGTGCCGGCTGCAGTTGGCCAAGGACCGCCCGGGTCCAGCAGCGCCCGTTCCACACTGCTTCCAAATCTGGTTGGAGACGAATCGCATTATCGTAGTCGCGCGCCGCTCCCTGATAGTCGTGCCGTCGTTGGTTGGTTTCGGCGCGATTGGCAAAGGCCCTGGCGTAATCAGGGGTGAGCCTGATCGCCTCATCGAAATCCTTAATTGCACGGTCGTAGTCTCCCTTTTTCAGGAAGGCTACGCCGCGGTTGTTGAATGGCTTTGAGAAGTCCGGGTTGAGTTTAACCGCCAAATCATAATCGTTGATGGCAAGGTCATAGTCGCCTCTTGCGGTATAGGCATTGCCCCGATTGGTGTGGGCAATCGCTAAAACCAAAGCCGTTTCTTTTCCAGAATCGATGAGCGCCGTGCAGCCCCTGATCTGCGGCTCCGCTGAACTGCGATCCGCACCGTTGCACAACTCAATATTTTTAAGTTTACCGTCTGATTTTGTAGTTTGTGGCGCCGCCCACGATACCGCCACTGGCAAGCCCAATAACAACATAAGAGCCGCGCAGACAATTGCGCTCGCGCTTCGTCTCAGGACAAGCGCCGCCTGTAATTTTGCAAAATTGGGATGAACGGCGCGAGTTGACTTTTTATCGCTGCGACGTCGATGATTTACTGAGATCCGCTGTGTTGGCATCGATTACACCAATAACAGCTTGTCACAAGACTTCAGCAGCCTCGACAGATGTCGAGATTGGGCTTTGAGCGCTCTTCTATAGCACCGGGACCTGCAGCCGCTGCTGGGGGTCTGGCGCTGCCAGCGCCGTATCTTTCCATAACTTTGTCCTTGCCCTCTTCGATGAGGGTGGAAAATTTGACCGTCCCGTCATCCGAAATCTCGACACGCGGCGTCGTTCCTCGAATGCCCATAGTCGCGACGGGAGTGTCAACCTTCATGTCGCCGCTCTTCGCAATTTTTCCGGCGACGAATGTAAATGTTCCTTTGGTGAGGCTAAGCAAACTCGAGTTCGACTTACTATTCGGATCGTAGATGAACTCGGTCATTGCCATGCGGGCATTGCTGGACAGATCGAATGCGGTGCCATCGGTAAAAGTAATACCGACCCGGCCATCAGCTCCGGTTGCGAGCACGTCGCCGAGAAAAATGGGGTCGCCAACTTTTGCCTGCCCAGGTTGATTGTTGAGTGCTGCTTGGACGACCACCGCGGTCACATGCTCGATCGTGACCGAGCCTGCCGCGGTTAGCACCTTTCCAATCGGTTTTACCGACGCGTCTTGAACGGCTGGTTGAACTTGAGCGGTCTGTGCAAGTACCGGCCCGCCAAAGAAGCTACCGGCCAGCAAACTGGCACCCGTTACGAAGACGGCAATTGTCTGCGCGCGCATCGTCCTACCCTTGGGCGGGTGTCCCTAAGTAGTAATAACTAGCAGTATTAAGGTGACACAGCAATAAGTTCGGCGGAGAATTACGTAACATACCCGTGTTCCTCTTTTTCCTCTTTTCGGAGGTATCGCCGGCCGGCTCAACTTGTACGCGGTCCAAAATGTCTCAGGGAACTCAAAAAGGGCGTAAAACCTTCAGAATAAACCATTAATTTGAACCTATAAATCCCGTAGCCGTTGATTTAAATTGTAATCAAGGCGATAGTTTAAGCGCAAACAAACAATCAGCGCGCCGGCCAGCGCAACCAGACCAAAAACACTGCCAGGGCCCGGCGCAGATACAGAGAGGCAGGGCCAGTGTCCGGTCATTGCCACGTTATACCGGACGGTGGTGCGATTGGCTCTGCTTCAGAGCCAGCGACCGAGTCTGCGTTTTTTATCGGCGAAATCGAGAAAGTAGCAGGGCCGTGCGCCCTGACGCGATCGGGTGACAACCCCGTTCAAGTCAAACATGGCGATCCGGTATGCCAAGGTGACATCATCGAAACCGCGGCCGACGGCAAAGTCAGCATTCGCTTTATCGATGGCACCGTATTCAATTTATCCGACCGCGGCCGCATTGTCCTGAAAGAGTTCGCCGGTGGCGGCGTTTCCCCTTCGGCTTTATTTGATGTCAGCGGTGGCACTTTCGCTTTCATCGCCGGCGAAATGGCAAAAGCCGGACGTCTCAACATCGACACACCCTTTGCAAGCATTCGGAGCCGCAACCGCGTTGGCGGGATCGGGATGCTGTCGTTGGCCTCGTTGTTCTTCTCAGCGTTGGAGGACGCTCAGGCTAAGGACCCTGATGTATCGTTCCTGGATGATGGCCAGATAAGGTTCAGGGATCTCACAAACGACTATGGCGTTGTCGAGCTGGCTCTAAAGACCTTCCCGCCCCGCACCATCTTTGTCGATGATCCTGGCGAAACAATCGTCCTGCGCCAAGTTGGAAGTTCAATTACCGAAAGCTATGTCACAAACAGCCTCGCGCAGATGTTGCAGTACCAAGGCGACCAACAGAATGTGCTCCGCACTTTCTCGCTGGGCCTATCAGGACCCGCAAGTAACGGCCCCGGTGGCTCAAGCACGTCTCCTTTGCTGGAATTTGTACCGCCTGCGATACCAATTAATAATTTTGTACCCCTCGATCATGGCGGGCTCCCAATTATTCCGGCTGTAGGGGGTGGCACATCAAACGGGTCCGGGACTCCTCCCGAAATTTTTATCCCACAACCGCCGCCAGCTCCGCCGCCGCCGCCCGCTGCACCCGGCGCGATCAACGAACTCTTTAACCAAACCGGCGACACAACCCTCGACAGCACGACAGGCACGCTTGTCTCTACCGGTTTGTCTGTCGGCGCGCCAAGTTTCGCATGGTCCGCCGGCAATCTTACGCCGGGCCAGCAGACTGCTCTGGCTGCAGCGAGCACTCTGACATTTGGTGGGACCAACCCGAACGACTTCACTTTCAGCGTGACCGACAAAGCGCTGGACTTTCTCGCCGTCAACGAAACGCTGACCGTCACTTACAATGTCACGACCAGTGGCGGATCTACGCAAGCGGTGACCGTAACTGTCTTCGGCACCAACGACACACCGAAGCTGACGGCTCCACCTCCACAACAGGTCCCCGAGCTGACGGGCAAGACCAACGACGCCGCCGATCCTGATACCGCCGTCGGCACGCTCCCGTTCACCGACACCGATCTTACCGACACCCACACGGTGGGGACGAGTCTTGTCTCCGCCATCTGGTCGGGCGGCGGCACGCTTCCGATCGGACTGTCCGCGGTGCTGGCAAGTGCGCTCTCCACGACGGAAGCAGACAGCACGGGCACGGGCGCCGGCTCGGTCGGGTTCAAGTTCAGCGCTGCCGACAAGAACTTTGATTTCCTGGCCGCTGGCGAGACGCTGACTGTCACTTATAACGTGACGGTTACAGACAGCGATCACGTCAGCACCACACAGCCGGTCACGATCACGATCACCGGCACCGAGGATGCGCCAGTGATCACCTCGGGCGCGCAGTCCGGTTTGGTGACAGAGGACGTGGACGGCTCGGCGAACGAGAACAACGAGATCCACCATCAGTCCGGCACGGTCACCCTGACCGATGTCGACCTTTCTGATATCGAGACCGGTTCGTTCACCCTCAAGCAACTGTCATCCACGCTGGCCAATGGCTACACGCTGACGCAGGCCCAGCACGATGCGCTGGTCAATGCGTTCACGATTGATGCAGCCACGCATTCGAACGTCACCGGCAATGGCACGATCGGCTGGCACTACGACATCGCCGACAGCGCACTCGACTTCCTGGGCACCAATGATCAGGTGACGCTGACTTATACGGTGCAGACCGACGACGGCCACGGCGGCACCACCAGCCAGGACGTCACCATCACGGTGCACGGCACCGAGGATGCGCCAGTGATCACCTCGGGCGCGCAGTCCGGTTTGGTGACAGAGGACGTGGACGGCTCGGCGAACGAGAACAACGAGATCCACCATCAGTCCGGCACGGTCACCCTGACCGACGTCGACCTTTCTGATATCGAAACCAGTTCGATCGCCAACACGCAGCTCTCGGCCAACTTGGCCAATGGCTACACGCTGACGCAGGCCCAGCACGATGCGCTGGTCAATGCGTTCACGATTGATGCAGCCACGCATTCGAACGTCACCGGCAATGGCACGATCGGCTGGCACTACGACATCGCCGACAGCGCGCTCGACTTCCTGGGCGCCAATGATCAGGTGACGCTGACTTATACGGTGCAGACCGACGACGGCCACGGCGGCACCACCAGCCAGGACGTCACCATCACGGTGCACGGCACCGAGGATGCGCCAGTGATCACCTCGGGCGCGCAGTCCGGTTTGGTGACAGAGGACGTGGACGGCTCGGCGAACGAGAACAACGAGATCCACCATCAATCCGGCACGGTCACCCTGACCGACGTCGACCTTTCTGATATCGAAACCAGTTCGATCGCCAACACGCAGCTCTCGGCCAACTTGGCCAATGGCTACACGCTGACGCAGGCCCAGCACGATGCACTGGTCAATGCGTTCACGATTGATGCAGCCACGCATTCGAACGTCACCGGCAATGGCACGATCGGCTGGCACTACGACATCGCCGACAGCGCACTCGACTTCCTGGGCACCAATGATCAGGTGACGCTGACTTATACGGTGCAGACCGACGACGGCCACGGCGGCACCGCCAGCCAGGACGTCACCATCACGGTGCACGGCACCGAGGATGCGCCAGTGATCACCTCGGGCGCGCAGTCCGGTTTGGTGACAGAGGACGTGGACGGCTCGGCGAACGAGAACAACGAGATCCACCATCAGTCCGGCACGGTCACCCTGACCGATGTCGACCTTTCTGATATCGAGACCGGTTCGTTCACCCTCAAGCAACTGTCATCCACGCTGGCCAATGGCTACACGCTGACGCAGGCCCAGCACGATGCGCTGGTCAATGCGTTCACGATTGATGCAGCCACGCATTCGAACGTCACCGGCAATGGCACGATCGGCTGGCACTACGACATCGCCGACAGCGCACTCGACTTCCTGGGCACCAATGATCAGGTGACGCTGACTTATACGGTGCAGACCGACGACGGCCACGGCGGCACCACCAGCCAGGACGTCACCATCACGGTGCACGGCACCGAGGATGCGCCAGTGATCACCTCGGGCGCGCAGTCCGGTTTGGTGACAGAGGACGTGGACGGCTCGGCGAACGAGAACAACGAGATCCACCATCAGTCCGGCACGGTCACCCTGACCGACGTCGACCTTTCTGATATCGAAACCAGTTCGATCGCCAACACGCAGCTCTCGGCCAACTTGGCCAATGGCTACACGCTGACGCAGGCCCAGCACGATGCGCTGGTCAATGCGTTCACGATTGATGCAGCCACGCATTCGAACGTCACCGGCAATGGCACGATCGGCTGGCACTACGACATCGCCGACAGCGCGCTCGACTTCCTGGGCGCCAATGATCAGGTGACGCTGACTTATACGGTGCAGACCGACGACGGCCACGGCGGCACCGCCAGCCAGGACGTCACCATCACGGTGCACGGCACCGAGGATGCGCCAGTGATCACCTCGGGCGCGCAGTCCGGTTTGGTGACAGAGGACGTGGACGGCTCGGCGAACGAGAACAACGAGATCCACCATCAGTCCGGCACGGTCACCCTGACCGATGTCGACCTTTCTGATATCGAGACCGGTTCGTTCACCCTCAAGCAACTGTCATCCACGCTGGCCAATGGCTACACGCTGACGCAGGCCCAGCACGATGCGCTGGTCAATGCGTTCACGATTGATGCAGCCACGCATTCGAACGTCACCGGCAATGGCACGATCGGCTGGCACTACGACATCGCCGACAGCGCACTCGACTTCCTGGGCACCAATGATCAGGTGACGCTGACTTATACGGTGCAGACCGACGACGGCCACGGCGGCATCGCCAGCCAGGACGTCACCATCACGGTGCACGGCACCGAGGATAAGCCGGTGGTCTCGGCGCCGAGCAATCCGTTCGCAGAGTTGCCCGGCACCAATAACCCGAACACCGATACTATCGGCGGTGCGGTCAACTTTGCCGATGTCGACGCCAGTGACCGGCCAACGGTGGCGGCGCAGGCGCCATTTGACCACTACAGCTATCTCGCCGCGGACGGTACCACCGTGTTGACACTGACCGCAGCTCAGCAGACGGCGCTGGAAAAGACCCTCGTTATAGCCTCGAACCCGGGCAATACGAACAACGGCTCGGCGAGTTGGACCTACAGCGTAGCCGATAAGGCGCTCGACTTCCTGGCCCAGAACGAGACGCTGACGCTGACGTATATCGCCACAGTCAACGACCACAACGGTGGCATTGTCACCCAACCGATCAACGTGACGATCATCGGCACGAATGACGTACCGGTGCTTACCCTGGACCATCATTACAATATTCAGGATCAGTTCAATTCCGCGGCCTACAATCTCAATACCGGTAGCGTGAACTGGGCGACGAACTGGACGGAGTCAAACGAGCCAACGAGCAATCCCGCGACAACCGGTGATATTCAGATCACTGGAGGCCATCTGAGCTTTTCTGGCAATGGCGACTGGATCCAACGCACCGCCAATCTAACCGGTGCCACCTCGGCCATTTTCAGCTTTGATTCTATGCGAATCCAATTTCGATCAGTCCGACAGCCTCCAGGTGCAGATATCAAGCGACGGTGGCGCGCACTTCACCACGATCGATCAGATCGGGGGACCAGTCTCGGGGCGTTTTTCGGAAGCATTTCACAACTCGAGCCTTGACATTTCGTCATACATCTCGGCGAACACGACAGTCCGGTTTGTCGAGACCGATCTAAGCTCAAGCTCAAGTGAGACCGAGATCGTTTAATGTCGACAACGTCAACATTTCCTATACGGCTAACGGTCCGGCCTATTTCGAGAATGACCCCGGTGTGGCGATTGTCGGCACTCGGCAACTCGATCACCGATCCAGACAACACGACGATGCAGTCGGCAACCATCACCCTGACGAACCATCAGGCCGACGACGTGCTCGCGGTGAACGGAGCGCTCCCAGGCGGAATCATTGCATCGAGTTACAATGCAGCGACTGGCGTGCTGACGCTGACCGGTTCGGCGCCCTTGGCCGCTTACGATACGGCATTGCACCAAGTCGTTTTTAGCAACAGCAGCGATAATCCCAGTTCGTTGGATCGAACCGTTACGATGACCGTGAACGACGGCTTTGCTGACAGCAATTCGGTCACCACGACCGTTCACGTCGTCCCAAGCGACGATGCCCCGGTCGCAGCGGACGACAACGTGATCACCAACGTCGGAACCGGCACGTCGTTTCAAATTCCAAATTCGGCGCTCCTTGCGAACGACAGCGATCCCGACAATTCACTGAGCCAGCTCACTATCACTGGCGTAACCAATGCAAGCGGCGGAAACGCCAGCGCCAACAGTACCGCAGTTACCTTTACCGATACTGGATCTAGCGGAGGATCGTTCAATTACACCTTGTCCGATGGTTCACTGACCGGCAGCGGACACGTAACGGTGTCACAAGACACGAGTGGCGCGCTGGATGGTTCGGACGGAGCGGACATTCTTATTGGTAAGTCGGGAGGCTCGACGATCAACGGCAATGGCGGGGCCGATATTCTGATCGGCAATACTGGCGCCGACACCATGAATGGCGGCGGCGGCAACGACACCTTTGTGTTCAGGGCCCTTGCAGATTCGCAGCCGGGCGCCGGCCACTTCGACACAATCGCCGATTTCACCCACAACTCCGACCATATCGATCTGTCGGCGATTGCCGGCGCGACCAATGTGCAAGGCGCGGTCAATTCCGCAAACGTCGTAGACGCGCACAGCATCAGCTGGTTCGTGGACAACAATCAAACGGTTCTTTACGTCAATACGACCGCAACGGCCAACCACGTGGATATGGAAATCCATCTCACGGGAACGAATATCAGCCTCAGCGGCTCGGATATCCTCCATCACACCTAGCCAGGTCCAACGTAGTGATGAAGGGCGTAGGCCCCGGTTGGAGCGGGCCCGCATTGGTTGTTTCCCAGAAATCAATTTAAAGCGTGTGTTTTGCCGTTAACTTTGCTTTGGCCCTGCGCGACAAATTGCCGTATTCGTGGCATAATTCACGTGGGGCGGCCGGACTTCGGCTATCAAGCGGCCTGCGTGAAACCCGCGGCCCTTGAACCTCGTCAGGTGCTAGTCGATGCAGCGTAGCCAATCGAAACGAAACCCTTCTCCCATTCGTTCGGAACTAGCGGAAGCGCTTGCCGCATGCCGCGGAGCCTTCTATGGCACCGCGCTGATCAGCGGTATGAGCAACATCCTGATGCTCACGGGCGCCATGTTCATGCTCGAAATTTATGATCGCGTATTGCCCAGCCGCAGCATGCCAACACTGGTCGGCTTGCTGGTACTGGCCGCAGCATTGTTCACCGCCTTGGGCATTCTCGATGCGATCCGCGGCCGCATCCTCGTGCGTGTCGGCGGCGCGCTTGACGAGACCCTTAGCGGCCGTGTCTACGATACTCTGATGCGATTGCCTTTGAGGGCCGGCGCCCGCAGCGATGGCACTCAGCCGCTGCGTGATCTCGATGCGGTCCGCTCGTATCTCTCCGGCCTCGGCCCGGTCGCACTATTCGATCTGCCATGGATTCCGCTCTATCTCGCGATTTGCTTTGCATTCCATCCCCTGATCGGTTTCACCGCGTTGGGCGGCGCCATCGTTCTCATTGCGCTGACGTTGGTGACGGAAATTCTCATGCGAGCACCCACCAAGGCAGCAACCGAGGCCGCGGTCATGCGCAGCGGGCTCGCGGAGGCCAGCCGACGTAACGCTGAGGCACTGATCGCCATGGGAATGGCCGGTCGCATCGCCGCGCGATGGAACGAGGCCAACCGGCAATATATGCACAGTCAGCAAGAAGCGAGCGATCTCGGCGGCGGTCTCGGCGCCATTTCCAAAGTCCTGCGTATGATGCTGCAGTCCGGAGTGCTTGCGGTGGGTGCCTATCTGGTGATCCATCAGGAAGCCAGCGCGGGCATCATCATTGCCGGATCGATTCTAAGTGCGCGCGCCCTGGCGCCAGTCGATCTCGCTATTGCAAATTGGAAGGGTTTCGTCGCCGCGCGTCAAAGCTGGCAACGGCTGAACAAGTTGCTGACACTGTCGCCCTCGCGGTCGGCACCGATGCAGTTGCAGGCGCCAATTCACCGGCTGACCGTCGAGACTGTCAGCGGCTCGCCGCCTGGCGTTCCTAAAATTGTCGTCCAGGATATCACCTTCGAGCTCGACGCCGGGCAAGGGCTCGGCATCATTGGGCCCAGTGGCTCCGGCAAATCTTCTCTCGTCCGGATGCTCGTCGGCGTTTGGCAGCCGGTGCGCGGCAACGTGCGTCTCGATGGCGCTGCCCTCGATCAGTGGTCGCCGGATGCACTTGGCCGTCACATTGGCTATCTGCCGCAGGACGTAGAGCTGCTGGCCGGTACGGTAGCAGAAAATATCGCTCGCTTCGAACCAGAAGCCAACACTGAAGCCGTAATTGCCGCGGCCAAAGCTGTCGGCGTGCACGATCTGATCGTTCGGCTTCCGGCAGGTTACGATACGCCGATCGGCGAGCAGGGCTCTGCTCTATCAGCTGGCCAGGCGCAGCGCATCGCTCTCGCTCGCGCCGTCTACCGCGAACCTTTCCTGGTCGTGCTCGACGAGCCCAACTCAAATCTCGACTTCTGAGGGCGAGGAAGCGTTAACGCAGGCCATTCTCGGCATCCGTGAGCGCAACGGCATTGTCGTCGTCGTCGCTCATCGGCCTAGCGCCATCGCCGGAGTCGACCGGCTTCTGATGATGAACCAGGGCCGGGCCCAGGCCATCGGCCCGAAAGACGAGGTCTTGTCCAAGGTGCTGCAACGGCCACTTTCAATGCCGCGGCCGCTTAAGGTTGTTCCTGAAAGCGGGAGTGCGGGAGCATGAAGATAGCTGAGCAAGTTTCAGTTATAAGCGAACGTATTGAGAAATGGCTCAGGGAGCTAATGCCCGTTGCCGCGCCGGGTAGCTCGCGTGACTCCATTCATCGCCACCTTCTCGCCGGCGCCCTGATTGTGCTCTTGCTCGCGGGTGGCGTCGGTGGGTGGGCGGCGACCACGCAGATTGCCGGTGCGCTTATCGCGCAAGGCTCGATCGTCGTCGATTCCAACGTCAAGAAAGTGCAGCATCCGACGGGCGGAGTCGTCGGCAAGCTCAATGTGCAAGACGGCGATCGCGTCAAAGCGGGTGATATTCTCGTACAACTCGACGACACGATCACGCGCGCCAATCTCGCTATTGTCACTAAAGGACTCGACGAGCTTGCCGCGCGTAAAGCCCGGCTCGAAGCCGAACGCGACGGCGCGGAATCCGTCACGTTCCCGCCGGCCCTGCTCGCACGCGCCAACGAGACATCCGTCGCCGTCGCGGTGGCCAACGAACGCAAGCTGTTCGAGCTTCGCCGCTCCGCACGACTCGGCCAGAAAGCGCAGCTAAAACAGCGCATTACGCAGCTGCAGGACGAGATACGTGGCCTGACCGCTCAGCAGGATGCCAAGGCACGGGAGATATCGTTGATCGGTCAGGAGCTCGAAGGCGTGCGAGAGCTTTGGAAAAACAACCTGGTGCAGATCACCCGTCTCACCGCCCTGGAACGCGACGGCGCACGGCTCGAGGGCGAACGCGGGCAACTGGTAGCCTCTGTCGCCCAAGCCAAAGGCAAGATAACGGAGACTGAACTCCAGGTCATTCAAATCGATCAGGACCTGAGCAGCGAAGTTGCCAAGGACATGCGCGAGGTCGACGCCAAGTTCGGCGAATTCGTCGAGCGTAAGGTCGCCGCCGAAGATCAGCTAAAGCGCATCGACATCCGCGCCCCGCAGGACGGCGTTGTGCTGGAATCGAAAGTGCACACTGTTGGCGGCGTGATCCCGGCCGGCGACGCTATCATGCTGATCGTCCCGGAATCCGATAACTTGCTGGTCGAGGCCAAGGTCAACCCACACGACATTGATCAGGTGCTGGTCGGACAATCCGCGGTGCTGCGCTTTTCCGCATTCAATCTGCGCACGACACCAGAAATCAATGGTACCATCACCCGGGTTTCTGCCGACACCACGACAGATCAGCGCACCGGTCAGACCTATTATGTCACCCGCATTGCGATGACGAAAAACGAAATCGCCCGGCTCGGTGATATCAAGCTTATTCCCGGCATGCCGGTCGAAGCTTTCGTGCAAACCGGCGAGCGCAGTGTCCTGTCCTATCTAGTCAAGCCCTTGCAAGATCAATTTATGCGGACCTTCCGGGAAAAATGACGGGCACGTCCTTTCGCCCGCCAGCGGGCGACCTCCGATGACATGGCTTTCGCGATGGGCACGACGTTTCGGCCTTGCGCGCAGCGTGGCCTTCATATTACTTGTTGCGCTCGCCGCACTACGCATCGCCGATCCGCTTCCGGTTCAGGAGCTTCGCGTTCGCGTCTTCGATCTTTTTCAGGTGCTACACCCGCGCGAAGCCACAGAGCGGCCGGTCGTCATCGTCGATATTGACGAAAAAAGTCTCAGGGCAATCGGCCAGTGGCCGTGGCCACGTACGCGCGTCGCCGATCTCATCACCCGTCTTACCCAGATGGGTGCACTCGTGGTCGCGTTCGACATTGTGTTCGCCGAGCCGGACAGGATGTCGCCCAGTGTTGCAGCAGAAGCGTTTCGCGATCTTGACGAGGCCACACGCACGAAGCTGCGCGCTTTGCCGAGCAATGACACGGTCCTCGCGGATGCATTGCGTCAGTCACACGTGGTCCTCGGAGAATCAGGCCTTCCTTTCGCGGTGCCGCAGCCCGAGGGTACGCAGCCGCCGATCGGACTTGCGACAATGGGTGGCGATCCGCGGCGATATCTTTTGAATTTTCCAGGATTGCTTCGCAACGTACCACTACTCGAGCAGGCTGCCAGCGGGCGCGGCTTATTCACCATCCGCGCCGAGCGCGATGGCATCGTGCGGCGCGTACCGATTGTGATGCAGGCGCAGGGCGCGATCATGCCATCGCTCACGCTGGAAATGTTACGGGTGGTAAGCGGGAGCAACACTGTCCTGATCCGCTCCGATCACGCCGGCGTTCAAAACGCGTCAGTACCAGGCTTTGTGATACCGACCGACCGCAATGGCCAGCTTTGGATCCATTTCGCGCCCCACGACGCGGCACGCTACGTGTCGGCCGCCGACGTGCTCGACGGCCGGGTTCCGCCTGAGCGAGTTGCACGTAGGCTTGTGCTGATCGGCACATCAGCCGTCGGGCTGCTCGATTCTAAAACCACCCCGATCGATCCGGTCATGCCGGGTGTCGAAGTTCATGCCCAAGTACTCGAGAACGTGCTTACCGAATCGGTGCTGTCTTCGCCGAATTATGCGATTGGCGTTGAACTATGCGCAGCGCTGCTGCTGGGAATCGCCATCATCTGGCTGGCACCGATTTTAAGTCCAGCTCTCCTGCTTATCTTCGGTGTCGCCATCGTCGCGGTCACCGTAGGTGCCTCGTGGTATTTCTATCTGCAGAATCGGTTGCTGTTTGATTTCACCTATCCGCTGCTGTCGAGCGCGCTCGTCTATCTGACATTGGTATTCAGCAACTATATCAGCGAACAGGCGCAGCGCCGCCGCATCCGCTCCGCCTTCGGACAATATCTGTCGCCTGCGCTGGTCGAACAACTCGCACATTCGCCGGAAAAGCTCGTGCTCGGTGGTGAAGAACGCGAGATGAGCATCCTTTTCAGCGATGTGCGCGGCTTCACCACTATTTCCGAGCTGTACAAAGACGACCCGCAGGGCCTGACGTCACTCATGAACAGCTTTCTCACGCCTTTGACCAACGCCATCATCGAGCACAAGGGCACAATCGACAAATACATGGGCGACGCAGTCATGGCGTTCTGGAACGCGCCACTAAACGATGTCAACCACGAGTACAATGCTTGCGAGGCAGCCCTCGAAATGCTTGATCGCGTTGAGACGCTCAATAGACAACGCGAGCGGCAAGCCAGCGAAACGGGCCAGCGCTTTATCCCGATCAAGGTTGGGGTCGGCATCAATACCGGGAAATGCGTCGTCGGAAATATGGGGTCAGATCTACGGTTCAACTATTCGGTGCTTGGAGATCCGGTCAATCTGGCCTCGCGTCTAGAGGGCCAATCAAAGAACTACGGCGTTCCTATCATCATCGGTTCAAAAACGGCTTCAGGTCTTCGCGACAAATTTGCAGTGTTGGAGCTTGATTGCATCACGGTTAAGGGCAAGACCGAACCGGAATCGGTTTTCACGGTTCTCGGTCGCGCGGACATTGCCGGCAGTGACCGATTTAGCCGATTGCATCGCGGCGTCGGCGAGATGCTTGCGTGCTTTCGCCAACGGGATTTTGCCGGTGCAGCAAATTCAATTGTCCGCTGCCGTGAAATCGATGACGGCTTCGGTCTTGGGCACCTTTTTGATCTTTATGCCGCACGTATTCGCTTATTCGAGCAAGATCCTCCACCGCCGGACTGGAATGGGGTTTTCGTACTCGACACCAAATAACAGCGGGAATGTCTGCCGCCCGGCCTCGTGAAAATGTCACAGTCAGGTGCGTAAGGGCGAAACCCATTGTATTTTCGTACGATTTTGCCCCGAAACGATGGCTTTCTGAGACGATTCTGGCTATTGTGCAAACATTGGCGGGGTATGATTGCGAAT
Organism: uncultured Alphaproteobacteria bacterium; assembly: GCA_963742345.1. Lineage (GTDB taxonomy): Bacteria > Pseudomonadota > Alphaproteobacteria > Rhizobiales > Xanthobacteraceae > Pseudolabrys. The sequence continues at coordinate 23,136 of CAVULO010000004.1, forward strand.
GGTGGGGGCTATAAAGCTAAGGCGGCCCGCAGTGGGGGCGATCGTGGGCGTTGCGGTATCGCTGTTCGCGCCGCTTGCGTCTGCCGACACCCTTGAAGGGTCTTTAGTGCAGGCCTATCAGAACAATCCGTCGCTGAATTCGCAGCGTGCCGCGGTGCGCGCGACCGATGAAGGGGTGCCGCAGGCACTGGCGGGCTATCGCCCGCGAGTGACGGTCAACGGCTCGATCGGCCAGCAATATTTTGACACGACGACACGGTCGCAGACGCTCGGGGTCGGGAACAACTATACGCAGCTGTCCGGCAACATGACGCCGAGCAACTACGGCATCACGGCAACGCAGACGCTCTACAACGGCTTTCAGACCTCCAACAAAACCCGGCAGGCTGAGAGCCAGGTGCAGTCAGCGCGCGAGACCTTGCGGGTGACCGAGCAGACGGTGCTGCTCAACGCGGTGACCGCCTACATGAACCTGCTGCGCGACAGCGCGATCCTCGACCTGCAACGGCGCAACGTCGAGGTATTGCAGGAACAGCTGCGGCAGACGCGCGACCGCTTCAATGTCGGCGAGGTGACGCGCACCGACGTGGCGCAATCGGAATCGCGGCTGGCGGCGGGGCGTTCGCAGGTGCTCAGCGCGGAAGCCGCCTACAAGGCCTCCGTTGCGACCTACCGCCAGGTGATCGGGGTTGAGCCTGGCAAGCTCGCTCCGGGCTCACCGGTCGACCGGTTCTCACCGCACGATTTGCCGCAGTCGATCGGGGTTGCGACCGCGACGCATCCTGCGGTGTCGAGCGCGCAATACAATGTCGATGCCGCGCTGTTGCAGGTGAAGGTGGCCGAAGGCGCGCTTTATCCGACGCTGTCGGTGCAGGGCAATGTGCAGCAGAGCTACGAAAGCAGCCTGCTCCAGCTCAAGACCTTCAACGCCTCGGTGATCGGCCAGCTCAGCGTTCCGCTTTATCAGGGCGGGGCGGAATATTCGCTGATCCGGCAGGCCAAGGAGACGCTCGGGCAGCGGCGGCTCGATCTCGATACCGCGCGCGACCAGGTGCGGCAGACGGTGGTGCAGTCCTGGGGCCAGCTCGATGCAGCCAAGGCCAATATCGAGGCGACGCAGGCCAACGTGCAAGCCTCCGAGATCGCGCTCAACGGCGTGCGCGAGGAAGCGCGCGTGGGCCAGCGCACCACGCTCGACGTCCTCAATGCGCAGCAGGAACTGGTCAATGCGCGGGTCTCGCTGGTGACTGCCCAGCGCGACCGGGTGGTGGCGTCCTACACGCTGCTCGCGGCCGTTGGCCGGCTGTCGCCGCAGGTGCTCGCCCTGCATGTTCCGGTCTATGACTCCAACGTGCACTACCAGCAGGTGCGCGATACCTGGGCCGGCGTGCGCACCCCGGACGGGCGCTGAAAATCAGCGACCTCTTTTTCAGTCGACCATTCGAAAAGACGACCATAGCCACATTGAGATTGTGTGGCCGGTTAGTGTCCTTGCGGTTCGCGATACATTGCGATCATCTATACGGCATTGAAATGCACAGCTGGATAGAACATGTCGAAAATTGCCCGGAAATCGGCTCGGCGCCTGCGATCACAACTCTGGTTCGATAACCCCGAAAATCCTGGCATGACTGCGCTCTACCTCGAGCGCTATCTCAATTGGGGACTGACGCGCAAGGAACTGCAATCGGGAAAGCCGATCATTGGCATCGCACAAACGGGCTCGGACCTATCCCCCTGCAACCGTCATCATCTCGAACTTGCGAAGCGCGTACGTGAGGGCATTACCGCGGGGGGCGGCGTCGCTTTCGAGTTTCCCTGCCATCCGATTCAGGAAACCGGGAAGCGCCCTACGGCGGCACTCGACCGCAATCTGGCCTATCTGTCGCTCGTCGAGGTGCTCTACGGCTATCCGCTCGATGGCGTGGTGCTGATTGACCGGTTGCGACAAAACCACGCCGGCGTGTCTGATGGCAGCGGCAACCGTGAACATCCCCGCGATTGTTCTTTCCGGCGGGCCGATGCTGAATGGTTGGTGGAAAGGCGAGCGGACGGGATCGGGCACGATCGTCTGGAACGCACGCGAACTTCGCGCCTCAGGTGAGATCGACTATGACGAGTTCATGGACATTGTTGCGTCGTCGGCGCCCTCGCCCGGGCACTGCAATACAATGGGCACGGCCTCGACAATGAATGCGCTTGCGGAAGCGCTCGGAATGTCGTTGCCGGGTTGCGCCGCAATTCCGGCACCGTACAAGGAACGTGGCCAGATCGCCTATAATACCGGCGTGCGCGCGGTCGAAATCGTTGAGCAGGACCTCAAACCGTCCGACATCCTCACCCGCAAGGCATTTGAGAATGCCATCGTCGCCAATTCGGCGATTGGCGGGTCGACCAATGCGCCGATCCACATCAATGCGATTGCGCGGCATATCGGCGTGAGGCTTTCGATCGAGGATTGGGAGAAGGTCGGCTATGACGTGCCCCTGCTGGTCAACATGCAACCGGCCGGAAAATATCTCGGCGAAGAATATTACCGCGCCGGCGGCTTGCCCGCGGTCATGCACGAATTACTAAAGGCCAAGCGCATCCATGCCGATGCGTTGACGATCAATGGTAAAACAATCGGCGAAAACGTCAGACGCGCAGAGAGCATGGATACCGATGTTATAAAGCCGTTCGGCGCGCCGATGAAAAAACAGGCGGGCTTCAAGGTTTTCAAAGGAAATTTGTTCGATTCCGCGATCATGAAGACCAGCGTGATCTCGGAAGATTTCCGCAGCCGATATCTTTCCAACCCAAAAGACAAGAACGCGTTCGAGGGCCGCGTCGTGGTATTCGAAGGGCCGGAGGATTATCACCATCGCATTGACGATCCATCCCTGAAGATCGATGAGCATACTTTGTTGTTCATGCGCGGCGCCGGGCCGATCGGCTATCCCGGCTCGGCTGAAGTCGTGAACATGCAGCCGCCGGCCGCGCTGATCAAAAAAGGCATCACCTCCCTGCCCTGCATCGGCGATGGACGGCAGTCTGGCACATCCGGCTCGCCATCGATTCTCAATGCGTCGCCGGAGGCGGCAGCAAATGGCGGGATTGCATTACTCAAGACCGGCGACCGTATACGCATCGATCTCGGCAAGGGGACTGCCGACATCCTGGTGTCGAAAGCCGAGCTGTCGCGCCGCCGCGCAGCCTTGCTCAAACGCGGCGGCTACAAATATCCGGCCAGCCAGACGCCTTGGCAGGAAATCCAGCGCAGCATGGTCGAACAGCTCGCTGATGGCATGGTGCTAAAGCCGGCAGTAAAATATCAGCGCGTCGCGCAAAAAAGCGTTCCACGCGACAACCACTGAAAGAGAGTCCGTGAGCAACAGGCTTAAAGGAAAACTGGCGCTCGTCACTGCCGCTGGCCAGGGCATTGGCCGGGCGATCGCCCAGGCGTTCATCGCCGAAGGCGCGAAGGTCGTCGCGACCGACGTCTCGCTCGATAAGCTCATGGGGCTAGATGCCGCGGAGTGTGCAAAGCTCGACGTGCTTTCGACTGAGACGGTCGAAGCTTTCGCCAAAACGGTCACGAAAGATTTCGGTGCGCTCAATGTGCTCGTCAACGTCGCCGGTTACGTCCATCAGGGTACGGTGCTCGAGTGCTCGGAAAAGGATTGGGATTTTTCGTTCGACCTCAACGTCAAATCCATGCACCGCACCATCAAGGCCTTCCTCCCCGCTATGCTGAAAAATGGCGGCGGTTCAATCGTCAATATGTCGTCAGGCGTTTCTTCGATCAAAGGACTGCCCAACCGCTACGCCTACGGCGCAACCAAGGCGGCGGTGATCGGCCTGACCAAGGCAGTCGCCGCCGATTTCATCACCAAGGGCATCCGTTGCAATGCAATCTGCCCTGGCACGATCGTATCGCCATCTTTTGAAGAGCGTGTACAAGCCGTAGCAACACAAACGGGGCGCCCGCTCGATCAGGTTCGCGAAAACTTCATCGCGCGTCAGCCGATGGCGCGCCTCGGCTCCGCTGAAGAAGTGGCCGCGTTGGCCGTCTTTCTCGCTTCGGACGAGTCCAGTTACATTACCGGTCAGCCGCACCTCGTCGATGGCGGAATGGCGCTTTAACGGTCTATCTGCCCCCGCTATGGTTCCCACCTGCCAACGCAAGTCGGGCTTGCTTTTCGGACGGTGAAAGCCCGATGATTTGCCCCACACAGGTGTTCCAACGGCGGGCGCCCGTGCAAAAAGTGCCTGAAACAAAGAAGAAAACGGCCGAACGTGCATAGGGCTGCTGCGGTAGTCCGGGAGGAATGAATGGCTTCAGTCGCGATCCGCGATGTACGGAAGGCCTTCGGCGCGACCAGCGTCATCCATGGCGTCGACATCTCAATACGTGACGGAGAATTCGTCGTGCTGGTCGGTCCCTCCGGCTGCGGCAAGTCGACCTTGCTGCGAATGATTGCAGGCTTGGAAAACATCACTGCCGGCGAAATTCGCATCGGTGATCGCGTCGTCAACAATCTGCCGCCAAAAGAGCGCGACGTAGCCATGGTGTTCCAGAATTACGCGCTCTATCCCCATATGACGGTCGCCGCCAACATGGCGTTCTCGATGAAATTGCGCGGCGCGCCGAAAAGCGAGATTGACGAGCGCGTCAACCGCGCCGCGGGCATTCTCGGCCTCTCGCAATTACTCGGGCGCTTCCCACGCCAACTTTCGGGCGGGCAGCGTCAGCGCGTCGCGATGGGTCGCGCCATAGTGCGCGATCCGCAGGTGTTCCTGTTCGATGAGCCGCTATCGAATCTAGACGCTAAACTTCGCGTGCAAATGCGCACAGAAATCAAGGAGCTTCACCAGCGCCTGAGAACCACCACGATTTACGTCACGCACGACCAGATCGAAGCGATGACGATGGCCGACAAGATCGTGGTTATGCACGATGGCCGCGTCGAGCAGATCGGCGCACCGCTCGAACTCTACGACCGGCCAGACAATCTTTTTGTCGCGGGCTTCATCGGTTCGCCGGCCATGAACATGATCAAGGGCCATATCCGGGTTAACGGCACCGCGAGTTTCGAGGGCCCGGCCGGCTTGCAATTCTCGCTCGCCGCCGCAGGCTCCGGCAATGACGGGCGCCCGGCCGTGTATGGCGTGCGGCCGGAGCATTTCTCGCTTTCCGACGACGGCGCGGAGGCCGAAGTCCAGGTCATCGAGCCTACCGGCTCGGAGCTTCAAGTCGTGGCAAAACTCGGGGGCGAGGAAATCATCGCGGTTTTCCGAGAACGCCATCAATTCAAGCCGGGCGAAAAGATCCGGCTCAAACCTGATCCGCAACTCGTCCACCTGTTCGACGAGGGCACGGGGAAACGTCTTGGCAACTAGAACCACAACGGAGGAACGAACATGAGCAACTTCACACGCCGCACCCTGGTCAAGGGTGGCACCGCGGCCGCGGCTGTCGGGGTATTGACCGGCCCTGCACTACTCGAATGGGCGAAGGCCTGGGCGCAGAGCGCACCGTGGAAACCTGAAAAGGATGCCAAGCTTTCGATGTTACGCTGGAAATACTTCGTGCAGTCAGAAGATGACGCGTTCGTAAAGCTGATCGAGGCTTTCACCAAAGCGACGGGCGTGAAAGTCGATATCGCGCGCGAGTCGTATGAAGACGTGCAGCCGAAAGCTTCGGTCGCTGCCAATACCGGCACCGGCCCGGACCTGTTCTGGGGCCTTTATTCGTTGCCGCATTTGTTTCCGCAGAAGTGCGTCGATGTCACCGACGTTGCCGACTATCTCGGCAAAAAATACGGTGGCTGGGTGCCGAGCGCGATCACCTACGGCAAAAGCGGCAACAAGTGGATCGCGATTCCAATCTGCTACTCGGGCAACATGATCAACTACCGCATCGAAGCTTCGAAGAAGGCCGGATTCTCCAAGTTCCCGGAAACGAGCGACGCCTTCCTCGAATACGTCAAAGCGATGAAGAAGAACAACACGCCGGGCGGGTTTGCGCTCGGTCACGCCTCGGGCGACGGCAACGGATGGGTTCACTGGTGCCTGTGGTCGCAAGGCGGCAATACCGTCGACAAGAGCGACAAGGTCATCATCAACTCGCCGGAAACCGCCAAGGCACTGGAATACGCCAAGGCGCTCTATGCCGAGATGATCCCGGGCGTCGCGTCCTGGAACGACGCCTCCAATAACAAGGCGTTCCTGGCCGGTGAGATCAACTGGACCGACAACGGCATCTCGATCTATGTCGCGGCCAAGAAAGACGCGACCAAGAAACAGATCGCCGACGACATGGACCACTCCTATTGGCCAGTTGGCCCGGTCGGCAAGCCGACCGAGTTGCATCTGATGTATCCCGCAATGGCGATGACCTACACCAAGTATCCGCAAGCTTGTAAGGCGCTGATGGCCTTCATGCTGGAGGCCGACAACTTCAATCCGTGGATCCAGTCGGCGCAGGGCTATCTGACGCACTGCCTCAGTGCCTACGACAAGAACCCGATTTGGACCGCGGATCCGAAGAATACGGTCTTCGGCCAAGCTGCGAAGCGGACGTTGACTGCTGGCGGGCTCGGCTCGGTCGGCGAGAAGGCGGCGACCGCGATTGCCGACTTCGTCGTACTCGACATGTTCGCGAACTACTGCACAGGCCGCGAAGATGTGAAGGGTTCGATTGCGATCGCCGAGCGCCAATTGAAGCGCATCTATCGCTAGTCACCAGGCCGGCGGGAGCAGCAAGCGTTCCGCCGGCCATTTCTTGCCGCAAACGGAATCCGGGTCGCAATGGCGATTGCATTCGAACAAGGCAGCACCAAGCGCGTCATGCGTGACGCGACAGCCTGGGAGCGACTCCAGACCAACAGGGAATGGCTGAGCTTTTGGTTCATGCTGCCGGCGGCGGCGTTTCTCATTCTCTTTCTGGCCTATCCACTCGTGCTCGGCGTCTGGCTGTCGTTCACCGACGCCCGCATCGGCCGCTCCGGCGTTTTTATCGGCCTCGAAAACTACGAATGGCTGATGGGCGATTCTACCTTCATGCTCTCGGTATTCAACACGCTGCTCTATACCGGCGTCGCCAGTATCATCAAATTTGCGGTCGGGCTTTATCTCGCGCTGCTGCTGAACGAGAGGTTGCCATTCAAGGCGATCCTTCGCGCCTTGGTGCTCATCCCATTTATCGTGCCAACCGTGCTGTCCGCCATTGCGTTCTGGTGGCTGTTCGATCCGCAATTCTCGATTATTTCATGGTCGCTCAAGAAAATGGGCCTGATCACGGCCAATATCGATTTCCTTGGCGACATCTGGAACGCGCGCTGGTCGGTGATTTTCGCCAACATCTGGCGCGGCGTGCCGTTCGTGGCGATCACGCTGCTCGCCGGTCTGCAAACAGTATCTCCGTCGCTTTACGAAGCGGCTACGATCGACGGCGCAACGTCATGGCAACGCTTCCGCTTTATCACTTATCCGCTGCTCACGCCGATCATCGCCGTGGTGATGACGTTTTCGGTGCTATTTACGTTTACCGACTTCCAATTGATCTGGGTGATGACACGCGGCGGCCCGGTTAACGCCACCCACCTGATGGCGACGCTCTCCTATCAGCGGGCGATTCTTGGCGGCCAGTTAGGCGAAGGCGCCGCAATTTCGACGGCGATGATCCCGTTCCTGCTCGCGGCCATTCTGGTGTCGTGGTTCGGCCTGCAACGAAGAAAGTGGCAACAGGGGGAGAGCAATGACTGACGCTCTCGCTGGCAAGGCTGCCACTCCGCGGCACGTACTGACGGGCTCAGCGCCGCTTGCCGACGAAACCGAGGGCATGAGTTATCTCCACAACCTGCCGCGGCGGCTGATCACAGTCTATCTGCCGCTGTCGATCATTTTATTTGTGCTGCTGTTTCCGTTTTACTGGATGGCGCTAACGTCGATCAAACCGGACGAGCAATTGCTCGACCTCGAGACCTACAACCCGTTCTGGACGTGGAATCCAACGATCAAGCACATCTACAAGCTGCTGTTCGAAACCGACTATCCGGTCTGGCTGTGGAACACCATGTTTGTCGCAGTGTGCGCGACCGGGCTGTCGATCATCGCAAGTGTGCTTGCGGCCTACGCGATCGTGCGGCTGCGCTACAAGGGCGCCCAATGGATCGGCGGCGCGATCTTCCTTGCTTATCTCATTCCGCCCTCAATCTTGTTCATTCCGCTTTCAACAGTAGTGTTCCAGTACGGGTTGTTCGACACCCCGTTCGCGTTGATCCTGACCTACCCAACGATCCTCATACCGTTCTCGACCTGGCTGCTGATGGGTTATTTCAAGACCATCCCGTTCGAGCTTGAGGAATGCGCGCTGATCGATGGGGCCAGCCGCTGGCAGATCCTGCTGCGCATTGTGTTGCCGTTGTCGATACCGGGGCTGATCTCGGCCTTCATCTTCTGCTTCACGCTGTGCTGGAACGAATTCATCTACGCGCTCACTTTCATTTCCTCGACGCAATACAAGACCGTGCCGGTCGCGATCGTGACAGCGCTGGTGGACGGCGACATATACCGCTGGGGTTCGCTGATGGCCGGAGCAATGATCGGCTCGCTGCCGCTGGTCATCCTGTACGCGTTCTTCGTCGAGCATTACGTGTCGGCGATGACTGGTGCGGTGAAGGAATAAGCCTGTAGCAGCTGCAAACCCCGGCGAATGAGCGATGTCCGGAATGAAATCGCAAAATAGTTCTAGTCAGTTGCAGGCCACCCAGCATATTCCATAGAAATCGCACGCGATGTGCGTGCCGCGTCCGCCGCATACCCCGCCGCGAACAAAGCCGGTGTAGTAGTCGTTGCGATAGCCGCGATAGTACCCGGCGTAATAACCACGGACGGGATAACATCCATCGAGAGCCCCGCGCTGGACGCCAAGGCCACATCCGCTTGCGGTTGGAATAATCAGGGTGGCCGGCGGCTGGTGCAGCGGCATAGCCGGAGCAGCCGAAATACCAAGAACAAATGCGAAGACGAATAACAACGTCTTCATCTACGCGTCCTTATGTGGCGTTCTGCGGCCATCAATGCCCGCTGAACACTAGCGTCTGGAACGGAAGCACCAGTGCTTGGAGCCGTAGGATCAAGGCGTGCACAAGCGCCAGTGCGTCCACAGCATGAAGAACGAACGCCCGAAAGACACCGGTGTCTTTCGAGACGATTTCGTCGTGGTTGCTCGAATAGGCATTTGCGATACAGCTGCTGCCAGGCGTCACGCCGTCTAGGCCGCCTTTGTAAAGAGGCTCAAGAAAGACGAGAAGGGTACCGGGTCGCGTCACTTGCTGCACATCAACCAGCTGCTCGCCACCGCGAAACTGACCGGCGGCAATATAGTCTTGCACAGCTGTCACCACCAACGGGATGATAGTAAATGGCTTGGACACACAGGTGGCTTCCGCGGCCATTCCGACTTTCATGATCTGAGCCTCGATCTGCCCGAAACCGGCCTGCAAAGATTGATAACCGGCTCCCTCCGGGATCAGGATGCCGGCTGGACGCATCAGGGGATTGACGATGTCGCCGACCCGCAGCGAGAACTGCTCCACCCGTCCGCTCACTCCGGCACGGATCGTTGTCTTGTCCAACTCGACCTGAGCCTGTCCAAGCTCGGCTTCGGCGGTAGCTTTCTCCGCCGGCAGCAGCGTTGATATCCGCTCCTCGGCGTTCTGTTTCGCAGCCGTCGCTACGGTGATCGCGCCGAGCTGTCCTCGCACGCGTTCCTGCAGGCGCTCGATCTCGCGGAATGGGACGTTACCCGGGTTGCGCCGATACAGCTCCTGCTTTGTCTCGAGCTCGTCCACCGTCTGCTGATGCTCGCTCTTGGCCTGCTGCAGCTGGCCATCGGCTTTGAGTACATCCGACCGCGCCACCAGCATTTGCGCTTCGACCTCTGCAATCTTACGCCGCGCCGATTCGAACGCCGCCTCCTGCTTTGAGCTGTCCAGCCGGAAAATCGGGGCGCCCTTGGCAACGGGGCCACTGATGCCGACGAAGATCTCGGCGACCCGGCCGTTCGTCTCGGGCAAGATCGGAACTGTGCGGAAGAAGAGCGTTACGTTGCTCGTGGACGGGTGGTTGTAGAACACCGTTGTGATCAGGGCCACGGTCAGAATGAGGCAGCCCGTGATGCCCCACCGCAATTCGAACCACACCGAGTAGAACGTTATCTCCTTGCCGAACCGCTTTCCCTGGACGTAACGGCGATAGAGATAGTCCGGAAGAAGCGTCACCAGCGAGCAAAGAAACATCTCAAGCATGGTCGATCTCCTTGCGGCCCGCGACAGCGCGCATCGGTTTTTTTGCCGTGGAAGGCTCGCCGACGCCGTGCCGGTCCGCTGCGACCTCCAACGCTTGCGTCGGCGGCGGCGAACCGGGCTCCGGCACACCGTCGGCGCCCGCACCTGGCTTTACGCCGGCCATCCTCTCGACCGACCCTGCGATGCGGCCGAGGAACCCGCCAAAATCTGGAATGTCGATGAATGCAAGCAGCAGTCCTGCGATCCAGAAAATATGCATGTGCGTGAAGAGAGCAATCAATCCCAGAATTGCGACTATCTCGAACTGGATCTTGTGCGCCTTGTGTGCAACCCGCTCGGGCAGCGTGTGCAAGCGGAGGAAGAAGATGCCAAAACCGAAGACAGCGAGGCCAAGAATAACGGCCGTCACGACCATGAGCACATCGGTCTCGCCGGGCGCGGTGATGAACGCCGGAAGATCGTGAGCCGCAGCGGGATGAAGCTGTTCAGCCATTACTTTTCTCATCGTGGCCAAAACATTTCATTATCCGACCTCCGCTCAGTGACTCCAAACTTACCGAGATTACCCGCATCTCGGATTGGCGAAGCCAGGTCACTCTACCTGAAGCCAACCTTCTTGGATCGGCTCTTGTTGGCGGAGAGGGAGGGATTCGAACCCCCGATACCCTTGCGAGTATGCCGCATTTCGAGTGCGGTGCTTTCAACCACTCAGCCACCTCTCCGGAGCCCGAAACGGGCCTCAAAAGGCCTCGAATGGACGGGCGCTATGTAACCAAGCGCGCCAAGACAGACAAGGGTCGCGCGGCGTATATTGCGTCATCTTAGAAGGACCTGGCTACAACCCAACAAACCAATGCACGACACCCTGATACTGGACCGCATCCGCAAGGAATTGCCCGGCGTCTGCTGGACACTCGGACTAGTTGCGGTCCTGACCGCCGTATTGTTTGCCCTGGTTTGGGAAATGGGCCTTGCTCACGGCTCCGTCGTTTTCCTGATTCCGGTGGTAATCGCGGCTACGCGCTGGGGAATCGTTTCGGCCGTTGTAGCCGCAATTTGCGGCGTGCTCGCCTCTGCCTTCTTCTTTTACCCACCGCTCTATAGCTTCCGCATCAAGGATCCGCAGGAAGTCATTGACCTGATTCTGTTCATCTTCGTGGCGGTGGCGGTGAGCCAGCTCGCAACCCGCCTCAAGTGGCAACTGGAGATGGCGCGCCAGCGCGAGATCGACCTGCGCGACCTCTACGCATTTTCACGGCGTCTGGCAGTCGCATTCGATGTCTCCGATATTCACGCGGCCATCGAAGACCACCTCGCCAGCATCATGCAGCGCAACGTTGTGCTGTTCGCCAGCGCCCGCGAAGCTTCGAACAGCAGCGGGCGGCGTGCCGGCGTGGCGGTGCCGGAACACGTTCTTACCGAGGTGGTCGAAGTTGCATCGGGCCATCGCGATACCGCCGCCGGGGCTATGGTGACTGCCGCGAGCGCCGAAGTCTGGCTCGTGCGCGCGGTATCTCCGAAAAGCCCCGAGTTCGGCGTGATTGCAATCAATCTTGGCCGCGAGTCGAAGGAGCGCTCCGACGAACTACGCATCCGCGTCGATGCGGTTCTGGCCGACGCCACCGCGACGCTCGAACGACTCGGTGTCGCCCATGCAATCAGCGAGGCGCGCATGCGTTCGCAAACCGACCAGTTGCGCGAAGCATTGATCGGGTCGGTCAGCCACGAGCTGCGTACGCCGCTTGCTTCGATCCTCGGCGCCGCGACTGTGCTCAGTGCGGCGCCCGCGCTCCAAAAAGAGAAAAAGCTGACCGCGCTGGTGCACGACGTGCGCGATGAAGCCGAGCGTCTCAACAACGATATCCAGAACCTGCTTGATGCAACGCGCATCAGCAGCGATGGCGTCAAGCCGCATGCCGAATGGGCGGACCCTGCCGACATCATCAATTCGGCAATTGAGCGTTGTCGCCATCGCCTCGTGGATCGCCGGCTGGCCGTGGATTTGCCGCCGGACCTGCCTCTGATCCATGTCGATCCTGTGCTGGTGCAGCAGGCGCTGATACAGATCTTCGACAATGCCGTGAAATATTCCGCGCCCGCCTCACAGATCGCGGTTGCTGCCCATACGGACGATGGCCGCATGATCATCAGCGTCACCGATCAGGGCGCCGGATTAACCACCGCAGAAAGGGCCAAGATTTGGGACCGGTTCGCACGCGGCGAGCGCCATGCCGCAACCACCAGCGGTTCAGGCCTCGGCCTGTGGATCGCCAATGCCTTCATCGCTGCCAATGACGGAAGGGTGAGCGCCGTCAGCGAAGGTCCCGGGCTTGGCACAACAGTGGCGATCGAATTGCCAGTGACGCAAGCTGCCGTGCCGCAAATGGAAAGCGATGCCGATGAGTGAGCCTTCCCCCATCGTTCTGGTCGTCGACGACGAGGTTCAAATCCGCCGGTTCCTGCGCACCGGTTTCGAGCTCAATGGCTTCGTCGTGCACGAGGCCGGAACTGGTGCGGAAGCGATCCGTTCGGCAACGCTGCGCCCGATCGACCTGGTCATTGTCGATCTTGGTTTACCCGACATGGACGGCGCCGACGTTGTCGAGCGTATCCGCTCCTGGTCCAGCGTGCCTATCATTGTATTGTCGGTGCGCTCCAGTGAAGCGCAGAAGGTCCATCTGCTCGAACTCGGTGCAGACGATTACGTGGTCAAGCCGTTTGGCATGGCGGAATTGCTCGCGCGTGTGCGCGTGGCACTCAGGCGGCAAATGCGCGCCGTGTCTGGTGAGCCCACCGTCAAGGCCGGTCCCCTCACCATCGATCTCGCCGCCCGTGCAGTAATGCTCAACGACAAGCGACTGACACTGACGCCAAAGGAATACCGGTTACTCCAGGTCCTGGCCCAGCATGCCGGCAACGTGGTGACCCACCAACATCTGCTCAAGGAAGTCTGGGGTTCGATCCACGTGCACGATACTCACTACCTGCGCATCTTCGTGCGCAAGCTGCGTCAAAAAATTGAGCCGCACCCGGACTCCCCAAAAATCCTGGTGACCGAATTGGGCGTCGGCTACCGCTTGGTACAGTCGGGAAGTGAAGGCGATACCGGCACCTGGTCGGATTCAGCTCCGGCCAAAAGCGAGACCTGAACTCGTCGGTTCCCCGGTATTACCGGCATTAACGCTTTTCGTGCGGTCTGGGGGGCGGCTATTGATGTCGGGTTTTCTTGACAGGCCGTCCTTTTCCCCGCCATAAGCATGGCGCGCGGGCCCTTGGGTCCGCGTGCTTTTTCGAGGGCTTTTTAAGCCCTTAAAAACAAACAACAAAGACTGAAAGAAGCCGGTCCGGAACAGTCCGAGCGCCGGGATCGAACACGAGGACGAAAGATGTTCGCAGTCATCAAGACCGGCGGCAAACAGTACCGGGTCGCCGCCGAGGACGTAATTCGGGTCGACCGGGTCAACGGCCAGCCCGGCGAAATCGTCGAGTTCGGCGAGGTGCTAGTGGTTGGCGGCGACACGCCGCAACTCGGCACTCCGAACGTTGCGGGCGCAACTGTTGCCGGCGAGGTGCTCCAGCATACTCGCGGTGACAAGGTGATCGCTTTCAAGAAGCGCCGGCGAAAGAATTCGCGCCGCAAGCGCGGCTATCGCCACGAGTTTTCTGTGGTCCGCATCACCGAGATTCTCACCGGAGGGGCCAAGCCGTCAAAAACGGCGGCTCCGCGGCCCAAGCGCGAGCCCAAACCCCAGATGGAAGCCGGAGCTGCTCCGGCGGCAGAAACTAAACCGGCCAAAACAAAGGCGAAAAAGCCGGCCAAGGCGGCCGCAAAAAAGCCCGCCAAGCCCGCTACAAAGAACAAGAAGAAGTGAGATGATTCCGTCACGGAATCGGTGTACACGGTAAGAGAATTCGAGAGACGACTATGGCGCATAAGAAAGCAGGCGGATCTTCACGTAACGGCCGCGACTCAGCGGGCCGGCGGCTCGGCTTGAAGTCGACCGGCGGCGAGATCGTGCTCGCCGGCAATATCCTTGCGCGCCAGCGCGGCACCAAATGGCATGCCGGCCGTAATGTCGGCACCGGCAAGGATCACACGCTGTTCGCGCTCGTTAATGGAAAGGTTCAGTTCGCAACGAAAGCCAAAGGCCGCACCTACGTGTCAGTTGTACCGATGACGGAGGCTGCGGCCGAGTAAGACGGTGGACAAAAATCGAGGTCCGCCGGTCATCCAGTCGAACCGGCGGGGCCTTGTAGGGCTCTGAGAGGGGGAGACGGGTGACCGGCTCCCCCTCTCAACTTTTTAACCTGGAGCCCGTGCCATGACACTGCTGGAAGAAATACCGACCGGACGATTCCGCGAAGCCAGTATCCCCGTCCTCGAGACCAAGCGGCTGACTCTGCGCGCAGCCCGCCTCGAGGACGCTAAAGCGGTAGCAGCGCTCGCCAACGACCGCCGCATCGCGGAAAATACCGCGCGCATTCCGCATCCCTACAAACTGGCGGATGCCGAGAAATTCATTGGCGGGGCAAACAAAGACGGCGAGGCCGCCTTCCTTGTGACACTGCGCGACAAGACCGTTATCGGCGCGTGCGGGATCATGTTCCACTATGACGAGACGCCCGAGCTCGGCTACTGGCTCGGCGTACCCTACTGGAACCAGGGCTACGCTACCGAAGCACTGCATGCGGTGATCGACTACGCCTTTACCGACCTCACGCACGAGTCGTTGCAGGCGGGAGCGCGCGTCACCAATCCGGCTTCGCGCCGGGTGCTGGAGAAATGCGGCTTCCAGTGGACCGGCGTCGGTCTCTACCGCATCAACTCGATCAAATCGTCGGCGCCGATTGATCGGTTCCGTTTGGAACGAGGCATCTGGACGGCGCTCAAGACCTGGGGCCGCGTGAAACGCGTATCATAGTGCGCAACGCGCCCTCCCTCGCCTGAGGGAGGGCTGGCTGGCGTTCGGCCTCGACTTGCGCAAGACTTACGTCCTGCCGCGTATGCCCGGGAGGACGCCATGGCCTACGACCTCGACCAGTTCATCGCCGATTGCCGTTCGGCACTTTCGCGCGATCCCGGCCCTGCCGGCCGCGAGCAAGTGCGCGCCAATCTCGAGCGGCTGCTCGCCAATTCCGATTTCGTGAGAAAATATTGCGGTGACGACGCGCCGCGCGGGCTGAAAATGCTATACGAAGACCCGAAGCTCGGCTTCCAGATCCTTGCCCATATCAATGACAAGGCGCGGGTGTCGCCACCGCATGATCACGGCGACTCCTGGGCAATCTACGGCCAGGCGACGAAATATACCGACATGATCGAATGGGCGCGCGAGGACGACGGGAAAGATCCCAAGCATGCCAAACTCAAGCCCGTGAAGAAATACCGGCTTACTCCCGGCAAGGCCGGCATCTACCAGAACGGCGCCATCCACTCGATCGATTACCCCGATTACGCACGCTTCGTGCGGGTGACCGGCACCAATCTGGACGCGATCGACCGTATCCGCATCGACCTGAAGACTGGCGAGGTAGAACGGATGACCGCACAGCAGGCGACGTGAACCTCCATTCTCCCGGCGCAAAGTCGATGTTGCGTCCGCTCAGTGCCGTTGCCGTCAAGGCCATATTTGATGACGGCGCAGAATTGGCGCTCGTCGACGTACGCGAAGAACTGACGTTCTCGCAAAATCATTTGCTGTGGGCGCGTTCAGTGCCGCTAAGCCGGCTTGAACTACGATTTGCGCGCCTCGTCCCTCGCCTCACGACACGCATCGTGCTGATCGATGATAACGACGGCCTGGTCGGACGCGCGGCCGCTATCCTCGCTGACGCTGGTTACACCGACCTATCCTGTCTCGATGGCGGCATTGCCGCCTGGGCTGAATCCGGTTTTGTACTGTTTTCGGGCGTACACGTGCCGAGCAAGGCGTTCGGCGAATTCGTCGAGCACGGCAGCGGCACGCCAAGCATGAGCGCCAGTGAACTCGACGCCATGATGCGCGCCGGCGCCGACCTCAAAGTACTCGATAGCCGGCCATTCGACGAATACTCGCGCATCTCGATCCCAACCGGAATCAATGTGCCGGGCGCCGAGCTCGTGTTGCGCGTGCGAGACATCGTGCCCTCGCCGGGCACGACGATCGTCGTCAATTGCGCCGGCCGCACCCGAAGCATCATTGGCGCCCAATCGCTTATCAATGCAGGCGTTCCAAACAAAGTGGTGGCGTTGCGCAATGGCACGATGGGCTGGCATCTCGCAGGGCTCCCCTGCGACACCGGCAAGGCCACCCGTGCGCCAGAGGTATCAAGCGGCGGGCTGAATTGGGCGAGATCGGCGGCAGCAAAAGTCGCACGCAACTTCGGCGTTGAGCGTATCGATCGCGCCAGACTGGAGGAATTTCGTGCCGATATAGGGCGCACAACTTATATCTTCGATGTGCGCGATCCGGGCGAATATGCAGCCGGGCATTTTCCGGGGGCAATTTCTGCGCCCGGCGGCCAACTTGTGCAGGCGACCGACATTTACGCTGGCACACTTGGCGCTCGTATCGTGCTTAGCGACGACAAGGAAGTCCGAGCGTTGATGACCGCCTCATGGCTCCGGCAGATGGGTTGGAAAGACGTGTTTGTGCTGCCGGAAGCGGGCAATACAACGAGCCCGGCCGAAAGAAGCGTCCTCGGCACACCAGCAACGGACCGCGCGACCGACGCCTCCACCGTGATTGCGATTGACGACGTGAGCATTGTCGATTTGGCGCGGAGCCCGGAGTATCGGCGCGGCCATATTCCTGGTGCCTGGTTCGCCATCCGCGGTCGGCTCGATCGCGCCTTGCCGAAGATCGCCCCCACCGGCGACGTGATCCTTACCTGTGAGGACGGCGCACTGGCGAGCCTCGCAGTAGCTGAAGCGCAGAGCTTAACGAAACGGCCGGTGCATTGGCTCAAGGGTGGCAATGCCGCCTGGACGGCGGCCGGATTCCCGCTCTCCACCAGCGCCAAAATGGCCGACGAGCCGGTCGACATTTGGCTCAAGCCGTATGAGCGCTCGAACGACACGGAAGCCGCAATGAACGCCTACCTGTCATGGGAGGTCGACCTGCTGGAGCGCATCAAACAGGACGGCACCACCCACTTCTTGCACTCGCGCTAGCCTGCATGTGCGGCGCGTGAGGCTTCCTCGAATTTCAAACCGAATTCCTCAAGTTCATCGGAGTTGAGGTCACTCACCGCCAG
Source organism: uncultured Alphaproteobacteria bacterium (assembly GCA_963742345.1). GTDB lineage: Bacteria > Pseudomonadota > Alphaproteobacteria > Rhizobiales > Xanthobacteraceae > Pseudolabrys. The sequence goes on from CAVULO010000004.1 coordinate 40,667, forward strand.
CAAGTTTAAACCCTGCTCGGTCCAGCGCCGTATATTGAATCCCTGCACGGTCTCGACTTTGGGCACCGGCAATCCAGGTCCCATGCGCTGCGCGACAAAGAGATTGATCACGTGCACACGGCGGCGATAGACGATCGCTGCCACCGGTTTACCGTCGATGAAATCAAGCCTTCCGCCGACGAGAGTAAAGCCCTGCGCCGTTAGATCGATCACCGGTGGCGCCAGATCGATGCGTCCATTGAACCACGGCTTCACGGTGTGCTGATCGGTCGATAACACGTCTGTCAAATGATCAGCCTGCAACGAGCGCAAATGCGCCGATATTGCCTCGCCGAGGATGCGCTGGTCACGGTCTTCTCGCACGACCACCAGCGTCACGCTTGCCGCAGCGGCAGCCGAGACGAGGCCGCCGAGCGCAAAGCCTTTGAGTAACGTACGCCGGCTGGTCACCGCAGGCGACGGCACCGCGCGATCGATGCTTAGCCGTAACGACGCGGGCGCCGAATGGCGCAAATTACCGCCTTGCAGGGCCTGGCGCAGATCACGATAGGCCGCAAGCCGCGCGGAGCACCGCGCACACTGCGCCGCGTGGGTTTCGACATCGCGCGCATGGCCAGCATCGAGTTCATCGTCGATCAACGCATGCAACAGGACTTCAGCTTCGTCGCAGGTCATGGCCTCCTCTCCTCCGCCAGCCAGGCGGTACGTAACAATGCGCGCGCGCGCGCGAGTCGCGACATCACCGTGCCGACCGGCACGCCAGTGACGTCGGCGATCTCGCGATAGCTCAGATCGTTTACCTCGCGCAGAACGATCGCCTCCCGGAACGCATCCGGCAATTGCCTGATCAGCTGCTGCATGGTTTCGCCATCGAGCCGGTGCAAGGTTTCCGTCTCCGGCGATGGCCCCGCTTCGTTCCAGAGCCCATCGGCGGTTTGCTCCGCCTCGTCGAGGCCATCCGCAAGTACACCGGCGAGCACACCACGACGGGTATATTCGGCACGGCAGACATTGCGTAAGATCGCCAATAGCCAAGGCTTGATCGGTCCGCCACGAAACGACTCGAAATGCCGGAACGCGCGCAAGTAACACTCCTGGGCCGCGTCCTCGGCATCGGCACCGTTACGCAACAGATAGCGCGCAAGGGTGTAAACGTCGTCGAGATAGGGCAACGCTGCGGAGCGGAAACGCTCCGCCTTGCCACGATCGCCGCCCCCTTCGTAAGCCATGCTGCTAGTCCGCACCGTTGCGTCATCACGGCGGTGCAATGCTTCCGGTCGCCGCCTCGACAACGATTGTCCCGGTCATGTGCGGATGCAAGGAACAAAAGTACTTGTAGGTTCCTGGTGTCGTAAATGTGAACGAGTACTTGTCGTCGCTATCGAGGGCTTTCGACCTGAAATTGTTGACCGAGACAACCGTGTGCGGAATGTCGTCCTCATTGGTCCATGTGACAGTAGTCCCCGATTTCACCTTCAGCTCCTGCGGCCCGAAGGTGAAATTTCCGATCTTCACGGCAGCGTCCTCGGCGCGGGCCGGCGTCGCGGCCAGGAGGAACGCGGCCGCAACGCCCGCTATAGCCCAACTCATCAGCGATCTTGTTTTGATCATAGTTAAACTCAGCCTTGCAGCGGCATGTCGATTATGGCGAGGCGCTGTTCGTTCTGCTTGAAATTGACGGTGGCAATGCCAAGCATTGTGCGCAGCTTGTCTTCCGCAACTTTCATCGGTCCCGGTGACGGCGCCGAGCCGGGTGCAGGTTGCGGAAACGCGGTCGAGCGTGCGGTATGGAACGTGACATTCCCCTCGACCTTCTGCATCACCTGATGGATGTGACCGTTGAGCACGGTGACTGAACCGAACTTTTTCAGATAGCCGAGCGCCTGTGCGCCGTCTTGCGTGCCCCAGCCCCAGTCCGGATAGACGGTCCAAAGCGGGATGTGCGCAAACACCACGACTGGCTGCGAAGCCGCCCGGCCTTTCACGTCATCTTCCAGCCATTCGAGCTGCTCGTTGCCGAGATTGCCCAGACCGCCAGCCTTCAAGTCGACAACGTTGACCAGGCCAATAAAGTGCACGCCGTTGGCGTCGAAGCTGTACCAACCGGCACCCTTGGTGCCGCGTCCGTAACGCTCGCGATACAGTTTGCCCTGTTCGTCATCGATCAGGTCGTGCTCGCCCGGAACGTAGTGCACATCGAGCCGCGCCTGCGAAATGATGCGCTCGGCATCGTCGAATTCCGACGGCTTCGACAGATGCGAAATATCACCGGTATGGATCATGAACGATGGCTTTTCGGGCAGCGCCTTCACACGCCCTATCGCCTCTTCCAGTGTGCCCTTGGTGTTGGGATTGGCCGGCTTGTCAAAGCCCATGTGGCTGTCGCTGATTTGCAGGAAGGTAAAGCCCTTGCTTTGCTGCGCGACCGCCTCATCGATGATCCCAAGCGAAGTCGGCACCCCGCCGGCAACGGTCCACAAGACCCCCGTCCCCGCCCAGGTCATGCATTCGAGTACTTTGCGACGGTTCGGGCCTTTATCGTGATTGTGCGTGGTCATATCCGGTCTCCCTGCAATTGGCTGCATGGGACTAGATCGGCCCTCGCCAAGATTTATTCCCGGCGATCTTTGGCGAATGGCGGTGCGATGGGATATACCCTAACGCTATGAAATTCCTCGATGAAGCCAAGGTTTATATCGCGTCTGGCGCGGGCGGTGACGGCTCCGTGTCGTTCCGGCGCGAGAAATTCATCGAGTTCGGCGGCCCGAACGGTGGCGACGGTGGTAACGGCGGCGACGTAGTGGTGGAGGCGGTCAACGGCCTCAATACCCTGATCGACTACCGGTACCAACAACACTTCAAAGCGCAACGCGGCGGAAACGGCATGGGCAAGGACCGCGCCGGCGCCAACGGTAAAGATGTGGTGCTGAAAGTGCCGATCGGCACGCAAATCTATGAAGAAGACGGCGAGACGCTGATCGCGGACCTCACGCAGGTGGGTGAGCGCGTGAGGATCTCCAAGGGCGGCAATGGCGGCTTCGGCAATACGCATTTCAAATCATCCACCAACCGCGCGCCGCGACACGCCAATCCCGGGCAGCCCGGCGAAGAGCGCACAATTCGTCTGCGCCTGAAACTGATTGCCGATGCCGGCGTGATCGGTTTGCCCAACGCCGGCAAGTCCACATTTCTTGCCGCAGTGAGCGCCGCCAAACCGAAGATTGCCGACTACCCCTTCACCACGCTGCATCCGCAGCTCGGCGTGTTCGAAATCGACAACCGCGAATTCGTGATGGCCGATCTGCCGGGCCTGATCGAGGGTGCGCATGAGGGCGTCGGCCTCGGCGATCGCTTCCTCGGCCACACCGAACGCTGCCGTGTGCTGCTGCACCTCGTTGACGGCACCGGAGAGGACGCAGGCGCGGATTACAATACGGTGCGTGTCGAGCTTAGAGCGTACGGACACGGCCTCACCGACAAGCCAGAGATCGTAGCGCTGTCGAAGGCTGACGCTATGACACCGGAAGCGATCAAAGCGCAAACGGCGAAACTGAAGAAGGCATGCAAGAAATCGCCGCTGGTCCTGTCGTCGGCCTCGGGACAAGGCGTGAGCGATGTGTTGCGTGCGCTACTGAAGGTAATCGACGGTGCGCGCGCGGACGCTGACAATACCGAGGCGAAAGAAAAAGCCTGGCAGCCGTGACCTTGAGTCATTCCTCGACTCAATACGATTTCGGCAGGCCGAGCACCTTTTCCGCGATGAAGCAGAGGATCAACTGCGGGCTGACTGGCGCGAGCCGGGCGATCATGACCTCGCGCAGGTAACGCTCGACATGGAATTCCTTCGCGTAGCCCATACCACCATGGGTCATGACCGCGGCTTGGCAGGCCGAGAAGGCTGCTTCCGCGCCAAGATATTTCGCAGCATTCGCTTCGGCGCCGCAGGAACCGCCGCAGTCGTAGAGCGAGGCCGCCTTGAAGGCCATAAGGTTGGCCGCTTCAAGCTCCATCCAACACCTCGCCAGCGGATGCTGGATGGCCTGGTTCTGCCCGATAGGACGACCGAACACGATTCGCTCCCCGGCATAAGCCGCAGCCTTGCGCAACGCCGCGCGGCCAAGCCCGACCGCCTCTGCCGCAATCAGAATACGTTCGGCATTCATCCCGTGCAGAATGTATTCAAACCCCCGACCCTCATCGCCGATGCGGTCGGCCGCCGGAACCGGCAGCGCTTCAATAAACAGTTCATTTGAATCGACCGCGCTCCGCCCCATCTTCGCGATTTCCCGCACATCGACGTATTTGCGATCAAGTGCGGTGTAGAACAGGCTTAAGCCTTCCGTTCGGCGCTTGACTTTTTCGAGCGGTGTGGTGCGCGCAAGGATCAACATCTTGCTGGCAACTTGCGCGGTCGAAATCCAAATTTTCTGACCTGAGAGCAGATAGCGGTCGCCATTACGCACCGCTTTGGTCTTCAGGTTTAGCGTATCGAGTCCGGCGTCGGGCTCGGTAACCGCGAAACAGGCTTTATCGTCCCCGGCGATCAAGGGCGGCAGCATTCGCTTCTTTTGCTCTTCATTGCCGAACATCACCACCGGGTTGAGGCCGAAAATATTCATGTGCAACGCGGACGCTCCCGAAAGGCCGGCGCCTGATTCTGCGACCGTTTGCATCATCAATGCAGCCTCCGTGACACCAAGACCGGAGCCGCCGTGTACTTGCGGAATGGCAATGCCCAACCAACCGTCTTCGGCGAAGGCGCGATGAAAGTCGTGCGGGAAGCCACCCTCACGGTCCTTTACGAGCCAATAGTCATCGGGGAAGCGCGCGCAAATCTTTTCGATGGCACTACGAATGGCCTGCTGCTCTGCCGAGAAGGAGAAATCCATGGCTCATCTTGCCCCGGCCGTTCACAAAAATGTAGGGACTTCACCACTGGTCGGTTTCATCGGCCTGCGGCATTCTAGAATGAACAATAGAGACGACAGGACAAAGCATGCAAACGCGCGCTGCGATCGCCTGGAAAGCAGGTGAACCGCTCACCATCGAGACCATCGAGATCGAAGGTCCGAAAACCGGTGAAGTACTGGTCGAAATCAAGGCGACCGGGGTCTGCCATACCGACGCTTACACGCTGTCGGGCGCCGATCCGGAAGGGCTGTTTCCGGCGATCCTTGGGCACGAGGGCGCCGGCGTGGTGCGCGAAGTTGGCGCGGGCGTAACCGCACTAAAAGCGGGCGACCATGTCATCCCCCTCTACACACCGGAATGCAGGCAATGCAAAACCTGCCTTTCGCGCCGGTCCAATCTCTGCACGGCCATCCGCGCCACCCAGGGCAAGGGCGTGATGCCGGATGGCACCACCCGCTTCCGCTGCGACGGCGACCCGGTCTTTCACTACATGGGCTGCTCGACGTTTGCGAATTACACAGTGCTCCCTGAAATCGCGCTCGCCAAAGTTCGCGAAGACGCGCCGTTTGACAAAATTTGTTACATCGGCTGCGGCGTCACCACCGGCGTCGGCGCCGTCATCAACACCGCCAAGGTTTGGCCGGGCGCAAATGTCGTGGTGTTCGGTCTCGGCGGTATCGGACTCAACGTGATCCAGGGCGCGCGTATGGTGGGTGCCGACAAGATTGTCGGCATCGACACTAACCCGGCCAAGCGCGCGATGGCCGAGAAATTCGGGTTAACTCACTTTATCAACCCGGACGAGGTCGGCCGCGACAAGGTGGTGCAGGCCATAGTCGACTTGACCGGCGGTGGCACCGACTTCTCATTTGAATGCATCGGCAATGTACACACGATGCGTCAGGCGCTGGAATGCTGCCATCGCGGCTGGGGCGAAAGCATCATCATTGGAGTCGCGGCCGCCGGTCAGGAGATTTCTACACGGCCATTCCAGTTAGTCACCGGGCGTGTCTGGCGCGGCACTGCTTTCGGCGGCGCGCGCGGACGCACGGATGTGCCCAAAATTGTCGACTGGTACATGGAAGGCAAGATCAATATCGACGATCTGATCACGCACACCATGCCGCTCGACAAGATCAACGATGCCTTCGAACTGATGCACGAGGGAAAGTCGATCCGGTCGGTCGTCGTGTACTAGCGGCCAGGAAAAGCATGCCGCTACCATCGCGAGCCTGACTTTCGTCAGCCGCAGCCTACTTCGAGCAGAGCTTGCGTGGCCCGCCTGTCGGCAGATAGGTGCAGTCTGACGCGCGGAACGAATGATAGGCCGCGGTACACGCATCCACATTGCAACGCACCTCCGACTCCGGCGCAGCGACCTGCGGTTCTGGCGCAACGATTGAGTCGGGACGTGGAGCCTGTGCGGCAGTGCCGGACAATACCGGCCTATTCGGAATTGCCGGCGTGACCAGACCCGGCGGAACGATCGGTGCGCCAATGGTCGCTTTAGGCGCCACAGGAGCCGGTTTCATTGCCACTGGCGGCGGCGGCGGCGGCGCGACCGCACGCAGCCCCGCTTCAGTATCAGCCATCGGCGACATTGGCGCTGACAACCAGTCGAGCCCCAACAGTACGCTGCCTAGCGCAATCGCCAGAACGGCACCATAAACCGCCAGCCGCATCGCATTATCCTCGACGCTAGGATAGCACGCGGCAACCGCCTGGCCATGACGGCACAGCAAGACCCGTGCTACACAGCGCCGCCATGAACAGCTCCGCCGGAACACTGCCGAAAATGCCGTCGCTCAAGGACTTTCGACGCATCGTCGTGAAGGTCGGTTCCTCACTGCTGGTGGACTCTTCCGCCGGTGGTTTGAAACGCGAATGGCTTGCTTCGCTCGCGGCCGATATCGCCGGCCTGCACAAGAATAAGTGCGACGTGCTGGTAGTCTCGTCGGGCGCGATCGCCCTCGGTCGAGCGGTGCTCAAATTGCCACCAGGCGCGCTCAAGCTTGAGGACAGTCAGGCTGCCGCCGCGGTCGGGCAAATTGCGCTCGCGCGCGCATGGTCCGAGGCGCTCGGCAGCCATGGCCTCACCGCTGGACAAGTGCTGGTCACATTGGGAGATACGGAAGAACGCCGCCGCTATCTCAATGCCCGCTCCACCATCGCCAAGCTCCTCGAATGGCGCAGCGTACCGGTAATTAACGAGAACGATACTGTCGCCACCACCGAAATTCGCTATGGCGACAATGACCGTCTCGCAGCCCGCGTTGCCACCATGATGAGCGCGGATCTTCTGGTGCTGCTCTCGGATGTGGATGGGCTGTACGACAAACCGCCCGGCGGAGAGGCCGATGCCAAACTGGTGCCGATCGTTGCGCGCATCACGCCGGAGATCGAGGCCATGGCCGGCACTTCCGGTTCCGAACTCTCCCGCGGCGGCATGCTGACCAAGATCGAGGCCGGCAAGATCGCGACCACCGCCGGCACCCACATGGTGATCGCTTCCGGGCACGTGCAGCATCCGCTCCGAACCATCGGCGGCAGCGCGCGGTGCACATGGTTCTTGACGCCGGCCAATCCTGTGACAGCGCGCAAGAAATGGATCGCGGGCTCGCTCGAGCCGCGCGGCGCCCTGATAATTGACGCAGGCGCCGTGAAGGCGTTGCGCGGCGGCAAGAGCCTGCTGCCGGCGGGCGTCATCAAAATCGAGGGCGGCTTTGGACGCGGCGACGCGGTGGTTGTACGAGGACCGGACGGTCACGAGGTCGGACGCGGGCTCGTTGCCTACGACGCTGAAGACGCCGAAAAGATCAAAGGCCGCTCATCAGCCGACGTGCTGTTGATCCTGGGCTACACGGGCCGCACCGAGATGATCCACCGCGATGATCTCGTCCTGGGCGGCGAGTAGCATCAGATAACCAGTACCGGTCGGAACTCCGAGTCCGGCTCAACGTTATACTCTGGCGACACGGCACAATTTGAAAAGGCGATTGACCGATCGCCCGTCAGCCCCAGCCCCTCCGGAGGCTGGGGCCTTCGCATCCGGACTAGGCCATTGGCCGAGTCGGTGCGTCGCTGCCGGTTTGCAACGTTATTGATCCGCCAATGAACCCGCCGGATCTGCCTCGGTCATTGGCCGAGTGCGGGTTCAATGGCCCCGCGTGGAACGCGAGCGCCGCGCCCGGCGTCCGCCCGGACGCGAATTGCGCTTGGCAGGCCGAACTGGCAGCCGAAAGAACGTGCCGTCCGGAAATTCCAGATACCGGCTGAACACTTGCAACTGGCCTTCCCCACCGCGTTTGCCTTCGATCACGAATTTGGTGCCAACGGGAAACCGACTGGGAAGGCGGCCTGAACCGTACGCCATGAATACCTCCTGCAAACGCCGCCACGCTGCCACTACAATGTGTAGGTCAATTGATCCGTTGCATGCTCCGTTACGTTATCCACGTTATCCCCAGTGCCTGGCCGCGCGATGCGCGGCCCGGGCCATCTCGCCGCCGCATCACTGACGTGATAGGAAAGCGCCCTAGGACAATGGTTTTGCAGGCTTTCTGGCAAATATGACCGCGCCGCTCAAAAGCATCGAGGGATCAAGCGATATTGCCGCCGCCATGGGCGAAATTGGTCGCCGTGCGCGCGTGGCCGCCCGGACGCTGGCGCTAGCCTCTGCTGAGCAAAAGAATCGCGCCCTTCAACTCATGGCCGCCGCCATCAGAGCGCAGCATTCCGCAATTCTAGCCGCCAACGCCGAGGACATTGCCGAGGCGCGTGCCTCTGGAACGACTGGAGCCTTTCTCGACCGGCTCACGCTTGATCCGGCCCGCGTGGAGGCCATTGCCGAAGGCATCGATGTGGTACGAGCGCTCAAGGACCCTGTGGGGACGGTTACAGAATCCTGGACCCGGCCCAATGGCATGCGAATCGAGCGCGTCCGGGTACCGCTTGGTGTTATCGGCATCATCTACGAAAGCCGGCCGAATGTTACTGCCGACGCTGGCGTGCTTTGCCTGAAAGCCGGGAACGCGGCGATTCTGCGCGGGGGCTCCGATAGCATGCGCTCCAGCCGCGCCATTCTTGCAGCGCTGTCGGAAGGCCTGCGGGCAGCCGGTCTGCCTGAAGCCTCTATTCAGCTCGTCCCGACGCGCGACCGCACCGCAGTCGGTCTGATGTTGGCGGGGCTCGACGGCAATCTCGACATCATCGTGCCGCGTGGTGGCAAAAGCCTGGTGGCCAGAGTACAGGCGGAGGCTCGGATACCGGTATTCGCCCACCTGGAAGGTGTCTGTCACGTCTTCGTCCACCGGTCGGCAGCGCTGGATATGGCCAAAAAAATCGTTCTAAACGCTAAAATGCGGCGCACCGGCGTCTGCGGCGCAGCGGAGACCTTGCTGGTCGATCGCGGCTCTGCCGCCACGCACCTGAAGCCGCTCACCGACATGCTGATTGAAGCTGGTTGCGAAATCCGCGGCGACGCGGCGACACTGGCCGTGGAAAAGCGGGCTAAACTGGCCAGCGAAGAAGATTGGAGCACCGAATATCTCGATGCCATCATCGCCGTGAAAGTGGTGGACGATATCTCGGCCGCAATCGCGCATATCGAGCGCTATGGATCGCATCACACAGACGCAATCGTCACGGATGACCAGGCCGCTGCTGAAAAGTTCCTCCGCGAGGTAGATTCCGCGATTGTGCTGCACAATGCGTCGACCCAATTCGCCGACGGGGGCGAATTCGGCTTTGGCGCGGAGATTGGCATTGCCACCGGGCGGCTGCATGCTCGCGGGCCCGTAGGGGTCGACCAGCTCACCACGTTTAAATACCGTATCCACGGGAGCGGTCAGAACTCGGCCGTGAAATCCAAGACACCCGCCAACCCCGAGCGCCTACTGCCTCCGCACGCGCCCGGCATGAGGATCGGCCTGTTTGGCGGCACCTTCGACCCGCCTCATCTGGCCCATCTCGGTGCAGCCCTGCTCGCGCTCAAGCGCCTCAAGCTTGATCGCGTCTGGTGGCTGGTAACCCCCGGCAATCCGCTCAAGAACACCAGCGACCTTGCACCGTTGCCCAAGCGTATCGGCGCCGTGCGCGCACTCACGCATCATCCGCGCATCGACGTTACGGGGCTCGAAGCTGTCATTAAGACGAGATACACTTACGATACGATATCTTGGTTGCTGGCCCGTTGCCCGCGAGTCCGAATTCGTGTGGATCATGGGCGCAGATAATTTGCGGAGTTTCCATCGCTGGCAGAAGTGGCGCAAAATAGCGGAATTGGTGCCTATCGTCGTAATCGACCGCCTGGGCCCGAGCCTTTATGCTGCCGCCAGCCCAGCAGGCACCGCACTTGCCCGCGCCCGCATTCCGGAACACGCCGCCGCCGCCCTGCCAGACCGAAAAGCACCGGTGTGGGCCTTTCTTCACGGCCTCAAATCGCCACTGTCTTCGACCGCGTTGCGTGCCTTGCGCAGGCGACGCGACACTTCCGATCGTTCGCGTCGCCGCCCGGGCAAATCAAAAAACGCGAAACTGAGCAGTAAGAAGCGTGTTAACAAGAGCCAGAAGCGCAAAATGGCAGTAAAGGCTCGCAAGCGGCGGGCTAGAAAGAAGCGAGCGAGGTAATTATGTTTCTTGAGGTCCCCCCGGCTCGGACCGGGGTAGGTGCAACGAATTGAAAGGATCAGGACCCCTGCATATACCTGCACTCTCTCGGGCGCCGCGTCGTAAGCCCGAAATCGTCTCCCGGCATCCAACTGCCAAGGAGACGCTCCGCACGGTCCTCGCCCGCCTTGAAGACATGAAAGCCGAGGACAGCGTCGTTATCGATCTCACCGGCAAATCTTCCATCGGCGACTTCATGGTCGTGACCAGCGGCCGGTCGCAGCGTCATGTCAGCGCTGTCGCCGAGCATCTGGTCAAGGACATCCAGGAAGCGGGCGGTCCGCGCGTCCGTGTCGAGGGAATGCGGCAGGGCGACTGGGTGCTGATCGACGCCGGTGACGTGATCGTGCATGTTTTCCGGCCGGAAGTTCGCGCCTTCTACAATCTTGAAAAGATGTGGTCGGCCACGAGCAAGGACGCAAGACGGCCAGGCTGATAGTCTTGGCGCGCGATGCGTATCATTGTTGCCGCCGTCGGACGTCTGAAAAAGGGCTCGGAAACCGAGCTGAGCGAGCGTTACCGCAAGCGCGCGGTTCAAACCGGCCGTCAGCTCGGTTTGCGTGACGTCGAGATCATTGAGATCAGGGAAAGTCGTGCCGCCGAGCCCGGCAAGCGGATGCTCGAGGAATCGATCGCGCTCGCCAATGTTATCCCGCACGATGCGGTGGTTGTGCTGCTTGATCTACACGGTGAGAACCTCGAGAGCGCCGGCTTTGCGACCCAACTTGCCAGGTGGCGGGCCAATGGTCGACCGGCAGTTGTTTTTTTGATCGGTGGCGCCGACGGGCTCGCCGCGAGCTTGCGCGAGAAAGCAGAATTACGGCTCTCGTTCGGCGCCGCTACCTGGCCTCACCAGCTGGTGAGGGTAATGCTGCTGGAACAGATCTATCGAGCCACCACAATCCTGACCGGCCACCCTTATCACCGGGCGTGATGTCTCCCGGCTGCCTGCATTGCACCCCGATTTGGTCGCAATCGGGCTTCAATACCTCGCTCCGATAATGACTTTGCGGTTCCAACCTGCGGGCGTACCTTGACCCCGATGATTTGCTTGGGGGGATTCGGGTGTCTTGACCCACGCGCCACGCTCATCGCGGGGCTCGCGTTTGTATTGCCGTTTACGCTCGCTGGAGCAGTGGCAGCGCAAGAGCGGCCAGCCCTCCTGGCGCAGAACGAGAATGCAGGAAAGCTCGACGCGCTCAAACAGCACGACGAAGAACTCAAGTCCGCTCGCGATCAGCAGCACAAGTCGGCCGAGACCGAAGCAGCGCTCAAACGGGAAATCGAACAGATCGGCGCTGACCGTCGCAAACTCAATCAGGACCTGATCGACACGGCCGGCCGTTTGCGCGGTGTCGAATCAAGGATCGTGGCGACGCAAGAGCGGCTCAAGCCCTTGGATGACAATGAACGTAGTATTCGCATATCGCTTGATGGCCGTCGCGCAGTGATCGGCGAAGTTCTTGCCGCGCTGCAACGCATCGGCCGCCGTCCGCCGCCCGCGCTCATCGCAAGTCCGGAAGATGCGTTGCAATCGGTGCGGACTGCCATGGTCCTCGGTGCGGTACTGCCGCAGATGCGCCATGAAGTGGAAGCGCTCGCCAACGACCTTTCTGAATTGCTCGCGGTGCGCAAGAAAATTGACGCTGAGCGCAACCAGCTCAAGACCGAGGTTGCCGCGCTTGATGGTGAGCGCGCACGCATGACCGCACTTGTGGAAGAACGTCAGAAGCAGTCGGCTGAACATGAAAAGGCGCTCGACGCCGAACGGGCGCGCGCGGGAAATCTTGCGCGTGACGTCGATAATCTCAAAGATTTGATCGCCAAGCTCGAACAGGGCCTCAGCCCCGCCGCGCGCGAGGCGCGCGAGGCGGCCCGTTCGGACAACCGGCCGGCGTTGTCTGCTTTCCGGGATCCCGGCCGGTTGGCGCCGGCCGTTGCTTTCGCGTCATTGCGCGGACAAGTTCCGATTCCGGTTAATGGCGTCAAATTGAAGGAGTTCGGGGCCCCCGACAGTAGCGGTGGGGCTGAAAAAGGGCTTTCGATCGCCACCCGGGCAGGTGCTCAGGTTACCGCGCCTGCGGACGGTTGGGTGGTATATGCCGGCCCATTCCGCTCCTATGGCCAACTCTTGATCCTTAATGTCGGCGGCGGGTATCATATCTTGCTCGCTGGGATGGAACGGATATCAGTTGACCTCGGGCAGTTCGTCCTGACCGGGGAACCCGTTGCAATGATGGGGAGCGGCTCTCATATTGCCGCAATCCTAGCGACAGGTTCTAGCCAACCGGTGTTATACGTTGAGTTCCGAAAGGACGGGGTTCCCGTCGATCCAGGCCCATGGTGGGCAGCTGGCGAAGGCGAAAAGGTTCGCGGATGATGCGCAAGACTTCACTTATTCTTCTCGGCGCGGCAGCGGGAGCGGCAATGACGCTGCTCGCAGTCCAGCCCCGTATGATCCTGGTTGGCGCGAGCGCCAAGGCAGCGGCGGCGGATACCTACCGGCAGCTCAATCTGTTCGGCGACGTATTCGAGCGCGTACGCGCCGATTATGTCGAAAAGCCGGACGACAGCAAGCTGATCGAAACTGCGATCAACGGCATGCTGGCTGGGCTTGATCCGCATTCGAGTTACATGGATGCCAAGAGTTTTCGTGACATGCAGGTGCAGACCCGTGGCGAATTTGGCGGGCTCGGCATTGAAGTCACCATGGAAGACGGGTTGATCAAGGTCGTGGCGCCAATCGACGAGACGCCTGCTGCCAAGGCCGGCATTATGGCCAACGACATAATCACCAAGCTCGACGACGAGCAGGTCCAGGGACTGACTCTGAACCAGGCCGTTGAAAAAATGCGCGGACCGGTGAACACCAAGATCAAGCTCACAATCATGCGGAAAGGCCAGGACAAGCCGGTCGAGGTTTCGATCACACGCGACATCATCCGGGTGCGCTCGGTGCGCTCGCAGACTGAAGGCGACGATGTTGGCTATATTCGACTCACACAGTTCAATGAGCAGACGACCGAAGGGCTGAAGAAGGCGATCACCGACATCTCGGCCAAGATCTCCGACGACAAGCTTAAGGGTTACGTTCTCGACCTGCGCAACAATCCGGGCGGCCTGCTCGACCAGGCGATCTCGGTGTCGGACGCATTCCTGCAAAAGGGCGAAATCGTATCCACCCGCGGCCGCAATGCCGAAGAAACCCAACGCTTCAACGCACGCCCGGGAGATCTCACGAAAAACAAGCCGCTGATCGTTCTGATCAACGGCGGCTCGGCCTCTGCGTCTGAAATTGTGGCCGGCGCCTTGCAGGATCATAAGCGGGCTGCCGTTATCGGTACCCGCTCGTTTGGCAAGGGTTCCGTGCAGACGATTATTCCGCTCGGCTCCGGCAATGGTGCGCTGCGGCTGACGACGGCGCGCTACTTCACGCCATCCGGCCGTTCGATCCAAGCAAAGGGCATCTCGCCCGATATCGAGGTGTTGCAAGACGTACCGGACGAGCTGAAGGCCAAAACCGATACCAAAGGTGAGGCATCGTTGCGCGGCCATCTCAAGGGCGACGAAGGTAAAGAGCAAACCGGCTCCCAGTCTTACATTCCGCCCGAGGCCAAGAACGACAAGGCGCTCAACATGGCGCTCGATCTCCTGCGCGGGACCCAGGCCAACTCGGCGTTCCCGCCGAATTCAAAGACAGCCGTGCCGAACTAACCGCAGGCAGGGTTTTAAAACCACGGGGCGGCCGAAAGGCCGCCCTGATCGTTTTATCGGCGCCTCCGAGCGACCCTTGCCTGCCGTGCAGGCCAGCAGCAATCCCAGCACAGAAACGTCGCGTGCTAGACTTCGTGCCATGATTCGCGAGGATCTTGCGCCTTGGCAGATGACCTGAACGCACCTCTCGGCCAGGACAAACGAAAACGGCTGCTGAAATTACCCGTCTCCGCGCCCCAATTACTTGCCGGCGTGCTCGGAATTTCAGGCGTCGTCGTGGTCGCGTGGGCCGCTTTCGTTAACGATCCGCTGGGCGGCGAACCTGTGGCGTTTGTGGGTACCAAGTCGCAGCCCTCGGCCCAGGCCGCGCGGGATAACGATGGTGACGGAAAGCAGCATGCTCGCCACGATGGCTTGCCCGGTTCAGCGCCCGATGTCGCGGCCGCAGCAGCGAAGGCTGTCGCAGCGCCGCCGCCCGGATCCAAGACAGTCACCATAATCGACGGCTCCAGCGGCGCACGTCAGCAATTCACCATCCCTGGCAATGCCGATAGCAGCGCGTCAAAACCATTGCTCGATCCAAAGCTGATCGAGGGCACGCGCCATGGCGCGATTCCGAAAATTGGACCTGACGGCACGCGCCCGTCAGCCCGGTATGCGCAGCCGCGCGACCTGCCGACGAATAAAAAAGATTCTCCGCTTATTGCCATCGTCATCGGTGGACTCGGCATCAGTGCCTCAGGCACCGCTGATGCCTTTGCCAAACTGCCGGCGAGCGTGACTTTCGCGCTGGCGCCCTACGGCGCGGATCTTGAAAAGCTGGCCGAGCGCGCCCGGGCAAACGGGCACGAGGTGCTGCTCCAGGTCCCGATGGAACCTTTCGACTATCCCGATAACGATCCCGGCCCGCAGACTTTGCTGACGTCGCTGACATCAGAACAGAATATCGACCGGCTCCATTGGCTCATGAGCCGCTTCCAGGGCTATGTCGGACTGATGGGTTATATGGGCGCACGCTTCACTGCCTCCGAACAAGGTTTGGCCCCGGTGTTGCGTGACGCCGCCCAGCGGGGCCTTATCTATGTGGACGACGGTTCATCCTCGCGCAGCATTGCTGGTCAGCTTGCCGGCACTCACAATTTGCCATTTGCTAAGACGGATACTGTGCTCGACACAGTGCCTACTCCCGTTGAAATCGACCGGGCGCTTGCGCGCCTCGAGATGAAAGCGCGCGATGGTGGTGTCGCCGTCGGATTCGCTACCGCCCAGCCGGCCACAATCGCACGCATCGCCGACTGGGCAAAAAAAGTGGAAGCCCGCGGTATCTTTCTGGTGCCGATTACAATGGTGGCGATCAAGGCAAAGTCGTCGTAACGTTATTTTTGATCGCGAGCTCCTCGCGACTGAATAACGGAGCGCGAATGCCTCCCTTTGAATCGTTACCTTATCGGCCTTGCGCCGGCATGACGGTGCTCAACCGGGCCGGACTCGTTTTCATCGGACGGCGAACGGACGGGCCCGAACACGTCGATGCTACTCATGTGTGGCAGATGCCGCAGGGCGGCATCGACGAAGATGAAGATCCCTACAAGGCGGCGCTGCGCGAACTGCACGAGGAAACCAATATTCGTTCTGTGCAGAAACTCGGCGAGATCGGTGAATGGCTCACCTACGATCTTCCGAGCAAGGTCGCGAAACAGGCGTGGGGCGGAAAATATCGCGGACAGAAACAGAAATGGTATGCGCTGCGATTTACCGGAACCGATGACGAAATCGATATTGCTCATCCCGGCGGCGGGCACAAACCCGAATTCGTCGAGTGGCGTTGGGTTGCAGTGCGTGAGTTACCGGAACTCGTAGTGCCGTTCAAGCGCCACACCTACGAGCGTGTCGTGAAGGAATTCGAACGGTTTGCGCGATAGCGCTAGTGCATCGCCGTGCCGGTGAGGTGGCGATCGACTTCCTTGAAATGATCGAGCTGCGTTAACAGCTTGTCCAGGCCGGAGCCGGGCTCTGTCGCGGCGATGCGGCTTTCAAGCTCGCCTATGCGAGCGGTGATCGTGCTGCGGTCAACGTCTTCCACGGCCTCGGCGACCTCGGCGAGGACTACAAGGCCGTCAGCCGAAACCTCCGCAAAACCGCCGAGTACGACGATCTTCTGCCCGCCGCCAGCGCCATACACCGTCAGAATGCCAGGACGCAGTGTCGTGACCATCGGCGCATGCTCGGCGAGCACTCCGAAATCGCCTTCGATGCCGGGAACGTCGACCTGCTCCACCTCACCCGAGAATACCAGCTTTTCGGGTGAAACCAGTTCGAAATGAAAACTAGCCATCGTTTGCTCAACCTCTGCGCTTGCCGATCGCGAAACCCACACCTAACCCGATGATGCCGCCGAGAGCGGTCATGATCGCAATGTGCTGCACCTGGCTGCTGGTGAGCGGCCCGCCGCCGCGCGCCACTTCGTTGCTGCGGACCTCAAGGCTCAACGGCCCCAATTTGATCTCGGTCGTCTCGGGGCGCGTCATGTAACCAGCAAGAGCGCCGACCACCAATCCGATCAACAAAAACGTAATCAGGTTAGACCGCTCTTGCATGTTCGTTACGCCGCTTCGGCGGCGAGTTTCTTGCCCTTCTCGACCGCCTCTTCAATGGTGCCAACCATATAGAAGGCTGCCTCCGGCAGATTGTCATATTTGCCTTCGCAGAGCCCCTTGAAGCCCTTGATGGTGTCAGCAAGATCAACAAGCTTGCCCGGTGAGCCGGTGAACACCTCGGCCACGTGGAACGGCTGCGACAGGAAACGCTCGATCTTACGCGCGCGCGCGACGGCTGTCTTGTCGTCTTCCGAAAGCTCATCCATGCCAAGAATTGCGATAATGTCCTGGAGCGCCTTATAGCGCTGGAGGATCTGTTGCACCTGCCGCGCCACGGCGTAGTGCTCTTCTCCAACGACCAACGGTGACAGCATGCGCGAGGTGGAGTTCGAGCGGGTCCACCGCCGGGTAGATGCCCTTGGCGGCAATGTCGCGCGATAGCACAGTGGTCGCATCGAGATGCGCGAATGATGTTGCAGGCGCCGGATCGGTGAGGTCGTCGGCCGGCACGTAAATCGCCTGCACCGAGGTGATCGAGCCCTTGGTCGTGGTGGTGATCCGCTCCTGCAGCGCGCCCATGTCGGTTGCGAGCGTCGGCTGATAACCGACCGCCGAGGGAATGCGGCCGAGCAGCGCCGACACTTCCGAGCCGGCCTGCGTAAAGCGGAAAATATTGTCCACGAAAAATAGCACGTCCTGACCCTGATCCCGGAAATATTCGGCGACCGTCAGACCGGAGAGACCAACGCGCGCCCGCGCGCCCGGTGGCTCGTTCATCTGTCCGTATACCAGTGCGCATTTCGAGCCATCGACCGAGCCCTTCTTGGGGTCCTTGTTGACGCCAGAACTCGATCATCTCGTGATAAAGGTCGTTGCCCTCACGCGTGCGTTCGCCAACGCCGGCGAATACCGAATAGCCACCGTGCGCCTTGGCAACGTTATTGATCAATTCCATGATCAGCACGGTCTTGCCGACGCCGGCGCCGCCGAACAGGCCGATCTTACCACCCTTTGAGTAGGGCGCGAGCAGGTCCACCACCTTGATGCCGGTGACGAGAATTTGCGCTTCGGTGGATTGATCGGTGTAGCTCGGTGCATCCTGATGGATTGCGCGTTTACTCTCACCTTTGACCGGGCCGGCTTCATCGACCGGATCGCCGATCACGTTGATGATGCGGCCCAGAAGTCCCGGCCCGACGGGCACTGAAATCGGACCACCGGTATCGGTCACCTCTTGCCCGCGAACAAGACCTTCCGAGGAGTCCATCGCGACGGTGCGCACGGTTGACTCGCCGAGATGCTGGGCAACTTCGAGCACCAGGCGATTACCGCCATTCGTGGTCTCGAGCGCGTTCAAAATCGCCGGCAGATGCGTTTCGAACTGCACGTCGACGACGGCGCCGATGACTTGCGTTATTTTTCCGACTGCGTTGGGTGTAGCCATGTCGTCCTCGTTACGAAATTAAAGCGCCTCGGCGCCGGAGATGATTTCGATCAGTTCCTTGGTAATCATCGCCTGACGGGTGCGATTGTAGGTGAGCGTCTGCTTGCGGATCATCTCACCGGCATTGCGGGTGGCGTTATCCATCGCACTCATGCGCGCGCCCTGTTCGGAGGCGGCGTTTTCAAGGAGCGCGCGAAACAACTGCACCGACAGATTGCGCGGCAACAGCTCGGCAAGAATTTCTTCTTCTTCCGGTTCGTACTCGTAGGCGGCGGCGAGCCCTGTCTCCGCGTCCTGTTCGAACACAGGCGGAATTATCTGTTGCGCCGTCGGTATCTGCGCGATCACTGATCTGAAGCGTGAGAAGAACATCGTGCAGACATCAAAGGCCCCTTGATCGAACAGCGCAATGACCTTCCTGGCGATCATTTGGGCCTGCTCGAAGCCAATGGTGCGCACGCCACGCAATTCGACGGTCTCGATGATCAGCTTGCCATAATGCCGGCGCAGCTGATCGTAGCCCTTGCGGCCGACGCAAAGGATTTTAACCTCCTTGCCGTCCGCTATCAGCGCGTTCGCCTTGTCGCGGGCGAGCCGCACGATCGACGAATTGAACGGACCACAGAGACCGCGCTCGGCGGTGCAGACCACAAGCAGATGCACCTTATCGCTGCCGGTGCCCGCCAGCAATTTGGGCGCCGAATCGCTGCCGGCAACGGCCGCAGCGATCGAACCCAGCACGCTGCTCATTCTTTCCGCGTAAGGGCGCGCCGCTTCCGCCGCCACCTGCGCGCGGCGCAGCTTTGATGCCGCAACCATTTGCATGGCTTTGGTGATCTTCTGCGTCGCCTTCGTGGCAGCGATGCGAACCCGCATGTCCTTGAGGCTGGCCATATCGAATTAGTCCTGATCGCTCCCCGTCGTGGCGTCAGTCATCATGCGAAAGTCTTGGCGTAGCCATCGACAGCGGCCTTGAGCCGGGCGCCATCCGCATCCGACAGATCGCCGCTCTTGCGTATGCTGTCGAGCAGATCGACGTGTTTGGTGCGCATCAGCGTAAGCAAGCCACTTTCGAAGGCGCGCACGCGGTCTACCGCCAGCGGATCGAGATAGCCATTGACGCCAGCATAAATCACGCAGACCTGCTCTTCCATCTTCAGCGGCGAGAACTGCGGCTGCTTGAGAAGCTCGGTCAGTCGCGCGCCACGGTTGAGCAGACGCTGGGTGGTGGCATCGAGATCGGAGCCGAATTGCGCGAAAGCCGCCATTTCCCGGTATTGCGCAAGCTCGCCTTTGATGCGGCCGGCGACCTTTTTCATTGCCTTTGTCTGCGCCGCGGAACCGACGCGCGACACCGACAGGCCGACGTTCACCGCGGGGCGGATGCCCTGATAGAACAAATCGGTCTCCAGGAAGATCTGGCCATCGGTGATTGAGATCACGTTGGTCGGAATGTAGGCCGACACGTCGTTGGCCTGCGTTTCGATGACGGGTAGCGCGGTCAGAGAGCCTGCTTTGTTGTCGTCATTCATCTTGGCCGCGCGTTCGAGCAGACGCGAATGCAAATAGAACACATCGCCGGGATACGCCTCGCGGCCGGGTGGACGCCGCAGCAACAGCGACATCTGGCGGTAAGCGACCGCCTGCTTGGACAAGTCATCGTAGATGATGACCGCGTGCATTCCGTTGTCGCGGAAATATTCGCCCATGGTGCAGCCGCTAAACGGCGCCAGGTATTGCATCGGCGCAGGATCGGATGCCGTGGCCGCGACGATGATGGAATAGTCGAGCGCGCCCTGCTCTTCGAGGACCTTCACAAACTGGGCGACTGTGGAACGCTTCTGCCCGACGGCGACATAGACGCAGTAGAGCTTGATTTTTTCGTCGGGCTGCGCGTTAAGCGACTTCTGATTGAGAATTGTATCGAGTGCGATTGCGGTTTTGCCAGTCTGACGATCGCCGATAATCAGCTCGCGCTGGCCGCGGCCGATGGGAATGAGTGAGTCAATGGCCTTGAGGCCGGTTGCCATCGGCTCATGCACTGATTTGCGCGGAATAATGCCGGGCGCTTTCACATCGACACGCGCACGTTTTTCAGCCTTGATCGGACCCTTGCCGTCGATCGGATTGCCGAGGGCGTCGACAACGCGTCCGAGCAGACCTTTTCCGATCGGGACGTCGACGATGGAGCCGGTACGTTTGACTGTCTGGCCTTCCTTGATCTCACGGTCGTTGCCGAAGATCACAATGCCGACGTTGTCGCTTTCGAGATTGAGCGCCATACCGCGCACACCATTCTCAAACTCGACCAATTCACCGGCCTGTACATTGTCGAGACCGTAGACGCGAGCAATGCCGTCTCCAACGGAGAGCACCTGACCGACCTCGGAGACTTCGGCTTCCTGACCGAAGTTCTTGATCTGCTCTTTCAGGATGGCGGAAATTTCTGCGGCGCGGATATCCATCAGCGGGCCTCTTTCATCGCTATCTTAATCGAATTGAGTTTTGTGCGGAGCGAACTGTCGACCATGCGACTGCCGACCTTGACGACCAGTCCGCCGATGATGGCGGGCTCGACCCTGACGTCGAGATCGATGTCCTTGCCGCCGGTCACGGATTTGAGCGCGCTCTTGAGCGCGTCGAGATTCTTGTCGCTGAGCTTCTCGGCAACCGTCACCTGAGCTGTCACCTCGCCCCTGTGTCGGGCGACAAGGGCACGATAGCCACGAATCATATCGCGCAAGGCGAACAATCGCCGGTTGGTCGTGATGACGCGCAGGAAATTTGCGGCCAGCCCGGTGATGCCGGCCTTGGTGAGAATCGCCGAGAGCGCCTTGAGTTGCTCGTCTACGCCGAACACGGGACTGCGCACGAGGCGATTGAGATCGACGCTGCCGGCAACGAGTGCGTCGAACCGATCAAGGTCCTTCTTGACGGCGTCGACAGCCTTATTGTCGAGGGCAAGCTCGAAAAGGGCGGTGGCGTAACGGCCAGCCATGCCGGAGATGATTGGATCTTCGCCTGCCACGGAAACGCTCGTTGCTTTTACTTCGTTCACAGCCCGGACGCCGTCGCGGGAGGCGGCGCAAACTATTGGAATCCAAGAGGGAATTCCGATCTCCGGGAACGTCGCGGAAGCCCGCGGGAACCCCCTGAAATCGAGGGCTAGCTAACACAGCGGGCATGGCGGCGCAACAAGGTGGCCGGTTTGCAGCAGTGCGGAGATACCGCCATGCGATGCCCGGCCGGACGAATTTGCATCTCAGAGTTGCCTCGCCACCCGAGCGTACTCGCTATAGCGTGCGCCCCGCAAACAGACGCGAAAGCGGCGATCGCTGGATTTTTCAAAGCAATGCCAAGCCTGAAAACGAAGGCCGACGCCGCCGCAACGGCGAAGTTGTTGGTCGTGTTGCTCGCCTTCGCCTGGGGCCTGAACTGGGTTGCGGCGGCGATCGCGTTACGCGAGGTGACGCCCTGGAGCCTGCGCGTTGCCGGTTCCAGTCTCGGTGCGGCGTTGCTGTTCAGCGCGGCCATCATTACTGGGCACAAATTGCACGTGCCGCGCCGTGAGTATGTGCACGTGATGGTGGCGGGTTTTCTCAACGTCTCTGGATTTCAAATTCTCTCCAGCTTCGCCCAACTAAGCGGAGCGACGTCGCGCGCGATTATCATCACCTATTCGATGCCGATCTGGACCACCGTGCTCAGCCGCCTCGTGCTCGGCGAGCGACTGGACGCGATACGCTGGCTCGCGTTTGTGCTGTGTGTTGTGGGTCTGACAATTTTAGTGTGGCCGCTGTTTACCGGCGGATTTCCACCTTTCGTATTTTATTCGCTAGGTTGCGCGCTGAGCTGGGCTTTCGCCACCGTCTACATCAAGTGGGCCAAACTCACGATCGAACCTTTGGCTAACGCGGCCTGGCAATTGCTGTTCGGTCTGATTTTTATCACCGCAGGCAGCATTATAGTTGAAGGCTATCCACACCTCTGGCCGATCCAAAACGAGACGATTTTGGCGATCCTCTTTGTCGGACTGTTCGGTGTTGGCCTCGCACATTTTCTGTGGTGGTCGATCGTCGGCCGGCTGCCGGCCATTACAGCATCGCTCGGCTCGCTGCTGGTGCCGGTCATTGGCGTCAGTGCCTCCGTCATAGTCCTTGGCGAGCGCCTGGCCCTGCCCGATATTATCGGTTTTGTGATGATTTTTGCAGCGGCCGCCTGCGTATTGCTGCAGCCAAACGTTCGTCACGATGAGATGCCGGAATAGCTCAAGTTGAGACGTCCCCGAGCTACCGACTGATTGTTCGCGCATCCGTATAAGGAAACATCCTTAGTTGTCGTGGCTGTAGCGCCGGCAATATTTTTGACAGATCGCGCGAAAAATCAGCGGGGCCCAAAAGGAGTTTGTCTCCGCTGTGTCTGCAACAACCAATGGTGAAGCTCGTGTGAAGCGTTTTCAGCAACTGCTGATATTTCGACGCGATCGTTGCACGACTTCGAGGCGGTGGAGGCAAACATAACGACCAACTGAGCGAGGCACATCGCAATGAGCACGCAAAGCGAAGAGAGTTACCGAGGCTTTTTCCAAAGCACCGGTGGGCAGCTAACGGTGCTGAGCATTGCGATAGTCGCAATTTTGGCTATCGCGTGGTTCTACGTCTGGTGATGACGCCAGAAAACTCAAGCTGAGACACCGGGCGTAGGTTTTGGCTGTTTGAGCAGTGGCCTGCTTCTTAGCAATGAGGCCGCAATGGTTGATGTATTTTACTTCTTATATGATACTTGACGTATAATTTCATCGGCTTTAGACATTACAAACTACGTTTCCTGCTTCGCAAAAGATTCAACCGGCATGATCACTGCCGCGCAATTGCGGGCCGCACGAGCGTTGCTCGGCATTGACCAGCGCGAGCTGGCGCAGCGCTCGAACCTGTCGCTGCCAACTATCCAACGCATGGAAGCAAGCGACGGCGTAGTCCGCGGCAACGTGGACTCGCTCATGAAGTTGGTCGATGCACTGGCGGCCAATGGAATTGAACTGATTGGCGAGGGCGCCACCTCAAGCACCGGGGGCCGCGGGGTGCGGCTCAAATGAGCGGTCGCGGCATAGCGATCGCCGCACGCGCGGCGTGGAGGCGCTGATGGCGATCTACGCGCTTTATGGCGTGGCAGCGCTGCTGGTACTTGCGCCGATCGCGGTCGCTTCTGGCGACATCCATACGCGCCAGCAATATCATTTACGGCGTCGTGCTTGGTCGTCACGCTGACTGCTGGGCGTGATCGGGCTTATATGCCTTTCCGAGCGGACGTTCTCCATAGCGACGTTACCGCTCGGTCTGCCGTGGCTCGGTGCGCATTTCCGCATAGACGCGCTTGTCGGCCTTCTTCGTCATCGTCGTCAACCTTGGTGGCGCGGCCGCGAGCCTGTTCGCACTCGGCTATGGCCGCCACGAACGTGCGCCCGAACGCGTCCTGCCGTTCTATCCGGCCTATCTCGCCGCCATGAACCTTGTCGTGCTCGCCGACGATGCCTTCAGTTTTCTGGTCTCATGGGAATTCATGTCGCTCACCTCATGGGCGCTGGTGGTCGCGCATCACCGGGAGCGTGAAAACCTGCGGGCGGGTTACGTTTATCTGTTGATGGCGAGCTTCGGCACGCTGGCGCTGCTGCTCGCCTTCGGTCTGCTTGCCGGCGCGAATGGCAACTATGCGTTCGATGCGATCCGCGCATCCCATCCGTCCGCCGCACTGGCGGCGCTGGTGCTGGTTTTGGCGCTCGTCGGCGCTGGCTCTAAGGCCGGCGTCGTTCCCTTGCATGCCTGGCTGCCGCTCGCTCACCCGGCTGCGCCGAGCCACGTCTCCGCCCTGATGAGCGGCGTGATGACCAAGGTCGCGGTTTACGGCTTTGTGCGCATCGCGTTCGATCTGCTCGGCCCGCCCGCCTGGTGGTGGAGCATGCTGGTGCTCGCCGTCGGCGGCATCACAGCCGTGATGGGCGTGCTCTACGCGCTGATGCAGCACGATCTCAAGCGGCTGCTCGCCTATCACACGGTGGAAAACATCGGCATCATCTATATCGGGCTAGGCCTCGCGCTCGCTTTCAAGGCGCACGGCATGCCGGTCGCCGCGGCACTGGCGCTCACCGCCGGCCTGTTCCATGTGTTCAATCACTCCGTCTTCAAGAGCCTGCTGTTCTTCGGCGCCGGCGCCGTGCTCAACGCAACCGGCGAGCGCGACATGGAGCATCTCGGCGGCCTGATTCATCGCATGCCGCAGACCGCTTTCGTGTTTCTCGTCGGCTGCGTTGCAATCTCGGCGTTGCCGCCGCTCAACGGCTTCGTATCGGAATGGCTGACTTTCCAGGCCATCCTGCTCAGTCCGCAACTGCCGTCCTGGGGGTTAAAATTTCTGGTGCCGGCGGTGGGCGCGCTGCTGGCGTTATCGGCGGCGCTCGCCGCCGCCTGTTTCGTCAAAGCATTTGGCGTGAGCTTCCTGGGGCGCCCGCGCACGCCGGCCGCCGCGGATGCACGCGAAACCGACAGCAATTCGCTCGCCGCGATGTTCTTCCTCGCTGCACTGTGTCTCGTCGCCGGCATTCTGCCTGGCATTTTCATCGACGCGCTCGCGCCGGTCACCAATGCGCTGGTCGGCATGAGCATGCCGCATCAAACCGGGCTCGACTGGCTGACTATCGTGCCGATCGCGGAAAGCCGCAGCTCCTATAACGGACTGCTGGTCTTCGTTTTCGTGACGCTGTCCGGCTCAATCGCTGCCTTCGCCATTCATCGACTGGCCTCCGACAAATTGCGGCGCGGACCGGCCTGGGACTGCGGGTATCCGGACGCCGAGTCCGGCAACGCAATACACCGCCTCAAGCTTCGCACAGCCGATCCGCCGCGTTTACGGCACCACCGTGTTCCGCGCGCGCGAGATCGGCGAGATGCCGCCGCCAGGCGCCACTACGCCGGCACGGCTCACCGTCGAACTACGCGATCTGATCTGGGACGCCGCTTACGCGCCGATCGCCGCCTTCGTCGACTACGCCGCCGACCGGCTCAACGTCCTGCAATTCCTCACCATCCGCCGCTACCTCACGCTGGTTTTCGCGGCGCTGGTGCTGCTCCTGCTGGTGCTCGCGATATGGCCGTGATCCGCGATTTCGCATTCCAGGGCGCGCAGATGCTGCTGGTGCTGCTGCTGTCGCCGCTGTTCACCGGCTTTGTGCGCAAGGTGAAGGCGCGCCTCTTGCGCCGGCAAGGGCCGCCGCTGTTGCAGCCCTATCGCGATCTCGTTCGATTGATGCGCAAGGAGGTGGTTCTCGCGGAAAGCGCGTCCTGGCTGTTCCGCGTCATTCCCTACATCGTTTTCGCCGGCACCTGGGTCGCGGCATCACTGGTGCCGACATTTCGCAGCGGCTTGTTGTTCTCCTGGTCGGCCGATCTCATCGCGCTCATTGCCCTGCTCGGAAGCGCACGTTTTTTCCTCGCGCTCGCCGGCCTTGATGTCGGCACCAGCTTCGGCGGCATTGGTTCGAGCCGCGAAGTGATGATCGCCTCGCTCGCTGAGCCGGCCATGCTGATGATCATGTTCACGCTGGCGCTGATCGCCGGCTCAACGCAGCTCTCCATTATGGCAGCCTACATGGTCTCGGGCGAAGTGGGCTTGCGGGTCTCGCTCGGTCTTGCGCTGCTTGCCTTGATCATGGTGGCGATCGCGGAAAATGCGCGCATTCCGATCGACAATCCGGCGACCCATCTCGAGCTCACGATGGTGCATGAGGCGATGGTGCTTGAATACTCCGGCCGGCATCTGGCGCTGATCGATCTCGCCTCCGAGCTTAAATTGCTGCTCTACGTGTCGGTGATCTGCTGCCTCTTTGCACCTTGGGGCATTGCGCCACCCAACGGGGGCGCTGCGGAGATCGCTCTCGGTGTCGCAAGCTATGTCGCCAAGCTCGTGGTCGGCGGCAGCCTGCTGGCCGTGTTCGAGACTTCCATTGCCAAGATGCGTGTGTTCCGGGTGCCGGAATTTCTCGGTGCAGCCTTGATGTTGGCGCTTTTGGCCACGTTGCTCCGGTTCGTATCGGGGAGTTTCTGATGCGCGGACTGTAATTCGACGTCGCGCATCTTCTCGCCGGCTCGCTGGTGCTGGTCAGCTTCATGCAGCTTTACCAGGACCGGCTCTACGCGCTCCTCAATATCTATGCGCTCCATGCTCTGGTGCTGGCAGCGTCGGTCGCCTGGCAGGCCTTCGTCCAGGACGCACCGCATCTCTACCTGACCGCGGTGATCGCGTTGGTGTTCAAGGCCATCGTAATTCCGACGGCCCTGCATCGCATCATCGTTCGCCTCGGCATCCACCGTGAGATTGAAACCGTGGTTGGGGTCGGCCCCGCCATGCTGCTCGGCATGGGGCTGGTCGCGCTCTCCATGGTGGTGATGTTGCGGGTAACCGCCGAGGCCGACCCGCTGGCACGCGAGGATCTCGCCTTCGCGTTATCGGTGGTGCTGCTTGGTTTGTTGATGATGGTGACTCGCCGAAACGCGGTGAGCCAGGTGGTCGGCTTCATGTCGCTGGAGAACGGCCTGGTGCTGGCTGCGACTGGCGCCAAGGGCATGCCGCTGGTGGTCGAGATCAGCGTCGCGTTCTCGGTCCTGATAGCCTTCATCGTCATCGGTATCTTCCTGTTCCGGATCCGCGAGAGATTCGACACCGTCGACGTGCAAGCGCTCGACCGCTTTCCGCGGAGAGCGGCGATGATCGACGCGCTCACGGGCGTTCTCGTTATTCCTGCAGTCGCCGCCGGGCTGCTCGCGGCACTGCCCGGCTACCGGCTGACTGCGCGGCTCAATGTGCTGGCGACACTGCTGACCTTCTTGACCGCCGTGTCGCTGTTCGTCGTCGAGCCCCGGTCAGGCCCCTACCTGCTGGTGGACGACCTCAACAAGGTGTTCATCGTGCTGACCACCTTCGTCGGCTTCACCACCAGCGTGTTCAGCGCAAGCTATATCGGCCACGAGATCGAGATCGGCCGTTTGACGCCGACTTTCGTGCGGTTCTATCACGCCATGTATCAGGTTCTGATGTTCGCCATGAACCTGGCACTCGTCGCCAACAATATCGGTCTTATGTGGGTCGCGATCGAAATGGCGACCCTGACCACTGTGCTGATGGTCGGCATCTATCGCACCCACGAGGCGCTCGAAGCAGCCTGGAAATATTTCATCCTCGGCAGTGTCGGCATCGCGCTGGCACTCTTCGGTACCATCCTGGTGTACATGGCGGCGCGACCGGTTATCGGCGAAGGCGCCGAGGCCATGGTGTGGACCATCCTGGTTACGCACGCGGCAAAATTCGATCCCGCTTTGCTTAACGTCGCTTTCGTATTCCTGCTGCTGGGCTACGGCACCAAGGTGGGACTTGCGCCGCTCCACGCTTGGCTGCCCGACGCACACGCAGAGGGCCCGACCCCGATCTCCGCCGTGCTTTCCGGCCTGCTGCTCAATGTCGCTCTCTATGCGTTGTTGCGGTTCAAGATGCTGCTCGCGCTCAATCCGGCGGCAATCGCGCCGGGGCCGCTGATGGTCATCATGGGCCTGATCTCCTGCGTGTTCGCCGCCTTCATGCTGTACCGGCGACGCGACATCAAACGCATGTTCGCCTATTCGTCGATCGAACACATGGGTATCATCGTGTTTGCCTTCGGAATGGGCGGCACGCTCGCCAATTTCGCCGGTCTGCTGCACATGACCATGCACTCACTGACCAAATCGGCGATCTTTTTCGCCGTCGGTCACATCGCGCAGGTCAAGGGCACGCAGAAAATCGCCGACATGGGCGGATTGACCGTGACCAATCCCGTGCTCGGGTGGGGTTTGGTGCTCGGAGTGGTGGCGATCGCCGGGCTGCCGCCGCTCGGCATTTTCATGAGTGAATTCCTAGTGGTGAGTTCGACGTTCGCCCGCGAGCCGTGGCTGGCGACAATTCTGGTGTTCGGCATTCTGGTCGCGCTCGGCGGGCTGTTCCTGCGTCTCAACACGATTGCATTTGGCGAGCCACGCGGACCGACGGCACCCGCTGAAGCCTCCTACGTTCCGATGTTCGCCCATCTCGCCATCGTTTTCATGGCCGGAATCTACATGCCGCCGGCGTTGGTCACCGGCTTCCAAAACGTCGCCCGGCTGTTGGGATAGCACCATGGCCCCGCTCGATGGCATCACGTATCGCGAGACGGCCAAGGCGCATCGACCTTGGCCGCGCGTAACTGTGACTGACGACGGCTGGCGGCAGGCAATCGACGTGCTTGCGAATGGACATTGCTCGCTGCTTGGCCTGTGGGGCGACGCACCGAAAGTTCACATGGCATTGTTGGATGAGACATCCGGCGATGTCGCGGTCATCAGCTACGCTTGCAAATCCGGAAAGTTTCCGAGCGTCGCCGCACGCCATCCGCCGGCGATCCGGCCAGAGCGCACAATCTGCGATCTTTTCGGTCTCGAAGCGATGGGTACGCCCGATCCGCGGCCATGGCTCGATCTTGGCTTCTGGGACGTGCGGCATCCGCTCGGTAAACAAGCCGCCAGCACGCAAGCCTGCCCCGTACAAATTCCTGCCCGCGCAAGGCGAAGGCCTGCACCAAATCCCGGTCGGCCCCGTGCATGCCGGCATCATCGAGCCGGGACATTTCCGCTTCACCGCCAATGGCGAGCACGTGGTGCGGTTGGAGCAGCGGCTCGGCTGGGTGCACAAGGGCATCGAGTCCCTGATGGACGGCGCCACGCTCGAGGAGGCGGCGACGCTCGCCTCGCGCACATCTGGCGACAGCACGGTCGCCTATGCCTTTGCGTTCGCACAGGCGGCTGAAGCCGGCTTGCAGGTAAAGGCCCCTCGCGCGCGGCGTCTATCTGCGCGCGCTGATGGCCGAACTGGAGCGGCTGGCCAATCATTTCGGCGATATCGGCGCGATCTGCAACGACGCCTCGTTCTCGCTGATGCATGCTCAGTGCGGAATCCTGCGCGAGCGATGTTGCGCGCAGCTGAAGCCTGCTTCGGCCACCGGCTGATGATGGACGTGATCGTGCCGGGCGGCGTTGCACGAGACATCGCGCCGGAAGGCTTTGTGGAGATTGGAAGCCCTTCTCGTCGAAGTGCGTCGCGTTTTTCCGCGCCTGATCGAACTCTACGACAACACCGCCTCGCTGCAGGATCGCACTGTCACCACCGGCATCGTGAAGCCCGAACTGGCGCGCCAGTTCGGCACCGGCGGTTATGTCGGACGCGCGTCCGGACGCGCCTTCGACGCGCGACGCGCGTTCGCTTATGCGCCCTACGACAAACTCTCGTTCGAGGTGCCGGTGCTCGATGCCGGTGACGTCAATGCGCGGGTATGGATTCGTATTCGCGAGGTCGAGCAGAGCCTGTCGCTGATCGAGCAGATTCTCGGCGCGCTGCCGAAGGGCGCGCTCAAGGCGGCGATCGGCAAAGGAAGGCTTGCGAGGGCCTCGGGATAGCCGAGGCTTTCCGTGGCGACGTGATGGTGTGGCTCAGGCTCGACGGCAAGGGGCGCGTGGCGCGCTGCCATCTGCGCGATGCCTCATGGTTCCAGTGGCCACTGCTGGAAGCTGCGATCGAGGGCAACATCGTCGCCGACTTCCCGCTCTGCAACAAATCGTTCAACTGCTCATATTCGGGACACGATCTCTAAATGCGCAGGACACTGATCGAAAGCCTCACCCACGGCCCGCTCACCGAGCCGGCGCCTGCGCCCGATGAGGCCGCGCTCGCCGAGCTCGCGAAGCGCGTCAATCGCGTCGCCCGCGCCAAGCTGGGCCGTTCGCTCTCGATCCGCCAGGTCGATGCCGGCTCCTGCAATGGCTGCGAGCTGGAAATCCACGCGCTCAACAATGCGTTCTACGACCTTGAACGCCTTGGCCTGCGCTTTGTTGCTTCGCCGCGCCATGCCGATGTGCTGATGGTCACCGGCCCGGTGACGAAAAACATGCGTCAGGCGCTGCTGCGCACGTACAACGCAACGCCCGATCCAAAATGGGTTGTCGCAGTCGGCGGCTGTGCCGCAGACGGCGGAATTTTTGCCGGCAGCTATGCTGTTGTCGGTGGCGTCAAAGACGTGGTGCCCGTCGATCTCCACATTCGAGGATGCCCCCCATCACCGACCGAGCTTTTGAGGGGACTGATAGCCTTGCTCGAGAATGTGAACGGGATGAAGCGTTAATCTGCGACCAATCGGCTACGCCGCTCCCGTTCGCGGCTGCGCCAGCCAAAGCAGGCTAGTAGAAACTCTGCGGATCGACGTCCACTTCCAGCCGCACGTTGCCGCGCGGTTTGGGTGCGGCAGCGAGCCATTCGCGCAAATAGGCAGAGAGGTCGAAGGCACGTGGTGATTTCACCAGTAGCCGGAATCGATGACGGCCACGCACGACCGCGATCGGCGCCTCAGCAGGGCCCAGTACACGAACGTGCTCGTCCTTCGGCGCAGCATTGGCGAGTGTGCGGCCGATAAGCTTCCGCCGTGTTCCTCTCGTTGGCCGTGATGATAAGGCTGGCTAGCCGGCCAAACGGCGGGTAGCCGGTGCGCTCGCGCTGCTCGATCTCGTTATTGTAGAACGCTTCACGGTCGCCGGAGATCAGCGCCCGCATGACCGGATGCTCGGGCTGGTGCGTCTGCAAATAGCCGACGCCGCGGCCCTCCTCGCGACCGGCGCGGCCGACGACCTGATGCAGCAATTGGAACGTGCGCTCGGCGGCACGCGGATCGCCGTTGCCCAAGCCGAGATCGGCATCGACGATGCCGACCAGATTGAGTTTTGGAAAATGGTGCCCCTTGGCAACAAGTTGCGTGCCGATGATGAGATCGAAGCGGCCTTCCGCCACATCGTCGAGCTCCTGGCGAAGGCGCTCGACCGACTCGACCAGATCGCTCGACAGCACCAAGATGCGCGCCTGCGGAAACAGCTCGCCCGCTTCTTGTTCGAGCCGTTCGACGCCAGGGCCGACCGCAGCAAAGCTATCGGTTGCGTGACAATTCGAACATTCCGCCGGCGGCGGCATGGAAAATCCACAGTGATGGCAGACCAACCGTCGCTTGAAGCGATGATCGACCAGCCACGCGTCGCAATTCGGGCATTGCAGACGAAATCCGCAGGCGCGGCACAGCGTCAGCGGTGCATAGCCGCGGCGATTGAGAAACAGTAGTGCCTGCTCACCGCGGGTTAGCGACACCGCAACGGCTTCGGCGAGCCGCGGCGAGATGAAGCGCCCGCGCGGCGGACCCTCGCGGCGCATATCGATCGCCTCGATCGACTGGCAGATGCGCGCCGCCGAAACGCTCCGGCAAATGAACGTGCCGGTAGCGGCCACGGCGCGCATTGACTTCCGATTCGACCGAAGGCGTCGCCGAAGCAAGGACCACCGGAATTTTTGCGATCGACCCGCGCACGACTGCCATGTCGCGGGCATGGTAGTGCGCACCATCTTCCTGCTTGTAGGCGGGATCGTGCTCTTCATCGACGACGATGAGCCCAAGATCGGCGTAGGGCAGGAACAGCGCCGAGCGCGCACCGACGATGACCGGCACTTCGTTCGCTGCTACCGCCGCCCAGGTGCGTGCGCGCTTGCGCGGTGAAAGTTGCGAGTGCCATTCGGCGGGACGGGTGCCGAAGCGCTGCAGAAAAACGATCGAGAAATTGCGCGGTGAGCGCGATTTCCGGCATCAGGATCAGAGTTTGCCGCTTGCGCCGGATATTTTCGGCCACGGCCTCAAAATAGACTTCCGTCTTGCCGGAGCCTGTAACGCCATCAAGCAGCGTGACTGTGTAGCCGCCCTGCGCGACCGTGGTACGCAACGTGTCGGCAGCGGCGAGCTGGGCGAGCGATAATTCCGGCTTGCGGAAATCGGGGTCTGGCTGCCGAGCCACCGGTTCTGGCGGCAATACGACCGTTTCCAGCGTGCCTTCGTCGATCAGTCCGTCGATCACGCCGGCACTGACGCCCGCTTCCTGCGTGGCCTCACCCTTCGACCGGGTGAGCCCATCGGCGAAAAGCTTTAGTGCGCGCGCACGTGCGGCCGTCATGCGTTGCGGCGCGGCGCCAACAAGCCGCACGCCAACGCGCTCTCGGCCCGGGCCAAGATGCTCGCCCATGCGCAGAGCCATGCGCAGCACCATGCCGCGCGAGGCGAGCGTGTAGCCGGACACCCAATCAACGAACTGACGGAGCTCGGCTTTGAGCGGCGGCACGTCGAGCTTTTCGTCGACATCTTTTAGGCGATTGTGCAAGCGCGGATTTGGGTTGGGGTTGTCGGCCCAGACGACGCCCATGCATTCGCGCGCGCCCAATGGCACTGCCACCAGATCGCCGGGCGCGAGCTCAAGACCCGCCGGCACCCGGTAGGAATAGGTCTGGTCGAGCGCCACCGGCACCAGAATATCGACAACCCGCGTGGTCATGCGCTTGGTCTGGCCGATTCCGGGCGCTTAAGGAAGAGTGAAGGAAGCAATGCCACTCTCAATGTTATGAGCGAATTCCAGGCCAGTCCCGACGTTGCCGCCGAAATCACTCGCTGGCTGGGCTATCTCGGCGCCGAGCGGCGAATGTCGGTAAAAACACTGGAGTCCTATCGACGCGACGTGTCGCAGTTCCTCAATTTTTTGGCCGACCATCTGGGTGGCGCGCCTGACGCTCAAGCAATTGGCCAAGCTCACGCCGGCTGACGTGCGCGCCTTCATGGCAGCACGGCGCAGTGAGGGCGTGGGCAATCGCTCGCTGATGCGCGCACTTGCCGGCACACGCTCGTTCGCGCGCTTTCTGGAGCGCAACGGCAAGGGCAAGGTCGCAGCACTTAGCGCTGTGCGTGCGCCCAAATTGCCAAAGACCTTGCCAAAACCTCTGGCGGTCTCTGCCGCCAGACAAATCACCGAGAACAGCTTGCGCGAAGGCGAGACAAGCGAACCGTGGATCATCGCGCGCGACGCGGCCGTGCTTGCCTTGCTTTACGGTTCCGGTCTGCGCGTCTCGGAGGCGCTTAGCCTGAAGCGCAAGGACTGCGCTGGAGGCAGCGATGCCCTTACCGTCATCGGCAAGGGCAACAAGACCCGCATGGTACCGGTGCTGCCGCAAGTCGCGAAAGCAATCGCCGATTATGTCGCCCTCTGCCCGCTCGAACTGCCGCCAAACAGTCCGTTGTTTGTCGGCGCACGCGGCGGGCCGCTCTCGCCCCGCATCGTGCAATTGACAATGGCGCGTTTGCGCGGTGCGCTCGGCCTGCCCGATAGTGCGACACCACATGCGCTGCGTCATTCCTTCGCGACGCATTTGCTGGCGCGCGGAGGTGACTTGCGCGCAATCCAGGAATTGCTTGGCCACGCCTCGCTTTCGACAACGCAAATCTACACCGCTGTCGACACCGAACGCTTGCTCGAAGTCTACGCGAGCGCAC
The DNA here is from genome assembly GCA_963742345.1 of uncultured Alphaproteobacteria bacterium. Lineage (GTDB taxonomy): Bacteria > Pseudomonadota > Alphaproteobacteria > Rhizobiales > Xanthobacteraceae > Pseudolabrys. Next base: position 74,454 of record CAVULO010000004.1, read on the forward strand.
ATCCGCGCGCGTAGCATAAACGCCCTACAGCCATCTGACGCCTCTTGCGCTCGCCGCGCTCTGCTATCATCGTAACAGCGGGTCAAACGGAGGGAACCAATGAGCGCACACGAAAATCTCGAACACGCCGAGCATGCCGAGCATGCGGCGCATTCCAACAAGAAGATTGCGCTGCTGATTGCAGTGTTGGCGCTGTTCCTGGCGTTCTCGGAGACGCTCGGCAAAAGCGCGCAGACCTCCGCCATTACCTACAACGTCACTACCAACGATCTGTGGTCGTTCTTTCAGGCCAAGACCATCCGCATGACTGTAGCTGACTACGGCGGCAGAGCAGGCACAGATCGAAGTCGACCGTACCACCGACCCGGACGCCAAGGCGAGATTGCTCAAGACGATTGACGCCTGGAAGAAGACCGTCGCGCGTTACAACGACGAGCCGGAAACAAATGAAGGCCGCAAGCAACTCGCCGAACGCGCAAAGCAGGCCGAGGAACAGCGCGAACTCGCGCTGGCGCGCTACCATCAATATGAATTCGCGTCGGCTGCATTCCAGATCGGCATTGTCCTGGCTTCGGCGCAGATCATCACCGGCATCGCCGCGATGGGCTGGTTGTCCGGAGTTCTGGGCGTCTTCGGTCTTGGCTTCATGGCGCTCGGCCTATGGGCGCCACACGCGCTGCATTTGGGCTGACGCGGAATTACATCAGGCAGGAGCGGTTACGATAAGCCCGCGGCTCAATCGCATGAGCCGGCGCAGAGAGCGACCGGCGCGTTCCGGCATGAATAACCAAAAAATTTTTCGAATGCGGAGCCGGATCGGCTCGGTGATTGCGTGCGCGCCCAGTCGCGCGGCCCATATGAACCAGTCGTACATGTCGGCGGAACCAGGCAATCTGCAACAGCTTGCCGCGTGTGACATCAAACACGAAGGCGGTGACACCGAGGCCAAGGAGCTTTGCGAACACCAGCACCACGATGGCGCCGATCCAGTTATGCGTGGCGATGAAATAGACTTCAAGAAATTTCAGCGGCAGCAATACGACGATGACCGGGATGATGAAGACGATGAGCGACGCGTAAGGCGGCAGCTTTTCGATCAACCGGGCAAGGACTGTCTTGACCCTGCCCCACGGCACAACATTGACGACACGCGCGACGATGGGTTCGAGGTGATCCCACAGCCACGCTTCCAGCAGAAGCAGCAGCGCGAGGATGACCCACAACGGTCGAAAGAAATTGCGACGCATATTGATATAAATAGTAGCGCCGCGGTGGGCCGCAAAGAAGGCAAAGTCTGATATCTATTTCAGCGCGCCCCGCGCACGGGCCCAGCGGCCATTATGCGTAGCTTATCAATGGGCTGCGGAGTGTGTGCGGCCTTTATTCGCAAGGTGGAAAGAAGGAAAGCGGGTGCGCTATGTCCTCACCCGCCCGCCATCCACGTTCAGCGTCTGTCCGGTGATAAAAGCGGCATCGTCGCTGGTGAGAAACGAAACCGCGCCGACCAGATCGTCGGGCACTTCTACGCGTTTGATCGCCTGCATTTGTGCGACCGCAGCAAATTCCTCGTCCATGGTCTTGAAGCCGGGCCGCGGCGCGCGCACCAAAGTGCCGGGAGAACGAGTAAGGCCCGGCGCGATCGCATTGACGGTGATGCCGTCACTCGCGAGATCGCTGGCCAGTGCACGCGTAAAGCCGACGATGCCGCCTTTGCTCGCGACGTAATGCGCAAAGCCCGTCACCACCGAGCCTAGCGTGCTCGATGCCATGTTGACCACGCGACCCCATTTGCGCGCGCGCATTCCGGGCACGAATGCTGCCGTCACCAGAAAGGTGCCGTCGAGATTGATCGAGAGAACCTTACGCCAGTCGGCGAAAGCTCATCTCGGGGAAATTTTTCTGCGGGAAAATGCCGGCGCAATTCACCACGATGTCGACGTGACTAAATTTTCCTTGCACCTGTTTCGCCATGGCGGCGACAGACGCTTCCGACGACACGTCGCAATTCACCGCGAGCGCCTGCCGGCCGGCAGCTTCGATCAGCTTCACGGTATCCTTGCCGTCGACGAGATCGGCAATCGCCACGTGGACACCGTCCTCGGCCAGCCGCTTTGGCGAAGGCTTGCCCAATACCGTTGGCGCCACCGGTGATGACTGCGAACTTTGTCTTTGTGGCCTTTGGCCATGAATTGTTCCCCCTGACGAAACAAATCACATATGAATTGCGCGCTTGGCGACCGCCATGGCCGCTTCCTTCACCGCCTCCGACAGCGTCGGATGCGCGTGGCAGGTGCGCGCGATGTCCTCGGCCGATGCACCGAACTCCATGGCGATGACGGCTTCGGCAATCATGTTGCCGGCGTCGGCGCATATGAGTTGCACGCCGAGTACACGATCGGTTTTTGCATCGGCAAGAATCTTCACGAAGCCGTCGGTGGTCAGGTTGACCTTGGCTCGGCCGTTGGCGGTGAACGGAAACTTGCCGACATTGTAGGCGATGCCGGCTGCCTTTAGTTCCTCTTCGCTTTTGCCGACGGTCGCGATCTCGGGATAGGTGTAGACCACATTCGGAATGGCGTCGTAGTTCACGTGACCGGCCTGCCCGACAAGAATTTCCGCGAGCGCCACACCTTCGTCCTCGGCCTTGTGAGCCAGCATCGGCCCTGCAATCACGTCACCGATCGCCCAAATGCCGGGTACGTTGGTCGCGTAATAATGATCAACAGCAACGCGCCCGCGTTCGTCGAGCTTGACGCCGATCTCCTTCAGACCGAGGCCCTCGGTGTAGGGCACGCGCCCGATCGCAACCAGGACAACATCGGCCTCGATTGTTTCCGCTGCCCCGCCTTTCGCAGGCTCGACGGTCGCTTTTACTCGTTTCCCCGATACGTCGACCGCCGTCACTTTCGACGACAGTTTGAACGCCATGCCTTGCTTCTCGAACAGGCGCTGCGCCTGACGGCGCACTTCGCCGTCCATGCCGGGCAGTACGCCGTCGAGAAATTCCACCACCGTCACTTGCGCGCCGAGCCGCCGCCAGACCGAACCAAGCTCGAGCCCGATCACACCAGCGCCGACCACCAACAGATGCTTTGGGCACTTCTGGCAGCGACAGCGCGCCGGTCGACGACACGATGCGCTTTTCGTCGATTTCGATGCCCTTCAGCGCGCGCGACATCGGAGCCGGTCGCGATGACGATGGACTTGGCCTCCAGTGTCTGCGTCTTGCCGTCGGCGCTTTTCACTTCGACCTTGCCGGGGGCAGCGATGCGCGCGCTGCCGTGGAAAGCATCGATCTTGTTCTTCTTGAATAGAAAGTCGACGCCCTTGACGTTGCCGTCGACGCCCTGATCCTTGAACGCCATCATCGCCTTGAGATCGAGCTTCGGCGCGGAGACGCCGATGCCCATCTTGGAAATGTATGGCCGCTCTCCTCGAACAGTTCCGACGCGTGCAACAACGCCTTCGACGGAATGCAGCCAATATTGAGACAGGTGCCGCCATAGGTGGCGCGCTTCTCGACCACCGCCGTTTTCAGGCCGAGCTGCGCCGCGCGGATGGCGCAGACATAGCCGCCGGGGCCGGTGCCGATGACGATGAGGTCGTAGGCCATACGCTTACAGATCCAGCACGACGCGCGCCGGGTCCTCCAGGCCTTCCTTCACGCGCACCAGGAAGGTGACCGCCTCGCGGCCGTCGACGATGCGGTGGTCGTAGGAAAGCGCGAGATACATCATCGGCCGCGCTTCGATCTTGCCTTCGTGCGACGACCACGGGCCGCTCCTGGATCTTGTGCATGCCGAGAATGCCGGACTGCGGCGCGTTGAGGATCGGCGTCGACATGAGCGAGCCGTAGACGCCGCCGTTGCTGATGGTGAAGGTGCCACCCTGCATGTCTTCGATCTTGAGCGCGCCATCGCGCGCGCGGCGGCCGAAATCGGAGATCGTCTTCTCGATTTGCGCAAGCGACATGTGGTCGGCGTCGCGCACCACCGGCACCACCAGGCCCTTCTCGGTGCCGACGGCGACGCCGATGTGATAATAATTCTTGTAGACGATGTCGGTGCCGTCGATCTCGGCATTGACGGCAGGAATTTCCTTCAGCGCCTGAATGCAGGCGCGCACAAAAAAACCCATGAAGCCGAGCTTCACGCCGTGCTTCTTCTCGAACAGTTCCTTGTACTGATTGCGCATATGCATCACCGCGCCCATGTCGACCTCGTTGAAGGTCGTGAGCATGGCGGCCGTGTTCTGCGCATCTTTCAGGCGGCGTGCGATGGTCTGGCGCAGCCGCGTCATGTGCACGCGTTCTTCGCGCGCGGCATCGTCAGCCGGCGACGGCGCGCGCATCTGCACCGGCGCGGAAACCGGCGTCGGCGTCGCCGCGGCACGCTCGATCGCCGCTATCATGTCGCCCTTTGGTGACCTGCCCGTGCATGCCGCTTCCGGCGACTTTTGACGGGTCGACGCCGCTTTCCGCCGCCATCTTGCGCACCGATGGCGGCATCGGCATTTCGGCTGGTTTCGCGGAGGGAGCGGGCGCCGGCCTTGGCGCCTCGGCGGGCTTGGGCGGTGGGTGCGGCTGCTTTGGGCGCCGCGCCTGCGCCTTCCTTGATCTGGCCGAGCAGCGCGCCGACGGCGACGGTGTCGCCATTCTTGGCCGCAATATCGGCGAGCACACCGGCGGCCGGCGCGGGTACTTCCAGCGTGACCTTGTCGGTCTCAAGCTCCACCAGCGGCTCATCTACCGCCACCGCATCGCCCGGCTGCTTGAACCATTTGCCGACGGTTGCTTCGGTCACCGATTCGCCGAGGGTGGGCACGCGGATGTCAGCCATGACTTGCTTCCTTTGTCGTCATGGCCAGAACCGGCATGACGCAATGCGAATTTATCCAAGCGCCTCGTCGAGGAATTGCTTGAGTTGCGCCAGATGCTTCGACATCTGCCCGACCGCGGTCGAAGCCGATGCCGGTCGCCCCGCATAGCGCATGGTGCGGTTCTTGGCGCCGATCTGGTTGAGAATCCATTGCAGGAACACATCGACGAAGAACCAGGCGCCCATGTTGCGTGGCTCTTCCTGGCACCACACCATCTCCGCCTGCTTGAAGCGCGATAGCTCCGTGACCAGCGCCTTGGTCGGGAATGGATAGAGCTGCTCGATGCGCAGAAGATAAATGTCGTCGATGCCGCGCTTCTCACGCTCGTCGTAGAGATCGTAAGTAGACCTTGCCCGAGCACATAACGACGCGGCGTATCTTGTCGTCGGCCGACAAGCTTGATCTTCTCATTCGGCAGCAGCTGCGCGTCGTCCCACAAGCAGGCGGTGGAACGAGGTGCCGGTCGCCATCTCGTCGAGCCGCGACACTGCGCGCTTGTGGCGCAGCAGCGATTTCGGCGTCATCAGGATCAGCGGCTTGCGAATCTCGCGCTTCAATTGCCGGCGCAGAATGTGAAAGTAGTTCGCCGGCGTCGTGCAGTTCGCAACCTGCATGTTGTCTTCGGCACACATCTGCAGAAAGCGTTCGAGCCGCGCCGAGGAATGCTCCGGCCCCTGCCCTTCGTAGCCATGCGGCAGCAAGCAGACGAGACCGGACATGCGCAGCCATTTGCGCTCGCCCGACGAGATGAACTGGTCGAACACGACCTGCGCACCGTTGGCGAAGTCGCCGAATTGCGCCTCCCACAGCGTCAGCGCGTTCGGCTCGGCGGTGGAATAGCCGTATTCGAAGCCGAGCACGGCCTCTTCCGACAGGCTCGAATTGAGCACTTCGAAGCGCGCCTGCGGTTCGCCGAGGTGGTTGAACGGCGTGTGGCGCTCCTCGGTGTTCTGGTCGAACAGCACCGAATGGCGCTGCGAGAACGTGCCGCGCTCACTGTCCTGGCCGGACAGCCGGACCGGATGGCCTTCCTTGAGCAAGTGAACAGAAGGCAAGCGCCTCGCCGGTCGCCCAATCGATTCCCTTCGCCACTCTCGATCGCCTTGGCGCGATTATCGAGGAAACGCTGGATCGTCTTGTGAACGGTAAAGCCTTGCGGAACGACAGTGATCTTCTTGCCGATCTCGCGCAGCACGGCAGCATCGACGCCAGTATTACCGCGACGCGGATCGTCAGCATCGCGCGCGGCTTTCATGCCCGACCAGCGACCGTCGAGCCAGTCGGCCTTGTTCGGCTTGTAGCCGCCGGCCGGCTTCGAATTCGGCTTCGAGGCGCGCGCGCCAGTCGGCCCTCATCTTCTCGACTTCACCTTCGGTGACGACGCCCTCGGCGATCAGTTTCTTGCTGTAGATTTCCTGCGTGGTCGGATGCGCGCGAATTTTCTTGTACATCAGCGGCTGCGTAAACGACGGCTCGTCGCCCTCGTTGTGGCCGAAACGCCGGTAGCAGAACATGTCGATGACGACCGGCCGCTGGAATTTCTGCCGGTATTCGGTTGCGACCTTTGCGGCGAACACCACCGCCTCCGGATCGTCGCCGTTCACGTGGAAGATCAGCGCCTCGATCATCTTGGCGACGTCGGACGGATAGGGCGACGAGCGCGAGTAGCGCGGATAGGTCGTAAAGCCGATCTGGTTGTTGACGATGAAATGAATGCTGCCGCCGGTGCGGTAGCCCTTCAGGTCGGACAGGCCAAAACATTCCGCCACCACGCCCTGGCCGGCGAAGGCGGCATCGCCGTGCATGAGCAGCGGCATCACCATCGTGCGCTCGTCGGGCTTCGCATGGTGTTGGTCCTGCTTGGCGCGCACTTTGCCGAGCGTAACCGGATCGACGATTTCCAGATGCGACGGATTGGCGGTCAGCGACAGGTGTACCTTGTTGTTATCGAACTCGCGGTCCGACGACGCGCCGAGGTGATATTTAACGTCGCCGGAGCCTTCGATCTCGTCCGGCGTCGCCGAGCCGCCCTTGAATTCGTGGAATAGCGCGCGGTGCGGCTTGCCCATCACTTGCGTCAGAACATTGAGGCGGCCGCGATGCGGCATGCCCAATGCAGATTTCCTGCACGCCGAGATTGCCGCCGCGCTTGATGATCTGTTCCAGCGCCGGAATAAGCGCTTCGGCACCATCGAGGCCGAAGCGCTTCGTGCCGGTGTATTTGACGTCGAGGAATTTCTCGAAGCCTTCGGCTTCCACGAGCTTGTTGAGGATGGCGCGCTTGCCCTCGCGCGTGAAGGTGATTTCCTTGTCGCGGCCCTCGATGCGCTCCTGGATCCAGCTTTTCTGCGCGGCATTCGAGATGTGCATGAACTCGACGCCGAGCGTCTGGCAGTAGGTGCGGCGCAGGATGGCGACGATCTCGCGCATCGACGCGAATTCGAGGCCGAGCACCTTGTCGAGGAAAATCTTGCGATCGAGATCGGCTTCGGTGAAGCCATAGGAGCGCGGATCGAGTTCTTCTTCGTTCTTCTCCGGCTCGAGCGCGAGCGGATCGAGCTTGGCGTGGAAGTGGCCGCGAATGCGGTAGGCGCGGATCAGCATCAGCGCGTGGATGGAATCACGCGTCGCCTGCATCACGTCGGCGGACGAAAGCTCGACACCCTTGGCCCGCGCGGTCGGCTGAAATCTTCTCGCCGATTTTCTTTTCGGTCTCGGCCCACTGGCCGTCGAGCGCCGCGACCAGATCGCCGTTCGGGCGCACCGGCCAGTTCGGTATCTTCCAGGAGGCGCCTTGGGCGCTTTTGACGACGTCAGACTTCTCGTCTTTCAGGCTTTGGAAAAAGGCACGCCATTCGGCGTCGACGGCCGCAGGATCGGCCTCGTATTTGGCGTAGAGGTCTTCGATGTAGGCGGCGTTGCCGCCGTAGAGGAAAGAGGTGTGGGCGAAGATGGCGTTGGCGTCCTGGCGGGACATGGTGGTCTGATCCTTGCGCGGCCTGAAAATTCCACGCGTTTCCGGCCGCGATAGCCCGAAAGGCCAGCGACCGGACGGTCTTGGCTGTTTTAACTCTATTTATGACGACTGTAAGTCTACGAAAGGCCTAAGCACTGAATCAGGATTTCAGTACTTCGACCAGCGTCTTCCCAATTCGAGCCGGGGATGGTGATACCTTAATTCCCGCCGATTCCATTGCCGCAATTTTGGACTCGGCGTCACCCTTGCCGCCGGAAATGATTGCACCGGCATGGCCCATGCGCCGGCCGGGCGGCGCGGTGCGTCCCGCGATAAAACCGACCATGGGCTTCTTGCGGCCACGTTTGGCCTCGTCCTTGAGGAACTGCGCTGCGTCCTCTTCGGCCGAGCCACCAATCTCACCGATCATGACGATCGACTCTGTCTTGGGGTCGGCCAGGAACATCTCCAGCACCGCGATGAATTCGGTGCCCTTGACCGGGTCGCCGCCGATGCCGACCGCGGTGGTCTGGCCAAGACCTTCGCGGCTGGTCTGGAACACGGCCTCATAGGTGAGCGTGCCGGAGCGCGATACGATGCCGACCTTGCCCGGCTTGAAGATGTTGCCCGGCATGATGCCGATCTTGCATTCGCCCGCCGTCATGACGCCCGGGCAGTTCGGTCCGATCAGGCGCGATTTCGAACCCGCGAGCGAGCGCTTGACCTTGACCATGTCCATCACCGGAATGCCTTCGGTGATGCAGACGATCAGCGGGATCTCGGCCTGAATCGCTTCGCAGATGGCGTCGCCGGCGCCGGCCGGCGGCACATAGATCACGCTCGCGTCGCAGCCGGTTTTCTCCTTGGCCTCGGCGACCGTATCGAACACCGGCAAATCAAGGTGTGTCGAACCGCCTTTGCCGGGCGACGTGCCGCCGACCATCTTGGTGCCGTAGGCGATCGCCGCCTGCGAATGGAAGGTGCCGTTCTTGCCGGTGAAGCCCTGGCAGATGACCTTGGTATTCTTGTCGATGAGGACGGCCATTACGCGGCACCCTTCACGGCTTTGACAATTTTCTGCGCGGCATCGTCGAGATCGTCGCCCGATGTCACGTTGAGCTTGGATTCGGCGATGATCTTCTTGCCGAGATCGACATTGGTGCCTTCGAGCCGCACGACCAGCGGCACCTTCAGGCCCACTTCCTTCACTGCCGCCACAACACCTTCGGCAATCACGTCGCATTTCATGATGCCGCCGAAGATGTTGACGAGAATGCCCTTCACGTTCGGATCGGAGGTGATGATCTTGAACGCCGCCGTCACCTTCTCCTTGGTGGCGCTGCCGCCGACGTCGAGGAAGTTGGCCGGCGCCATGCCGTAGAGCTTGATGATGTCCATGGTCGCCATGGCAAGGCCGGCGCCATTGACCATGCAGCCGATCGAACCGTCGAGCGCGATGTAATTGAGATCGTATTTCGAGGCCTCGATTTCCTTTTCGTCTTCCTCGGTCAGATCGCGCAGCGCAACGATGTCGGGATGGCGATAGAGCGCATTGCCGTCGAAATCGACCTTGGCATCGAGACAGATGATCTTGTTGTCCTTTGGTCACGACCAGCGGATTGATCTCGAGCATGCTCATGTCCTTGCGTCGTGAACGCGGCGTAGAGCTTGGGCAGGATCGTTTCGATCTGCTTGGCGAGATCGCCGGAAAGCCTGAGCACCTGTGCCACGCGGCGGCCGTGATGCGGCATGATACCGGTGGCCGGATCGACCGAAAAGGTGAGGATTTTCTCCGGCGTCTTGTGCGCGACTTCCTCGATGTCCATGCCGCCTTCGGTCGAGACGACGAAAGCGACGCGCGAGGTTTCGCGATCAATCAGCGCCGACAAATAAAATTCACGGTCGATGGCCGAGCCTTCCTCGATATAGAGCCGGTTGACCTTCTTGCCATGCGGACCGGTCTGATGCGTGACAAGGGTCGAACCGAGAATGCGCGTGGATTCTTTCTTCACATCGTCGATGGATTTCACCACCTTGACGCCGCCGGCCTTGCCGCGCCCGCCGGCATGAATCTGCGCCTTCACGACCCAGACTGGACCGCCCAGCTCCTTCGCACCCTTGACCGCTTCATCGACGCTGAAGGCGGGAACGCCGCGCGGCACCGGCACGCCGAATTCGCGCAACACCGCCTTCGCCTGATACTCGTGAATATTCAGGTGACCTTAGCTCGCGTCCCGGGTCTCCGGAACGTTACAAATTCTGTCCGTCGAAAATCTCAACTCGCCAGATTAGGTGCGATCTTCTTGCAGGCCTCGACCAGGCCCTCCACCGAGGCCACCGATTTCTCGAACATGGCGCGTTCGCCGCCGTTGAGCTCGATCTCGACGATGCGCTCGACGCCTTTGGCGCCGATCACCACCGGCACGCCGACATAGAGATCCTTGACGCCGTATTCGCCGTTGAGCCAGGCGGCGCAAGGCAGAACGCGCTTCTTGTCGAGCAGATAGCTTTCCGCCATCGCAATTGCCGACGCTGCCGGCGCGTAGAAGGCCGAACCGGTTTTGAGCAGATTGACGATCTCGGCGCCGCCGTTGGCGGTGCGCTTCACGATTTCGTCGACGCGCGCCTGCGTGGTCCAGCCCATCTTCACCAGATCCGGCACCGGAATGCCGGCGACCGCCGAATAACGCGTGAGCGGAACCATCGTGTCGCCGTGACCACCGAGCACGAATGCCGTGACGTCTTCCACCGAGACATGAAATTCGTCGGCAAGGAAATAACGAAAGCGCGCCGAGTTGAGCACGCCGGCCATGCCGACAACCTTGTGCTGCGGCAGGCCACAACTTTTCTGCAGCGCCCACACCATCGCGTCGAGCGGATTGGTGATGCAGATCACGAAGGCGTCGGGAGCGTATTTCTTAATGCCGGAACCGACCTGGCCCATGACCTTGAGATTGATGTCGAGCAGATCGTCGCGGCTCATACCCGGCTTGCGCGGCACGCCGGCGGTGACGATGCACACATCGGCGCCTTCGATCGCGTCGTAGCTGTTGGTGCCGGTGAACTTGGCGTCGAAATCATTGACCGGCGAGGATTGCGGCGATATCGAGCGCCTTGCCTTGCGGGATGCCTTCCATGACGTCGAACATCACGACGTCACCGAGTTCTTTCAGTCCGATGAGATGGGCGAGCGTGCCGCCGATCTGGCCGGCGCCGATCAACGCAATCTTGTTACGCGCCATGGTGGGAAAACTCTCGACTTGCTGCTGCCGCGGAGCGCGGCCGGGTGGTGGTTAACCGGTTAGGTCTAGCCCCGACAAGGCACCGAAAGGCGGGAGGATCTGCTCGCTTCATGCTTGTATACATTATACCAGCAGACGTGAGGCCTTGAGTCCAGAGGGCGACTCGGTGTCTGCCTCACGGTGGATCAGCGCCGCCAACACCGGGGTTGGCATTTCCAGGGTTGGCACCGATGGCCATGGGCCGAATTTCCTTACGCGGAATCTGGCGGGCGCTCGGGCCGGGGCTCGTGACCGGCGCCGCCGACGATGACCCGAGCGGCATCGCCACTTATTCGCAGGCCGGTGCACAATTTGGCTTCTCGCTGCTCTGGACGGTGTTTCTGACGCTGCCGTTCATGGCGGCAATCCAGATCATCAGCGCCTGCATCGGCTGGGATACGCGGCGAGGGCTTGCCAACAACATCGCGCAGGTGCTGCCGCCGCGCGGCTGCTGTATCTGCTGGTGGCATCGCTGCTCGTGGCCAATACCATCAACATCGCCGCCGATCTTGCAGCCATGGGCGAGGCTCTTGCGCCTGGTCACCGGTGGCTCCGCGCTTGCTTTCGCGGTCTTGTTCGGGATCGCGTGTCTGGTCGCCGAGGTGCTCATTCCCTATCACCGCTACGCCGGTTATCTGAAGTTTTTGACTCTGGTGCTGCTGTTCTATGTCGCAGCGGCATTCAGCGTGCACATTCCGTGGGGCGAGGTCGCGCGCGCAACGCTGTTTCCGAGCATCGAGTCTCAATCGCGATCAGCTGCTGATGGTGGTCGCGGTGTTCGGCACCACCATCAGCCCCTATCTGTTTTTCTGGCAGGCCTCGCAGGAAGCGGAGGAATTGAGATTGAGCCATCGGCAAATGTATGCGGAGGATCCGCAACTGAAGAAGAATTCATTCCGAAGCATCTCGATCGACACCTGGACCGGCATGTTCTTTTCCAATCTCATTGCCTTCTTCATCATCGTGACCACGGCGGCAACGCTGCACACGCAAGGCATCACGCATATCGATACCGCGGCACAGGCCGCCGAGGCATTGCGGCCGATCGGCGGGCCGCTGACTTTCGCGTTGTTCGCTGCCGGCATTATCGGCACCGGTTTGCTGGCGGTGCCGGTGCTGGCCGGATCGGCCGCCTACGCGGTCGCCGAAGTGTTCAAATTGCGCGGCAGCCTGGAACTGCCGGCCAGCCGCGCCATCGGATTTTACGCCATCGTCGCCGCCGCTACGCTCGGCGGCTCGGCACTGCTCGCCACCAATATCGACCCGATCGCGATGTTGTTCTGGACCGCGGTGATCAACGGCATCGTCGCGGTGCCGATCATGTTCGCGACCATGCTGGTGGTTTCCAGCAAACGCGAAGCGCGGCTGGTCGCATTGCCGCGCTGGCTGTTGATCCTGGGTTGGCTTGCGGCGGCGCTGATGGCGCTCGCGGTGATATTGTTAATCTGGTCCAGCATCTGGACCTAAGTCTCGACAATTTTTCCCGCGTCGACGATCGGGCCCTGCCTCGGGCCATGCGGCAGACCGAGATAGGCCTGTGAGCGCATCTCGATCAGGCGCGAGGCCGTGCGCTTGAATTCGTTGACCTCGTAGCCATCAGTGGCAACGTAGAGCTCGTCCGGCTGCGCTTGCGCCGAAGCGAGCAACTTCACCGCATTGTCGTAAAGCGTGTCGATCAGGATGATGAAGCGTTTGGCTTCATTGCGTTGGGCGTAGTCCATCACCGGAATATGGTCGAGGATGATGGTGTGGAATTCGTGCGCGATCTTGAGATAGTCGGTCGCCGCCAGCGGTTGCGCGCACAGATCATCGAACGAAAAACGCGCAACTCCCATCGCCGCCTTTGGCACGCGGACGGCATGGCCCTTCACCATCAGCTCATGCGGCGCGCCGGCGTGATCGCCGGCCAAGCGCCGCCATGCATCGTCGAGCGCCGCATCGGCCTTGGCATCGTCCGGCACGTACCAGGTCGGCACGCCGGTAAGTTTTTCCAGCCGGAAATCGACGCGTGCGTCCAGCTGCACCACCACACACTGGCGTTCCAGCAGCGCGATGAAAGGCAAGAATAGCGCGCGGTTGAGCCCATCCTTGTAAAGATCGGTGGGCGGCAGGTTTGATGTCGCGACCATGACGACGCCGAGCTCGAACAGCCGCGTGAATAGGCGGCCGAGTATCATGGCATCGGCAATATCGGTGACGTGAAATTCGTCGAAGCACAGCAGCCAGCTTTCCTCCGCAATCGCAGCCGCAGTGCGCTGGATCGGATCGTGCTCGTTGGCCTCGCCGTTCTTGATTTCCTGCCGGTAGACGTGAACGCGCTCATGCACGTCGGCCATGAATTCGTGAAAGTGAACACGGCGCTTGCGGATGACCGCGCTGGTTTCGAAGAACAGGTCCATCAGCATGGTCTTGCCGCGGCCGACTTCGCCGTAGACATAAAGACCTTTCAGCGGGGCACCGGCTTGCTCGCGTTGGCCGAATAGCCAGCCGAGCGAGGACGATTTGCGCGCCAGTCGGTGCTGGTCGAGCCGCCGTTCAAGCGCGGTCAGTTGCCGGGCCAACGATCGCCTGGCCGGGATCGGCCTCGATCTTTCCGGCGGCAACCAACGCCGCATAGCGGGTGCTGAAGGTTTCGGACATCGGGGCTAGGACGAACGGACGGAAGGCGGAGGCCTTGCTGCGACACCTAGGGTGAACGGTGCCGTCTGTAAATCGACCAGCCGACACGGCAGATTTATGTTGCGCACAAAAGGTGCGGTAATCCATTGGAAGCTATGCGTTTTTCGCGCATGAGGGCCTCCGGGAACCGGTCTTGGGTCGAATTTTTGCTGCATTGCACCATATACATACCGTGTGGCGATTCGCGGCACCAGCCCGCGCGTGCCAAAGGAGCGACCAGACGGGGACGGCATGACTGACGTTAAGGAGACCCGAATATGCACGAGCCTTTGCCCGATGGCGGCATGATCCGCAAATTGTGGATCAGCGAAACCGACGCCTATCGCGACCACCTGCTCCGCCTCGACCGCGAAAGCCGGCACCGGCGCTTTTCCGGTGCAGTGTCCGACGAATTCATCGCCCGGCATGCGGCCACAGCCAACGGCACTCGGCGTGGTCGTGCACGGTTTCTTCGTCGACGGGGCCTTGCGCGGTGCCGCCGAACTGCGCTCGCTCGGCTCGATGTTCGCGCGCGACGGGGAAGCCGCCTTCAGTATCGAGCAGCCGTGGCAGAGCCACGGCGTCGGCACCGTGTTGCTCGAACGCACGCTCTTGAGCGCGCGCAACCGCGGTATCAAGTCGCTGCAAATGCACTGCCTGACCGACAACCAGCGCATGCAGCAGCTCGCGCGCAAATTCGAGGCCGATCTCAAGTTCGATTTCGGCAGCGTGGTCGGCGAAGTCGATCCGCCGCGCTATACCCCGCTGTCGCTCATGCGCGAGGCAGTCACCGATGCGCATGGCGTCGCGACCGCGATTCTCGATGTTCAGTCACGGCTCTTCAACCCGGTGTGACAATCTTACGCGCTGAGCGGATAGCTCGCCTCGATCACATAGGGGCCGCCACCGACAGAGGCACGCGAGGAAAACAAAACGAAGCGCGAACCCGGAAAGGCGACGTGCGGAAGTAGCCACGCGCCGAAAGATATTCGGCGACCTGCTGGCTGGAGGACTCGCGCAGACGCGCCAATGTTACATGCGGCGTAAACTTACGACCTTCCGGCTCCAGCCCGATGCGTTGCATCAGCCGTTCGTGTTCGGCCTGCACGTCAAGCAAGGCTTGCGCTGGCGCGACGCTCGCAACCACCGCACGCGGCTTGCGGCCGCCAAACGACGTGAGGCCTTCCATATGCAACTCAAAAGGTCCGCGTTTGACGCGGCCAAGCATGGAGGCAACCTCGTGGGCGATCACGTCGTCGACGTCGCCAATGAAGCGCAGCGTCAGGTGATAGTTTTCGCGGATCGATCCAGCGCGCGCCCGGCAATCCGCCGCGCAGCATGCCGAGCGCCTGCCCGACATCGGACGGAATTTCGACACCAGTGAAGAGACGCGGCATGGCGAAACACTTTTTAGTTGCGCGTGGTCTTATCCGAAAACCGGTTTCCACTTTTTCGGGATCACGCGCTCCAATCACGAGCCGCGCGCGGCACGCGCCCGGGTAATCAATTCCTCGACCTGCGGCAGGATACGCGCCACAATCACGTCGACGCCGGCGGCGTTCGGATGCAGGCCATCGCCCTGATTTAATTTGGGATCGGCGGCTACACCGTCAAGAAAGAATGGATAAAAGACGACCGGGTGAGTCGAGGCAAGCGCCGGATAGATGGCATCGAAATCGCGCGCATAATCGGGGCCCATGTTGCGAGGCGCCCGCATGCCGGCGAGCAAGACAGCAATATGACGGTCGGCAAGTTTGCGCAGGATCGTATCGAGTGCGGTCTTGGTGACGGTTCGGATCGAGCCCGCGCAGCGCATCGTTTGCGCCGAGTTCAAGAATGACCGCATCAGTGCCGTCCGGGACCGACCAATCGAGACGGCCGAGCCCTCCGGACGGCGGTATCGCCGGACACGCCTGCATTGATGATCGTGACCGCAACGTCTTTGGCTTTCAGGGCCTCCGCCAGCCTCGCCGGGAAAGCCGCTTCCACACGGCAATCCGAGGCCGGCGCTGAGCGAGTCGCCGAGCACCACAATTTTGACCGGACGTTCGGCCGCCTTGCCCGCACGGCCGGCGTGCCAGCGCGCAGAACAATGTCAGCAGCGCCCAGGCCGCAAGACGCTGGACCCGGGCGGGGTTCCTCCCATATGAGCGGGGTTGCGGAATGAAGAAATGAGGTCCCATGACGAATAACTCCCAGGCGGGGCCGGCCATTGCGCTTGCCGGTGTCAATCTCTCGCTCGGGCACGGGGCGGCCCGCGTTCATATCCTCAAAGACATTGATCTGCATATAGGTAGTGGCGAGGCAATCGGCCTGGTGGGGCCGTCCGGCTCCGGAAAATCAACGCTTGCTGATGGTGATGGCGGGCCTTGAACGCGCCGATAGCGGGATCGGTGAGCGTTGCGGGCGAGAACCTGAGCGCGCTCGATGAGGACGCCTTGGCGCGCTTTCGCGGGCGCCATGTCGGTATCGTGTTCCAGTCGTTCCATCTGATCCCGACCATGACCGCGCTGGAGAACGTGGCCGTCCCGCTCGAACTGAGCGGCGTCGCGGATGCACACGCACGCGCGTCGTGACGAGCTTGCCGCAGTTGGGCTGAGCGAGCGGCTTAATCACTATCCGGCCGAATTGTCGGGCGGCGAGCAGCAACGCGTCGCAGTCGCGCGCGCGCTCGCACCGAATCCGCAAATTTGGTCGCAGACGAGCCGACCGGCAATCTGGATGAGGACACAGGAAAGCAGATCATCGATCTGCTGTTCGCCGGCCACGCCAAGCGCGGCACCACGCTGGTGCTGGTGACCCATGATGCTGCACTGGCCGCGACGTTGCGCCCGGGTGGTGCGGCTGCGCTCCGGCCGCATCGATGGCGCGAGCCCACCATGACCGTTGAAGCAATTGCCGCACCACGCGGCCGCTGGCTGCCGCTTACGCTTTGCCTTACGCGAACTGCGTGGCGGCCTGCATGGCTTCTATGTCTTCCTCGCTTGCATCGCGCTTGGCAGCATGGCGATTGCCGGCGTCGGTTCGCTGGCGGCAAGCCTCGCCGACGGACTTGCGCGCGAAGGTCGCGTCATCCTCGGCGGCGATCTTGCGTTCACGCTGATCCAACGCGAAGCCGCACCGAATGAGCGCGAATTCCTGCAAAGACCATGGCCAGGTTTCGAGCGCGGCGACCATGCGCGCCATGGCGCGCGCGGCAAACGGTCAGGCGACGCTCGTCGAGATGAAAGCCGTCGATGCCGCTTATCCGCTGTTCGGCCAAACCGTGCTCGACCCACAGGCACACTCGCCGACGCGCTGGCGCAGCGCGACGGCGTTTTCGGCGCGGTCGCCGACCCGACTCTGATGGCGCGACTCGAGGTCAAGCCGGGCGCGCGGCTCACTGATCGGCAATGCCACCATCGAAATCCGTGCCGCACTGACGAGCGAGCCTGACAAGCTCGCCGGCGGGATCGGCTTCGGCCCGCGACTACTGGTGACGCAGGACGCGCTGCGCGCGACCGGTTTGTTGCAGCCGGGCAGCCTGGTGCGCTGGCATTACCGCCTCCGCCTACCAGCAAACGACGCTTCCGACGCCGCCGCGAAGGCGGTAACGGCACAAGCGCGGACACAATTGCCCGAAGCCGGCTGGGATATCCGCAGCCGCAGCAACGCCTCACCGCAACTCGAGCGCAATGTCGAACGCTTTACGCAGTTCCTCACCATCGTCGGCCTGACCGCACTTTTGGTCGGCGGCGTCGGCGTCGGCAACGCGGTCAAAAGCCACCTCGATCGACGGCGAGAAACGATCGCCACCATGAAGGCACTTGGTGCCAGCGGTTCGCCGCGTCTTCTCGATCTATCTCACGCAAGTCCTGCTTTTGGCGGTTGTCGGCGGCACCATTGGCGTGACGCTCGGCGCTATCTTGCCCTTCGTGATTTCGTGGGCATTTGGCGCCATCATTCCATTGCCTATCGTGCCCGCGTTACACCCGGACGAACTTCTGGTGGCGCTGTTCTATGGACTGCTAACTGCACTCGTCTTCGCAGTATGGCCACTTGGACGCGCCCACGACGTGCCGGTGGCAGCGCTTTTCCGCGATATGGTGGCGCCACAGCCGCTCCGGCCACGAAAGCGTTATGTCGTACTCACCGTCATCACCGTGCTTGTGCTGGCCGCGTTCGCCGTACTGCTCGCCTATGACCGCCGCGTGGCCATCATCTATGTCGGCTACCGCCGCCGGAGTGTTCGTTTTGCTGCGCATGGTCGCGGCAATGATGATGTTCCTGGCGCGCCGAGCACCGCGATCGCATTCGACCGAGTCTGCGTATGGCTATCGCCAATATTTATCGGCCGAGTGCGCTGACACCGACAATCGTTCTCTCGCTCGGCCTGGGCATTACTTTGTTGGTCACAGTCATCGAGATCGACGGCAATTTGCACCAGCAATTTTCTAACGAACTGCCCGCTAAAGCACCGTCATTTTATTTCCTCGACATTCCGTCCGACCAGGCCGAACGTTTCGGCGCTTTCATAAGCGCGCAAGCGCCATCCGCGAGGCTGGAGGAAGTGCCGATGCTGCGCGGGCGCATCGTTTCAGCGGGCGGCACGCCGGTCGAGAACCTCAAGCCAAAAGAAGACGCGGCCTGGGTGTTGCAAAGCGACCGCGGGCTTACTTACTCGAATGAGATTCCCATCGGCTCACGATTGGTTGAAGGAAAATGGTGGGGAGCGGACTATGATGGACCCCCACTTGTCTCATTCGAGAAGCGCATCGCCGACGGCTTGGGCCTCAAACTCGGCGACCCCATCGTTGTTAACGTACTTGGCCGCAACATCACAGCGACGATCGCCAACTTGCGCACGGTCGACTGGGAAAGCCTTGGCATCAACTTCGTAATGGTGTTTTCACCGAATTCGTTTCAAGGCGCGCCGCACACCCGTCTCGCCACCCTCACCTATCCCGGCGGCGGCACGCCGACACAAGAAGTCGCAGTTATCCGGGCGGTCGCAGAAAACTTTCCGATGGTTACCGCCGTGCGGGTGAAAGACGCACTCGAAGCGATCGGCAGTATCGTTGCCAACTTAGTTCTTGCGATCCGCGGCGCGAGCGCCATCACCCTGCTCGCGGCAGCACTGGTGCTTGGGGGTGCGTTGGCCGCAGGTCACCGCCATCGGGTTTATGACGCCGTGATTCTAAAAACGCTCGGCGCCACACGCTTCCGGCTGCTTACGGCCTACAGCATCGAGTATCTGCTGATCGGCGCAGCCACCGCGATATTCGGGATGATCAGCGGTTCACTCGCAGCCTGGCTGATCGTTGCCCAACTCATGCATGTGTCCTTTACCTGGCTGCCTTGGCCGGCCCTGACGGCGACGGTGGCTGCGGTCGTAGTTACCGTCGCTCTCGGACTTGCCGGTACCTATATGGCGCTCGGCCAAAAACCCGCGCCGATATTGAGGAACCTTTAGTTTTTGCGACATTCCGCCACGGACCGCGCCCACCATCCCCCGCGCAGGCAATTCGGGTATAATACCGCTACCGGACGTTAACGATCTGCAATGGTGCGGGTCATCATCAAGCCATATCTGGCGCGAAGGCTAGCCAACCACTAGATTTGGGACACGAGCGCGACGGCACCACGCCGGCGCGCGTGACGTGGCCGGCGAAAAGCCGGGACATGAGAGAGGAAACTTCGATGTCGGACTACGACCGTAACGTAGCTGCCCGCGGCTTCGGCGCCGCGCGTGCTACCGCGATCGATGCAGGCCTGCGCGCCTACATGATCCGCGTTTACAATTACATGGCCGCCGGCGTCGCTCTGACCGGCGTCGTCGCCTGGTTCACCTACAACGCCGCCGTGGTCACCGATGCCACCGGACGCATCACCTCGCTGACCCCGTTCGGCCAAGCGATCTTCAGCGGCCCGCTAGCAATCGTGCTTTTTCTTGGCACGCTTGGGCTGGTGTTCTTCATGAGCTTCCGGATCAACACCCTGCAGCCAAGCACGGCACTGATGCTGTTCCTGGTCTATGCGGGATTGCTGGGGCTCATGCTGTCGTCGGTATTCTTGGCCTATACGGGCGCGTCGATCACCCGCACCTTCTTTATCTCGGCGGCGTCGTTTGGCGCGTTGAGCCTGTACGGCTACACAACGCAGCGCGATCTCTCGCCGGTCGGCTCGTTCCTGACGATGGGACTGTTCGGTCTGATCATCGCGATGCTCGTCAACTTGTTCCTGAAGAGCAGCGGACTCGATTTCGCGATCTCGGCGATCGGCGTCCTGATCTTCGCAGGCCTGACCGCCTGGGATACCCAGAAGATCAAGGAAATGTACAGCGCCAACGATGACGGCACCATTGCCGGTCGTAAGGCGGTTATGGGCGCACTGACGCTCTATCTGGACTTCATCAACCTGTTCCTGTTCTTGCTGCGCTTCATGGGTGATCGGCGCTAACGCGCCGTTGGACCCCGCAAGCACAAGACAGCGATGCGCGCCCCGGCTATAGGCCGGGGCGCTTTTGTTTTGCTAGCGTAGCCGGCGTATGACCATCGCCATACGCCCCGCGCGCATATCCGACATTCCGGCGATCACGCGGATCTATGCACACGCGGTTGAGCACGGCACGGCATCGTTCGAACTCAGTCCGCCTGACGAAGCTGAAATGGCGCGTCGGATGCAGCATCTGCTGGCCGACAATTTTCCATATCTCACAGCAGAAGCTGCCGGCATTCTTTGCGGCTATGCCTATGCGGGGCCTTACCGTGCACGGCCAGCGTATCGGTGGACCATCGAAGACTCGGTCTATATCGCGCCCTACATGCACCGACGCGGTATCGGGCACGCGCTGCTGGCAGCGCTAATTGAGACGTCTGAAGCGCGTGGCTTTCGACAGATGATCGCAGTGATCGGCGATTCAACCAAGCAGGCCGCATCCGTTGGCCTGCACGAAGCCCTCGGCTTCCGTCATGTCGGAATTTTACAGGATGTCGGTTTCAAACACGGCCGCTGGCTCGACAGCGTGCTGATGCAGCGGGCGCTGGGAAATGGCGGATCGACAGATCCCTGATTGTCAGGCCTCACACAAACCGGCCATCCAGTATTGACCGGCACTGATTGTACTGACCGCCCTCTCCGCCGTCGCGGCGGACGACGGCTCTGCGATTAATTCACCACCGCCAATTGCGACCGGTCAATCGACCGCAACACGCGTTCGAGTTCGTGGCCGCGCCGAACGATCAACCCGGTCGCCGAAATCACGCTGTAGGCGCCCTGACGACGTTCAAGCTTCGGATTTTTTTCGATGCGATAGATTGGCACCTCCGAGCTGCGGCGGAACACCGAAAAAACTGCCCGGTCTTTGAGGAAATCGATGGCGTAATCACGCCATTCGCCGGCGGCGACCTTGCGGCCATACAAGTCGAGAATGCGATTGAGCTCGCGGCGGCTGAAAGTCACCTGATTTGCGGGGGCGGATGAACTACGCACCGGGGTACCGCCCCCGAGGGACTGGCTGGGATCGATTTCGCCGGAACCGAACGTCATACGGCGCCTCCTTTGTGCTTGAAGCCAATGATCGCGCCACAGACGGCATACGGCAAGGACTTCCTTCAAGGCAACGGGTGGCTCGAAAACGGGCAAAAACGACGCGTGGGCGATCACGAACTCGTTAAAAGCTCCCACAATAACGCCCAATTTCCGTCAATCGCCGGTCACGCTGGGTTGGGATAAAGCCACCGTTGCCTCAAGGCCCGGTCCGGTACGAGCACCGGATTCCTCAGCCCCCCAGCCCCCCGGGGTTCGATCGGCCGGGCCAGTTGAGTTCCGCGTACGGTTCAATCCCCTAATGCCTTCGGGCCGGCTTACTGCCGGCCCGATTTTTTTCGTGCTGAATGATCTGAGTGTTCAGTTAGTCGCGAGCAGTGCAGCAGCTCGCGGATGCGGTGCCTAGCATCAGTCCGGGTTTCGCAGCCACGCCGCTTTGCACGACGACGTCGAGCCGGTCGATGTCCTTGAGCGAATAATCGCCTTTTGGAAGTTCAGCCAGCGGCACACTGAAGGTTTCGGCCTTGCCGTTCCAGTCGCCAAGCTTCACCCAGCGGCGCACAACATTGTGGTAGGTCAACGTGTGGTCGCGATTCTCACCGCGTCCGATTTCAACCGAGACTTTGCTCGTCACCGGGCAGAGCCATACTTCACCGCTGCGAAGGTCACCTTGGGCGGCGGGCACGTTTACGGTCACCTTGCCGTCGGCAACGGTCATGCTCAACGGCAGCGCGAGTACGGCCGGATTACGCCGCGTCTGCGCAATTGCTTTTTCGATCGCCGCCTTGTCGCTTCCGAGCACATGCACGACGCCGTTGACCACAACCTGCGGGGTATAGACCTCGCGGTCACCGCGGGCTTCGGCATAGGCGCGTTGCCGGTCGGAATGACCGTGCAGTGCCATCGTGTCTTTCCAGCCGAGATAGTCCCAATAGTCGACCGCCAGGCTCATCGTTACCAGCGATGGGTCGCGCGACAGCTCGCCGAGCAACTTGTCGGCGGCCGGACAGGATGAGCAACCTTGGCTGGTGAAAAGTTCAATGACGGCGCGTGGTTCAGCCGACGCGCCCGTGGCGGTGAAAACGAACGCGACTGCAAAGGTGACGTGGCGATAGTTCATATCGATACCGCAATCCCCCGCCTCGCCCGTGGCTTATAAAGCGCTCTTCCGTTCACCCGCCACTCACTTCACGGTGAGCGGCCCCATTTTGCTGATCTTTAATTAACTGCCGGTCAACCTGCCAATTGACGCAGGACGTATTGCAAAATGCCACCATTCTTGAAGTAGTCGAGTTCGTCGAGGGTATCGATGCGGCAGATCAGCGGCACCCGCTTGAGCGTGCCATTGCCCGACACGATCTCGGCAATCAGCCGCTGGTGTGGCTTGAGTTCGCCATGTAAGCCGCGGATCGTCACCTGCTCGTCGCCTTTGAGCCCGAGCGACTGCCAGGACGTTCCTTCTTCGAACACCAATGGCATCACCCCCATGCCCACCAGATTGGAACGGTGGATGCGCTCGAAGGATTGCGCGATCACCGCACGGATGCCGAGCAGCACCGAACCTTTCGCGGCCCAGTCGCGCGACGAGCCGCTGCCATATTCCTTGCCGGCGAAAACCACGAGCGGAATGCCGTCGGCCTTGTATTTCATGGCTGCGTCGTAGATTGGCATGCGCTGCTTAGACGGATAGTGGATGGTGACACCGCCTTCCACGCCCGGCACCATCTGATTCTTGATGCGGATATTGGCGAAAGTGCCTCGCATCATCACTTCATGATTGCCGCGGCGCGTGCCGTACTGGTTAAAGTCGGACGGCTTTACCTTGTGCCCGACCAGATATTTTCCGGCCGGCGAGTCGACCTTAATCGAACCGGCGGGAGAAATGTGGTCGGTGGTGATCGAGTCGAGCAGCAAAGCCAGTACGCGCGCATCGACGATGTCCTCGAGTGGCTTCGGATGGCGGCCCATGCTGACGAAGTACGGCGGATTCTGCACGTAGGTCGATTTCTTGTCCCAGTCGTATGTCATGCCGCCCTTGACGCTGATCTTGCGCCAGTTGGCATCGCCTTTAAATACGTCGGCGTATTTCCTGGTGAATATCTGCTTGGTGATGTTCTTGGCAACGAAATCGCCGATTTCCTTGTTCGACGGCCAGATATCTTTCAAGAAAACTTTCTTGCCCTTTTGGTCGACGCCGAGCGGTTCTTTAGCGACGTCGACGTTCATCGAACCGGCAATCGCGTACGACACCACGAGCGGCGGCGATGCGAGATAGTTGGCGCGCACGTCAGCATTGACGCGTCCTTCAAAATTGCGATTGCCCGACAGCACCGCGGCCGCTACCAGATCGTTGTCGTTGATCGCTTTTGAATTCTCCGGCGGCAGCGGACCGGAATTGCCGATGCAAGTGGTGCAGCCGAATCCGACCAGATTGAAACCGAGCTTGTCGAGATCCTTTTGCAGACCGGACTTGTCGAGATATTCGCCGACCACTTGCGAGCCGGGCGCGAGCGACGTCTTCACCCATGGCTTGACGGTCAGCCCTTTCGCTGCAGCCTTACGTGCAAGCAGGCCGGCGCCAATCATCACGTTGGGATTGGAGGTGTTGGTGCAGGACGTGATCGCAGCGATAACCACGTCGCCATGGCCTAGATCGTAGTCTTTGCCGGAAACCTTCACGCGCTTCTTCGCCTCGGCACTTTTGCCGAATTCCTTGTCCATCGAGACGGCAAAGCCGGCCTTTACTTCCTTCAGCGCGACGCGGTCTTGTGGACGCTTTGGACCTGCGAGCGAGGGCTCGACCGAGCCGAGTTCGAGCTTGAGCACGTCGGTGAACATCGGATCGGGCGTGGTTTTCACGCGGTACATACCCTGCGCCTTGGCATAGGCGGCAACGAGCGCGACCAGCTCCGGCGGACGGCCGGTATCTTTCATGTAACGAATGGTGTCGTCGTCGATTGGTGAGAAGCCGCAAGTAGCGCCATATTCCGGCGACATGTTGCCGAGTGTGGCACGATCGGCAATGGTGAGATGTGTAAGACCAGGGCCGAAGAACTCGACGAATTTTCCGACCACGCCACGCTTGCGCAGCATCTCGGTGACTGTGAGCACAAGATCGGTGGCGGTGACGCCCTCTTTCAGCTTGCCGGAAAACTTGAAGCCTATCACCTCAGGCAGCACCATCGACAGCGGCTGGCCGAGCATGGCGGCTTCCGCCTCAATGCCGCCAACGCCCCAGCCGAGCACCGAGAGACCATTCACCATCGTCGTGTGCGAGTCGGTACCGACCACTGTGTCCGGATAGGCGACTTCCATAGTCGCGGTTTTGCCGTCGGCCTTCACCTTGTCCTTGCGGGTCCAGACCACGTGCGACAGGTATTCAAGGTTCACTTGATGGCAGATTCCGGTGCCAGGCGGCACCACGCTGAAATTATCGAACGAGCGCTGCGCCCATTTCAGAAACTTGTAGCGTTCCTGGTTTTGGCGGTACTCCTCATCGACGTTCTTTTTGAATGCTTGATTGTTGCCGAAGAACGTCACTGCCACCGAGTGGTCGATGACGAGATCGACCGGCACCTGCGGATTGATCTTCTTTGGATCGCCGCCCAGATGCTTCATGGCGTCGCGCATGGCGGCAAGGTCGACCACCGCCGGCACGCCGGTGAAATCCTGCATCAGCACGCGAGCCGGCCGGAATGCAATTTCGCGTTCGGAGGTCTTGGTTTTGATCCACTCGGCGACCGCCTTGATGTCATCCTTGGTCACCGTGCGCCCGTCTTCATTGCGCAGCAGATTTTCCAGCAGCACCTTCATTGAAAAGGGCAACCTCGAAATGCCCTTGAGGCCATTTCGCTCGGCGATGGGGAGGCTGAAATAGGCGTAACTCTTGCCACCAGCCTGGAGGATCTTGCAGCATCTGAAGCTGTCGAGCGAAGTCATGTCGGCTGTTTCCATTCCCGGCCGTTGACCGGCGCTGGCTCGGACTAAGTTATTGGTAGAGCGATGTTTTTCTCGCTGGAGAGACTTGCGTCCGATTTCGAATTACGTAACGTCGTAAGTCCGGGCTTATAAGGTCTTTTCACGCCCGACGCCATATTAACCGGGGAACTTCGCCAAAAATGCTCAGAAATTCGGGGTTTTCTAGACCCGGCGCCGTTGGCCGATCGCCCGTGAGCGGGCCGCGGCACCCGTGATGCGACTTAAAGCCGATGAATTGTCCTGCACCCGTGGCGGGCGCCAAGTATTTCAAAACCTGAGTTTTGGCCTATCCAACGGCGAGGCCATGCTCGTGACCGGGCGCAATGGCGCCGGAAAATCCTCGCTGCTGCGGATGATCGCCGGCCTCGTGCGCATCACGGCAGGGCGTCTGGAACTCGACGGCGGTGAGCCCGACGCGCCACTCGCCGAACAGTGCCATTACCTCGGCCATCAGGACGCGATGAAACCATCGCTTTCTGTGGAAGAAAATTTGCAATTCTGGGCCGAATTTCTCGGCGCGCGCTGCGCCGTTGAGGCGGCATTGGAGGCGGTCGATCTCGGCCTCCTCACCGGTCTGCCAGCAGCCTATTTGTCGGCCGGTCAGCGCCGGCGCCTGTCGATCGCCCGTCTCGTTGCCGTGCCACGACCGATCTGGCTTTTGGACGAGCCGACCTCCGCGCTCGATTCCCCGTCACAAAAAAGGCTCGCCGGACTTATGAGCAGTCACCTGGCGGGCGGCGGAATGATCGTCGCCGCAGCGCATGGACCAATAGGGCTCGAACGCGCACGCGAACTGAAATTGGGTCCAGCATGAGCGCACTCACCGCCCTCCTGGTTCGCGACATGCGGCTGGCAATTCGCGTTGGCGGCGGGGCCCTGATGGGCGCGCTGTTTTTCCTGATCGTTGTCACCATGATGCCATTCGCTATCGGGCCAGATCTTGCGTTGCTCGCGCGCATCGGCCCCGCAATTCTTTGGCTTGGAGCGCTGCTGGCTAGTCTTCTGGCGCTCGACCGGCTGTTCGCGACCGATCACGAGGACGGTTCGCTCGATCTCTTGATGATGGGCCCTTTGCCGCTTGAGTTATCGGTCGCGACAAAAGCGATTGCGCATTGGCTGACAACCGGTCTCCCACTTGTTTTGATCGCGCCGCTGCTCGGCTTGATGCTCAATGTCGAATTAAAAGCCACGGGCTGGCTTGCGCTGACCTTATTTGCCGGAACGCCTGCGCTCACCTTCATTGGAGTGATCGGCGCCGCATTGGCTGTCGCTCTGAGACGTGGCGGGCTTTTGCTCGCGGTGTTGGTGCTGCCACTCACCGTGCCTGTGCTGATCTTCGGCGTCGCCGCAGCCAATGCGGCGATCGTCGGGCCCACGCCGTTTGGCCCACCTTTCACCATTCTTTGTGCGCTAAGCTTGGCAAGCTTGGTGCTCGGCCCAATCGCCGCGGCGGCGGCTCTTCGCCATGGATTGGAATGAGATGATAAGAGACTGCCAATGCCGGTGATCGACTTTGCCAACCCGACGCGCTTCTTGACTGTCGTCAACCGCGTACTGCCGTGGCTGATCGCGGCGACGATCGTCCTGTTCGCGGTCGGTCTTTTTCGTGCGGTGAACGCGCCCGACGATTACCAGCAGGGCGCCACCGTCAAGATTATGTTCCTGCATGTGCCTGCTGCATGGCTTGGCATGTTTGGCTGGGGCCTGATGAGCATCGCCGCGCTCGGCACTCTGGTTTGGCGTCACCCGCTGGCAGACGTCGCCGGCAAGGCCGCGGCGCCGATCGGCGCAGCGTTTACTTTTATCTGCCTCACCACCGGCTCGCTCTGGGGCCGACCAACCTGGGGCACCTATTGGGTGTGGGACGCGCGACTGACTTCGATGCTGGTGTTGCTGCTGCTTTATCTCGGCGTGCTCGCCCTTTATTGGACTGCCGAAGAACCTGGCCGCGGCGCGCGCGCAGCGGCGATCTTGTCACTGGTCGGCGCGGTCAATCTTCCAATCATCAAGTTTTCGGTCGACTGGTGGAACACGCTGCATCAGCCCGCTTCGGTATTCCGAATGGGCGGATCGACGATCGATCCGGCGCTGCTGACTCCACTGCTTGTCATGACATTGGCTTTCACGCTGTTGTTCGTGACGCTGCATCTCGCCGTTATGCGCAACGAAATATTGCGCCGGCGCGTGCGCAGCATGCGGCTGATGCAAGCGCAGGAACTGGCGGAAGCGACATGAATCTTGGGCCGCACGCTGATTTCATCGTTGCCGCTTATGCGGTGACTGTATTCGTGGTGGCCGCGCTCGTCGCCTGGGTCGTGCTCGACTATTGGGCGCAGCGACGCATTCTCGGCGCTCTCGAGGAGCGCGGCGTGACAAGACGCTCGCAGCGCAAAGGCTAGACGATGAGTACCGCGTCGAGCGAAGACCCCGGCAAAAAGCGCCCTAACATTCTGATATTGTTACCGCTCATCGTATTCATGGCCCTGGCTGGCCTGTTCTTTTACCGGCTCGGAGTCGGCGACCCATCGCAACTTCCATCCGCACTGATCGGACACCCGGTGCCGGCGACCGACCTGCCGCCGCTGCCGGGGCTGGAGCGTGATGGCAAAGCGGTGCCCGGCCTGAATAACGCGACATTTAAGGGTGCGGTGACACTAGTGAACGTGTGGGCATCGTGGTGTGTGCCCTGCCACGACGAAGTGCCATTCCTGGAGCAATTGTCGAAGGACAGGCGCATCCAGCTCGTCGGCATCAACTATAAGGATGCTCCCGACAATGCGCGGCGATTCCTGAACCGCTATGGCAATCCTTTTGCCGCCACCGGCCGAGACGAAGCCGGCCGTGCCTCGATCGATTGGGGCGTCTATGGCGTACCGGAGACTTTCCTGATCGGCCGCGACGGTCGCATCGCCTATAAATTGGTGGGTCCAATCACGGCAGACAATCTCAGCCGCACGCTTGAACCGGAAATTGAGAAGGCCGTGGCGCGCTAGAACGGGCGCCGTCGCGTTTGCGCAGTGAGTATAGAATAAGCAACGCCAAGCGTGATGCTATAGGTGAGCACCATAACAAGTGTGAAAAAGGTTGGTGCGATGCCAAGCCCTGCCTGCGCCGCAAACAGACCTTTCCCGATAGCAGGAAAGAAAGTCAGACCCATCGTGATCCACACAGCAAATCCGAAACTCATTCCCTTCAAAAATCCGGTGCGGCCCGGTAGCTTTTGATAGAAACGGCCGAACAAAAATCCGAGCACGATGGAGCCATTGAAATACGACAACGCCCACGGGACTACAGGGTTTACCGAATTGCCAACCAAGGCTGCCAGTAACGCTTGCAAATCGTCGTAAGGCTGAAAGCTCGGTAGTATTCGGGCCCAGGCTTTCAGCGCCATAAGCCCCGAATGCGCGGCGCTGCCACAAAGGCCAGCCGCGATCGATTTCCAGATGCGATCGAAATCCATAGTTCGCGCTAGCTCTTGTTGTCCACGCTGTACCTGGTCACCAACGGGACTTGCAGCGCGGCGAACAGAAAAGTCAGCGGAACCACCCCGAACAATTTGAAGCTTACCCAGAAATCCGTCGTCTGGGTGCGCCAGACAATCTCGTTCAGGATCGCCAGGACGAAGAAGAACAGCGCCCACCGCCACGTGAGCTTGCGCCATCCTTCTTCTTGCAGGTGAAAGACGGAATCGAAGACCATACCGAGCAGCGGCTTGTTGAACGCAAGCCCGCCTACCAGTGTGCCGCCGAACAGGACATAGATGATGGTCGGCTTGACCTTGATAAACGAGTTCGTCGTGCAGAACCAGCGTCAAGCCGCCAAACACGAGCACAATGACGGCGGTGACGAGCGGCATCACGGCCAGGTGCCGCGTCAATACGTAGGAGACAGCAAGGGCGATCAGGATCGCCGCCATGAATGCGCCGGTCGCAGCGTAAATGCCGAACTTTGAGTTGGCCGCGAAGAACAACACCAGCGGCCCAACGTCGAGCACGAGCTTGAGGACGGGATTGAGTTGTTTCTTCTTTGCCATATGTTTCCTTGACTACGATTCCAACCCGACTACCGCACGCGCAAAATCACGCGCGGTGAAAGGCGCCAGGTCGTCCACGCCCTCGCCAACGCCGACGAAATGCACCGGCAAACCGAATTTGGCTGCGATGGCAACCAAAATGCCGCCACGCGCGGTGCCATCGAGCTTGGTCATCACTAGGCCCGTGACTCCCGCGATCTTGCCGAAAATCTCGACCTGGCTGAGTGCGTTTTGACCGATCGTCGCATCGAGCACCAGCAGCACCGCATGTGGGGCGGTGGGCTCGGCCTTACGAATGACGCGCACCATTTTATCCAATTCGCTCATCAGCTCGGCGCGATTTTGCAAACGGCCAGCAGTGTCGATCAAGACCACTTCGATGCCCTGTGCCTTGGCGGACGCGATTGCATCGAAGGCAAGACCGGCAGCGTCGGCGCCCGGTTCGTTTGCCATAACACTTGCGTGGGTGCGCTCGCCCCAAATTTTCAATTGATCGATCGCAGCGGCGCGAAAAGTATCGCCGGCCACCAGCATTACGCTCTTGCCTTGCGCACGGAAACGAGCGGCAAGCTTGCCGATAGTCGTTGTCTTGCCGGACCCGTTGACGCCTGCGATTAAAATGACAAATGGCCGCGTCGTCACTTCCAGCGGCTTGGCCACGGGCGAGAGCACCTTTTCGATCTCATCGGCGAGTACTGCCTTCACTTCGTCGGGCGCGACCGCCTTTTCGAAGCGCCCTTCACTAAGCACCTCAGCAATACGCGCAGAAAATTCGAGACCGAGATCGGCGCGAATTAATTCGCTTTCCAGTTCCTCGATCATCTCAGCGTCGAGTTTGCGCTTCGACACCAGGCCGGTGACGGCGCCGCCGAGTGATGACGAAGTGCGTTTAAGCCCGCCGCTCAGGCGCTTCCACCAATTTCCGCTCTGTGTGCTGTCGTCCATGCCGCGCCCGTGATAGCCGTTTCAGCATGACATCGGAAGAGATGCTTGCCCGCTTGCTCTACCGCGACGGTTTAATGCTGGTTGTCGATAAACCGGCGGGATTGCCGGTGCATCGGGGCCCGAAGGGCGGCGACGCGCTCGAGGACTATTTCGATGCATTGCGTTTCGGTTTGCCACGCGCGCCGGCATTGGCGCATAGGCTCGACCGCGACACCACCGGCTGCCTGGTCCTCGGCCGTCATCGCAAAGCGCTGGCGCTGCTCGGGAAGCTGTTTAAACAGGGCAAGGTCGGTAAATGCTACTGGGCGGCGGTCGAAGGCGGACCTGACTCGGACGAAGGCCGCATCGACATCGCCCTCGCTAAGCGAGACGAATCGCGCGGCTGGTGGATGAAAGCGGACAGCCACGGCTTGCCGTCGGCAACCACTTGGAAAGTGATGGGCCGTGGATCTGGCCTAGCCTGGCTCGCTCTCGAACCGTTGACCGGGCGCACGCATCAACTGCGCGTACACTGCGCCGAGATGGGGTGGCCGATCGTCGGCGACAATATCTATGGGCATGCCCCGCGTGCCGGCGGCCCGGCACTGCAATTGCATTCGCGCGAAGTGACCGTGCCAATTTCCAAAAACAAGCCGCCGGTCAAGGTTACCGCGCCGGTGCCGGAACACATGCGCGAAAGGCTCGCCGGTTGTGGCTGGACTGGCCAAGACTAGCGCCTCAATAAAGCTGCGCCTTGATCCGCTCCGGTGCTTCACGATCGTAGTTTTCGCCGCCCAGTTTGCCTTGGCTCAACTCAGCAATGATCGTGCCGGTCGAAGGCAAACTTTTGCGGTCGATCCTGCTGGCGTCATCCCAAAGTTTCGAGCGGACGATCGCCTTCGAACAATGAAAATAAATGCTCTCGATATGAACGATCAGCACGCAACGCGGTAACTTGCCGTTGACCGCGAAGCTTTGCATCAGTTCCGGGTCGATCGAGATCGAAGCGCGGCCGTTAACGCGCAAGGTTTCGCCCACGCCCGGGATAAGGAACAGCAACGCGATGCGCGGATCACGCACAATATTCCTGAAACCGTCGATGCGATTATTACCGGGGCGGTCCGGGATTGCGAGCGTCTTGTCATCGAGAATGCGCACGAAACCCGCAGCATCGCCTTTGGGCGAGCAGTCGAGGCCCTCTGGACCCGAGGTCGCCACCGCTACGAATGGTGCAGCCTCGATCAGTTTGCGATAACCACCATTGATGTGATCAATCTCCTTGACGATAGACGCTCCCATCCTCTCGCCATAGAGTGATGTGAGCTGTTCCACTGTCGTGATCAGATGATCGCGATAGGCCATCGTCCGTCTCCCTAAGCGGCCAAAAGTTGGCGGCCGTCATGTCCTGCCATCGTCAAGTCGAGAATAACACCCGGCTGTGTCGACGCGGCAAGCCTCACCGGCATGAAATGCTCCGTGCGTCCAAGTCCACGCGATTCAGCAAGGACGCGGCGGCGCCCGCCAATCTCACGGTCGAGGTGGCGACGGAAAGCCATTTCGCCCTTTTCACGCAGGCTGCGTGCGCGCTCTTTGACGATGGCACAGTCGACTTGCGGCATGCGCGCAGCCGGTGTGCCGGGCCGCAGCGAAAACGGAAAAACATGAAGCTGGCTCAATCCGCACTCATCAATCAGATCGAGCGAGCGGGAAAACATGTCTTCGCTCTCGGTCGGAAAACCAGCGATGATATCCGCGCCGAAGGCAACATCGGGCCGCAGCCGCCGTGCCTGCTCGCAGAACGCGATTGCGTCACGTCGCGAATGCCGCCGCTTCATGCGCTTGAGAATAATGTCATCACCGGCTTGCAGCGACAAATGCAGATGCGGCATCAGCCTGGGCTCGTTGGCCAGCGCATCGAACAGATCGGCATCTACTTCCACCGAATCGATCGACGACAACCTTAACCGCGCCAGCTCGGGTACATCCTTGAGAATGCGCTTGACCAGCGCACCAAGCCGCGGGGTGTCAGGCAAGTTCGTTCCGTAGCTGGTGATGTCGACTCCTGTAAGCACGACCTCGCGGTAGCCGTTCTCAACCAAGCGTCTTGCTTGCGTTACGACTTCGTCCATTGGCAGCGAGCGCGAATTTCCGCGGCCATAAGGAATGATGCAGAAAGTGCAGCGGTGATCGCAGCCGTTCTGGACCTGCACGAACGCGCGTGCCCGGCCCTCGATACTGTCGATCACGTGTGGCCGCATCGTCTTCACCGACATGATGTCCGACACAGCGATTTTGTCGCTTGCCATCCAGACCTTGGCGTCGAATTTCTCTTCGTTGCCCAGGATGCGGTCGACTTCCGGCATTGCAGCAAAGGTCTTTGCTTCGATCTGTGCAGCGCAGCCGGTGACGACGATGCGCGCGTCTGGCCGCTGACGCTTGAAGCGGCGGATGGCCTGCTTTGCCTGACGAACCGCCTCAGCAGTTACGGCACACGTGTTCACGACGATCGCATCAGCGGCACCCGCGGCGTCCGCCTCGCGTCGGATTACTTCGGATTCATACGCATTCAGGCGGCAGCCGAATGTGACGACATCGACAGACATTAGCGAGCATCCTTGTCCCGCGGGACTGTTCCGATCTGTAGCAATCCCGGATCAGCCGTGCACTGCGTCCGGGGCGCGAGAGGTTACCCCGCGCCAGCCTTGGCGAACAGCGCCGGATCGAAGCGGCCCCTGAACTCGAATTCGACCGGGCCTGTCATCAGCACATGATCGTCCTGTTCGCGCCATTCGATAAGGAGTTCGCCGCCGGGGAGCGTCACCTTGACCTTGCGATCGGTGCGTCTGAGCCGCGCGGCGGCAACCGCAGCCGCGCAGGCGGCGGAGCCGCAGGCCCTGGTCAGGCCGGCACCGCGTTCCCATGTGCGGATGATGATGTGATCGCGCGCGACGATTTGCGCGAGTGTTATGTTGGCGCGCTCGGGAAAGATCGGATGATTTTCGAGCAACGGACCAAACCGGGCGAGATCATATGCGTTCACATCATCAACCCAGAAGATGGCGTGAGGATTGCCCATGCTCACGACCGAAGGCGAATGCAGGATCGGGGCATCGATCGGGCCGATCTGCAATTCGATGGCACGCGTGTCGCGAAATTCCTCCGCCAGCGGAATCTCGTTCCACTTGAACCGGGGGGGGCCCATGTCCACGGTGAACAAGCCGTCGGCGCCTTTCCAGCAATTGAGGATACCTGCCGTAGTCTCGAAAGTGAGGTCGGCCTTCCCGCTTTCTTTGGAAACAAGATCGGCAACACATCGCATGCCATTCCCGCATGCTCCGGCTTCCGAGCCGTCATTGTTGTATATGCGAATGAAGGCATCAGTGCCGGGCGTGCGCGGCGGGTAGAGCGCCATCAGCTGATCGTATGGGGCACCGTCCGGCCGCGCGGCCGCTCGCGCTTCTTCTGCTTCGATCCTGCCGCCGCGCGCCCGCATATCGACAACGACGATTTCGTTGCCGATTCCGTTCATCTTCACGAAGGACTGATTGGCGAGCGCGCCCATACCGTGTTTTGCCCGGGTTTCGCCCGGTTTATATGGCGAATAAACGCGGATTGACCAGAGGCCATGCTAGAATACGTAACAATGCTGGCGAATCGCCGGACCGCCGCAATCGACGGAGAACCGTGATGTCGCCCTTTAAGCTCGCTCCGACACTTGTCGTCTTGGCATTTGCTTTGGCCGCCGGTTCGGCCGCAGCGCAAAATTCGCCCACCCCATCCAAGCCGGCCGCAAGTGAACCGATGCCGGCCCTGCCGCCGGTGGCAGGCCCCCCGTCACCATCACCGTTGCAGCCGGGTGATGCCTTTGGTGAGCCGGTCACCTACCGGAGCGCACGATTGTCTATCTGAAGGGCCACAGCAATTGGGATACGGCCTTTGATACCTGGTCGACGCATTCAAGTCGCTGCACGAATATCTCGACAAGCAGAGACGTTAAAACGACAGGTCCGGCCATTACCATCTACACCCAGACCGATGATACCGGTTTTTCATTCCAGGCCGCACTGCCGGTGGCACAAGCGCCGAAAGACGCGCCGAAGGGCGACATCGCCGTCGGCCAGACACCGTCAGGCCGGGCGCTCAAATTCGTGCATCGCGGCTCGTACGACGCCATGGATTCGACTTATGAAGCGATCACCAACTATCTCGACGACAAGCAACTCGAAGCCAAAGACCTGTTCATCGAGGAATATGCCACCGACCCGGTGAATACGGCTCCCGACAAACTGGTGGTCAACGTGTTCGTGCCGGTGAAGTGATGCCCCTCTTGCGCCTTCTGTTCGCTTTGTTCGCAGCCGCCCTTGCGCTTGCGCCCGCACGCGCGGAGGACAAGTTGGTGACGGTGACCGGCGAGGCCACAGTCGCCGTCGCTCCAGACGCCGCAGTGATCCGCATTGGCGTCAGCAGCCAGGACAAGACCGCGCGCGAGGCAAGCGAGGCAAATGCAAAGCAGATGACCGCCGTGCTCGCCGCCATCAAGGATACTGGCGTTGCCGATCGTGACATTCAGACTTCACGATTGGCCCTGCAGCCCCAATACGACCCAAACAAGGGAGGCACTGCACGTCTCACCGGTTTCCAGGTGAGCAATCAGGTCACGGTCAAAATCCGCGATATTGACAGGCTACCTACCGTGCTCGATCGCGCCATCGCGGCGGGCGCCAATGAAATGTCAGGCATCGAATTTGTGGTTTCGGAGCAATCAAAGCTGCTCGATCGCGCGCGCGATGACGCCATTGCTGATGCCCATCGCAGGGCCGAACTCTATGCAAAGGCGGCCGGGGCAAAGCTCGGCCACGTCGTCGCAATTACAGAAGAAGGCTCAACGCCGCCGCCGCGCCCAATGCAGGCGATGCGCGCCGGCGCAGTTCCGATAGCCCCCGGCGAGCAGACCTTAAGGGCGACGGTCACCGTTAGCTACGAACTGACACCCTGATCGACGACCCAATCGGACGCTAGTGAGACCGGCGCAAACAGCTCTGCACAACATAGCTGTCTCACCCCAGTCGTTGAGGATTTTACCAGCGAATACTACTCTCATAGATTGTATTTTGCGCTGCATATACTTAGGAGTGGGTAGGGCCTGGACGGCGCGCCTGGCTGCAAGCCGGCTCGCTTGACCCACTTGGCGGCGCGCAGTAAGTACCGGCCGCTCTCGCAAGAGATGTAATTAACGATCCGCCGCCTGGTCCATTGAGAGGCCGGAGGCCACCGCCCGACAGCGCAATGCGCCCTCGGGCGCAAAGGTGTTTGCAGACCGATGTTCGACAACCTGTCGGAAAAACTGGGCGGCATTCTCGACCGCCTCACCCGCCGCGGCGCGCTCAGCGAAGTCGAGGTCGACGGCGCGCTGCGTGAAGTGCGGCGCGCAATGCTCGAAGCCGATGTCGCGCTCGACGTGGCGCGCGCCTTCACCGAGGGCGTGAAGAAGCAGGCGGTCGGCATCGAGGTGATGAAATCGGTCAGCCCCGGCCAGATGGTCGTCAAGATCGTCCACGACCAGTTGATAGCAACACTCGGTGCTGACAGTCAGGGCATCGATCTCAATGCCGCGCCGCCAGTCGCCATCATGATGGTGGGCCTGCAGGGTTCCGGCAAAACAACGACCACCGCCAAACTCGCGAGGCGCCTGACCGACCGGCAACGCCGCAAGGTATTGATGGCCTCGCTGGACGTGCGCCGTCCGGCGGCGATGGAACAACTCGCCGTACTTGGACGTGATGTGCAAGTTGACACGCTGCCGGTAGTCGAAGGGCAATCGCCGCCGCAGATCGCGCGGCGCGCCATCGAAGCTGCCAAGCTCGGCGGCTATGACGTCGTCATGCTTGACACCGCCGGCCGCACCACGCTCGACGACGCCATGATGAACGAAGCGGCCGAGGTCAAACGCGCAGTCAATCCCCACGAGGTGCTGCTTGTCGCCGATGCCCTTACAGGTCAGGACGCGGTCAATCTGGCCCGCTCGTTCGACGAGCGCGTGGGGCTGACCGGGATCGTCCTTACCCGTGTCGATGGCGACGGCCGCGGCGGTGCTGCGCTATCGATGCGCGCGGTCACCGGCAAGCCGATCAAGCTCATCGGTACTGGCGAAAAACTGGATGCACTTGAGGAATTCGACCCTGCGCGTATCGCTGGCCGCATCCTCGGCATGGGCGACATTGTTGCACTGGTGGAAAAGGCTGCCGCCAATATCGACGCCGAAAAGGCAATGCGCACTGCCGAGAAGATGCGCAAAGGCGCCTTCGATCTCGGCGACTTGCGCGAGCAGCTCACCCAGATGCAGGGGATGGGTGGCCTGAGCGGACTGATGAACATGTTGCCCGGTATCGGCAAGATGAAGAACCAGCTCGCTGCCGCCAATCTCGACGAAAACGTCATCAAACGGCAGATCGCCATTATCGACTCGATGACTCCGCAGGAACGCCGAAGTCCCGACGTCCTGAAGGCCAGCCGCAAGAAACGTATTGCTGCTGGTTCCGGCACAACGCCCGAAGCGATCAACAAGCTGCTCAAGATGCATCGCGGCATGGCCGACATGATGAAGATGATGGGCAACGCCAAGCGCGGTCCACTTGCGGGGCTGGCGCAAGCCATGGGAATGGGCGCCGGCATGCCGTCGCCAGAGCAGATGGCCGAGATGGCGAAGAAATTGCCGGGCGGGCAGTTACCGCCGGGCATGCCTGGCGCCAGCGGCCTGCCGCCGACCATGCCGAAATTACCGCCGAACATGCCCGGACTCCCCGGCTTACCGGGGTTGGGTGGAAAGTTTCCCGGATTGCCGGGCGGCCTGCCTCCCGGACTCGGAAAGAAGAAGTGATCACGATCAATAGAGTGAGAAAGGACTAAAGAATGTCTCTCGTTATTCGCCTTGCCCGTGCCGGCACCAAGAAACGGCCGGTTTATCACGTCGTCGTCGCCGACAGTCGTGCGCCACGCGATGGCCGCTTCATTGAGCGGCTTGGCTATTTCAATCCGTTGCTGCCCAAGGAAAAGACCGAGCGACTCAAGCTCGATCTCGAAAAAGTGCAGGTATGGATGAAGAAGGGTGCGCAGCCGTCCGATCGTGTGATGCGCTTCCTCGACGCCGCCGGCATCATGAAGCGTCCGAAGCGTAACAATCCTGAAAAGGCCGTTCCGCGCAAAGAACGAAAGGCCAAAGACGAAGAAGCCACAAAGGCCAAGGAAGCAGGCGATGCGGCCGCCAAGACCGCTGCAAAGGCAGCCGATAAAGCCGCCGCGGACAAGGCCGCCGAAAAACCGGCCGAAGCGCCGGCGGCGAGCTAACGCTCGTCGCTTAGCACCGTGGCAGATCGCATCTGCGTCGCTCGCATCGGTGCCGCGCACGGCGTCCGCGGCGAGGTGAAACTGTGGTCGTTCACCGAAGTTCCGACGGCAGTCGCAAGCTACGGCCCGCTGGAAACGCAAGATGGCACGCAGCACTTTGAGATCGAGGCGCTGCGTCCGGCAAAGGATCACTTCGTCGCGCGTATCGCCGGGATTGGCGACCGCGACGCTGCGGAGAAGCTGCGCAATCTCGAATTATTTATTCCACGCGCGCGGCTGCCGAAGATCGAGGAAGCCGATACTTTTTATCATGCCGATCTGATCGGTCTTATGGCTGTAACGCAGGACGGCGAGACCATCGGCGTCATCTCGGCGGTTCATAATTTCGGCGCCAGCGACGTTATTGAAATCAAGCCGGCGGCGGGTGGTGATCCTCTCATGGTTCCATTTACTGATGCGACCGTGCCGGAAATTGACCTTGACGCGCGCAGGATCGTGGTCGTGCGTCCAGCGGAGACCGAGTAGCCATGTGGCGCGTTAATCCACATCCGCTCATTCCCGCGCAAGCGCGGATCCAGAGCGACAACTCACGCGCCGGATATCTTTGCTCCCGGGTCCGCGCTTGCGCGGGCACGGGCGGAGGCTGACGATGTGGCGTGCCAGCATCCTGACGATCTTTCCGGAGATGTTCCCGGGTCCGCTGGCGCAAAGCCTCGCCGGCAAGGCGCTTGCGTCTGGCATCTGGTCGCTCGACACGATCGACATCCGCGGGCATGCAACCGACAAGCATCGCACCGTCGACGACACACCGGCGGGCGGCGGGCCCGGCATGGTGATGAAAGCCGACGTACTCGCGCGG
This sequence comes from uncultured Alphaproteobacteria bacterium, assembly GCA_963742345.1. Taxonomy (GTDB): domain Bacteria; phylum Pseudomonadota; class Alphaproteobacteria; order Rhizobiales; family Xanthobacteraceae; genus Pseudolabrys. Next base: position 112,892 of record CAVULO010000004.1, read on the forward strand.
GCACTCGACGTCGTCCCGCATGACGCACGTCCGCGCCTGCTGATGAGCCCGCGCGGCACGCCACTGACGCAAAGTCACGTCGCAAGACTTGCACATGGTGTCGGGGCCGTTGTCGTCTGTGCACGTTTCGAGGGTGTCGACGAGCGGCTAATCAAGACGCGCGGCCTGGAAGAGGTTTCATTGGGCGATTTTGTGCTCTCCGGCGGTGAGATTGCCGCGCTGGCGCTGCTTGATGCGTGTGTACGACTGCTGCCCGGCGTCATGGGCAAGGAGGCATCTGCCGCCGAGGAAAGCTTCGCCGATGGACTGCTTGAATATCCTCAATATACGCGGCCGCCCGTCTTCGAGGGTGAGCCGATCCCCGAGGTGCTCACCTCCGGCGATCACAGCAAGGTCAAGGCGTGGCGACGGGCTGAGGCCGAGCGGCTCACCGCCGAGCGCCGGCCGGACCTTTGGGCCGCCTACAAGGCGGACAAAAAGCCTAAAAACGGGCCAAAATCCAAAGGGTGACAAGCGGAAAGCTTTGTAATACAAGCTCGCCAATCCATTCAGACCAGACCAAGACCGCGCGCCGGTTGCTGGCGCTGCCGACGGAGAATTCGCGATGGACATCATTCAGCAGCTCGATAAAGAGCAGGTCGAGAGGCTCTCGGCTGGCAAGGAAATTCCCGACTTCGCGCCGGGCGACACCGTGCTGGTCAACGTAAAAGTAGTCGAGGGCGACAAGGCCCGCGTGCAGGCCTATGAGGGCGTCTGCATCGGCCGCTCGGGTACCGGGATCAACGAGAACTTCACCGTGCGCAAGATCTCGTACGGCGAAGGTGTAGAACGCGTGTTCCCGCTCTATTCGCCCATGATCGACTCGATCAAGGTGGTGCGGCGCGGCAAGGTGCGCCGCGCCAAGCTCTATTACCTGCGCGGGCTGCGCGGCAAGAAGGCGCGTATCTCCGAGGCGCAGGGCGCCACCGGACCGGAAGGCGCAGAGGCGGCGCAAGACTAGCTGCAAGCCATCAACGTTGCATAAAGGGGCCGCATGTCGGCCCCTTTTTCATGCACGCTGCCTTCGTTGTCGAAACCGGGTTGATTGGCTATATAGCCCTCATGGTTTCCAAAGCTCAGCGAATTGTCCTGGTCGACCACGCGCGGCTGCCGTGGCGGTTTTTCGGCCGGCTGACGGCGGTGCAAGCGGGGCTTTGATCGTCCCGGCAATGCCGGACGTTTGCGAACCGCTTCCTCTTTCCCTCTGAGCAAAGTCATAAAACCATGAAACCGCGCACGCTCTACGACAAGATCTGGAACGACCACCTGGTGGACGAGCAGCCGGACGGGACTTGCCTGATTTATGTCGACCGCCACCTGGTGCACGAGGTCACCTCGCCGCAGGCCTTCGAGGGCCTGCGCGCCGCGGGGCGCAAGGTGCATGCGCCGAACAAGACTCTGGCCGTGGTCGATCACAACGTACCAACCAGTGACCGGAACAAACCCAATCCCGATCCGGAAAGCGCTGAGCAGATCGCAGCGCTGGCAAAAAATGCCAAGGATTTCGGCATCGAGTACTTCAACGAGTTCGACAAACGTCAGGGCATCGTCCACATCATCGGGCCCGAACAGGGTTTCACGCTGCCCGGCACTACGCTTGTGTGCGGCGATAGCCATACGGCAACGCACGGCGCCTTCGGTGCGCTCGCCTACGGCATCGGCACCTCCGAGGTCGAGCACGTGCTGGCAACGCAAACGCTGATCCAGAAAAAGTCGAAGAACATGCGCGCCGTGATCGACGGCAAATTGCCCCCGGGCGTGACGGCGAAGGACGTCATCCTCGCCATCATTGGCGAGATCGGCACCGCGGGAGGAACGGGCTACGCGCTGGAATATGCCGGCGAGGCAATCCGATCGATCTCAATGGAAGGGCGTATGACCATCTGCAACATGTCAGTTGAAGGTGGCGCCAAAGCTGGCTTTATAGCGCCCGACGAGAAAGCCTATACCTATCTCAAGGACAAGCCGAAAGCACCCAAGGGCAAAGCTTGGGACGAGGCCATGCGGTATTGGGAGACGTTGTGCTCCGACGACGGCGCACAGTTCGACCGCGAGATCAAACTTGATGCCACCAAGCTTCCGCCGCTGGTGACTTGGGGCACCAGCCCGGAACAGGTCATCACAGTGACCGGTCGTGTACCGATGCTTTCTGAAATTTCCGACGAGAAGAAGCGCACCGCCGCCGAGCGCTCCCTCGGCTATATGGGCTTGAAGGGCGGCGAGAAGATCACCGACATCAAGCTCGACCGCGTGTTCATCGGTTCATGTACCAATGCACGCATCGAGGATCTGCGCGAAGTCGCCCGTGTGGTCCAGGGCAAGACGGTGAATTCAAACGTCAACGCCATGATCGTGCCTGGCTCGGGACTGGTGAAGGAGCAGGCCGAAGCCGAAGGCCTCGATATGATTTTCAAGGCTGCCGGCTTCGACTGGCGCGAGCCGGGCTGTTCGATGTGTCTCGCGATGAATCCGGACAAGCTCGCGCCTGGGGAGCGTTGCGCCTCGACCTCAAACCGAAACTTCGAAGGCCGCCAGGGTTACAAGGGACGAACTCACCTGGTCTCGCCGGCGATGGCCGCCGCCGCCGCGATTGCGGGACACTTCGTTGACGTGCGGGAGTGGAAATAAGGGGGTCCTCTCGTACCCGGGCAAGCGGATGCGTCACCTACCCCAGCTCCGGCTGGATTGATTACCAGCAGCGCCAAGCGCGGCGCGGCACCCAGTAGCCGTTACGCCAGGCTCGGACACGTACCCAGCCACAACGCGGACCCGCCGAGTAGAAGTAGGGATTGCCCCAACCCGGACCCCAACCCCAAGCAGGACCCCAGCCCCAACCAAACGCGGGACCCCAGCCCCATCCGCCCCAGCCGCCGCCCCAACCTCTATGCCAGCCGCCGTTCCAGCCACCGCCGTGCCATCCACCACCATGCCAGCCTCCGCCCCACCGGGCTTCGGCGCTGCCGGGCGCAATGGCGATAACGCTGACGATCAATGCAAGCGCTGCGAAGAGCTTTACGAGCTTGGACATCGCTGTATCTCCGACGCCGCCCCACAGTAGTCGGATCAATGTAGCGCAAACACCGCCAAGTATAATGCAGCTCGCGCCAAAGTGATCGTTACTCCCACCAGCAACGCATTTGCGGCACGATCACCGGGCCACTGACGCGGTATTCCTTCGCAAGCCATGACCGGCATTGCCGTGTTGCATTGGGACCCGGATAGACGCGGCGGGGATAAATCGTGACGCGCGGACGTTTGATCTGTGCGGCAAAATCGCGGGTGAATGGCAGGTTGTATTTGGGCGGCGCGCAGGCCGAATCGGGCACGTCACTCAGGCTTCCACACTCGGAACCAGCCAATACCGGTGCCCACGGTACAAGGACCAAGCCGAAAATCAGACCGACAAGAGCTAAACTGGCCGTAGTCCTTGGCATCGGCATCCCGCTGCTTGCTTGCATGCACCGTTGCCCATCGAGGCCCGCGGCGTCAACCGCTTGGTTGGCGCGGAAACCTCCCCTACAACATTGTCATGACAGGCCAATTCGAAGATTGGCGAGGATCCGCGGCGCCGTCCTTGGCCGATATTGAGGCACTGGCAGCAGAGGCCTATGCCCGTCTGCCCGAGCGTTTTCAAAAACTATGCGAAGGCCTCGTCATCCGGGTCGAGGATTTCCCGGCCGCCGACGTACTCGAACTCCATGCAGCTTGAGAGTGAATTCGACCTGCTCGGCCTGTTTCATGGGGTCGGCTTGCCGTTCCAATCGGAGACGATGCCTGAGCCGATTCCCAATATGATCTGGCTCTATCGGCGGCCGATTCTCGACTATTGGGCTGAGCATGACGATACGTTAGGCGCGATCGTAACCCATGTGCTGGTCCACGAAATCGGTCATCATTTCGGCCTGTCGGACGAAGACATGGAAGGGATCGAGGCCGGCGTCGAGTAATGCAGCGCATCAATCTCGAAAACCGATGATGGCCATTCGAAATCAGAATTTGAGCATTAGGGCAGACTGCGCGAGCATCGTGCCTCAAGGAGATTCGCCATGATCGTCACCGTTTTTCGTTCCCGCCTGATGCCTGGCGTGCGCGAGGAGTATATCGCCCTGGTCGACCGCATGGTCGAACTGGCCGCGACCATGCCTGGCTACATTTCGCACAAAGGCTTCTTCGCCGAGGACGGCGAGCGGGTCACGGTAGTCGAGTTCGAGCACGAAGAGGGCATGCGAGCCTGGCGCACGAATCCCGAGCACCGCGCGGCCCAGAAGAAGGCGCGCGAAATCTACTATTCCGAATATAGCATTCAGGTATGCAACGTAGTGCGCGAAACCAAATTCAAACGCGAGGAACGCGTTGCGAGCTAAATTTCAGCGTTTCCGATGACGCCGCAATGCATACCTGGGCCGCGCCGCCGCTATTGACCGGCCCGCCGGACGCCTTATGACAAGCCCTCGACAGGGCGCCAGGAGTTAAATGACCCATGGAAAAATTCACCACGCTGGAAGGCGTCGCCGCGCCCATGAAGATCATCAATGTCGACACCGACATGGTGATCCCCAAACAATTCCTGAAGACGATCAAGCGCACCGGTCTTGGCAAGGGGCTGTTCTCGGAAATGCGTTACAAGGACGACGGCAGCGAGAACCCGGACTTCGTGCTCAACAAACCGGCCTATCGCAAGGCCAAGATCCTGGTCGCCGGCGACAATTTCGGCTGCGGCTCATCGCGCGAACACGCGCCCTGGGCGCTGATGGATTTCGGCATCCGTTGTGTGATCTCCACATCGTTCGGAGATATCTTCTACAACAACTGTTTCAAGAATGGCGTGTTGCCGGTCCGCGTAGCTCCGGAAGATCTCGAGAAGCTGTTTGACGATGCCGATCGCGGCGCCAATGCAACGCTCACCATCGATCTCGAGAAACAGGAAATCCGCGGGCCGGATGGCGGCGTAGTTCATTTCGAGATCGATGCGCATCGCAAGCACTGCCTGCTCAACGGCCTCGACGATATCGGCCTGACCAAGCAGAAGCAGAGCAAGATCGCGAGCTACGAGCAAAAGGCCGCGGCAGCGCGGCCGTGGGCCTAGCTGCGTTCCGCAATCGCGTCCGCGATCGCCACTGTTCGTCGCGCCATGTCGGCGTGCAAACGCTCGACCATGCGACCATCAATCGACACCACGCCTTTACCCTTGTTCTCAGGCAGGTCGAATGCCGCAATCATTTTGCGCGCTTGTTCGATTTCCGCCTGTGAAGGTGAAAACGCCTTGTTGCACGGCTCAATCTGATTGGGGTGAATGAGCGTCTTGCCGTCGAAGCCGAGCTCGACGCCTTGCTCACATTCCTCAATGAAGCCGTCGGCATTGCCAATGTCGTTGTAAACGCCATCAAGAATATCGATACCGTAGATGCGGGCGGCCGCAACACACATGGATAGCCAGGGCAACATCGGCGCCCTGCCCGGCACCAGACGCGCGCGTGTATCCTTTGCGAGGTCGTTGGTACCCATCACAAAGCCGGAAAGCCGCGTCTCAGAATCGCGCGCCGTCGCAGCGATCGACAGGATGTTGAAGATTGCGAGCGGCGTCTCGATCATCGCCCACACGCGCGTCTTGTGATCGGTACCCATATCGAGCAGGCGGCGGCCGATCAGCTCCAGCGTGTCCGCGCTCGATACTTTTGGCACCAGGATGGCGTCGGGCGCCGCATGAGCGGCCGCAGAAAGATCGTCGGCATGCCACGGCGTATCGATGCTGTTGACGCGGATGAATACTTCGCGCGCGCCAAAACCGCCGGCTTTCACCGTGCCGGCCACCTGCTGGCGGGCGGCCTCCTTGACCTCCGGCGCAACAGAATCTTCAAGGTCAAGAATCACGCCATCAGCGGGCAGCGTCTTCGCCTTTTCCAGCGCGCGCGCATTGGAACCCGGCATGTAGAGCAGGCTACGACGCGGGCGGATGGTCATAGATCGGTCTCCGGTGCATGACGCGCAAGCCTAGCCGCGGGGCACGCCGCATGCCACTCCTGCATCGCGATGGGTTGCCAGAGGCGATGGCGGCATGATTGTGTGCGCACCCAACCTGCAAGTTAGGTGGCCAACGTGCTCTTTCCCCAGCAATTGATCGACGGTTACCGCGCATTCCTCACCGGCCGCCTGCGCACGGAGCAGGACCGCTACCGTGAACTCGCACAAAGCGGCCAGTCGCCGGAGGTTATGGTGATTGGCTGCTGCGACTCTCGTTGCTCACCCGAGGTCATTTTCAACGCGCGACCCGGCGAGCTGTTCGTGGTGCGCAATATCGCCAATCTGGTCCCCCCATACGCGCCGGACGCGCACGCGCATGGCGTCTCCGCTGCGCTGGAGTTCGGCGTCATGGCGCTGAAGGTAAAACACATCATCGTGCTCGGGCACGCCCAGTGCGGTGGCGTGCGCGCATTCGCCGAGGGCGCCGAGCCGCTGACGCCCGGCGATTTCATCGGGAACTGGATGAAGCTGATGGCGCCGGCGGCAGAGAAGCTCGGCCCGCGCGGCAATCGTTCATCATCCGACTATTTGACTCTGCTGGAGCAGGCGAACGTCGCGCTCAGCCTGGATAATTTGATGACGTTCCCTCGCCTGCGCGCGATGGTCGAACGTGGTGAGGTAAAGTTGCACGGCGCTTATTTCGGCGTAGCAACCGGTCAGCTCTCGGTGCGCGATCATGCGACAGGAAAATTCACGCAGGTGGCAGACGACGATTATGCGCGGCTGTTTGCGCATCCGCGGTTCTGACCACGCTTTCGTCGAGCTTACCGAGTCTTAACCGTGATTTGCCGGATTCTCCTGCTAAATCTACAACGCCGCGCACAAACACGGTTACCGAGAATGCTCGGCTTTCGCCTAACGCGATGGTAATGACCAAAAGCTACAGTTAGCCCATACAAATGAGCGGGACGGCTGACGCTGTGATGGAAGAGCGGTCGATTATAACCGAGATCGAAGGCACTTTCGCAAGCGGATCGGTGGAGAAGCAGGCGGAAATTCTCCGCCGTGTCACAGATCTGTTTCTGGCCGGCGCGGACAAATATTCCGACGAACACGTCGATCTGTTTGACGGCGTGATTTCCCGCATTGCCGAGAAGATCGAAACCAAGGCACGAGCCGAGCTCGCTCATCGTTTGGCTCCTGCCGACAATGCGCCGCCAAAGATCATACGCACGCTTGCCCGCGACAAATCCATCGACGTCGCGGGTCCGGTTTTGAGTTTATCCAACAGGTTGTCCGACGACGACTTGTTGACAATCGCCAGCGACAACAGCCAGGAGCGTCTGCTTGCTATTTCAAAGCGCTCCACACTGAGCGAGAAGGTCAGCGACGTGCTGGTGACGCACGGCAATCGCGATGTCGTTATTTCGGTGACGCAAAATGAAGGCGCGCGCTTCTCGAATGCCGGCTATGGCACGCTGGTCGATAGGTCGATCAACGACGAGGTACTCGCGATCTGCGTCTCCATGCGTAAGGATATTCCGCAAGAGCATTTTAATGCGCTTATCGCGAAAGCGTCCGACGTCGTCTTCGAGAAACTCGCGGCCAGCAATCCCCATGCGGTTTACGAGGTGCACCGGGTTTTGGCCGACATTACCGGACAAGATGTCGCCGCACAGCCCAAAATGACGCGGGATTTTCGGGAAGCCGCAGCCCAATTTGATATTGTCCGGCGTTCAGGAGCCCCGGTCGATCCTGTCGTATGCGAGTACGCCGCCAAGGGAAAATTCGAGGAAACCGTCGCGGCGCTATCTGCACTCTGTCAGGCACCCAGTAAACTCGTCGAAAGCGTCATGAACGACTCGCGGGCGGAAAGTGATTTTGCGCTCATTCTGGCGAAAGCCGCCGGTCTGTCATGGCCGACCGCAAAGCAAATATGCATCTTGCGCCGCAAGGCTTTTCGCTATTCCCCGCAAGCCATCGAAGCCGCGCGCCGCAGTTTCGACCGCCTACAGCCGACGACCGCGCAGCGCCTGGTGCGCTTCTATAATGAGCGCCATTCAGCCCTCGCAAATTTTCAGGAGTTGGCGCAACACATTCGGACGCAAGATAGCGAAGCGCCGCGCCTTAGCGGGGCATCCTGACAACCATCGCAACCTGGAACGATTGGCGGCGCGCGCTTATGCCGCTCGGCGCTTGGCCTGGATCAGCTTGCGGTTGATCAGGCACTCAGCGATCTGAATGGCGTTGAGCGCCGCGCCTTTACGCAGGTTATCCGACACTACCCACAGCTGCAGACCGTTATCGACGGTGGGATCAGTGCGAATGCGGCTGATATATGTGGCGTCCTCGCCCACGCATTCATACGGCGTCACGTAACCGCCGGGCTCGTGCTTGTCGATCACCAGGCAGCCGGGCGCGCTGCGCAGAATCGCGCGCGCTTCCTCGACGCTGATCGGGCTCTCGAACTCCACATTCACCGCTTCGGAATGGCCGACGAACACCGGCACGCGCACGCAGGTGGCGGTGAGCTTGATGTGGGGATCAATAATCTTCTTGGTCTCCATCATCATCTTCCATTCTTCCTTGGTGTAGCCGTCCTCCATGAACTCGTCGATGTGCGGGATCACGTTGAACGCGATCCGCTTGGGAAACTTCTTCGTTTCGACTTCACCGAGTGTGAACACTGCCTTGCTCTGCGAGAACAGTTCGTCCATCGCATCCTTGCCCGCGCCCGATACTGACTGATAGGTCGCAACCACAACGCGCTTGATCTTCGCCTTGTCGTGCAGCGGCTTGAGGGCGACCACGAGCTGCGCGGTCGAGCAATTGGGATTGGCAATAATATTCTTCGTGGTGAAGCCCGAGATGGCATCGGCATTCACCTCCGGCACGATCAGCGGAACATCCGGATCCATGCGCCAAGCCGAAGAATTGTCGATGACCACGGCTCCCTGTGCAGCGATCTTTGGCGACCACTCCTTCGACACCGCACCGCCCGCCGACATCAGGCAGATGTCGACGTCAGAGAAATCATAATGTTCGAGCGCCTTCACCTTCAGGGTCTTGTCGCCGAACGAACACTCCACGCCTATGCTCCGGCGCGATGCAATGGCGACCACTTCGTCGGCAGGGAAATTGCGCTCGGCCAGAATGTCGAGCATTTCGTGCCCGACATTGCCGGTAGCACCTACCACCGCGACCTTGTAACCCATTGTTAACGCTCCGGAATAAATTACCACCGGGCTGCTGGTATAGGGCAACCGGATGGCAGCGCTTCTAGGGCAGAACAGCTTTCAACACAACGGCACCTGCCGAAAACGAGCGCATGCATCCGGCCCTGCATTCATGGCGTGAGGAACTGCCCTCCAGCTTTGTGCGCGTACTCGCATATCTGGGTGCTGTAACACTGTTGTCCATAGCCGCGGCGCGTGTTTCCCAATCACCGGTTGAGATGAGTGTCATCACTCCGGTGCATCAGCCGGAATGGATCGAGATCGAGCGGCCATTCCCGGCCTTTGCGCTATCGATTCCAGAAGCCGCGGACATGCCTTCGAGCTACGCCATCCGCCGCCACACCAAGGGCGGCGGCCGCAAGGACATCCTTACGTTGGGGGTGCCGGATTCTGTGGCACCCTTTCTTCAGGTCGAGATCTACCGGCCGGGCAGCGAGATCGACAGCTTCGCCCCACCGCTCGACGAGATCGCCGCTAGCGCCGCTGCACTTGGCCCTGTGAATGTCGGCCGCGACTATGAGCTATTGGACACCAAGTTCGGTCCGCTTGCCGTTGTCGCCTTCGCGACCTCAAGCGGTACACCGCGGCAATGCCTTGCCTTCGTGCATACTTACAGCGACCCGCGCTTGCAGATATCGGGCTGGTTCTGCCAGGGCGGCGGCGCGGTAATCGAGCGCGCCACGCTCGCCTGCGCGCTCGACCGGCTGGCGCTGCTGGCTGCCGGCAGCGAGCCAAAGGTGGGTGCGCTGTTTGCGAAAGCCGAACTCAATCGCAGCTATTGCGGCCAGCGCGACCCCATTCTGGCGGCAACGCCGAAATACCATCTGCTCTGGAAGGCGCTGGCGAACCGACCGGAGCCGCGCCGCATCCGGCGCTAAGCGGCATCGGCGCGTCGCACCAATCGCTCAAATCCCATTCGATGAGATTGCCTGGATAGCACAGCGACGAATTTCCACCTTTGCGCCACGACGACAATTGACCGGCTCTCAAATCCGTCGGATCATATTCAAATAAAAATATCTGAAGCTGCGGCGATGGCCGTGGGCTTTGGTAAACCTCTGGGGAGAGGAACGATGATTACACGACGTCACCTGCTTGGGACAGCGGGCGCAGGCGCAGCGCTTGCCGTGTCCGGACTAAGCCCGAAATTTTCCAGAGCAGAAGCCGCTGGTGTGGGGCTGTCGCCGGGCGTGCCCGAGGGCGTCAGCAGTTACGTGACCATGGGAACGCTGCCAGGCAAAAAGCCGCTGATTCAGCTCGCCGACCGGCCGCCCAATTACGAAGCGCCGCTCGAATATCTGCGCACGCCGATTACGCCGAATGACCAGTTTTTCGTGCGCTATCACCTTGCGGATATCCCTGAAGTCAAAGCTGAGGGCTACAAAATCGCGGTCGGCGGCGACGGTGCAAATGGCACCGCGGAGCTCACGCTCGACGATCTGAAGAAAATGCCGGCGGTCGAGGTGGTCGCCGTCAACCAATGCTCGGGCAATCGGCGTGGCCTTTCCAAGCCTCATGTTGCGGGCGTTGAGTGGGGTTACGGCGCCATGGGCTGCGCACGCTGGAAAGGCGCCCGGCTCAAGGACGTGCTCGACAAGATCGGGCTGAAGAAGGAAGCAATCGAAGTTTCATTCGGCGGCGCCGATGGTCCCGCCATCAATACGACTCCCGACTTCATCAAGAGCATTCCGGTGTGGAAGGCGATGGAGGAGTCAACGCTGATTGCTTACGAGATGAACGGGCAGCCGCTGCCTCATTTCAACGGCTTCCCGGCACGCATCGTCGTGCCAGGTTGGACCGGCACCTACTGGATGAAGCACGTTAACGCGATCAACGCGCTGACCAAGCCGCAAGGCGGATTCTGGATGAACCCCGCCTACCGCATTCCGGTCGGCAAGTTCCCGGTCCGGGATCGCTTCATCACCCAGGAAAACGCCGCCTCAACTCCGATCACCGAGATGGTGGTGAACTCGCTGATCACTAGCCATCGCGACGGCGACAAGGTGAAACCTGGCAGTGTGACGGTCAGTGGCATGGCCTGGGACGGCGGTTACGGCATCAGTTCGGTGCAAGTATCAACCGATGGCGGCAAGAACTGGGCAAGCGCGACTTTGGGTCAGGACCTCGGCCGCTTCGCATTCCGGCCGTGGAGTTTCACGCTGTCCACCAAGAAGGGCAAGAACACGGTGATGGTCAACGCAACTAACAAGCTCGGCCAGAGTCAGACCTCCGAATTAATCTTCAACCCGGCCGGCTACCACAACAACGTCATTCAAAACATCACCCTGACGGCCTGAGGGAGCAAACCATGCGGACATTCGTACTCGCTTTTGCCACGGCGCTGATCGCGCTTCCCGCGGCGGCCGCCGAGCCCCAACTCAAGAAAGGGCTCGGTTTGGACAAAGTGGAGGCCAATTGCCAAGCCTGTCACACGCTCAATTACATCCCGATGAATTCGCCATTTCTCAATGCGGCAGGCTGGGACGCCGAGGTAACAAAGATGATCAAGGCATACGGGGCACCGATCGACGATGCCGACGCCAAGGCAATCGCCGACTATCTCAAGAAAAATTACGGTGTCTGAGGCGTTTCAGGACCAATACTGGATACAGGCCCCGCTCCCGAGCGGGGTTTTTTCTTTTATTTACGGACATATACCTAGAGTCAGGCCTGTTACGCGAAACGGAACCCGGCTACACTGCGTTGCAATTAGAGAGACAAAAGCCGAGACAGAGGTCGAGGACCCAAATGAAATTGAAAGCCATTACTGCGGCGTTCGTCCTGGCCGGAGCCATGGCTCTGCTGGCTGCGCCGGCGCAAGCCCAGACCAAGCCAGCGGACGCCCAGACCAAGAAGAAGACCGTCGTTTATAATCGCGATCATACGGTTCAGGTCAGTCGCGACGAGGATGGCCGGACTCGCACCCGCATCATCATTCAGAAGCGCTCTTATCTTGATCCCGGCACGGAAACTTTCCCGGGCGAGCGGGTCGGCAATCGCGACTATGTGGAGCTGCCGAACCAGCGCGCATCGGGCGTTGTGAACAACACGCCGTTCGGGGGCAACCAGACTGCCCTTCCGGGGCCATGGACCTTGCCGAGCAAGAATAATCCCTGGCTGCAATATTAATCGCGCGGCTTCGTGCCCCCGATGATCGGGGCAAGAAACCTTAAGCGGCGAGCTTTTCCAATTCGGCCAAGATCGCCGATCCCATTGCCACGGTTGAAACGACCTCGCTGCCCTCCGACTTGATGTCGGCGGTGCGCAGCCCTTTGGCAAGCGTCGCGGAAATCGCCTGGTCAATCCAGTCGGCCTGCTTTCCGAGATTGAACGAATATCGCAGCGCCATGCCAAACGACGCAATCATGGCGATCGGATTGGCCACGCCCTTCCCCGCGATGTCGGGCGCCGAACCGTGCACGGGCTCATAGAGCGCCTTGCGTTTGCGCGTCTTGGGGTCGACCTCGCCGAGCGAGGCAGACGGCAGCATGCCGAGCGACCCGGTCAACGTCGCGGCAATGTCGGAGAGCATGTCGCCGAACAGATTGTCGGTAACGATGACGTCGAATTGCTTAGGCCATCGCACCAGCTGCATGCCGCCAGCGTCGGCCAGCATGTGCTCGAGCTGCACGTCCTTGAACTCGCGCGCGTGCAGCGCCGTCGTCACCTCGTTCCACAGCACGCCCGTCTTCATGACGTTACGCTTTTCCATTGACGTGACCTTGTTGCGCCGCTTGCGCGCGAGCTCGAAGGCCACGCGGTCGATGCGCTCGATTTCGTAAGTGTCGTACACTTGCGTATCGACAGCACGTTTCTGTCCGTTGCCAAGATCGGTGATGGTCTTCGGTTCACCGAAATAGACGCCGCCGGTCAGTTCGCGCAAAATGATGATGTCGAGGCCATCGACCACCTCGCGCTTGAGCGAGGAAGAATTGGCAAGTGCAGGATAAACGATGGCCGGACGGATATTGGCGAACAGTGCGAGGTCTTTGCGCAGCCGAAGCAACCCGGCCTCCGGCCGCACGTCGTAGGGCACCTTGTCCCACTTCGGCCCACCTACCGCGCCAAAGATCACGGCGTCGACGGCTTTTGCCTTCTCCATGGTGGCATCAGTGATGGCAACCCCGTGCGCGTCGTAGCAGCCGCCGCCGACCAGCGCTTCTTCGGTACTGAACTTGTCAGGGCCTTTTTTGTTGAAAAAATCGATGACGCGTTTCACCTCGGCCATCACTTCGGGGCCGATGCCGTCGCCGGGAAGTAGGAGCAGATTGTGGGTCGCCATACGCATTACCTCGCAGGGAACTTGCTACGCCGATTGCTAAAGCCTCGCCGCAGGCTTGGCAACCTGGCATCCATGAGTTGACACTAAGCCATTGCACCAATCGAGGACGTGCCGTGCCATCAGGCAATACCAGGGTCGTAATCATCGGCGCGGGCTTTGGCGGTCTGGAGGCCGCCAAAGCGCTGAAGCGCGCAACGGCCGAAGTGATCGTGATCGACCGGCAAAATCACCATTGCTTTCAGCCACTGCTTTATCAGGTGGCCACAGCGGCATTATCGCCCGCGGATATCGCCTGGCCGATCCGCCACATCTTGCGCCCCCAGCGCAATGCCACTGTGTTGATGGAAGAAGTGCGTGGCATCGATGTGCATAAAAAATGTCTTCAAACGCAATTCGGTGATGTGCCTTATGACTATCTGGTAATCGCGACTGGTGCGATGCACTCCTACTTCGGTCATGACGACTGGTCCGACTATGCGCCAGGCCTGAAGCGTATCGAGGATGCCACCCGTGTCCGGCGCAGCATCCTGATCGCGTTTGAACGAGCGGAGGTAATACAGGATCAGGACGAACGGCGGCGCCTGCTCACTTTCGTAATCGTCGGTGGCGGCGCTACCGGCGTCGAGATGGCCGGCGCGATCGCGGATGTCGCGCGGCAGACATTGGCCGCCGACTTCCGCCGAATCGACCCCCGCTCCGCGCGCATCGTATTGATTGAAGCTGGGCCACGGCTGCTGCCGACATTCCCGCACAGCCTGTCAGACTATGCACGCGACACTCTCACGCGCGGGGGCGTCGAGGTAAAGACGTTGACCCTTGTGACAAAATGCGATGCGCGCGGTGTCGACCTCAAGGACGGACGCATTGATGCCGGCACTGTAATCTGGGCCGCCGGCGTGACGGCCTCACCGGCCGCGCACTGGCTGAATGTACCTGCCGACGCGGCTGGCCGGGTCAAGGTCGGACCGGACTTATCTGTGCCGGATCATCCGGAAATCTACGTTATTGGCGATACAGCCGCGCTGACAGAGGGCACTGGCCGTCCGGTACCCGGCACCGCACCCGCAGCAAAGCAAATGGGGAGATATGTCGGCAAAGTGATCTCGGCCCGCATCGCAGGCCGGGAGTTGCACAAGCCATTTCATTACGTGCATCTCGGTGACCTGGCGACGGTCGGCCGTCGCGCTGCAGTCGTGAAATTCGGTCGGCTCGAACTGAAGGGTTTCGTAGGCTGGATATTCTGGAGTGTCGCGCACATCTATTTTCTTATCGGCCTGCGTAACCGCTTCGTTGTGGCATTCAATTGGTTCTGGGATTACGTCACCTTCCAGCGCGGCGCACGCCTGATCACAGACGTGCGCGATGGCGACGGCTCTGGACGCGGCGTGTAGCCAGCGCGACACTCTCACCTATAAAAGCGCAAACCGGGAGGCTACCGTGAAGACCCTGCTATCGACCACAGTTGTCGCAATGTCGCTAGTTGCCGTGGCGGCAACCTCACGTGCCGTTGAGCTCGATCCAAAGGTGCTCGTCTACAAGCTGCCCGATCAGATTAACTGGGGTCCGGTCACCCCGGCCGGCAATCAACAAGCGGTCCTGTTCGGCGATCCCGCCAAGCCGGGACAATATGGCGTCATGGTGAAATGGCTGGCCGGTAATCATTTCAGCCGGCCGCATTTCCACCCCAACGACCGCTTCATCACAGTGCTGTCCGGAACATGGTGGGTCGGCAGTGGGCCAAATTTCGATCCGGCCAACGCTAGCGTAGGGATGCCAGCCGGCTCGTTTGTCACCCATTACGGCAAGCAGGTGCACTGGGACGGCGCCAAGGACACCGATGCAGTTCTCCTGATCGTCGGCGACGGCCCGGCAACGTCGACGCCTTTCGGAGTGCCGCCTACAAACCGCTGAACCAGTTGTAGCCTTTGTCTTCCCAGTAGCCGCCCTTGTCGGTGTTGGTGACTTCCATCGCCACCACGTATTTTGGATTCTTAAAGCCCAATTTGGTGGGAATCCGAATTTTCATCGGGAAGCCAAACGCGCGCGGCAGAATTTGGTTAGCGAATTTGAATGTCATCTGCGTTTGCGGATGCAGCGCGGTCGGCATGTCGATGGTGTTGGTGTAGCCCTCGGCACATTTGAACCAGACATATTTGGCGCGGGTATCGGCGCCGATGCGCTTGAGAAATTCCGACAGCGGGGTGCCCTGCCAGGAGCCGATCGCACTCCAGCCCTCGACGCAGACATGGCGGGTGATTTGCGAGACCTCAGGTAGCGCGTGCAGTTCATTCAGCGTCCATGATTTCTTGTTTTCAACCAGCCCGGCGACCTCCAGCTTGTAGGTGTTCCCGTTCACCTCCGGCGCTTCGTCCTCATCGTAATAGGCGTTGAATGGGAAGGGCTTGGTGATGGCGCTTTCGGGAAAAGTCGGCGCGAGTTTGGTGCGGCTGAACAGCGCCGCCTGAGCGCCGTCATTGAACCCGGAAATCTTGCGTAACACGCCTTCGGCGGTGTCGCCGTCGATGATGTCGCAACCAGTGAGAAAAGCGAGGGCGCCAAGGCTCGCCGCGCCGCGCAGGAAGCCACGCCGGCTGGCATCGGGCATCAGTTTGGCCGCGTCCTTGATCAACAGTTTTGGATCAACGCCGGGGATGATCTTGCGTTGACGCATGATGACTCTCCTAACGTCCGGCAATCATGGCACGGAGGCTTTTCGGTACGATCAGCGCGAGCGTCACGTGAACAACGAGAAACCCGACAATCGCGCTCATCGCAAAGAAATGCACATAACGGGCGGTGTCATAGCCGCCAAACAACGCCGTGAGTTCCTGAAATTGGACCGGCTTCCAGATCGATAGGCCCGACAACACGATCACGACGCCTGCGAGGATAACGCCGGAATAAAGCATTTTCTGCACGGCATTGTAGTGTGAGAGGTCGTCGTGCGCGAGCTTGAAGGTCAGCGCCGCCTTGATGTCGGCAATCACGTCAGATGGCCGGATTGGCAGGAGCTTGCGGCGGAACCGGCCTGTAACAATGCCGAGCGTGACATAGACGATACCGTTGATCACCAATATCCACATGGCGGCGAAATGCCATAACAGCGCGCCGGCAAGCCAGCCGCCGAGAGTAATGGCGCCAGGAAAGGTGAAATCGAACAGCGGCGAGGCGTTGTAGACCTGCCAGCCGGAACCGATCATCACCAGGATCGCCAGCGCATTGATCCAATGGCAGACGCGGACCCATCGCGGATGGATGGTTGCTTCGGCGGGCGTCATGGTCATGGTTTCAGCGGTCATCGCGGTCTGCCCTGTTCGCTTCTCCCGAGTTAGCTACGGCGCGGCCGGGTTCACGGATGCGCGAACCCGGCCATTTTAATCGGGTTTTACTTCTTCGCGTCGTCTTTGGACATATTGTCCTTCGACATGCTGTCCTTCTTCATCGAGTCCTTGGACATGTTGTCCTTGGCCATCGAAGTCTTTCTTCATGGAATCCTTGGACATGTTGTCCTTGGACATAGTGTCCTTTTTCATGTCGTCGGCGAATGCCGCCGGCGCCAGTGGCGCAATGGCCAGACCGGCCGCGATCAATGCCGTCAGCAGTATGCTCTTTTTCATCAGAATGTCCTCCAAGATTGACGCTACCCTTTTCCGCTATCACGACCACCGAACACGTCCTCATCAGTTTCTCGTTGCCGCACGCTGGCATTCGGCTCACGGTTTTGTGAGAATGACGGGCCGGACACGATCGGATGAAGGAGTGAATTTGTGAGCGCGCCGTCCGCCCCAAAAACCAGTCCAGGCAATTTTTTTGAAGATTTTCGCCTCGGCCAGCAGATCCACCACGCCACTCCGCGCACGGTTACAGTCGGCGATGTGGCACTCTATCAGGGGTTATTCGGCGCTCGTTTTGCGGTGCAATCGTCAGATGCCTTTGCGCAGAAGATCGGCTATCCGCAGGCTCCGATCGACGACCTGCTCGTATTTCATATCGTGTTTGGCAAGACCGTCCCCGATATCTCACTCAATGCGGTTGCCAATCTTGGCTACGCCGACTGCCGGTTTCTCAAGCCAGTTTATCCGGGCGTGACCTTGAATGCGGTCTCTGAGATCATTGGGTTGAAGGAAAACTCCAACAAGAAGACCGGCATTGTTTATGTGCGTTCACGCGGCTACGCCGAAACCGGCGAGCCCGTGCTGGACTATGTGCGCTGGGTGATGGTGCGCAAACGCGACGAGACAGCACCGGCCCCAGGTGAAAAAGTGCCCGAACTTCCCAACAGCGTACAGCCGCCGCAACTCGGCGGTGCTTGTCCGAAGATCAATAATGCGGCCTACGACAACGTGCTGGCCGGAAGCGCGAACCGCTTTGGCGATTACAAGGTTGGTGAAAAGATCGACCACGTTGACGGCATCACTGTCGAGGAAGCCGAACACCAGATCG
Source organism: uncultured Alphaproteobacteria bacterium (assembly GCA_963742345.1). Lineage (GTDB taxonomy): Bacteria > Pseudomonadota > Alphaproteobacteria > Rhizobiales > Xanthobacteraceae > Pseudolabrys. Next base: position 130,853 of record CAVULO010000004.1, read on the forward strand.
CCACGCGGCTCTATCAGAACACCGCGCGCATTCATTTCAACCAGTTTGCCGAAAGCAAAGGCCGCTTCGGACGCCGATTGATTTATGGCGGCCACACTATTTCGCTCGCGCGCGCGTTGTCATTCAATGGGCTTGGCAACGCGTTCCACTTGGCAGCAATCAACGGGGGACGCCACGTAGCACCGCTGTTCGCCGGCTGCACAGTATTTGCGTGGTCAGAATTGCTCGCATGTGCCGAGGTGCCAGGCCGCAACGATGTCGGCGCGCTGCGCGTGCGTACCATCGCGACGAAGGATCGACCTTGCCCCGACTTCCCGCTTAAGAGCGGCGACGACTACGATCCGGCAGTGGTCCTCGATTTGGATTATTGGCTACTTACGCCGCGTTAGGCTACGCGCCCGCGCGCAAATGATCGACCAGTTGCCGCGCATATGGCGGCAATGCCTTGACATCGCGCACACAGATGGTCAATTCGCGCAGTGCCCAAGAATCCGTAAGCCGCACGGCTCTGATCGCCATGGTGCGCTCGGTTCGCTGTACTGTGGTTTCCGGCACGATACCGACACCGACATTGCATTCGACCAGGCGACAGATGGCATCGAAACTGCGGAGCTGCACGCGCAGACGCAAAGGACGGCCGATGCGGTTAGCCTTGTCGGCGAGGAAGCGCTGAATTGCGCTGGCGCGGTCGAGCCCCACCATGTCGTAATCGAGCACTTCAGCAAAACCGATGCGCGAACGAGCGGCGAGCGCATGATTTTTCGCGACCACCAGCACGAACCGGTCGCTTCGGAATGGAAACGTGTTCAATCCACCGTAGTCGACGGTGCCGGCGACGATGCCAATATCGGCATTGCCTTCGGCGATCAGGCCGACGATCTCGTCACTCAGCCGCTCCTCCAGGTCCACACTGATGTCCGGATGAGCCATCAAGAAAGAGCTCAGCGTTTCTGGAAGGAATTCGGTGAGCGCATTGGTATTGGACAGCACCCGCACTTGGCCGGCGAGCCCGCGCGCATAGGGGCTTAAGTCCTCCTGTAGGCGCTCACTTTCTGCCAGGATCGCGCGTGCGTGCTGAAGCAGCGTGCGTCCGGCCTGGGTCGGCGTCACACCCTGGCGCCCGCGCACCAGCAGTTCGGTGCCGAACCCCAGTTCCATCTTACGAATTCGGGTCGAAGCGGCGGCCAGGGCTATGTTCGAGCGGACCGCCCCATGGGTGATGCTTCCCGCCTCGACGATGTGCCGGAACAGATTGAGATCGGTAAAATCGAAGCGCATGGGCACCTCCTTCTTATTCCACGAAGGTAGGCTACGCAAACCGCATATTGCAGCGGGCAAATTTCGGGTTCAAGCTTCGTAAATGATGAAGTAGAGACTTATGGTGCCCGGTCAAGTGGAAACTTTGCACACCCGTCTCTTGCGGCCACCCGGCCCGCCAACATGCAATGCGACCCTACGTGCTCTCCTCGAGGCGTTATCCCTTGACGGCGCGTCGCGGGGCGCGCATCGGCGCGCCGCCCGATGGGCTGGAGCGGGTCAGATGCATCGAAGCAGTCGTGCGGCAAGGCTTTCGGGAGACCAGTAATGGCCGAGCTTGAGGCAGGAACGACCTCAGGAATGCAGCGGGCGCGCCCGTTATCTCCTCACCTGCAAATCTACAAGCCGATGCTGACGATGATGATGTCGATCGTGCATCGTCTTACCGGTACCGCACTCTATTTTGGAATGTTGCTGCTCGCCTGGTGGCTCATCGCGGCGGCGACCGGCCCAAATGCCTACGCCAATGTCGAGTGGTTCATGGGCAGCCTGATCGGGCAGCTGGTGTTGTTCGGCTACACGTGGGCTTTGCTCCACCACATGCTCGGTGGCATTCGCCATCTAATCTGGGACACGATCCACGGTTTCGAGCCGGCCGAGCGTGAATTGCTGACGCTGGCGACACTGATCGGCTCGATCACACTGACCCTCATTCTCTGGCTGGTCGGCTATCTCGTCATGGGAGGGCCACGATGAGAGTGTCTCAGCCGATGCGCACACCGATGCGTCGCGTCCGCGGTCTGGGTGCGGCTCGCTCCGGCACCAGCCATTTCTGGTATCAACGTGTGACTTCGGTCGCCGGTATTCCCCTGACCATCGGACTGCTGCTCATCATCACCGCGCTACTCGGACGCAGTCACGCCGCAGTCGTACAGATTCTGGGTTCGCCGATCGTCGCAATCACCATGCTGCTGTTCATCATCAACACCGCCTATCACATGTGGATCGGCATGCAGGAAATTATCCTCGACTACGTGCACGAGGATAGATGGAAAGTGTTGAGCCTGATGGCGAATACATTTTTTGTGTTCGCTGTCAGTTTGGCGTCGGTCTACGCCATCCTCAAGTTGTCGTTCGGAGTCTGACCCATGGCGACGAATGGAAAGACGAACGGCACTCCCGCGGTCAACGGCCGCGCCTACCCGATCGAGGATCACAACTACGACGTCGTCGTTGTCGGCGCTGGTGGTTCCGGCCTGCGCGCGGTGGTAGGTTGCAGCGAGGCAGGGCTGCGCACAGCCTGTATCACCAAAGTATTCCCGACCCGCTCGCACACGGTCGCTGCGCAAGGCGGTATTGCCGCCGCGCTCGGTAACATGGGCGAGGATGACTGGCGGTGGCACATGTATGACACCGTCAAAGGCGCCGACTGGCTCGGCGACCAGGATGCTATCGAATACCTCTGCCGCAACGCGCCTGCGGCGGTGTACGAACTCGAGCACTGGGGTCTCCCGTTCTCGCGCCGCGAGGAAGATGGGAAGATTTATCAGCGCCCGTTCGGAGGGATGACCACGCATTACGGTAAGGGCACCGCACAACGCACCTGTGCCGCCGCCGACCGTACTGGCCACGCCATGCTGCACACCATGTACGGACAGGCACTGCGCCATGCGGCCGAATTCTACGTCGAATATTTCGCGATCGATTTGATCATGGATGACGAAGGCCGTTGCCGCGGCGTGGTGGCGCTCAATATGGACGATGGTTCTATCCATCGTTTTTCCGCCAACATGACGATCCTCGCCACCGGCGGTTATGGGCGTACCTATTTCTCCTGTACGTCGGCGCATATCTGCACCGGCGACGGCAACGCCATGGTGCTGCGGGCCGGATTGCCCCTACAGGATATGGAATTCGTGCAGTTCCATCCGACTGGTATTTATCCTGCTGGTTGCCTGATTACCGAGGGATCGCGCGGCGAAGGCGGCTATCTCGTCAATTCCGAAGGCGAGCGTTTCATGGAGCGCTATGCGCCGTCGGCGAAAGACCTCGCTTCGCGCGACGTGGTCTCACGCGCAATGACGGTAGAAATTCGAGAAGGCCGTGGAGTGGGCAAGGAAAAGGATCACCTCTTCCTGCACCTCGATCATCTCGATCCCGCAGTGCTGCACGAACGATTGCCCGGCATCAGCGAAACCGCGCGCATTTTTGCCAATGTCGATGTCACACGCGAACCCATCCCGGTATTGCCGACCGTGCATTACAACATGGGCGGCATCGCCACGAACTATCATGGCGAGGCGCTTACCAAGAAGAACGGCGCCGACGACAGTGTAATCCCGGGCCTCATGGCGCTCGGTGAGGCTGCCTGCGTGTCGGTACATGGGGCCAACCGCCTCGGCTCAAATTCGCTGATCGATCTGGTGGTTTTTGGCCGCGCCGCGGCGCACCGTTGCGCTGAATTGCTGACGCCGGGAGACAAGCAGCCCGAGTTGCCGAAAAACTCGGCCGATATGTCGCTGTCCCGGCTCGACAAGTTCCGCAACGCATCGGGCGGGACGCCGACCGCCAAGCTCCGGCTCAACATGCAGAAAGTGATGCAGGAAGACTGCGCTGTGTTCCGCACTGGTGAGATACTGGAACAGGGCCACAAGCGCATTCATGAAGTATACGAGGGCATAGCCGACGTTCATGTCAGCGACCGATCGCTGATTTGGAATTCCGATCTGATCGAGACGCTCGAACTCGATAATTTGATCGCACAGGCCGTGGTCACAATGGATTCGGCCAAAAACCGGACAGAGAGCCGCGGCGCGCATGCGCGCGAGGATTATCCCGAACGTGACGATAAGAACTGGATGAAACACACGCTGTCGTGGATGGATGATAGGGGCCACGTGAGGCTCGACTACCGTCCGGTGCACGCCTACACCCTTACCAACGACGTCGCATACGTCGAGCCGAAAGCCCGTGTTTACTGACGGAACATGACATGGTCGAATTCACGCTGCCGAAGAACTCCAAAATCACACAGGGCAAGACCTGGCCGCGCACGGCACATGCCACGCATGTGAGTGAATTCCGTATCTACCGCTGGAATCCGGACGACGGGCAGAACCCGAGTGTCGACACCTACTATGTCGATCGCGATGACTGTGGGCCGATGGTTCTCGACGCGCTGATCTGGATCAAGAATAACGTCGATCCGACGCTCACCTTCCGCCGTTCCTGCCGCGAAGGCGTATGCGGCTCCTGCGCCATGAACATCGACGGTACCAACACCTTGGCCTGTACGAAGGCAATTGACGATGCGCGCGCGCCTGTGAAGATTTACCCACTGCCGCACCAGCCGGTGGTGAAAGACCTCGTGCCGGACTTGAACAATTTTTATGCGCAATACGCATCGATCAAGCCGTGGCTCCAGACGACGACGCCGACACCCGAGAAGGAGTGGAAGCAAAGCCATCATGATCGAGCCAAGCTCGATGGCATGTACGAATGTATTTTGTGCGCCTGCTGCTCAACGTCATGCCCAAGCTACTGGTGGAATTCGGATCGTTATCTTGGCCCCGCCGCACTGCTGCAAGCCAACCGCTGGGTCCAGGACAGCCGCGACGAAGCGACCGGTGAACGCCTCGACAATCTCGAGGATCCATTCCGGCTTTACCGCTGCCACACGATTATGAATTGCTCAAAGGCCTGCCCGAAGGGTCTCAATCCGGCAAAGGAAATCGCCGAATTGAAAAAGGCCTTGGTCGACCGGCAACTTTGACACCCAGGAGTTCAGCCGAACGGCTGACATGCAGGGTCGATTGTCCATCGTAAATATACAACTTTAGCTTGAACCGGGATAATCGTTGGTGCAGGGTTTGCCCCTTGTCGGGGTGACATACGTGCGTTGGCGTTTGACGTTTTTAATCGCAAGCAGTTTGTTTTGCGCAGGTTGCGGGCCGATTTCGAAATTGCCGCCGCTGCCGTCGGAGGAGATCGAGGCCGAGCGCCGCAAGCAACAGATCGATCAAATCCGCGACTACTTCGCGCAGCTCAGCCGGCTCCATAATGTTGCATTCCGCCTCCGCGTCGCCAACCGCGATGACTGCAAAAATTGGGCTTGGGCGCAGATCGGCCTGGACGCGGGCACGGTTGCGAGCCTGCCGCGCAAATACCGCTCGTTCACTCATGAAGCAGTGTCCGTTAGCTGGACGCAGGCAACGGTCTTGTCCGTTGCCGAAACGTCGCCGGCTGCCACGGCCGGAATCAAATCCGGCGACCACCTTCTGACTTTCAACAACGAACCGGTGCCACGCTCCAACACGGCTGGATGGATTGGCGGATTTGTGCGCAACAACGGCGAACGGCCAATCCAGATCCTGGTGCGTCGCGACGGCGCGGATGAAATGCACACTGTGACCCCGGTAAGAGCCTGCGCTATTCCGATCGAACTTAAATCCGACTCCTCGCTGAATGCCTTCACAACCGGCGATGAGATCGTCATCCATTCGAGCATCCTGCGAATTGCCCGCACAGACGCGCAGCTTGCGCTCGTCGTCGGACATGAGCTCGCGCATGCCAATCTTGGTCATCTGCACAAGCAGCGGGCCAACCAGGTCCTTGGATGGGCCAGCGGAGCGGTAATCGACGCCGGTATTATGCTTGGCGGAATATCGACCGGTGGTGCGTTTGCCAGGCAATTTACACGCGCCGGAGAACGGGCATTTAGCGTCGGATTCGAGCGCGAGGCCGACTATGTCGGCGCCTATTATGCGGCACGTGCCGGCTACGATCTCGCCGGAGCGGAAGATGTATGGCGGGCATTCTCTATGGAAAATCCCGACAGTATTCGTATCGCTGTAACGCATCCGATAACGCCGGTGCGCTTCGTGCAGATACAGAAAGTCGCAACCGAAATTGCCGATAAGCAGCGCCGCAACGTTCCATTAATTCCGGAATTGAACATTATCGAAGCCGACACCGAACCAGTAATGTCTCCGGGTGAGAATATTCACTAATCACCGCGCCGCGACCACTAGGCGCATTTCCTGGCCTGGCAGAGCTTCTCCAGCTCAGGGAACGGCTTGTAGGCCGCGCTGCCACACTGTTCCTTTGTCGCCTCGATCAGTTGGTTGAGATGGCCCCCATAGAAAAATGCGATACGGTCCTTAGTGCCAGTGTAATTCTTGTTGGCATTGCGCGAATCCGATCTCACGCAGACCACATAACGTTCTTCCTTGCCGGCCGGCCGAAGCACCGGGTCACTGATGTACGCGTCGTGCACATTGGTCGGATCCTGGAGTGCGCCGATCATCGTGGTTAGAATCTCGCTCTTGTAGTCGGCCGGAAATAGATTTGGGTTTTCCTCCGGCTCTTTTTTGCTCGATGAACAGGCGCAGAGGGCCAAAGCAACAACCGAAAGCAAGCAAAGGTTTGCCCATCGGACCATCAGCTGTTTCCCTCGTCGCAGGCCCGCTCAGTCAAGCTTGAGCTTTCGCCGCCGCTGACCGAGTGTGCGCAGACGCAACGCATTGAGCTTGATAAAGCCTTCGGCGTCGCGGTGGTCGTACGCGACCGCGCCCTCCTCGAAAGTTACTAGATCCTGGTCGTAGAGAGAATATTTGCTCTCACGCCCGACGACGGTGACATTTCCTTTATAAAGCTTGAGTTTCACGCGGCCAGTAACAAATTCCTGGCTCTTGTCCACCGCCGCCTGCAGCATTTCGCGTTCCGGCGTAAACCAGAACCCGTAATAAACCAGCTCGGCATATTTAGGCATCAATTCGTCTTTGAGATGCGCCGCGCCGCGGTCGAGCGTAATCGATTCCAAGCCGCGATGGGCGGCGAGCAATATTGTCCCGCCCGGCGTTTCATACATGCCACGTGACTTCATGCCGACGAAGCGGTTCTCAACAAGATCGAGCCGACCGATGCCGTTGACGCGACCGAGGTCGTTGAGTTGCTTGAGCAACGCCGCCGGTGTGAGTTTCTTGCCGTCAATCGCAACCGCGTCGCCACGTTCGAAATCGATGCTGATAGTGGCCGACTTGTCCGGCGCCTTTTCCGGATCGACGGTGCGCGAGAACACGTACTCGGGGACTTCCTGGCTCGGATCTTCCAGCACTTTGCCTTCTGAAGAGGTGTGCAGCAGATTGGCGTCGACCGAGAACGGCGCCTCACCGCGCTTGTCTTTAGCGATCGGAATCTGGTGCTTTTCCGCAAACTCGATGAGCTTGGTCCGTGACGTCAGATCCCACTCGCGCCAGGGCGCGATCACTGTCACGTCCGGTTTGAGCGCATAGTACGCCAGCTCGAACCGAACCTGGTCGTTGCCCTTGCCGGTAGCACCATGCGCCACCGCATCGGCGCCAACCTTCTCCGCAATTTCGATCTGTTTCTTGGCGATCAGCGGCCGCGCAATCGAGGTGCCAAGCAGATATTGCCCTTCGTATAATGCGTTCGCCCGAAACATCGGGAAGACGTAGTCGCGCACGAATTCCTCGCGCAAATCCTCGACGAAGATATTTTCCTTCTTGATCCCGAGTAACAGCGCTTTCTGCCGCGCCGGCTCGAGCTCCTCGCCCTGGCCGAGATCCGCGGTGAAAGTGACCACCTCGCATCCATAGGTGGTCTGCAACCATTTCAAAATGATCGAAGTATCGAGCCCGCCCGAATAGGCAAGCACAACTTTCTTCACATTCTTCTTCGTTTCGCTTTCGGGCATTGCACAACCGCCGCGTTGAAAAATTGCGGCGGACTATAGGGCCAAAGGTAAGCGCCGCAAAGTGCGTCCTGGTTAATCTCGCGCCCCGGAATTACAGTCCTTTTCCGTTGCCGCGCTATCGTAATTTTCGGCCCCCGCGGAACAACCCGACAATAAAATCATAGCCCGGCGAGGCCACACGCTCGAGTGCACGATCGACGTCGTCATCCGACAGGCGCGTGCGCGGCCAGCGATAGACCAGAGCGTACACGGTCCAAACAATAAGAAACGTGAATACGCCGGCAAAGATAACGTCGGATGGAAAATGTCCGCCAGCCATCACGCGGATTGCCGCCATGCCGGTCCCAAGCGCGAGCGCCGCGCCATAGGCGATAGCGCGCCATTGCGGTGGTGCCAATGCTGCTGGCGCGATCGTCCAGAACGCGCCGGCCACGTCGCCAGAAACAAATGAACAGTTCGCCGTACAATCGCCGCGCGGATCCCACCAGGCGACGAAGCGCTCATTGCCGCCGAGCTGCTTCACGTCGATCGGTCGCGAACGACCCCAGTGATCCTTCAGGAGTACATTGGCCAGAAGCCCCGGCGCCAAAACCATGGTCCCGATCAGGAAAACGACCGCACGCCCCGACATTAACAATTTGCGCCGCGGCAAGACCAGCTTGATCACGAGCGCGGCGACCGCCGGGGCCACCAGCACCGCCCCGATCCACAGACCAACGTTCCGCGCCAACATCAGCGGCGGATAAATTCGCAAAGCAAACATATTGCGGCTAGCGTCCTCGAATGCATAGAAGTATCGCGCGATGCGCAAGTCGAGTTCGGGATACAGTCCAAAGGCCACGCCGGCAACAACGGCAATGGTGAGCGCGACGATGAGGCCGGTACGGTTCATGCGCGCCTCGTCTAGCCGAGACATCTAAAAATAGAAAGGCGGCACGGAGAGCACTAGACGGCGCGCGAATCCCGCCAGCGGCCCGCGTTGCGGCCGGCAATCAGCCAATAGGCGAGCCCACCAATGATCCCGGCCGCCGCCGCGAGCTGCAAGGAGTTGCCAACCGGTGCGACATCCGTTGTGTTTTCGAGCCGCATGGAAACATCGGAGCCGTAATAAGACGCCAGCCCGACGAGCGCCCCACCGACGCCGTAGTAGAGAAAATTGCGCAAGCGGGCTGCTTCTGAAATCACGATCACCACCAGTGCCGGAAAAATCGCGACAGCGCCGACGAAGCTGGTGGCGAAGAACGAAACAATGAAGAAGCTTATTCGCTCGAATGGATCGGAATCGACGCCCGCCCAGTCCGGCGCAATGATACCGATGGCAAGCGTAATGCCCGCGGCCATGATGGCCACAATAAGCGCAAGGACAATGACAATGATCCGGCCAAACAGGGACATATCTTTTCCTTTTAAATAAAGGCGCCGTCACTCCACCATTACCATGGCACGCAGCGTCATGCGTTCTCGTGCAGAGAGTTTTTCAGTCGCGCTCTTGAGTTGGCCGCAGGCGGCCAAAATGTCGCGTCCTCGCGGGGTGCGCACCGGCGATGCATAGCCGGCGTCGAAAATAACTTGCGAAAACTTTTCGATCTGCTCCCAATCCGAGCACTCATACGTGCTACCCGGCCAGGGGTTGAACGGGATGAGGTTAATCTTGGCGGGAATGCCCTTGAGCAGGCGGACCAACGCCTTGGCGTCGTCGATTGAGTCGTTCACGCCCTTGAGCATGACATATTCGAACGTGATGCGCTTGGCGTTCGAAACCCCGGGATAATTGCGGCAGGCCTCCAGCAGGTCAGCTATCGGATATTTGCGATTGAGCGGAACCAGTTCATTCCGCAGCTCGTCGCGCACAGCATGTAGCGAGACCGCCAGCATGCAGCCGATCTCGGCGCCCGTGCGCGCGATGTTCTCAACGACCCCCGAAGTCGAAAGTGTAATGCGGCGCTTGGAAATGGCTATGCCTTCGCCGTCGGCCACAATCAGAAGTGCGTCGCGCACCGCGTCGAAATTGTAGAGCGGCTCGCCCATACCCATCATTACGATATTGGTGATGCAGCGTTCGCCGCCTGGCACCACACCGTCGGTCGGTCGTGTCCCGCCTGGCCAGTCACCCAGCCGGTCACGCGCAGCCATGACCTGTCCGACGACTTCTCCCGCCGTCAAGTTTCTGACCAGGCGCTGCGTGCCGGTGTGACAGAAGGTACAATTGAGCGTGCAACCAACCTGGCTGGAGACGCACAAGGTGCCGCGTTCGGTATCGGGGATATAGACGCACTCGACCTCGTGCGGACGCTCTCCTTGCACTTCGCCGGGAAGGCGCAACAGCCATTTGCGGGTGCCGTCAACCGAGATTTGCTCGGCAACGACTTCAGGGCGCGCCAAGGTAAAATGTGCGCTTAGCGCTGCACGTAGTTCCTTCGACACGCTGGTCATTTCATCGAAAGACGTGAACCCGCGGAAGTAGATCCAATGCCAAAGCTGCTGCACGCGCATCTTCCGCTGCGCTTCCGGCACACCGAGTGAGCCCAGCGCATCCGCAAGCTGCGCTCTTGTAAGGCCAACCAACGACGGCTTTTCGGGCGCTACATAGCGCTCGAGCGGCGTCTTCTCGACGAAAGCGGTATCCTGCAAGGGTAAGGTCATAGCGAAGGGCTAACAGCCATCAGCGCCGGGTTTATCCCGACGATCCCGGTTGGAAAGATACAGTCTATCTAAGCAGGTTCGCCGGGTCTCGCCACCGCGCGGCAGCCCGATAATGGCCTAAACAGGGTCACTTGCACTCTTCCGCAACCTTGTCGAGCGCCTGGGCAATGCCCTTGAGCGAGTAAGTGTCAGTGGTCTTGGTCCCGCGCGCGGATTCGCTTTTAACCACCAGGTCGGAGCCTTTGCGCATAGTTTCCACCATCTGCGCTTCTTCGGCAGCGTTCTTTACCCAAGCGCCGTCATTCTGCGTGTACATGGAATAGGCCGCCGAGCCGATTGCGGCGGTGGCGTCGCGACCGGGTTTTTGCGGGTAGCCGACGATCACCGAAACCTCGTTCCTTACCTTCTCCGTCGGCCGTGTAGAGACAAAGGCATAAGAGGCGTCGCGGTTGCGCCCGGCCGGCTCGCTCGTCACCGACGTTGGCTTTGAGAGCGCGAAGCAAATTTTCTTGCCGCCGGGCGCTGCCCGGTAAGCGCCCCACTCGCCAAACTGACCGAGCAACACAGCCTGATCAGTGGGATTGGCCGGCTTCTTCTGTTGCGCGGATGCCGAGACGTTGAATGCGCTGACGGCCGACAAAGCAACGAAAGTGCGGAATAAAGCAGTGGAGTTCATCGGGCCCTACCGGTGACAATAATGACGGTCGTTGAGCCGCCCCAACGCCCCAACAAGAATCGCTGGATACTAGCCCAATACGGGGCAATGTCGGCAATGTGAAGGCGACAATCTGCCGCCTGACACCGCGGATTGTTGACAGCCTCGGGGCTGACTGTCCGTCACGACATGCTAGAACCCGAGACCTTACCTGCTATTCGCGCTGCACAATTCTCCTGACGGAATACCATGAAAGCCTTGCTCTGCACCCGCTATGGCACGCCCGATGATCTGACACTTGCCGATATCTCCGATCCTGTTGCCGGGGCCGGAGAAGTCGTGGTGCGCATCGAGGCGGCCGCGCTCAACTTCTTCGACACACTGATCATCGCCAACAAATACCAGACCAAGCCGCCGCTGCCGTTCTCGCCAGCGGCGGAGTTTGCTGGAAAAATTGAAGTCCTCGGCACAGGCGTAACAGACTTCGTCGTCGGAGACCGGGTTGTCGCTTGTTCCGGCTATGGCGCCGCACGCGAGCGAATCGCGATCTCCGCCAGCAAGCTGATCAAGATTCCCGATGGTCTCGACGCTGACCGCGCAGCGGGAATTTGCGTGACCTATGGCACCACGCTGCATGCGCTAAAGGATCGCGCCAGGCTCAAGGCCGGTGAAACCCTCGCGGTACTCGGCGCCTCTGGTGGCGCCGGCATGGCGGCGGTCGAACTCGGCAAGCTGATGCGCGCGCGGGTGATTGCATGCGCATCATCGGCTGAGAAGGTCGCCTTCGCACGCAAGCACGGCGCCGACGATGGCGTCGACTACGGCAGCGAGGACTTGAAAGAGGCGCTGCGCCGCCTCACGCAGGGCCGCGGCGCCGATGTAATTTATGACCCGGTCGGCGGCACTTATTCGGAGGCCGCGATGCGTTCCATCGCCTGGGAAGGACGTTTTCTCGTGGTTGGTTTTGCCGCCGGCGAAATCCCGAAGTTGCCCCTTAACCTCGTGCTGCTGAAGAGCTGCGACGTGCTTGGCGTGTTCTGGGGTTCATGGATCGAGCGGGATCCGGCGGGTCACCGCGCCAACACAGAGCAATTGTTGACCTGGTGTGTGGAAGGTAAATTGTCGTCACACGTCCACGCAGTCTACCCGCTTGCAGAAGCGCCGGCCGCGCTCAAGGTAATCGCCGCACGACAAGTTATGGGCAAAGTAATTTTGAGGCCGTGATTATCGTCGCCGCCTTCGCGGACCACACTCAGTCCTGCGCGGAAAGCTCCGCAAGCCTGTTCTTCGCCGCAATGCGGTGTTCCGGCCGGATGTGACTCGCTACCAATTTGATGGTGGTCGCCAGAATGGCGGCGTCATCGGAAAAGCCGAGCACCGGCAATATGTCGGGAATAATGTCAGCGGGCAGCACGAAATAGGCGAGCGCCCCGATCAATGAGGTCTTCACCGGCAGAGGAGTACTACGATCGAACGCGCAGTAATAAGCAGCGAGTAAATCCTCGGCGAAGGGAATTGACGCAGCGACGCGGCGCGTTTTGCGCCAGAAGTGATGGCGAAACGCACTTTCGTCGTCGAAATCCCGCCAGAATGCGGATTGAGCGAATGGCATGCGGTCAATGTGGTTAGCGATTGCGGCGTCTGCAAGACCAGCTCTTTTAGTGCTTCCCGTTAGACTAGCCGGACGCAATTTTGTCCATCGCCTCGGCCAGTTTCACGTCAAGATCGGTCAAGCCCCCGGCATCGTGGGTCGATAGTGTCACCTCGACCGTTTTGTAGACGTTGAACCACTCCGGATGATGATCCATTTTTTCGGCGACCAGCGCCGCTCGCGTCATGAACCCAAAAGCCTGGTTGAAATCCTTGAACACGAATTTTTTCGTGATGGCGTCCCGGCCAGCTATTTCGGACCAGCCGTTGAGCCGCGCCAGCGCGGATTTGCGGGCTTCTCCAGTGAGTTTTTCCGCCATGACTTGAGCCTTCCTTCAGCGAACGCGTGACCCTCGCAAACGGTCCGGGCCGATATTACCTTTTGCAGCACAATCCTGACCATATGAGGCACCCATGTCGTGGTCATTGAATATCGGAAAGGTGGCGGGCACCGTGGTCCGCGTTCATATCACCTTCCTGTTGTTTCTCGCCTGGATTTTTGCGGGTAGCTATGCCTCGGGCGGCGCCGCTACCGCATGGGACAGTCTTGCGTTCATGGTTCTTCTGTTTCTCTGCGTGCTTTTGCACGAGTTCGGCCACATCTTTACCGCTCGCGCCTTTGGCGTGCCTACACCGTACGTAACGCTGTTGCCGATCGGCGGCGTCGCGCAGCTCGAGCGCATCCCGGAAGAGCCATGGGAAGAATTCCTCATTGCCGTCGCCGGTCCGATGGTCAATGTCGTAATCGCGGGTGCGCTGGTATTCTTGTTTGACGCCCATTTGCAGACGAGCGCGGCGGCTGCCGTTGATAATTTGAAGATCCCGCTCGTCGACCGCCTTGCGGCAGTGAATCTTTTTCTCGCGTTGTTCAACATGATACCGGCCTTCCCGATGGACGGCGGGCGGGTACTGCGAGCCTTACTGGCGAGCCGCTTCGGTTATGTGCGCGCAACCGAGATCGCGGCTTCGATCGGCCAATTCGTTGCCTTCGCACTCGGCTTCATTGGGTTGATGGTAAATCCGATCCTGATCTTCATTGCCATCTTCGTGTACCTTGCGGCCTCGTCGGAAGCGCACATGGTGGCGCTACGCGCGGCTTCGCGCGGCGTGCCTGTGAGTTACGCCATGATGACCCAGTTCGCCACGTTATCGCCGGAGGCGCACATCGACGAGGCGGTGCAAACCTTGTTGCAGACAAGCCAGGGCGAATTTCCTGTGGTAGACGGCACCGGCAAGCCGGTCGGCGTTCTCGGCCGTGCTGACCTGATCCGCGCCATCAAGACACGCGGAGCGGACGCCCGCGTGGCCGATGCCATGGCTGCGGAGATACCAACCATCAGCCACCGCGGCACGTTGGAACAGGCCTTCAAGCTCTTGCAGCAGAAATCGGTACAGGCGGTTGGCGTCACCGATACGGCTGGCAAGCTGGTAGGCCTCGTCACCAGCGAAACCATCGCCGAGATGATGATGTTGCAGGAAGCGCTGCCTGGAGGTGTCCGTATCGGCCCATGGGGCCGTCCGGCCGGGGCTTGACCACAGGATTTCGCCTGCTGTCACCGGTCCGTCATCCAGGCGTCGACAATTTGTCAGCGACCCCGACCAAGCTTCCATGCTCAACTAGAAGCAGAGGCTCGGATGAAAATACGCATTGACTCGGGGGCAACGCGCCGGAGGTTCCTGGCAACGGGCGCGGCTGCAACGGCTCTCACTACGATCGGCGGCATCGGCCGCCCGTTCATTAGCCGCGCCAACGACCGGCCTGTCATCACCCATGGTCTCCAATCCGGAGATGTTTCGGTCGATTCTGGCGTCGTCTGGGCTCGCGCAGATCGGCCGTCCCGCATGCTAGTCGAAGTCGCCACCACCGATAGCTTTAAGGACATCCGCAGCACTGTCTTCGTCGATGCACTGCCGGAAACCGATTTTACTGCCAAGCTTCTGGTCGAGAACCTGCCGGCCGCGCAAGACATCTTCTACCGCGTGCGCTTCCAGGACCTCGCGTCACCGACCATTTTCGGCGAACCGCAGATCGGCCGCTTCCGAATCGCCCCGAGCGACCGACGCTCGATCAGCTTTGTTTGGTCGGGTGATACAGCGGGGCAGGGCTGGGGGATCGACGAGTCGCGCGGCGGCATGCGCACCTATGCGACCATGCTAAAGAATCGTCCGGATTTCTTCATCCACAACGGAGACAACATTTACGCCGACGGACCGATCGCAGCCGAGCAGAAAATGCCGAACGGCGAAATCTGGAAGAACATTGTCACCGAGGACAAGTCGAAGCCAGCCGAAACGCTCGCTGAATTCCGTGGGGCGTACAAATACAATCTCCTCGACAAGAATTTGCGTACCTTTGTTGCACAAGTGCCGGTGTTCTCGCAGTGGGATGACCATGAAGTATTCAACAATTGGTGGCCCGGCGAACCGATGACGCGCGCTGAACTGGTGGCCAAAAAATATGTCGAGAAGAACGACCTCATCCTCGCCGCCCGCGCTAGCCGCGCCTTCCATGAATACATGCCGATGCGCGAAACGCTGGCGGAACCTGGCCGGGTCTATCGCAAGATTTCCTACGGGCCGCTCCTCGACGTATTCATGCTCGACATGCGCTCCTATCGCGGGCCAAACGCAGAGAACAAGGAAGAGACCTACGGCCCTGCAGCCTATTTCCTCGGGCCCACGCAACTGGGCTGGCTCAAACGTGAACTCATCAACTCGCGGGCAACCTGGAAGGTGATTGCCGCGGACATGCCGATCAGCCTTGTGATCGTCTACGACGCAACACGCAATTGGGGGATTGAAGCCGTTGCCCAAGGCGATAACGGCGCGCCGCGCGGACGTGAGCTGGAGATCGCCGATTTGCTTTCGTTCATCAAACACGCCGGCGTGCGCAATACGGTTTGGCTCACCGCCGACGTTCACTACACGGCCGCGCACTACTACGATCCGAACAAGGCCGCTTTCCAGGACTTTGAGCCTTTCTGGGAGTTCGTGAGCGGGCCTATCCATGCCGGCACCTTTGGCCCCAATGCGCTCGACAAGACCTTTGGGCCTCAGCTCGTCTATGTGAAGGCACCGGGCAAGGAGCAAGCCCAGAACCTGCCGCCGAGTGAGGGCCTGCAGTTCTTCGGGCATATCGCAATCGATGGTGACACCCAGCAGATGACGGTGACACTCAAGGATGTCGATGACCGTTCGTTGTGGACGAAAATCCTTGATCCCGCCCTCGGCTAGCGACTCAAAAGCCCTATTAAACGCCGACTTCGCCTTGGTTCGCTGGGTTTACCTTGCTACCGCCCGAGGCCGACGGTTGCATCCCGGCCGCGCGTGACTATATTGCGCCGCAATAGCGTCGCGTCGCGGGTCCCTAAACAGGGCCCGCGCTTTGATTTCTGGAACCCACAATGAACCTTCGCAACGTCGCCATCATCGCGCACGTCGACCATGGCAAGACGACCCTGGTCGACCGGCTGCTGCAGCAATCCGGCGCGTACCGCGAGAACCAGCGCGTGGTCGAGCGCGCAATGGATTCCAACGACCTCGAGCGCGAGCGCGGTATCACCATCCTAGCCAAGGCTGCCTCGGTGGTATGGAAAGATACCCGCATCAACATCGTGGACACGCCCGGTCACGCCGATTTCGGCGGTGAGGTTGAGCGCATTTTGAATATGGTAGACGGCGCGCTGGTCTTGGTGGACGCCGCCGAGGGCCCACTGCCGCAAACCAAGTTCGTGGTCTCGAAAGCGCTGAAGATGGGCCTGAAGCCCATCGTGGTCATTAACAAGGTGGACCGCTCAGATGCGCGGCCGACGCAGGTCGTCAATGAAGTGTTCGACCTGTTCGCCGCACTTGATGCTACCGACGAGCAGCTCGATTTCCCTATCCTGTACGGTTCGGCCAAGCAGGGTTGGATGGCCACAAGCCTGGACGGATCGCACGACGACGGCATGCAGCCGCTGTTCGATCTGGTACTGCGTCACGTCAAGCCACCGCAGGTGGAGCAAGGGCCGTTTCGACTGCTTGGCACCATTCTGGAAGCGAACCCTTATCTCGGTCGCATCGTCACGGGGCGTATCACCTCAGGTTCGGTGAAGCCTAACCAGCCGGTAAAGGTGCTCGATCACGACGGGAAACTGATCGAGAGCGGCCGCATCACCAAGGTGCTGGCGTTTCGCGGTCTCGAACGCACAGCAGTAGAAGACGCGGCGGCCGGCGACATCGTCGCGATCGCCGGACTGCCAAACGCCACTGTGGCCATGACAATATGCGATCTCTCGGTCGAGACGCCGCTACCGGCACAGCCGATAGATCCGCCGACTTTGGCGATGATCTTCCGCGTCAATGATTCTCCGCTCGCCGGTACCGAGGGCGACAAGGTCACCGGCCGCATGATTCGCGACCGGTTGCTGCGCGAAGCCGAAGGTAACGTGGCGTTGCGCGTGCGAGAATCCGATGAGAAGGACTCCATGGAAGTTGCTGGCCGCGGTGAATTGCAGCTCGGCATCCTGATCGAGACCATGCGGCGCGAAGGCTTCGAGCTGTCAGTCTCGCGACCAAAGGTCCTGTTGAAGGAAGACTCCACCACTGGCGAAACGCTGGAACCAATCGAAGAGGTTGTCATCGATCTCGACGAGGAGCATTCAGGCATCGTTGTGCAGAAGATGGCTGAGCGCAAAGCCGATATGATGGAGATGAGACCTTCCGGCGGCGGCCGGCTACGCCTGGTATTTTATGCGCCGACACGCGGCCTTATCGGATATCAGGGCGAGTTGCTAACCGACACGCGTGGTACGGCGATCATGAACCGGCTGTTCCATGCCTACGCTCCTTACAAGGGACCGATCCAAGGCCGTCGCAACGGTGTGCTGATCTCAAACGACAGAGGCGACGCCGTTGCCTACGCGCTCTGGAATTTGGAAGACCGCGGGCCGATGATGATCGAGCCCGGCTGGAAAGTTTACAACGGCATGATCGTGGGCGAGCACACGCGAGGCAACGATCTGATTGTGAACGTGCTCAAAGGCAAGAAACTCACCAATATCCGCACCACATCCAAGGATGAGGCGGTTCGTCTCACGCCGCCAATCCGGATGACACTGGAAAAGGCATTGGCTTATATCGAAGATGACGAGCTGGTCGAGGTGACCCCAAAGTCAATTCGTCTGCGCAAGAAAACGCTCGACGAAAATGACCGGAAGAAAGAAGATCGCAAGAAAGAAGCCGAGACGGTCTAACGCAATCGGCGGCGGCCACAACCTTTCCGACACGTGGCGAAAACCGAATCGGATAATCGAATCACCTCCTGGCGGGCGTTAAGTGTCTACCGTCCGGGCCACAACCCGCGGTGCTGTGGGAACCGGGCAAAGCTCGTCTCCATCAGACGCGTGAGCGTCATTTTTCGGCATCCCTGCTGGAGTTTTTACGCCTGTGGCCAGTAATCCACACCGTTAACCCATCATTAACGATAGGGCTTGAAGGCCGCAAAGTTCGTTGCTTCTATCGCGAAATGAGTACGACCCTCATAGAGATTCGCCGCGCGAAGTCGGCCAACTCAGTGGACGTCGCCGAGACGCATGACGAGGCGTGGCGCGCGGCCTATCAGGGCATCATCCCCGGCAACGAACTCGACAAGCTCATCAACCGTCGCGGTCCGGACTGGTGGGATTCGGCTATCCGCAAAGGCAGCCGTATCACCATCCTGCAGTTCGGTGACCGAATTGCCGGCTATGCCAATTACGGACGCAATCGCGCACGCAGTCTTTTTTATGACGGCGAGATCTACGAGATTTATTTGCGTCCTGAGTTCCAGGGCCTCGGCTTCGGCCGTCGTCTGTTTTCGGCGGCGCGGAAAGATTTGAACCAGAGCGGTCTCAAAAGCCTGGTGGTGTGGGCCCTTTCCGATAACGAGCCGGCGATGGAATTCTATCGCGCGCTCGGCGGTCGCGCGGTGGCGCGCTCATCGGAACGATTTGGCGCCAAGACGCTCGATAAGGTCGCCTACGCCTGGCAGGCGTAATCATACCTTCGGCGCCGGCAATCCCTTCTGTGCGCATGTCGCACGCAAGGTATTCAGCAGCAGGCAAGCGATCGTCATCGGTCCGACGCCTCCGGGTACCGGAGTGATTGCGCCGGCAATTTTCGCAGCTTCGGCATAAGCAACATCACCGACAATACGCGATTTGCCACCCTCCCCCGGCGCGCGATTGATACCGACATCGATCACAGTCGCGCCCGGCTTGATCCAATCACCGCGAACCATTTCCGGACGGCCGATAGCGGCGACAAGCAAATCGGCGCGGCGGCAGACGGTCGGCAGATCATTTGTCTTGGAATGCGCAATTGTCACGGTCGCGTTTTCTGCCAATAGCAATTGCGCCACCGGTTTGCCGACGATGTTGGAACGGCCGATTACTACCGCCTCGAGGCCGGCCAGCGTTTCACGCACCGTCTTGGCCAGAAACACGCACCCCATCGGCGTGCACGGCACCAGCGCGGGCAAGCCGCTGGCAAGCCGGCCCGCATTGAGCGGATGAAAGCCATCCACATCCTTGGCCGGATCAATCGCAGCTATGATTTTTTGGGCGTCAATCTGCTTCGGCAGGGGTAGCTGAACCAAAATACCGTTAACTTCCCCATCGGTATTGAGTGTAGCGATGAGGTCGATGAGCTCAGCTTCGCTCGCGGTCGCGGGCAGCTTGCGGTCGAAAGCGTGCATGCCTGATTCTGCCACCGCTTTCGATTTATTTCGCACGTAGACTTCACTCGCCGGGTTGTCTCCGACCAGCACGACGGCGATGCCTGGTACGATGCCACGATCGCGGCGCAAACGGTGAACTGCATCCGTGACCTTGCCACGCAAGTCCGCCGCGATCGTCTTGCCGTCAATAATACGCGCGCTCATGATCCGCCAGTCGGCCTCGTCGAAACAAGCCTTAGCGCGGCGTGGTGATTTTCTCCAGCGCCGCAATAAGCGTTGGGCCGTCGCCCGAAATCAGAAGCCGCTTGAGGCGGCCCGTAGCACCGGCGACCAGAACGACATCGCGCCGTGGAATGCCCATCGTCTTTGCTATCAGCCGGATAAGGGCAGCATTGGCCTCACCTTCAGCCGGCACCGCTCGTACGCGCGCCATAAGCGCAGTGCGCCCGTCGGCTAGCGCCTCAACACCATCGATAGCGTCGCGGCCGCCCTTCGGCGTCAGTCGTATTGTGAGCGTAACGCCATTGGCCGTCAGCGACCATGGCCTGCCCACCATGCGCTAGAACACGTTGGGGTAGACGTATCGGATGATGACGTTTTCGAGAAACAAGATAAGCAAGATGAGGATCACGGGCGACACATCGATGCCGCCGAGATGGGGCAGCAGTGAACGTATCGGCCGCAACACCGGCTCGGTAATGCGAAATAGGAACTCAGCGATAGTCGCTACGACCTGATTATGGGTATTGACCACGTTGAAGGCGATTAGCCAGGACAGGACAGCGGCCGCGATCAGCAGCCAAATATAAATCTGGAGTACCAACAGAATAATATCGAGGAGCGCGCGCATGAGTGTCCGCCTGTTCCTAAGCCGGCCGCAAAGTAGCGGGTCGAATGGCCTTGAACAAGCCGAACGCGGAGCGTCGTCGGTGCCCGCGTCCTTGACAGGCTAGACACCTGGTCCTAAATGGCGGCCACTCGCCGCAATTTCCGCGTCACGACGATCGTCGTGACCATTTGGCGGGGGCCGTAGCTCAGTTGGGAGAGCGCCTCGTTCGCAATGAGGAGGTCAGGGGTTCAAATCCCCTCGGCTCCACCAGCCCTTCACAGCTTCAGCCCGCGATTGCGAGGCCTCTAGATGGACCAGTTCTCGCCGGTCTTTGACCTATAATCCACGACTGCGGTCTCCAGCGGAATCATAATTTCGCAGTGCAGCCCTTGTGGCTCGAAGGCAAGCCGCGCCGTGCCTCCGAGCTCTGCGGCGATGCTGCCTTCAATGAGCTTCGAGCCGAAGCCGCGTTGTTCCGGCTCAGCGACCGACGGTCCACCCTGCTCAAGCCAATCGATGCGGAGAACCGGCCGGCTATTGTTAGCGCGGACCGGCTGCCAACGAATTTCGATATGTCCGGCGGGTACCGACAATGCGCCATATTTTGCGGCATTGGTCGTGAGCTCATGCACCGCCATTGCCAACGTCAACACCGCACGCGGCCGAAGTACGACGTCTTCACCCCGCAGAATAACCCTTTCCGGACCGGCACCAGCATAGGGCGCAAGGCTTCCCCACAGCAGCTCGCGCAGATCGGCACTTTCCCAATGATGGATGGTGAGCTGATCGTGCGCCTTGGACAACGCGATCAGCCGGCCCTCGAAACGCTCTCGAAAGACAGCCGGAGTATGCGCTCCGCGCGCGGTTTGCGAGGCGAGCGATTGCACTGTCGCGAGCGTGTTCTTCACACGATGGTTCAATTCATCCATCAGTAACTTTTGTCGCTGCTCCGACGCCTTGCGTTCAGTGATGTCCTGCACGACTCTCACCACGTAAAGAAGACGCTCCTCTGCGCCGCGAACCGGCGATGAGCGCACGGAAAGCCAAATCACGCGGCCATCCTTTCGGATAAACCGTTTCTCCACCGAATAAAATTCGAGCTCGCCGGCAACTTGTTTGCGAAATCCCTCCCGATCGGGATCTGCATCATCCGGGTGCGTGTAACGAAACAGTTTGGATGCCAGTAGCTCGTCACGGCTGTAGCCGGTGATGGCGCAAATCGCTTCGTTGACGCGCAGGAAGTGGCCATCGGGAGCAATTTCAGAAATACCAATGGCAGCATGCTCGTATGTCGCCGCCAGGCGCTGTTCCTGCTCGAGTGCGTGCATGCGCGAGCGCTCAAGTGCGGCATCCGCCCGCTTGCGCTCGGTGATGTCGAGAAAGCAGTTCACTGCCCCGACCAAGTCACCTTTTGCACTGAGCAGCGGATCGATATTGACGGACACAATCAGACGCGTGCCGTCGGCGCGTTCGACGATCCGCTCTACGTCGCGGACCGGTTTTCCGGTCGCCAGGACCTCGGAAACCATCGAGCGCGCAACCGGCGTTCCATCCAATTCGAAGAAGCGAGCGCTTTCTCTGAATTGGTCATGTGTTTGGCCAGGATCCGGCGGCCGGCCCCAGACCGACACGGCGTGCCGGTTATATTGAAGGATTGTACCTTTCGCGTCGCAGATAAATGTCGCAATCGGCAGTAGCTCGAGAATGCCATCGGATTCCCGCAAGATTACGCTCAATGCGGGTGCAATCGGCAGCGTTGCGGATGAACCGCGCTCGTTGGTATCGACCATCCGCACGCCTCCGTGTGGACATCAATCCCCTGACCCCGGTGCAACCATCAGGTTGGACGGTGATTTGTCAATGGCGCGGGTCGGGACCGCGCCGATCAGGACGCGGTTTTAGTCGCCTGATTGGCTGGAAGGCAACCGATCCAATGGTCGATGAAGGTGGCGAGCCAATTGCGCGAGGCCAGATCGTGCACCGCTCGATCGGCGATATGTTCGTGGCGTTGCTTTGCTCCTGGTAGTTCCATCCGATGAGCGCCGCGCACGAGCCACCGATACATCATTGCGTGCGTAACCTCGGGATGAAATTGCAGCGCATAGCCGGTACCGAGGCGAAACGCCTGGACGGAGAAAGCATCACCTTCGGCCAGTAGTTCGCTACCGGAAGGTAGATCAAAGCCTTCGCGGTGCCATTGATAGACGTGGTCGGGCCAGTCTGGACAGACCTTACGTCCGGCTTCGGTCGGACGAATCGGGTAGTAACCGACCTCGGCATGGCCTTGCGGATGTGGATAGACACTAGCACCGAGATGGCGCGCCATCATCTGCGCGCCGAGGCAAATCCCGAGGTATGGCTTTTTGTCGCGCAGTGGCACGCCGATCCAATCGATCTCTCGCCGCAGAAATTCATCGTTGTCGTTAGCGCTTTGTGGACCGCCAAAAATTGCCGCGCCGGCGTGCTCGTCCATCGTGTCCGGTAACGGATCGCCGAAACGCGGTCGACGGATGTCGAGCGGATAGCCAAGCTTCGCCAGAGTCTGACCGACGCGGCCAGGCGACGAGTGCTCCTGATGCAGAATAAGAAGAACGGGCTTCAACATGGGTGATTCGACGCATTCTCGCGCGGGTGCTGACTACTAACCGCTTCACCGGCGTTTGCAACAAGAGCGGCTGGGATGCGGCTATGTTTCCTGCGCGGACCTGCGCCGGTTTTGGCGCGCATCCACGGCTTTCAGCACCAGACGGCGTGGCGAAATACGGATCAGCAAGGTAACCAGTTTATTGAGGACGCCTGGAACCACCGTTCGGTGCCCGTCCATCAGTCCGCGATAACCCGCCTCCGCCACATAGTCCGCCGATTGGCTCAGGATATTCGGCGTCATGCCGCTACGAAGGCCGGCGCGCTCGGCAAATTCTGTCGGTACCGGACCCGGACAAAGCACAGCGACGCGTATTCCGTGTGGCTTAAGCTCGCTGTGCAGTGCTTCCGTAAGCGACAGCACGTAGGCCTTGGTGGCGTAGTAGACGGCCATGCCCGGGCCAGGCAGAAAGCCGGCCATCGATCCGACATTGAGGAGGCCGCCGCGGTTGCGGGCGAGGCTGTCGACAAAGGCGAGAGACAATTCGGTCAATACGCGCACATTAAGATCGATCATTTGGAGCTGTTCGGCGCGATCAAGCGAACTGGCCAAGCCTACCAGGCCAAACCCCGCATTGTTGACGACGAATTGCGGCTCGGCGCCCTGCGCTGCCAACGCCTCGCCGATAAGCCGCGCGGCACCGGCTCTCTGGAGATCGACCGCGATGACAACTGGCCGGCGCGCGCCGGTTGTCGCAATTTCGTCGGCCAGTGCATGCAATCTGTCTTCTCGGCGGGCGATCAGCGCCAGTTCATGGCCGTGCCGCGCGAATACGCGCGCCAGCGCCACGCCGATCCCCGCGGAAGCGCCGGTGATAACAGTGACTGGCCGCAGGCTGCTCATTCGTGCTGGTCCTCATGAAATCGGCCGCCCGGCATTCGGGCGGCCGGTCTTATCTTAACACGTGCCTGATTAGGCGACCTTGGGATCGAGCCCCTCCAAAGAACGCCTCGCCGGTTCGACACCCCAGAGGTACACAGCGATAATCTGGATTACGAGCAAGCCGATCATCAGCCAGATCACCCCGGGCAACTGGTAGTTCACCATCAGATAGCCGACGACGAACGGCGAGACGACGGTGGCTGCACGACCGAGCGTATTGCAGATGCCGTTTGCGCGTAGCCGAATTTCGGTCGGAAAAAGCTCCGGCGTATAGACCCCGAACAGAATTGCAGTCTGGATGTAAATCGCGATGATCAGTATCGCACCGACGCTGAGCACGATCACGGGATCGGACGCGGCGCTGAAGTGGGCGTAGACCCAACCTGCAGCAATGGTGAGAAACGATGCACCGATAATGCTCCAGCGGCGCCCAACAAAATCGGACAAGACGGCACCGCAAGCGCAGCCCACCAACGATGCACAGGCGAGCACTACCGTATAGCCAAGCGAGTTGGTGATGGTGAGTCCCTGCCGCAGGAAAAATTGCGGCAGGAAAATCACGAACCCGAAGATCAGCGTGTTGATCGTGATCAGCGCCCAACTCCCGACCAACAACCGTTGCAGAATTGGTGGCCGGAACATCGATGCGGCGGTGAGTTGTGGTGTGGGCGCGCTGATCACCGGCGCCGGCAGTGCACCGGAAACCGCGATTTCCTTCTCGATTGTCTGCATCAAGGCTTCCGCCTCGGCTGTGCGGCCCTGGGCCTCCAACCAGCGCGGCGACTCCGGCAGCTTCTTGCGCAGATACCAAACGATCAGCGAGCCTATACCGGCAATGATGAACATCGGACGCCAGCCCCATGTCGGGATGATCAGATAGCCGAGGATCGCAGTAACCGGAAATCCGGACACAACAAGAAACGCCATCAACGCCAGCCAGCGCCCGCGTGACTTTGGCGGCACAAATTCAGTCAGCGTTGAATAGCCGACAACGATTTCTGCGCCGAGGCCGAGACCTTGCACAAAGCGGCAGATGATCAGCTGGTTCATGTCCTGCGCGAAAGCGGCCGCGAGTGAAGCGAGTCCGAACACCAGCAGGTTGATTTGGTAAGTAAACCGCCGACCGAATTTGTCGCCCACGAAGCCGGTGACGAAAGACCCGATCGTCATTCCTACGAACGTCAGCGAGAGGAATTGAAGATTCTGCGGCAGCGTCGAGAATTTGGTCTGGATCGTAGAAGCAAGGACACCACCGGCGACATAAAGATCATAGCCATCGAAGAACATGCCGGCGCCGACCAGCCAGAAGATGCGGTAGTGGAACGATGAGATCGGAAGCCGGTCAAGACGTGCACCGGCATTTACTGCGGTAGCCATTGGTTCCTCCCCTTGGGACCGAATATCGCGACCGGTCTTTGCCGGTTCGCCCGGAATGGTAATCGAGACGACGCACAGGCGCCATGGCCCTCAGCGCCCGCGACGAGATTTTCGCCGCGCCTGTCGATAACAATCGATTTCGAGATTTAGTCTACAGCGCCGCTATATTGCCGGCGCCTTCGCTATCGTTGGGACCTACTGGATGGCCTTGCCCTTGCGATAGCTCTCCTCCAGAAGACGCAGATTGTTCTGGACGTATTTATTGGTGGGATCTTTGCGTTGTGCAGCCGCAAGAGCTGCGTGCGCGCGCTTGTAGTCGCCACGCAACATGTATGAGTACCCCTGATTGTTTAGAATCTCGACCGTCGGCCCAAGAATACCGACAGCCTGCGCATAGGCCCGGTCGGCAAGATCAAACCGGCGCAAGCGATCATAAGAGGCGGCAAGGCCGAGCCATGCCTCGGCGTCGCGCGGATGGGTCTCGACGGCGCGGCGGAAATGTTTCTCGGCAAGGCCGTAATCATTGTTGCGATAGTACTTCTTGCCAAGGCTCAACTCATCGTACGGATCGCTGCCGAGCAGACCCGGCTCGGACGCAGCAGGTACGCCCAGCGGGGGCGGCACTGTGCCGGTCGTTTCGTTCGCGGACTTTTGCGGCTCGGAGCCGTCGGCACTCGCCTGCGCCGCGCCGCTTCGGCCGATTGCGTTTTCGATCCAAGTAAGTTCGAGAAGTTGTTGGATGTTGTGCACCCTGCCAACCACAGGCCGGCGGCGGTGACGATCAATCCTCGGGCAATTCCAGTAAGCATGCCAACGCCTTGCGGAGTCGCCCGGTAACGGGACGCCGGTCAGGCTAGGCGAGGATGGTTAAGAATATCTTCACCCTGTCGGCACGGTGTTATTTCGCGGTCAAAGCCCGATGCAAGGCTCAAAATAGTCCAGAAGGGCGGTGATTTTAGAAATAGTGGCCCATGTGCAGTCGCACGATAACCGGCAGCAGGATGACCACGAACAGGACCGGGAAAATGCACACCATCATCGGCACCGCCAGCTTGGCCGGCAGGGCATAGGCTTTTTCCTCGGCACGCGAGAGCCGCTTGTGGCGCATATCATCGCTATAGACGCGCATTGCGTCGGTGATGCTCGACCCGAGATCGATCGACTGGTTGATCAGGGTCGCAAATGCGCGCGCTTCTTCCAGCGCGAGACGATCGGCGAATTGCTCGAGCGCATCCTTGAGATTACGACCCGCGCGAATTTCGAGATTGGTCAAATGAATATTGGCACTGAGTGACGGATAACCCTGACCCAGCTCTCGGCCGACGCGTTCGAGCGAGGCCTCCATCGACAACCCTGAATCCGCGCATACGACAAGCAGGTCCATGAAATCGGGGAACCCGGAGCGATGTTGCGAGCGTTCGCGCAGAAATGCGCCGGTCGATATACATACTCGGGCCGACATAACCGGCAAGCCCGCCTGCCACCACCATCAACCAGAAAAACGAACCGCCGGTCGGCCTCACGAGCGGCAACAACACGAATACGGCAGCGGCCAAACCGATCGCCAAAACCGTGCGTCCGATAAAGAAGAAGGCCACGCCGCGTGGATCATAGATGCCGGCCTGTACCAGTCGCCGGCGCAGCACCTTCATGTTCCCTTCGTTGGAATCCGAATAGTGCTTGGTGGTGTATTCGATGAGCTTTCCCAGCGCCATCGCGCTAGAATACTGAAGTGAGCGCCCGTGATTTGCCTTTCGCTCCTCGTCATCCATGAGGCGCGCGGTACGCTTTTTGACTGCACCACGCACGCGCACGGCCGCCATTAGCGAGAATGCCAGCGTCCCGGCCGCGAGAAATATCAGCAATGCCATAAACATGGTGTTGCTATCATTCAGCATATTACCGAATACGGTGAGGATCATGTCCATCGGTCAGATCCTGAAATTGACCATGCGGTACATGATGAAATTGCCGACGCCCATCCAGCATCCCGCCAGCGCAAGCGCGATTTTAGTCAGATCTTGATCCCAAACACTGGCGTAAAAACTCGGCACCAGAAACTGGATAACGGCGAACATTCCGATCGGTAGCGAAGACAAAATCAGTGCCGACGCGCGGCCTTCCGCAGCCAGCGCACGAATCTTGCGGCGCATCTTGAAGCGCTGCCGGATCACCGACGAAAGATTTTCGAGAATTTCGCCGAGGTTGCCGCCGGTCGATCGCTGAATCGCGACCGCCGTAACGAACAAGGGCAAGTCATCGGTACCAATGCGGAAAATACAGATTGCGCATTGCAGTTTCGAGGTCGGAACCGTAGGTAAGCTCGTCGGAGACGATGCCGAATTCGGTGCCGATCGGATCCGGCATTTCGCGCCGCAACCATGGAGATCGCGATCGGCACTGGGTGGCCGGCACGCAACGACCGAACGATAATGTCGATGCCGTCGGGAAATTGCGCGCTGAATTTTTTCTGCCGGCGGCGCCGCAAAAATTTGAGCACGAGCGGCGGCATTGCGATGCCGCAAAATAACGAAGCAAGAAAAGCGTGAAATGCATTGCCTTCAAACGTCAGCATGGCGGCAAATGTCGCGGTCGCCGCGATCGCGATGACGAAAATCAGTCGGCTGAAGCCGATCGTCAGACCGGATTGCAATAGAAGATTATTGAGACTGACTATAGGTAATCGATAGTCGCCGCCGCTGGTCAAGCCACGCTCACGCCGTAACTGAACGAGGACGCTTTCGCGGTCCGG
Source organism: uncultured Alphaproteobacteria bacterium (assembly GCA_963742345.1). Lineage (GTDB taxonomy): Bacteria > Pseudomonadota > Alphaproteobacteria > Rhizobiales > Xanthobacteraceae > Pseudolabrys. The sequence goes on from CAVULO010000004.1 coordinate 158,954, forward strand.
CTTGACCGCCATCACCTTGAGCCGGCGATTGATGTTCTTACGATACGAGGCGTTGTTGTACACCAGAAGATAGACGCCTTCCGCGAACATCGCCGCGGATAAGCCGATCAGCAGGTAGAACAGATAAATTGAATTGAAATCGAACATGGCCGTTCAGAGCGGCTGCGAGGGGTCGAAAACGTTGCCGGGAATCTTGATGCCCTGGTTGGCGAGATGGGCCAGGAAACGCGGACGCACGCCGGTGGCCTGGAAATGCCCCTGCACGGTCCCGTCGGGCGCAGTGCCGGTGCGCACGTACTTGAAGATTTCCTGCATCTGGATGATGTCGCCTTCGAGTCCGGTGACTTCGGCAATCGAGGTGACTTTGCGCCTGCCGTCGGACTGGCGCTGAAGCTGCACGATGAGCTGAATGGCGTTGGCAATCTGGCTGCGAATTGACGCAACAGTCATCGGCATCCCGGCCATGCCGATCATTTGCTCCAGGCGTGAGATCGCGTCGCGCGGCGTATTGGCGTGAATTGTTGCCATTGAGCCTTCGTGGCCCGTGTTCATCGCCTGCAACATATCGAATGCTTCTTCGCCGCGGCACTCGCCGAGGATGATACGGTCGGGCCGCATACGCAGAGCGTTTTTCACCAATTCGCGCTGGCGTATTTCACCCTTGCCTTCGATGTTCGGCGGGCGCGTCTCCATGCGGCCGACATGCGGCTGTTGCAATTGCAGTTCGGCGGCGTCTTCGATCGTGAGCAGGCGCTCCTTTTCGGAGATGAATGCGGAAAGCGCGTTGAGCATGGTCGTCTTGCCGGAGCCGGTACCTCCGGAAATAATCGTGGTGATGCGCGCTTTGACCGCCGCCGCCAGCAGTTCCGCCATCGGCGGCCGCAGCGCGCCGACCTCGACCAGCTTCGAAGATTGAAAGGCTTCTTTGAAAACTTACGGATCGAGACCAGCGGGCCATCAACACCGATCGGCCGTACCGCAACGTTGACGCGCGAGCCGTCCTGTAGGCGCGCATCGCAGAGCGGATGTGATTCGTCGACGCGGCGGCCGACCGCAGAAACAATTTTATTGATGATGCGCAAAAGATGCTGCTCGTCCTTGAAACGCACCGACAGCGGCTCAAGCACACCGGCGCGCTCCACGTAGACGCATTCGTGGCCGTTGATCAGGATATCGTTGATGCTCGGGTCCTTGAGCAGCGGCTCGAGCGGGCCCAGGCCCGTCATTTCGTCGAGAATTTCCGAGACGAATTCGCCGAGTTCCTGCGTATTCAGAGGAAGGCGCTCGACCAGCACGTATTGCGAAACCAGCTGTTGGACGTGCCGGCGGAGTTCATCTTCGGGCACTTTATCCAGCGCCGAAAGATTGATCTCCTCGATCAGCCGGCGGTGCAACCGCACCTTGGCGTCGAGCAGCTTGTCGCTGAGCAACGGATTTTCGTTCGGCTGCGCAGGCTGAGCCTGCTCCGCCGTGGACGCATCGGGGAACACTGTCCACGATACACCTTCGAGCGCCGACGGCGCCGGTTCCTCGGGCGCCGGCAGATCTGGCGCTGCAGCACGACGGGCTGTAAAACGGCCGACCATTTTATCCACCCACCATGGAAAGCTTCAGTTTCTTCATGAGCGGCATAGCCTGACCCTCGGCCTGCTTTGGAATCCGACGGATCCAGCACCAGCTTCTTGAGCTCTGTGGTGATCTTGTTGCCCGGCTTGACTTCGTCGAGCGGGACCCCGCGGTCGATCGCCTCGCGAACGAGCGCGTAATCGTTGGGAATTGCGCTCAGGAAGGCATCACCCAGTGTTTGCGCAAGGTCCGCGCGGCGCAGGCCGGAATCGAACATGCGTTGAGTGAAACGATTGACGATCACCCGCGGATTGGGGCCATCGCCGAGCCGCTCTCTGATCGCTGCCACCAATTGTTTGGAGTGGCGAAGCCCCGGCACGGTGGTTTCGCTGACGATGAACAGTTTGTTCGAGCCGAGCAGCACACTGTCGGTCCAGGAGAACCAGGTGCGCGGCATGTCGAATACGACATACTCGAAATTGCTGGATACGAGATCGAGCAGACGCGTCACCACGTCGGGATCGAACGAGCGCATTTCAGCCGGCCGGTTGGGCGCGGCGACAACGGCGAGACCGGAAGCGTGATACGAGAGCATGACTTCCAGCAATTGCCGGTCCAGGCGGTCGGGCCGCGGCTCGATTTCAGCCAGATTGAGACGAGGCTCGAGATCGAGATAGTCGGCGACCGAGCCATGTTGAAAATCGAGATCTACCAGACAAGTGGAAGGCTTGGCGCGTTGACCGCCGCTGTTGAGCAGAATCATGGCGCTCTGGACCGCAAGCGTCGTGACACCGGCTCCGCCGACCGCGGGCAGAAAGGTGTAAATCTTTGCGTCAGTCGGCTCGGCGCCCCCTCCGGGTCCTTTGGCAACGCGGGCGCAGGCGCGCACCAGGTCGATCGGCTCGACCGGCTTCACCAGAAAGTCGGCGGTCCGCATCTGCAACAGAGTACGCGCGACGTTTTCGTCGAATGTCTGCGTTACCGCTATGACCGGCGGCCAGGTGCCGACACGCGTCATCAGGCGGGCGAGCGCCACCATCTCGTCGGCGCGACCGGCATCGAGATCAACCACCACAACGGTGGCGTCCGCGACGTCGAGCGTATCGCCTTGCTCGGCGAGGCGGCCCGAAACCATGGCGAGTTCGATCGCAGACGACGCGCCAAACGTCGCACGCACCGAATTTTCGAATTCGGCGTCGGCGGTAAGAACCACCACGCGAGTCCGGTTCGTGCTCAGGGGTGCGTCCAATGCGCATGATGCAATCGAAATTCCATTATTTATTTCACCGCTGCCGCTGGCTGAGCCACGGTAGGTCCGACAGGCGCCGCGTTATTCTGCGAGTTCGAGCCCGCGTCCTGATAGGTGCTCGACGTGCCGATGCCGCGCGGCGGTATGACCCGGTTGGTGCGATAGCGCTCGTAGGCGCTTTCCATCCTCGCGCCGTTGAAGGCGATGTTGTTGTTGGCGCTATCGCGCGGCCAAGGATCGACCATCTGAGTCACGACGTCGGTTGCCACCGCGTTGCCGCCCGACCGCGCAATGGTGTCGCGCCGGTCGAGATATTCCGAGCAGCCGCCGAGTACGGCGAGAAGAGCGCCAAGCGCAAGGCTGCGCAGCACGTTACTGAATGGCCGCATCGGAATCCCCCTTCGGCAGATCGAGCATGTGTCCGGTGAATGGCCGGTCGCCGGCAACCGCGATACGGGCCGTGGCAGGCGTGAGCTGGCGTGCCTAGTTGCCGCGTGACTTCGGTCTTGCCGAGCAGGAAGAAATCGACGTCGTTCGGCGGCAGCGTATCGTCGGTCGGCGCCTTGATTTCATCGCCCGGACGCGCCGGACGCACGAGATGCGGCGTGACAATGATGGCGAGGTCGGTTTCGTTCTTCTGATAGGACTTGCTGGAGAACAACGCACCCAGCACCGGCACACTGCCAAGCCACGGCAGTTGCTCGATCTGCGTTCTTGTTGTCGCTTTGCAGCAGGCCGCCAATCACGAAGCTTTGGCCGTCGCGCAGTTCGACGGTGGTCGAAGCGCGGCGCACGATCAGCGCCGGCACCGAGACGCCGTTGCTTACCGAGATCGTATGGGTCGTGTCGATCTGGCTCACCTCAGGCTCGATCTTCAGGTTGATCAGGCCGCGGCCGAGCACGGTCGGCGTGAAGGCCAGGCCGACACCGTATTTCTTGTAGTCGACTGTGACCTGACCGAACGAGCCGGACACCGGAATCGGATATTCGCCGCCGGCCAGGAAGCTGGCGGTGTCGCCGGACAGCGCGACCAGGTTGGGCTCGGCCAGGCTGCGGGCAATACCCTTCTGCTCGAGCGCATTGATCATCACGTCCGTGGTGACGCCGCTCGCCACGATGCGGCCGATCAGGAAGCCGAACGGCGACGCGCCGGAAAGCACGCCCGCGGCGGCTTCCCGTCGCGATGTCAGCCGCGACGGCGAATCGGCAGGTTCTTGGTCGGCGCAGCGATTGCCGATATTGGTGATGCTGTTGCCGCCAAAGCGGTTCCACTGGACGCCCAGCTCACGGCCGGCAGTGCGCGAAATCTCGATGAAACGCACCTCCAGCATGCACCTGCTGCGGCGACATCACCGACACCGTATTGATGATTTCAGGCCCGAACTGGCGCGCGATCGTCACTGCCTTGTCGAGCGAGGCGGCATCGGCAACCTCGCCGGACAGCATGATGCGGCCGTTGACGCTGGAGGCCTGAATTCGCGAGCCGGGGAAACGCCGGCGCAGCTCGTTGCTGAGACGCGTGATGTCATATGACACTTCGACGTCGAAAATGCCGATCAGCTTCTTGCCTTCGGCATAGACCGATACGCGGGTGGTGCCGATCTTTTTGCCGAGAATCGACAACGCGTGATCGGTGAGCGGATTGACGTCGGCAACTTCCGGATCGCCGACAATGACGTCGACGAAGCTGGTATCTGTGCGCACATCTTCCGACTTGCCGATCGGTACCGTCACCATGACGGTGCGATTATTGCCCGCTGATCTGGATCGATCGCGACTGCGCGTGCGCATCACCGATCATGCCCAAGATCGAAGCCGCCATGGCAATTGCCAGGGCGATCGCAAGATCGCGCAACCAGTTGCCACGCTTCGTGGTCCTGTCCGCAAGCGGCCAGCCAAAGCCGACGCCAATGTCATTGTGTTTATTCACGACACACTCCCCACCCCTTAGTGATCCCAAGCCCGGACTTACCAGGCAGCTTGCCTCCGCTCCGTCTCAGCCGAGGCCCCATCAGCTCCCTCGACCGGGACGGTGTATTCCTGCTTTGCCGACGCACGCGTCACCACCACCGTCGCGGTGGCGGCTTTGTCGGTGCTGATCGGTTCATTGGTGCCCAAATCGTTGAGCGTGACTTTGCGCGTCCGCACTTCGGCAGTTTCGCCGGCCTTGCGCAGCAGCAGCGAGAGGCTGCCGACTGAAGACGCAAGCCACAATTTCTGTGCTTCGACGGTGTCGACTTCCAGCGTCACCGATTTCGCGACCGCGGCCTTGGCGGCGCGCTCGTCGGCGGTCTGATCGACCGCGAGCACGCGTGTGTTCTGCAGCACGACTTGAGTCGTGGCCGATCCTTTTTCGAGCTGGCGCGTGAGCACGATGTCAACGTGATCGCCTGGCAGCACGAAGCCGCCGACACCTTCCACGTCGTTGACGCGGATTGTCACGGCCTTCATGCCCGGCTTGACCAGCGCCGACAGCGTCGCGCGCTGACCAGCGCCGGTGATCTTGAGCGCGAGCACCGGCTCGTTCGCTTCGATCGCGGCCAGCACGACGCGGCGGCCGCCCGACACGATGTCGTTGATCTTGGCGAAGGCGCCGCCCGGCAGCGAGTCAGACGGCCACGGCACTTCCTGGAGCATCGAGGCAGTGAGTTCGGTGCCGAAGCGCAGCGGTTGTTTGGCGACGACGACGGTTTGCGACGCCACCTGCGTCTTGGTTCGGCTCGAAATTCTTCGCCTGCATGGCTGGCCTGGTTGTTGAGCCAGACCTGGGCGATGAACACGGCGAGCAAGCCGAAAACGACGGCAAACCCGATCATGACGATGGTACTGGCACGCACGACAATTAGTCCCGTTTGACGCGACCGAACTCTTCTTCGGTCTGTTCGTGCGAACACTAGAGGCGAGGAAGTATTGAATTACTAAAATCACTGTCGCAATTGTGCCTATGCTGAAGAGCGCATGAATTCGTAGCGTTTACGACGGGTATCCGAACGTGCGATAAACTTTAGAGTAACCTTGCGCGAAATTAACAATACTGGGTCGGATACTTGACATTGCAGGTAAGGATCGATTCAGCCTGATGACGGTGCCGGACATTCAAAAAGACGCTGCAAATATGGGGCTATTGCCCACGCAGCCGTGGCGAAGCGCGACGGCGTTGGGATATCGTCAAGACTAAGACACGGTTACCGGAATACAGTGGCCGCCGTTGCTCGTGCGGCAGCGTTGCGGCAACATGCCTTGCCTGTCATCACGACGAACAATGTCGCATCCGAAGCCGTGCGCCGCTATTTTTTTCCGGGAGAATGCCGCCGATGTCGAAACCCCGCATTAGTTATGTCGATCCTTCGACGATCAAGGATCCCGCCATGATCGCCGAATTCGAGCGGTGCGCGCGGGAGGGAACGCCGCGCCCGGAAAGCCAGGCTGTTCGGGCACATGTACCGGCAACATTCTGGTCGTTCGCCAATACCTGGCGCGACGTATTCAAGAACGGCGTCGCCGACCACAAGATCAAAGAGCTCTGCCGCATCTACGTCTCGCGTTCGGTGCTGTGCGAGTTCTGCGGCAACCAGCGTTCGATCAAGGCGGCGAAATCCGGTCTCAAGGAAGATGACTATTCCGACCTGATCAATTTCGAGAGCTCGACGCGCTACGACGAGCGGCAAAAGGCAGCGTTGGCCTATGCCGAGGCGATCACCTGGGATCTGCCGGCGACAGACGAATTGTGGGACCGTCTGCATAAACACTTCAGCGAGCCCGAGCTGGTCGAGATCGGCTATTTCGTCGCCATCACGATGGGCCAGCAGCGCTGGCTGCGCACGCTCAACATCGAACATCACCAAATTCTCGCCGGTACCGACGCGTCGATGGCGCCCGGCTTCGAGACATTGGACGCACTCCAGCGTTCGAAACAGGCCGAAGACTATTGGGCCAAGATCAACAGCAAACCCGCAAAACAGGCCGCAGAGTGACAAGTCAAACGCCAATGACATCCGCTGTCCGTTCGACCTCTGCCTCGCAGGTCGCCAAAAATGAGCCACGCATTCGCGTCCGGGGACTAGGCAAGCACTACGGCTCGCTCGAAGTATTCCGCAACATCGACTTCGATGTCGGCGAACGCGAGATCGTCGCAATTGTCGGCCCGTCTGGCTGCGGCAAGACCACACTGTTGCGATGCATCGACGGTCTGTTGCCGCACGACGCCGGCGAGATCTGGGTTGGTGCCGAGCGCGTCACCGAACCGATCGCCGGCGTCGCCATGGTGTTCCAGCATTTCGGTCTGTTTCCATGGAAGACAGTGTTCGAGAACGTGGCTTATGGTTTGCGCATGGCCGGAGCGCCGAAGGCCGAGATCGAGCGCAAGGTGCCGGAATTTATTAAGCTGGTCGGCCTCACCGGCTTCGAAGATGCATTTCCATATCAAATGTCCGGCGGCATGCAGCAACGCTGCGGTCTTGCTCGCGCTCTTGCGGTTGAGCCGAATGTATTGCTGATGGACGAACCGTTCGCTGCGGTGGACGCGCAGACGCGCGAGATTTTGCAATTCGAGCTGTTGCGCATCTGGGAACAACGGCCGACCGCCATGATTTTCGTCACCCACTCGATCGAGGAAGCAGTGCTCCTCGGACATCGGGTTATCGTGCTCAAGGGGCGGCCTTCGAGCATCCACGAGACCGTCACCATCGATCTCCCACAACCGCGTACGCGCGAGACGCTGCGTGAGCCTCGTTTCGCCGAACTGCGCGAGCGGGTGTGGGGCACGCTGATGCGAGAAGCCCGGGAGGCCGAATTCCAGCTTGAACGCTGAATAAAAAAATGAAGTTTAAAGGGAGGATTCTATGATCCGTAAAACAGCCGCACTGATGGCCGGCGGCATGTTGGCGGCGACGCTGCTGGCGGGCATTGCTCCTGCCACGGCGCAGGGCAAGAAGGTTGTCGTTGCGATCCCGGGCATTCCGCCTATTTATTCGGTGACGATTGCCTACGTCGCAGAAAAGCAGGGCTTCTTCAAAAAGTACGGCGCCGATGTCGAGATCCGTCCGTTCGATAACGGCACCGCGGCCGCTCGCGCGGTCGTGGCTGGAGACATCGACATGGCCTGGTCGCCGACGCCACCGGTGATCAATCAGGTCTCCAATGCCGACGTTCCATTGGTTGCGTTATATGGCATGCCCAATCCCGATTGGGTGATCGGCACTACCGACGAAGGCAAGACCTGTAAGGATCTCGTCGGTCAGGATGTCGGCGTCGATTCGATCAATGGCGCGCGCTCGGTGGCGCTACGCTCGATGCTCACCGGCTGTCCGGGCGTGAAGATCGAAGACACCAAGCAGATCGCGTTGGGTTCCACACCTGGACCTGCACTGCTCGCCGGCCAGCTGCATTTTGCCGTGTTGCATCTCGACGACCTCGCCGAAATCGAACACCAGGGCAAGAAGCTGAAGATCTTGCTGGCCATGAAGAACACCAATCCAACTAGCCATTACCTCATCATGGTGGCACGCAAGGACAACTTGGCAAAGAACCGCGACGCCATTGTGCGCACGGTCGCCGGTATGATCGAAGCCGCGCGTTTCATGCAGGATCCGAAGAACGCCGATGCTGTGGCCGATGCAGCCGCCGGGACCGGGCACAACAAGGAGGTCAACAAGGCCGCACTTAAGGCGTTTCTTGCTATCGACTTCTGGGCAGCAAAGGACGACGGCATGCCGCGTAACAAGATCGAGGCGGTCGCGGCGCTGATGAAGAAGATCGGTTCCATTAACCCCGACAAGGAGCCGGTGAGTTATGACAAATTCGTAGACGCCAGCATTTGGAAAGATGCCAACGCGATGGTGAAGTGAGACGCAACCCTGACGGTTTTGCGCCGATCCAACCTTTGAGCTGTCATGCCTTGCCCAAGCGGGGCATACAGTATTCCCGGGCGCTCATGAAAATGCTGCATCGCAGTGTGTATTGGATCGCCCGATTTTGCAGGCGATGACAACAGAGCAGTAGCGCACGTGCAAACGACATACCTTCGCCGTCACGCGCCGTTCTGGATCAGCATCGTCGCGGGTCTCACCATCTGGGAGTTGGCAGGACGCAGCACCAGCGCGGCTTTCATGGTGCCATTCTCGGTTACGGTAGCGCGCCTTTGGCAATTGGTGGTGAGCGGTAATTTCATAGCGCAGCTCATCAATTCAGCGAAGCTGTTCTTCGCCGGATTCGTGCTCGCCCTTATTGTCGGCGTGCCGCTCGGTATGCTGCTCGCGCGCGTACGCACGCTGCGCATCGGTATCGAGCCCTACATTATGATTCTCTACGCCACACCAATGGTGGCGCTGATACCTTTCATCTTGTCGATGATGGGGTTTGGTTTCGCGCCCAAGCTGCTGGTCGTGTTTTTATTCGCCGTCTTCCCCGTGCTCTACAACACGATTGAGGGCGCGCGCAGCATCAAGCCGGAACTGATCGAAGTGGCAAAGTCCTTTCGCTCCAGCGAATGGGCGCTGTGGCGCGAGGTGATGCTGCCTTACACTCTGCCTTATACGATGACCGGTGTACGCCAAGCGATCGGCCGCGCGCTCGTCGGCATGATCGCGGCCGAATTCTTTCTGTCGTCCACTGGCCTCGGCCAGCTCATCATGAGCGCTTCGCAAAACTTCGACACCGGTGGCGTATTCGCCTCCATCCTTATCATCGGCCTGATCGGCGTGGGATTGATGCGGGTGGGCCTGATGATCGAACAGCATTTTGCGCGCTGGAGGCAATAGACGTGGCGGAGCAAACCATCGGCGTCTCAATTCCTGTCACGGACTCGCGTACGAACTCGCGGGCTGCCGGCTGGCGATCCGGCGCCCTGATGCCGCGGCTGATCGTCGGGCTTGTCATTGTGCTCGTATGGGAATTCGTGGTGCGAGCGCTTGCGCCCGCATACGTCGCAAAGCCCACGACGGTCGCCGCCGCGATTCCACGTGTCATCGTCGACCCGGCCTTCCTGAAAGCGACCACCGCGACCCTGGCCGCGGTCGCCGAAGGGCTCGCCATCGCGCTGGTATTCGGCACCATCATCGGCCTGCTTATGGGCCGCAGTGTCATGTTCGAGCGCGCCATCCGCCATTACGTCAACGGCTTCTACGCCGTGCCGATGATCGTTGTATTGCCGCTATTTTCGCTATGGTTCGGGTATTCAGGTGCGACACGCATCGCTACCATTATCTTTGCGGCTATCTTCTCCATCATCATCAATGTCGCCGACGGCGCGCGCTCGGTGCCCCGCGAATTCATGGAAGTTGCACGCTCATTTCGTTCTAACCGCCTGAGCATGCTGTTCGGGATCGTGCTGCCGGCCTCGATGCCTTATCTACTTGCCGGCACCCGGCTTGCCGCCGGCCGCGCGTTGATCGGTGCCGTGGTCGCGGAATTCTTCATCTCGGTCGGAGGGCTCGGTTACTACATCCTCTACAACTCGCGCTCCTATCATCACAATGAGGCCTTTGTCGGTGTGCTGCTTCTCGCTGGCTTCGGCGTCGCCTTCGAATTGCTGGTCGCCTGGGCAACGAGACACTTCATGCCCTGGTATCGCCGCGACGAAAAAACGAGCTAGCGCGCCCTCTTCCGATTCATCACAAGGAAATTTCGTATGTCATCCGACCCCTTGCTCAAGGCCGCAATCGCGCATTGGGGACCCCGCTTTGTCGCAAACGGCGTGGTCCTGACCGATTTCGAAGAGATCACCGGCTCAATTTCTACATACAACGATTGGTGCAGTGCCTGGTCCGCACGCGCAGCACACCACGAACAGCTGGGGCGTGAGGCGCTGGCAAAGAAGCATTTTCTCACCGCGGGCGAATGCCTGCAGCGCGCCGGCGTCTACTATCACTTCGCGTCTTTCCTGTTCGTACACGATCAGGCGCAAATGAAAGCCGCACACAAGAAGCAGATCGAGTGCCGTCAGGCGGCGCTCCCCCACATGAGGCCGCCTGGCGAACGCGCTGAAATTCCCTATCAGGGTAAAGCATTGGCCGGCATCCTGCGCAGGCCGGCCGGCGTTGAACGCCCGCCTGTTGTAGTCATGGCGGTCGGGCTCGATTCGACCAAGGAGGAGGGCGACGCGTACGAAGCGCCATTCCTGGCGCGCGGAATGGCAACGCTGATCTTTGAAGGCCCGGGCCAAGGCGAAGCGCAATACGACTTCGCCATCCGCGGCGACTACGAAGTACCTGTGAAGGCCGTGATTGATTTCGTGGAGAAACGCGCTGACCTCGATACCAAGCGGGTCGGCATGTGGGGCGTCAGCCTGGGCGGCTACTACGCACCGCGCGCGGCGGCCTTCGACAAACGTATTAAGGCCTGTATCGCGCTTGGAGGGCCGTACAATTGGGGTGCAGCTTGGGATGGATTGCCCGAATTGACGCGCGAAGCCTTCCGCGTGCGTAGTCACTGCAAGACGCAGGAAGAGGCGCGCAAGATTGCCAACACGCTCTCGCTTGAAGGCCTGGCACACAACATTACTTGCCCGCTATTCATTGTGAACGGGCGCCTCGATCGCATCGTCCCGGCCAAGGATGCTGAGCGCCTGGCACGCGAGGCAAAAGGGCCGGTCGAGCTTATGATGATCGAGGACGGCAATCACATCGCCACCAACCGCGCCTACCGGTGGCGCTCGCAAAGCGCGGATTGGATGGCCGAGCAGCTCAAATAGTCTGGAAGCCGCGCGGCATCGAATGAAAACGTTCGATTCCCATGTCCGTGATCAACACCATCTCTCCGGTCTGCACACCGGCGTTTCCGTCGCGTGTGACCACGTTCGGTTGAATCACTACGGTCTGTCCGGCACGGAACGGGTCATGCGGCACCGGACCGGCGGGACGACTCGCGCAGCCAAGAATTGGGGGCAGGTAACCGCCGCCATAGCCGTGTAGAAGATCGTCGATGATGGTAAAACCGGCTTCCTCGATCACACCTGAGGCTTTTATGACTTGTGCAGGTGTGGCGCCGGCCTTGAGCACGGCTGCAATGGCATCGAAGGCCGCATCGGCTGCTGCGTGCAGCTCGCGATAAAGTTTATTGGGCTCGCCAAGTGTAAAGCTACGCAGTACCTGTCCCGGGTGTTCCCAGAATGCAGCGCTGATTTCAGCCACCACCACGTCTCCTGTCCGTACGCGTCGCATGGACGGAAATTGTCGCGGCACTCCAAGGTCTGGCGCATGCATCGACGTAACGCCGATGTAGTGGATGACGTTCGTTGCGCCCTGCGAGATGTACGCGCGCTCGACCAGATCGCCGAGTTCGCGTTCGTTCAAGCCGGGCCTTAATCCTTCGCGCAGTGCCGCCATGCCGAGATCGCTGAAATGTGCGCCGATGCGCAGCCAGTCCAGCTCCTCGCCGACTTCACCTGCCGCAGTCGGATGTAGTCGCGATTGAGGCTCTTCAATTTTCCGAATTTCGCCGATAACGCCGCATGTTGCTCCGCGCTGACGGGCCCAATTGTCGCGACGCGGCCCTGACGTGCGCCCTGCCGCTCCAACACCTTGCTCGCAGCAGCGATCGATAATTCGCCACCCCACGCCACCTCGGCCTTGTCGGCGAGGATCCTCGCCTGTGGTGCGTGATTGACATATTGCACGAACAGCGCGTCGCGCTTGCCGGGCGTGAGCACACCAACCGCCTCGGCGGTTACCGGCCATTGCGTCAGCCACTGCACGACCGAGCCAAAGCGGTTGGCGCCGCAGAACAGGAGATGATCGCACTCGACTTGCGCCAGCAGCGTTTCAATGGCCGCGCGCCGGCGCGCCATCTCCGCATCGGAGAAACGCGGATATTCGGCTTCGACAATGCGCGCGAGATGGGGAGGAAGCGTCACGTGGTCTTCTTCGGTAGCGCCACGATCATGTCGAGCTCGATGCGTGCGCCCGGCGACGACAGCTGGTTGATACACACCGTGGTGCTCGCCGGCCGCCAGTCACCGAAATACTTGCCCATGGTCGCGTGCATGGCATCGGCGTCGCGGAAGTCGGTCAGGTATTTCGTCACCTTGACAACGTCGCGCCAGCCGGCCCCGACCTCATCGAGGATCGATTTGATCGCTTCCATCGCGCGCGTGGTCTGCTCCTCGATCGAATGCGGATGGACGTGTTCGGCATCGACGTGCGGGTGCTTGTGGTAGAGCGGCGACGGGGTGGCGCCGGACAGAAACATCAGGTCGCAGGCGCCGAGGATCCTGACGGCCGGGGCATAGGGCATGGTGTGCGCCTCCTCCGGCTTCGGATGCACCGGCTCGAGCCGGAAGCTCTGCTGCGGCTTGGTCATGACGGTCATCGCGGGCCTCCCATCGGCAGACGAATTCACGCCATTTGGGACTGAAATGCCCGCCGACGCAACTGGCGCACCTGACCGCTTCGCGTGTTGATCGCCGTGCGGGAAACGCTAACGTGCGCCCGACAGGAGATCCGAATGCCCTCAACGATCCTCGATTCCGCGGTGTTCCGCGACATTTTCACCACCGAAGCGATGCGGAATGTGTTCTCGGACGAGAACCGCGTGCAGAAATATCTCGACTTCGAGGCGGCGCTTGCGCGTGCTCAGGCCAAGCTCGGCATTATCCCGAAGGACGCGGCTGCCGAAATCGTTCGTCACTGTTCGGCCGACAAGATCGACATGGCGAAACTCAAGGAGGCGACCGAGAGGATCGGCTACCCGGTACTTCCGGTCGTTCAGCAACTCGTTAAGTTGTGCAAGGACGGGCTCGGCGAATGGTCGCACTGGGGCGCCACGACCCAGGACATCACCGACACCGCCACCATCATGCAAATTCGCGAGGCGCTTGTCATCGTCGAGAAAGATATCGAGGGCATTTGCGATCGGCTTGGCAACGCTTGCCAAGAAATATCGTGATACGCCGATGGCTGGCCGTAGCAATCTGCAGCAGGCCGTGCCGATCACCTTCGGCTACAAGATGGCAACCATGCTCGCCGCTTTCGAGCGTCACAAGCAGCGTCTGAAAGAGATCAAGCCCCGCGTGCTGGTGGGCGAATTCGGCGGCGCGGCCGGTACACTGTCGTCGCTCGGCAAGGATGGGTTGAAAGTCCAGGACGAGCTGATGAAGGAACTCAAGCTCGGCCAGCCGGAGATTTCCTGGCACACGGTCCGCGATCGCATCGCCGAGGTCGGCTGCTTCCTCGGCCTGGTCACCGGAAGCTGCGGCAAGATCGCTTTCGACGTAAAGCTGCTGATGCAGACTGAAGTTGAGGAGGTGTACGAGCCATTCCATGCCGGGCGCGGCTCATCTTCGACGATGCCGCAGAAGCGCAATCCGATTTCTTCCGTTTACATCACCGCGCAGACTGCGATTGTACGGCAGCTCGTCGCCGCACTACTCGGACGCTCAAGTAGAAGACCACGAGCGGGCGACTGGCCCATGGGAAATCGAATGGATTGCGCTGCCCGGAAATCTTCATGCTCTCGGCCGGAGCGCTTGGCGCAGACCCGTTTCCTGGTCGAAGGGCTGCAAGTCAACGAGAAGAAGATGCGCGAGAATCTCGACATCACGAAGGGACTGATCATGTCGGAAGCGGTGATGATGGGGCTTGGCGCGGACCTGGGCCGCAACAAGGCGCATGATCTCGTCTACGACATCTGCCGCGAGGTCGTGAAGACGGGACGACCGCTGATCGACTTGCTCGCTGAGAATAAGGAGATCAGCAAGCACGCCGACCGCAAGAAATTGGAAAAGCTTGTCGACCCGGCGAACTATCTGGGCGTCGCCGGCGAGATGGTCGACCGCGTGCTAAAGATGCGGAAATAACTCTACTCAGCCTTCGGCATCGTTCGCCAGATTGTCAACGCCACGGCAAGGGTGGCGACACCAATCAACACAAACAGCGCCGGTACGGTCGCCCCATATTTCTGCATGACCGCTACGAAGATCGTCGCGCCGGTCATGAAGGCTGCGTTGAGGACATTGACCGCGGCAATCGTACGTGCGCGGTGATCGGCACCGCTCCAGGCCTGCACAGCGGCAAAGGCCGGTACAATGAACAGAGCCGCCGGCGATCGCCAGCCCACACAAATCTATAGCGGCGCGAAGGCCCAGGGCCGACGCAAATACAAAGGCCGGGCCTTGCAGCGATGGTGCAGGACTTGCACCAAGGGTCGCAATACCGAGATCAAGCGTGAAGACGCCGAGCAGTACTGCGCCAACAAGCGTCGTCTTGAGGACGATGCGGCCGCGCGCGATTGCCGCCGCCAAGCCTGAGCCGACACCAACCGCGATCGAAAACGCGCGAGATAGGCTGTCACTGTATCTTCGTTGCCGCCAATTATCGTCTTGATGAGCGGCGGCAGCAGCGACAACACCACGATACCGACCAACCAGAACCAGCTCGTCACCATTGCACCCCACCACAATCGTGATCGGCGCGCAGGTACCGGATCATCGCAGTGGTCGAGGTGACAACGTTAGTCGCGATTTTCAAGCCCGGAGCGCCTTCGCCGGTCGCCGGGATCAGGAACGCCGCTATCCAGCACGCGATCGCAAAGCTCATGACCAGTGCGGCAAACAGCCCCGCCTCGCTGCCGTTGCGCGCGGCCAGTCCCCCCGCGAGTCGTACCCAAAAGGATGGCAACAAAGGTCGCGCCCTCCACCAGCGCATTGCCGGTGGGTAGCTGCTCGCGCGATGCAAATGATCCGGAAGAATTCCGTATTTTATCGGACCAAAAAGTGCCGCAAGAACGCCGAAAGCCGAATAGCGCAATAAACAGAACTGGAAGCGAGGCCTGCACGTAGCCCCACGCCGCCAGGGCAGCCACGAAGATCTCCGCGAACTTTAATCGCTGCGCTACCCGTGCCTTGTCGTAACGATCGGCAAGTTCGCCACCGAGCCCGGACAAGAAAAAATAGGGCGCGATGAACACCGCGCTTGCAAATGTGATCAGAGCTTCGGGATCGCGCGTATCCAGGTTGAAACAGGATGACAAAGACCAGCGCGGTTTTGAGGAAGTTATCGTTGAACGCCGCGAAGAATTGGCACCAGAACAACGGCGCAAATCGCCTGGACAACAGCAGGGGCGAGGACATGCGCGGTAGTATTGCAAAGTTCCTGAGCGCTGGCGCTGGTACCCCGGCAAAAATTTGGCGGCCTGGCGGCCGCCAAGAAACACCGATCCTGTTACCCAAATCAGGGCCGAACATTTTCCTCATAGGATTCGACAGCCATCGCCCCGAGACCGAAGCAGAGCGCGATGCCGATGACGGCAATAAACAACGTGATCCACATGGCCTACCTCCTCCGATAGTGCGAATTGCGCGCACAGGAAGTCTGGCGGAGGCAACGCGCCAAGCCCGTCCCGGTTCCCCAATAGCGGTATTCAGGAGCCAAGCTGGATCGAGGACTGCAAGTCGGCCAGCAATATGCGCAGATCGAGTTCCCGGAACTCCAGATAGATTCGCCGCAGCCAACGCTGGAGCTCAATATGCGCGTCGAGCGGTATGCCGAGCGCATCCCCCATATTGAATCCGCGAATGAGAATGGCGGCGTCTCAATGTACCTGCGCAAGCCAGGTGCCAGCACCGGCAGACGCACCATTACCGGACTTCCACTGGCAGAGCGGATATTTGTCGCGGTGTTGCGCAGGTCCAAATATTTCATTGTGCACTGGCGCCAGCGTCGCCCGCGCGAAGCGGGCGCGCAGGCTGCGGTAAGCCTCAACCGACGTCTGGTCGGGCGTCACCGTAAATAGGATTGCCACGGCAACCGAACGGCGTCGCGCTTCCTCGACAAACCCGATCTGGTGCGGCCACGGAAAAAAACGCTTCGAACGATTCATGACCGAGATCGATGACCTTGGTCGTGTCCTCGTCTGCGATCAAACGATCGAACAGCGCCATCTGGCCATTGATGTCGCGAACCGTCGCGATCGTGGTTTTTTCGGGCAGGAATTGCGCTAGCGTCCGCTCGCCGGCATTGAGATCGAAGGCCGCGACCGAACGGCCTCTCATGCAAATGAAAGTCTGTGAGCAACCGCGCCAGCAGCGTTTTGCCGACGCGTGGACGCGGCGATGCGACAATGGTGATGGAGCTGCGAAATGACATCACCTGACCGGACGCCGCCGCTCAATCGGCGCACTTGGATAAAGGCTAGCCAGCGACTTGACGGACGTTGCTTTCCATCTTTGGCGAGACCAGATCGACAAGCTTCACGCGGTCGAACTCACCCCAGACATTGCCAAGCCAATGGCGAACATAGCCGCGCAGTACGAAAGAATAGTTGGCCGCTTCGCCCTTCGCGCCCTTGTTGCCGACAAACGAAACGAACGGGACACTGGCCACTTCGACCTGCTCGCAAGCCATCTCGTTGAGTTTCGGGATGGTGATTTCCTCAGCGCCCTTGATCTTCTTGAAATATGAATTGTAGGTCGCCGGATCCCATTCGAAGAAAGTGGTGTTGTTGATGAAGTTCTTCACCAGGAAGTAGTTGGCGTCACCGACAACGCGGGCTGTCTCGGCGATTTCCTCAAGCGAAGCAATTGAAGGCCCGAGGATATGAAATACCGCGAAGGTGATCTGACCCTTCTTGGCCGATTCGAGAAATCCGATTTCGGTCAATGCCTGTAGCGTCGACGATAACAATCCGGCGCGCACATCGATCACCGTCACTTTGGCTTCGGCACTGCCAAGCGTGTCAAAGATTTTCATTTGATCGGAGACCGAGGTCACGTCGACGACCTCCGTCACCTCGGGATGAAAACGCTTGAGCGTGCCGCGCGGCGCCTCGGTGTCGAAAGCCCGGATCGGCGTCTGATGGGCGCCGAAGTAATCGATCAAGGTACGGGCGACGGTGGTCTTACCGACGCCTCCTTTGTCCGCACCGACGAGAATGACAGCAGGTCTGGCCATAGCGTTACTCTACAAAACGAAGTGACTGATCCGATTGCCTAATATCTTACGTTATCGGTGCGGAAGAATGACAGGTTTTAATTCGGCGAACTGAACGTCGCGACCGCCCCCAACCTCACGCTCTGACCGCAAATTATTGCGCAATTTCAAGCAATTGGATGAAAGCCGGGGCGCGCGCCGCTTAACCTTCAGCAAGGGAAATTGTGACGGGCGTGTCGGCGTATCAATGCGGTGCCGGCGGAGGGATTTGAACCCCCGACCACCCGCTTACGAAGCGGATGCTCTACCGCTGAGCTACGCCGGCTGAAACCGCGCCACTGATATCGGCGTGGACCTCGATTGGCAAGCAATACAGCCTTGTTCGTTATACCGCGCTTAACGGAACAACTGACGCAACCGCTGCCACGCGTCGTTGGCTGGGGCTGTCGAGGATTCCGGGACCGGATCGCGATCGAGGCCTGAATCGGGCCCCGGATCGTCAGGCGCATGAACCAGCGGGATGACTGGCTCGACCGGCTTGGACTTGGCAAGCATCTTGGATTTTGCGGTCTTGCGCGGCCTTTCCGCTGTCGGCTCGCGTTTCGTCTCCGGCGGGGCAATAGGGATCGACTCGGTGACGGGCGGCACGACTTCAATGACAGGCCGGCTGACGCCGATCTCGGCCAGCGGAACTTTCCATTCAAAGCCGTCGAGCCGTCCATTCGGGGACACGGGCAACCAGCGCTCCGATACCACGCCATCCGCAGTCCAAACCGGATCGCCGGAAGCACGCATGGCGCGCGTCATCCATTCGCGCACGCGGCCTTCGTCGCCGTGCTCGGTTTCCTCGATGTCCGCCATCAATATCGCGACACGCCGGGTCGGCGCCGACAGATAGGGCGCAAGCGCTGCACGTGCCGTCGCGAATTCTCGCGCATCGAGCGCCGCGCGCGCCACTGCCAAGGCACCTTCGAGCTGGCCTGGAACTTTTTCGGCGAGCTTTTGCATGCGCGCGAGCCGCTCGCGCGCACTGTCACCGAGCCGGAGGTTGGCGTAACTTTCCGCGATATCGGGATGCGGATTGATCGTCCAAGCCGTCTCCAGAATTTTTCGAGCCCTTGCGCGCTTCGCCCGATTCGGCCAATCGCCGCCCGGCCAGTCGCCGCCGCCGGCACCAGGTCGGGCGCGAGTTTGACCGATTCCAGCACCAGCGCTCGTGAGGCGTCGCGGTCGATATCTTCAAGCGCCTGCGCGCGCGCGGCGAGTAGCACCGCCCGCTTGCGGCGATAGTCGGGTTTCTCCAGCGTCACTCTTCATATGATCGAGCGCATCGAGCGCACCGGCCCAGTCGGCCGCTGCACACCGATAGTCGAGCACTGCTTGTCCGGCCCAGATCTACCGCAGGCCTCACCTTGACCGCTTCCTCGGCCGCAAGCCGCGCGGCATCCGGATCGTTGCGCCGCTGCGCCTCGATGTAGAGACCGCGCAGCCCCAGTAATTTCGTGTCGTCGCGCCGCGTCATTTCGCGAAATGCGCGCTCGGCGGTGCTCCGGTCACCGGCCATCTGCGCCGATTGCGCGGTGAGCAGCAGCGCGAGCGGATCGCCGGGCGACAACCGCGTCGCTTCGTCGGCGGATTTGCGCGCGACGCGCAAGATCGCCGGCGCCGATCGCGATCAAGCCGCGGCTGATCGCTAGGTAGCCTTTGACGGCGCGACGGTGCCGAACGAACAACGATGCCTGCTCGGGCGAGTGCAGAATTGCGCGCACAATCGACCACAGGAGCAGTGCGACCGCAAGCACGAGCGCAACGATCGCGAAGGCAGCCACCATCACGGAGGTTTCGATGCGGTAGCCCATCCAGTGATGGACGACATCGCCCGGACGGTCGGCGATCCAAGCGACACCTGTGGCAACGACCGCAACCGAAGCCAGAAAAAGGATGATCCGGATCATCCCGCCCTCACCGCTTGCCGAGCGCGTGCGTCGTCTCGGCGGCAAGTTGACGCGCAGCGGCAAGCGCGGCCTGCCGTGCTTGAGCTTTGCCGATCCAATCTTGTGCCGGCGCGCGCGTCGCAGCATCGAGCTTGCCGAGATCGGTCAAGCGCGTCGTCGATGGCTGCGTGTGCAGCTTCGATTTCGACACGCGCCAGCACGGCGGAGGCATCGTCGCCTGCCGGCGCATCTACTGGACGGATGCGAACGAGCTTGCCGGCGTTAGCCTCCAGCCGCTCCAGGAAGCCGCCTAGCGGTGCCTGCGCGCCAGACGCCTTCAGCATTGCCGGAATCAGCGCGCGCAGTTCCTGCGCAAGCGCCGCCGACTTGGCACGCCACTTACCGCAAATGGCGTTAGCGACGCTAAAGATCTTCTCGTCCGCGCCGAGAGACTTCGCTTCGTCGAGTTCGGCCACGAATGGGGCGCCGCTTGCGACCATATCGCGCAGCGCAGCCGCACTCAGCGCAAGCCGCGCGGCCTAGTCGGCCGGTGCGGACTTGACCGACTGCTCGAGCGCGGCGAGGCGTTTTTGCACGGTGTCGACATCGGCCGGAGACAGACCGGCCGATGTGTTTCTGGTGAGATCGCGCACGCTGTCGCGCAATTGCGTCACGGCTTTTTCTGCGGCATCGGCTCGTGCGCGCGCATCGGCAGCGCCAGCAGCAACTTCATCGTTACGCTTGTTGAGCGCAGTCAGCACTATGCCAAGCGACTTCATGGCGTTGTCGGCGGCGGAAAGACGCTCCGATACGCTGGGATCGTTCGCCGGCAGTTTGGCAGCATGCCTTCGATTTTCGTAACGCGCTGCGCAAGAGCATCGACTTGGTCGCCCGATGCCGAACCTGCACGACTTTGCAAATCGCGCACTTGCTTTTCCAACGCCACAACCTGATCGCTTGGATCGGTGGAAGCGGCGTAACGGACCGGCAGCACGCCGGCAAACCAAAGCGCCTGCCAGAACAATCGCCACGACGGCCGCGCCGAATAATCCGCCGGCTAGCCCCGCCGCATTCAGCCAGACCGGTCGCTTGAAAGAAGAATTCCTTCCGGCCACAGACGCAGCCTCAGGGTCATCAGCGGCCTCGGGCTGGCTTTGCGCGGGCGGCGGTTCGGCCGGTGGACCGGCAGCCATAGCTTCCGCCGGTACCTCGGTCGCGGTCAGGTCGATGGTCGGCGCGGACGCTTGCGACGGGGCGGCGTCTTCGGCAGGGTCCGGCGTTGTGCGCTTATCGGACATGCGCGTTTCCTTGGCGAATCGGCTCTCAACCCCGCAGGCAGGAAATAACGCAAATGGCGTGGGCGCGCCAATAATCAAGCCGTTGGCACCCGCAATAGCTCAATAAGCGCTGCCTCATCGGGACGTACCGCAATGGCTATGTGGCCCGCCCCGATAAGAGGCTCGGCGACTTGCGCCGACAGGCAAAAATGGCGCACAGCCAGCGCCAGTCCGGGCAATGCCCGCCTTCTTTGCGCCGGCGACATAGCTATCGGCACTGCGGCGGGAAAAATGCATCACGGCGTCAACCTCACCGGCCTCAAGCGCCTCGGTCAGCGCCGGCGGAAACGGTACGGTGACCGCGCGGTAAACGATGCGCATTTCGGCAGCGATCCCGCGCGTTGACAACTCATCGAGCAGATCGGCTGCCCGATCCTCGCCGGCGAGATAGAGCAGCGGGGCCTTGGCATCGGCGCGCTGCGCAACCAAAGTGCGCACCAGATCACGCACGTCGCCCCCCGCCGATGTGACGTCCGTAAAGCCCAGCTTGCCGCGCCGCCTCGGCGCTGCGTTGGCCGACAGCGAACAGGGGCAGCTTCGTCAGAACATCGCGCGCGGAATTGTCGGCAATCGCATTCGGCACATTCGCGCTGGTCACGATGACTGCGCCCCATCTGACCGGCAAGATCGGCGGCAACCGACTCAACCTTCATCAGCGGCGCCACCAGCACTTCATGCCCACGCGCGCGCAACGCAGTGGCGGTTCGCTCGCCATCAGATTGCGGACGGGTGACAACAACACGCATGGTCTTTTGTGCAATCTAGTCGAAAAATCCGGGCCCGGCCCGATGCTTAAGCTCGCGCCCAGCTTCGGTGCCGATCGTGGCCGCATCTTTGCGGCTACCCGTGCCGGCGATGTCATGCGCTGCGGTGCCGTCTGGCCGCGCGATCAATCCACGAAACTGCACAGCATCACCGGCGATGATCGCGTGGCCGGCGATCGGCGTCTTGCAGGAACCGTCAAGTGCGGCAAGGAAAGCCCGTTCGCAAGCAATCGCCGTTGAGGTGTCGGAATGATCGATACGCGCAAGAATGTCGGACATGCGGGTGTCATCGTTGCGCGCTTCAATGCCAATGGCGCCCTGCCCGACCGCCGGCAAAAATTCATCCGCGCTCATGATGTCGGTGGCGTGCTGCGACCAGCCCAAGTCGCTTCAGGCCCGCAAGCGCGAGCAGCGTGGCATCGACTTCACCGGCGTCGAGCTTGCGCAGCCGCGTTTCTACATTGCCACGCAGCGGCATCACGCGCAGATCTGGCCGCGCGCGCTTGGCGATCGCCTGCCGGCGCAGCGATGCGGTGCCAAGGCTCGCGCCGTCGCGGCAGTTCGCCGAGCGAGCGCGCCTTACGGCTGATGAAGACATCGCGCGGATCCTCGCGCTCAAGGCAGGCCGCGAGTATCAGACCGTCCGGCAACATCGTCGGCATGTCTTTTGCCGAATGCACGGCAAGATCGATGCGTCTATCCAGCAAAGCCTCCTCGATCTCCTTCGTGAACAGCCCTTTGCCGCCTTCTTCCGCCAGCGGCCGATCCTGGATGATGTCGCCGGTGGTACGAATGACGACAAGCTCAATCCCGTCCTCGCTCACCCCCGTCGCCGCCGCCAGCCGCGACCGCACCGTGCGCGCCTGCACCAACGCAAGCGGGCTGCCGCGCGTACCGATGCGCAAGGAGGCTGTGGATTGCGCCATATAACCTCGCGATGCTAGGCCGGACCGGGGTCGGCCCCGCCGTCAGGACTAGCTATTATTTCGGCCGCCGTCACCTCGCCCCGATGGGCGGACGCAGGGCCAAATGAGGGACTGATGATCGTCCTCGGCATCGAGACAACCTGCGATGAGACCGCCGCGGCGGTTGTCGAGCGCTTCGCGGATGGCCGCGGCAAGATCCTCTCCAACGTCGTGCTATCGCAGGTGAGTGAACACGCCGCGTTCGGCGGCGTCGTGCCGGAAATTGCAGCGCGCGCCCATGTCGAAGCGCTCGATGTCATCATCGCCAATGCCATGGCGCAGGCCGGCCGTCGACTTATGATGGGCTCGACGGCGTCGCCGCAGCCGCCGGCCCAGGGCTTATCGGTGGCGTGATTGTCGGCCTGACGACCGCCAAGGCGATCGCGCTGGTCACAGAACAAACCGTTGATCGCTGTCAATCATCTGGAAGCCCACGCACTGACCGCACGCCTGACCGACAGCACGGCATTTCCCTACTGCCTGTTCCTCGCGTCTGGCGGCCATACCCAGATCGTGGCCGTGCGCGGCGTAGGCGACTATGTCCGGCTCGGCACGACGCAGGACGATGCAATTGGCGAGGCCTTCGACAAGACCGCAAAGCTGCTTGGCCTCGGCTATCCGGGTGGACCGCAGGTTGAGAAGGAAGCTACTCGCGGCAATGCGACGCGTTTCGCACTCCCGCGTCCGATGCATGGGCGCAAGAATCCCGATTTCTCGCTCTCCGGTCTCAAGACCGCACTGCGGCTGGAAGCGGAAAAAATCGCACCGCTCAGCGACCAGGATGTCGCCGATCTCTGTGCGAGTTTCCAGCAGGCGATCGTCGATGTTGTGTTCGACCGGCTGCGTGCCGGCCTGCTGCTTTTCCGGGCGCGCTTTCGGGACCCCGAGCGCGCTCGTTGCAGCCGGTGGCGTTGCCGCAAACCAGGCGATCCGAAAGGTGCTCAACCGCCTGGCCTTCGAGGTCGGCGCAACTCTGGTCGTGCCGCCACCCGACCTGTGCACCGACAACGGCGCGATGATCGCCTGGGCCGGCTGCGAGCGGCTGGCGCTCGGTCTTACCAATTCACTTGATGTGGCGCCGCGCGCACGCTGGCCGCTCGACGAGGTAGCCGCCGCCGAGGGCGCGCTGCGGCGCACGGCGGCATACAAGTAAGCAGACTGGCGGGCAACAGCATGACCATTCAACGCATTGCGGTGCTTGGTGGCGGTGCCTGGGGAACGGCGCTGGCGCTCACTTGTGCGCGTGCCGGCCGCGACGTCACGCTATGGGAATATGAGGCCGGCAATGCCGCAAGCCTCGAACAGAAACGCGAAAGCCGCTTCCTGCCCGGCGTGCGCCTCGACAAGACAATCAAGGTGACGCGCGACCTCGGCGAGAGCGCGAGCAGCGACGCGATTCTCATTGTGGTGCCGGCACAGGCTATGCGTTCGGTGGTCATGTCCTTGGCGTCGTCAATCGCGGACGCACACGCCGCTGATCGCTTGCGCCAAGGGCATCGAGCACGGCACGCACAAATTCATGACCGAGATCATCGCCGAATGCGCGCCGAAAGCATTGCCGGCAATCTTGTCCGGACCGAGCTTCGCCGCCGACGTCGCACGCGGACTGCCGACGGCGGTCACCGTCGCGGCGGCTGATGGCAAGCATCGCGCTCGATCTGGCACATGCGTTAAACGCAGGCACTTTCCGCCCCTACCATTCGACCGATGTGCGCGGCGTCGAACTCGGCGGCGCCACCAAGAACGTTCTCGCCATCGCGGCCGGCATCGTCACCGGCAAGGGATTGGGCGCCAGCGCTTCGGCGGCACTCACCACGCGCGGCTTTGCCGAGCTGGTGCGCTTCGGAAAGGCGTGTGGCGCAAAGACCGAAACGATGATGGGCCTGTCAGGTCTCGGCGATCTCATTCTCACGTGCGGGACGCCGCAGTCGCGCAACTTCTCGTGCGGTGTCGCGTTAGGAAAAGGCGAGAAGCCGGACACCGCCGCGCATGGCAAACTCGCAGAAGGCGTATTTACCGCACCGGTGCTGCTGGAAATGGCGCGCGAGAAAAAAGTGGAGATGCCGATCTCGGCCGCCGTCGCCGCGGTGCTGTCGGGAAGAATGAGCGTCGATGACGCGATCGAGTCGCTCCTCACGCGCCCACTTAAATCGGAATAGAGCCATGGCCTATTGGTTGCTAAAGACAGAACCCGATGAATATTCCTGGGACGACCAGGTCAAACGCGGGCCCAAAGGTGAGGCCTGGACCGGCGTGCGGAATTTCACGGCGCGTCGGCATCTCAAGGACATGAAAAAAGGCGACAGGTTTTTTTTCTATCATACCGGCGAGGAGAAACAGATCGTTGGCATCGGCGAAATAATCCGCGAGGCCTTCCCCGATCCGACAGCGAAAAAAGATGAGGGTTGGGTGGCGGTGCAGACAGCTGCCGGCAAACCATTGCCAAAACCGGTGACGCTCGCGGCCATCAAGGCCGAACCGGCACTCAAAGACATGGCGCTGGTAAAATATGGACGGCTATCGGTGCAGCCGGTGACAGCGGATGAATGGAAGTTCGTTTGCAAAATGGGTGGTCTGAAATAGGAGTTCGCACGTGTTGCAAATTCAAAATCTGCACGCGCTCTCGATTGTCGCTGCTGCCGTCGCGGCCTGGATCTTCGGCGCGTTCTATTACGGTCTGCTGGGCCGAAAGTGGATCGAGGCGCAGGGCAAAACGATCGAACAATGCAAGGCCGAAAACGCCGGCAAATCCACCGCCGTGAAGGCCGCCCCTTTCGTTCTTTCGTTCATAGCCGAGCTAATGATGGCCGCAGCCCTGTCCGGTATCCTGTTCCATATCGGCATATACACTGTGCGTGCCGGCGCATTTTCGGGCTTTATGTGCTGGCTCGGCTTCGTATTGACCACCGTGGTGGTCAACAACGCCTACACGTTCCGCAAAGCCATGCTAACCGTGATCGATTGCGGCCATTGGCTCGGCGTGCTGGTCATCATCGGTGCCATCCTCGGCGGATTCGGCCCATGACAGGCAGCAAAAGCGGCTGAATCCGCGACCAAAGTGGCAAGTTGCCCGCCTTGTCGCAAATCAAGGCGTCGTCGCATAATGGGTCAATAAATGAGGCTGCCCGCCGGTATGAAACGGGGGCCCGGGAGGAAGCCAATGTCTGAAGACAAGATTTATGACGTTCCAGCTGACTGGCGGAAGCGCGCGTACGCGGACGACGCCAAATACCAGGAATTGTATGCGCGCTCGATCAAGGATCCGAACGGCTTTTGGGCCGAGCAGGCCAAGCGCATCGACTGGATCAAGCCGTTCAGCAAGGTCAAGAACACTTCCTACGACCCGCACAACGTCTCGATCAAATGGTTCGAGGACGGCACGCTGAATGTTTGTCATAACTGCGTCGACCGTCATCTCGCCAAGCGCGGAGATCAGACCGCCATCCTTTGGGAGGGCGACGATCCAAAAGACGACAAGACGCTCACCTACAAGCAGCTGCATGCCGAAGTATGCAGGTTTGCCAATGTGCTCAAAGCGCGCGGCGTAAAGAAAGGCGATCGCGTCACAATCTATATGCCGATGATTCCCGAAGCGGCGATCTCCATGCTCGCCTGCGCACGCATCGGTGCCATTCACTCGGTGGTGTTTGGCGGTTTCTCGCCCGATTCTCTCGCCGGCCGTATCGAGGACTGCAAGTCGAGTGTTATCGTCACCGCCGATGAAGGCCTTCGTGGCGGCCGCAAGGTTCCGCTCAAAGCAAATGTAGACGCAGCCTGTGACAAGGCCGGTGGTGTGGCTTCAGTGATCGTCGTCAAGCGTACCAACGCGCCGGTCAACATGAAGTCCGGGCGCGACATTTATTACGATGAGATCGCCAAGACGGTTTCCTCCGACTGCCCTTGCGTGGAGATGAGCGCGGAAGATCCGTTGTTCATTCTCTATACGTCGGGCTCTACGGGCAAGCCGAAAGGCGTGCTGCACACCTCCGCCGGATATCTCGTCTACACGTCGATCACGCATCAATACGTGTTCGACTATCACGACGGCGATATCTACTGGTGCACCGCCGACGTCGGCTGGGTTACCGGTCACAGTTATATCGTCTATGGCCCGCTATCCAATGGCGCCATTTCGTTGATGTTCGAAGGCGTACCGAATTTTCCGACGACCTCGCGCTTCTGGGAAGTGTGCGACAAGCACAAGGTCAACATCATCTACACTGCGCCCACCGCGATCCGCGCCTTGATGCAGGGCGGCAACGATCCAGTGAAGAAAACCTCGCGCAAGTCGCTACGCCTGCTCGGCACCGTAGGCGAGCCGATCAATCCGGAAGCATGGGAATGGTACTATCACGTGGTCGGTGACGATCGTTGCCCGATCGTCGACACCTGGTGGCAGACCGAGACCGGCGGCATTCTGATCACGCCGCTACCGGGCGCAACCAGACTCAAGCCAGGCTCGGCGACGCGGCCATTCTTTGGGGTGCAGCCCGAAATCGTGGATGCCGAGGGCAAAGTGCAGAACGGCGCAACCAGCGGCAATCTGTGCATCGCCGACTCCTGGCCGGGCCAGATGCGTACGGTGTATGGCGATCATCAGCGCTTCATCGATACCTACTTCAAGACCTATCCCGGCAAGTATTTCACCGGCGACGGCTGCCGGCGCGACGAGGATGGCTACTACTGGATCACCGGCCGCGTTGACGACGTCATCAACGTCGCTGGCCACCGGCTCGGTACCGCCGAAGTCGAGAGCGCGCTGGTGGCACATCCGAAAGTGTCAGAGGCCGCTGTCGTCGGTTTCCCCCACGACATCAAAGGCCAGGGCATCTACGCCTATGTCACCTTGATGGCCGGCGAAAAGCCGAGCGAGGATCTGCGCAAGGAATTGGTCGGCTGGGTGCGCAAGGAAATCGGCCCGATTGCCTCGCCTGATCTTATCCAGTTCGCGCCCGGCCTGCCGAAAACGCGTTCGGGCAAAATCATGCGAAGAATTCTGCGTAAAATCGCAGAAGACGAGTTCGGCAATCTCGGTGACACCTCGACGCTAGCCGATCCGGCCGTGGTCGATGACCTGGTCAACAACCGGCAGAACAAGAAGGCGGCGAAGGCGGGCGCGTAAGCTTTTTCGAGGTTCGACAGCAAACTGCGCGAAATGGCGGAAGGCAAGTAGCCGGACGACGGCATCGCCCGGTGAATGTCGGCCTCCTGGTGACCGGGCCTGGCCCTAAAGCTGTGCGTTACTGACATTTTTTGCCGAAGCTTCGCGACGTGGACACAATTTAGCGGCAACTATCGGGGTATGGCGCGTCCGCGCACTTCCCCGCAGCCGGAAGTTCCCGGCCTCGCCGCTCGAAGAATTGCCGCCGATATTCTCGACGGTGTTCTGCGGCGGCGAATTGCGCTCGACGAGCTCCTCTCAGGGAAAAACGCGCATCCGGGCCTGCCCGCGCTCGCTGACCGGGACCGCGCCTTGACGCGACGGCTCGCGGCCACCGTATTGCGGCGGCTCGGCAACCTCCGCCATCTGGTTGGCGGATTTCTTGAAAAAGGATTTCCCTCCGACGCGCCGCGCGCCGAAACGATCATGTTGCTTGGCGCAGCACAAATACTCTGGCTCGAAGTTCCCGATCACGCCGCCGTCGATCTTTCGGTGCGGCTGGCGCAAGCCGATCGCCGCGCTGCGCGCTACGCCGGTCTCGTCAACGCTGTACTTCGTCGTGTGGCACAGAACGGCGTAGCGGTGCCGGCCGATGACGTTTCGCGTGACACGCCGGAATGGCTGCTCAAACGCTGGAGCAAGACCTATGGCGCCGCCACCGCGCGCGCGATTGCAGCCGCCAATAGCCACGAGCCGGCACTCGATCTCACAGTTAAGCGGGACGCAGAATCCTGGGCCGAGCGGCTGCGCGGTCGCGTGCTGCCCACAGGCACTGTACGCACGCTCGCACACGGCGCGATTTCGCTGCTGCCGGGATTTTCCGAAGGCGCCTGGTGGGTGCAGGACGCCGCCGCCGCGCTGCCCGCACACCTTTTCGGCGACATGCGGGGAATGAACGTTGCCGACCTGTGCGCAGCACCCGGCGGCAAAACTGCACAGCTCGCGTTTGCCGGCGCAAATGTTACTGCCGTCGATCGCTCGCCCGGCGCGGCTTAACCGACTGCGCGAGAATCTCGCACGCCTCTCTCTCGGCGCCGAAATTGTCGCGGTCGACGCATTGGAGTGGCAGGCCGGACCATTCGACGCGGTGTTGCTCGATGCGCCCTGCTCATCCACCGGCACCATCCGTCGTCATCCCGACGTACCTTGGCTCAAGAGCGAAGCTGATCTCTCGGTACTCACGTCATTGCAGCAGCGGCTGCTCGATCGCGCGGTGGAGCTGCTCAAGCCGGGCGCGACCTTCATCTATTGCGTCTGCTCACTGGAGCCTGAGGAGGGCGAGAACCAGATCGCGGCTCTGCTCGCGCGTGATCCTCGCATTGTGCGCAAACCGATTGCGGCGCAGGATGTGTTCGGTCTCGGAGAATTCGTCACCATCGATGGCGACTTGCGCACGCTGCCTCTACACCTGCCCGATCCCGACCCACGTTGGGGCGGGCTCGATGGCTTTTATGCTGCACGCCTCACCCGAAAAACAGCGTAGTCCGCTGTTCGGACCGACATATTGGCCCTTTCCCGACCCTTCGCTATCGTGTGGCCCGCGCGCGCAGACGGGAACGCACGGCAGGGGACGAGCACTTTGATCATGCGGGTTTCGGTGGCGGAGCGGGCCAGGCTCTCCGTGCTGATCGGGCGCCGTGCATTTCGCAGTCTGATTGGCCGGATCAACGCCCATCCCCTGGTTCGTTGGCGGTTTGCCTCGACCAAGACCGACAGGCTGGTCATCGCGCCGCAGGACCTGCGCACCGCCGACGCCACCCGCGCCAGTGAAATCTACGCAGGCCGCTTTGCCTTCGCCGGCAAGGTGGTGATCTGCGACCGCAGGTCGCCCTTTGAAATGACGCCACCGTCGGATGAGTGGGCCGTTACTTTGCTCGGTTTCGTCTGGTTGCGCCACTTGCGTGCCGCCGACTCCGCCATCACTCGCGCCAATGCCCGCTCACTGATCGACGACTGGATTAACGTCCAAGGTGGCTGGCATTCGATCGGCTGGCGCCCTGACATTCTCTCACGCCGCGTGATCTGCTGGCTCAGCCAGGCACCATTTGTATTGCAGGATGCCGATGCGCGCTTCTATCGTCGCTTCATCCGCAGTCTGTCGCGGCAGGTAAGCTATCTACGTCACACGCTAAACGAGTCGCGCGACGGCTTGCCACGCCTGCAGGCGGTGATCGCACTCAACTATGCGACGCTTTGCATGCAGGGACAGTCGGGACACCTGCGCACCAATGTACGCCGACTGATCGATGAACTTCGTAAACAAATCTTGCCTGATGGCGGACATGTCAGCCGCAATCCTGGGGCGCTGATTGAATTGCTGGCTGACCTGTTGCCACTGCGCCAATTGTTTTCCGCGCGGCAATTGCAATCGCCACAAGCCCTCAACAACGCGATCGACCGCATCATGCCGATGTTGCGGTTTCTTCAGGCACGGCGACGGAAATTTCGCGCAATTCAACGGCATGGGGCCGACGCCGGTCGATCTGCTGGCGACCGTGCTCGCCTATGACGATGCGCGCGGAACACCGGTGTCGAATGCACCGCACTCCGGCTATCAGCGCATCGACGCCGGGCAGACCGCACTTTTGATGGATACCGGGCGGCCTCCGCCGGTGGTTTTAAGCCAGGAAGCCCATGCCAGCTGCTTGTCGTTTGAACTGTCCTGGAAACAGCACAGACTGGTGATCAATTGCGGCTTGCCGGCGGTGAATAAAGAAAATTGGCGACAGGTCGCGCGCGCAACGTCTGCGCATTCAACGGTCACTCTCAATGATCGCTCGTCGTGCCGCTTCCTCGAATCCGGCGCGGTCCGGACGATTGTTTGGTGGCACGCCGATCATTGCCGGGCCGACACGATGTGCATATCGAGAGGGAGCCCGGCGGAGTGACGTTGCGCGCGTCCCATGACGGCTATGCCAGCGACTGCGGCGTCATACATAGCCGCGCGATCCGGCTCAGCCCCGACGGACGCGCCCTCGACGGTGAGGATACTTCACGCCATCGGATGGCGGAGCATTTTCCTGCCGAGCGCCGGTGACGAGTTCGCTATCCGCTTCCATCTGCATCCGGCGATCAAGGCGAGCCGTCTGGCAGACGGCCGCGGGGTCAT
Source organism: uncultured Alphaproteobacteria bacterium (assembly GCA_963742345.1). Classification (GTDB taxonomy): domain Bacteria; phylum Pseudomonadota; class Alphaproteobacteria; order Rhizobiales; family Xanthobacteraceae; genus Pseudolabrys. The sequence continues at coordinate 189,900 of CAVULO010000004.1, forward strand.
CCTGTTGCTGCATGACCGCGAGCTGTGGACCTTCGCGACCTTGGCCGAGGCGGTAGACCTTGAGGAAAGCGTGTTCCTGGCCGGCTCGGATGGCCCGCGCCGCACGGTGCAGATCGTGATTTATGGCCGTGTGGGCCAAGCAAGCGGGCGGTGCGCTGGAGCTTCCGTCACACACCACCGGCGGCGCCTGGCTCACGACCGGACCGGGCGTATGAGCCGGAATTGCCGCTGTGAGCCGATGTTTGTGGATGCCCTCACTGAGGGATGGCATTCGCGAATACACTTTCGCCCGCTTCATATGCTAGCTCGTGCGCCATGAGCAGCCATCCACGCCGTATCACCCGCGCCCTGCTGTCGGTATCCGACAAGGCCGGACTAGTCGAATTCGCGTCGGAGCTTGCCCGCTATGGAGTGGAGTTCGTTTCGACCGGTGGCACCGCCAAGGCACTGAACGATGCCGGGCTCACAGTCATCGATGTGGCCGAACTTACGGGTTCTCCCGAAATGATGGACGGCCGGGTCAAGACACTTGCACCCGAAAGTGCATGGCGGGCTGCTAGCGATCCGCGGCAACAAAGAGCACGTCGCAGCGATGGAGAAGCACCACATCAAGCCGATCGATTTGCTGGTGGTGAATCTCTATCCGTTCGAGGCCACGGTTGCGAAAGGCGCTTCGTTCGATGACTGCATCGAGAACATCGACATCGGCGGTCCTGCCATGATCCGCGCCGCCGCCAAGAACCACACCGATGTCACGGTCGTCGTCGAACCAACCGACTACGAGAAAGGTGCTTGGCGAAATGGCGCAGCACAGCGGGATGGTGTCTCTCGAGCTGCGGCAAAAACTGGCGGCAAAGGCTTATGCGCGCACTGCCACCTACGATGCGGCGATTTCAAACTGGTTCGCAGAAACGCTGCATGATGAAGCACCGGATTACCGCGCTTTCGGCGGAAAATTGGTGGAAGCCTTGCGTTACGGCGAGAACCCGCATCAAAGCGCGGCATTCTACCGTTCACCCGGGAAGCGCGTCGGCGTTGTCACCGCGCGGCAACTGCAAGGAAAGCAGCTATCCTACAACAACATCAATGACACCGATGCCGCATACGAATGCGTTGCCGAGTTCGATCCGAGCGCACTCTGCCGGCTGCGTCATCGTCAAACACGCCAATCCCTGCGGTGTGGCAGAGGCGGACACTCTGCTCGACGCCTATCGTAAGGCGTTGGCATGCGACTCGACTTCGGCGTTCGGCGGCATTGTCGCGCTCAACCGCAAACTCGATGCCGCCGCAGCAAAGGCAATCACCGAGATTTTCACCGAAGTAATCATCGCGCCGGAAGCAACCGAGGAAGCAATCAAGATTATCGCGGCAAAGAAAAATCTTCGGTTGCTCGTCGCCGGCGGCCTGCCCGATCCGCGCGCAAACGGTTTGACTGTAAAATCCGTCGCCGGTGGCTTGCTGGTGCAGTCGCGCGACAATGCAGTGGTCGACGAAATGCAGCTCAAGACCGTCACCAAGCGCGCGCCAAGCGAGAATGAACTTGCTGATCTGCGGTTCGCATTTCGCGTCGCCAAGCACGTGAAATCGAATACCATTGTTTATGCCAAGGATCGCGCCACCGTCGGCATCGGCGCCGGGCAGATGAGCCGCGTCGACGCTGCGCGCATTGCTGCGCCGTAAAGCCGAAGATGCCGCGAAAGAGCTAAAGCTGTCCACCCCATTGACCAAAGGCTCGGTGGTCGCGTCCGACGCGTTCTTTCCCGTTCCCCGATGGTCTGCTGGTGGCAATCGAGGCCGGCGCGACCGCGGTGATCCAGCCGGGCGGCTCGATCAACGACCAAAAGGTGATCGATGCCGCCGACGCACACAACATCGCGATGGTCTTTACCGGCACGCGGCATTTCCGGCACTAGCAACGGCCGCTAACAATCAGTGCCGCGCCAGATCGCCCAGCAGGCTTGCCGCTACCGACAGCTTTGACAGCGTGAGCCCGGAACCGGCGATTTCGTGAATGGCCGAACGAATTCGTTCGACTTCCGCCTGTCGCGGACGCACCCATTCTTCCACGGCACCGGCGCCAGCGTGGCCGTTACCCACCATGGCGGCGGTCAGCCGCCGTTCGGCATCGCCTATGGAATCGAGAGCGCGATCGAGCGCGAGACGGTCGAAATAGTCCGACACCACAATATTCGGTACGGCACTGGCGACGCGGTCGAGCTGGAAGAAGGCTTCGGTGGCGAAATAGGTCGCGGTTACTTCATTCACTGGCTTGCCGGCGCGATCCGCCACCAGCGCAATATCAGGCGCGGCCTTAAGTACGACGAGACTACCGATGCGGCGCGCCAGCGATTCCGGAACGCCCGCCTTGGTCAAGCTCCGCAATTCGCGCATCACGCGCACTGGCCGCCGATTTCGACAGTGCATTGTCGAGCGCGGCCGCGACCTGTGCAATGCCGTCGCGGTAGTGGCCTATTATTTTTTCCAGGCCTTGTTTGAGATCTACGTTGCGCAAGAACCAAACCAGCCGATCAAGCAATAGATCCTGTACAGCGGCGTAAAGATCGAGCTGGACCTTGCCGGAAATCTTGTTATCGAGCACGTCGATCTCGCTGTTGAGTTCGATCAAATCATAGCTGTTGCGGACTGCTGCAAAGGCAGCGGCGATCGATGATGACGAAGCACCGGTTTGATCGGCAATGCGCACGATAAGGGTAGCGCCGCCGCGGTTGATCATCGAATTTGTCAGTTGTGTCGCGATGATCTCGCGCCGCAGCCGGTGTGCGTGCAGCGCGTCCGGATAACGCTTTGACATTTCCCTGGGAAAATAGCGTCCGAGCTCGCGGCCAAGGTAGGGGTCGTCCGGCACCGTACTATCGAGCAACTCGCTGTAGAGCGCGAGCTTTGCATAGGCGAGCAGCACCGCAAGTTCCGGCCGCGTTAGCGCGACGTTGCGTTTTCGCCGCTCGGCGATTGCCATTTCGTCGGGCAGGAACTCCACACCACGATCGAGCTCGCCGCGCATTTCAAGCGTCTGCATAAGGCGCTGCTGGAACCCGAGGTCCTCGAGTCCACGTCGCTGCGCCAAGGAGAGTGCGAGCGTCTGCTGGTAGTTGTTCCGCAATACCAGCTGCGCCACCTCGTCGGTCATCTCGGCGAGAAACACGTTGCGTGCCTCCATCGTGAGTGCGCCGGCGCGGACAGGCTTGCTGAGCGCTATCTTGATATTCACCTCGACATCAGACGTATTGACGCCGGCGGAATTGTCGATCGCGTCGGTGTTGAGCCTGATGCCACGCTGGGCCGCCTCAATACGGCCGCGTTGGGTCATGCCGAGATTGGCGCCTTCGCCTATCACTTTGCAGTTAAGATCGGCACCGGCGACGCGAATTGCATCGTTGGCGCGGTCACCTGCTGCATCGTCGGTTTCGCTCGAGGCTCGGATGTAGGTACCGATGCCTCCAAAGAACAAAAGATCGACGTGCGCCTTCAGGATAGCTTTCATCAACTCCTGGGGCGTCACGGATTCTCCGACGCCAAACAGCTTGCGCACCTCTTCGCTCGGCCGGATTTCCTTCGACGATCGCGGGTAAATGCCACCTCCTTTGGAGATCAACCCTTTGTCGTAGTCTTGCCAGCTTGAGCGAGGTAAGCCGAACAACCGCTTGCGCTCGGCAAAACTCGTTTTCGGATCGGGATTCGGATCGACGAAAATATCGCGGTGGTCGAAAGCGGCGAGCAGCCTGATCGTATCTTCGCGTAACATGCCGTTGCCGAATACGTCGCCAGACATGTCGCCGACACCGACCACGTTGAATGGCGTCTTGGCGATATCGGTGTCCATTTCGCGGAAATGGCGTTTCACCGCCTCCCAGGCACCGCGCGCGGTGATGCCCATGGCCTTGTGGTCGTAGCCGGCAGAGCCGCCCGATGCGAAAGCGTCGCCGAGCCAATAGTCATGCTCGACTGAAATCGCGTTGGCGATATCGGAGAAGGTCGCAGTGCCCTTGTCGGCCGCGACCACGAGATAGGGGTCGTCGCCTTCGTGACGCACCACGTGCGCGGGCGGAACGATTGCGCCGTCCGGGCCGATATTGTCGGTGATGTCGAGCAGGGTCGAAATGAACAGTTTGTAGGTCGCGACACCTTCGGCCTGCACGATCTCTCGCGTGGCGCCCTTCGGCATCAATTTGGGAACGAAGCCACCCTTGGCGCCGACCGGCACGATCACCGCGTTCTTGACCTGCTGCGCTTTCACCAGTCCGAGAATTTCGGTGCGGAAATCCTGTGGCCGGTCCGACCAGCGGATCCCGCCGCGCGCCACTTTGCCGAAGCGCATGTGCACGCCTTCCACGCGCGGCGAGTAGACGAATATCTCGTAGAGCGGACGTGGTAGCGGCAAGTCGGTGAGTTTGCGGCTCTCGAATTTGACCGAGATCAGCGGCTTCAGCTGACCATCTTTATCGGTCTCGAAAAAATTCGTGCGAATTGCCGACTGCACAGCATTGACGAAACGCCGCAGGATGCGGTCCTCGTCCAGACTCTCGACCTTCTGCAATTCCTCTTCGATACGCGCGACAATCGCGCTCTGGTCTTCGTCACGCGCCCGTCTTCTTGCGCGGATCAAAGCGGGCATGAAACAATTCGACGATATTGGCTGCAATGCCGGCATGCTTGACCAGTGTCGCCCACATGTAGTCCTGCGAAAAGGGCACGCGAACTTGTCGCAGAAAGCGCGAAAGCGTGCGGATCAGCGCAACATCGCGCCAGGCCAGCCCACCGTGGAGCGTCAGCGCGTTGTAGCCGTCGTTCTCGGCAGCGTTCCTCATCACCATGAGGAAGGCCGATTCAAGCCGCGCCTTGCCGCTGTCGAGATCGATCATGCCCGCCGTCGGCACGTTCCAGCAGCATGTCGTGGAACCAGACGCCGGCGCCGCCTTGAGGCTCGATGTGATAGGTACGCTCGTCCACAACGCGAAAGCCCATGTTTTCCAGCACCGGCACGCGCTCGGAGAGTGGCAACGGCCGCGCAAAAGTCCACACTTTCAGGCCGACCGCGCGCTGCTCCTCCTCAAGCCGGTGATGGAAGTCGACGCCGAGCGGTCGTTGTTCTGAAAGGCCCTCGATCACGCGAATGTCGCCGGCCGCGACCGTGGGCGCATAAGCCTCATGGAATCCTTCGGAGAATGCGTCGCGGTAACGATTAAAGAGCACACGCGCTTTGTCCGGCGGATTGACCAGCGCCAACGCTCTGAGTGAGTCCATCGCTCCAGGTGCGAATGATGGCCGCAACTTCGTGTTCGAGCGTCTCGCGTCGTACTACGGGCAGTCGCGCCACCGGAGCGGCCGATGATGAAATGGACGCGGACGAGAGGTCCCTCATCCGGGAAAAACGGGTAGAAAGCCGAGACGCGTCCAATAAAGGCGCTCGCCAGGTACGTGCCGATTTTTAGTCGGATATGGCTGTCGTAGCGTTCGCGCGGAACGAATACCAACACCGACACAAAACGGTCGAAACGGTCGCGTCTCGCCAGCACGCGCACGCGCGGCCGCTCGTCAAGTTGCAGGATCGCGAGCGCGAAGCGATAGAGCGTGTCTTCGTCGATCTGGAACAATTCGTCGCGCGGATAGTGCTCCAGCACGTTGGCGAGCGCCTTGCCGGAGTGACTGCTCGGGTCGAATCCGGCACGTTGCTCGACCGCCGCGATCTTGCGGCGCAGATACGGAATGCTATGCGCCGCACGCGTATAAGCGGTAGAGGTGAACAGTCCGATGATGCGATGCTCGCCAATGAGATTGCCGGCCGCATCGAAACGCTTCACGCCGATATAATCGAGGTAGACGCGCCTGTGCACGCGAGCGTGGATGTTCGCCTTGGCGATGATCAGGGGACGCGGTTCCTTGAGAAAGGCCATGATCTCCGGCGTAATCTCCAGGAGTTCAGTACCGCGTCGAAGAACGCGCAGCTCGCGCGAGCGCATGATGCCGAGCGCGCTTTCAAAATCCGGTTCGAGTGACTGCCCGTCGACACGGTAGTCGCGCACGCCGAGAAAGGTGAAATTGTCGGCCAGAAGCCATTGCAGAAACTGAATTGCTTCCGCGATCTCATCTACTCGCAAGGGCGGTGGATTGGTCTTGAGCTCAGCCACAATGCCGTTGACGCGGTCGAGCATGGCGCGCCAGTCCTGCACCGCCAGCTGCACCTCGCTGAGTACGATTTGCAGCGCAGCGCACGACTTCGTCGCGTGCCGCATCGTCCGCGATCGGCGCAAGATGAATGTGAATAAAGCTCTCACGCTTTCCTTCAGCGGCGTCGGGAGCGTCAAGCGCGAGCAGCTTGCTGCCCTTACGTCGCACGTTGAACATAGGGTGTGCGACCAGGCCCACCTCAAGACGGCGATCTGTAATTTCGCCCATCACCGAATCGACCAGAAACGGCATATCGTCGTTGATGATCTCGATCACTGAAGTCGTCTTGCGATCGCCGGAGACGGCGAGTGGCACAGTCTCGCAACGAATTTTCGGCGCGCCGGGCGCCCGCTCCGCAATGAAATCGTAGGCTCGCTCCGCTAACGCGACGATATCATCAGCGCCGTAGCGCACCACATCCTCCGGCACGGAGCGGCCATAAAGCTGCGCGATGAACGTGACAGGGATGTCGCGCCGCCGCAGGGCCAGCGCTGCACTCGCCTGCTCGATCAAAGCGCGGGCGGCGCTTTCCTCCCCACTGGCGGGAAGCTCAACGGCCATGGAACCTCGTACTTCTGGAGAGAATCGGTCGAGGCGTATTCGAGGCTTTCACATTCTGTGCGGACGCGTCGAGAGCAACACACCATTTGGTGACGCATTGGCGACAGCGGCACAAAAAGCTGTCCGCTCAACTTATTAACTGTCTGAAATGAAAGGTAAAACAACCGCCGGCGGCTCATATCGCGTGCACTCATAACATTGTAGTCTGGCCCGGGGTAAGCAATGAAATAAGGGGCGGGGGGATAATGCCTAAGGCCAATAAGTCAGCCAAAGCCGCGAACAGGGCGGCGGTTGCAAAATCGAATAAAGACAAACCGCTTTTGCGCGCCATCAAGGGCGGCAAAGCCGCGCCTGCAAAAACGCCGTCCTTAAAGGCTGCCGCCGCCAAGCCCGCGCTTAACAGGCCGGCGATGAAGCCGATCCCGCTCAAACCGGTTCCGGCGGTGGCCGACGATGTCCCCGTTATCGGGCTGAATCTCGAAGCCGCGAAGCTGTCGCCGGCGATGGCTGCCTATTTCAAGAAGTGCCAGGAGAGGCTCGGTTTCGTGCCGAACGTGCTCCTGGCTTACGCGTTCGACATGGCGAAGCTGGAAACGTTTGTCGCGATGTACAACGATCTGATGCTGGGCGACTCCGGTCTCTCCAAGCTCGAACGCGAGATGATTGCGGTGGCGGTGTCCTCGCAAAACCGCTGCTATTACTGCCTGACCGCGCATGGCGCGGCGGTACGCCAATATTCCGGTAATCCGCTGCTCGGGGAGCATCTCGTAATGAATTATCGCGTGGCGCGGCTGAACAAACGCCAGCGCGCCATGCTCGACTTCGCCGTCAAACTCACTGCCGCACCATGGAGCGTGGAGGAAGGCGACCGAGAACGGTTACGGCGCGTCGGTTTTACCGACCGGAATATCTGGGATATTTCGGCGGTGGCCGGTTTTTTCAACATGTCGAACCGCGTGGCATCGGCCACCGATATGCGGCCGAACACTGCTTATCACGGCCAGGCGCGATAGTGCCGTTCGCTATCCATCGTCATGGCCGGGCTTGTCCCGGTCATCAACGACTTTATTTTGCTGCACTTGAATGAAGACGTGGATGCCCGGCACAAGGCCGGGCATGACAATTTCAAAATGATCCGTTCTCATCTGATCCCCTTCGCCGTCGCGCTCGTCATTGGCGCCAGCGCTGTTGTCTCAGCCCAGGTCGCTCCGGTTTCTCATGCACCGGCGATCGCGCCCGCGCAGGCTGTTCTCGCGCACAACGGGATGGTCGTGGCACAGGAGCAACGCGCTGCCCGCATCGGCGTGGAGATTCTCGACCGCGGCGGCAATGCCGTCGACGCCGCGGTAGCGGTCGGTTTCACGCTCGCGGTCACATATCCGCGTGCCGGCAATATCGGCGGCGGCGGCTTCATGGTGATCCATCTCGCCAGAGGCAACCACGATGTCGCCATCGATTACCGTGAGGCCGCACCGGCTGCGGCGAGCGAGACCATGTTTGTCGATTCGAAGGGCAATCCAGATCCGGCGAAATCACGCGACAGCGCGCTCTCCGTCGGCGTGCCCGGCACCGTCGCTGGCCTGGCGCTAGCCCATGCTAAATACGGCTCAGGAAAGCTCACGCTCGCCGAGCTGATCGCGCCGGCGATCGATCTCGCGGAGAAAGGCTTTCAAGTCGAGGACGATCTCGCCGACTCCCTTCCGCAGGCCCGCGAACGGCTCAAGCGTTGGCCGGCGACAACTGCGATTTTCTTCAATAGCGACCGTCCAATGCAGGAAGGCGAACGGCTCATCCAGTTTGATCTCGCCGATACGCTGAGAGCAATCGCGAAGGATGGCCCGCCTGCTTTTTATCAAGGTCACACCGCTGCACAAATCGCCGCCGCTGTTGTCAAGGCGGGCGGCATCATGAGCAAGGACGACCTTGCAAATTATCGCGCGATCGAGCGCGCCGTCGTGCGCGGCCGCTATCGCGGCTACGATATTATCTCCGTTCCGCCACCATCTTCCGGCGGGGTGCATCTCATCGAGATGCTCAACATCCTTGAAGGTTACGATCTGGCCAAGCTCAGCCGCGAGGAATTGTTTCACGACATGATAGAAGCGATGAAGCGCGCCTATGCGGACCGCGCTGTCTTCATGGGTGACCCCGGCGCAGTGAAAATCCCGGCGGCCGGTTTGACCTCAAAGACATATGCGGCGTCGCTGCGCGCACAGATTGGCGACCGCGCCACACCGTCAGCCGACATCCACTCGGGCACGCCAGCTGAATTTGAGGGTCGCAACACAACGCACTTCTCGGTGGTCGATCGTGATGGCAACGCAGTGTCGAACACCTACACGCTGAATTTTTCGTACGGTCTTGGCCTCGTCGCTGAGGGTACCGGCGTGCTGCTTAACAATGAGCTTGACGATTTCACCTCCAAACCCGGTACGGCGAATGCGTATGGTCTGATGGGCTACAATGCCAACCTGCCGGGGCCAGGCAAGCGCCCGCTGTCATCTATGACGCCGACCATTGTCCTGAAGGACGGTAGTCCGTTCCTGATCACCGGTTCGCCCGGCGGCAGTCGCATCATCAGTGCGGTGCTACAGGTGATCGTGCATGCGATCGACTTTCATATGCCGATTGGGCGCGCGGTGAGCGCGCCCCGCCTCCATCAGCAATGGCAACCGGATGAGGTCTACGTTGAGGCGGGATTTGCGCCGGAGGTGCTCGAGGCGCTGGCCAAGCGCGGCCACAAAATCGTGCCAACGCAGCCGCACACCTCGGCCAATTCCATTGAAGTCACGGCGGACGGGTATGTGGGGGCCGCCGACCGGCGCACCCGAGGCTCGCTGGCGGCGGGATATTGAGGTGTCGCCGGAACCCCGCCCCGAAAAACTCAGCCCTCGCGCTTAAGTATTGGAGCGGGCGAAGGGATTCGAACCCTCGACCCCGACCTTGGCAAGGTCGTGCTCTACCCCTGAGCTACACCCGCATCCGTTAGATATTTGGCCGAAAAGCGCTATCGGCCGCCAAGGCCGATCCTATAGCCAAAAGGGGAGCCTAAAAGCAACCATGGCGACCCGCGGCGCTTTAAGACCAAGCTTAATTCTTGCGGTGCGGGCGTGATTTGACCATCTCGCCCTGCCAGCGAGGGTTCGGATTGCAAAAGCCGCGGAACCCGGCAACGACAGTCAGACGGCATTCCTCAAAAGTACGAAACTGACAGTCTTCCGAAAGATCGCTGCCAAAATTGCGGAGCGCGCACCAAGGCCCTTCGCTAGCTCGCGCCGAAACGGGATTGGCCAGTTGAAGCGCGGCGAAAACCCCGATCACCAGAATAATACGCAGCATATTCAGCCTCTTTGGTTCTCCGGTAATACTAACACCCCGCTCGCTGGACTATTGCCCGCATGCCGAAAACTCCCGAACAACTCTTCGAGGCGCTCGATGCGGTTGGAATCCTGCATTCAACGGTCAAACACCCTCCGCTGTTCACGGTCGAGCAATCACAAAGTCTGCGCGGTCAGATTCCCGGTGGCCACACCAAGAACCTGTTTTTGCGCGACAAGAAATACGCAATTTACCTCGTGGTCGCGCTGGAAGACGCCGACATCGACCTGAAGGGGCTGCACCGCCGGCTGGGTGCAAACGGGCGTTTTTCATTCGGCTCCGCTGACCTGCTGCGCGAGGTACTGGGCGTGGAGCCCGGCGCGGTAACCCCATTTGGCGTCATCAACGATACGGACGGGCGCGTGACCGTGGTGCTCGACGCCGCCATGATGGAACATGAGACGCTGAACTATCACCCGCTGGTCAACACTATGACCACGTCGATAAAGCGCGACGATCTGATGAAATTCCTTGAATCTACCGGGCATATCCCCCGAATCGAGCGACTTTCGGGCCGCGCCTCGAACATGCCTTGATGATTGCGTTAGCTTCCCGGATAACCCATCTAATCCGGCAGAGGTGTTCAGGCCCTTCGCGGCCGAGTGAGGCGAGGAAATTATGCTGCAAGACGGCGGGGCTACGATGGCAGCCGAGGTGGTCAAGGATACGACCACGCAGGCCTTCATGAAAGACGTGATCGAGGAATCCAAGCACCAGCCGGTGCTGGTAGATTTCTGGGCGCCCTGGTGCGGGCCTTGCAAGCAGCTGACGCCTGTCCTTGAAAAAACCGTGAAGGCCGCCAAGGGCAAGGTCAAACTCGCCAAGATGAATATTGACGAACATCCGGCGATCCCGGGCCAGATGGGTATCCAGTCGATCCCTGCGGTCATCGCGTTTTCGAACGGTCAGCCCGTCGACGGGTTTATGGGTGCATTGCCCGAGAGCCAGGTGGTCGCGTTCCTGGAACGGATCACCAAAGGCGCCGTCGGCGCCGAGGGAAAGGATTTGCTGAAAGCAGCCGATGCTGCGCTGGTTGAAGGCAATGCCGCCGGCGCCGCCGAAATTTACGCGCAGCTGCTCGCCCAAGACAGCACCAACGTACCCGCGCTTGCGGGCCTTGCGCGCTGCTATGTCGAAACCGGCGCTCTCGAACAGGCCAAGCAGACACTCGCACTCGTCCCTGAAGCCAAGCGAAACGAGGCGGCGGTGGCCGCAGCACGCGCCGCGCTTGAGGTTGCCGAGCAGGCCAAGTCGCTCGGGCCGCTGGCGGAGCTGGAAGAGAAAACGCTCGCCGACCCGCTCAACCATCAAGCGCGCTTCGATCTTGCGGTCGCGCTTAACGCCAAGGGCAAGCGGGAAGATGCGGTCAAGCATCTAATCGAAATCGTCAAGCGCGATCGCAAATGGAACGATGACGGTGCACGCAAGCAGCTCGTGCAGTTTTTTGAAGCGTGGGGCGCGACCGACCCGGCCACCATAGAAGGCCGCAAGCGTCTGTCGTCGATTTTGTTTTCGTAGCGCATCGGAAAGGATTATGCGCAGCAAAAATATGTTCGCCCCGGCAACGGCACCGGGCGGTGGAGCGAAGCGAACATGCCGATGAACGCTCAATATCGCGGACCAATTGAATTGCCCGGTGTCATCCCGGTCTTTCCCCTGCCGGGCGCGTTGCTTTTGCCGCGCGGACAGATGCCACTCAATATTTTCGAGCCACGCTATCTCGCAATGATTGACGACACGCTGCGCGATGGCCACCGGCTAATCGGCATGATCCAGCCCGACGTCGCTCACCCCGGTGCGGCCGACAAGCCCCGACTCTACAAGATCGGCTGTGCGGGACGAATTACCCAGCTCGCCGAGAGCGGCGATGGCCGTTATATGATCGAGCTCACCGGTGTTGCGCGTTTCCGGATCGAAGAGGAACTCAAAGTCGCGACGGCATACCGGCAGTGCCGCGTCACTTATGCGCCATTTGCTGACGATTTCATCGCGCGCAAGGGCGAGAACGCTGTCGACCGCGCGGCGTTGCTCGCAGCGCTCACCAGTTTTCTCAAAGCCAACGATCTGCAGGCCGACTGGAAGGGAATTGAAAAGGCGCCGAATGAGGCGCTTGTCAATGCGCTATCGATGATGTCGCCCTATGGCACGGCGGAGAAGCAGGCGCTCCTGGAGGCGCCGGATCTAAAGACGCGTGCTGAAATACTGGTTGCCATCACCGAAATTGAGCTCGCTAAGAAAAATACCGAAGGCGAGCCTCAGTTGCAGTGATCAACGGTTTGGCGGGAAAGAGTGCAAGCCCGTCCCACAGTGCTATAATTTTGCGAATTCGCTGGGAGCATTCCTGATGTCGACCGTCCCGCCTACCGAACGGCCCACCGACAGTGTCGATCCGAAACTGCTGGAGATCCTCGTCTGTCCCGTCACCAAGGGGCCGCTCGAATACGACGTAGCGAAGCAGGAGCTGGTCTCCCGCAAGGCCAAGCTCGCCTATCCAATCCGCGACGGCATACCGATCATGTTGCCGGAGGAAGCGCGCAGGTTGGAGTGATGCCACGCGAATATTTTTGATTTGTCCTCGCCGGACTTGTCGCCACCAGTCGGGTTTATTTGGCTTGTGGCTCTCATTGTTTTCGGAAGGCAAATGGCCGGGACAGACCGAGCCATGACGTGAGTAAGAAAAGGCGAAACAAGACCAGGGAGAGAATCTCAATGATAAAGATCTGGGGCCGCAACACATCCTCGAATGTGCAAAAATCCATGTGGGCGGTGGGCGAACTCAAGCTGGAACATCAGCGCATCGACATCGGCGGCCCCTTCGGCAAGAACAAGGAGCCGGCATATCTCGCAATGAATCCGAACGGCCTGGTGCCGACACTTGAGGAAGAAGACGGCTTTCTGCTGTGGGAATCGAATTCTGTCGTGCGTTATCTCGCCGGCAAGCACGATACGAACGGCATACTCGAGCCGAAGGATCCCAAACAGCGCGCGCTCGCCAGCCAGTGGATGGATTGGCAACTATCGGTGGTGGGACCCGCAATCTTCCATGCCTTCTGGGGTCTGATCAGAACGCCAGCAGAAAAACGCGACATGACCGCAATCAAGACTTCGCAGGATAAAACCACCGACGCCATGAAAATCCTCGACGCACAACTGGGCAAGACACAATATGTCGCCGGTCCCGCATTTTCATACGGCGACATTCCGGTCGGCATCATGTGCTATCGCTTCGTCCAGTTGGTGCCGCAGCGGCCGCCGACGCCAAATCTCGACCGGTGGTACGGGCTGATTTCCAAACGCAAAGCATTCCAGGATCACGTCGGTAGCGTCCCGCTGTCGTAGCGGGGAACACACGTCGCGTCTGACTACAGCGCTTCGCCCTTGAGCAGCTTCGGCATATCGCCGGTAAAGCCTGCCGCCTCACGGATGAACATGCGCTTGAGCGCAGGCATACGCTCGACCAATCCAAGACCGATGTCCCGCGCAAGCCGCAGTACATCGGAGTGATTGGAAAAAAGCCTGTTCAAGCCATCGGTGGCAATGCCCATGGTCATGGTGTCGAAGCGCCGCCAGCGCTGATAGCGCTCCAGGACGTCCGGGCCCCCGGGATCGAGACCGAGACGCGCTGCGTCCGCAATTGCTTCTGCCAACGCCGCCACATCGCGCAGACCCATATTGAGCCCCTGCCCGGCGATTGGATGGATAATGTGCGCGGCGTCGCCGATCAGCGCCAGCCTTTCGCCAATGAACGTCCGTGCAGTGAAAAGCCCGAGCGGAAATGCCCGCTTTGGCCCGACTACCTTCAGTTCGCCAAGTTGCAAGCCGAAGCGTTTTTCGAGCTCGGCGTGAAATTCCTCGACCGGCAGCGCAACAATACGCTCGGCCTCGCGCGCACTTTCGGCCCACACGATCGAGCAGCGCCTGCCGGTCAGTGGCAGGATTGCAAACGGACCGGCGGGCAAAAAGTGTTCTTCTGCGCGGCCATTGTGTTCACGCTCATGCGCGACCGTCGTGACGATCGCGGACTGATCGTAGTTCCACCCATGAGAGGCGATGTTAGCCCGCTCGCGGATCAGTGAGTGCGCACCGTCGGCTCCAACCAGCAGGCGGGCAGAAAGCACTTCGCCATCGGCAAGTGCGACCTCAATGGTATTGTCGGCATTTTCAAAGCCGGCCACGGCGCTCGCACGCAAGTCGATGCCGAGCGTTTTTGCCTTTGTCACCAGTGCATCCACCAGATGACGGTTTTCGACCATATGGGCGAAGGGCTCGCCTTCTTCTACCTCGCCACCGAAAGTAAGAAATGTTGGTCGCACCGCATCGTCGAGCTTTGAGTCGGTTACCACCATGTCGAGGATCGGTTGCGCATTGTCGGTGACCGCATCCCAAACTTCGATCGCCTCAAAGAGCCGCCGCGCGGCGGCAGCGATTGCCGAGGCGCGCGGGTCTTTCGACTGGGCATGCGCCAACGCAGGATCAATGACTGCCACCGCAAATGAGTCGCCCAGCCCCTGGCGCAGGGCAATTGCGAGCGCCAGGCCGGCAAAACCGGCCCCGCCGACGACAACCTCGGCGCGCTGAAAAGCAGATCGAGCCTTACCCATGCACATTCCTTGTAAATCTCGCGGCAGCATAGCAGGTTGAGGGCCGACTTTGACCTAATCTGGGCTCCCACATGTCCTCCGCCGTGCAGGATCTGCTGAACATTCTCGATCTCGAACCGCTGGAAGTGAACCTGTTCCGCGGCCGCTCGCCGCAAGTCGGTTGGCAGCGCGTGTTCGGCGGCCAGGTGATCGGACAGGCGCTGGTAGCCGCAGTGCGCACAGTCGACGTCCGGCCGCCGCATTCCCTGCACGCCTATTTCCTGCTGCCCGGCGACCCCAAAGTACCCATCATCTATGATGTCGATCGCATGCGCGATGGAAAGAGCTTTACCACGCGGCGCGTCACCGCCCGCCAGCATGGGCATCCAATTTTCTCAATGTTGGTATCGTTCCACACGGACGAACCCGGTCTCGACCATCAGGCCAAAATGCCGGACGTGCCGCCGCCGGAAAAACTTCCGAGCGACGCCGATATGCGCGAAAAATTGCTGCCGATGATGCCGGATCCGGTTCGACGTTATTACGAGCGCGAGCGCCCGATCGAGCTACGTCCGGTCGAATTCGAGCGCTACCTCGGCAAGAAAATCCCCGGCGGACAATTCAACATCTGGATTCGCACCACCGGCAAGTTGCCCGATCTTCCCGCCATCCATCAATGCGTGCTGGCTTACGCATCCGATATGATGCTGCTCGATACTGCGCTGGCACCGCACGGACGCACACTGTTCGAAAAAGAATTCATGGCCGCCAGTCTTGATCATGCGTTGTGGCTGCACCGGCCGTTCCGCGCCGACGATTGGCTGCTTTATGCGCAGGATTCGCCCAATCTGCACGGCTCGCGCGGCTATGCACGTGGACTTATATTCAAACGCGATGGGACGCTCGTCGCCTCGGTGGCTCAGGAAGGCCTGGTGCGCCTGAAGCGAGAAGCTTGAAGCTACAATGAAGCGATTGCTCGCGGGCTATCTTGTTCTGATTTCGATGGTGGCGACCGCGCTTGGCGCATCGAGCAAACAGCCTGCTCCGCCCGGATCGTTGGAAGGCGCGCCGCCGCAATATACTCGTTTCACAGCCATGGAACTTACGCGGGGTTTTCTCGCACTCGCGTTCGGGTCCGATCTGCGCATCGGCGCCCGACCGCTTGGCATCCGCCGTTTTGACCATGCAATCCGCGCGCGAGTCATCGGCGGCGGTACCGTCGACCGCCGCGATGCAATGTCCCGCGTGATTGAAGATTATGCGCGCGAGGTTCCCAGTCTGGAGCTGAGCATTGCACCTTCGGCTACTTCAGCGGAAATCGAGCTGCAGGCTGATTGACGAGAAGGATTTTAAATCGGCGTTACAGGCCGCCTTCGGCGCCAAAATTGCAAAGGCATTCGTCACCCGTACTGATCCGCAATGCATGACCAGTGTTAAATCAACCGCCGATGGAAAAATCGTGCATTCAGTGTCCTTTATCATCGTCGACAAGGGCGACGATGTATTCCTCGACTGCGCCTATCATGAATTGCTGCATGCCCTCGGGCTTTCGAACCACGATCAGCATAACCCTTGGACCACACTCAACCAGAGACGCATGGTCGGCTACCTCACGGACTACGACCGATCTTTGCTGACCTTGTTGTATGACCCGCACATCAAGCCCGGCATGACGCTGCGACAAGCGCGCTCCGTCTTGCCTGGTGCCATCGCCGAACTTGGGCTCGCCACCTCAAATCACGATCGGTGAGTCAGCTTTGCTGACCTAATATGCTCTGAAATGCGGCGACTGCCTGTGGGTAGGGCAATATGCCCGCTTAATCTTTAGGCCGCCCGTCGCTAGCTTGTGCAAATGAGCCCGTGCCGGCCAAAGCCGGGGCGGGTTTTGCGCATGGTCCCCGAAAAGTGGGAACCGGTTTTCGGAAAGGATCATGCGCAAACCAAAAACTGCGCGAAGCAAGCGCGCCGGGGGAGGACGCCATGAAGCTAGTCATCGCCGTCATTAAACCATTCAAGCTGGATGAGGTCCGCGAGGCCCTCACACGTATCGGTATCCAGGGCATGACCGTGACGGAGGTCAGAGGCTACGGGCGACAGAAGGGTCACACTGAAATCTATCGCGGCGCAGAATACGCTGTGAACTTCCTCCCCAAATTGCGTCTGGAAGTCGCGGTCGCCAGCGAGCAAGTCGACCAGGTGGTGGACCAACTCGCCGCCGCCGCCCGCACCGGGCAAATCGGCGACGGGAAAATTTTCGTTACGCCGGTGGAACAAGCCGTGCGCATCCGCACCGGCGAAACCGACGTCGACGCGCTCTAGAAAATCAGCAGATAAAATAAAATTGGAGAGATGACACATGACACGGGCGTTCCTGCGCCTCGCCGTGGCTGCGACGACGGTGATCGTGACCTCACCAGCTTTCGCCCAAGCCTCCGAGATTGGCTCCACGATCGGTTCCAAGATCGACGCCGCCGATACCGCGTGGATGATCTGCGCGACCGGCCTGGTGCTGATGATGACGATTCCAGGTCTTGCCTTGTTCTATGCCGGCATGGTGCGGAAGAAGAATGTGCTCGCCACGATGGCGCAAAGTCTCGCCGCTACTTTTCTCGTTTCCATGCTGTGGGCGTTCGTCGGATACAGCCTCGCCTTCACCGGGGATAGTGCATTCATCGGCACGCTCGACCGCGTCTTCCTCAATGGCATGACTATCGATGCAATTTCTCCGCTTGCCAAAACGATTCCCGAAAGCCTGTTCATGATTTATCAGATGACTTTCGCCGTCATCACAGTGGCGCTGGTCGCAGGCTCGGTTGCCGATCGGCTGCGTTTTTCCGCGTTCCTGCTGTTCTGTGTTTTTTGGTTGCTCCTGGTCTATGTGCCGATCGCCCATTGGGTGTGGGGCGGCGGTTTCCTCGGCAGCTACGGCACGATCGATTTCGCCGGCGGCACGGTGGTGCATTTGAATGCCGGCGTCGCCGGCTTGACTGCGGCTTACGTGCTCGGCGCGCGGCGCGGTTATGGCAGCGACAATCTGGCGCCACATGATCTCACGCTCGCGGTGATCGGCACGGGCCTGTTGTGGGTCGGTTGGTTCGGCTTCAATGGCGGTTCGGCGCTCGGTGCCAATGCGCGCGCCGCCATGGCGATCGTGTCGACGCATCTCGCCGCGAGCGCTGGCGCTTTCACCTGGATGGCGTTGGAATGGTGGACGCGCGGCAAGCCATCCGTCCTGGGAATGATCTCAGGCGCAGTGGCCGGGCTTGGCACGATCACGCCGGCGTCCGGCTTCGTGTTGCCGATGCAGGGCGTGCTGATCGGAATCATCGCCGGTGCGATCTGCTTCTGGGCCTGCACCTGGCTCAAGCTCAAGATCGGTTACGACGACTCGCTCGATGTGTTCGGCGTGCACGGCATCGGCGGGTTGACCGGCACCCTGCTCGCCGGTGTGTTTGCGGTCGGCGCGCTGTCGGCGACTCCGGAGTTGCCCGGCGGCGTCCACGGCCTGCTCGAAGGCAATCCGCAGCAGGTCGTCGCGCAGCTTTACGGCGTCGTGGTCACGCTGGTCTGGTCGGGTGCGCTGACCTTCGTCATCCTCAAGGTCATCGGCGCGATAGTGCCGTTGCGCGTGCGCCACGAAGACGAAGTCATGGGCCTCGACGTCAGTTTGCACGGCGAGGCGCTTCAATAGTTAACGGACTTGCGCCTCGGCAAAGCGACCAGAATTCATCAGGCTCATTTCGCCTATTTTTAGGCAGGACCCTTACGGCGTGACGCGTCTTTAAGCGCAGGCCTGGCCGTCCTTGAGTCGGCCCGACACTCTGGCCGATTTCCATATTGAATCAACGATATAGGCCGCTGCGCGGCATCTGGCACGGCGTTTGATTCTATCTCCCCGGCCATGCCTGCGAAGCAAGCTTCGTGGGCCCGGCTCAGTGAACCCGCCCGCACTGCGTGAATGTAGAAAACGGGCTCAAGCGGGGATCGAATCCATGAAAATCGTCATGGCCATTATCAAACCTTTCAAGCTCGACGAGGTCCGTGACGCTCTGACCTCAATCGGCGTGCAAGGGCTGACCGTTACCGAGGTCAAAGGATACGGGCGTCAAAAGGGGCACACGGAAATCTACCGTGGGGCCGAGTATGCGGTGAGCTTCCTGCCGAAGATCAAGATCGAAGTGGCAGTGGACACCAAGCAAGTCGACAAAGTCATCGGCGCCATCACCGGCGCCGCCAAGACCGGACAGATCGGTGACGGAAAAATCTTCGTCTTCAATCTGGAAAACGCCGTGCGCATCCGCACCGGCGAGACCGATGCCGCGGCGCTCTAGTAACCCGCACCGCAAACAATACGGACAGGAGTAAAACCATGACGTTGAAGAAATCCTCCCGTGCGGGGCTCGTGGCTCTCGCCTTCGGGATTCTGCTCGGCCTCTTCCTGAGCGTGGCGTCTTTCGACGCTTCGTATGCTCAGGCGCAGGCTCCTGCGGCCGCGCCGGCCGCCGCACCGCCCGCCCCGGCAGCTCCGCCGCCGGCGTGCGCCAACGATCCGGATCCGAAGAAAGCGGTTCTCGAAAAGTGCACGCCCAACTCGGGCGACACTGCCTGGATGCTCACCTCGGTCGCGCTGGTGCTGATGATGACCATCCCGGGCCTCGGCCTGTTCTATGGCGGCATGGTGCGCAAGAAGAACGTGGGCGACACGGTGATGACGAGCTTCGCCGTCACCTGTCTGGTCACGATCCTCTACGCGATCGTCACCTACAGCATGTCCTTCACGACCGGCGGGCCATTCCTCGGCGGGTTCAGTCGCGTCGTTCCTGCAAGGCATCTTGAGCGACATCTCGACGGGTATCGGCACGCCGAACGGCTTGGCGGTGACGATCCCTGAGACCGTCTACATGTGCTTCCAGATGACCTTCGCCATCATCACGCCGGCGCTGATTGCCGGCGCTTTCGCTGAACGCATGAAGTTCTCCGCAATGCTGTGGTTCATCGGCCTCTGGGCGATCCTGGTCTATGCGCCAATCGCGCATTGGGTCTGGGGTGCAGACGGCTTCATGTCCAACGGCAACAGCGATGCCATGTTCAAGGTCCTCGACTTCGCTGGCGGCACCGTCGTTCATATCAACGCAGGCGTTGCCGGCCTGATGTGCGCGATCTGCCTCGGCAAGCGCAAGGACATTGGCCCTGGCCACAACATGGTGCTCACCTTCATCGGCGCTTCGCTGCTGTGGGTCGGCTGGTTCGGCTTCAATGCCGGCTCGGCCGTCACCGCCGGCATGCAGGCGGGCATGGCGATGACCGTGACCCAGATCGCCACCGCTGTCGCGGCCTTCACCTGGATGCTCGTTGAATGGATTGCCCGCGGCAAGCCCACCGTCATCGGCATCTGCTCGGGTGCGGTCGCCGGTCTCGTCGCCATCACTCCGGCTTCGGGCTTTGTCGGTCCGGTCGGCTCGATGGCGATCGGCGTCGCCGCCGGCGTGTTCTGCTACTGGGGCGTCACTGGCCTCAAGCGGATGCTCGGCGTTGACGATGCGCTCGATTGCTTCGGCGTCCATGCGGTCGGCGGCATCGTCGGCGCGCTGCTCACCGGCGTGTTCGCGATCAACGAGTACGGCGGCACCGCCGGCCTGATCGAAGGCAACGCGGCGCAGATGATCAACCAGGTCAAGGGCATCGTCGTCGTGATCGTGTACGACGCGATTGTCTCGCTGATCCTGCTCAAGATCATCGACGCCGTCATCGGCCTGCGCGTCTCCGACGAAGTGGAGCGCGAAGGTCTCGATCTCGCGCTGCATGGGGAGACCGTGCAGTAAAGCGCGTGATCCCGAAACGATGATACGGTTTTCGGATGATCACGCGCAGACGCTAGCGGTAGGGGCGGAAACCCGGCACTGTCCCTTCCGTTGAGGCCCCGGTTCGCAAGGACCGGGGCCTCTCTTTTTTTGGCGCCAGGTTTCGCCGTTTCCAGCGGAGAAAAGCTGACCCAATTTCCGATGGTTAACCGGGTCTTAACCTCGCCTTCTTTATTGTGTCGAAACCCTTGTGCGGCGGGCCGCTCCCGCCTCGTAGACGCATGTCCATGATGACCGCCAAGCGCGAGCCTGCCTCTTCCACTGCTCCGGCGGTCGACTTCCGGTCGCCCTTCGTGCGGCTGACCGAGCTGATCGCCGGCATCGAGCCCGGCAAGCCCGCCATCAATCTGTCGGTCGGCGAGCCACAGCATCCGATCCCGCCCTTCGTCGGGACCGACGCTCGCCGCGCATCTTGCGGACTTCGGCCGCTATCCCGCCAACAAGGGCATCGAACCGTTTCGCCGCGCGGTCGCAGCCTGGCTAGACCGCCGCTACAAGCTGACGCGGCCGGTCGATCCAGAAAACGAAGTGCTGGTGCTCAGCGGCACGCGCGAAGGTCTGTTTCTCGCAGCGATCGCCGCGCGGCGCTGGGTGACACGCCGCGCCGGCAAACCGGCGATGCTGATTCCCAATCCGTTCTATGCGGCCTACGCCGCCGGCGCACTCGCGGCCGATTGCGAACCGGTCTATCTGCCGGCAACGCGCAAAAGCGGATTCCTTCCCGATCTCGATGCGCTCGACGACGCGCTGCTCGCGCGCACGGTCGCTTTCTACATCGCGTCGCCTTCAAATCCGCAGGGCGCGGTCGCCGATCGCGCCTATCTCGAGAAACTGGCGGGCCTCGCGCGCCGTTTCGGTTTCCTTGTGTTCGCTGATGAATGTTACTGCGAGATCTACAGCGAACACGCGCCGCCCGGCATGCTGGAAGCTTCGGGGCCCGATTTTGCCAACGTTGTCGTTTTTCATTCGCTGTCCAAGCGCTCGAGCCTTCCCGGTCTGCGCGTCGGATTTGCGGCCGGCGACCGGCGCTTTCTCGCTCCCTTTCTCGAATTGCGCAATGTCGCTGCGCCGCAGGTGCCGACACCGTCGCAGCATGTGGCGATTGCCGCCTATGGCGACGAAGCGCACGTGCGGGAAAACCGCACGCTTTATTCCGCCAAGTTCGATCTCGCCGACCAGATCATCGGCGGCCGTTACGGCTACGAGCGGCCGGCCGGCGGATTTTTTCTCTGGCTCGATGTTTCGAAACAAGGCGGCAGCGAAATCGTGACCAAAAGGCTGTGGGCCGAAGCCGGCGTGCGCGTGGTGCCCGGACGCTATCTCGCGCGCGAGCAGACCGACGGCAGCAATCCCGGGGCGGACTACATTCGCGTCGCCATGGTGCAGGACAAGACGGCCACCGCCGAGGCGTTGCATCGCCTCGTCGCGGTGCTCGGTTAGCTGATCCCGAAAAGCGCCGGTTTTCGGACGAGATCATGCGCAAACGAAAGGACGCGTAACGCATGCGAGCAGCAGATCGCAGCCTCGACGTTATCGCTTTCGTCTCGGAGCATTTCCGCGACATCATCCGGCGGCGCCTGAGCGAACTCGCCGGCCTAGCGCTGATGACGCTGGCGTTGCTCGGCGCCGTCGCGCTCGCGACCTGGTCGGTGCAGGACCCCTCGCTCAGCCACGCCACGCAACAGCCGATCCATAATCTGCTCGGCTTTCCCGGCGCGATTTTCTCCGACCTGGCGATGCAGCTGCTCGGTCTTGCGGCCATCCTGCTGCTGGCACCGGAAGCGCTGCTCGGCTGGCGCTTGATTTCGCACAAGCCGGTCGGCGAAAAATGGCGCAGCCTGTTGTGGATCGTCGCGACTTTCCTCGCCGCCGCCTTTGCTTCGACATTGCCGCGCATCGGCTCCTGGCCGCTGCCGACCGGTCTTGGCGGCGTTGCAGGCGACGCCATGCTGCGCTTGCCGGCGATGATTTTCGGTGCGCCGATTGCGGGATTCACGCGGTTTGTGCTGTGCATCGTATTCGGCTTCGCCACGGCGGTGACGCTGGTTTTGGCCGCCGGAGTGCCGCGCCGCATCAAAAAAGCGGTCGCCCGCGAGATCGAGGAAGATGACGAAATCGAGGAGGACGAAGTCGATGACGATCGTGCTCCGCCTGGCTCGGCATGATCGTGCACGCGCTGTTGAGCTGGAAAGCGCGCATCGGCCGCATGATCCGCGGTGAGACGCGTTCGCGCATGCCCGATGCCGGTAGCGCGCGGGCCCACGGCAGGAGCCGCGCTTTGATGGTTTCGGCGCGAATCCTCGGCCTACGAGGACGACGTTGAGGATGACGAAGAGGCGCCGGCACCGCGTAGCGCGCGGCCGCGCCGCGAGCGCCCGTCCGCCGCTCCGGCAACGGCTACGCGCTTCCTTCGCTCAATCTCCTGGCCGCGCCGCGCGCCAGCGAGCGCACCACTTTGTCGCGCGACATCATCGACGGCAACGCGACGGCGCTGGAAAGCGTGTTGCAGGACTTCGGAGTGCGCGGCGAGATCATCAATGCGCGTCCCGGTCCGGTGGTCACGCTCTACGAACTCGAGCCGGCGCCCGGCATCAAATCCTCCCGCGTGATCGGACTTGCCGACGACATTGCCCGCTCGATGAGCGCGGTGTCGGCGCGTGTCGCGGTCGTATCGGGCCGCAACGCCATCGGCATCGAGTTGCCCAATCCGACGCGCGAGAAAGTCTATTTGCGCGAGCTGCTCACCGGGATGGATTACAACGAGAGCGCAGCCAAATTGCCGCTCTGCCTCGGCAAAACAATCGGCGGTGAATCGGTCATCGTTGATCTGTCGCGCATGCCGCATCTGCTGATCGCCGGCACCACCGGCTCCGGCAAGTCGGTCGCCATCAACACGATGATCCTGTCGCTGGTCTATCGGCTACGCCCCGACCAGTGCCGGTTGATCATGGTCGATCCCAAGATGCTCGAACTGTCCGTCTATGACGGCATCCCGCATCTGCTCACGCCGGTCGTCACCGACCCGAAGAAAGCGGTCGTCGCGCTCAAATGGGCAGTGCGCGAGATGGAAGGCCGCTACAAGAAAATGTCGAAGCTCGGCGTGCGCAATATCGAAGGTTACAATGCGCGCGTCGCCGAGGCGAAGGCAAAAGGCGAGACGCTCACCCGCACCGTCCATACCGGCTACGACAAGGAAACCGGCCAAGCGATCTACGAGAAAGAAGATCTCGAGCTCGAACCGCTGCCATTCCTCGTCGTGATTGTCGACGAGATGGCCGATCTGATGATGGTCGCCGGCAAGGATATTGAAGGTGCCATTCAGCGGCTGGCGCAGATGGCACGCGCCGCCGGCATCCATGTCATCCTGGCGACGCAGCGTCCATCGGTGGACGTGATCACTGGCACCATCAAGGCGAACTTCCCGACCCGCATCTCGTTCCAGGTCACTTCCAAGATCGACAGCCGCACCATCCTGGGCGAACAGGGCGCCGAGCAGCTGCTCGGCCAGGGCGACATGCTCTACATGGCCGGCGGTGGCCGCATCAGCCGCGTGCATGGCCCCTTCGTGTCAGACGAGGAAGTCGAAAAGGTCGTGCGGCACCTGAAGTCGCAGGGTACGCCGGAGTATCTGGAAGAAGTGACCGCCGGTGGCGATGAGAGACGAGGACGGCAACGCCTTGTTCGATGCAACCGGTATGGGGCTCGCCGAAGGCGGCGACCTCTACAGCCAGGCCGTTGCCATCGTGAAACGTGACCGCAAGGCTTCGACATCCTACATCCAGCGCCGCCTTCAGATCGGCTACAATCGTGCCGCCACCATCATGGAGCGCATGGAAGAAGAAGGTATCGTCGGCCAGCCAAACCATGCCGGCAAGCGTGAGATCCTGATCCCCGAGAACCCCGCCGACGACCGCTATTGAGAATCGCTTAGTTCGCGATTAAGCCGGATTTGGCTTGTAGTTCAGTGGGTCGCGAAATCGCCACAGCCGGCCCATATAGGAGCTCATCGAGATACCGCGGGGGCGCGAGGCGGAGAACGTAATGGCGGCACACCACAAGAGGCGAATCGGTCACAAACTGGCCTTTGCCGCGTTGTTTGCCTGCTTCTCCGTCCCTGCAACCGCCCAGGTCGTTCCGCTACCGGCTCCGCGCCCGTCTACGCCGCAAGCCCAGCCCAATACCGCCGGGCCGATTGCCGCTCCCGCAGCCAAACCTGCGGCTCCGGGCCAGCGCACAGACGGCGCAGGCGACCCAAGCGCCCAATCCTGTCGCCAATCCGTTTGCCGCCCTGCTCGGCAAGCCTGGCTCCGCGGGCACACTCAGCACGGAGCAGCGCGCGATCGTCGAGCGCGTCAATAGCTATCTCTCCGGTGTACAGACGCTGACCGGGAATTTTATCCAGGTCGGTCCGGACGGCAGCCGCACACAGGGCGATTTCTTCATCTCCAAGCCCGGGCCGCGTCCGCTTCGAATATGACGACCCGAGCCCCATAGAACTGATCGCGGACGGCTCGTCGGTGGTGGTGCGCGACCGTCGACTGGCTACACAGGACGTCTATCCGTTGTCGCAGACGCCGTTGCGCTTTCTGCTCGCCGACCACGTCGACCTGACGAAGGACACGCATCTCGATCGCGGTCTATGCCGACGACGTCTTCGTCACTGTGGTGGTCGAGGAAAGAAGCGGCATCGTCGGCACCAGCCGGCTGATGATCATGTTCAGCGCCAAGGACATGCAGCTCAAGCAATGGACGGTGACCGACCCGCAGGGCTTGACACCACGGTCGCGGTTTACAATCTCGATACCAGCAAACGGCCCGACCCCGCCCTGTTCAAGATCGACTACACGAATTACCACAATTAATGACTGCCACCGGTCGCGCGGGCCCGCCGGCACGCCGATAATCGGTGGACAGCGGATGCCCCACTCTTACGAGCCGAGATACGTCGAGTATGTTACGTCTATGCCGCTGAAAATCACCACCTGGAATATCAATTCAGTTCGCCTGCGTATCGATCTGGTCGCCAAGTTTTTGAAAAGCGCGCGACCGGACGTGCTCTGCCTGCAAGAAACCAAATGTCCTGACGACGCTTTTCCGATCAAGCGCTTCAATCGGCTGGGCTACGAGCACGCGGCAATCAACGGGCAAAAAGGTTATCACGGCGTTGCGGTGCTTTCGCGCGTGCCGTTCGAGCACGTCGATATCCAAAGTTTCTGCGGCAAGACCGATTGCCGGCACATCTCAGTGGTGCTGGGCGAACGCGCCAAACTGAAAGACCAAATCATCTTGCATAATTTCTACGTCCCCGCCGGCGGTGACGAGCCGGATCCGGACATAAATCCGAAATTCGGGCACAAACTCGCCTTTCTTGACGAAATGCGCGCGCATGCCGGCTTACGACCGGAAAAGTCGCAACGCGCAATTCTCGTCGGCGACCTCAACGTGGCGCCCCTCGAGCATGACGTCTGGAGCCACAAGCAAATGATCAAGGTGGTCTCTCACACTCCGGTCGAATGCGAGAAGCTCGTTGCCGCGCAGAAGTCGGGCGGCTGGATCGATTGCATGCGCGTGCACACGCCCGAACCCGAGAAACTCTTACACTTGGTGGAGCTATCGCGCGATGGACAATTGGCGCGCTGCCGATCGCGGCCGCAGGCTTGACCATGTCTGGACTTCGGATGCACTCGCTGACCGCGTGTCGGCGATCAAAATCGCCAAGGATTATCGCGGCGCCAAGCGCCCTTCCGACCACGTGCCGGTGACGGCAACGATCGAACTTTGATTTCGCTTGGCTGAAGCGGTTAGTGCTTGTCGCCGGCCTCAAGCGCGCGCTTTACGCCTGCCAGTTCCTTCGACCAGGCCTGCAAGCGCTCGGTCATGCTTTCGCGCAACTTTTCCGCGGCGGCAGGATAGCCTTCCAGCATTTTACGGAACAGATTGCGTGATATGCGCACGACGACCGTCGGTTCTTTCGCGATCGCCGTTGCCTGACATACCGTATTGGTAAGCAAGTGCCAGCTCACCGACCAGCGTGCCCGGACCGACGGTGATTTCCTTGCCCTCCGACAGGGTGCCCGGCTCCAGCAGCAGTGAGCCCTCCTGAACGACATAACCGCCATCAGCGAGTTCGCCGGCATAGAAAAGAACTGCACCGCTTTGCAGATGGCGCGTTTCGGCGCCGATCGCCAGAATTCGCAATGCCTGCTTGCCGAGCGCCGCCAATGGCGGGACTTGCTCGAAGAAGGCGATATCGTCTTCGAGGCCCATGGTCTTATTGCCGGCGCTCTGCGGCGCCTTGGAATCAATCGTGGCCGTGCAATGTTTTCACGGCACCAGCTTATAGCCGCCGGCTTCCGTCACCAAGATCGCCGGCGCAGCAGCATCCTTTTCGACTTTTTGCCGTAATCGGTAAATGTGGGTTTCCAGCGTATGCGTCGTAACGCCGGAATTGTAACCCCATACTTCTTGCAACAAGGTCTCGCGCGACACCGGTTTCTGTCCGGCTCGGTAAAGGTAGCGCAGGATGGCCGTTTCCTTTTCGGTCAGGCGAACCTTGCTGCCCTTCGGGCTGAGCAGCAGCTTCGAGCTTGGCCTGAAAGTGTAGGGCCCGATGGCAAATACAGCGTCTTCGCTCGCCTCATGTTGCCGGAGTTGCGCGCGGATACGAGCCAGCAACACCGCGAAGCGAAACGGCTTTGTAATGTAGTCGTTCGCACCGGATTCAAGTCCGAGAATGGTATCGGAATCGGTGTCGTGGCCGGTCAGCATGATAATCGGTGCCTTGAACCCGTTCTTGCGCAGGATGCGCACCGCTTCGCGACCGTCGACGTCCGGCAGTCCTACGTCCATGATCACCAGATCGACCTGACCGTTCTTGGCCACCTGAACGCCTTTTGTACCGCTATCGACCGAGGTAGCGTCGAATTCCTCATGCAACGCCAATTGCTCGACCAACGCCTCACGCAGCTCGGCGTCGTCATCGACAATAAGAATCGTGCGTTTATTGGCCATCGTCCAAAGGCCCCTTCAAAGGACGCCCGCGCGCCCCTCGCCATAGTCGCGAAGTAGAACATTCAGGGCTAAAAGAGCAAGCAGGAACTGATATTTAGAGCGGAACAGCTCAAGCCCGGATGGCACCACGTCAATGCAGAAACGATCCTTGTCCCGAATCACAGTACGCCGCAAGCCGGGCGATTCAAGGCGCGGTTGGCTCATAGCAGGGATCGCTCGCGTCCTGCCGGTGGCGCTCGGGCGCGGCGGCATCAAAGCCAACAAGCGTGAAGGCGACGGCGGCACGCCGCGCGGCAGCTTCCGGCTCACGCGGCTCTGGTGGCGTGCCGACAAGCATCCACGTCCGGTCACATCGTTGCCGGTAAAACGGATAACGCCGGCCGACGGCTGGTGCGAAGACCCCGCCGATCGCCACTACAATCAGCCGATCAAAGTGCCGGCGAATGCGAGCGCGGACCGACTCGCGCGCAAAGACAATCTCTACGATTTCATCATCGAGATTGACCACAACACGCGTCCGCGCATCGCGGGACGCGGCAGCGCGGTGTTTATCCATGCGGCGCGGCAAGGCTTCGCACCGACCGCCGGCTGCGTCGCGCTCGAGCTCAATACACTTCGTCGGATGCTCTCACGTCTAGGTCCGCGCACCAGAATTGTAGTTGAATAGAGCACAGCCGCGATTACATTTCGCTCGTTCCCAAAAATTGCGCTCCCCACACGGATGTGGGTCGCACCGAGCGCAATCGCGGTAGCGAAGTCCGCACTCATCCCCATCGACAAGAACTTCAGGCCATTACGGTTGGCAATCTTGGCCGTGAGCGCAAAGTGCGGCCCCGGTGCTTCGTCGAGCGGCGGAATGCACATAAGGCCGGAGATATTTCAGTCCGTATTTGTCGCGACAGGCCGCGAGAAATGCATCAGCTTCCTGCGGAAGCACGCCGGCTTTTTGCGGTTCTGCACCGGTGTTGATCTCGACGAATAAAATCGGTTGACGTTGCTGCTTGCTCGATTTCTTTCGCCAGTGCCTCGCACAGGCTGGTTCGATCGACGGAGTGAATCGCGTCGAAAAGCGCAACAGCCTCTTTTGCTTTGTTCGACTGCAGCGGGCCAATGAGATGCAATTCAATGCCCGCGTGTTGCGAAAGCAGGGGCGGCCATTTCATTTTTGCCTCTTGCACGCGATTTTCACCGAACACATGCTGACCGGCAGCAATCATGGGCTCGATTGCGTCCGCGCCGAATGTCTTCGATACCGCAATCAGAGACACTTCTGCCGGATCGCGCTGCGCATCGCGGCAGGCCCGGTCAATCTCCGTGCGAACCTGTTCGAGACTACTTGAATTGGCAGCGGACATGCGCTGCCTATATCGTACTGTTTCGGGCGCCGCTACTTCAAATGAAGGGCCGCAAAGGGGCCTTGGCGACGTCGCTACCGGCAATCCCGGCAAGCGCTGCTCGGTCGAGCATTACAAATACCCGGTCCTTCCAGTGGACGGCCTTGCTGACGAACAAACGCTTGAGCGTCTTGTTGGTGTGCACCAGTGACATGCCGAGCGTATCGGCGAGATGCTGCTGGGTGAATGGAAACTGGATGCTTTCGTTCTTGACCAGACCGGATTCTTCGGCGCGCGCGTACAGATGTAAAAGCAGATAGGCAGTGCGCTCGAGCGCAGTGCGGCGCCCGAGACTGACCAAGTGCTCGTCAATGAGCTGCTCCTCGCGCGCTGCCAGCCAGGTAACGTCAAACGCCAGCGACGGAAGGCGGCTGTAAAGGTCCCACAATTTCGTGCGGGGAAACACACAGAGCACCAGCGGCGTCAATGCTTCAACGGAATGCTCCATCTCGCGCATCAGGGCCCCTTGGAGCCCAAGCATGTCCGCAGGCAGCGCATAGTTGAGAATCTGCCGGCGGCCATCGTCGAGGACCTTGTAACGAAAAGCCCACCCACTGAGCACAGTGTAGAGATACTCGCTGCGTGTGCCCTCGCGCAGGAAACTCGCCCCGGCATCGACTCTGAGTTCGTCGAGCTTGAATGTTTTGACGAATGCCAGCTCTTCAGCGGAAAATTCACGCAGGCTTGGCCGTTTGCGCAGCAGACATTGATCGCAGGGCGTGAAATGGCTGTTCGGCTGTCCGTTTCCGAGAATCATAGGAGTTCATGCACCGGCTCATAAAAAACAAGCGTGGACGATGCTAATATGTGCCTAAACATGGA
Organism: uncultured Alphaproteobacteria bacterium; assembly: GCA_963742345.1. Lineage (GTDB taxonomy): Bacteria > Pseudomonadota > Alphaproteobacteria > Rhizobiales > Xanthobacteraceae > Pseudolabrys. The sequence goes on from CAVULO010000004.1 coordinate 219,693, forward strand.
TTTTCGCGGTCTGTGTCATTTTTAAATGCCGTTCGATCCAATTCGTAGCACAAGGGAAAGTTCCATTTGGAGAATAGCCTTTGCCTATCTCGGATACGTTGCTTAGCGGCAAGCGCTGTCTTGTACTTGACGATGAATTTCTGATCGCACTCGACATCCAGCAGATCCTCGAACTTGCCGGCGCAATGCAGGTGGTATGTGCCGCCAGCGTACCCGAAGCCATCGAACCGCGAACCAAAATTCGATCTTGCCGTACTCGACGTAAAACTCAGCGGCCCGGACCGAAATAGCCTCGGCATCGCAGCTTTACTCGCTGCGAAAGGTACGCCGTTCGTTTTTCTGACCGGCATGCGCGTCGACGATGTGCACTCCAAACGATTCCCGCAAGCGCAGGTGATCGAGAAGCCTTACGACGCCAAGATCCTTTTGGACGCGGCGCGCCGCGCGCTTAAAATCGGCTGACGCAAAGCGCACGACGGAACAACATCATTGGATGGTCACGCCGCGGTTCGCCATTGCGCCATGGCATCCCTGGCTGCCCGGATGACCATGCCGTACTGCTTGTGGGGGAGCTAAGCCGCGCAGGCAGCGGCCGGTCCCTTCTGCTTTTTCAGACGAATTTTCCTGCGCGGTTGACCCCTCGGCCTCTTTCGTGTCTGTTCCGCGCGCCCTAAAAAGAGCCGGAAATGACCGCCAATTCGAACAGAAACGAGCGCTACAATGCCCGCGAGGCGGAGATCCGCTGGCAAAAGGCGTGGGCCGCGCAGGGTATCTTCGCGACCAAAAACGACGATCCGCGACCTAAATACTACGTGCTCGAGATGTTCCCCTACCCGTCGGGACGCATCCACATGGGGCACGTGCGCAACTACACCATGGGCGATGTTGTCGCGCGCTTCAAACGCGCTATGGGCAACGCCGTGCTGCATCCGATGGGCTGGGATGCATTCGGCATGCCGGCCGAGAACGCCGCCATCGACCGCAAGGTGCATCCGAAAGCGTGGACCTATGACAACATCGCTGCGATGAAAATGCAGCTCCAGTCGATGGGCCTTTCGCTCGACTGGGCACGTGAGATCGCGACTTGCGACCCTGCCTATTACAAGCACCAACAGAAGATGTTTCTCGACTTTCTCAAAGCGGGTTTGGTTGAGCGCAAACAATCGAAAGTCAATTGGGACCCGGTTGATCAAACCGTCCTCGCCAACGAGCAAGTCATCGACGGCCGCGGCTGGCGCTCGGGCGCGATCGTCGAGCAGCGCGAACTCACGCAGTGGTTCTTCAAGATCAGTGACTATTCTGAAGACCTGTTGGAGGCGCTCGACACGCTCGACCGCTGGCCCGACAAAGTACGGCTGATGCAAAAGAACTGGATCGGCCGCTCGGAAGGTTTGCTGCTGCGCTTTGCACTTGATCCGGCGACGGTGCCGAACAAAGAAAGCGAACTGGAAATTTTCACCACGCGGCCGGACACCTTGTTCGGCGCCAAATTTATGGCGCTCTCACCCGACCATCCGTTGGCACTGGCCACGGCATCGAAGAATCCGAAACTCGCAGCCTTCATCGAGCAATGCCACCGTATGGGCACCGCACAGGCAGAAATCGACACCGCCGAAAAGCTCGGCTTCGACACCGGCATCAAGGCACTGCACCCGTTCGATGCGAACTGGAAGCTGCCTGTCTATGTTGCCAATTTCATTTTGATGGACTACGGCACCGGCGCTATTTTCGGGTGTCCGGCGCACGACCAGCGCGACCTCGATTTCGTCAACAAATATGGGCTGGGCAACACACCGGTGGTTTGCCCGCCCGGGCAGGACCCGAAGACGTTCGTTATTACAGATATTGCCTATGACGGCGACGGCCGCATGATCAATTCGCGTTTTCTCGATGGCATGAGCATCGACGAAGCCAAGGAAGAGGTCGCGAAGCGACTGGAGAGGGAAACGCATGGCAACCGACCCGTTGCACAGCGTCAGGTGAATTACCGCCTGCGCGACTGGGGCATTTCACGCCAGCGCTATTGGGGTTGCCCGATCCCGATCATCCACTGCGAGAAATGCGGCGTGGTGCCGGTTCCCGAAAAAGACCTGCCCGTGACTTTGCCTGAGGATGTCAGCTTCGACAAACCGGGCAATCCGCTCGACCGCCATCCCACATGGAAGAATGTGAAATGTCCAAAGTGCTCCGGGCCGGCGCGGCGCGAGACCGACACAATGGACACGTTCGTCGATTCATCCTGGTACTTTGCGCGTTTCACCGATCCGTGGATCAAGACCGCGCCCACTGATCGCAAAATGGTCGACGAATGGTTGCCGGTCGATCAATACATCGGCGGAATTGAACACGCGATTTTGCATCTTCTCTATTCGCGTTTCTTCACCCGCGCCATGCACAAGACCGGGCACGCCGGCATGGACGAGCCATTCGCCGGACTGTTCACGCAAGGCATGGTGGTGCATGAGACCTATCGCGCCAAAAACGGCGACTGGATCGAGCCGGCCAACGTCAAGATAGAAGGGATGGGAGACGCACGGCGCGCAATTCTCGCTTCGACTGGCGAACCAATCGAGATTGGCTCGATTGAAAAAATGTCAAAGTCGAAAAAGAACACAGTCGACCCCGACGACATTATTGCCGCCTACGGCGCCGATACCGCACGCTGGTTCATGCTGTCGGATTCCCCGCCCGAGCGCGACGTGATCTGGACGGAAGAAGGCGTGCAGGGTGCCTGGCGTTTTGTGCAGCGGCTTTGGCGCCTTATCGGCGAAATCGCGGAACTCAAGACGCCGCCAGCTCGGCCGGCCACGTTTGGCGAGGAAGCCTTAATTGTACGCAAGGCCGCTCATCGCGCCCTCGCTCATGTTTCCGACGATATCGATAAATTGCGCTTCAACCGCTGCGTCGCCCACATCTACGAACTCGCCAATGCGCTTGGCGACGCTATCGGCCAAATCGAAGTGTCACCGACCAGCGACCTCGGGTGGGCCTTACGTGAAGCTGGTGACATCCTGATACGGCTGTTCCACCCTATGATGCCGCATCTCGCCGAAGAGTGCTGGGCGGAGCTTGGGCACAAAACCCTTGTCGCCATCGAAGCCTGGCCAACGGTCGAGCCAGAACTCTTGGTGGAAAGCACCATCACCTTGCCCGTTCAGATCAATGGCAAGAAACGCGCCGACGTGACGGTCGCCCGTGATGCGGAAAAATCCGACATTGAGGCTGCCGTTCTTGCCCTCGATGCGGTAAAAAGGGCCTTGGAGGGCAAACGCCCGAAAAAGGTCATTGTCGTCCCACAAAGGATCGTCAATGTCGTGGTCTGAGACGACGCGTTTTGCCAGGTTTTTCGGTGCTTTGGCGCTGGCTGCCCTCACCGCCGGCTGCTTCCAGCCGCTATATGCCGAGCACCCAACCCCCGCCGGCGGCACTAGCCTTTCCGGACAACTCAGCGCGGTCGACGTTGCGCCGATCGATGCGCCCGGTGGCAGCCGGCTCGCCCGCGTCACCGTCGGCGTGCGCAATGAGCTGATCTATGACCTGACCGGTGGCAGCGGCGGCGTCTCACCAACTCACCGACTGGATGTGAAGCTCACTGCGACGCAGTTGCAGGTCATCGTCGACATCAATACCGCGCGGCCGGACGTCAACAATTACGGTATCGATGGCACCTATACACTCACAAATCTAGCAACGGGAAAGGTTGTCGTTAAAGGTCAGACATTCGCGCGGGTATCCTACAACATTCCGGGTCAGGAGCAGCGATTCGCGGGCGAGCGCGGCTTGCGCGACGCCGAAAACCGTGCCGCCAAAGAGATCGCTGAAAATATCCGCTCGCGACTCGCTTCATATTTCGTCGCGGGCACCTAGGACCGCCGTCGATTGAACCGGTCCGAAGTCTTCAGCGCATCTCTTCGTGCTATCCCGCACCCCCGACACGAGCATTGCTCATGACCGCCATCAAAGCCGCCGACGTCGACCGTTTTATTGCCAAGCCGGACGCCGCACAGCCCATCGTTCTGATATTCGGGCCCGACACCGGTCTGGTGCGCGAGCGCGTTGACGCGTTGGTCCGTGCTTCGGTTGATGATCCCAATGATCCATTCGCGCTGGCGCGTATCGAAGGCGATGAACTGGCGAGCAATCCGGCACGGCTCGTGGAGGAAGCGCACACGGTACCTTTGTTTGGCAGCCGGCGCGCGGTTCTAGTGAAGGCAGGGGCACGCAATATCGCCTCTGCGGTCGAAACTGTTATCGCCGCGCCTTCAAGCGAATGCCGCGTTATCATTGAAGCCGGCAACCTTAGCAAGAGTGCGCCGCTTCGTGCACTTTGTGAAAAGGCGAAAGTTGCCGCAGCCCTGCCGTGCTATGCCGATAATGAACGCGCACTCAACCAACTGATTGACGAGGAACTGCACGCGGCCAATCTCGCCATCGCAGCGGATGCGCGTACCATGCTCCTGGCATTGTTGGGTGGAGATCGCCTTGCATCACGCAACGAGATCCGAAAACTCGCCCTCTATGCACAAGGACAAAAAACCATCGAGCTCGCCGATGTGATGGCCGTCGTGGCAGATGCGTCGCAGATCGCACTCGACGGGGTGACCGATGCCGTTTTTGCCGGAAGGATCGCCGAGGTCGACAGCGAGTTCGGCAAGGCACGTGCGAGCGGCTCCTCGCCGGCGGCAATCGTATCGGCGGCGATCCGTCAGGTGGCCAATTTGCACAAAATCAAGCTGGCGATCGAAGGCGGCAATTCGACCGAGTTTGCCATGAAACGCGCAGCACCCCCGGTGCATTTCACTCGCGAGCGGCAGGTTAGCGAAGCCCTGCGCGTCTGGTCGCCCGCACGTCTGCTGCGCGCGATGGATCAATTGGCAGAGGCTTCGCTCGAGATGCGGCGCAATGGGCCGCTAGCGGAAGCAATCGCGCAACGCATTTTGTTATCCCTCGCGGCGAATGCCCGCAAGAAAGTCTAGAGGCCGCTTGCGCGACGCTTCCCCTTAAATCGGACTACTTGGACGATCCCAATCCGAATTAAGCTATTTAGAACTGATCAATGCTTTTTCGGTAAGCATTTGATGATAACGCGATACCTCACTTAACGGACGGCTTCAGGAAAATGCAGGCCGGCGATGCCCAGCGAAGCCTGCGTCAATCGCAAGAGGCGCGTGCCAGGTTTTGGCACGCAACGATCGTGTCGTCGTTCTTCATTGCGGTCATGGGCGCGAGCTTGTTCCTCGGCGCAGTGATGGTGATCGGGACAATTCGCGGCAACAACAGCGAACTAACCGCCGAAGGGCGGACCGCACGTGTGGCCCGCGCGCTGAGCGACGGCAAGCTTTGCCACTATGTCGTCTTCGACAACAAGACCGCGCTGACCGTCGAGGACCGCATCGGCCGTTGCGACGAAGACAAGCCCAAGCCCAAACAGGAACGCCCATCAACATTCAGTTGGGGCGGCAGATAGCTCGCGCCGGCCCTACAGATTTAGTTGATAGCTATGCGGCACCCAACGGTAGCCGCTCTGCGTTTTTTCTACATAGCCGATTCCGGGGAACGGCATGTGAAAACTCGCGACGAAGAGTTTATCGGTGGCAAGCATGTCGAGAATGCGCTTTCGCGTCGCGACCGCTTTTTCCTTGTCATCGTCCATCTCGAAGTGCCATTCCGGGCGTTGCACTGCCATCACATATTGAGTGCAGGTATCGGCGGTGATCATGAAGCGTTTGCCGTCACTTTCGATATGAAACGCCAGCAGGCCAGCCGAATGTCCCGCAGCGTCGACCGCCGTTATGCCCGACACGACCTGATCTCCAGGCTTAATGAATGTCGAACGGTCGGCGAGCGGCACGCAGATATTCATGAACAGCTCACGATTGAACTTACGCGCTTCGCGCACGTTTTCGCCACGCTTCCAGAAATCAAATTCGGCGGCACCGAACACATAGCGTGCGTTCGAAAACACCGCCTTTCCGCCTTCAACCAAGCCGCCAATATGGTCGGGGTGTCCATGCGTGAGGACAATGACGTCAATGTCCTCCGGACGGTATCCCGCGGCCAGGAGCCGCGCCACAGTTTGTCCAAGTGGAAGCCGCTTGCTGAGCTGTTCGTATTCACGCGGAAGCGCGCCGTTACCCGTGTCGAACAGCACCAACTGCTTGCCGGTGTTCACGAGCGTCGGAATATTGGGATGCTCGAACCGCTGCGTATCGATATTGTTGGCACGGGCTAGTGCGTGCACCTCGTCAGCCGAGGCATTCACACCGTACTGCGGATGCAATCCCTCGCGAATTGCTTTGGCATCCAGAACAGTAGCGACCTCAAAACTACCGAGCTTAAATCGGTAGATCATCGGCTGCAATTCGCCTTGTAGTGAAGCGGGCACCTGGTTCTCCCCGATTATGTCACGACTGCCGGAATGCTTAGCAGTTGGGGGAGGCAGCGATCCAGCGGGACGAAGGTAGCCCACCGGCGAGACCTGCCTTTCGGCGGAGGCGTATTCGCTCTATGCTGACGCCCGCAAGCTTACGAAGTTCTTGGAGAGCGTCGATGGCCCGAAAAAAGCGCAAGTCACCCGGTGGCAAACGAAAGAATAAATCCAAGGCCAAAACCCCAAAACGCCGGCGCGGCGCCAAACCACGAAAGCTTCGCAAGCGGCGGTCACATAGCTTCGGTGAGAAAGTGACGGGCGCCTATCGCACCGTCGTGGACACGATCAAAGGCACTGATCAGCTCCGGAATAAAATGGAGCCTCCCGCGACTTCAGAAACGGAATAGACCGCGCTCCGCGCGCACACTGGTGTTGCGGTTGGGCTGGCTACACCCGGCCCATGAGGACAAGAATCAGGACAATAACCAGCACCAGGCCAAGACCGCTTGATGGGTAAAATCCCCATTCAGCGCTATAAGGCCACGTCGGCAACGCGCCAAGAACGAGCAAGAGAAGAATAATCAGAAGAACCAATCGCATCCTCGCCTCCTCGGAAAAGCCCAAAATCCAACGCCCCGTTCGGGATTTTGGTTCCTCTCAGAACCCAGACGTCGGCGCGAGTCGAAACGACCGCGCAAAAGCAGCCCAAACAGCCCTTTGATCTAGCGCAACGCGGAATTGTCCAGGCCGTGCGAGAAACTCGTTGTCAATCTCCTCGACGGAGAACGCCATGCCCGACCGCAAAGTCTACGCACCGCACTATCCGACGGTCGAATACGTCGTGGACGCTATTTCTGGCTGGATCAACAAGTACCGCCAAGCGAACGGCCTGCATGATGCATTCGGACATTGTAGTCCGGATGAAGTCATACGGATCGCAAAGGACCTGGGTGTGCCCGCCAGCGAACTTCGCGCGCTTGCCGCAAAAGGACCTGGCGCTGCCGCTATGCTGGAGAAAATGCTGATCGCATTGCGTGTCGATCCGCAGGCCTTGGCCAAGACCGATCCCGCCGTTATGCGCGATCTGCAACGGCTGTGCGTCGTCTGTAGCCAAAAAGGCCGCTGCGAACACGAACTGGCGAAGGGTACCGCGGCCGAGCATTTCCACGAGTTCTGTCCCAACGCTTTCACACTCGATGCATTGTTCAAACAGAAAGAAGGGCCATCCCGGCACTGATGCAGCGATTTGACGGGCGGTGGCGACTATTGGTCGCTTGAACGGCTATCGAGAACTTGGCGGATTTTTCGCGCGAGAACGCGCTCGATCAGCGGCTTTGGGATGAGCTCCGTGCCGGGATCCAGACGGCCGTGATGAACGATGGCATTGCGCGAATAGCCAGTCATAAAAATAACTTTTGCCCCCGGCCGGCGGCGCTCAACTTCAGTTGCGAGTTCACGGCCGTTTTTGCCTGGCAGCACCACATCCGTTAACAACAAGTCGAACTGCTTGTCAGCCTCGAGGAGGCGGAGTGCGGTAGCCGAGTCTTTTGCCTCGATAACCTGATAGTTCAGATCTCTCAGGATCTCCGATGCATACTGGCGCACGCCGTCATCGTCTTCGACGATCAGAATCGTTTCTGCGCGGCCACGTTCGGAACCGACGTGATCATCGCCCGAAAACGCCGTCTCATCGCCGTCACGGCGTGGCAAATAGAGCTTGATGGTAGTCCCTTCGCCCGGCTCGCTATAAATTTTAATATGCCCACTGGATTGCTTCATGAAGCCATAAACCTGGCTCAACCCCAAACCGGTGCCCTTTCCAGCCTCCTTGGTGGTGAAAAACGGCTCGAACGCGCGATTCATCGTTTCGGCCGACATCCCCGCCCCGCTGTCGGTGACTCCAACAAGGACGTACTGACCCGGCATAATCCCGTCGTGATGACGGCAATATTCATCATCAAGATAAGCATTGCTCGTCTCGATCGTAAGTTTTCCTCCATCGGGCATCGCATCACGGGCGTTCAGGGCAAGATTGAGTAAGGTCGATTCCAGTTCTGATGCGTCAACTTCGACCTTCCAAAGCCCGGCCCCGCTGATGGTTTCCAATTCGATATTTTCACCAAGCGTACGGGTCAAAAGATCGGAAATGCTGACAATCAATTTGTTGACGTCGAGCACTCTTGGATTGAGCGGTTGACGGCGCGAAAAGGCGAGCAATCGCTGGGTCAGTTGCGCGGCGCGCTCTGCACCAACGAGCGCGTTGTTGAGAGCCCGTTCCGCACGCGCCTCGACCACTCCCCGCTTGGCAATGCCGAGATTGCCGATAATGATAGTGAGCAGATTATTGAAGTCGTGCGCCACACCGCCGGTCAATTGGCCGACGGCCTCCATCTTCTGGGATTGCCTGAGGGCTTGCTCCGCCAGATCGCGACGCTCGGCTTCCGCGTAGAACGCCTGCGTGCGGCGCATCGTCAACAACACAAGCACGAAGAGAACGAGAGTTGCCGGAATTCCGAAGATCAAATGGCTGGCCATTGTCCGCATCCAGCCCGACAAGATTGCGTCAGTCTGCAATCCATCGGATACGTACAAATCTGCATATCCGAACTTGCGGTAAGCAATGCGTCGTTCAACACCGTCGACGGAATTGTTGGACGTGACGATGCCACCTTCGGGATGATTGATGACGTTAAGCATAAAGCCGCTATTGGGCGCGAAATGCGTGGCGTCTTCGGGGGGCGCCGGATGACGTGCGAGAATCGCGCCATCTTTTCGCGTCAATGAGAAACTGGCAGTGGTGTCGCCTGCGAGCTGCTGGTAGAACTCCGAAAAGACCATCGGCACGACAGAGACCATGATAATCCCGTTGAACTGGCCGTCGCGCAGCGGGCGGCGCCGGCTCACCCCAAAGAAAGCTACTTTTCTCAAGCGCGGTTGCAAAATCGCACCGACGTAATTGCCGGAATCTTGCTCCCTTTGCGCGAGGAAATAGTCGCGATCGACAACGCCAACATTATGTGGAACGGGAAAGATTGCCGACGAAACGAGAGTGTGACCATTTTTGTCGGCCACCAATATAGCGTCGACGGTGGCCAGCGCTTTTTCGAGCTTGCTTAACTGCAAGTGCAACGCTTCTTCATTTGTCTTAATTTGTTCGTCGGTAAGGTCTCCAACAATGGCGTCAACGCTGGTGAAGGTCAGGTCGACGGACTGAAAAACCTTGGATGCGTGCTCCGAAAGAATGTTTAACGACGAGGTCAGTTGCTCGTCGGCGTGGGCGAAGGCATTCTCGTAATTAACCCAGGCGGCATAAGAAAAAAGCGCCACCGGAATGACGATTGTCGCCACCAACATTGTTTTGAGAAGCCGTAGAGCGGCATCACGGCGCGCGCGCATTCGACAAAACTCATAAAGCAGACGTCCGAATGTATTCAGGATACCCAATTCTGGAAAGAAAAAACTCCTAATATCCCGTCTTGGTTCATCGAGATGTCCCTGTGGCGCAGCTATACGCGCGCTGCACAAGCAGCGGCCCACGTTCCGTCGCCAGAGATTCATGTTTCGCGCTCGAGTCTACCGGGGGCCCCCCACCTGGTCAGGTTACTGGGCGAATCAAATCGTCGTGGCGAGGCCTCCCCGATGCCCGCAGCAATCACGTGCGCCGGCACCGGAAAAAGCCGATGCCTGCCGCCGGCAACATTGCCGTCTCGGTGCAAGGCGCGCTGGCAAGCGCAAGAAGCACTAAGCCACCAGGGCGCACCGATATATCTGGTTTGATGTCAGAAAGCCGCCGAAAGGCAGTCTTTCGCTTTTCCGAACCTCGGATGACGTGGCGCATCGCTCGCTGAATATGCTGAGGGAGCGATCGAAACTCGCGGATCATTCGCGGCATTTACATCAAACTCGATGAATTATTTCACGACGCATTTTACGCGCGTTTTATCAGGCCTCGGTTAGAGCATTACTCGAATGCAGTTCAATTGCCGACGGTGTTGATGTCCTCGCCAGCGTCGCCTTCCAAGCGCAAACGAAAATCAAGCCCCCGGCCCCGAACCGGCAGGGCGGTTGTTATGCTCGTTTCTGCGGTTGTCCTGTTGTGCGGGATGGGTTGGGACGATGCCGAGGATCGTCATGCCGTACCGGTCAGTGTTGCATTACACGGCAATCCTGATTCCGATGTTGTGGTTTTGGCTTTACCAAATGCCGAACCTTCTGCGATCGCGAATATCGAGACGCTATCGGCGGATGTCATTGGCCTGCAATCTCGCTACCCTGATACTTGCTCCGCTGAAACTACGGCAGTCTTGTCGTTCGTCGAGTTGCCATCGGTCAACGATGCCTTGCTGCCCCTCCCGATCGCGCCGCGAACCGCACACGACATGCTCGACACGATGGGAATCGCGCTCGCGAGTTCGAGTACTGGCGGCGTGGATCTGGTTTCATACACACGCCGCAAAGAGCTGCCAGGATTCAGCACCCTGTACCGCGCTGTGCTGAAACGTGTTGCCGTGATGGGGTTGCCACGCATCCAGGATGAGGCGGCAATCACACGTGCGACGGTCGTCGGCACAGTTTCCACCTACAATCCATATCGTGATGGCAATGAGGGCGGAGCGCAGACCGCTTCCGGCGAGTTCTATGATCCTGCTGCATGGACAGCAGCTGTAAAGACAGATCTGCGCAACCAGTTTGGCGGTGTCCGGTATGGCAAACTTTATCAGGCGACCTTTGCACTGATCGAGAGCGGCAACCGACACCTCATCGTCAAGATCAACGATGTCGGGCCGCTCAAACCCGGCCGTGTGCTCGATCTTAACGAGCGAAGCATGCGCCACTTCGATCCGTTCCTTACGCGGGGCCTCATTGAAGACGTCAAAATCACTCTCCTGCCAGGCGAAGACTGGACGCCCGGGCCGGTTGGCGGTGCGTATGCAATTGACTTCAACGGTTGGCAAACGGATTCAGAAATGGCGCGCCCGCATGCACCGCTTCCTGCCAATCCATATCCCCCAATGGGGGTAGATGTCCGGGCTGAAATGACGCCGAACGAAGGCGGTTAAGACTTCGTGGCGCCACGAGCCCCTAGCGCCGTTTGCGCAACCAGGCGTCGACACTGAAGCGCCCGGCACCGCAGGCAAACAAAAAGAAAAAACCGCCCAGGATGGCCATGTTCTTGTAGAAATTTGAATCCTGCGCGCGCCGCGCGGCGGCGTCGGTAAAATCCCAGTAGCGGTGTGAGCTAAAAGTCGCCACCAGCATAAATATGACCATCACCAGCACGACATAGCGGGTGGCAAATCCAAGGATCAGGGCGATTCCCCCGAAAAATTCTGCCGGAACGGAGATGTATGCCAGAAACGCCGGCATCCCGCGCGCTGGAAACGTAGCGGCATAGGCTGGAATATCGAAAATTTTCCCGTAGCCGCTCCGCATAAATATCCAACCGAGAAGAATACGGCCAATCAGCAGTACGAGGTCGGACGTGCTGGCGGCCACGCCGTCGACAGCCGACAGAGCAGGATGTGAACTTTGCTGGATGTTGCGGTTCATTTTGTTCCTCGGTTGCCATCGGACGGCGGATTGGTGGCGCACTTTGTGGTCTCGGGATAACAAGCGCCGAGGTTATCTTATTCCGTCAATCCTTGAGGGGCCGGGGTTAGAGCCTTTTAAGGCTGCGATAAATCCTACACCTCCTCCGTCACGTCCTCATACACATCGATCTCGATCGCTCCGGGAAACAGCGTGCGCCATGCCTGCAAGTAATTGTACATTATGGGCTCGCTGGCCAATTTTTGACGATTGAGTTCGAAGGTCTGATCCGTTTGATACTCAATGACTTGAAGGAACTGAGTTTGAACATCGGCATTTCGCAGCAAACGAACCTGCGCGTCACCAAAAGCCTTATACAACGGCAACGCATTTTTCATCATCGTCGTGAGAAGCGTTGTTGCATCGGCAGACGGGGTTTTTATCTTTATATGCAAGATTCGTTTTGCCTTCGCCGCATCGTTGGCCATGGGCGGCCTCCTCAATTCGAGCGCAGAGTTCGCTTGGCCTGAACTATAACTTTACGGCCCCCGCCACCAGACCACGGCTTAGCCAATAGCGAAAAACGCCGCTCAAATTGGCTTGTCGTGTGGATAAATAAACCTGATCAAATAACTAAACCGATGCGAGTGCCGGGCTCCGCTGCCAGGCTCTGGCTGCTAGCCGCCCAGCTTGCGCAGTACCGCGTCTAATTGCTCCAAATCGCGGTACTTGATGCGTAGTGTGCCGCCCTCGCCACGATGATCGACGCTGACCTCAAGACCAAGCGCGTCGGAAAGTCGCTTCTCTAGCGCACGCGTGTCAGCATCCTTCGTCCCGTTGGTGTGGCCCTTCGCCTCGCGTCTCACATCGCGGGCTTGCGCAGCGCCGTCCTTGCGCATGTCCACTTCCAGCTGCCGCACACTTAAACCTTTATCGATGATGTCTTGTGCGATCTGTTCGGCATTGGGCTGCCCGAGCAATAGTCGCGCGTGACCGGCAGAAATTTTGCCCGAACGCACAAGCTGCTTGATTGGCTCCGACAGCTTGAGCAAACGGATCGTGTTGGCAACGTGCGGTCGGCTTTTGCCGACGATATGCGCGACCTCGTCTTGCGTGCGGTTGAAGTCGTCCATCAACGCAAGATAGCCGCTCGCCTCCTCGATCGGATTGAGATCGGCGCGCTGCACATTTTCGATGATGGCGTACTCAAGCGATTGCGCATCGTTCGCTTCCACCACCGCGATCGGCACGTCGTGCAAGCCAGCTCGCTGCGCTGCGCGCCATCGGCGCTCGCCGGCAATTATTTCAAAATTGTCGCCCTGCAGGACGCGCACGACGATTGGCTGGATGATACCGCGTTCGCGGATTGAAACAGAAAGCTCGTCCAGCTCGGCATCAGTGAACATCCGGCGCGGATTGCGGGGATTTGGACTCAGATTTTCAATTGGCGCGCGGCGCGGCTTGCGGCCGCTGTCAGCGATGGAAGTTTCCTCGCCGACATCGCCGATGAGCGCAGCCAGGCCGCGTCCCAATCGCGAGTGATCCGCCATCGCTGCTCCTGAACTCCGTGCCACGCTATCCCTTTCCGTGCTCTCTGCCTATTGCGGCCGATTTGAATGCTTGCTTCAAGAATGAACCGCGCAAGTCTTATCCAGCCTTCAATGCCTTCTCGCGCTGGATAATCTCGGTGGCGAGCCGCAGATAGGCTTCACTGCCGACGCATTTAAGATCGTAGACCAGGACTGGCTTGCCGTAAGACGGAGCTTCCGAAATGCGCACGTTGCGCGGGATTATCGTCTCGTACACTTTGCTGCCCATAAACTGACGCACATCGGCCACTACCTGGTTCGAGAGGTTGTTGCGCGAGTTGTACATCGTCAGCACGATGCCGTGGATCGACAGTGTCGGATTGAGTGTCGTCTTTACTTGCTCGACAGTTCTTAAAAGTTGCGACAAGCCTTCGAGCGCAAAGAACTCGCATTGCAGCGGAACGAGAATTGAATCGGCCGCCGCCATAGCGTTGACTGTGAGCAGATTGAGCGATGGTGGACAGTCGACCAAAACGTAAGTGAAATCGTAAGTGCGCGTGCCGCTGTTGAGCTGTCGTAACGCGCTGCGCAATCGGAATGCGCGGTCGCGCTGCTGGCCGATCTCAAGTTCCAGGCCAGAGAGATCGAGTGTCGATGGAGCGATGTAGAGTTGCGGTACGGCGGTCTGCAGCACGGCATCGCGCATCGGCGCCGCACCGGTGAGCACGTCGTAGGTCGATGTGCGGCGCGACTTGCGCTCGATCCCGAGGCCGGTCGACGCATTGCCTTGCGGATCGAGATCGACAATCAGCACATGTTCGCCGATGGCAGCGAGTGCGGTGCCCAGATTGATTGCGGTTGTGGTCTTGCCGACTCCGCCCTTCTGGTTGGCAATCCCGAGCACCCGCGGACGTGTGGCATCGGGCTTTGCCGCGGGCTTGCCGAAGGGGACGACCAGCGGCGCGGCAGGCTGATCAGGGGTCGGGGTTTCGGTCATGGTCGGCATTCCATCAGTTGTGCGGCAGGCCTCGAATTGTCCTTAAAACCCTGACTTAAGCGCTGCGAAAAGGCTTAAGGCTGCGGACCACGACGATTGCACTCTGGGGACTGGTCTTGCTGGGCACTTTCAATGCTTCAAGTCTCCAATATTTAGCGGCATCGGTCAATTCAGCATCTACATCTTGACCTTTGGGAAACAAACCGATGGCGCCCCGACTAATCAGAGGAAACGCCTGATCGCACAGGATTTTCAATGGAGCCAGGGCACGGGCTGTCACCACGTGCACGGTTTCTGCACAGCTTTCCCCATATTTCTCCGCACGCTCTTCATGAATAACTGCCGGCACCCCGGTCGCCCTCACCGCTTCGCGCAGGAATGCCGCCTTTTTCCCATTACTTTCAATGAGATGCACCTCGGCGCCGGGTTGACCCGCAAGCGCGCAGGCAATCGGTACCCCCGGGAAACCGCCGCCAGAGCCAAAGTCGACCCAGACACGTGCTTCTGCTGCCAGGGGCAAGAGTTGAAGTGAATTGGCGATATGGCGCGTCCAAAGCTCATGAAGCGTGGATGATGCAACGAGGTTCAGTTTGCTCTGCCAGAGCAAGAACACGGTTACGAATTTGTCGAGCCGCGCCTCCGTTTCACGTGAAACAGGAAAGAGCGCGAGAGCGCGTGCTTTGTCGGCATCGAGATTGAAAGCCCCCTGCCCGCGTCCGCTCACGCGATCTTCGCGGAAAGTTTTTTTCCGCGCCGGACGTGGGCGACAAGCAACGTCAGCGCTGCCGGGGTCACGCCATCGATACGGCCCGCGTGCCCGATTGTACGCGGACGATGCGTTTGTAATTTTTGTTTCATCTCATTCGACAATCCCGGCAGCGCCGCGTAGTCGAGGTCTTCCGGCAATTCAAAGCTTTCATCGCGGCGATACGCCGCGATGTCGGCATTCTGCCGCGAAAGATAAACATCGTACTTCGCGTCGATCTCGATCTGCTCGGCAATCTTTGGCGCGAGTTCGCCAAAGCGAGGCCAGATCTTCGAAAGATCGGAAACCGTCACGTTCGGATATGACAGCAACTCGAACGCCGTGCGGCGCTGCCCGTCTTTATTAAGTGAAAGGCCGTGACGCTCGGCTTCTTTCGGCGTCAGCGAAATCGTTTTTGCAAATTCGCGCGCGGCTTTCAGGGCAGAAGATTTTTCGTTATGTATGCGCGCGCGCGCGGCTCCAACACAGCCGACAGTAATTCCTTTTTCGGTCAAACGTTGATCGGCATTGTCTGCGCGCAACTGCAAACGATATTCGGCGCGCGAGGTGAACATCCGATACGGTTCGCTGACGCCGCGCGTAACGAGATCATCGATCATCACACCGAGATAAGCTTGCGCGCGATCAATAACAATTTCACCGCCCTCGCCTGCTAAAGATGCCGCATTGAGACCTGCAAGAAGTCCCTGTGCCGCAGCCTCTTCATAGCCTGTGGTGCCGTTGATCTGGCCTGCCAAAAATAGTCCGCGCAAACGTTTCGTTTGCAGCGTCGGCGCGAGTTCGCGCGGATCAACATAGTCGTATTCGATTGCATAGCCAGGACGAATGAAGCGCGCGTTTTGCAAACCGGGAATCGTCGCGACCAGCGCGTGCTGAATCTCTTCCGGAAGTGACGTAGAAATTCCGTTCGGATAAACGGTGTGATCGTCGAGACCTTCGGGTTCCAGAAAAATCTGATGACCGTCGCGCTCGCCGAACTTCACGATCTTGTCTTCGATCGACGGACAATAGCGCGGGCCACGACTTGCGATCTGTCCGGAGTACATCGGTGAGCGATGTACATTCTCGCGGATGATTTTGTGCGTGGCCGCGACGGTGCGCGTAATGCCGCATTGGATTTGCGGATTTTCAATGCGGGTCGTCAGAATTGAAAACGGCTCAGGCGGATCATCGCCTGGCTGCATCTCGAGCGCGGACCAATCGATCGTACGGCCATCGAGACGCGGCGGCGTTCCCGTTTTCAAACGACCGAGCGCAAAGCCGAGATTTTCCAGCGTGCGGGAAAGTCCGATCGCCGGCGCTTCGCCGGCGCGGCCTGCTGGAATTTGTCTTTCCCCGATATGGATAAGGCCACGCAAAAATGTGCCTGTTGTAAGGACCACAGCGCCGGTCGAAATTTCACGGCCGTCATTCAATTTCACGCCGCGAACGCGATCGCGCTCGATCACGAGATCGTCGGCTTCCGCTTCGATGACCTGGAGGTTTGGAATGGCGCGAATCGCGGCCTGCATCGCGGCCGCATAAAGCTTTCGGTCGGCTTGCGCGCGCGGGCCGCGCACCGCAGGGCCTTTACGGCGATTGAGGACCCGAAATTGGATCCCCCCGAGGTCGGCGATCCGGCCCATGAGGCCATCCAGCGCATCGATTTCTCGCACCAGATGGCCTTTTCCCAGGCCGCCAATGGCCGGATTGCACGACATGGCCCCAACGGTGGCGAACTGGTGGGTAACGAGGGCCGTTTGGGCTCCCATACGGGCAGCCGCTGCCGCGGCTTCACAGCCGGCATGGCCGCCGCCAATTACCACGACGTCGAATCGGTTGAGCATTTAAACCTCGGAGACCGCGTTTTAGCGAAGGCGCGGGGAGGGGTCAAAAACATTGATTTTAGCGAGAATGTTTCACGTGAAACATTGGGACAGCAGCTTCCATAGCCCCTCTCTGGCCCTTGGGGCGCGAAAGAAAGCACATCGCCCCCATGCCAAACCCGTGTCCCGCGGAAGCGAATTGATAGACACCTTCCTCCCGGTACTTATTTTCCGATACAGAAGTCGCGAAATATCACATCCAACACATCCTCAACGTCGACCCGGCCCGTGAGGCGACCCAAGGCGCGGGCGGCGATCCGTAGCTCCTCAGCCAATAAATCCTCGTGGCCCGACATATCGCTTCTCAACACACGCCGTAAGGCTGCCAGGACATTATCGAGAGCGTGCCGGTGCCGCTCACGGGTCACCAACACAGAGTCGGCGCCCGCCAAAGACTGCGCCGCGTAGCTCGCAAGCTGCGCCAACAGCTGATCAAAGCCTTCACCGGTGAGTGCTGAAATATCGAACAGAGGTTCATTGTTATTGAACTCAAATTCATTCCTACGGATTAAGCCGTCGTTAACCACGTTTTTTAATGGTTTATTAGTCTGATCCACCGATTCATTACTTCTATTGTATTGATTTCTCGATTCATTTCTACATGCATCTCCTTGAAACATATCGATTTTATTTCGTATTACCCAAGCCCGCTGGGCGGACTGGTTCTTTTCGATCTGGGGCGGCAGTTGCTCACCAGTCGGTACATTTGCATCCACCACCCAAAGCACCAAATCGGCTTCCCTGGCGCGCTCACGCGCGCGGCGCACGCCCTCGAGTTCGACAGGATCATTGGTTTCACGGATGCCCGCAGTATCGAGCAACGTCACCGGCAGTCCGCCGAGATCAAGATGTACCTCGATCACGTCGCGGGTCGTGCCGGCATAGGGCGAGACGATCGCTGCCTCACGTTTCGTAATACGATTGAGCAGTGTGGACTTCCCGGCATTTGGTGGACCCGCGATCGCAACCACCACACCTTCGCGCAGCCGTTCGCCACGGTCACCATCCACGAGCGCCGATGCGATCTCGCCTTCGAGAGAGAGCGCGATTTTCAATGCCGACGCGACAAGATCCTGCGGCACGTCGGCCTCGTCGGAAAAATCGATGCGCGCTTCGACGAGTGCCAACGCTTGGATCAGCTGCGTACGCCAGCTGTCCGCGCGATTACCCAACGCACCGGTCATTTGGCGAAAGGCCTGGCGGCGCTGGCCTTCGGTCTCCGCCATCACCAGGTCGGCGAGGCCTTCTACGGCGGTGAGGTCAAGCTTGCCGTTTTCAAAGGCGCGGCGAGTGAACTCGCCAGCCTCGGCGGGACGTAAGCCCTTCAGTTCCGAAAGCGCGGCAAACACGGCTGCGACCACCGCGCGCCCGCCATGAAGCTGAAGCTCGGCCACATCCTCCCCGGTTTCGCTGTGGGGGCCCGGAAACCAGAGCACCAAAGCCTGGTCGATGATCGCGCCATCACGCCCGCGGACGCGAGCCAGAGTTGCTTCCCTTGGAACCGGAATTTTGCCTGCAAGCTTCTTGAGCGCTTCGCCCGCCAGTGCGCCAGAAATGCGCACGACAGCGATCGCCGCCGGCAGCCTGCCGGATGAAAGGGCGTAAATCGTTTCGCGCGTTGGCTCAGACATCGCGGCGCACGGAAGCGCCGAGAGAGGGTAGGGGTCAAGCCCCGCGACCGAACCGCTCACACATTGGCCCGGGTGGCAAAATCGTCTTAACTTGATCCATCCTGCTGCATACGCCGCCTATGTATTGGCGCAATGCCGCACGGCGGGGCGACTGTCGTGGCACTACCTGAAACGCGTTACGCCAAGAGCGGCAACATCCGGATCGCTTATCAGGTCATAGGCAACGGGCCGCTCGATCTGGTTTTCGTCCCGGGCTTCATCTCTAACCTCGATGCACATTGGGAAGACCCCGGCTTCAGCCATCTCATGTCAAGGCTGGGCTCTTTCACGCGTCTGATCATGCTCGACAAGCGCGGCACAGGACTGAGTGACCGCGTCGATTCCAACCACTTGCCATCGCTGGAAACACGCATGGATGACGTCCGCGCGGTGATGGACGCGGTCGGCAGCGGCCGCGCGGCTTTGCTCGGCGCGTCAGAGGGCGGGCCGATGGCCATTTTGTTTGCGGCGACTTATCCAAGGCGCACGCGCGCGTTGATCCTCTACGGCGCATACGCCCACTTCCATACCTGGGTCATGGGCAAAGAAGCGCTCGAAGAATTCATCCGTAGCATTGAAAGGACGTGGGGAACCGGGGCAAACGCGCCACGCTTCGCGCCAGAGCAATCGAAGGACGGCCGTTTTCCGGCATGGTGGGGCCGCTATGAACGCAATTCCGCAAGTCCAAATGCTGCTGTTGCATTGGCGCGCATGAACGCCGCCATCGATGTCCGCTCGGTGCTCGCAACCATTCGTGTGCCTACCCTTGTGATTCACCGGCGTGATGACGCGCGTATCAAATTCACCGGTGGCCGATATCTAGCCGAGAAGATCGCCGGTGCACGCTTTGTCGAATTTCCCGGTCGCGATCATCCGATTTGGACCGGGGACATCGACCCCATCATCGACGAAATCGAGGAGTTCCTTACCGGATCGCGTCCGTCGCCGACTGGCGACCGCGTGCTCGCAACAGTGCTCGCCACCAAGCTTGTATCACCAATCCGACAGGCCGCTCGACTCGGCGATCGCATCTGGCGAGAGCGGCTCGACGAACTACGCGAGGCCGCAGGGCAGGCCTTTGCGCGCCACAATGGCCAACTCGGCACGACTAGCCCCGAAGAAATCGTCGGCTATTTTGATGGACCTGCGCGCGCTGTGCGTTGCGGTTTGGCCATCCGCGATGCTGCGCGAGCTATCGGTCTCGACGTGTCCGCAGGGATCCACACAGGCGAGATCGAAATCCGCGATACCGACTTCGCCGGCCTGACCCTGCATGTGGCTCAAGATATTTCAGGCAGGTCGCCTGCCGGCGAGATTCTCGTTTCAGGCGTCGTGGCGGATCTGGTCGCAGGCTCCGGTTTGCATTTCAAAGACCGCGGCAGCGAGGCTATCGATGGAATGCCAGGAGAATTGCGGCTACTCGCCGTTACCGACGTCCAGCATCTCGAACCAGCCCCGTCGACCCCATCTTCGGCAAACTTGAATGCGTTGAGCGCACGCGAACGCGAAGTGCTGATCCTGGTTGCAGATGGCCTGAGCAATGCAGCCATCGCAGAACGGCTGAGTTTGAGCAATCACACAGTCAAACGGCATGTCGCCAATATCCTGCTCAAACTCGACCTGCCGACGCGCGCAGCCGCGGCAGCACTCATAGGCCGCACGAGCCAGCGCGGCGGGCTATAGCCCGTACGGGCCATCTTAAAATGGTCCTTTTGGGCGAAGCGCGACACGTTGTTCCTGTTCTAACTGTGGTTCTCATATGCCGGGCTGCCATAACCGGCGCCATGGAAGAGGAAAGCAGAGATGCGCAATAGCACCGACGCAAAGACGAATGTAGTCACAGGCGCAGCACTCAAACGTGCCATCGAAGCCCGCGACGGGCACGCCCTGACGAATTTCTACGCCGATGACGCTGTTTTGCAAATTGTCGACCGCAACAATCCGCCGAGCAGACCACGCGAAGTGAAAGGCAAGATCGCGATCGGTACCTTCTGGGATGACATATGCAGCCGGGCGATGACCCATAAAGTCGAAACAAGCATTGCCGAAAGCAACAAGCTCGCCTTCAGCCAGGCCTGTGCCTATCCCGACGGCGTGAAGGTACTTTGTCTGGCCCTCTGCGAACTAAACGCCGGCAAGATTTCGCGCCAAACCGTCGTGCAGGCCTGGGACGAGTAGGCGCCATCATGATGATCGCACGCTGGCAAATCGACGCTCGCTTCGGCCACAAGCAAACAGTTATCGATATGCTTCACAGCTGGGCAAAGGACATCGCGCCGCAGATCGGCTGGACGGCGGAGAAGGGACGCATGCTCACGGGCTCTATCGGTGCCCGCGAAGCAACCGTGGTTCATGAATGGATTGTGGCTGATCTTGCCGACCTCGAAAAATGCTGGACAGCGCTCGGCAAAATCGACGCGCACAAGAAATGGAGCAAGGACATGGAACCCTATGTCGTATCGGGATCCGCGCGATGGGAGGTCTATCGAATCCTGTGATCTTCGTGTCGGCGCGGCACTGTCGCGGCGGCCCCCGGTCCGCATTATGATTGGCGCCTGATCGTTACATGATCGGAGAGGGTGCCATGATCCGATATTCATCTGGCTTCGCAGTTCTTCTGATATCGCAAACACTGACCTTCAGCTCCGCCCACGCCGAGCAAGATCTCGCGCGTGCCTATCGCGTGATCGCGTCAAAGTCCTTCGTCGATCTCACTCATAGTTTTGGGCCTGAGACGCCAGTCTGGTCGGGCTTTGGCCAGGCAAAAATGGCACCCGCGGCCGACCCGAAAACACACCGGCCCTACACGATCAAGGAAGACGGTTTTCGTGCAACGCTTTACGAGATGGTCGGGCAATACGGCACCCACGTCGATCCCCCGGCACACTTCGACGAGAATGGGGTCACCATGGACGAGATCCCTCTCAAACAGATGGTGCTGCCGCTAATCGTGCTCGACAACACGCGCTATCTGGCGAAGGACCCGAACCACGCCTTCTCGGTCGCCAATTTGATAGCATGGGAAAAACAGTACGGAAGGATTCCGCGCGGAACGTTCGTGGCGTTACGCACCGACATGTACAAGGATTGGGACAGCAATCCGGAGCGGTTCAAGCGCGCGCCTTTCCCCGCCTGGGCATTTGAGACCATCAAGTTTCTCTACGAGCGCCGTGGTGTGGTTGCGACTGGCCATGAAGCAATGGACACCGACATCACCGACAAGATGGATTCAGAGACCTATATTCTCCAGCACGGCCACTATCAGATCGAGGTTATGGCCAATCTCGACAAGGTCCCGCCCAAGGGCGCACTCATCATGGTGACCTGGCCCAAGGTAAAGAAGGGCCTTGGTTTCCCGGCGCGGGCCATTGCTATTTTGCCCTGACGATTGCCCAATCCGCGCTAGGCTGCACCGATGTCCAGTTCCAACGCCGCACACGAAAATCGCCTGGCGCAGGCGACATCCCCCTACCTCCTTCAACACAAACACAATCCCGTGGACTGGTGGACCTGGGGGCCTGAGGCATTGGCTGAGGCCAAAGCCTCAAATCGGCCGATCTTGCTCTCGGTCGGTTACGCCGCGTGCCATTGGTGCCATGTAATGGCGCACGAGTCGTTTGAAGACGAATCGACAGCGCGGGTGATGAACGAGCTGTTCGTGAACATCAAGGTCGACCGCGAAGAACGGCCCGATATCGACCAGATCTACATGAATGCACTCCACCTCTTAGGCGAGCAGGGTGGCTGGCCATTGACCATGTTTTTGACTCCGCAGGCTGAGCCAGTATGGGGTGGCACTTATTTTCCAAAAGAGTCGCGCTTCGGGCGACCCGCCTTTGTCGATGTTCTGCGCGAGGTCGCGAGGCTGTTTCGCGAGGAACCAAGCCGGATCGAGCAGAACCGCGCCGCGCTGCTGTCGCGGCTTGCAGATAAGGCGCGGCCGGCAGGCAAGGTGACGATCGGGCTAAAGGAGCTCGATGCCGCCGCCATGCAGGTCGGCAACATGTTCGACCGCGTCAATGGTGGCTTGCGCGGTGCGCCCAAGTTTCCGCAGCCGGCAATTCTCGAAATGTTGTGGCGCGCAGGTCTTCGCACGAACGATGCGCGCTTCTTCGAAACCGTCGAACATTCGCTCGAGCGAATGAGCGAGGGCGGTATCTACGACCATCTCGGTGGCGGCTTCTCGCGCTATTCGGTGGACGAGAGGTGGCTCGTGCCGCATTTCGAAAAAATGCTCTACGACAACGCGCAGCTGCTGGAATTGCTGGCCCTTGCGTACCTGCGCAGTGGCAAGCCGCTGTTTGCCCGGCGCGCACGAGAGACCGTGGAATGGCTCAAGCGCGAGATGACCACGGGCGAGGGGGCATTCGCGGCTTCCCTTGATGCCGATTCGGAAGGCGAAGAAGGCAAATTCTACGTCTGGTCCAAAAATGAAATCGTCGAACTAATTGGACCCGAGGCCGGCGAATTCTTTGCGCGCCACTACGATGTGACTGACGAAGGAAACTTCGAGGGCCACAATATTCTCAACAAGCTCAAAGATATGCCGCACAGCGAAACCGATGAGGCACGGCTTTCCAGCTTGCGCACGACTCTGCTGGAAGCACGCGCCGACCGCATTCGACCTGGCCTCGACGACAAAGTGCTGGCGGATTGGAACGGGCTGATGATCACCGCGCTGGTGAATTCCGCGATCATTCTCGAAGAACCGTCATGGCTCGATATGGCAAAGCGCGCTTTTGACTTCATTGCGCGAACGATGACCAAAGGCGACCGGCTCGGGCATTCGTGGCGCAACGGCAAGCTCTTGTTTCCCGGCCTCGCTTCGGATTTCGCCGCCATGATCCGCGCCGCTCTCGCCCTTTATGAAGCAACCGGCAAGCGTCTGTACCTGGAGCAAGCGCTCGCATGGCAAAGTGCGTTCGACGCGCATTACGCGGATCCCGATACCGGCGCCTACTATCTTTCCGCCGATGACGCTTCTGACCTGCTACTGCGGCCACATTCGACCAGCGATGACGCCACACCCAACCCGAACGCGGTTGCCGCACAAAACCTGGTGCGACTCGCGGTCCTCGCGGGCGACGATAAATGGCGCACAAAAGCCGACCGGTTGGTCGAAGGCATACTTTCGGCGGCCGAACGCAACCTGTTCGGCCACGTGGCGCTGCTCAATGCGCTCGACTTACGTTTGCGCGGCGCTGAGATTGTTGCGACCGGGCCCGATGCCGAACGGTTCGCACGGGCCGGCCTGAAATTACCTTATCTCGATCGCATCGTTTTGCGTATCACATCTGCCGCCGACTTGCCGGCCTTGCACCCCGCGCAGGAAAAGCTGAAGGCCGCTCAGGCAAGCGCAGCCTTCGTATGCATCGGTGAGACTTGTTCATTGCCGGTTACGGATCCTGCTGAGATCTCCACATCATTCGCGGCATTGCGCGCTTCTTGATCGTTCCCTGACGGACCAAATGTTTGCCGCACGCTCCGTGTGTCTGCTCATCCATTCGGATGAAGCGCAGAAATCCAACTCCTGGGCGCTCTAGCCCTACCTTATTCGGTGGACGCGTCGCGCTATCGCGACCGATATAACTCGGCGCACTCACAAGTTGAATATTCGTTCAGCCACTCCAATGCAAAATGCGGAGAACGATGATCATGCGCTCGTGTCGTAAAGTTTCTGCCACCTCAAATCTCATGAGGACTTCGAAGATCTTCTTTCTCGGAGTCGTATTCGCTTGTTTCGCGGCCGATGCATCGCAAATTGCGATGGCGCAAAAAGCGCCCGAAGTTACAAGCGTACCGGACTTTGCGCCGGCGATGATCGACCACATGCAGAAGATGCGCCGCTACAAGGATCACGATCGCGGCGTCGAACACATTCCGCCAGTGATTAACCGCTTCAGGGTGGATCAGGATCCAAAAGGCGCGATCGCGTCATTCCAGCCCAACGGGGCGACGATTACCTCGAATAACGCGTTCTTCAAGGATATGGGGACGAATGGCAGAACCTGCTTCACCTGCCATCGGCCGGAGAACGGCTGGGGCGTGAGCGCGAAGGATGTTGCCGAGCGGTTCGAGAAAAGCGCCGGTACGGATCCGATCTTTCGCCTGGTCGACGGCGCGACCTGCCCGAGCGACGATGTCTCGACGGTGCACGCAAGGCGGCGCGCTTATAAATTGCTGAGAGAGAAGGGCTTGATCCGCATCGGCCTAGCGATCCCGGCAACGGCGGAATTCGCCCTCACGGCGGTGGACGATCCCTATCAGTGCACCACCAATCCTGAGACCGGCTCAGGCATTCTCTCGATGTACCGGCGTCCGTTGCCGACAACGAATGTCGGTTTCCTGAGCACAATTATGTGGGATGGCCGGGAGCCCACCTTCGAGAACCAGGCGGTCGATGCCACCCTCGGTCATGCGCAGGCGAAGACTGCACCCACCCCTGACCAGGTGGCCGAGATCGTCGCCTTCCAAAAGGGCATATTCACGGCCCAGGTCTTCGATCACAAGGCCAAGTCCCTCACCGGCAATAATGCCAGGGGCGGTCCGGTTAACCTCGCGTCGCAAGAGTTCTTTATCGGGATCAACGATCCGCTTGGGCTAAACCCCAAAGGGATTCCGTTTACATCGCAGATCTTCGATCTCTACCGGACCTGGGGCTCCGGCGGGCGTGACGATAACGATGATCTGCCGATGGCGGGAATCGAGGACCTGTTCAAGAACGTCAACATCACCGACGTTTGGCGCCACAACGATCACGAGCGGGGCATGGTCAGCGAGCATCGCCGCTCGGTGGCGCGCGGGGAGGAGCTGTTCAACAATACCAAGATCGCCATCACCGGCGTTGCTGGCCTCAACGACGAGCTCAAAGTCGATCGCATCGACGGCTTCTGTGGCACCTGCCACGACTCGCCGAATATCGGCCACCATTCGGTCAAGGCGCCGCTCGACATTGGCGTCCCCGATGCCGGCGACAAGAAGCCGCCGGTGCTCGACATTGCCGGGCTGCCGGTGTTCACGCTGACCTGCAATCTCACGGAAGGCCCGGTCGCCGGAAAGGTCTACAAAGTGACCGACCCGGGCCGCGCCATGATCACCGGCAAATGCAAGGATATCGGCCGGTTCAAAGGGCCGATCCTGCGCGGGCTCGCGGCACGTGCTCCTTACTTCCACAACGGTTCGGCCGCCACCTTGCGGGACGTGGTTGACTTCTATGACCAGCGATTCGCGATTGGCCTTACCCACAAGGAGAAAACCGATCTCGTCAATTTCTTGAATACGCTCTGACGAGATTGGAGATCCGAAAAGAAATGGCCGGGCATTTCGCCCGGCCATTTTAATTCGCGGCGACGAGCCATCAGGTATTCATCAACTCGAAGAACTCGGCGTTGTTCTTGGTATTGCGCAACTTGTCGAGCAGGAAGTCGATGGCATCCATGGTGCCCATCGGGTTGAGGATGCGGCGCAGGACATACATCTTCTTGAGCACGGCCGGCTCGGTAAGCAGCTCTTCCTTGCGCGTGCCGGAGCGGGTGATGTCGATCGCCGGGAAGGTGCGCTTGTCGGCCACCTTGCGATCGAGGATCAGCTCCGAGTTACCGGTGCCCTTGAATTCTTCGAAAATCACTTCGTCCATACGGCTGCCGGTATCGATCAGCGCGGTCGCAATGATGGTAAGCGAGCCGCCTTCCTCGATATTGCGCGCGGCGCCGAAAAAGCGCTTCGGCCGTTGCAGTGCATTGGCATCGACACCACCGGTCAGCACTTTGCCGGAGGAGGGGACGACCGTGTTATAGGCACGGCCAAGGCGAGTGATCGAGTCGAGCAAAATCACCACGTCGCGCTGATGCTCGACCAAACGCTTGGCTTTCTCGATGACCATCTCCGCGACTTGCACGTGACGTGACGCCGGTTCATCGAAGGTCGAGGAAATCACCTCGCCCTTTACCGAGCGCTGCATGTCGGTCACTTCTTCGGGCCGCTCGTCAATGAGCAGCACGATGAGATAGGTTTCCGGATGATTGGCGGTGATCGAGTGCGCGATGTTTTGCAGCAGCACGGTCTTGCCGGTGCGCGGTGGCGAGACGATCAACGCACGCTGGCCTTTGCCAATAGGCGCGACGATATCGATAACGCGTGCTGAGAGGTCCTTTTTGGTCGGATCCTCGTATTCCATCTTGAGCCGCTCGTCGGGATAGAGCGGCGTTAAGTTGTCGAAATTGACTTTGTGCCGCGCTTTCTCAGGGTCCTCGAAATTGATCGTGTTGACCTTGAGAAGCGCGAAGTAGCGTTCGCCTTCTTTCGGAGAGCGGATATGACCTTCGACGGTGTCACCCGTGCGCAATCCGAAGCGGCGGATTTGGCTTGGCGAAACATAGATGTCGTCGGGTCCGGACAGATAGTTCGATTCCGGCGAGCGCAAAAAGCCGAAACCATCGGAGAGTACTTCGACGACACCTTCGCCGATGATGTCGACTTCCTGGGTTGCGAGTTGTTTGAGGATTGCGAACATCAACTCCTGCTTGCGCAGGGTGCTGGCGTTTTCGACCTGATGTTCTTCAGCGAAAGCGACGAGTTCGGCAGGCGTTTTGGATTTGAGATCTTGGAGTTTCATTTCCCGCATTGGGGGCTTACGTCCTTGGGAGCGTTAGCGGCGAAGCTCTGAAAATAAAAAGACTTACGCCGTGTGACTTAGGAGAGAGATCGCAGGTCTGGGGTGACGAGGAGGTTGGGAATAAGGGGCCCGGAACCCGATGCTGCGACCGGCCCAAACACTGGGAGCCGGAACGCGAGTGCATCCGCCTGCGTTCGGTGGGATAGCAATAAGATAAGTTGAGCCGGCGTTTCACGCAAGAGGCGAAACGATATCTGTGCAATTGCGGGGATGAATCAGAACGGCTTAACGGTCGCGAGCACCACAATAACGATCAATAGAACTGTTGGTATCTCATTGATAATACGATAGAATCGTTGGCTGCGCTGATTTCGATCGGTATCAAATTGTTTAACCAGTCGCGCAAAGAAACCGTGCAGCCCGGTCATCGCGAACACCAAAACGAGCTTGGCATGCAACCAGCCGGACTGAACAAATGCGTCCTTTCCCATCAGCCAAATGAGTGACAGGCCGAGCAACCAGGTCGCGATCATCGCCGGGTTGATAATGAGCTTGAGCAGCCGCCGCTCCATCACCTTGAGGGTTTCCGACAGCTCCGAACCGGGCTTCGCCGCCGCGTGATAGACGAACAGCCGCGGCAGATAGAGCATGCCGGCCATCCAGGCGATGACGGCGATGATGTGCAGGGCTTTGAGCCAAAGATACATCGCGCTCAACCCCGCACCCGCCTGAGCATGCGCTCGACGTTGGTGAGTGGTGTTTCGGGCAGAATGCCGTGGCCGAGGTTGAAGATCAGCGGACCTCCAGCAAGTTCCTTCATGACATCGTCTACCTCACGGTCGAGCGCGGCTCCGCCTGCGAGCAAAGCCAACGGATCGACATTGCCCTGCACCGGCACCCGCGATTGCAACGTAGCGCGCGCGATCGCTCGCTCGAATGTCCAGTCGATCCCGATCGCGTTCACGCCCGTCATCTCCACGAAAGGCAATGTCATTGCACCAGCCCCGCGCGGGAAACCGATTATCTTTGCGTTCGGGAACTGCCGGCGTACACCCTCAACGATTTTCTGAGTGGGCGAAATACACCACCGCTCGAACTGCTCCGGGCCCAACACACCAGCCCAAGTGTCGAAGATTTGCACAACTTCAGCACCTGCCCTGAGTTGACCCACCAGGTAGTCGATTGAGCTTAGGACCAGTCGTTCTATTAGCCGTGCAAAGTTATCCGGATCACGATAGGCAAACAGCCGCGCCGGTGCCTGATCCGGTGTCGCTTCCCCCGCCACCATATAAGTCGCAACAGTCCACGGCGCACCACAGAAGCCGATGAGCGCAGTTCTCTCGTTCAGGCTCGCCTTTACCCGCTGAACAGTTTCATAGATCGGCGCCAGCACATCCTGGTCAGTCGTCTCTCGCAGTGCTGCCAATCCCGCAGCATCGCCAATCGGTTCAAGTTTCGGACCTTCGCCAGCCAGAAATTCAACTTTTCTCCCAAGCGCAAGCGGTACTACCAAGATATCGGAAAATAATATTGCCGCATCGAAACCAAAGCGGCGGACCGGCTGCAATGTTACTTCAGCCGCCAACTCGGGATTAAAACAAAGATCGAGAAAGCCACCAGCCTTCTCGCGTACTGCGCGGTATTCCGGCAGATACCGTCCTGCCTGCCGCATCAGCCACACCGGAGGAACGGCCTCACGTTGCTTAGCCAAGACGCGCAACAGGGGTTTTATCCCCATGGCACTGGTTATCACACCTTCATCCATAAAGACTCTTCTAAGAACTCTTTGTAGTGTTTATTAGACCGTTAATTGGACTCATGCCTGTCGATCAACACTCTGTCCACCGGATGACTTAAGGTGATGCAGAAGCGAGCTTAATCCAGCATGATCTCATCCACATCAGTAATGTCTAGTTTGTAAGCTTTTTACGAGGCTATCCCAGCCTATCCCCAACCGAATATCCACATCACAACAGAATAAGCCTATCGGTGCGTGGCACGCGTCCCGTCAGCAGTAGTGTGGATGGAAATTGAACTCATGACGGATGATGACTTGCTTGTCGCGCCAAGCCGTGGCCTCCTCCCGTTCTATCCACATGCTGTGCGGTCAATATACAGATGCCTGAGACTGGTTATTTTCATCTCCACTTGGTGTCCGACGCTACCGGTGAAACACTGATAACCGTTGCCCGCGCGGCTGCGGCGCAATACGCCAATGTCTCGCCGGTTGAACACCTCTATCCAATGGTGCGCTCGAAAAAGCAGCTCGACCATGCATTGGCGGAAATTTCCGAGTCCCCGGGGCTGGTCCTGTATACTTTGCTCGAAGAGGATCTCATCCAGTCGCTGGAGAAGAAGTGTCGCGAGCTCGGCTTGCCTTGCATGTCGGTGCTGGGGCCAGTCTTGCGTTTGTTCCAATCTTACCTTGGTGCGGAGACCATCCATCGGGCCGGCGCGCAGCATGTGCTCAATGCCGAGTATTTTCAGCGTATCGATGCGCTCAACTTCACCATGCTTCACGACGACGGCCAGCACGTTGAGGGTCTCGAGGAAGCTGACGTTGTGCTTGTGGGAGTCTCGCGCACGTCGAAAACGCCGACCTCGATTTACCTCGCCAATCGTGGTGTCAAAACCGGCAACGTGCCTTTGGTGCCCGGCGTGATGGTCGCACCTGCGGTTGAAAATTTGACCCGGCCACTGGTTGTCGGTCTTTATGCCAGCCCGGAGCGCATCGTGCAGATTCGTGAAAACCGGTTACTCGGTCTAAAAGCGCATCGCGACGACGACCAATACATCGACAAAACGGCGGTGGCCGAGGAGGTTTCTTTTTCACGCCGGCTATGTGCCAAACGCAATTGGCCGACGATAGACGTGACGCGGCGCTCGATCGAAGAGACCGCTGCTGCCGTAATGCGGCTCCTGAGTGAGCGGCGCCGGCATCCGGTGGCGTGACCCATGCCGCTTTGGCTTGCCCCCCAACCGTTAGTGCTTGCGTCCAGGAGCGACATTCGCGGCAAGATTCTCGCGGCGGCCGGCCTGCGTTTCGAAATAAGGCCGTCACAAGTCAACGAACGCGCAGTCGAGGCCGGTGCCGGGACTGTAGATGCAGCAGCCGCGGCACGCCATTTGGCGCGCGCCAAGGCCGATGCGGTCGCAGCCTTGTTGCCGGGACGGCTGATCCTTGGGGCTGACCAGACGCTGGCGCGTGGCGCAAGACGCTTTGGCAAACCAGCCGATCGTGCCGAAGCCGCCGAGCAGCTGCGGGCCTTGCGTGGCCGAACACACGAGCTTCACTCCGCGCTTGCTTTGATCCGCGACAAAGACACCGTGTTTGCCTGTGTCGATACCGCCCGGCTGACTATGCGCGATTTTTCCGACCGTTTTCTCAATGATTACCTCGAGATGGCGGGAGACACCGCGCTGACGAGCGTTGGCGGCTATCAGCTTGAGGGCATCGGCATTCATCTGTTCGAGCGGGTCGAGGGAGACTATTTCACTATTCTCGGACTGCCGCTTTTACCGCTGCTTGCCTTTCTGCGACAAAACAAGTTCGTCGACGGCTAGCCAATGTTCATCCTCGGTCTCACCGGCTCGCTTGGCATGGGAAAATCCGCCACAGCAAAAATGTTCGCCGAAGAAGGTGTGCCAGTGCACGACGCCGATTCGGCCGTGCATCGGCTTTATGAAGCCGAGGCGGCGCCATTAATTGAGACGGCCTTTCCAGGCACCACCACCGGCGGAAGGGTAGACCGCGAAAAGCTCGCCCAACGGGTCCTAGGCGATACCGCCGCGATCAAAAAACTTGAAACAATCGTGCATCCGCTGGTCCGTAACGCCGAAGAGCGTTTTCTTGCCGAGGCGGAGCGTAAGGGCGCGAACGTGGCGGTACTCGACATTCCGCTCCTGTTCGAGACTGGTGGCGATAAAAGGTGCGACGCGGTGGTCGTGGTTTCGGCGCCATCGGATGTCCAGCGCAGTCGTGCGTTCGAGCGCCCTGGCATGACTGAACAGAAATTCTCGGCGATTCTCGCCAAACAGATGCCAGACACAGATAAACGCGCGCGGGGAGATTTCGTGGTGGATACTTCAAAAGGTTTCGACGCCGCGCGCGCACAAGTACGTGATATTCTCGCGCGCGTTGCTACAATGCCGAAACGGCGACGGTGATTCTGTCGCTGGAAACCAATATGCGCGAAATTGTTCTCGATACTGAAACCACCGGCCTCGATCCGGGCCAAGGTCACCGTCTCGTCGAGCTCGGCTGCATCGAGCTACTCAACCGGATCCCGACCGGGTCGACCTTCCACGTATATCTTAATCCCGAGCGCGACGTGCCGGCTGAGGCTTTCGCAATCCATGGGCTTTCCACCGAATTTCTGAAGGGGCACAAGCGCTTCAATGAGATCGCCGATGATTTTCTTGCCTTTATCGGCGACGCACCGCTTGTGATCCACAATGCCGGCTTCGATCATGCATTTCTCTGCGCTGAGCTCAAACGCGCCGAGCGTATTTTGATTGCACGTGAGCGACTGGTTGACACGCTACTGTTGGCACGTCGCAAGCATCCAGCGGGCCCGAACCGGCTCGATGACCTATGTGCGCGCTATGGCATCGACAATTCGCGTCGTACCAAGCACGGCGCGCTGCTTGATGCAGAGATCCTGGCCGAGGTCTATGTTGAATTGATTGGCGCGCGCCAGGCGCAACTCGGTCTCGCCGAGAGCGCTGAGCGGCCGGCGAGTGGACCCAATGGTGTCATCGTGATGCGAGAGCGGCCCGAGCAACTGACGCCACGACTGAGTGAAACTGAACTCGCAGCGCACCGCGATTTCGTGTCCGGACTCGGCGAGAACGCGTTGTGGCGAGACTATCGGCCTAGCGGAGACTGACGGTTCAAGTGGGCGTCGCGGGCGCGGGCACCGGCTGCTGCTGTGCCAGCTTCTGTCGATAGAGGCCAACGAAATCCACCGGATCAAGCAGAAGTGGCGGAAAGCCGCCATTGCGAACTGCGGTGGCGACGATTTCACGCGCGAACGGGAACAGAAGCCGCGGACACTCGATCAACACCACGGGGTTCAGGCTCTCTTGCGGGACATTGCGGATGCGGAACACGCCCGCAAATTCCAACTCGAAACGGAACAACAAGGAGGCGCCGGTCTCTGCCTTGCCTTCAAGTTTGATCACGACCTCGATATCCGTTTCCGTCAGCGGGTTGGCGCCCACGTTAATCTGAATACCGATCTGCGGTTGTTCCTGACGGCCAGTGAGTGACTGCGGCGCGTTCGGATTTTCGAACGAAAAGTCCTTGATATACTGGGACACCACGGTGAGCTGCGGCTGCATGTCCTGCGGCGCGGCTTGCGTTGGACCCCCGTTGGTCGTCGTCATGAACACTCCTTCACGCCACGTACATACTTACGCGGCGGTTGGCTATCATAGGGGCACGGGGGGAACAAGGACGCTATCAATGCGCGTGCGTACTGCCATTTTCGAGAAGCGGTCCCCACCTTCGGATGAAGCGGGAGACCGCCATTATCGAAATCGCTGGGTGTTCAACGCTCGCGTCCGTCCCTGCGCCGGTCCGGGAGAGTGGGATCTGGTACGCGATGCCATTGTTCAGGGGCAAGATCGACTACACCGTCCTTGCGGGCAGGCGCGACGGCGTTGCCGAAAATCGCGCTTAAAGCATGTCGTAGCGGCGATATCAGCAGGCAGAGGGCCACGACATCAGTGATAAATCCTGGAATTAACAGTAAAATCCCGGCAAACAGAATGTGGCCTCCACTGCTATCGGCCTGCAAAGCGGTGAAGCTGCCTTGCTGCTGGACAACCCGCATGCGGGCGATGTGACTACCGCCAGCGTGGCGCAATAGCAGCAAGCCTGCGAGCGAACTGCCCACCACTAGGCTTAATGCCCAGCCGAAGCCGACTGTGGCGGCCACTGCGATGAATGCCACAAGTTCCAGAAATGGCAGCGCCAGCAGCCCCAACAACGCCCATTTTGCCACATTCATCGCCGTTTCTCTGCTTGGGTGATGTTGGCCTAGGCGCCCTGATCGTCTAAGGTTCGGTCGAGAGACCTGAATTGCGCCGCGATACCGGCGCGAGGCCCGGCCCCTAGGATTGGCGTGGCCACCGGCAGATGCAATAGCGGCAAAGGCGGCCGCGCGGTCGTCTTGCCGGCGACGGGCTGAAACGTTGATCTGGCCGATGTGCCGCTACGGTAGCCGAAAGCATGCGAGACGTGTTCGATATCTACACCATCATTTTCTTGGCACTCGCAGTGTTCATATTCCTGCGATTGCGAAGCGTGCTCGGCCAACGTACCGGCCGGGAGAGGCCGCCTTACGATCCCTATTCTGCCCGCGAACCAGTGCGGCCTGCGACGGAAAAAATCGTCACGTTGCCTAATCGCACCGCAGAAACATCTGCGCCCAAGCCAGCCGAGCCAACGGAAGTCACTGCCGAACGCTGGAAGGGCATCGCCGAATCGGGTTCGACAATTGCGACCGGTCTCGATGCCGTCGCGGGTGCGGACACCAATTTCGATGCCAAACACTTCCTGACGGGCGCGCGCGCCGCCTATGAGATGATCGTCAACGCTTACGCCGAAGGCGACCGCCGCACATTGAAAAATCTGCTCGCGCGTGAGGTCTATGATGGTTTTGAAAATGCCATCGGCGAGCGTGAGAAACGCGGCGAAACGGTGGAGAGCCGCTTTGTGTCGATCGATAATGCGGACATCACCGCCGCTGAACTACGCGGGCGCAACGCGCAAGTGACCGTACGATTCCAGTCCAAGCTCGTCTCAGTGACGCGCGACAAGGACGGCAACGTGATCGATGGCAATGCTGAGCGGGTGACGGATATAACCGATGTTTGGACATTCGCTCGCGACGTCACCGCGCGCGATCCGAACTGGAAGCTTCTTGCCACCGAAGCCGGGCAATGAACGCATGCCGGCGATCAATCTTCGCTCCTTCTGCGAATTTGGTCTTTGCTTCTGGCTAATCGCTGTCGGAGGCCCGCCGGCGTTGGCAAATGGGACCTTAAATCTTCGCAACGCACAGGTTGAGCCGCTGAGCTTTTCTGCGCTCGACGGGTGGAAGGACGACGATCACGCCGTCGCCTTTGACGCGTTTCTGAAAAGCTGTGGCGCCATTCTCAACGGCACGAAAACGATGCGGTCCGCGCGGCCACTCTACGGGGCGCTGTTCAAGGTGTGTGGGCGCGCGGCCGCGGCTGGGCAACTCGATCGAGACCAGGCACGGGCTTTCTTCGAAGATAATTTCAAACCGATACGGGTAGCGCCCGCCGGTCAGACCGAAGGTTTCTTCACGGGTTACTACGAAACTGAAGTAGATGGTTCGCGCTTCCCCAGCGACGAATACACAATTCCGCTTTATGCCGCGCCTGCAGAGACGGTGAAGAGACGTCAGAGCAAGGTGTTTTCCGATCTCGACCGCACCAAGATTGAAGATGGCGCGTTGGCCGGCAAGGAACTGGAAATTTGCTATATCAAAAATCCGATCGACGCATTTTTTGCGCAGATTCAGGGCTCAACACGCGTGAAGCTCGATAACGGCAAGCTGTTGCGCCTCAACTATATCGCCAGCAATGGTCAGCCCTACACGCCGGTTGGAAAATTTCTAATCGATCGCGGGATAGTCTCTAAGGAAGAAATGTCGATGGACAAGATCCGCGACTTTATGGAATCCAATCCGGACGAGGGTAAAGAGCTGCGCCGAAAAAACCGTTCATTCGTTTTCTTCCAGGAGACGGCGTTGGGTGCGCACGACGAATGCATCGGCGCTCAAGGCGTGCCGCTCACACCCGGGCGCTCGCTTGCAGTGGATAAGCGCGTCCATGTCTATGGCACACCGATCTGGATAGAAGCCGAATTGCCGATTGACAGTGAGAAGCCCGAAACCAAGTTCCGCCGACTCCTGTTTGCGCAAGATACAGGATCGGCGATTGTCGGGCCGGCACGTGCCGACATTTATTTTGGTCACGGCGAGGAGACCAGTCACGTTGCCGGCCGTATCAAGCAACACGGGCAATTTGTGATGCTGGCCCCGCAGAGCGTAGCTATTAGCGGCGCCGCGGTTGCGGCTGCAGACATTCCACTTCCAAAGCCTCGGCCACTGATGACGGCCACTGCGGCCGCTCGGTCGACTACCGAATTCACAGCGAGCGTACGGGCACCGATGCCCAAGCCGCGTCCCTGACAATATGAGTTCCGGCGACGGCAAGCGGCGCCGCGTTCTTTCCCAGGAAGAGCGTGTGCTGTGGACGACAGTGACCAAATCGATCGCGCCGTTGCGGGATTCCAGCGCGTTTGGCGAGGAAGAGGGAGCGGCGATGGCCGGGGCATTGCGGCCAGCAGCGCCTGTTGGGAAACCACCAGGAATCGTGCGCCCGCCGCCGGAGAAAAAACCGCAGCCACCGCTTGCGCCACTCGGCCGCCGGATGAAACAGCGCGTCATCAGGGGCAAGGAAGCCATCGACGGCCGCCTTGATCTGCACGGGCTGACACAAAGCGAGGCGCACGCCGCGTTATTGCGCTTCCTGCGAACCGCGAGTTCCCGCAGTGCGCGGCTGGTGTTGGTCATCACCGGCAAGGGTGCTCGCGCCGGGGAAGGCCAACGCGGCGTTCTGAAACGGCACGTGCCACAATGGCTAGGTTTGCCCGAGTTCCGGGCGCTGGTCATCGGCTTCGAGGACGCGCATGTCGCTCACGGTGGTGAGGGCGCACTTTATGTCCGAGTGCGGCGAAGCAAGCGAACTTAGGCGGCGGTAGGCCTCGGAGAATCGCGTACGTCGAACAAACCGCAGGCCGGTTGCCGGCACTTATAGAATAAAGCGGCTCAAGTCGGCGTTCTTGGCAAGGTCGCCAATGTGCTTTTCTACATATGCGGCATCGATTTTGACCGTTTCACCGGACCGGTCGGGAGCCGCAAACGATATCTCGTCGAGCACCCGCTCCATCACGGTTTGCAAACGTCGAGCGCCGATGTTCTCGATTGATGAGTTCACGGCCACCGCGATGTCGGCGATGGCGTCGATCGCGTCCTCGCTGAATTCTAGGATGACTCCTTCGGTCCCCATCAGTGCCACGTATTGCTTGATGAGCGAGGCTTCCGGCTCGGTGAGAATGCGCCGGAAATCGTCGCGCGTGAGCGCCTTGAGCTCCACGCGGATCGGTAAGCGGCCCTGCAGTTCGGGCAGCAGATCCGACGGCTTTGAGATGTGAAACGCGCCGGACGCGATGAACAATATGTGGTCGGTTTTCACCGGTCCGTGCTTGGTGTTGACGGTGGTGCCCTCGATCAACGGCAGCAGATCGCGTTGAACGCCTTCGCGCGATACGTCGGCGCCGCGCAGGCCTTCTCGGCCGGCGATCTTGTCGATCTCGTCGAGAAACACAATGCCGTTCTGCTCCACGGCGCGTATCGATTCCTGCACCAGCTGTTCATTGTCGAGGAGCTTGTCGGATTCCTCATTCACGAGAATGTTGTGTGATTCGTCAACGGTGACGCGCCGCGTCTTGGTACGGCCGCCACCAAGCTTTCCGAAAATGTCGCCGATATTGATGGCACCCATCTGCGCGCCCGGCATGCCGGGAATTTCGAACATCGGCATCCCTGCTCCGCCAGCCTGCACTTCGATCTCGATTTCCTTGTCGTTAAGTTCACCATCGCGCAGCTTTTTGCGGAAGCTCTCGCGCGTGGCCGGGCTTGCACCGGGGCCGACCAGAGCGTTGAGCACGCGTTCTTCAGCCGATTGTTCGGCGCGCGCCTGCACATCCTTACGCTTCTTTTCGCGAACAAGAGAAATACCAATCTCGACCAGGTCGCGTACGATCTGCTCGACGTCGCGACCGACATAGCCGACCTCGGTGAATTTTGTTGCTTCGACCTTGAGGAACGGCGCACCGGCAAGTCTGGCGAGGCGCCGGGAAATCTCTGTTTTACCGACACCTGTCGGGCCGATCATCAGAATATTCTTCGGCAGGACTTCCTCACGCAGCTTGTCGTCCAACTGCAATCGGCGCCAGCGGTTGCGTAGCGCGATGGCGACCGCACGCTTGGCGTCGCCTTGGCCGACAATGAAACGGTCAAGTTCGGAAACGATTTCGCGGGGGGAAAAGTCGGTCATGGTATTCGTTTCGTTGCGGCGGTATCAGTTGCCTGCCCGCCATACGCGGACTGCGTCGAGCAGATGAGCCAGCGTCTGATATTCAATGTGACGCGCCATGCTCAGGCACTCTTCAGCGTTTCAATTGTCACGTTGCGATTGGTAAACACGCAAATCTCAGCAGCGATATCGAGCGATTTGCGGACAATGGCCTCGGCATCGAGTGGGCCGTCGAGAAGCGCGCGAGCGGAGGCGAGCGCGTAGTTGCCGCCCGAGCCGATGCCCATCACACCGTTCTCCGGTTCAAGCACATCGCCGGTGCCGGTAAGCACCAACGAAACGTTGGCGTCGGCAACAATCATCATTGCTTCGAGACGGCGCAGGTAGCGGTCAGTGCGCCAATCCTTGGCAAGCTCGACTGCCGCGCGGGTGAGCTGCCCGGGATACTGCTCGAGCTTGGCCTCCAGTCGCTCGAACAGGGTGAAGGCGTCAGCGGTTGCGCCGGCGAACCCGCCAATCACGTCGCCTTTGCCGAGCCGGCGCACCTTCTTGGCGTTGGATTTGACGATGGTTTGGCCGATCGTCACCTGGCCGTCGCCGCCGATAACCACATTGTCGCCCTTGCGGACCGTGAGGATGGTGGTGCCATGCCAGGCGGGAAGTTCGTTCGATGACATACGCTTAAGACCCCGAGATCCGCGTCATCTAGGCATGGTGCAGTGTATTTGCAAACCGTTCGCAACGACGGTGGCGAATCCGCTGAACCCCTGATAAAAGGCGCGCGAATAAAGGATATTTACATGCGCAAGGGCGTCGTAAAGCGCAAGACCAAGGAAACCGACGTCGAGGTCGAAGTCGATCTCGACGGGACCGGCAGTGGGTCGGTGGCGACTGGTATCGGCTTCCTCGACCACATGCTCGACCTACTGGCGCGGCATTCGCGCATCGACATCAAGGTCCAAGCCAAAGGCGATCTGCACATTGATCATCACCACACCACCGAAGATGTAGGCATCGCGCTCGGTCAGGCTGTGAAACAGGCACTCGGCGACATGAAAGGCATTACGCGTTACGCCGATGTGCATGTACCGATGGACGAGGCATTGACGCGCGTTGCGATCGACATCTCCGGACGTCCGTTTCTGGTGTTCAAGGCCGAATTTGTGCGCGATAAGGTTGGCGAATTCGACACCGAGTTGGTGCAGGAATGGTTCCAGGCTTTCGCCATGAACGCCGGAATTACACTGCATGCTGAGGTTCTGTACGGCAGCAATGACCACCACATCGCTGAGTCGTGCTTTAAAGGCCTGGCTCGTGCGTTACGGGCGGCGGTGGCGATTGATCCGCGTGCCAAGGATGAAGTGCCGTCCACAAAGGGCTCGCTTGGCGGGTGAAAGAACGTCATTCCGGAACGGTGCGAAGCGCCGGGGCCCGGAATGCAGGGCAATCGCCACCGAGTGTGTGGCGGGATTCCGGGCTCGCCCGCTTTGCTCGCGCCTCGGAACGACCGGTGATGAGTTGAGAGTAGAAAATGCCCACTTACACTGTGCACGCACCGCCGCCGCGCCAAGGCGAAACAAGGAGCGCTCCTGAGCGTTTCCTGTTCGTGCGCGATGGCTTTTATGTTTGGGCTTTCGTGCTGGCGCCGCTGTGGCTGTTGATGCACCGGCTGTGGCTGGCCTTTGTGATTTATTTCGTCGGCTACGGGCTGGTCGGGGTCGGCCTTGCACTGCTGCGCGCGCCGGCCAATACGCAATTGCTTGTCGGGTTGTTGATCGCCTTGTTGGTCGGCTTTGAGGCGTCCAGCATCTGGCGATGGACATTGGGGCGGCGCCGCTGGGCTATGCTTGGCTTCGTGATCGGTGAGGATGCCGAACTAGCCGAGCGGCGATTTTTTGCTGAATGGTCACAACGTGCGGCAGAGCTCCCATCGCCGCCCGCTGCTTCTGAGCCGGGATTCTCGACACCTGTGCGGCGTGGACCGCCATCGGCATCCGATGTCATCGGCCTGTTTCCAGAGCCGGGAGCTCAACGGTGAGTGTTGTTATCGTCGATTATGGCTCAGGCAATCTGCATTCGGCGGCCAAGGCTTTCGAACGCGCCGCGCGCGAGAGCGGACACGAACAGCCAATTGCAGTGACGAGCAATCCCGATGCGGTAGCGCGCGCAGACCGCATCGTGTTGCCCGGCGTCGGCGCATTCGCCGATTGCCGGCGTGGGCTCGACGAAATTCCGGGCATGGTCGACGCCCTCGAGCAGAGCGTGCGGAAGAATGGAAGACCGTTTTTTGGAATCTGTGTTGGTATGCAGTTGATGGCAGAGCGCGGGCGCGAATATCAGGTAACGCCCGGTCTCGGCTGGATCGCCGGGGAAGTCGACCGCATTACGCCGTCAGATCCGAATTTGAAAATTCCGCACATGGGCTGGAACACGCTTAACATGTTGAAAACACATCCACTGCTGGAGGATATTCCGCTCGGACCAGACGGTTTACATGCGTATTTCGTGCATTCGTACGAACTGAAAACCGCGCAGCGTCGTGATTTGGTGGCGCAGGCGGACTATGGCGGCCCGCTCACAGCCATCGTCGGTCGCGACAACATGGTTGGTACGCAGTTTCACCCGGAGAAAAGCCAAAGGCTTGGCCTCGCACTGATTGCGAATTTTTTGAAGTGGGCGCCGTGATTCTGTTCCCCGCTATCGACCTGAAGGAAGGTCTTGTTGTACGGCTGGAGCAAGGCGATATGGCGCGCGCGACCGTTTTCCATCGCGACCCGGCTTCGCAGGCACGCGCTTTCGAGCAGCAAGGCTTCGAATACCTGCACATCGTCGATCTCGATGGCGCCTTTGCCGGCAAGCCGATGAACGCCGCCGCGGTCGATCGCATTCTCGAAACGGTGAGTATCCCGGTGCAGCTCGGCGGTGGCGTCCGCAATACCGCAACCGTGGAAAGCTGGTTGGATAAGGGAGTCACTCGCGTCGTTATTGGCACTGCCGCAGTGCGCGATCCACCCTTCGTCAAACAGGCGGCCCGCGATTATCCCGGCCGCGTCGCGGTCGGACTCGATGCGCGCGACGGCAAAGTGGCGGTCGAAGGTTGGGCGGAAACCTCCGAATTGTCGGCGCTCGAAATAGCCCGGCGGTTTGAGGATGCCGGCGTGGCGGCGATCGTTTATACCGACATCGCGCGCGACGGCATGCTGCAAGGCCTCAATCTCGATGCGACTGTTGCACTTGCCGATACGATTTCCATTCCGGTCATCGCCTCCGGAGGGCTTGCCTCGATCGAAGATATCAAGGCGCTACTGGAGCCGCGTGCAAAAATACTTGCAGGTGCTATTGCCGGTCGCGCGCTTTATGACGGACGACTTGACGCTGCCGAAGCCCTCAAACTGATCCGTGCCGCGAGGACAGCTGCGTAATGTTTAAAGTCCGCGTTATCCCCTGCCTCGACGTGAAAGACGGCCGCGTGGTCAAGGGGATCAATTTCGTCAATCTGCGCGATGCAGGCGATCCGGTAGAGTCCGCGATCGTTTACGACGCTGCCGGCGCAGACGAGCTTTGCTTCCTTGATATCACTGCGAGCCACGAAAACCGCGAAACGATCTACGACGTGGTTACACGCACTGCGGAGGCCTGCTTCATGCCGCTTACGGTCGGCGGCGGGGTACGCACGGTCGACGACATCCGCAAACTGCTCACCTGCGGTGCCGACAAGGTGTCAATCAACACTGCTGCAGTCGATCGGCGTGCTTTCGTGAAAGAGGCGGCTGAGAAATTCGGCGATCAGTGCATCGTGGTGGCAATCGATGCAAAAAAAGTGTCGAATGCGGGTGAAAAAGATCGGTGGGAGATTTTTACCCATGGCGGCCGAAACCCCACCGGTATCGACGCCATTAGCTATGCGAAGGAGGTTGTCGCACTGGGGGCTGGAGAAATTCTCCTCACATCGATGGACCGCGACGGCACCAGGAAGGGCTATGATATTCCGCTCACGCGTGCGATTGCAGATGCGATCACTGTGCCGGTCATTGCATCGGGCGGGGTAGGCGCGCTCGAACACATGGTTGAGGGCATCCGCGATGGCCACGCGACCGCGGTGCTGGCGGCTTCAATCTTCCATTTCGGCGAGCAAAGCGTGCGCGAGGCCAAGTCTTATATGGCGAAGGCAGGTCTGCCGATGCGGCTCGATCCTTAGCGGCAACAGTGCTATTGAGCCGCGCAAAGAGGCGTCCATGAGCAAGTTCACCCTGGCCGATCTGGAAAAGCGGGTCCACGAGCGCGCCAAGGCCAGCGCGGCGGAGTCCTATACCCGCGCCCTCATTGATAAAGGCGTCGCCCATTGCGCCAAGAAACTGGGCGAAGAAGCAATCGAAACCGGTCTGGCCGCTGTGCAAGAAGACAAGAGTCGGTTGATCGCGGAAGCGGCCGACCTTCTTTATCATCTGCTGGTGCTGCTGGAAGCGCGCGGCGTTACGTTAGAAGAGGTCGAAGCAACGCTCGAAAAGCGCTCGGCGCAAACCGGACACGAGGAAAAAGCCTCGCGTCCGTTTAAGAGTTGAGCATGATCTCTTGCTCTAGCGGCTAACGGAAAATGATGGAACAGCGCACCGAAGAAAACCTCTCGCCCTACCGCACCTTCTCGCGTGCGGAGTGGGCGATGTTGCGCGAGGACACGCCGATGACGCTGACTTCGGAAGAGGTCACCCGTCTGCGCTCGCTGCACGATCGGCTGGACATGGCGGAGGTCGAGGAAATTTATCTGGCGCTGTCACGGCTGCTGTCGATGTATGTGGCAGCAACCCAACGGTTGTTCCGCGCCCAAGAGCGATTCCTCGGCACCACCGACGTGAAGATGCCCTACATCATCGGCGTCGCGGGTTCGGTTGCAGTCGGCAAGTCGACCACGGCGCGCGTGCTGCAAGCCCTGCTGGCGCGCTGGCCGAATGTGCCCAAGGTCGATCTGATCACCACCGATGGCTTCCTCTATCCGAACGCGGTTCTGGAACGCGAAGGCCTCATGGAAAAGAAAGGTTTTCCCGAAAGCTATGATCTGCCGGCGCTACTGCGGT
This sequence comes from uncultured Alphaproteobacteria bacterium, assembly GCA_963742345.1. GTDB lineage: Bacteria > Pseudomonadota > Alphaproteobacteria > Rhizobiales > Xanthobacteraceae > Pseudolabrys. Next base: position 262,242 of record CAVULO010000004.1, read on the forward strand.
TTCTCTCCGATGTGAAGGCTGGACGGCGTCCGGCGCGCGCGCCGATCTATTCTCATCTCGTCTATGACGTGATCCCCAACCAATGGGCCGAAGTCGATCGACCGGACATTCTCATTGTCGAAGGTTTGAATGTATTGCAGACCGGCCGCCTGCCAAAGGATGGCAAGGCGATCCCCTTCGTCTCGGACTTTTTCGATTTTTCGGTCTATCTCGATGCCGACGAAGACGTACTAAAGTCCTGGTATGTGGACCGGTTCTTAACCTTGCGCGGCACGGCCTTCCGCGATCCGAAATCATACTTTCATCGTTATTCTAATTTGTCGGATGAGCAAGCGACTAAAACCGCGTCGTCGATCTGGTCGCGCATTAATCTGGTAAATCTGCACGAAAACATTCTGCCGACGCGGCAGCGGGCCGATCTCATATTGAAGAAAAGTGAAAGCCACTTGGTCGAGAATGTCTCGTTGCGACGGCTGTGATTACGCCGCGTGGCGGCTCAGATCAAAATGATCGAGATAGCGCTTCTTGATCGCCGATACTGGCAGTACGATCAGCACATCGGTGGTGCCGAATTCATGATCGATCACTGCGCCGTCGCCGATATACGCACCGAGCCGCAGATAGCCTTTAATCAAAGGTGGCAGCGCGCGTAGCGCGTCCTTCGGATCGATCGCTTCCTTCGTCATTCGATTCATCTCAACGTAACGTTCGGGCAACGCCCGCGCGCGCCACGGGTCTGGCGCTGATGCATAGTGGTGCAGGAACGAGAGAGGCAACGCGAGACGCCCGGGATCTGTGCCGTCGAGGCTCGCGCAACCAAACATGACACTGCAATGGTTCTGAAGGATGTAAGCATGGATGCCATACCAGAGAAGTTCGACGGTACGTTTATTGCGGTAAGGGGCGAGCACGCAGGAGCGGCCGAGCTCGAGGAATTGAACATTGTCATGGCGCGCGATCAGGGAACCGATGTCGAATTCGCCTGCGGTATAGAAACCGCCGTATTCTTCGGCCAGCGGCTGGCGTAACAGCCGATATGTGCCGACCACGGCCGGGCGGTTCAGAGCGTTGCGGTCTCGTGCGGCGTGGTCAAACACTAGCAAGTGGTCGCAGATTGCGTCGTAGCCATCGATATCCCGGCGCGCAAATAATCGCCCGGGGTTGGGAATGGCCGCTCCTTCCTGATAGAAGATACGGTAGCGCAGTTTTTGCGCCTGCCGCACTTCGGCGGCGGTTTGCGCGAGACGAACTTCCAAAGAGCCGATGTGGCCGAGACTCTGCGAGGGCCGGTGCGCCCGCGCTGCCCAGGCCTGCAATCCGCCATATGCCTGTAGCGACGAAATAATGCCGGGGACGCCAGGGCCGGCGGGTGCCGGGCGAAATCGTTCGAAGAGGCCGCGCTGGGGTTGGAGAGTGGCACGGGTCGCGATGGGCATTTAGGTCCTTTTCGGCACGAAATGCACGAAATCCCTACGTCAGGCCTCGTTTCCGAGCGGGGCGAATCATTGATTGATTGCCCACGCCCCCTACACCACGGACCCACCACGGAATTATGACAATGTGGGGAAACGAGCGTCAGGCCGCAAGCGGGTTTGAGGTCCGATCCGACGTCGCGTTCAACACCTCTCGTAACCGCTCGCGATCGAGCGGTTTTACGAGCAGATCGTCTAGTCCGGCGGCGAGCGCAGCCTCACGGTCTTCGGCGTGGACATTGGCAGTGAGTGCGAGCATACGCGTGCGTGCGCTGCCCGCTTGTGCTTCCGCTGCACGGATGCTGCGCGCGGCTTCCAGACCGTCCATGCCCGGCATCTGTACGTCCATAAGCACCAGATCATAGGGCGCACCCGCGGCCCGCGCCGCCAGCCAGGATTTAACGGCTGCTTCGCCGTTGCCTGCAATGGTTGGACGATGGCCAAGGCGCGTTAGCAACGCGCGCGCCAAAAGGGCGTTGATCTCATTATCCTCGGCGACAAGGATCGACAGCCCTTTGGCAACGGTCGTGGCAGATGCCTCGGGCGTTTCGCCGGCGATTTCAGCCGGAGCGTGTTCGAAGACGTCATCGTCGACGAGCCGCGCTGCAAGTGAGGCGGCACGTACCGGTTTGACGAGGTAGCCGGTGAAGCCGGCCGCTTTCAGCGCCGGCAGCTCATGCCGTTCGGTCGGGCGAATAAGCGCGATGCGTTTTGGTATGCCTAGTTTGCCGAGATCACCATTCGGAACAATGGACGACGCGATCGGATAGTCGATCAGCAGCGCATCCCACGCACGTTCTGGCAGCAATGCCAAAGCAATTCTTTCATCAATCGCCGCACAAGTCTTGGCACCCCAACGTCCGAGCCGCCGCGCCAGCAAGGACGCCTCGATTTCTGCGGCCGCAACTATCATCACCGCCGCGCGGGTTAGATCGGGCGGGGTGAAATTTTCTTGCTGCGCGCCCGGCGCTGGCAGCAATGGCACGTTGACCACGAAGGTCGAGCCTGCATTCTCTTTACTTGTCACGGTGATGCGTCCGTCCATGCGCTCGACAATGCGTTTGGAGATGGCGAGCCCCAGGCCCGTACCGCCAAACTTGCGCGTCAAGGAGCCGTCTGCCTGTTCGAAATCAAGAAAGATGCGCGCCAGATTTTCGCTTTTCAACCCGATCCCGGTATCGCGTACTTCAAAACGAATTTCGCTCTCGTTGTCGCCCGGCTCAACGATGAGTGCGACACCACCCTTATCGGTGAACTTGATGGCATTTCCGACGAGGTTCAGCAAAACCTGCCGCAAGCGCGCCGCGTCGCCAACCACTTGCGTTGGCAGGCGTTCATCCACAAACGAAGCGATCTCGATACCCTTCCCCTGTGCACGCGGAGCCACAAGTTCGATTGCCTCTTCGATCAGGACCGTTAGCGCGAACGGGCGGGCCTCAAGGTCGAGCTTCCCCGCTTCGATCTTTGAGAAATCGAGAATCTCCTCGATCAACGACAATAACGTTTCGCCCGAGGTCTTCGCTGCCCTGGCATATGTGAGCTGCTCCGGTGTGAGAGATGTGTCGAGCAGCAAATCGGCCATTCCGAGCATGCCATTGAGCGGTGTGCGAATCTCGTGGCTGACATTGGCGAGGAAACGCGACTTTGCGCGATTTGCGGTTTCTGCCTGATCGCGCGCCAGGCCAAGCGCATGCTCTGCCTCAACCCGGCTTGTGACCTCGCGCCCAACGCTCTGAACCTCCGTGCCCATCTCGCCGCGGACGGCGACCTCGCGCCAAGCGATCCAGCGTGCGGCGCTGCCGCATGCGATCTTTTGATCATGTACGCGCGTACCGTCAGATTGAACCGTGAGAGCGCCCTGCTCAAGCACAGGCAACTCGACGACACCGCCAATCAAAGCCTCGCGTAGTTTCCCCGCCAAGGTACAGAAAGCGTCATTCGCGTAAGTGATGCGGCCAAGGTTATCCCGGCGCACGATGACATCGCCTTGTGCCTCCAGCAAACTGCGCGCGCGCTCTTCCGCCTCGCGCAATTCCCAATTGCGGTCGGATAGTTCTTCATTGCGTAGCTCCAGTGCGCGCGTCGCCGCTCTTGTTACGCGGAGCCGCAAAAGTAGGGTTGCGGCCACAGCGCAGGCCGCAACGAGGCTGACGGCATAGACTGCAAGATTGTAGGTCGCGTTTTGAGCATTCACGCCGGCCAGAAACCCAGCTCCAGCCGCGATTATCGCCCATGCGATCAAAATCGCGCGGCCGGGCAGCGATGGCGCCGCTCGACGCGTCGGTATATTTGCCGGTTTGCCTGTTGATCGTGCTGCGGGTCGCATGGCTCCAGCGCCGTCGGGTCCGGCGCCGATGCAAGCGCCGGTCACCCGCGAGAATGCCATTTGGCGCTCCGAATCTTGCGATTTTATTCCAGGTTAACCGAGCGGCTGCCGTTCGCGCGAACGTGGTTAAGACAAGGTAAAGACCGTAATATCGATACCGAGTGCGCCAATTACGCAGCGCTGCGCATTTCGTCGGCCAGGGCGCGATAAGACAAGGCTTCGGCGAGGTGCACACGGCCCACACTTTCCGCGGCGTCTAAATCGGCGAGCGTACGTGCGACACGCAATACCCGGTGATAGCCACGAGCTGACAGGCGCATTGAATCCGCCGCGTCGCGCAGGAGCGCCATTCCAGCGGAATCCGCCCGCGCTACTTGCTCGAGGGCCGGTCCGCTCACTTGTGCATTCGTACGCAGGCCGTTTAAGCCCATTGCTGCGTAACGCTCGGTTTGAATGTCGCGAGCGCGCGCGACCCGTGCGGCAACCTCTCGGCTGCCTTCGGTCGGTGGCGGCAGAATCAAATCGGCAGCCGTCACAGCCGGCACCTCGATATGTAAATCGATACGGTCGAGCAGCGGACCAGACAGCCGACTTTGATATTCGGCAGCACATCGGATGTTCGTCCCGCGTTTGCACGAGAAGCCGGGATCGCTGGCCCGGCCGCAGCGGCAGGGGTTCATCGCTGCCACCAGCATGAACCGCGCTGGATAAGTGACGCGATGGTTGGCTCGTGCGATTGCGACTTCACCGGTCTCGAGTGGCTGGCGCAGTGAATCCAGCACCTGACCGGGAAATTCCGGAAGCTCGTCGAGAAACAAGACCCCATTGTGAGCGAGTGAGATTTCGCCCGGCCGGGCGCGCAAGCCCCCGCCAACTAATGCTGGCATCGAGGCCGAATGATGCGGCGAGCGGAACGGCCGCCGGTTGGTCAAGGCGCCGCCTTCGATTTCGCCCGCAATCGATGCGATCATCGACACTTCGAGCAGTTCGGCGGGTGAGAGCGGCGGCAGGATCGTCGGCAACCGCGCCGCGAGCATCGATTTGCCGGCACCGGGCGGCCCGACCATGAGAAGGTTATGCCCGCCGGCCGCAGCAACCTCGAGTGCGCGCTTGGCGCTTTCCTGTCCCTTTATGTCTGCAAGATCGACCGCGGCGCCGTCACGCTCGCGGATTTTTGGCTGAGGTCGCGTAAGGACCTGCGTACCCTTGAAATGATTGGCGAGTTGGATCAGCGACTGTGCGGCAACAATCTCGATCTCGGGGCTAGCCCAGGCCGCTTCGGGGCCGCATAAGCTTGGGCAAATCAACCCTTGGCCGCGTCCGTTGGCGCCGATCGCGGCCGGCAGCACGCCGGCCACCGCAGCGATCGAGCCATCGAGCCCAAGCTCGCCCAAGACGGTGAAGCCGTTCAATGCATCGTGCGGAATGGCGCCAATTGCCGCCATGAGGCCGAGTGCAATAGGCAAATCATAATGGCTGCCTTCTTTGGGCAGGTCGGCGGGAGCGAGATTGACCGTGATGCGTCGGGCCGGGAGCGCGAGACCAGAGGCGACCAATGCGGCGCGGACGCGCTCCTTGGCTTCCGAAACCGCTTTGTCGGGCAGACCGACAATGTTGAAAGCAGGCAAACCCGGCGCGACCTGCACCTGCACGTCGACGGCACGAGCTTCAATGCCCTCGAACGCCACAGTACCCACGCGTTGGACCATGCAACCGCACCTCGCATCTTACACGCTATAGTAGTACCGGAACCCAACGGCGACCGGTAGTGGGTTCGCTTGAAGTCTCCATAAACGTCGTAACACCTTGATTTATTTTAAGAATTAGAGGCTCCACAAACCGCGAAGCACCAGCGATAACGCTGTGCGAGCCACAATGCGATGTTCCACGTAATTGAGGTTGCAAGGCCGAGCGTGAGCGCAATCGTGGAGCCGAACGGCACGGCGCTCACTTGCAGCACCAGCATCGCAACTCCCAATCCAAGGAGCCCAGGCAGCCCGTGTGCGACGACCGACGCCGTTGCGGGGCCGCCGATCCGTGGATGAAGAAGGATGATCAGGCTGGTGAAGACGACCGGGAACGCGGCAATAAGTCCAGTGAGTGCCGGGCCGATATAGTGGCTGGCGGCGACCGTCGTCGCGACCAGGCAAGCAACCATCGCAGCCCGCAACGGCACGTCGTATCCGCGCCGGTTCACCCGCGGCTTTGCAATACTGAGGAAGTGCCGCGCCAGTGTCAGATAGATCGCATAGAGAAAGACATTGAGCATAAGCGCGCCTGTCACTGTCCACGCCTCATTGCGCGAGAGCAGCCCGATTGCGAGCCACAGGCCAAGAGCGAGAGACAAGCTGAGCGCAACGCCGCGCTTTTGCGCAAGCATTGCATAGGTAAGCGCGAACGCACCTGTCGAGGCATTGACGACGAGACTTGCGAGCGCGCTCTGCGCAACGAAGTGGGCGTCGTGGTCGAGCGCGAGAAAAACATAGGCCGGGCCGGCAGAGATCGGCAGCGTGATGATCAAGGCGCCAATGAGCGGCCCCGCGCATTCGGTAATCACGGCCGCAAGGACTACAAAAACGGCGACGACAGCCATTTTGGAGAGAAGCGCCAGCCAGAACATCAAATCAGGGGACACTGTGTTGTCGACTAACCCGTCCAATTAACGCGCTCTCATTCCTGGAACATTTGAGATGCGGCCCGCGAAACAGTTTGATCGCTCGCCGGACGAAACCCTTCGTAGTCCAGGCCGATATCAAGTGCTGCCGCGCTATGTGTCAGCCAACCCACGGAAATCAGATCGACGCCAGTTGCCGCGATAGCCGGCGCTGTTGCGGGAGTGATTCCTCCGGAAGCTTCCGTGATGAAACGGCCACCGACCATAGCGACTGCCTCTTTCAACCGAGGCGGCGTCATATTATCGAGCAGGACAGCGTCCACATCGAGTGTCATCACTTCCTCGAGTTGAAGGAGCGTATCGACCTCGATTTCGATTTTGACGAGGTGTCCGACACGCGCCTTCACGCGGTTGACTGCTTCCCGCACGCCGCCTGCTAGAGCAATATGATTGTCCTTGATCAGGACTGCGTCATCGAGACCGAAGCGATGATTACTGCCGCCACCGGCGCGAACCGCATATTTTTCCAACGCCCGTAGCCCTGGTGTCGTCTTGCGGGTGCAGACGATGCGGGCGTTTGTGCCGCTGACGGCGGAGACGAGAGATGCGGTCGCGGTGGCAATGCCGCTGAGATGACATAGGAAATTGAGGGCTGTTCGCTCCCCCGTCAGCAACGCATGTGCAGGCCCATCGACGGTTGCGATCGTCTGACCGGGTGAAACATGGCTGCCGTCAGGCCGTTCCACTCTCAGATCGACCCCCGGTGCAAGGAGCTGGAAGACGAATCTGACAATATTCAGGCCGGCAATTACGCCCGGTTGCCGGGCCGTCAGAGCAAGCGTCGCGCTCCGATCGGCAGACACGATTGCATCGCCAGTGATATCGCCGGCTTGGCCGAGATCTTCGAGGAGCGCAGTGCGAACAAGCTGGTCAAATATGATCGAGGGAAGAGGAGAAAGAGTCATGACCGGGTTTTCCTGCGAGGGGTCTGCGAGGCGCAAGACCGACCGGCGAGCGCTAATGAGCGCTGAGAGCCTACTCGCGGCGGAGCGCGGGGACTGCCAAGCCAACCAGAGCAGCATCGGTGGCGCGCACCATTGAAACTCTTCTTCCACTTGCTCCCGATCAGGTGGACCGAATTGCGTGAGATCGGTCATTGTAATAGCTCCAGCATTCTTTCGACCGCTTTTCGTGCACGCGTGGCAAGTGCGGGATCAATCTCCACCACATACCGGTTCGTCTCGAGCGCTTGCCGGATATTCTTCAGCGTGATGCGTTTCATATGCGGACACAGATTGCAGGGTCGAATAAACTCAATGTTCGGATGATGGACGGCGACATTGTCGCTCATGGAGCACTCGGTCATCAGCACCACGCGTGCGGGCCGCTGCTTCTCAACGAAGCTCGCCATCGCTGCGGTTGATCCGGAGAAGTCGGCTTCTGCCACGACTTCGGGGGGACACTCGGGATGGGCAAGGACAACGACTCCCGGATAATCTTCACGAATCTGTTGAACATCGCTCGCAGTGAAGAGCTCATGCACCTCGCAATGCCCCTTCCAGGCGATAACCCGCACCTGGGTCTGTGCTGCGATATTTCTGGCGAGGTACTCATCCGGCAACATGATCACCTGGTCGGTACCGAGCGATTCCACGACCGCGCGCGCATTGCCTGACGTGCAGCAAATGTCGGACTCGGCCTTCACCCCTGCGGAGGTATTGACGTAGGTGATAACGGGCACACCGGGATAACGCTGGCGCATCAGGCGAACGTCGTTCGCAGTGATGGAATCGGCGAGCGAACAGCCGGCTTCCAGATTGGGTATCAGAACCGTCTTGTCGGGATTCAGGAGCTTGGCCGTCTCTGCCATGAAGTGCACGCCAGCCAGCACGATGACCTCGGCGTCGACCTTCATCGCCTCGCGCGCAAGCGCAAGACTGTCACCGACGATATCGGCGACGCCGTGGAATATCTCCGGGGTCTGATAGTTGTGCGCCAGAATGACAGCGCGGCGCCTCTTTTTTAGCTCGAGAATCGCATCGATGTCTGCGGAAAAAGATGCCCATTCGAACGGCGGAATGACGCGTTTTACGCGGTCGTAAAGCCGCGCTGCGCTGAGGGGGAGATTTCCAGAAAGGCCCATATTATACTCTGAATGAGTATATTAATGAAGCTTTCTGCTCGTAATCTTCGCGTGTCAGACCGAGATAGCTGATGGAAATCGTGTGCGGCGCTTCCTCATCTCCAGTTCGGCCACGGTCAGCAAATGTATAGAGCTGCTCGACATAACCCAGTTGATGCCCCGTTTGTTGTTCGACCCATGCTCGCAAACCTGACTGAAGCGAACGATGCTCGAATTCAAAGGGACCGCTGGGCAAAGCTGCCCCGTTTTCAATTGTCATGATCTTAGGCTGGCCATTGGTCACGGCCACCAGAACGGCGACTAGATCGGCTGCTATTGTGCGCTTAGATTTTTTCACTTTAGCTTGCTACCTGACCAGGTCTTCTCGCGTCTCGCACCCTCAATATAGCTTGGGAATTGCGGGACAACCCCGTGCGGGCTCCGTCAAGGTGTGCCCCTGGCCGCAAAGGCGGACGCGCCAACTAGGACGTAAAGACTTAAGTATCGGACCCGGGCCAAGTCGGCACTCCATCGCCGCCTCTCACGCATAAGAACGGTTCAGGAACACAATTACGGGCGAACACGCCCAAGGATATGATTGATTTGAGACTTTTGGCTGTTGATCATGCGTGGTGCAAAGCCAGTGGAGAAATTCATGGCATTCCTGCGAGGCCTCAAGATTGCCCTCCTGTTCGCGGCTCTCGGGACCCCGGCCTCGGGTCAAGATCTCAAGTCGTGGAAGCACGGGGTGATCGAGCCAAAAGGCGACGCCGGCTTCATGGTGATGGTGGGACAGCGCGATTTTGCCTCCAAGCATGGCCTAAAAATCGAGATCGTCCCGTTGAAGAACGGTGCAACCGCGCACAAGGCTCTGCTGGCAGGGGAGCTCGACAGCATCGAATCAAGCCCAGGCGCGACGATTCTCGCTGGCGCACACGGTGCCGATATCAAGATTCTAGGTTGCGACTGGCCGGGCGTTCCGCATGGACTGATGGTGAAATCGACCATCAACAAAGTGGAGGATCTCAAGGGCAAGACAATTGCAGTGGCAGCACCTGGGTCACTACCCAATCTGCTGATCAATGCGATCCTCGATCAGCACAAGATCGCGGCGTCCGAAGTGAGTTTCGCAAATCTCGGCGGCGATCTCGACCGCTTCAAAGCAGTGGTCGCCGGCGTTGCCGACGCTGGCATTGTGGCTGCGGAGTTCATGGCAGTCGCGCCCAAGGATGTGACGATGCTAGTCACGGGACACGACGCGCTGCCGAACTATGTGCGATTGTGCCTGACCATGACGGGAAAGACGATTGCTGAACGGCGCGCGGACGCGATTGGTTTTGTAGCGGCAGAAATCGACGCGTTGAGATTTGCAATTGGTCATCGCGATGAGACGATAAAACTCACCCAAGATACTATTCATGCCAAACTTGACGATCCACGGCCGGCCTATGCTTTTGACGATACGGTCAAACAACGCGCCATAGATCCGTCAGTCGCTCTGCCGCTCGATAAATTGAACTGGATGCAGAACGAGCTGGTGAAGGCCGGCAATCTTAAGACGCCGATAGATTTGATGAAAATTACCGACGCTGAGATTCGTGCAGAGGCGATGAAACGCATAAGGTAGCTCTAGATCTTCACCGACGCCATAATTCCGGCGGGGAAAATTTCTTCCGGCTTGACGAGCCGGTGCGCGATGCCCTGCTCGTGCGCGTAACGCAGGAATAATTCCAGCGTCGGCCGATTCGCCTCGATGCCGTAGGGAAACAGATCGCCTCCAAACATCTGCTGCATACGCAACGCGTAATTTGTCAGCCATGGCACCGGATAGCGCGATACGGCCGGGTCCAGGATGCGCTCGAGACTGCGGCGTTTCGAATCCTCGAACGCGTTATACAGATTGCGTGCCACCCATGGTTGGCCGTCGAGGATCGACTTGCGCATCGCAATGACATGCATGATCGGGTAGACACGCGTTTCTTCGTAGTACCGCTGCTCCGTTGCCTCGTAATCGGGAAACAACCGCACAACGTCCGGATGCTTTTCCCGAAATGAGTTTGGCGGACGCGCTATGATCACGCAATCGAGCTCGCCCGAGGCAATCATGCCGCTCAGCGTTTTTTCCGGCATGCTGGCGAGCCGAACCCCTTTTGGCAGCGATAACTCGACCTTTTCGATGCGTCCGGCCTCGTTGGTGCCGGCCTGTCTCCAGTCGATGTCGGAGAGCGCGACGCCGCCCTCGTGCATTAACCAGCCGCGCATATAGACCGCGGCGGTATGCGCCCATTCCGGAACGCCGATGCGTTTCCCCCGCAGATCCTTGACCGTTTTTATGCCTGCCTTGCGGTTCACATAGAGCGAGGCAAAGCGAAACAGCCGCGAAGCATAAACCGGCAAACCGATAATGTCGGAATCCTTGCGCGTTACCTGCGCTGCGAATTTGGCGAAGGACAGCTCGGAAACATCCCATTCGCGGTTGAAGGTAAAACGTGAAAAAATCTCGTGATGGCCAAGGCTCAGCCAGTTCACCTCGATACCTTCTGCGCGTACCAACCCGAGGCGAAAGTCGCGGAAGTGGTCATAATCGGTGGTGGCGATCGTGAGAGCAACGCTCATGGTCTCATCGCCCAGCCTTTTCTGCGCGTGATCTTATCCGAAAACCGATTCCCTCTCTGAGAGAGGCCGAGGACATGCTTTTTGCGATCATGCGCGCCGCTTCGCTTCGATCTTGTCCCAGATCAGCGCCGCGATGTCGGGCCCGCCAAGATTCTTGATCGCGCGAATTCCTGTGGGCGAGGTGACATTGATCTCGGTGAGATAGCCATCGATCACATCGATGCCGACGAAAAGCAAACCGCGCGCGTGCAAGGCAGGGCCGATGCGCTCGCAGATTTCGGCTTCGCGTTTGGTCAGTTCGGTTGGCGAAGGCGCTCCACCCCGCACCATATTGGAGCGCAGATCGTCGGCCGCCGGAATACGATTGACTGCGCCGGCGTATTCGCCGTCAACCAGAATGATCCGTTTATCGCCATGCTTGATGTTGGGCAGAAACTTCTGCACCACCCATTGCTCACGAAAAGTGGTCGTGAACAGATCGTAGAGAGAGCCGAAATTAAGATCTTCGCGTGCGAGGCGGAACACCGCCTCGCCCCCCTTACCGTAGAGCGGCTTCATCACGATATCGCCGTGTTCGACGCGGAACGCCTTGATCTCGGCAAGATCGCGCGACACCAGGGTAGGCGGCATCAGATCGGGAAATTCGGTGACGAAAACCTTCTCCGGCGCATTGCGCACGTGCGCCGGGTCGTTGACCACCAAAGTCTTTGGGTGGATGCGCTCAAGCAGGTGCGTCGTCGTGACATAAGCGAGATCGAAAGGGGGGTCCTGGCGTAACAGCACAACATCGAACTCTGCGAGCTCGACCCGCCTGGGCTTATTCAGGACAAAATGGTCGCCGGCTTTATCGCGTACGCTCAGGGATTCGACGTGGGCGAACAAACGGCCATTGAGCAAAGCCAGCCGGTCGGGCGTGTAGTAGGCAAGCTGGTGGCCCCGTTTTTGCGCTTCCAGCAGCAGGGCGAAGGTCGAGTCACCTTTAATATTGATCCGCTGGATCGGATCCATTTGCACCGCGATTTTAAGGCTCATGACTACCTTTAGGCGAATAAACCGTTAACACATTACCCGCACTATAGCCGCTTCGGGACCGATGTTGCACGGCCGGGGGGCCCCGCTGGTGAATCTGCCAAAACTTTCGATTGCCGCCAGGCTCTATACGATCTTCGCCCTGATGGCTGCCACCACCGTCGCGTTGTCGGCGGTCGCAGTGTCAAGTGCGCGCTACCATGCGGCACTTACCGATGAATTCGAATCTGCCAATGCCGGCAGCTGGAACGTCGAGCGCATCAACGGCCTGATCTATGCCACCGTGATGGAATCGCGGGGCATCTATATGTCGACCGACCGGACCGAAACCGCCAAATTTGCAGACTCCTTGCTCAAGGTCACCGATCAGATCAGCGCCGTGATTGGCGATTGGCAACGTAGCGTTCGCAATAGCGATGCCCTTGCGTTCAGCAATTTTGCCGTTCGTATCAACGAATATCAGGATTCCTTGTACAAACTTGTGCCCATCGCCAAACAATCCGGGCCGCAGGCCGCACGCGAATGGGCCGACAAAAATCAGCCGGCCGAGATTCGCACTGTGCTTAGCAGAGACCTGGCAACGCTGAGCCAACACTACAGTGACACAGCCAGCCAAATCTACACACAGATTGACGAGGGCATTGACCACACCGCTCTGCTGCTGACGGTGCTTGCATGTAGTGCCGTCGCGCTCGCGCTTGCGGGCGCGGGGATCATCGCACGCAGTGTGACCAAGCCGATCGCCGCCATAACGAGTATTACCGAAGCCGTTGCCGGCGGCGATGCGGCCATCGCCATCCCCTTCAGCGATCGCAGCGACGAAATCGGCGCGCTGGCACGTTCGATCGGCGTATTCCAGAATGCCATGCGCCGCAATGAAGAACTCAATCGCACCGTGCTCAACGATGCCGATTTGCGGGCGCGGCGTCAGGAGAAGATGTCGAACGAGATTACGCATTTCTCGGCGGAAGTGGAAGCAACGCTGGCGGAGCTTGGGCGCATTTCAGATGAAATGTTAGCGGCGTCGACGCAGCTTGCCGCCGCTGCCGACCACGCTTCAAGTAAGACCGCGCGCGCGGAAGAAACCTCGTCGGAAGCTTCCGCTAATGTACGCGACATTGCCTCGGCGGCAGATGAGTTGTCGGCATCCGTAAACGAGATCGACCGTCAGGTGGCGCAGTCCAACGCCATTGCCACCAAGGCGGTCAACGAAGTCGAGTCTACTAATATTGCTGTCAAGGAACTGGATGAAGCCGCCGCACGTATCGGCGATGTGGTCAAGCTCATTACCGACATCGCCGAGCAAACCAATCTGCTTGCCCTTAACGCCACCATCGAGGCAGCACGAGCCGGCGAAGCCGGACGCGGGTTCGCGGTGGTAGCCGGGGAGGTAAAGGCGCTTGCCGGGCAGACCAGCCGCGCTACCGAGGAGATCGGTGCGCAGATCGCCGGCATGCAGCGCGCAACCCAGCGCTCGATCGCAGCAATCACCGGGATCGAGCAGACGATTCGCGAAATCGGCAATATCAGCAGCGCCATCGCGGCCGCGGTCACCGAGCAGGGCGCGGCCACACAGGAAATCGCGCGCGGCGTAGAGGTTGCGGCGGAGCGTACAGTTGAGACTGCCAGGGAAGTCAATCTGATGGGCACGGCCACCCAGGACACGCGTACGAGCGCTGCCGGAGTGAAGGCGGTGGCTGATGATCTCGGCAGTGTCGCCAGCCGCATTCGTGCGCAGGTCGACCAGTTCTTCGAACGGTTGAGCGCCTAGTTTGTTTCGAACGCGGCCGGGATGTGGCGCGGAATTTTGCCTGGCGCCACCAGAATCGCATCAAAGCGGATATCACGAACCGTTTCGTCCGGGTTTGCTGCGAGCCAAACCTCTGCGGCGGCTGCAATCCGCCGGCGCTGCCGCTCGCTAACTGATTCCGCAGCCTCATCGAGGTTGGCCCGCGCCTTCACCTCGGCGAAGACCAGGAGCTGGCGCCGGCGTGCGACGATATCGATTTCGCCGAGCGGGCTCCGCCAGCGTCGCGCCAGAATGCGGAATCCCTTTGCGATCAGAAAGACCGCGGCGCGGCTTTCGGCAGAGATGCCCACTCGAAACGCTGCTTGCCGTTCCGGGCGCGGCGGCTTTACGGGCCGCGGCGGTTGATTATTTTTCGCCATCAGCAGTGTCCTTCGCGAGCACGAGTGCGCGCTGATAAACCTCGCGGCGGGGTCGCCCAGTGGCGAGTGCGACCTCGCCGACAGCGTCTTTGACTGAAACGCGCATTAGCGCCTGCCGCAGCAGGTCGTCGACATCGTCGCCTTTTACTTCGTCGTTGGAGGGCGGCGCCACGACGATTACGAATTCACCACGCGTTTCCGCACCGGCGGAATATTCGCGCGCCAGAGTTTCAAGATCGCCGCGGTTCACTTCTTCGTGCAATTTTGTCAGCTCGCGGCAGATTGCGGCTGGTCGCGTTCCGAAAGCTGCGGCAAGATCTGCGAGTGCCGATGCGATGCGAGGCCCACTCTCGAACAACACAAGTGTTGCCGGAACATTCATTAGATCCGTGATGCGCTTTTGCCGCGCGCCTTGTTTGGGAGGCAGAAATCCCTCGAAGAAAAAACGGTCGGTTGGCAATGCCGCGACCGACAGTGCAGTCAGCACGGCAGATGCGCCCGGCAGGGCGGTTACTACATGACCGGCTTCACAAGCCGCACGCACAAGCTTGTAGCCGGGATCTGAAATCAGGGGTGTGCCGGCGTCCGACACCAGCGCGACCGCCTGCCCGCCGGCAAGGCGGGCAAGAAGTTTCGGCCGTGCTTCGGCGGCATTGTGTTCGTGATAGGACGTGAGCGGCGTCGCAATGCCATAGCGTTCGGTGAGCGTGCGGGTAACGCGGGTATCCTCGCAGGCAATGATATCGGCGCCGGCGAGTAGTTCGAGTCCGCGTAAGGTGATGTCGCCCAAGTTTCCAATCGGTGTAGCGACCAGATAGAGCCCGGGCGCGACCTTGGCCACCTCAATCGCCGTGCCAAACGGAGCGTAGCGACGCGGCCGCATTTTGTTTTCACTCGCCATGGCCGGCACTCTAGACGGCCACCCAAGGCTCGTCATCGGGGACAATTTCCATTGTCGCTTCATGCCTTTAACTTTTGCGCGACAAGATTGGCGATACCGGTTACGACTGACACAGAACTGTCGCGCGGGGAGCGACCATGCCGGGTACGACGCGTAAGGACGGGGCGTTAGTGTCTGCGTGGGATCGCACGCGCACGGCCTTATCCGTTGTCGCGGCAGCAACGATCCTGGCGGCATGCGCTACACAATTGGGCGATGGCGCGCCCACGCCGCGGCCGGGCGAGCAGACGGCTGCCAATGCTTCGCTTGGCGAAGGCCAGGTTCGCGTCGGGCTGATCCTTCCACTGTCAGGGCAGGGTAATGCCGGTGTTGCCGCGCAGTCGATGAAGAACGCCGCCGAAATGGCACTTGCCGAGTTCAAGAGCCCGAATATCCAGCTGCTGGTGAAGGACGATGGCGGTACAGCGCAAGGCGCGCAAGGCGCCGCCCAGCAGGTTATTTCGGAGGGTGCAGAAATCATTATCGGGCCGCTGTTCGCGCAATCGGTCAGCGCTGTCGGCCAGGTGGCGCGCTCGCGAAATATTCCAGTAATTGCATTCTCCACCGATGCGAGTGTGGCCGCGCGCGGTGTCTACTTGTTGAGCTTCCTGCCGGAGACCGACGTACGCCGTATCGTCGATTTCGCGGTCTCGCGCGGCAAACGCTCGTTCGCAGCGCTATTGCCTGACAATGCCTACGGTACGGTTGTAGAAGCGGCATTCCAGCAGGAAGTCTCACGCCGTGGCGGGCGGGTTCTGGCGCTTGAAAAATATCCACCCGATGCAAACAGGATGGCTGAGGCGGCCCGCCGCGTAGGGCAAGCCGCGAATCAGGTCGACAGCGTTTTCATTCCTGACGGTGCCGACGCCGTGCCTCAAGTCGTGCAGTCGCTTGCAGCGAGTGGTGTGAATCTAAAGCGCGTGCAATTGCTAGGCACCGGCTTGTGGGACGACCCGCGGATTTTCTCAACTGCGGCACTCGACGGTGGCTGGTATGCGGCGCCGGAATCGACCGGCTTCCGCAATTTCTCGGAACGCTATCGCGCCCGCTATGGGCAAGATCCGGTGCGCACGGCAACGCTCGCGTATGACGCAGTTGCGTTGGTCGCGGCCCTTGTTAAGACGCAAGGAGCGCAGCGCTTCAGCGAGCCGGTGTTGACCAACGCGTCGGGGTTTGCGGGCATCGACGGGGTCTTCCGATTTTTGCCTCAGGGAACCAATGAGCGAGGACTGGCCGTCCTGCGCGTTACGCCTTCCGGCGGCCAGGTAGTGAGCCCGGCGCCGCATTCGTTTGCGCCAGGAACTTAAGCGGCAAGATCCGCGACGACCGCATCGAGCAGCGGGAAACCGCTCTGCGTTACGCGCAGGCGGCCGTCAGCGGTCGTTTCGACGGCGCCTTCCTCGCGCAGTATCGAAATACGTTTTGGATTGAGCGCACGGCCGGAAAGTGCACTGTAGCGCGCAGGATCGATGCCTTCGGCGAGCCGCAATCCCATCAACAGATATTCGTCGGCAGCTTCACCGGAGGTGAGCTTCTCTTCGACGATAAGGCCTGTGCCGCTTTCTCCCACACGCATCAGCCAGGCTTCCGGCCGTTTCTCTGTCGCGGTTGCAACACGACGGCCGTCGATTGTCAGGCGTCCATGCGCCCCCGGTCCTACACCGGCGTAGTCGTGTCCGCGCCAATAGACAAGATTGTGCCGGCATTCCGCGCCAACACGCGCGTGATTCGAAACTTCATAGGCAGGCAGGCCGGCATCAGAGCAAATGACTTGCGTTAGATCGTAGAGATCGCGCGCGAGGTCTTCATCTGGCACGTTGAGCTTGCCGGCCTTGTGCAGGCCGAAGAACGGCGTGTCCGGCTCGATGGTCAATTGGTAGAGCGATAGATGTTCGGCCGCTTCCGCAATGGCACGCTTAAGTTCAGCCGCCCAGGCATCTGTTGTCTGTCGCGGCCGCGCGTAGATTAGGTCAAACGAATAGCGCTCAAAAATTGCCCGGGCGACCGCAACCGCGTCGAGCGCCTCCTGGGCCGTGTGAAGCCGGCCGAGCTCTTTTAGAGAAGCGTCGTCGAGCGCTTGCACCCCGAGCGATACGCGGTTGACGCCGGCTGTGCGATATCCCCGGAAGCGCGTTGCTTCCACGCTGGTCGGATTAGCCTCCAGGGTCACTTCGACGTCCTGCGCAACGGTCCAGTGCTTGCCGATGCAATTGAGAATTGCGTCCACTGACGACGGCTGCATCAGTGACGGAGTGCCGCCACCAAAGAAAATACTCGACACGGTGCGGTCGGGCGCGCGCGCGGAAATCGCGGCAATTTCGATTTCATAGGCGCGAAGAAAGCGTGTTTCGTCGATGCCGCCATGGCGCACGTGACTGTTGAAGTCGCAATAGGGGCACTTAGACAAACAAAAGGGCCAGTGCACGTAAACGGCGAAGGGCGTTGTTAAGGTCATGTTAAGCATCATACGCCGCTCGACGCGCCGCAGCCAGCGCGCTCGCGGTCCCGCCGACAACAGTTGATTAAAATTGTAACGACCGGGAACAAACTCAAGGCTTGGACAGACAGGCGTCGGCCAGTTTTATGAAGGCGCGCGCACGGTGTGACAATCCTTGTCCCTGCGGCGGCAGCCCGTGCTTTTCTTGCGCGTTCATCTGGCCGAAAGTGCGGTCGAACCCTTCGGGGCGAAAGAGCGGATCGTAACCAAAGCCTTGGTCGCCGCGCGGTGGCCACACTGCAACACCATCAACGCGGCCCTCGAACTCCTCTACATGGTTATCGGGCCAGGCAAGGCACAATGCGGCGATGAAATGCGCGTGCCGTTGCTCAGGCTCCTTGGCGCCGCGCTCGATCAGCAAGGTCTGAATACGATTCATGGCCGCGCGAAAATCCTTGTCGGGTCCAGCCCAACGCGCAGAATGAATGCCAGGCTCGCCGCCGAGCGCATCGATCACCAAACCGGAATCATCCGCGAATGCCGCCTTGCCGCTCGCGCGCGCTGCCGCGAGCGCTTTGATACGGGCATTGGCGGCGAAAGTTTTACCCGTTTCCTTCGGCTCAGACAGACCCAGATCGGCAGCCGAATGCGTGGCGACGCCGTACGGCGCGAGCAATTCGCGCATTTCCTTGAGCTTGCCCTGATTGTGGGTGGCGATTACCACCGGGCCGGTGAGTTTTCTGCTCACATCACCGCCATTTTCTGCAAGCTCACCAGTTTCTCGATACCTTTGCGCGCGAGCGCCAGTAGCGCGCCGAATTGATCTTCGCTGAATGGAATTTTTTCTGCGGTCGCCTGGATTTCAACGATGTTGCCAGAACCAGTCATAACGAAATTGGCGTCGGTATCGGCTTCAGAATCTTCAGCATAATCCAGATCGAGCACTGCCGTTCCCTTGCATACACCGCAGGAAACGGCCGCGATGTGATCGCGCAGCACGTCGACTTTGACCATGTCGCGCGCTTTCATCCAGCTCAGGCAGTCGGCCAGCGCGACCCAGGCCCCGGTGATCGATGCGGTGCGGGTGCCGCCATCGGCTTGGATCACGTCGCAATCGAGTGTGATTTGCCGCTCCCCCAGCGCCGCTAAATCGACCACCGACCGCAAGCTTCGTCCGATCAGACGCTGGATCTCGACAGTGCGGCCGCCCTGTTTGCCGGCACTTGCCTCGCGCCGCGTACGTTCCGAGGTTGCCCGCGGCAGCATGCCGTATTCGGCGGTGACCCAGCCGCGTCCTTGACCCTTGAGCCAGGGCGGCAGCCGCTCCTCCAGGCTGGCAGTTACCAGCACATGGGTATCGCCGAATTTCACGAAACAGGAGCCCTCGGCGTATTTGACCACGCCGCGTTCTAGCGACACAGCGCGCAATTCGTCGATTTGTCGGCGGCTCGGCCGCATCGGGCTTGCTCCCTTGCTATTGGCCGCACACCATAACCATACGTCCGGCTTGAACAAGACCGCCCGAATGGTCAATTGTGACTGACTTTCGAGGAGTGAGACTTTGGCGTCCCACGACATACCGATTGGCGCGACACAGGTAAGCCTCGCGGCGCTCAACGAGCGCTCGCGCGAGATTTTCCGCCAGATCGTCGAGAGTTATCTCACCACCGGCGAGCCGGTGGGGTCGCGCAATTTGTCGAGGTTGCTGCCGATCACCCTGTCACCGGCCTCGGTCCGCAATGTGATGTCGGATTTGGAACAACTCGGCCTGATCTATGCCCCGCACACATCGGCCGGCCGGCTGCCGACCGAAATAGGCCTGCGCTTTTTCGTAGATGCGCTGATGCAGGTCGGCGACCTGACCGAACACGATCGGCGCTCGATCGAGGCGCAGGTGGCGGGTACTGGTACGGCAAAATCGATCGAGGCCGTGCTTACCGAAGCCTCACAAATGCTGTCGGGATTAACCCGTTCGGCCGGTGTCGTGCTCACCGCGAAGAACAACGTTCGACTCAAGCATGTTGAATTCGTGCGGCTCGAGCCGGAGCGGGCGCTCGCGGTTTTGGTTGCGGAAGACGGGCAAGTTGAAAATCGCGTTCTTAACGTTCCAGCGGGGCTACCAACCTCATCGCTCACGGAAGCTGGCAATTTTCTCAACTCCCGCATCCGCGGCAAGACACTGGCCGATTTGCGAGGCGCAATTGAAATGGCGGTGACCGAAGGTCAAGCCGAGCTCGATCAGTTGACGCAAAAGGTGATCGCGGCCGGTCTCGCCAGCTGGTCGGGCGGCGATAACGACGATCGCCAGCTGATTGTGCGCGGGCACGCCAATCTTCTGGAGGATCTTCATGCGCTTGAAGATCTGGAACGTGTGCGGTCATTATTCGATGCGCTCGAAACCAAGCGCGGAGTGATCGACTTGCTCGGCCGAGCCGAGCGTGCCGACGGCGTACGAATTTTCATCGGCTCAGAGAACAAGTTATTTTCGCTGTCCGGTTCCTCGACCATTGTAGCGCCCTATCGCGACAGCAAAGGCCGCATCGTCGGGGTGATCGGCGTAATCGGACCGACCAGGCTCAACTATGCCCGCGTCATTCCCATGGTTGACTATACCGCACGGGTCGTGGGTCGCCTGCTGGCGCCTTAAGCGCTTGATTTTTCATGTCGGAACCCTGATATCCGGGGCATCCGGATATTGCCGAGGATGGATTGAGCACGATGACGGACCCAACCGCTCGCCAGGCCGAAACCATGGCCGCCGAGACCGACAACAACACTGGTCCAGAGGTAGCCGATCCCGTGGCTGAGGCCAGGAGTGAGGCCGCCGAATTCAAGGACAAGTTGCTGCGTACGCTCGCAGAAATGGAGAATTTGCGCAAACGCACCGAACGCGAAGTTATCGACGCACGCCTGTATGGCATCGCAGGGTTTGCCCGCGATGTATTGGCGGTCGCGGATAACATGCATCGGGCGTTGGAAGCGATCGGCCCGGAGTCGCGCGAAGGGGCCGACGCCAAGGTGAAGGCGCTCATTGAAGGGGTAGAACTCACCGAGCGCGAACTTCTTAAAGTGCTGGAAAAAAATGGCGTCAAAAAATTCTCGCCGCAAGGTGAGAAGTTCGATCCCAACGTACATCAGGCGATGTACGAAGTTCCGACTTCCGATCAAACGCCGGGACAGGTCGCGCAAGTCATCCAGGCTGGCTATATGATCGGGGACCGCGTGCTGCGGCCGGCTCTCGTGGCGGTCAGCAAGTCCGCGCCGAAATCGCCGGCTTCCGCCAACGACGATCCGCAACAGGACGACGCAGCGCGATAGTTTTCAGCGCATATCGATGCCGTCGCGCACCGTTCGGAAACGTCCGAATGACAGGTCCCATTTGTCGGCCGGGCTTACGCCGATCACGCGCAAGTAACCGCCTGTGCCAAACCGCAGCCATTGCACCAAGGACACCGAATTGCCGGCAGGTCCTTTGCCTTGTGCGCGGATCTCGTGACCCTGCGCGCCGTTGATCCGCATTGGCTCTGCCGATTGCATGGTAAGATCGCGGACTGGCGCGGTCGCCAGGAGGTCGCGTGCGAACGTGCCACGATCGGCCGTCTCAGCCGGCCGGCCACGCTCGACCGAGACGACCATGAAAGGTTGCGGGCCGACGTTGTCAGTCGGCTCATCGGCGAGGATGACGCTGCCCGTCGGTGATACCTGCATCACGCGAAAGCCAGCCAGGTCGCCGAACTTGAAGGGCATCAGGCCGAGCTGCTCCTGGATAGGTGCCGGGCGGAAGGCGACGCTGGCCAGCATCTTTCGAATCACCGCGTCCGAATAAACCGAAAGTGCGTTTTCCGGCACCTCCACGTTGATCAACATCGTGAGGTTCTTGACGGATCCCCCGACCGCTCGTGCCAGCAAGGACCACCTATGCACGGTGACGCCGTCTTGCTGTGCGGTGCCGCTAATCAGAAAGCCGATGCCGCTGCCGAACGGAAAGCTTTCCCGCTTCACGTCTTGGAGGTCGTGCTGGATTTTGGTGAAGGCCACCGCTTCCAGTTCTGCATATGCGCTGGCGGGCAGGTCGAGAATTGCGATGACGGCCTTGCGGTCGGTATCCTCAAAACCGGGAAAACGGGTGCTCTGCTTGAGGTCTTCCGCCGGCTCCAGCCCGATCCGCAACCCGGCGGGAAAAACCGGATCAGCCCCGGCAATCGAGGAAAGGCCTGCGAAACCGACCCAGGCTGCAAATAGGTAAATAAATAATCGGCGGACCATTAACACCTAGACTTTCCAAGGAGGTTGGGACCGTCTGCCTAACCGGCCCTCTGCGATGCGGCAATGGCTCGATAACCATTGAGAGCGCGTTACACCCGGTTCTCGCGATTTCGTGACTGGCTGACTTGCGGCCCCCGGGGGCCCTCCTATATGAGCCAGTAAGCCGTAAAAATGCGGCGAATTGCGTATCCAGGGGGCTGGATCGGGGGTCTGCGGATGAGCCGCTGACATACCCACACGGGCGCCAAGTGGCCCGGCCGGCCTGCCGCAATTGAGAGGAAGAACCATGGGCAAGGTCATCGGCATCGACCTCGGCACCACCAATTCGTGCGTTGCCGTCATGGATGGCAAAACGCCGAAAGTCATCGAGAACGCCGAAGGCATGCGTACGACGCCTTCGATTGTCGCCTTTACTGACGATGGCGAACGCCTCGTCGGCCAGCCGGCCAAGCGCCAGGCGGTCACCAATCCCGAGAAGACCATCTTCGCGGTCAAGCGCCTGATCGGCCGGCGCTACGACGACCCGATGGTGGAGAAGGACAAGAAACTTGTCCCTTACAAGATCAGCAAGGCTTCGAACGGCGACGCCTGGGTCGAAGCCGACGGCAAAACCTATTCACCTTCCCAGATCTCCGCCTTCATTCTCCAGAAGATGAAGGAAACGGCGGAAGCGCATCTCGGCCAGAAAGTCGAGCAAGCCGTCATTACGGTTCCGGCCTATTTCAACGACGCGCAACGTCAGGCCACCAAGGATGCCGGCAAGATCGCGGGCCTTGAGGTGCTTCGCATCATCAACGAACCGACCGCGGCTGCACTTGCCTACGGTCTCGACAAGCAAAAGACAGGCACCATCGCAGTCTACGATCTCGGCGGCGGCACCTTCGATATTTCGATTCTCGAGATTGGCGACGGCGTATTCGAAGTGAAGTCCACGAACGGGGATACGTTCCTGGGTGGTGAAGACTTCGACATGCGGCTTGTGAACTATCTCGCCGATGAATTTCAGAAAGAACAGGGCATCGATTTGCGCCGCGACAAGCTCGCGTTGCAGCGGCTCAAGGAATCGGCCGAGAAAGCGAAGATCGAACTGTCTTCGACGACGCAGACCGAGATCAATCTGCCATTCATCACGGCGGACGCTTCGGGTCCGAAGCATCTGACCATGAAGCTTACTCGCGCCAAGTTCGAGGCGCTGGTCGACGATCTCGTACAGAAGACGATTCAACCCTGCAAGCAGGCACTCAAGGACGCCGGTATCTCGGCTGCGCAGATCAACGAGGTCGTGCTGGTTGGCGGCATGACGCGCATGCCGAAAGTGCAGGAAGTCGTGAAGCAACTTTTCGGCAAGGAGCCGCACAAGGGCGTCAACCCGGATGAGGTGGTTGCCATTGGCGCCGCCATCCAGGCCGGCGTGTTGGCCGGCGACGTCAAGGACGTGCTGCTGCTCGACGTGACCCCGCTTTCGCTCGGCATCGAGACGCTGGGCGGCGTGTTCACGCGCATCATCGACCGCAACACCACGATCCCGACCAAGAAGTCGCAAGTGTTTTCGACCGCCGAGGATAATCAGAATGCGGTCACCATCCGCGTGTTCCAGGGCGAGCGCGAGATGGCGGCTGACAACAAGATGCTTGGCCAGTTCGATCTGGTCGGTATCCCGCCGGCGCCGCGCGGTGTGCCGCAGGTCGAAGTCACGTTCGACATCGACGCCAACGGCATCGTCAATGTTCAGGCGAAGGACAAGGCGACCGGCAAGGAGCAGCAGATCCGCATTCAGGCTTCGGGCGGTTTGTCCGAAACCGACATCGAGAAGATGGTCAAGGATGCGGAAGCGCATGCTGAAGAGGACAAAAAGCGCAAAGCCGCGGTCGAGGCCAAAAACCACGCCGAAGCGCTGGTGCACTCCACCGAGAAGGCACTTTCCGAGCATGGTTCGAAAGTCGGGGATGCCGAGCGCACCGCGATCGAGAATGCCATCGCCGATCTAAAAGAAGCGCTCAAGGGCGACGACTTTACGGCGATCCAGGCCAAGACTAACGCGTTAGCACAAGCGTCAATGAAACTGGGCGAGGCCATGTATAAGCAGCAGCAGGAAGCGCAAAGCGCGCCCGGTGCTGGCGGTGATGGCGCAGCTTCGGGCGAGAAGAAGGAAGACGTGGTCGACGCGGAGTTCACCGAGGTCGACGACGACAAAAAGAAATCCGCCTGATCGCAGGGCGTGAGCCATGCGCAGGTCATCCGCGAAAAATGTCACCCCCGGGCATGCGTCCGGGGGTGCATCTTTCCAGGGGCCTTGGGTGGCCGAATCAAGTACGGCTGTCGCTGCGCGGTGATTTAGGGCGGAACCCGGATGTCGAAGCGCGACTACTATGAAGTCCTGAGCGTTACCCGGACCTGCACCGAGGTGGAACTTAAGGCAGCGTTCCGCAAGCTTGCCATGCAGCATCATCCGGACCGCAATCCAGGCGATAAGGATTGCGAGCACCGCTTTAAGGAAATCAACGAGGCCTACGACGTGCTCAAGGACGGCGACAAACGCGCCGCCTATGACCGTTTCGGCCATGCCGCTTTCGAGCACGGCGGCATGAGTGGCGCGCACGGCTTCGGCGCAGATTTTGGGTCCACATTTGCCGACATTTTTGAAGGTATCTTTGGCATGGGATCAGCGCGCGGCCGCGGCTCTGGCCGCGAGCGCGGTTCCGACCTGCGGTACAATATGGAAATCAGCCTCGACGAGGCTTTTATCGGCAAAACCGCACAGATTCGCATTCCAACCTCGGTGACCTGCGAGGCCTGCTCGGGCAGCGGCGCCAAGGCTGGTACCAAGCCAAAACCGTGTGCGACCTGCGGCGGTGCCGGCAAGATTCGACACGCCCAGGGCTTCTTCACGCTCGAGCGTACCTGTCCGACCTGCCATGGCCGCGGACAAGTGATCGACGATCCTTGCAAAGTCTGCGGCGGTGGCGGACGCGTAACGCGCGAGCGCACGCTCTCAGTCAGTATTCCAGCCGGTGTGGAGGATGGAACCCGCATTCGGCTTGCAAGTGAAGGAGAGGCCGGTGTGCGCGGCGGCCCGGCTGGCGATCTTTATATTTTTCTGGAAGTAGCTCCGCATGAGTTCTTCCAGCGCGACGGTGCCGATCTCCATTGTCGAGTGCCGATCTCGATGACCAGCGCTGCGCTCGGCGGCGAATTTGAAGTCCCGGCGATCGATGGCAGCAAGGTGCGGGTCAAGGTCCCGGCCGGCACGCAGACGGGGCGCCGCTTCCGGCTGGGGGGCAAAGGTATGCCCGTGCTGCGCGCGAAACAAACCGGCGATATGTACGTTCAGGTAGCGGTAGAAACGCCGCAAAACCTGACAAAACGCCAGCGTGAGCTGCTGGCCGAGTTCGAAAAGCTGTCGTCGGAGGAAACCCAGCCGGAATCGGCTGGTTTTTTCAGTCGAGTCAAAGAGTTTCTTGACGGTCTTGGAAGCCGTGGCAGTCAATCGGGTTGACCCATCTTGACCCCCTGCCTCGGTCCCTATACCCGTTTATGTTGCGGCGAGGCCCGCCGCCTGTACGCGTGACCTCGCATCAAATGTCCTCACATTCATTCGCCCGCGTCGAAAAAAAGAGCTTGCGTCTCGACGACGAGGTGCAATTCATCCGCTCTTGGATTGAAAAACCGCTTTCGACTGGCGCGGTGATGCCGTCGAGCCGGGTGCTCGCGCGCGCCATGGCGCGTTATGTCGACCCGCAAGCGGACGGCCCGGTGATTGAGCTCGGGCCCGGCACCGGTCCGGTGACCGAAGCCCTTGTTGAGCAAGGCATCGATCCAGCGCGGCTGATCCTGGTTGAATTCAATCCCGATTTCTGCCGGCTGTTACGCACGCGCTATCCTCAGGCGACAGTAGTGCAGGGCGACGCCTATCGGCTGCGGCGTCTCATGGAAACTTATGTAGGTGCGCCGGCCGCTGCGATCGTGTCGGGTCTTCCGTTGGTCACCAAGCCGTTGCGTACGCGGTTGCGGTTGATTTCCGATGCGATGACGTTGCTGACGCCAGGCGCGCCGTTCGTGCAGTTCACCTACGCGATGCTGCCGCCGATTCCGAAAGGGCTATCCGGTGTGCGGGCGGAAGCTTCAGAGCTGATCTGGATGAACTTGCCGCCGGCGCGCGTTTGGGTCTATCGCGGCTGTTGATGGTGTGGTGTCATCGCCCGCGAAAGCGGAGCCGTTGATGCCGATCCCCAAAATTCTCGTTCTGCCCGGCTCGACACGCGTTGGCTCGCACAACGTCAGGCTGGCGGCATTGGCCGCGAAAGAGCTGACGCTGCTCGACGTTAACGTGACCCGCATTTCGCTCGCCGATTATCCTTTGCCGATCTATGAGGCTGATCTCGACGCCCGCGGCGGGCAGCCGACGAATGCAGTCAAGCTCAAACAGATGATCATGGCGCATCACGGCGTCTTCATCGCGAGCCCAGAATATAGCGCATCGGTGCCGCCGCTGCTCAAGAACGCCATCGACTGGGTATCGCGCGTGCGCGAGCGAGGTGACCCGACCTATGCCGCCTTCAAGGGGCGCGTATTTGCGATCGCGTCAGCCTCTCCCGGCAGCGCCGGAGGTCTCCGCTCGCTGATGGCGCTGCGCCAAATTCTCGAACTCGGGTGCGGAGCGCTGGTGATACCCGAGCAGGTGGCGATCCAGCGTGCCGACGGCGCTTTCGACGAGATGGACAATATTGCCGATACCGGAATTGCCAACCTGTTTCGCGCGCAGCTCGAGCGATTGGTGGAAATGTCGCGGCTGATGGCACAGGGAGGATGACGTGTCACTAAATGCGCGCGAACGGTTGATCGTGGCCCTCGACGTGCCGTCGGTGGCAGCGGCTGAAGCCATGGTGGTGCGGCTCGGCGAATCGGTTTGGTTCTACAAGATCGGGTATCAACTTGCCTTCGCCGGCGGTCTGCCGTTTGCGGCTGGATTGATTGCAGCCGGGAAGCAAGTATTTCTCGATCTCAAACTACACGACATCGGCAATACGGTTTCCAAGGGCGTCGAGAGCGTGGCGCAGCTCGGTGCGACCTTCCTTACCGTGCATGCTTATCCGCAAACCATGAAGGCGGCTGTCGAGGGCAAGCGCGGGTCGAAGCTGCGCATTCTCGCCGTTACTGTGCTTACGTCCTATGACGACGCCGATCTCGCTGCGGCGGGCTATGAGATGAACGTCACGGAGCTTGCCGCCGCACGCGCGGCACAGGCGCGCGACACCGGAGTCGACGGGCTCGTCTGCTCCGCGGAGGAGGCGGCGACCCTGCGCGACATCGCGGGTCCCGGCATGGTTCTGGTGACCCCCGGTATCCGGCCGACAGGTAGCGCGCAGGGTGATCAAAAGCGCATCATGTCTCCGGCGCGCGCGATCGCTGCCGGCGCCGACTATCTGGTGGTCGGGCGGCCAATTGTGGAGGCGCGCGATCCCAAGGCGGCCGCCGATGCGATCATCGCCGAAATAGAACAAGCCGGCGCGTAAAGCCACTCGGGGAGAACGCAGAATGGCAAAAGGGTACTGGATCGCCAATGTCGATGTGCACAATGCGGACGGCTACAAGCAATATGTCGCCGCGTTGCCGGACATTTTGCGCAAATTCGGTGGCCGTTACGTCACCCGCGGCGGCAGGACAGACGTGGTCGAGGGAAAGAACCGCAGCCGCATCGTCGTGCTCGAATTTCCCAGCTATGAGGCGGCAATGGCATGCTATCGCTCACCGGAATATGCCAAGGCGATCGCGTTGCGGCAGGCCAGCTCCGATGCCGACCTGATTGTGATTGAGGGCTACGACGGCCCGCAGCCGTAGTGCCTTTTGGGCGTTGCCGCGCTATATCCACGCCACGTTCCGGGAGTTGAACCCATGGCCGAAATGCGGCTCGTGATTGCAGGTGCCGGTGGACGGATGGGCCGCACGCTGGTCAAGGCGATCGCCGATAGCAAGGAATTTACGCTCGCGGGGGCGTTGGAAGACGCGCGTTCGCCGCTGATTGGCTGGGATTCCGGCACGCTCGCTGGCCTGCCCGAGAACGGCATTAAGCTTGCTGCGGACGCCGGCCCGTTGCTCGCGAAGGCCGACGGCATCATCGATTTTACGGCGCCGGTGGCCACCGTTACATTCGCGGCGCTCGCGGCGTCCGCGCGCAAGGTCCACATCATCGGCACGACCGGCTTGAGTGCGGCCGACGAGGCCAAAATCAAGGACGGCGCCAAGAACGCGGTGATCGTCAAGTCCGGCAATATGAAGTCTTGGCGTCAATTTGCTCGCCGCGCTCACCAAGCGCGTGGCCAAAACGCTCGATAAGTCCTTCGACATCGAAATCCTGGAAATGCACCATAACCAGAAGGTCGATGCGCCATCCGGCACGGCGTTGATGCTCGGGCGCGCGGCCGCGGAAGGCCGCGGTATCGATCTCGACAGAAATTCGGTGCGCAGCCGAGATGGCAATACTGGCGCGCGCCATGCCGGCGATATCGGTTTTGCGAATTTGCGCGGCGGCAGCGTGGTCGGAGAGCACAGCGTGATCTTTGCGGGTCCGGCGGAGCGTATTGAACTGACGCACAAGGCCGAGGACCGCATGATCTTCGCGCGCGGCGCTTTGCATGCGGCGTTGTGGGCGCGCAATCAGAAGCCGGGATTGTATTCGATGATGGACGTTCTGGGATTGAAGGACTTCTGAGGAAAGCAATGACCGACCGTCTTCTCGTACTTGTGCGGCATGGCCAGAGCGATTGGAATCTGAAGAACCTTTTCACTGGCTGGCGCGACATCGATCTGACTGAAAAGGGTGTGGCGGAAGCGCGTGAAGCCGGCCGCAAGCTCAAAGCGCAGGGCATCAAATTCGACGTGGCTTTTACTTCCGCGCTCAAGCGTGCGCAGCGCACGCTTGATCTGATGCTCACGGAATTGGGCCAGACCTCGATTCCGGTGTTCAAGGATCAGGCGCTCAACGAACGCGATTACGGCGATCTCGTGGGACTAAACAAGGACGAGGCGCGCAAGAAATGGGGCGAGGAGCAGGTGCATATTTGGCGCCGCTCATATGACGTGGCACCACCCGGTGGCGAAAGCCTTAAAGATACTTTGGCGCGTGCCTTGCCGTACTACGTGACGGAAATTTTGCCGCGGGTCATGCGCGGCGAACATGTGCTGGTCTCGGCACACGGCAATTCATTGCGCGCATTGGTCATGGTTCTCGACAAGCATACTCCCGAGAGCATCACAAAGCTTAATTTGGACACCGGTGTGCCGATGATCTACCGGCTCAATGCAGATTCGACGGTGAAATCGAAACTCGATCTGGCAGCTTAACTACGCCGCCGCCATTCCCGCTTCCCAGCCGAGCATCGCGCGCTTGCGAGTGATGCCCCAGTGATAACCGGTAATGTCGCCGTTCTTGCCGACGACCCGGTGGCACGGCACCACAAAACAGATCGGGTTCTTTCCGACAGCGGCACCAACTGCGCGCGCAGCTTTTGGCGAACCGGCTTTGGCGGCAAGGTCCGAATATGTGGTGAGGGCACCCAACGGAATGTCGAGTAATTTTTCCCACACCCGCACCTCGAAATCCGTGCCGATCAGTACAACGCGTAGAGGCTGATTTTTGCGCCACAGCGCCGGATCAAAGATCCGCCGCGCGGTTGCGGCGGTCGCTGCGAAGTCTTCCACATAGCGTGCCTTCGGCCAGCGCGCGCGCATGTCTCTAAGCGCAGCGCGTTCCTTTCCGCAATCGGCGAGCGCTAGACCGGCGAGTCCGCGCGGCGTTGTCATCACCAAGGCCATGCCGAATGGGCAAGGATGAAACGCGTAGGTGATCGTCAGACCTTCACCGCCCGCTTTCCATTCGCCCGGCGACATCGCCTCGTGGGTGACAAACAGATCGTGCAAGCGGCCCGGGCCGGACAATCCCACTTCGTATGCCGTGTCGAGCACGCTCACCGATGAGCGTAACAGTTCACGCGCGTGGTTGAGCGTCAGTGCCTGCAAAAAGGCTTTCGGCGTAAGGCCACACCAACGGCGGAACAAGTGATGCAGATCGGTCGTGGACACGCCAGCAGCGTCGGCAATGATGTCGATCTCCGGCTGAGCGCGCCAATTCCCCCGGATATGGGCAATGGCGCGACGCACGATGTCGTAATCGGCCGCCGCGGTCGAAAGCGGGGCAAGTTCTGGAAACCGGTCGGCGAAAGCCGATTTTGCTGGGGTCATGTTCATGTCCGCAATCTAGGGGCAGCGGCGGCGCCAAACCACCCGTTTTCTGGCTGGCTATTCAAGCACCGTTCTTGTCGGACCGCGCCGGGCCTCGCTCAGCGCGTTTCCAAGTTCCTTGGCGAAGCTCGCCTTTTCGTCGGGTCCCAGAAAGCTTGCAATCGTCAGCTTTTTACCGCGAGAAATCAGAAAAAGCCGGTCAATCCCGAACTCTTCAAGTTCAATCTTGTCGAGTTTAACCCAGAGCGGATTTAGCACCCATTCGCGCGCACGGCCGAGATGGCTCACCTTGCGAACTTTTAATGCCGATGGCGTGACTGTCACCTGTTCGTACGCCTTTGCGTGGCGGTAGTTGACCCGGAACGCCCAATACAGCAACAGCACGTCGAGACCAAAAAACCCCAACACCGGCCAGGCCCCGATCACGAGAAACAGCATGCCGGTAACGAAGCTAATGCCACCGAACAGCAGCATCAGAATGAGGAATCCCACGCGGCCAAGCGAGCGGTGTGGTGTCAGCGTTGCTGAAAAGATCGTAGGTTCGAGATCGTCAGCGTTGTCGGTGATCATCGCGCTCAGTATACCGGAATCATGACGAAAAATCCCGCCCGCAAAGCTCCGACAAAGGTGCGCAAGCGAAAATCCCGTAAACCCGCGCGCGCCAAGGTGAAGCCTGCGCGCAAGCGCGCGGCGGCGGATGCCAAAGCCGCGTTCGGCACACTGCCGCAATGGACCGCCGCGCAGATCGAGGAGGCGTTTCGCCGCTTCAAAACCGCGAATCCGGAGCCGAAGGGCGAGCTCCAGCATATCAATCCATACACTTTATTGGTCGCGGTCGTGCTCTCGGCGCAGGCGACTGATGCCGGCGTCAACAAGGCTACGCCCGCGCTGTTTGCGCTCGCAGACACGCCGGAAAAAATGGTTGTCCTCGGCGAGGATCGTGTGCGTGAACTGATCAAGACCATCGGCCTGTTCCGCATGAAAGCCAAAAACGTCGTCGCATTGTCGCAAAAGCTAATGGCCGAGCATGGGGGCCAGGTGCCGCGCTCGCGCGAAGCATTGGAGGCATTACCCGGAGTTGGTCGCAAGACCGCCAATGTCGTACTCAACATTGCCTTCGGCGAGCCGACGATCGCGGTCGATACCCACATTTTCCGCGTCGGCAATCGCACCGGCATGGCTACTGGCAAGACGCCGTTCGAGGTCGAAACGAAGCTGGAGGCGGTAGTTCCGGTACAATACAAACGTCATGCACACCATTGGCTTATTCTGCACGGGCGCTACACTTGCGTGGCGCGCAAGCCGCTATGCGAGAAGTGTATCATCAGCGACCTGTGCCGATGGCCGGGTAAGACGGTCGTATAAGAATTGCGTCGGGAGAGTGCGTATGGAAGGCAGCGGGAGCGGCAAGAGCAGACGCGTCGATCATGCCGAGCCGAAGATATTTTTCGAGCGCGCCGGCCTGCCCGCCAAATCGGCTGCCGCATGGCAGAAGGTCCGCTTTCGCATCACCGGAAATTTCAAGCGCGACGCTGCGGCCGGCAAGAAATACTGGCGCGCCGGCGCGGAATTGCTCGCGAAGCTGCCAAACAAGCCGCGGCGCACCGCTGAGCAGAAAATAGCGGCCGAACTCATCCTTATGGATTGCCGGCGCGCGCGGGAAGAGTTTCTTCACCGGCACGCGGAGACTGTCTATCGCAAGCTCACTAAAAATCTCGGCGAGTTCGTGCGAGTCGATGATCTTGCGTATGACGCCGCCAAACTGGTGCCGGGCCTGACGCCGACGCGCAAGCAGGTCGAAGCCGAAAATCCGCTGATGCAAAGCGAGAAAGATGGCGTCGAAGTCGATCAGGGAATTTTTCTTTCGCAGGTGCTCGCCGTACCCGACGCTGGCATGCACTTGTGTAAGTCAATGCTGCTTCCGAAGCTGGAAGCGGTCGAGCGGAGCGCGGAGTTCGCAAAACGCGGCGCAATAAATTTTGGTCCGGCCAAGATTGAGCGTCAGGGTAAAGCTGCGGTGGTCACCGTCTGCAACCCGCGTTTTCTCAACGCCGAGGACAACGACACGCTAGACGACACAGAGACAGCGGCCGACATCGCGATCCTGGATCCGATGAGCGAAATCTGCATCTTGCGGGGCGACGTGGTGGATCACCCAAAATACCGCGGGCGCAAGATCTTCTCGGCCGGAATTAATCTTACCCATCTCTATCGCGGTAAAATTCCCTATCTTTGGTACATCCGCCGCGACATGGGCATCGTGAACAAGGTCCATCGAGGTCTTGCGATAAGGAGCGCAGACCCCGACGAAGTCTATGGCGGCACGCACGAGAAGCCATGGATCGCAGGTGTCGACGTTTTTGCCATCGGCGGGGGCTGCCAATATTTGCTGGCAATGGATTACGTCGTCGCGGGCAGCGATGCGTATATGACACTGCCCGCGCGCAAAGAGGGCATCATTCCGGGCGCGGCCAACTTGCGTCTGACACGTTTTGTGGGCGCCCGTGCGGCGCGCCAGGCGATCATGATGGGCCGTCGCTTCGAGTGCGACAGCCCCGAAGGGCGCATGATCTGCGACCTTATCGTGCCGCCGGACCAAATGGAGGAAGCCATCGCACGGGTGGTCGACGATTTCACCGGCTCGGGCGTGGTTAGTGCAGCTGGCAATCGGCGCGCTTTCCGCGTCGGCGAAGAACCACTCGACACTTTCCGCCGCTACATGGCGGTCTATTGCCGTGAGCAGGCGTATTGCCATTTTAGCCCGGCATTGATTGCAAATCTCGAAAAGCACTGGAACGCCGCGCAACGAAATATCTAGCGCAAGAGTAAGCCGGGGAAGCGTATGCCGCGTTTGCAGCTTAAGGGCATCAACCTCACGCCGCGCCGCGATAGTTTCGATCCGATTGAAACTGCGTCGCGCGACGAGATCGGTGCGCTTCAACTCAAGCGGCTGAAATGGACGCTCAACCATGCCTACAGCAACGTGGCGCATTATAAGAAGGCGTTCGACAAGGCGGGTGCACATCCCGACGATTTGAAATCGCTGGAGGACCTGCGGATTTTTCCTTTCACCACCAAAGACGATTTGCGCAGCCACTACCCTTTCGGCATGTTCGCCATTCCGCGCGAACAAGTGCTGCGCGTGCATGCTTCGTCGGGCACGACCGGCAAGCCTACCGTCGTTGGCTATAGCCGGCGCGATCTCGACATGTGGGCTGACTTGATGGCTCGCAGTATGCGCGCAGCGGGTTGCCAGCCCGGAATGCTGGTGCAGAACTCTTACGGCTACGGCCTATTCACCGGCGGAATCGGCTTTCATTACGGCGCCGAGCGGCTCGGCATGACGGTCGTGCCAGTGTCCGGCGGCATGACCGAGCGACAGGTGCAGCTGATCGGGGATTTCAAACCCGACGTTATCTTCGTCACGCCCAGCTACATTCTCGCGATTCTTGACGGGTTCCGCGCCCAGGGCGTCGATCCGCGCCAATGTTCACTCAAGATCGCCATGTGTGGCGCCGAACCATGGACCAACGCCATGCGCGCGGAAATCGAAGATGCCTTCGACCTGCACGCCATCGATAACTATGGGCTGTCAGAGATCATCGGTCCCGGGGTCTCGTGTGAATGCATTGAGAGCAAGGATGGGCCGCATATCTGGGAAGATCATTTTTATCCCGAAGTGATCGATCCGGGAACCGGCAAGGCATTGGCGGACGGTGAGGTCGGCGAGCTGGTATTTACCACGCTTACTAAAGAAGCGATGCCGGTTGTGCGCTATCGCACGCGCGACCTATCGCGCATGCTGCCAGGCACGGCGCGTTCGATGCGCAGGATGGAGAAAGTTACCGGCCGCTCCGACGATATGATGATTGTACGTGGCGTCAACGTATTCCCGAGCCAGATCGAAGAGATCATTCTTAAGGACGAGCGGCTGGCGCCCCATTTCGTGATTGAGCTACGCCGGGTCGAGCGCCTCGATGAGATCACTGTTGTGGTCGAGGCGAGGCCGGACGCGGAGGATGGCGTCTTTGCCGCCTGCGACCGCGATCTCGCGCATCACATCAAGGAGTCGATCGGCGTGAGCGCAACGGTGCGCACGGTCGAACCCGGCACCGTCGAACGTTCGCTCGGAAAGGCCAAGCGCGTGATCGATCTGAGGTCGAAGAGCTGACAATCAGCGGTGCTGTTCGATCAGCTCGGTTCGCGACCCTGACAATTTCTTATGTACGTGAACCATGAATGCCATACCAAAAATCGGCGTCGCCAGGTTGATGATCGGTATCGACACGAACGCGGCGATGAACATGCCCGCAAGGAAAAGATAAATTGCGTTTGTTTTGCGCATGGCCTTCGCCTCGTGCGGTGAGCGGAAGCGCATCGCGGCCAGTTCGAAATATTCGCGGCCGAGCAAATAGGAATTTGCCAGAAACAGGATAATTATGCCGAGGCCTGCAAAAAAGATGAACGGCAGCGCGCACAAATAGACCAGCAGCGCCAGTGCGGCGAATTGAACGCCTTCAATCAGCGCGCGAAAGAACGGTAAGGCACGGCCGGGCGGCTCGGCTGGATAATGCTCGCGCTCGACAACGTCGGCGATCTCGTCAACGAAGAAGCTGCCGACAAATGCGGTCACCACCGGCATCAGAAAAAGTGCGCCGGTAATGATGCCTAATCCAGCCATGATCGACAGCAGCCAGGCGACCGCAGACCAGGCAGCATGCGGCGCAACGCCCGTTGCTTGTTCAGCCCAATTGGCGCCCGTTTCCGCCCAGGCCGCGAGCAGGCGCTGCATCAAAATGCCGATGATTGTTATGAGGACTAATGCGAGTCCAACTGCCTTTAGCAGCACGCGGCGCAAGGCGGGCATGAGCATTTGCGAAAGCGCTTTGATGGCGGCGTCGATCATTCCGGCACAGGTAAGCTGTGCCACGACGCAGGGCAAGCCCGGCGTCGATCATGCCACCGGTGAGAGCGTGTCGTCGTCCGCCGGCACAAGTGCGATGATCTCGTCGGCATCGGGCGCCGGCAAATCGACCCAAGCCATCGCCTTGTAGTCGAAGCCGCGTACGATGGTCGGCTTCACGACCTCAAAATAGGGCGAGATATCGAAATCGCGAGGCGCATAGAGCGAGGAATGGCGGATTTCCAGAATCTCCTGGCGCGCTGCTTCACTTTCAAGGCGCGTTACCTTCGGCAAGATGGGATATCGCACCGTTTCAAAGGCTTGCGCGATCAACGCGGAGCAGATGATCCGGGTCGGATGCCCTGAGCCGAGTGCGATCATGCGCCGCCGCCAGCGTTGCGGGACCGGCAGCGGAAACAAATAGCGCAACAGGTCGATGATGTTCTTGAGGTCGTAGTCGAAACCTATGCGTTCCGCCGCGTAGGCGCAGACGCGCGCGCGATCTTCATCGTCGAGTTGGGTTGGGCGGCAGATGCGCGTATGGAAGCGTGCATATTTCGACAGGGGTGCTGCGACGACACCGTGCCCGATGTTAGCTTCCACCAAGACCAATGGCTCGCCGTCGGGGGTGGCGCGGTCGCCGATCGGACCGACGTAGAGGGCGGCATGCGACCAGGTGGATTGGGTCAGATATTTGATGACGCCGGAAATGTGGTTGTTGCCTTCAACCAGCAACACGTCGCCGGGCTGTAAGGTCGCGCGCAAAGCGTCCGGATCCGACGGTGTGAACGGCTCATAGCCTTGCACCGGCTTTTCCAGGTAGTGCGCTAGAAAACGCCCGACCCCATCGACCATCCAGCTCATGACCGGCCCTCGGCGCCAGTTCTTGGCGCTCAAGACGTTCCCCCGTGCGGAGTGCTCGTCACCGCGTCACGTCTCGTATCGGCGAACTTAGTGAGAAGTCATTGCAATTTGGTTCACTATGGGCGGTTCGCAAAGCGCGTGCTGCAATTACGATTCGTTAGCCATAAAATTTCGCCGCATGATGCGGGCTCGCGCATGTTGGCCGCTCGCCCGGCAAGCGTTTGGATACCATGTCGGGATTTTGCGAAGTCCGCGGCCGACGGGTTCGTCGGGGTGGGTTTTCCCGGCCTATGCGCGCAATACGCCGCCGGTTCGTTTCGTAACTTCGGCAACGATTTTACCGGAAAGTGCATCGATCTCAGCGTCGGTCATGGTCTTTTCACGCGGCTGGATCGTGACCGAAATAGCGACCGACTTCTTGCCGGACTCGATGCCTTTGCCTTCATAAACGTCAAATACGATGACGTTGCTGATCAGTTTTTTGTCGACATTTTGCGCGGTGCGCACGATGTCGGCAGCTTTTACTGCGCTATCGACCACAAAAGCAAAGTCTCGCTCGACTGGTTGGAACGGCGACAACTCGAGCACAGGTTTTGCGCGTGTCGGCCTCGCCTTCGGTTCCGGAATTCTTTCCAGAATTGTCTCGAAAGCGACCAGCGGCCCCTCTGCCTTTAGCTCGGCAATAATGCGCGGGTGCAATTCGCCGAAGTGGCCCAGAATATTTTGCGGGCCGATCTGGATGGTCCCGCTGCGGCCCGGATGGAACCAGGCGGGGCCGCCAGATACGATTTGCAAGGCCTGCATCGGGCTGCCTGCCGCCGCCAGCACGGCGAAGGCGTCGGCCTTGGCATCGAAAACGTCGACGGGCTCCGCCTTATTCGACCAATGCCGTCCACTTCCGGATGGCTTGCCAAGGGCGCGCCGCAGTCCGCTTGCTGCGCTGAACTGACCGTCAGGCTGGTCGCCTTTGAAGATCTGCCCCACTTCGAACAGCGCGACGTCGGGGAACCCGCGGTCGGCGTTGCGTTGAGCCGCCATGATCAGACCCGGAATGAGGCTTGGGCGCATGTCGGATAGTTCAGCCGCGATCGGGTTGGCAAGTGCCAGTTCCGCCTTGCCGCCGCCAAACAGTTCGGCCTCCTGCTTTGACACGAACGACCAGGTAACGGCTTCGACAAGCCCGCGTGCAGCAAGCGCGCGCTTGGCCTTGCGGGTACGATTCTGAATTGGCGTAAGCACCGGCTTACGCGCGTCTGCGCGCGCAAACGGAGTTGACGGCACCCGATCGACCCCGATGATGCGCACGATCTCCTCGACGATGTCGGCGCGTCCATGAACGTCCGGACGCCATGAGGGCGCCGCGACTTTCATTCTCTCGCCTTGCCCAGCGGTGAAAAAACCGAGCTTCTCCAACACGCGGCGCATGTCGGCGAACGCCAATTTCAAGCCCGCGAGCCGTGGCAATTCGCTGAGAGGGAAGTCAATGACATTTTCTTTCGGTGTCGGGTCACCGGCCACCACTATTTCCGATGCTTCGCCGCCGCACAGGTCGAGTACCATTTGCGTAGCCAGCTCGAGGCCGGGCAGCATGAATGCGGGATCAACGCCACGCTCGAACCGGTAGCGGGCGTCAGAATTGATACCGAGCTTTCGCCCGGTTTGCGCAATATTGAGTTCGTCCCATAGCGCCGATTCAATCAGCACGTTGGTGGTCGTCTCCGAGCAACCACTCGCTTCGCCGCCCATAATGCCGGAAAGCGACTCGACGCCTTTTTCATCGGCAATCACGCAGATGGCTTCGTCGAGCGTGTAAGTCTTTCCATCAAGGGCGCGAAGGCTCTCCCCGTTCTTCGCGCGGCGCACCGTCAGATTTCCCTGGACCTTTGCGGCGTCGAAGACATGCAAGGGACGGCCGCGGTCGAACGTGATGAAGTTTGTAATATCGACCAGCGCATTGATGGGCCGCAGGCCAATCGCCGTAAGTCGCTTTTGCAGCCAATCCGGCGACGGGCTGTTCTTGACGCCCTTGACGAGACGCAGGCCAAAGGCGGGGCACAACGAGGGTGTTTTTCCGAAATCAAGTGTGACTTTTACCGGACAGGGGAATGCGCCCTTCACCGGTTTCGGGATTTTGTTTTTGTAGGTGCCGATGGAAGTGGCACCAAGATCGCGAGCAATGCCGGCAACGCCGGTACAGTCGGGCCGGTTGGGCGTGAGATTGATTTCGATCACGGGATCGCTAGCGCCCGCCCAGTCGGCGTAGGACTTGCCTGTCGGCGCATCGGCAGGCAGTTCGATAATTCCCTCATGGTCGTCGGAAATCATCAACTCGGCTGCTGAGCACAGCATACCGCGGCTTTCGACGCCGCGGATGGTGCCGACCGCAAGCGTGATGTTCTTTCCTGGGATGAAGGTGCCAGGTGCCGAGAATACCCCCTTCATGCCGGCGCGCGCATTAGGCGCTCCACAGACCACCTGAATTGGCTTGCCGTCGCCGATATCGACCATGCAGACCCTGAGACGATCCGCGTTGGGATGTTTTTCGGCTGAAACCACCGTCGCAATGACAAATGGCTTGAGCAGGCTCGCTTTGTCCTCAACGTTTTCGACCTCAAGCCCGATCATAGTGAGCTTGCCGACGATCTCGTTCAGAGGCGCATCGGTGTCGAGATGCTCCTTCAGCCAGGGGAGCGTGAATTTCATGGGCTCAGGCCCCCGGCGAGCGTCGGAAAGTCGAGCGGTCGGAAGCCGTAATGCGCGAGCCAGCGTACGTCCGCTTCGAAGAAAGCGCGCAGATCGTGCATGCCGTATTTGAGCATGGCGATGCGATCGATCCCCATGCCCCAGGCAAAGCCTTGGTATTCTTCCGGATCGAGGCCGCAGTTGCGGAGCACGTTGGGGTGCACCATGCCGCAGCCGAGAATCTCGAGCCAATCATCGCCTTCGCCGAAGCGAATTTCACCCTTGTCACGCCTGCACTGGATGTCGACTTCAAGCGATGGCTCGGTGAAGGGGAAGAATGAAGGGCGGAAGCGCATCTTCACGCTGTCGACTTCGAAGAAAGCCTTGCAGAATTCCTCGAGAATCCATTTCAGGTGGCCGAGGTGGGAGCCCTTGTCGATCACAAGACCCTCAACCTGGTGGAACATCGGCGTGTGCGTCTGATCCGAGTCGCTGCGATAAGTGCGGCCAGGGCAGATCACGCGGATCGGCGGCTTCTGGCTGAGCATGGTGCGCACTTGTACCGGTGAGGTGTGAGTGCGCAGCAGCAGGCGCGAGCCGTCGGATTTCGGCGGAAAGTAGAACGTGTCGTGCATCTCCCGTGCCGGATGGCCTTCCGGGAAATTCAATTTGGTGAAGTTGTAATCGTCGGTCTCAATGTCGGGACCCTCGGCTACTGCGAAACCCATGTCAGCGAAGATGGCGGTGAGTTCATCGGTCACCTGGGTGATAGGGTGCACGCGGCCGAATTCGGCTGACGCCTCGCGCACGGGTAAGGTGACGTCGACGGTTTCGGTATTGAGGCGGGCATCGAGCGCGGTGGCGGCGAGCGCATCTTTTGCAGCGGTGATGGCTGTAGCGACACGATCCTTTAATCCGTTGATTGCTGGGCCTTGTACCTTGCGTTCATCCGGCGTCATCGTGCCGAGAAGTCTTAAGTAGCGCCGAAACCGAACCGCTTTTGCCGAGCGCCGCAATGCGTACGGCTTCCAAGGCCACCTCATCCTTGGCCGTCGTTACGCTTGCCAGAATTTCTTTCTCAAGCTTTGCGATGTCGGACATGGCTCACCACCCTGTCATGCGCGGGCTTGACCCACGCATCCCGTCTAGATTGGCACTGTGCCTGCCTGGTCGGGATGGAATCCGAACCCGAGTGTTTCCGAGTTCGGTTCTATTGATTGATGGAAGTCGGGTAAACCCGACCTCCATTGACAAGCCCAGCCATGACACCGAGCTACCTTACGCCGGCAACGCGGCTTTGGCCTTTTCCACGATTGCCTGGAACGCTGCCGGCTCGTGAATGGCGAGGTCAGATAGAACCTTCCGGTCGACCGTCACGCCAGACTTGGCTAGCCCGGCGATGAACCGGCTATAGTTGAGGCCGAATGGGCGCACCGCGGCGTTCAGGCGTTGAATCCACAGCGCCCGGAATGTGCGCTTGCGCCGCTTGCGGTCGCGGAAGGCGTATTGGTTTGCCTTTTCCACTGCCTGTTTGGCGATACGGATCGTATTTTTGCGCCGGCCGTAATAGCCCTTGGCTGCTTTCAGGACTTTCTTGTGCTTGGCGTGCGACGTGACACCACGTTTGACGCGGGCCATGGGAATTCTCCTTGCAGTTCGTGCAAATAATTGACGAGGGACAGCCGCGCTCGCGCGGCCGCGAAAAACCGCTTAGCCGTTCGGCATCCAGTATTTCTTGACGTTGTCACCGTCGGTCTTGAACAGCACGCTGGTGCCGCGATGTTCGCGGATCGTCTTGGTGGTCCGCTTGATCATGCCGTGGCGCTTGCCGGACTGCTGGTATTTCACCTTGCCCGTCGCGGTAATCTTGAAGCGCTTTTTAGCGCCCGATTTGGTCTTCAACTTGGGCATTTGGCTCTCCTCATCGGCGCGCAGCGGGCAAGCCCGCACGGCCGGAATGTGCTCATAAGGCGAATTGGCCTAGAGCGTTGTGCTCGGGATTGAGCGTTAATCGCCGCCACGGCAGCCCTTACTGGCCGGGCGACGATGGGCGGCGTTATGGCAGAGCCGGTCGCGCCATGCAACCACCGGCCGCCGGGGCGCTGAACGGCATTAAAATACTGGCGCGCCAACGCAATCCGGAGGTGGCGCGCTTGGATGCAATGTGCAGGGCCGTGCGGAAACTAGCGCGGTGCTAGCACCATGATCATCTGACGGCCTTCGAACCGCGGCTCGGACTCGACCTTGGCGATCGGTCCGGTATCCGACTTCACCCGATCCAGCAATTTGAAGCCGAGTTCCTGGTGCGCCATTTCGCGGCCGCGAAAGCGCAAGGTGATTTTGACCTTGTCGCCTTCCTCGAAGAACCGCTTCATCGAGCGCATTTTCACTTGATAGTCGTGGTCGTCGATCATCGGCCGGAGCTTGATCTCCTTGATCTCGACGACTTTCTGTTTTTTGCGGGCTTCCGCCGCCTTCTTCTGCGCCTGGTATTTGTACTTGCCGTAATCCAGGATCTTGCAGACGGGCGGTGCAGAGTTAGGGGCGATTTCGACCAGGTCGAGCCCTGCAGCCTGCGCCATTTCCAGCGCGGCTTGGATCGGTGTGGCGCCGTGGTTGTGACCACTGGCATCGATTAACTGGACCTCGCGGACGCGGATCTCCTCGTTGATGCGCGGGCCGTCTTTCTGAACGGGCAGCGCGGACTTCATCGGACGACGAATGGGTATTTTCTCCTTTTGCCGTTGCAACAATCCCCTGACGTCATCCAAACGCCTGGGAATAGCGGAAGATTGGTAGAAACGGCGAAGAAGTCAACGCAGTTCCGTCACTAATATCGAAAGTCAGACGGAAATCTCCAATCAAAGTGTTCAAATTGCTCAAATTTGCCCAACTGGTGCTGCCCGGGCCGCGGTCATGGCCGGCCCGGCAATCTCGCCGTAAAGCCGCAGCGTCTGCTCGGCAACGATCCCGGCATTGAAATGACCGAGCACCCAATCGCGACCGCGGCGGCCGATGGTCGCCCGGTTCTGTTCCGGCATTGAGAATAGTCGCAGCAAGGCTGCAGCCAGCGCCGCATCATCGCCGCTATGAAAGCGGAAGCCTGCAATGCGGCTTTCTGGGACCGCCGGAGCCGAGAGTACGACATCCGGGCCAGCACCAAGATCGGACACGATGACAGGCCGTGCCATTGCTTGTGCTTCCAGGATTGCGCGTTGCACCCCCTCCGGCTGTATTGCCGCCGACACCACGACTGATGCGGCGGCATAGGCGGCCGGCATGTCGGCAACAGGCGAGGTCATGCGGATTACGTCCATCGTTCCCGAGGTCAATACCAAGTCCCACAACTCGCCTGTGTAGCGGGTGCGACCTCGGTCTTCGCCGATGAAGACACACAAAAAATCCTTCAACC
Organism: uncultured Alphaproteobacteria bacterium; assembly: GCA_963742345.1. Taxonomy (GTDB): domain Bacteria; phylum Pseudomonadota; class Alphaproteobacteria; order Rhizobiales; family Xanthobacteraceae; genus Pseudolabrys. The sequence continues at coordinate 304,332 of CAVULO010000004.1, forward strand.
CCATTTCCTTGAGCCGCTTCACCGCCTTGACAACCACATGGTGGCCCTTGCGTCTCAGAATGCGGCCGGTAATCAGGATCACCCTGGTGTCACGCTTGACGCCCCAGGCACTACGCATCGCCTCGATGCGATCGCGCGTCACGATTTCCGGATTGAAGCGATCGAAGTCTATACCGCACGGCACGACAGTGATTTTGTCCCAGGGCGTCGCGTAGCGGTCATTGATCAACTGCGCGATCTGCTCACTCGATGCGATAACGCGGTCTCCGCGGGCCATGATGCTGTTGTACATGCGCTTGAAGACGTTCTGTTCGCGGAACCCTTTGTACCAGCTGGTCACAAACGGAATGCCGCGAAGACGCGCAGCGATGAACGCGCTCCACGCGCCTGCGCGGCCGAAGGCGTGAATCACACTGCACCGGCGGTCACGCACCAACCGCGTCAGAATGAAGGCACTGCGCAAGATTACGATGGGGTTATTGCTCGAAACATCGAGCGGAAAAAATTCTCCGCCGGCTGAAGTGATGTCGGCTACGAGGCGTCCAGCGCGCGAAACCACAACCGTACGATGGCCCGCTTCGGCAAGAATGCGCACCAGCTCGACGGCGCCGGCATCGGCGGCGCCCCCATCGAGCGTTGGTACGACGATGAGCACAACTATCGGAGTCTGTGCGGCAGCAGATATGCGGGCTGCGCTCTCCGATGGAATGCCGTCTGCATTTACGGCCGGTTGGTTATCTGAAATTGGCAACGAGGATGCAGGCAGGCTCGACATATTTTCAACCTCGAAATACCGGCGCCTTCCGAGCGCGTGCGGGTAGCGGTTTGACGCGCCGCATGCCAACAGCGAGGTATAGACGGCGTGAATAGCGACGGCAATGATCGCTCTTGCATAAACGGGCGCCTTGCGGCGACAAGAAGGCGGGCCCACCCGGTATCTGTCGAAGCGTTCATGAGCGAAGCTCGCCTGACCTCTCTCACGGTAGGATTTTCTCCGCCGGCTCGGGCCATTGCCGTGCGGACGCGCGAGGGCAATACGCCAGGCGTGTTCTGGCTGGGCGGGTTCAAATCCGACATGAAAGGCACAAAAGCCGAGGCGCTCGATCGCTGGGCCGAAAATGAGGGCCGCGCCTGTGTGCAATTCGACTATTCCGGCCACGGCGAATCAAACGGCGAGTTCACTGACGGCACCATCAGCCGATGGCTGGAAGAAAGTCTCGCGGTCTATGCGCATTTTGCCCAGGGTCCCCAGGTCGTGGTTGGATCATCCATGGGCGGATGGCTGGCGCTGCTTTTGGCGCGGACCTTGGCTGAAAAAAAGAGCGCGGCACCAATAGCAGGCATGGTCCTGATTGCGCCCGCCGTCGATTTCACCGAGGAACTGATGTGGAAGCAGTTTACCGATGCAACCAAGCGCGAGATTGAGCACAGCGGCGTTTGGCAGAGGACATCCGCTTACGGTGAAGAGCCATATCCAATTACGCGCGGTTTGATCGACGATGGTCGCAAGCATCTGTTGCTTGGCGGGATGATCGAAACTCGTTGTCCCGTGCACATTTTACAAGGCGTACAGGATCCGGACGTACCTTGGAGGCACGCTGTTGAGCTCGTGTCACGGTTTTCTCGTGACGATGTTGTCCTGACCCTAATCAAGGATGGCGATCATCGGCTCTCACGGCCGGAAGACATCGAGCGGTTGATCACGGCAGTGAAGGAATTCTAACCCAGCGCTGCCGTCCACTCCTCTTGCACGGTTGCGTCCAAATCGGGATGTCGTTGCGAGAGTGCTTCAAAAATTTCGCGTGGCAGTAATCTCGACAATGCCCAGACGGCGGCGCCGCGCACCACGGCCGATCCATCGTCGAGTAAACGCTCAGCCTCAACTGCGAGTGTAGAGTCACCAGAATTGCCGATTGCTATCAACACGTTTCGAACAAATCGATCTCGCCCCGTACGCTTGATTGAAGTTTTGGAAAAAAGCGCGCGAAATTGCACACCGTCGAGGCGGGCCAAATCTGCAAGTCGGGGTGCGCGCAAACTCTCTCTCGCAGCGAGCTTGGCTTCGCGCCCCTGGCTCGCAAACTTATTCCACGGACAGACGGCGAGACAATCGTCGCACCCGTAAATCCGATTGCCCATCGCGGTTCGCAGTTCGCGCGGAATTGGGCCCTTATGCTCGATGGTTAGATAGGAAATGCAGCGTCGGGCATCGAGCTTGTAAGGCGCGGGGAATGCCGCAGTCGGGCAAATGTCCATGCATGCCCGGCAACTTCCGCAGCTATCGGATTCGGGCGAATCCGCCGGCAGATCGAGCGTCGTGAAAATCGAACCGAGAAAGAGCCAGGACCCGTATTGGCGGGAAACCAGATTTGTGTGTTTTCCTTGCCACCCAAGGCCACCGCGGGCCGCCAGCGGTTTTTCCATTATCGCGGCCGTATCGACAAATACCTTCACATCTCCGCCGGCATTGGCCGTCAGCCAGCGCGCCAATTGCTTCAGGCGCGCTTTGATCAACTCGTGGTAATCATCGCCTCTGGCATACACCGAGATAGCTGCGCGGTCGTTTGCCTTTAGGATTGCCAGGGGATCGCTATCAGGCCCGTAGTTCATTCCAAGCATAATGATCGAGCGCACATCCGGCCACATCGCCAACGGTGAAACGCGCCGCGCGGCATTCGTTGCCAGCCAAGCCATATCACCGTGCGCGCCATCGGCGAGGAAGGTTTCGAGCCGCGCTTTCAGTTCCGGTACGGCATCGGGTTTGGCAACGCCGAATGCGTCAAATCCGTGCGTGCGGGCTCTTTCCGCCAGCGCGGATTTTATCGCCACCGGCTCACTCAGAAGTCGAGGTCGGCGTAAGTTTTTGACGGTGGAATGCCGGCCAACGTGTCGGCCAGAATCGTTCGGAACGACGGGCGCGATTTCACCCTCGCGTACCAGTTCCTTGTCGCTTCGTCTTCGTTCCACGGCACTTCGCCCAGGTAATCAGCGACCGACAGATGCGCAGCCGCGGCGAGATCGGCCAAGCTCAATCGATCGCCGGCGAGCCAATCACGCGTCCGCACCAGCCAGCCGATATACGCCAGATGATAGCGGATATTATGGCGGGCGGCGCGTAGCACCTCGGTATCTGGGGGGCCGCCGCCCTGTTCCTGTGTCATGTGACGCTTGAACGCGCGTTCGGTCACCAGCGGGCCGCTAACTTCCGCATGGAATTTGTTGTTGAACCAGTTCGCCAGTCTGCGCACCTCGACCCGGCGGCCGGGCAGCGGCGGCAGGAGGCGATCCTCCTCATTTTCTCCAAGGTGGGTTTCCTCGATATATTCGGCCACGATCGAGGCGCCCGGAATCGGCGGTTCGCCCTCGGCTACCAGCACCGGCAGTTCCGCTGCCGGATTGAGCAGCAGAAATTCCTCTCGCCGTTCCCAGAACCGCTCTTCTATTAAGCGCGCCGCGATGCCGTACTCGCCGAGAATCAGGCGCACGTAGCGCGAATGCGGACAGAGCGGGTGATGAAATAGTGTCAACATGGCGTGCGGCGAGGTCATTCACGGCGGGAATCAACGCTTGCACTATAGAAAGCCGCCGCGGTGGTGCAAACCATCGCGAATTATCACGTTTTTTCGTTGCCTCACTGGCGCCTTTGCGTCAAAAGCGCTGGCCTACATAGTCCCCGGCAGCACGTGCGCAAATTCCCTCGGAGCAGTTCATGGAAGTCGTTTCCATTAAGGCGGCCATGGTTGGCTCGGCCGCGGCAAACATCGACCTGATCAAGGCGGCGGTACTAGGCATCGTCGAAGGCCTGACCGAGTATCTGCCGGTCTCGTCGACCGGCCACCTGTTACTTATGGAGCACCTGTTCGGTTGGGGCGATGACGCCTTTGGCAAATCGTTTGCTATTCTGATTCAGCTTGGTGCCATTCTCGCGCTGCTGACTATTTATTTTGGCAGGCTCTGGGCGCTTGCCAAAGAGATGTTTACGCAGTGGGCCGCGGCGCGCTTTGTCATCGGGGTTTTGCTCGCGTTCCTGCCAGCGGCGGTGGTCGGCGCGCTCGGATACCACATCATCAAGTCTTATCTGTTCGACGTACGAATCGTATGCGTATCGCTTATCATCGGCGGATTCGTCTTGTTGTGGGTTGACCGTTTGAACTTGCAGGCGCGCTACCACGAGGCGACAGGGTTCACTCTTCCGATGTATTTCGGCATCGGACTCATCCAGTGCATCTCCATGATTCCTGGGGTGTCGCGCGCCGGTGCAACCATTGTCGGCGCGATGCTATTTGGGGCCGACCGACGCTCGGCAGCGGAGTTTTCCTTCTGGCTTGCGATGCCGACGATGGTCGGTGCATTCGCCTACGAAGTGTACAAGAGCCGCGGAGAACTTGCGCTCGGCGGCAATGTCACAGTGACCGCGGTCGGGTTCGTATTCTCATTTATCTTCGGATGGATCGTGGTGAAGACATTCCTGCGCTACGTACAGCGTCATAGTTTCGCGCTGTTCGCCTGGTGGCGCATCCTCGTGGGTAGTGTCGGACTTGCAGCGCTGTATATTTTCTAAAAGCTAGGCAAGGCGCTTGCGGAACTGACCAGTCTTACGAAAGCGCCAGAGATAAGACGGCACGATCACTTCCATCGGCTCCGGTTCAATGCCGAGCCCCTGCAGTGTCCGCGCCTCCGACTTTGCGGCTTCCGTCACCACATTGTCGCTGAGCAGCAACTCGACCTGGTCAGGGGTCAGCAGCGGTTTCGGAAGATATTGCAAAAACATGGCCTGTAGCCTGGCGACGAAGAACGGCAATGGCACTAGCAGCCGTTTGCGCTCGATCGTTGCGAGGACAAATTGCATGAGCTCTCTAAAGGTCCGCACGTCCGGTCCGCCCAATTCATAAATCGTGCCTGCACGTGCTTTGCCGTCAACAGCGTCGGCGATCGCTGTGGCGACATCGCCGACGAACACCGGCTGAAAGCGCGTATGCCCGCCGCCTATCAGGGGCAGCGCCGGCGAAATGCGCGCGAGCGCGGCAAAGCGGTTGAAGAAATCGTCCTCCGGGCCGAAGAGGATCGACGGCCGCATGATACTAGCCGACGGTTGTGCCGCGAGGACCAACTGCTCGGCGGTGCCCTTGGAGCGGCCGTAAGCGCTGGGCGAATTTGCGTCGGCACCGATCGCGGATACATGGACCATGCGCGCGCCATGGGCGTTCGCCGCCAGTGCCACCTGTTCGGCGCCATAAGTGTGGACCGCGTCGAAACGCTGGCGGCCGCGCTCGAATAGAATACCGACCAGATTGATCAACACCTGCGCATCGCGGGCGGCCGCTTCCACCGAAGGAGCGTGGCGCAAATTGGTTTGCACCGCATGGATTTGGCCAACACGGCCGAGCGGCTGCAGGAAGCCGGCAAGCTCCGGCCGGCGTACGGCGACCCTGATGCGATAGTGACGCTTGGCCAAGGCGCGCACCACGTGCCGGCCGAGAAAACCAGAGCCACCGTAGACTGTGACCAGGGTGTCATAGGGGCTGCGTGCGGTCATGCCGCTCTCAATTTCTTGCCGGGCGTGGATGCCTCGAAACCCGGCAAATACAGGATCGGCCAAGGACTGTACAGGGCCAAAACCCCTTCATTGACAAGCCAGAAACGGCTCCGTATCTGGTCCCGACAAGCCCAGGTGGCGGAATTGGTAGACGCACTAGTTTCAGGTACTAGCGGTGAAAGCCGTGGAGGTTCGAGTCCTCTCCTGGGCACCATCCCCAAAATTGGGCTTTGATTTTTCTCAGACTTTTTTCAAAAAAGTCCCACTTGGTCATTCGGTGGGACAAGTTACGTTCACGATTTTGTCTTCAGCCAGATTGTAAAATCATCGTCACGCCTTTCGCTCTCGGCGCGCGAATGCACCGCCCCAATGTCCGCTTTCGGGGGCAAAGCGGACATGACGTTTTGCGCTGCACATGTCCGCTTTTGACCCAAAGCGGACATCTAGGGCCCTTTCCGAGTTCGGCCTCAACCCGCTACGATAGCTTAGCCACGGGTCCACAACCCCAGACTAAGCGCGAAGTCGAATATTGATGTGCCCTGAGTTTGCCGAGTTGGTGACGACACCCCCAGAACGTCTGGCCGATCTGCTCATGTTGTCCAATGAGCCGATGTTCGCGTGGAAGCTGCACGGGACAATCGAGTTCTGGAATACTGGAGCTGAACGACTTTACGGGTTTGCATCCAATGAAGCTGTCGGCCACAGCAGCCACCGTCTTTTGCAAACCAAGTTTCCAATCGAACCTGCCGAATTGCGTTCACAGCTTCGGAGCGAGCACTACTGGGCCGGGGAACTAAGCCATACCTGCAAGGACGGACGCGAAGTCATTGTAGACAGCCGAATGCAATTACTTAGCGATGACACCGTGCTTGAAGTTAATCGCGACGTCACAGAAATCAGAGCACTTTTAAGTGCCCTTCAAGAAAGCGAACAGCGTTTGCGCTCGCTTGCCGCTATCGTCGAGTTCAGTGATGACGCAATTGTTGGCAAGAACCTCGATGGCATTGTCACGAGCTGGAACACGGGTGCCGAGCGCGTCTTCGGCTACACCGCTGCAGAGGCGGTCGGTCAACCCATTACAATTGTAATCCCAGCAGATCGACAAAGCGAAGAGCGTGAAATTCTAACGCGCATAAGACGCGGGGAGCATATCGACCATTTCGAGACCATTCGACATCGCAAGGACGGCACTTTGATCGTCGTTTCGTTGAGCGTTTCTCCCGTCAAAAATGCGGAAGGCCAGATTGTTGGAGCATCGAAGATCGCGAGGGATATTACCGAGCAGAAGCGAAGTCACGAACAAATCGCGACGTTGGCTCGGGAAGCAGAGCATCGAAGCAAGAACTTGCTCGCGACCGTGCAAGCAACTGTGAGGCTTTCTCAGTCAGAAACACCCGACGGTTTAAAACGGGCAATTGAGGGACGCCTTCAGTCGCTTGCCAATGTCCACTCATTGTTTGTCCAGACGCGTTGGATTGGTGCGGACCTATCGACGATAGCGACACAGGAACTCGCTCCCTATTCAGAGAAGAACCAGCGGCACGTGCGCATAAATGGTCCGCCAGTGTTGTTAGAGCCTGACGTTGCTCAGACCATTGCCATTACCTTGCACGAGTTGGCGACCAATGCCGCTAAGTACGGTGCTTTGGCCGTGCCCGACGGGCAAGTCGAACTGAATTGGTCGGATGACGCGGACGGACGGTTACACCTGTGTTGGACGGAGGCGAACGGACCGAAAGTGCGAGAACCGGCGCACAAGGGATTTGGCGGGCGGGTTATTGAACAAATGATCGCCCAACGGTCCGGAACAATTCATTTTGACTGGCGGGCAGACGGTCTTGTCTGCGAAATCACCCTACAGATGTGAAGTACCCGCGTTCTGACGACAACTGCGATGTCCGCTGTTGGCACTGAGCGGACATCGGCTTGTGCGCTGCACATGTCTGCTTTTGACCCAAAGCGGAAATTGCGTCGGTTGAACCCGCAACATGGCGATGCTCGGGAGCTAAGGCGCGTCCGACGGTACGATCCGATAGGACGTCCCGGCCCGCTCGACCCGCGCGAAGCCCGGCGCTAGCAGATGGCCGCCGCCAACCTCCAGCCCGTCAGCGATTACTCGCTCGAAGGTCTGCTTGCGGGTTTCGCGTGCCAGAGGCAGGTCGACATCGAAGAGAAGGCTCGCATCGGGCCGCGATGACTGGAAGGTCGGGAAATGCACGATATCGCCCCACAGGAAGAGCTTCTTGCCGTTGCGCTCGACCATGTAGCCGCTATGGCCGGGCGTGTGGCCCGGCAGCGGCACTATCGTGATGCCAGGAGCCACCTCACCGCCGGTGATTGTGCGCGTCCGCCCGCTATAGGGAGCAGCGGCCTTTTGCGCCCGTCCCATTTCCAACCGCTGGTATTCGTTTTCGATCTTCGAAGGATCGCTGCGCAGCCAGAACTGTTCATCGAGTTCCGGCACCACCAGCTCGGCATTCGGGAAGACCGCGTTCCAAGTCCCGTCGACAATGCCGAGAATGTGGTCAGGGTGGCAATGGGTGAGGATGATCGCTTCGACGTCGCCGGGCGCGACCCCGACTTCCGCGAGGCTCTCGAGCATCCTGCCCGCGTTTGGCCCCATATGGACGCCGCCGCCAGCGTCGATCAGTAGCCGCTTGCCACCGGTCTCGACCAGGTACGCGTTGAACACCGGGTGCAACAGGTCGTTGCCGGGCGACAATTCGGCCAGCGCCGCAGCCCCGGCCTCGTCAATATTCACCACCACAGTGATGGGCAAATCGTCAAAACCGTCATCAAGCGCCGTGACGCGGATATCGCCAAGCCGGCGAACGCGTTTTCTGTCTGCCATCTGATCCTCATCACCGGGCGCATCGGGGACTAAGGGGACATTGTCGATTTATTAGTACACGACCCAATTCAAGAGTGCATGTCCGCAATTGGCACTTAGTGGACATGCCCGTTTGCACTGCACATGTCTGCTTTTGACCCAAAGCGGACATCGCCTGGTGCACTGAGCATGTCCGCTGATGGCCCGAAACGATCACCATCCTTTTGCCTCTGACTTTGCTACCGTCCGAACATCCTTAATGAAATTCAAGGCGACAGGGCTAAGCGTTCGATTCTTCAGCGTGAAGATACCCACTGGTAGCCTCAAGCCCAGGTCAATCGGCAATATTTTTAGCGACCACCTGTCGACGCCGTAGCGGACAAATGAATTTGGGATCGTTGAGATGTATTTACCGGTTGCCAGAAGTGCCAGCCGCAAGTGCATCGATACAGAGACAATGCCGACCCGTGGAGCGTCCAAACCGTTGTCACAAAATACCTGGGAAACAAGAGATCGAACGATATTGTCTGACTCGCCGAATATCCAAGGACCACCTGCCAGTTCGGCGAGCGCCACCTTACGCCTCCGAGCCCAAGGAGAGCTTTGACCAACGACCACCGACAGCCCTTCCTCGAAAAGTGGTTCAACGTTCAGGTCGTCGTCGATTTGTGGCATTATCCGGCCAAGCAGGAGATCGAGCTTGCGCCCACGCAGTTTCTCAAAGTCGAAGTCCGAGCTGTTTACCGTCAGAGCATGGACGGCGATATTGGAGTGTTGTTCAGCCAAGCGTTGAACGACGGCGGGAACAAACCCTCCCAACAGTACTTCGTTCGCTCCAATCCACACATCACCGGTGCGGGCATCTGACAAATACTCAATGTCCCTCGATCCCTGCTTCAGGACATCGAAGACCTCCATCCCCCGCTTTTGAATTGCCTCGCCGTAACTTGTCAGTACAGCGCCAAGATGTCCGCGATCGATGAGACGCGCGCCGAATGCACGCTCAAGATTGGCGACCGCTTGAGACACAGCCGGCTGAGTTATCGATAGGTGAGATGCAGCCTTGGCCATGCTGCCAAACTGCGCGATAGCGAGCAGAATTTGCAGATCGCGCAATGTCACGCGCCGATACATGCGAATGTCGGAAGCCAAGGTCCGCGCCGCTGGCATAAGAAATTCTTATATCCCTATCCTGCATTTGGCAATTCCGGCTTGCTGGGCCCGAACATAACGTCGTTGCCACAGGACGGGCTCGCACGCACGAATCCTGCCGAATAAGGGAAGTGCATGGTCAAACTCACTCGCCGCACAGCACTTGCTGGAATCTCCTCATTCATCGCTTTTCGGCCTGACCGGGCCTTCGCCGCTTGGCCGGAACGCAACATCACCCTCCTACATGGACTGGCGCCAGGCGGCGGTGTTGACGTGACGGCGCGCATCTTTGCCGAAGGTCTTTCTCGGCGACTTGGTCGGCAAGTTGTGGTCGAGTCGCGACCTGGTGCCGCCACCACGCTCGCCGCGGCACAGATCGCTCGTGCGACGCCGGATGGTTATACGCTCGGATTTGTGCCGATCTCACATTCGGTGGCGGGCGCCACGTACAAGCAACTGCCCTATCACCCGATCAATGATTTCACTTTCATCGGCCAAGTGACTGAATATCCATTTGTTGTGGTTACCTACACCGAGCATCCGGTCAAAAGCATACCCGACTTGATTCATGCGGCTCGTACCCGACCCCTGCTGTGCGGCACGGTTGGCCAAGGCTCGGCACAACATCTCTTAGCCACCTACTTTGCGCGGCGGGCCAAGATCGAAATCCAAACCATACCTTTCCGTGGTGGTGCTCCGGCCATCACCGAACTTCTTGCCAAGCGGATTGACCTATTCATCGATCCACCCATCACGCTTCTGGAAAATATCAGGTCCGGCAAGCTGCGCGCAGTTGCCGTGACAGGAAAAACTCGTTTCGCAGATCTGCCGGATGTCCCCACCATTGCGGAAGCAGGCTTTCCAGGATTTTCGGTGATCTCATGGGTGGGCGTCGTCGGACCTGCGAAGTTGCCACAGGAGATTGTCGCGCGGCTCAACGCGGAAATTCGAGCGAACGTGACCGACCCGGCGGTGGCTAAGCGTATCCGTGACCTGGGGAGTGAGCCGGCACCCGGGAGCCCGAGCGATTTCCGGGACATGGTGACAAGCGACCTCAATCGATGGATTGCCGTGGTTGCTGAAGCCAAAATTGAGCGCATTTGAACAGCGAACGCCCGAAGCACCGTCATAAGTACGACCGCTTCTGGCGCTTAACGGACATCGGCCTGTGCACTGCACATGTCTGCTTTTGACCCAAAGCGGACTCTGGCGTCGCAAAATGTCCGCTTATGAATCAGTGCCGCCTTTCAAAGAGGGCAGCAGTGCTGCGAGGAGGAGAAGCAGCCCGCCGATGACCTTCTTGAGTGCGGGTCCCCATACCTCTGTCATATACTTTGCCCGTTCCTGTTTGGCTTTGCTGATACATTGCTCAATGCGGGTGCGATCGAACTCGTCTGACATTGTCGGCACTCCCAAGGCGATGGACAAATCCGAGTTCGATCATTGTACTTTGCTTGCCGCGCCCACGATGTGGTGCAGTTCACACTCTTTTCAAGAAAGTTTCGGCAATCTCCCGTAAGGACCCAAGGCGGATATTTCAATCGCGCATAGCGGATCAATACCAGTTTTCGCGGGTTACACTCGAGTACGCTTGGAGGGAGCAGAGTTGGCGCGAAGAGCAAAACGTCGACCGCGAGACGGCCGTGGTTGGTTAATCCCCAAAGAGGGGACGCTGTCGCGTAAAATCTACGACCTCCTTGCGCAGGGCAAAGGTACGGCCGAAATCGCTTCTAGATTGGGTATCAAAGTCACTAGTACCCGCGTGTTAGCCTATAGAATCCGCAATTCGGAAAGGTTCAATGCTCAACGGCACAATGTCCACCATGAAGCCGCATAAATTTGTGCTGCCAGATTTTCAAAGAAAGGGACACCAAGTCCATTGAGGAAATGACTTTTCGCCGTTGAGCTAGATCAATGTGGCGCTATGTAATTTGCGAAATTGTTACTAATGGAAAAAGCTTTTTCCAACGCTGCCTGGCAACCCATCACCACAGCTCCTGCAGACACGCCGCTGGAGCTATGCATCTACGATGGCGGGGAATATCACGCATTGGCGTTTCCATGCCGACGCAACGGTGTGGGCTGGTCCGATATGATCCGCAACAAGATGGTACCTATCCGGCCTTCCCACTGGCGGCTATGGGAACGCGAACCTAAGTAGTGAGCCCCACCTACGACCTTTGTGGATTTCCAATCGAATGCGCGATGTCCGCTTGTGGCACTTAGCGGACATAGGCTTGTGCGCTGCACATGTCTGCTTTTGACCCAAAGCGGACATCCGATGGTTCGGCGCAATTAGTTGCGAGGACCTGAGCCGGGATCGGAAATAACCCGATGTGCGACCAGTCGATGCCACACAAACAGAACGATGAGAGCGCCTACCGTCGCGCCAATGAACCCTGCTCCCTGGTCGGGACGATACCAGCCGACGGCTTGGCCAATGAACGTTGCGAAAAATGATCCCGCGATGCCAAGAACTACCGTGAGAATAAATCCAGATGGATTGTTGGGGCCCGGTGCAAGCAAGCGCGCAATAACCCCAGCTACAGCGCCGATGAGAATGATCCACAAAATGCCCATGCCAAAGCCTCGCAGGAGAGGAAGTTATACGTAATGCGCCGTATCAAATTAGGCGTGACACTTCGTGTTCGGTCGGGAGACGCCCGTTCGGCGTCAGTTGGTTGATCAGCTCAGGTAATTGTTGACTGAGACCGGCGATCAACTCATCGCGTGACAGTCCGCTGTGCGTCATAAGCGCCTTGATTTGATCTTCTCCGAGCACCTTCGACAAATCTTCCGGCAGCGATCTCTTTGTTTGGTCCCGTATTGACCCATGATTGAGCGACGTCGCTCAGACCGCTCTGCTGAAATTGTTTGAGGAGATCGTTGAGCCCGCCACTCAATACGCTTCCGGCAGCACCGCCAGCGAGCAGGCCACCCAATGGGCCTTGCAGCAGACCGCCAAGCCCGCCTGGCAACGCGCCGCCAAGTCCGCCTCCGGATGGTCCGGGAGCAGCAGGTGTAACATCCGGACGGGTCGCCCCGGCGTTGGTTTGACCTGGGCTTAGGTGCTTGATCGCCTTATAGGCCAGCAGCCCCAACAGGGCCATGGCGATCGGCGACATGCCGCCGCTGCCAGCAGGAGCCGGTGTAGATTGGCCACGCGGCCCATTCTGCATTCCGTTGAGGATGTCGAGAAGTCCCATGCCTGCCTCCTAAATATCTGCCGCCTGAACACCTGCACTCTGAACTCAGAGGGCGTGGCTTATTGTAACTAGAACGGTATATAGGGTTGGCCCGGGCACTATTAAACAACGCCCGGGCCAAATAGCGCACGAATGATTGTTAGCTTCCGACAGCGTCACTGACGCATTTCTTGGTGAAGCTGGTTTTCGCCGCGCCGGATAATTTCTTTTCAGCCGCAGACTTATCGCAAGCTGCCGTCGCATCCGTTTCGCACTTTTTCATAAAGCTCGTCATCGCAGCGCCAGCGAGTTTCTTGCTCCCCGCTTCGACCTTGCATGAGTCCGCATAGGCACTGCCGCTGGCCACCAACAGGGCAGCCGTTAAAATAAGTCCTTTCATCGTATTTCTCCTTGGTTGGTATCTGATTTAGTCGATGCACTTGATGATGGATCTGGTGTTGCCAACAGACTCACATCCCCGCAGCCTTTTTCCGCTTGTCGCACTCGCTCCAATATTTCGGCCAAGTCATCCCCGCAGGTACTTTGCCCGCGGCCTTGTCAGCCTTCCAATCCGCTGCGCAGGCACGTTCCCGCGCATATTCTGCCTGCCGGCCGTCGGTAGGTTTCTTGGTCGCAGCGGGCGCCATCTTTGTTGTCGCTGCCGGTGCGGCAGGTGCCGTGGCCGGGGCCGCTGCCGCCGGCTTTTCGGCATCGGCTCTGCATTTGGCAACATATGCCTTTTCAGTGATCTTGGCGGCTTCATTTGCGGCCTTGTTAGCTCTCCATTCCTCTTCACAGGCCTTGATCGTTTTTTTCTGCGCGAACGAAGGCGTCGCAGAAAATGCAAGGCCCGAGAAAATAAGGGCAGAGCACACAATAAGCCCCAATCGTTTGTTCATCGCTTAACTCCAATTTGTCCAGGGATTGATCTGAGTTTCTTCCCCCGCTCGGGGAGAACGTGACAGCGCTTTATAGAAAGTCACATAGACAGTAGCTGAACAGCCTGAGCAACGGGCGTTCATATTGAGGCGAGATGCCAACGCGTTTGGTCGTTGTGCCATTAGCAACGAAATCTCGTTGTCTTTCATCCGAACTCGTCACTAGCCCTAGTAGCCAAACGTTAAACGAAAAAAAGGGTGCTCGGCGCGCGCGTGCGAGGCCGCACGGCCACGCGCGCCCAATACCGCATAGATCGGCTACGCCATCTTGTTTTTTACTAAGCCGACAAGCGCAGTGAGAACTGCACCGGCCACTCCGCCGCCAACGGCCTGGCCAACAATTGCACCTATATCGACGCTGCCCCCAGCATTGGCCAACATCGGTAGGAGTGCAGTTAGAATTTGGCCACCAACGCCGCCGCCAATCGCACCAGCGATAGAATTTCCAAACGTTCCGAGATTGATATCCTTTGAGGCGGCACCGGCGGCGTTGCCCCCAATCACCCCAGAAACAATCTGAACTATCAGATTGATGATCATTTCTGACATTACACCCCCCTTTGCTGAACTTGATTTCAGCTCATGCGGTTCAAGTTTTGATATCGCCCGGAAGCTTGCCGCCATTGGCCGCAAGCTTCGCCATGATTTGCTTGTGTAGCCACACATTCATCGTAGCGGAATCGTTGGTATCGCCTGTATATTTCAGCTCGCTGGCGAGTTGCTTGCGAGCCGTTATACTACTGTCAAGACCGAGGGCCTTCATCAGATCGACAATTGAAGTCCGCCACGCCAGCTTCTCGCCCGTCGCGGCAGCTGCCTTATCGACGATTGCCGCCACGTCGACAGTTTGCGCCGCAGGAGCACTTGGTGCTGCAGTAGGTGAGGCACTTGCTTGCGCTGAACCATGACCGAAAATCGCGCCCATGATGCTTCCAAAAATACTCATGACGTTTCCTCCCTGGTTTGATGAGGCTGCTTTTACTGTATTGCGCTGCCCCTAAGGTTCTTCACGATATTTCTGCACGAGAATAATTTGTAATGTTATTCGATATCTTCGCCGCAACATTGCGCTAAATCAAATTGTTACAATGCCCGCCGACCATTGGAGCGGAAGCCGTGACGATGGTGTACAGTTGACTTAGATCAAGCCGCAGTCGTCGAAATTATTGTTCGTTAGAAAATACGGCCCCTCATCGCAATGGAGAACGGAAATGGCTGATAACAAGGGAAATCGTGGAAAAGCGGATCGCGCCCGCGTGTCAGGAAGCCAAGCTTCCGAAGTCTACTATGTTGCAAGGAAGTATGGCGTGACGGCAGATTCGGTGCGCAAGGTGATCAAGCGCGTCGGCAACAGCCGAAAGAAAGTCTACGCTGCACTCGACAAAATGTAATCGCGCACGCCTTTAGAACCAGACAGATGGACGCCTTGCTGCAGAGCATGGCCTATTGCGATTTTAATCGTGTTTTGAGGCGGATTGGCGGTAAGCGACATGTTGGAAGAATTCAAAAAATTCGCACTTCGCGGAAACGTCGTCGATCTCGCGGTTGGTGTCATCATCGGCGCGGCGTTCGGAACCATCGTGACCTCGTTGGTCGGCGACGTCATCATGCCGATTATCGGCGCGATCACCGGCGGACTGGACTTCTCAAACTACTATCTGCCCTTATCCGCGAAGGTCCAGGCTGGCCTTTCCTATGCGGACGCGAAAAAACAGGGTGCCGTGCTCGGATGGGGCCAGTTTTTGACTGTGGCCCTAAACTTTCTGATCATTGCCTGGGTCTTGTTCCTGGCAATCAGAGGCATAAACAAACTGAAAAAGGAGGAATCTCCCGCGCCTGCCCCCAGGGCCGACACCAGAGGTTAAACTGCTCATAGAAATTCGCGACTTGCTGAAAAAGTAAAAACCTTGCTGGTCGCAACGATGTCCGCTAGTGGCTCAAGGCGGACACTGGCACATCGTATTGCTCCAATAAACGACGCCTCGACCTAGACTTCGCAGGGCTATTTACTTTCCACACAAAGCCAACTTCGTTAAGGCGCTGCTTGCGCTCATCGCTCATAATGTTTTTCTTGCGGCGTTGAGTGCTCACCCAAAAGCCGAGCTTGAAATCGCCTTCAATATGCAATGCCCCTACCCGGCAGTGCCCCTCGCGCGCTTTGAATGCTTTTAATGCCGCGAAACCAGTTTCCCATAACCAGTCGCGTCGACTCCAGACGAAGCCAAGCGCATCGAGATGCGCTTTGCGAGCAGGGGCAATGACGCCTTTCATGTAATAGTAGCGTTGCACTGCGACCCACTGCCCCAACTTGTAGGCTCCCTCAACATGGTGGCGAGGGACGCGGTAGTGCCCCTCGCGCCTTTTAAATTGCTTCAGAGCGAAGAGACCACGTCTCCAATTCCAGTCAAAGTATCGCATACGTGTGGCGGCTATTTCTTCCGGCGACATGGCTAACGCTCCATTCAGATGATCTGAACGGCGGCACCATTTCACATCGGCTGCCGAAGGCGTTTGATTTTCGTCAAAAGATAAATGGACATCGCAAGCACTGTTTAGCGTGTAAAAACGGCACTTGGTTTTTGGGGTTCGGTGGACTGCCATTCCCGCCAATGCGTGGGCGACACGTCGAGCCGTTGCGTAGTTCCCTTTTTTACCCAACCGCCAACGACACGATGACAGGGAAACATAAGAGCATGAAACCCGTCCTTGTCGGCCACAGCCAGCTCAACATCGCGGCTGAAGGGGGCTGTTATTATTGGCTCCCACATTTCGCTGCCTTTGATGCAAAGTCCTAGCATCGGCCGTCGTGCATAGTTCGTCTGTGATCTGAATCAAATCTCTACTCGAATTCCGCCACATCATCGTCGACAGATTTTCCCTCCTTTTCCAACTTGCGCCGGCGCGCATCTGCCAGCTGCTCCCACACCTCAGCCATTTGCTCAAGTTGGTGCTTGTGACTTGGCGATGCTGAACGGGCCATGTTTCGACACTCTGCGGCATGGCGCAGGTAATCGGTCATTTTCTTCACTGAAATGTCCCCCGGACTTACGCGAATGAAATAGCAGCCCCAGCCAGGAACGTGGAAATAAGCGACCGGTTCCCTAACGCATGGAATGACAGCTATCGTGTCGTGTCACCTATCAGGGGTATCGACGACACATCTAGAGGTTGCAAATGTCTTCCACCCAGTCACAAAGTTATCCGTTCCGAGCAATACGAGCCGACAGCTAACTGGCTTCTTGATCAAATCGGAGTTCAGGATGGCTGGCGGGCCGTCGATATCGGCTGCGGACCTATTGGAATCCTTAATTTACTCTCAGAGCGCGTTGGCCCGAAAGACGTGGTTATCGGCCTCGAGCGCGAGCGGCGCTTCGTCGAAATGGCGCGGGCCGAAATAGCCAAGCGCGGCATGGGCAACGTCACGATGGTTCAGGGTGACGGGCTCAACACCGGTCTGGAGAAGGGCTCATTCGACCTAGTGCATGAGCGGCTGGTATTGATAAATGTATCCGCTCGTGAAGCGTTCCTTACGGAAATGCTTTCCTTGCTTCGCCCTGGTGGAACGGTAGCGCTTGAGGACGTAGACAATGTTTCGTGGCTCTGCCAGCCAGCGCATCCGTCGTGGGACGTCCTGCTGAACGCCTTTCATACAGTCTTTCACGCGGGTGGCGGCGATGGTTATGTTGGCAGACGACTTCCAGTCCTGTTGCACGCCGCTGGCGTAAAAAACATTCAAACAAAAGTGACGGTCGAAACGCCGCCGCTTGGCGACTACCGGCGCACGCACCTCCTATCGCTCATCGACTCCGTTCGCGATAAGATTGTCGCTAAGGGTATTCTCGACGATGCAAAGTTAACTGACCATCGGGAGGCGTTAGCGCAGCATCTCAAAGATCCGGCAACGATTGTCATCGACAAACTCCTTGTGCAGTGCTGGGGACAGAAACCGTGTTAGCTGTCCGACGACCTATGTCCGCTATTGGCACTTAGCGGACATTCGGTTGTGCGCTGCAAATGTCTGCATTTGACCCAAAGCGGACATTGGATTGCTCCTTAAGGAGTCTATGAACCCGACACCGGCCTATTTTCCTGCTAGACTACGCTATCGCCGGTTCGCATCAGGACGGGCAGTTGTCGGCGACTGAGAGTCAGCTACTCCCGCCTTTAGCAAAGGGAGCCGCCGTGACCACTTATCAGCCGGCTACACCGCATTCCGATTCAATAGCGCGACCCGTCTGCCCAAAGTGCACAACCAGGATGAATCTATTTGGCATAGAGCCGGAACAGCCCGGTCGCGAACTGCTTACGTTTGTGTGCCCCAAATGTGAGCATATTGAAACGGCTATCGGGAAAAGCGCGTAACTGAAATCTTCACCGAGCTCACTGTCCGCTCTTGAAGGCAAAGCGGGCGTTAGGCGAGTGCCTGCTTATGACCCAAAGAGGGACATCGGCAGATTATGACCGGTGATGCTCGACGCGATTTCCATTTGCATCCAGTGTGATGTTGGTGGCACCGATGTTTTCTGTACCGATGATTTGCATCATCGCCATAACAATGGCCGCCATGAGAATTACTTTTTTAAGGATTTGCAACGGAGCTCTCGTCAGAAACGACGCGACGCGCCTTTAGCCGATCACACGTTTCGCATTTGAACACTTGCACGAGCGCGTATCCGTCGCGTGTGTGCACTTCTTGGTCAGAATGCCACGCCATCGGTTGCTCGCATTTCGAGCAGCTCGGCCGTTGGATGATGTCGAGCATAGGGTACTCCACAGTTACAGGCAGGAGTTCAGAGACGCGATTTTCGCGACCGAAGTTTCGATGTGTTCACATTTAGGGCAAACGAAAGTAAGTAGCTCGTAGCCGAGGCGCTCTGCTTCTATTCCAAATAGCTGTGTCGCTGTTCCGCAGTCGGAGCAGTTCAGGCCCATAGTGGACTCGGAGTGCAGTGTAGTTCTTTGGTAGGGAATCATCGGCACTGGCCCTTTGCTGATTATTCTGGCGTGTACCCGTCTGACAATATGTCTAGTCCCGTTTGAACTTGACCATCATCGTTTCCGAATGGTCGCATCGCGGACATTCAAATGTGCGCTGATCGTAGTCAGGCTTGTCGGTTGGCTCGATGCGAGCAAGCCACATTGGATTCCCGCAATTTGGGCATGGCGGCAGGTCAATCGCCTTCGGTGGATCGTGGATATGAGATTGCTGCATGACGCACGCTCCCGCTACCAGGTTCAGGCGGGAGCGCCATTGTCTCTCAGCCACCGACGCCTGGGACAGAGCCGCGCGGTCGATGATGGTCGGACGGTGCGCTCGCCAAACGACACAGTCGATCCGCGAAAGGCTGGGTACCTGTTAAAGACGTTAAATGAGTAAGTGGAACTTGGAGCTGAATAGCGCCGTAAAATCAATGGGGTTTCGCGGCGTGCTGCCGAGCTATCCGAATGCCCCAAAATAAATTGGGGCCGTTCTGGATCGTCTCCGAAATTAGTCTGCGATGAGTTCGAACAGCTGGTGCGATGTCCGCTTATGGCACTGGCGCGGTCGTGATCCGCAAGCGCATCAGTCGGACGTGGCAAATCCACGTCGTCATCTGGATTCTCGCTACTATTTGCGTCTGCTCACAATTGCTTTTGCTAGCTCACTTTGGAAAAATATGGCGGGGCGAAGAAGTACCTTAAGGCGGAGGATATTATGAAAAAACACAATCTCGCATATGCACTGCTAACTTCGACAGTTGTCCTTGGTTGCGGGGCACTTGTTGCTGGTGCCGCCGAAGCGCCAAAGGACAACAAGGGGTTTACGGCCAGCAAGACAACCGTTGTCGACCTAGGCCCCGAAATTGAAGGGATGGCCGGTCGGCAACTGCGACTGCGGTTACTCACCATCGAGCCGGGTGGCCACATCGGAATACACAGTCACAAAGACAGACCCGCCGTCGTTTATTTCCTTACCGGGAAAGATACGGTCACCTTCGCCGACGGCACGTCGAAGACTTTTGGTCCCGGCGATACGTCGTCGGCCAATAAGGAAACCAGCCATTGGCACCACAATGACGGCAACGACACTGTCACGCTCGTCGCCGTCGATGTTTTTAAGGCTGCCAAATAAGGCGGTTGCGACCCGCTGACTCTGGTTTCTCCTCCAGGGCCGTGGACGAATGTACGTTACCCCGCGTTCCTATTTGCATGGGCGCGGGGTCTTTCTTTTGTCAAAATTAGTTTCCAAATGCCCCCTATTGGCACTTAACGGACATCGCCTAGTGCACTGCACATGTCCGCTCTAACCCAAAGCAGACATTCGCTGAACCTAGGATCATCTTTCTCGCTCTTCATTCGGCAAGCGACTGCATGGCCTTCTTCAGCCGGGGAGCCGCAAAATCAAGGAACGTCCGAATTTTTAATGGCAGGTGCCTCCCGGCCTCGTAGATCAAATGGACTGGCTTGGGGCGCGAACGAAAAGTCTCCAATACCAACTTGAGGCTGCCGGCACGACGGTGACGATCGATCTGGTAATCGAGCATCCGCGTCAGTCCCAATCCCGAAACGGCGGCATCGGTCGCCGCCTCGGCGATGCTGACGACCAGGCGCGAATGGATAGGAAACGACTTCTCGGTCTTGCCGATTTTGAAGGTCCAGCTCTGCGCCGAGAGCGTATTCTCGAACGTGATGCAATCGTGATCCTTAAGGTCTTCCGGTGTTTTCGGCGTGCCGCGGCGCGCTAAATACGAAGGACTCGCACAGACGACGCGCCGGACAGCCCCGACTTTCTTGGCAACAAGACTGAAATCGTCAAGCTCCCCGACCCGCAGGCCTATGTCGATATGCTCCTCGATCATGTTCAGGCGGCGATCCGCGAGCATCATTCGCACGTCTATATTCGGATGGTCCTTGAGGAAATCCGTGACGACAGGAAGGAGATAAATTCGTCCGAGGGCAATCGGGGCCGAAACCACCAGTTCACCCCTTAGAGTTTTGGTTGCGCTCGCAGCGTCTCGCTCGGCACCGTCGAGATCAGCAAGAATGCGGCGGGAGGCTGCTACAAAAGACTGGCCGGCCTCAGTCAGCGTGACATTTCTCGTCGACCGCATCAGCAGCCGCGCATTCAAGTGTTTCTCAAGTTCCGAGATTTTGCGGCTGACCGTCGCCACCGGCGCCCTGAGCTTCCGGGACGCAGCGGAGATGCTCCCGGCCTCAGCCACCGCAACCAATAAGGTCATCGCTTCAAGTCGATCCATCGGCAGCTTTCCAAATTTCGGAAGTTACCTTCTCAGTTTGCCAGTATAGGCCGCGGTACGGAACTCCCTTAAAACCACGCTTCGTCATTGTCATCGGAAAGAGCCACATGCCGATCAAAATGCTGGCGGTTGCGACCGTTTTAACGATTCTGTCCGTGTCCGCGCGCGCGGAGGAGCCTGACTACCTGCGCGGCACCTGGGTTCTGGTTTCGTCGGTGACTGATAAGGATGGAAAGAAGACCGATCAGTTCGGCTCCGGCGCCGCCGGCATGATGACGCTGGATGCAACCGGCCATTTCATGCTGACGATCATCGGTCCGGATCTGCCGCGGTTTGCGTCCAATAACCGCGCCGCGGGAACGCCGGAGGAAAACAAGGCCGTCCTGTCGAAAAGCATCGCGATGATTGGCACTTATTTGCACAACCCGGCCGACAAGACCCTGACCTTCAAAGTAGAAAGCTCGACCTTTCCAAACTGGAACGGCACGCAGCAAAAGCGGATTATCGTTGCAGCCACCAAAGACGAACTGAAATACATTACGCCCACGGCGTCGAGCGGTGGAGTTGGCACGGTTATCTGGCGGCGCGCCCACTAAGTCGAATACGACCAGCATGTCCGCTATTGGCACTTAGCGGACATCGGCTTGTGCGCTGCACATGTCTGCTTTTGACCCAAAGCGGACGCGCGCCGCTCTCTCTACTTCTGCGTTTCGTCGTTTGAGGCGTCTTGTGATGGACCGGCCACCGTTTGTCTCGTTTGAGATTTTGTTCGAGTGCGCCGAAATCATTAGCCGCCCCGCATCCGCTTCCGCCGCTCCAAATCGAAGCGGGTTTTCATGCCGCGCTCCTTTAAGCGCCGGTCAATGTGTTCACGTAAGGCCTCCCGGATAACTTCAATTTCTTGTGCATTGTAATTTGCAGCCCGAAAATCAATGAAATCCGACGCGAGCGGTTCGCCAAGCTTTAATCGGGCACCTTTACCTGGACGCGACATAGACTCCTCACAATAAGGGCGAATGTAGCTCAATGTTGCCCATTGTGTCTCAATGTCGTTTGGTCCTTGACGCGAATCGGTCCTTGCCCGATATTTGGTGGTGTCCTAGCGTTTAGGACAAGAAAACGGCGGGCGGTCTTTCGACCGTCCGCCGGCACCTCTTGAAGATCTAGATCTACCGGCCCCGTCGCGAGCGGGGCCGTTTCCTTATGTGGCTTTTCACGGTCTGCCACTGACCGAGCCTGCAGCGAAGGTAGGACCGCACAGAGACGGTTCCTTCGTGCTCAGCGTTAGCTTCTATCGGCATCGTTTTCCTCCTTTCCCGGGGTTTTGGTCCCGTGGGGCGGAGGACCGCGAACGGCCAGTTGGGGAGGCCGATTGCGCGAATCGAAGCTTGAATCGGAATCGACGCCGAGTCCTAGCTCAGGTCAAGAACGGCTGTGTATTGTTCAACGCCTTTCCACATGCAGCGCCGGCGCTCGGTCTGGCGAATTCCCGGCTTTTGTTCCGGGCGACTGCGGAGATGTCAGTATGACCATAGTTTGTTGTTGGTTTGACCGATCGTTCGGCCGAAGCCGAATTAGCGCAATCGCGGACGCGCGCGCCGCGTACGAGCACAAAGGTCGGTGGATTCCGCTTGCCGAGACGACCTTGAAGCTTTTCAAGTCGAACGTGAAGTGCCACGCATTGGATGATTTGGATCTGTCGGCCGGGACGTGGAGGCAGCCATATTATGAAACCGAGATCGGTATTGGATTTGCGGGCTACTGTTTTGAAGCGCTGAGTATCATCGCGCTCCTGTCGCGATGTCTTGAACAATTGGTCATCGCGGGCGCGGGTAGGCCAAAGCCGAGTGCAGACCACATTGTCAATTTCGCGAGGGAAATCGTCGTACGCTATTTCAGAAGCCACAGCGTGCCGGCTTCTCAAACGGTCAAATTCATCATCTTTGGGTTTAGCCCGGAGGAAAAAGAGCCCTGGGTCGGCACCATATCCCACAAGAGCGGCGACGGCGTTCACACCGAAATTGATCATCCCATGCGAGACGATCGTGTGTATCTGATCGGCGATGGCAACATCTGCCACGGTCTGCAGTCGGAAGCGGATACGATTATCAAAAAGATCCGCCGGCATGCCGCTGGTCTCGCGCCGGGGAATGACAACGATGCGAATTTCGAACACGAGCTTGAGCTCAGCCGGCACGAAAACGGGCAGAAGAAGTTCCTTGAGGAATTGGTACTGTCGAATTTCCCCAAGCACGCAACGGTCGGCGGCGTCCTACAGAAGATCGAACTGTTTCGGCGAGGCGGGGCGGCCGTTGCGGCATTCACCCGGGATGATCGCCCACATATTCTGCAAAATTTGCCCGTGTTGGACGATGCAGGCCTTGGATATATGTCAATTGGTGAAGTGATGGGGCAGGAGCAGCGTAAATGAATCCATCACGGCAACTGACACGGTCATGGTCGATACAGCCACTCGGGGGCTGCCAATTACCACTTTGGCTCAGGCTTGTACGCCGTCTCCGCAACCACTTTAGTCGCGTCACCGCGGCGTTGATACTTGCCGATTAATGCACCGTCTTCATCTTCCGAAGTTGAATTTACGCGATAGAGGTTCCACATCTTGTCCTTGGTTGGTGACAGGCGGAAAGTTCTGCCGTTAGTGCGGCAAAACCAATGTGGCGACTTTTGTAGTTGGGTCCATTTGCAATCTGCCCCCGACAGCAGTCGCTGCTCTCGGGCTACTCGGTCGTCCTCGCGCCATTGCTGATACCGCTCGTGTTGCTCGACACGGAGGCGCTCCTCTTCGCGCTCAACATGATCACGAAGAAGTCCCACAATTGCGGGAAGCTCCGTGCCCTCGGCCTTTTCTTTCTCATACAAAGCCAGACAGCCGGGCTGAAGCTCTTCTTTGGGATACGAGTAATAGTCCTCATCCTCAAAGGCCTTTAGGCGCTGGGCGACATCCGTCGTTGTAAGCGCCGGCCCAGGCAGGCGGTTGAGGAATTCTCGTAGGTCCTCGATGGGCACCCAACAGCCGACGGTCGATTTAAGCAGAACCTCGCGTTGTCCATCCCACTTCTTCCAGACCGAACTACCTCGATCTATTCGCCTAACGATTTCCTGCGCCAGCTTGATGATTGAATGCGGGTCGCGGATATGGCGCAGGGATGGACTTTTTACATAGTCAAACAAGGCGTCCTTAACAGCCCAAATGCGTTCGTCTTCTTTCATGCCGCGCTTCCAAGCTGGCAATCATCTATGGGTCTGTGCTCAGTCGTGCAATTCCTGCGCTTCGAGCATGTGCATTGCGGTTTCTGCCAAGCGCTGTTGATCGGCAGCACGAGTATACGCTTCTGCCATTTTGAGCGTATCCCAACCGAAAATCGCCATCAATTGATGTGCCGTCGCGCCATTGTTTGCAGCAATGGTCGCGCCAGCTTTGCGCAAGCCATGCGCAGTACAATGGCGAAGTGCTGCTTGATTGCACCAATCGCGGAACTTGTTTCCGAACCCGGCATCCGTGAAGGGCCGTCCGAGATCGTTTACGAGGAACGCGAGCTCGCCGCACGGCGATGCGTCAATTATTTGCTGCAGCACGGGCAGCATCGGCAAAACCAGCCGTTTAGGCTTGCGATTACGACCCTTAAATTGCGTGAATGTGATTTTACCACCGCGGACGTGCTGGCGCCCGAGGCGCGTGATGTCCGACCGTCGTTGTCCCGTGAAAAGCAAAAGCGCGAGCGCAAGACGTGCTTTGGTCCCTATAGGATGACGCTCTTCGAACTGTCTCGTCTCCTCTAGCGTCCAGGTGTGATAGCCGGACGGGTTGTTGCTTTTCAGATAGGGAACGTCGCGCCCCGGATTATGAGAAGCGAGAGACTTACCGTCAGGTCCCTTCTTCCTGACCGCCCATTTAAAGACGGCGCGAATTGCTTTCACACGGTTGTTCGCGCCTTCCGGCAACGCGAGCTTTCTGTCGCGCAAAACTTCGATTGCGTCCGCCGTCATTCTCGAAAGCGGCATATCCCGAAAAAACTTGGACGACCCGGGCGTAATGGGCTCATCGAATGTGGCTTCCAAAATTCCCCGGCGAACGCGTTTGGTTCGAGCGTCAAGGCGGAGATAATCTGCGCACTCGGCGAAATAGCGAACGCACAACCAGCGCCAGGTGCCGGGAGTGATGCCCTTCCGCTGCGTTGGTTCCGCTCCGCCCTTCGCGGCCTCGTATTCGGCCATGAACTCGGGTGTGAATGGCGTGCCACGAATACGAACTTT
Organism: uncultured Alphaproteobacteria bacterium; assembly: GCA_963742345.1. Lineage (GTDB taxonomy): Bacteria > Pseudomonadota > Alphaproteobacteria > Rhizobiales > Xanthobacteraceae > Pseudolabrys. The sequence continues at coordinate 329,486 of CAVULO010000004.1, forward strand.
CGCGCGACCTTTGGCGCGCAAATAAATTCGGAGGTTGCCGTGCCGGTCACGGTCTTCGATGCAGCCAGGCGGAAGTCTGCGGGGCATGGCGGGTTAGCCTATCTTGCTCATACGGAAGGGGTCCAGTCTTCGACCGCATCCTGGTTCTCGTCGGGGAGGGTGTCGATAAAGTCGTCCAGCAGCTCGATCGTAAACACCTTGCGGGTGTCGATCAGTTTCGCCGGACCGATGCGGCCGGCCTTTCGTAATTCGTCGAATTTTGACGGGGAGATGCCGATGTACATCGCAGCCTCGACGCGGGAAAGCCCGCGTCGTGGAACAGAACGTGTGGCTGCTAGCGCGGATTTGGTGGACTTCGAATAGTCAGACGCAACATTGCTCATGGGGAAGCTCCCACTTTTGTTGCGGTGATCGTCGCGACCCCGCCGCATCTGTCGGAGCCACCTTGCCGGGGATCAGCAGGTTGGCGCGCGCCCTTCCATCCGAGTAGGCGCATCTCTTTGGATGTTGGGGGGAACATGGTGAGATGCGCGCCAGGAGCTCAAGCAGCCTGTCGTGACATCTTGAGCCATGGTTAAAGTTCAACGGCTCGAGACGCTGCGCATGCCCCACGGTGAACTGAAAACGTCTTAACTTGTCCTGCGGCCTACTCAGCGATCATTACAATTAGACTTAAATGCACGTGGCGCGTTCACGAGATTCCATAATGCCGCTTATGCGAATAAGCGCCCGCGCACTGCGGCAGAGGCGCCAACGTGATGAAAAATACGCTGCGAAAAAGGAATAAGATCGTGACTGGTTAAGAATTGCGAATTTCATTGATACTTAGCAGGACTTGCTCATCCAAACGTCCTTGCCAATCGGTAAACAAGTTGCAGAGACTTAAACGCAACTCACGCCACTAGCTCTAGTGGTGGCGCGCTCGGGCCGCGCACGCGAAAATCGAGGCCGTCTCCTGGCGTTCGTTTACCAATCGACATGCTTGCTTTTTTCGCCGCCAATCAGCTACTGACGGGTTGCCATCTCTAGAGCGGGAGCAGTGCTCCCCGCCAACCTGCCAAACCTTGGGCAAGGTGGTCCAAACAACAGATGGGCCGGTCATCACGCGACCGGAATTATACGAGGGTCGCCATGCGCGAAGAGTTCTCCAATTCGTACTTCACAGTCAGTGAAGCCGTGCTCGCATACAGCAAGCTCGGCTGGAAGATCTTTCCTATTTGGGAAGGCACCAAGGATCGGCCCCACCTGAAGGAATGGGGTGTGTGGGCGACCGCCAGTCCCCAACAAATCGCCAAGTGGTGGACGAAATGGCCGCGCGCGAACATCGGACTCGCGTGCGGCCCATCGCGGATCGCCGTAGTCGACGTTGACACCAAGGAAGGCAAAAACGGCCAACGCACGATCGACCTGCTGGAGGTCCTTGAGGGTCTGCGTCTGTCACCGACGCGGACGTTGCGAACACCCAGCGGGGGCCGTCACCATCTCTATTCCGGCGAAGTCGCAAGCACGGTCGCCAAGATCGGCGCGCATCTCTACGACAAGCCGTTCATGTCGCACGTCGATACCCGCGGGACTGGAGGTGCAAACGGCGGATATATCCTGCTTCCTCCGAGCCGTACGTTCGCCAATCCACAGAAACACACCCATGACGGCGCCTATCAGTGGCTGAACGACGTTGCGCTTGCGCCTGTCGACGCCTGGGTCGCCGAAATCTGTGGCGCCAAACCAGAGCATGCAGAATCCATCGCCGAACCCGTGGTCGAGTGGGATCAGCCGGCGAATATAGAATGGGCGGTTGATTACTTGCGGAATGACGCGCCACCAGCGATCGAAGGTCAGGGGGGCGAATTCACAACGCTCAAAGTTGCGATGACGCTGCGCGGTCATGGGATCAGCGAACACCAGACGCTCGAATTGATGCTCGACCACTACAACGGCCGGTGTGAACCGCTTTGGGAGATTGATGGCCAGAACGGTCTCGCGAAGAAGGTGGAGAACGCGTTCCTGTATGCAAACCTTGAAGCGCCCGGCGCCGCGACCGCCGAAGCTCATTTCAAGGATGACCCGCCTCCACCGCTGACCGAAGCAGAGGAACGCGCAAGTCGTCGCAGACAGGCTGACCGGGAGGACCCCGCCGGCGCCCGACGCCGGAAACGCAAGAACCGTCGCCTGGCGCTGCGTCGCAGACGTGCTGCTGAATTTGTGGGGAGTAAGGCGTCATGAAGCGCACACACGAGCAAACTGAGAAGTTCATCGCGGATCTGGTCGAAATCGGGTTTAACGAGGCGGAGGAGCGCGAGCGCTTGAAACCGCGCCACAAGTTTAAGGAATGGACTTACGACGAACTGGTTGACCTGCCGGACACGCAATGGCTGGTCGGCGACGAAGAAAGACCAGTTCTGATTGCGAACGGCCTTTGGCTTAATTATGGACTGTTCAAGGGCGGCAAGACTTACCGGTCGATGGAGCTGGCGTTCTGTGTCGCCTTCGGTCTGGAGTTTCATGGGTTACCGGTCATTCAGGGCAACGTCGCCTATGTGATCGCCGAGGGTGGCACTAAGCGGCATCTCAAACGCTTACGCGCTCTCTGCGAAAAATATGGGCTCGATCCGGCCGAAGCGCTGAACAGCGGCAAATTCAATCTGATTACGACCGCCGTTAATTTGGCGGAGGCGAAAGGTGTTGACGAGCTGCTGAAAGAGCTCCGCCACCATCCTTACGTCGCGGTGTGGCTCGACACCTGGGCGCGCATGCTGAGCGCCAGTGGTGGTCATGATAGCGATCCGGACACCGTAGGTCCGGCGATTCGCGGCTGCGATCGGATACGCGAGGTTCTCGATTGCACGGTCACGATCGTCGCCCACGTCGGATGGTCGCCGAGCGCGCAGGAGCGGCCTAAGGGCCTGGTCGATCTACCCGGGCGCGATCGACGGCGCCACGTACTGCATGAAAGACGGTGAGGGGCCGGATGCCTGGTTCCGGTTCAAGAGTGTGTACCAGAGGCATGCCGCGGATGGCTTCGAGCAACTTGCCAAGCTCAAGGAGTTCGGCCCCGATCGCGTGTTCGTCAGTGCGCCTTTAAAGGAGCACAAGATCCAGAAGCTGAAGGCCGATTTACAGCGCTGCCATTCGATTTTGGGCGAGCTCGGCGGCTGCGCCACGGTCGACGAGTGGCGTGACGCGGTGAAGGGGGCCGGCCTCTGGAGCGACGCGAAAAACTGGCGCGATAAGTGGAGTCGCGCAAAGAATACACTCCTCGAGGCCGACTTAATCGAGGTCGCTGGCGAAATTGTCTCTCTTCATCCATGACGACACTACGGGGGCGCCGCATGTCGCACACCTAAAGGTGTGTGCGACAGTGCGACGGCAGCACCAAGCGGCTTTGCGTCGTCTTTCGACGGCTGCGACGGAGATCGATTGAAGCTTGATTTATCAACGCAAAGGGCTGGGCGATAAAGGATGCGACGGGGTGCGACAGATGCGACGGGGGGCGTCGCAAGGAATATCGGAAAAAGAATTCTTAAGGGTCGGCGGCCGAGAAATAGTAGCCGCGCGGGTCGGATCGGGATCCAAACGTCAGTCCGTTGATGTTGCTCGAGTTTTGTGCCCCCTTTACTCACTTTTCTACACTTTACGCGCGCGCGCGAGGCTTAGGGGCGCGGGCAACACACCGCCGGCGACCGGCAGTCCCGGCGCGCGCAGGTACGGGGTCGCTTTGGTCGCGAGGGGGCAAGTTGCAAATGAGCATGTGCCTAAATCTCAATGGAAGAAGCCGGCGACGGTGGTGGGACAATCTCGAAAATAAGCCTTGGAATTCAATGGGACGTTCGGCAAAAGTGGGACACAATAACCTATTGAGCAGTCTCAGTTATGTCGGCCCTCTCCTGGGCACCAACGTTCCGAGCCTGAGAACCTGAATGACCATCCGCCTGCACCGTGGTGACCTACCGGACCTCTCCGCCTACAAAGGCGCTGTTGCAATCGACACCGAAGCCATGGGTCTCGATCCCAATCGCGATCGGCTCTGCGTCGTGCAGCTGTCGCCGGGCGATGGCTCCGCGGACGTCGTGCAGATCGGTGCCGGCCAGCGTAAGGCGCCCAACATAGAGCGGCTACTCGCGGACAAATCGATCCTCAAGATCTTCCATTTCGCCCGTTTCGATATGGGCATCCTCGCGAAAACTTTCGGTGTGATGGCCGCGCCGGTTTATTGCACCAAGATTGCCTCGCGCCTTGCCCGCACTTATACCGACAAGCACGGTCTAAAAGACTTGGCGCGCGAAGTGCTCGGTATCGATCTCTCGAAACAGCAGCAATTGTCGGACTGGGGTGCCGATGAGCTTAGCGACGCGCAGGTATCGTATGCGGCGACGGATGTCCTGCACTTGCATGCTTTGAAAGAGAAGCTGGACGGAATGCTCGCGCGCGAAGGCCGAGCCGATTTGGCCGCGGCCTGTTTCCGCTTTCTGCCGGACCGGGCGCGCCTCGACCTCGCCGGCTGGGCAACCGAGGACATTTTTTCACACTCGTCGTAAGCTATTGAGTTAACATAGCTAATGCATTAGGGCCGCGACCCGGCCGCCGTGTCGGGGCCATATTCGGACGGCATGTTGCGTCGCGGGGCGTGAGGTGCTTTCCGAGACTTCCTTTAAGCAACGACGGGTGCCGGACTAGGCATGAGCCGTGTGATTACCGCCAGAACCGATCCAGAAACTACGCGCGCTTATTGGACGACGAGCCGTGGTGACGCCGAGCAAGCGTTTCACGCTGCGCGCCGCCACAGCCGTCTGGTACGCATGCTGCGTATTGCAGTTCCGGCGAGCGTGGCGATGGGACTCGTCATCATTACGCTCGTCACATATCTCAATCCGCTGCGCATGCTCGCCAAGCTGCCAATCAATATCGATAACTTGGTAGTGTCGGGCACCAAGGTCACCATGGAGCAGCCACGCCTGTCAGGTTTCACGCGCGACGCCCGCGCTTACGAGTTGACAGCCGATACTGCGGCACAAGACATGACCAAGCCGGACATCGTCGAGCTGCGCAACATCCGCGCCAAAGTGGAAATGCAGGACAAGAGTTCGATGGAGATGACTGCGGTCACCGGGATTTATGATGCCAAGGGCGAGATCCTCAAGCTTGATCGAGATATTTTACTCAACTCGTCCACCGGCTATCAGGGCCATCTGAGTGAAGCGCTGGTTGACATCCGCAAGGGCAATGTCGTGTCCGAACATCCGGTCGAAGTGAAACTGCTGCAAGGCACCCTCAACGCCAACCGGCTGGATATCTTTGATTCTGGCGATGTCATCCGGTTCCACGGTGGCGTTGTCATGGACATGATGCTCAACCAACCGCCGCCGCCAAAATCGGATGCGCAATGACCGCGACGCGCAGATCGCGCCTTCCGTTGGTGATCGCCGCTGCGCTGATCATGTCTGGCGCAAGCGTCCGCGCGCAGACAGCATCGCAGGGGCCACCGAATGCCTTGCAGGGCTTTTCGCAGAATTGCGACCAGCCAGTTCACATCGAGGCTGCAACGTTGGAGGTTCGTGACAAGCAAAAGGAAGCGACCTTTAGCGGCGATGTACGAGTGAAGCAGGGTGACACGGGTATGCGCTGCAAATCACTGGTGGTGTTCTACGAGCAAGGCGGCGAAAGCCCAGACAAGAGCAAGACCATGCAGGCGGCATCCCCTGGTCCCGGCGGCGAACAACGAATCAAGCGGCTGGAAGCTCGCGGCGGGGTGGTGGTCACGCAGAAGGATCAGACCGCCACCGGAGAACTCGGTATCTTTGACATGAAAACCAATACCGTCACGCTGACCGGCAATCCGGTCGTAATGACGCAAGGCCAGAATGTGTTGAGAGGCGAAAAGCTGGTAGTTGATCTGACAAGCGGGGTGTCGCGGGTGGAATCCGGCAAGAACGGTCAAGGACGTGTCCAGGGCTTGTTCCAGCCAGGCAGCGCTGGGCCTGACCTCAAAACGGGCGGCAGCGGCACGCAAGGACCGCGGCCGAGTCCCGTGCGGCCGTTTTAGTTGAGCCGCAGCGTGATCGCTGCACCTCCGGCCACCCGCAGCTATGGGAATCAGTTAATGTCGCGCGCCCGGCAAATGCGGTTCTCGGGCGGCAGCATGATCTCGCAAAAGTTTTACGAGTTCGCCAAAAAGACCATGCTCAAGCACATTGGTCCTAAGCGCCGCGAGGTAGCCCGGTGAACATCCTCTCGCTGTTTTGGCGCCGGCCACCCCGAACCCGCCGGGTCCTGACCTCGGCCGAAGCGCGCACGCAACAGGCTGCCGCATTGAATGCACAAATGCCGCCGTTGCAGCAGATGTACGGTGCCGCCCAGCCTCAGGGATCCGCTCGTCCACGCCGCGACGGCGATGGCCGGCAGACGACGCGTCACGCGTATCTGGCTGCTCATGGCGTAGAGAAAAGCTTCGGTGGCCGCATGGTCGTAAGAGGCGTTACGCTCTACGTGCGGCGGGGCGAGGCGGTCGGCCTGCTCGGCCCCAACGGTGCCGGCAAGACCACCGTTTTTTACATGATCACCGGCTTGATCAACGCCGACCGCGGCCGCATCGAACTCGATGGCTATGATGTCACGACATTGCCGATGTACCAGCGCGCGCGACTTGGCATCGGCTATTTGCCGCAAGAAGCGTCGATCTTTCGAGGGCTCAACGTAGAGGACAATATCCGTTCGGTCCTCGAAGTGGTGGAGCCGGACAGCCGCCGCCGTGACGCCGATCTCAATGCGTTACTCGAGGAGTTCAACATCGCTCGCGTGCGCAAGACACCGGCCATCGCGCTGTCCGGTGGCGAACGGCGGCGCGTGGAAATCGCGCGTGCGCTAGCGACGCGGCCCAGCTACATGCTCCTCGATGAGCCGTTCGCAGGCATCGACCCGATTGCCGTCGGTGATATCCAGGCACTGGTTCGCCATCTCACCAATCGCGGGATCGGCGTGCTCATTACGGATCATAATGTGCGTGAAACCTTGGGCCTCACCGACCGTGCCTACATCATTTATTCGGGCGAGGTGCTCATGGAAGGCCGCGCCGACGACATCGTGAATAATCCCGATGTGCGCCGCCTTTACCTCGGCGAAGAATTCCGGTTGTAGGACTTGCCTCGTCCAACTCGTTAACCCGCACAATATTTGTGCAATACCGCACCGTTTTACCGCATATCGCACGAGCGGATGACCTGCTATATACAAGCAAGAATCGGACCAATTCTGCCGGGAATCTTATGGCGCTGTCACAAAGATTGGAGTTTCGCCAGACCCAAGGCCTGGTGATGACGCCGCAGCTGATGCAAGCCATCAAGCTGCTGCAACTCTCCAGTCTCGATCTGGCTGCTTACGTGGAAGGTGAGCTTGAACGCAACCCGTTGCTCGAGCGTCCCAGCGACGACGATCCGCCGGCCCCAGGCGCAGAGGCTAACAGCACTACGTCCGACGGGAGTGAAGATACTTCCGCCACGGCAGATTGGATCGGCGCCGATCTCGAGACCAGCCGCACGTCCATGGAGCAAGGATTAGGTACCGAGCTTGAAAATGTATTTCCCGACGATAGCGGGGAAAAAACTTCAAAATCGGCAGAAACGCTGCCGCCGGCTTACTCGGAATGGTCAGGCGCAAGCTCAGGTGGCGGCGAAGAATACAATCTGGAGGCTTTCGTTTCGGCCGAGACGACGCTTGCCGATCACCTGGCCGAGCAAATGGCGCTGGCGATTTCCATTCCGGCAAGCCGCATGATCGGCCAATACCTGATCGATATGGTGGACGAGGCCGGTTATCTTACCGGTGACCTCGAGACTGTTGCGGAAAAACTCGGTGCAAGGCGCAGCGACGTCGAACTTATACTTGCGGTTCTGCAAACATTCGACCCGCCCGGTGTGTGCGCGCGTAATCTCACCGAATGTCTCGCTATCCAGCTAAAGGAACGTGACCGCTACGATCCGGCGATGCGAGCATTGGTCGAACATCTTGATCTCCTGGCCAAACGAGATCTTGCCGGCTTGCGCCGCCTGTGCGGTGTCAATGACGAGGATCTCGCTGACATGATCGCCGAGATCCGCACGCTCAATCCCAAGCCGGGATTGGCGTTTGGCTCGACCATGGTGCAGCCGATCGTTCCGGACGTGCTCGTGCGTGCGGCGCCGGACGGTACGTGGCAAGTGGAGTTGAACTCCGACACGCTACCGAAAGTATTGATCAATCAGCGCTACTATACTCAGGTGTCGAAAACGAGCCGCAACGACAAAGAGAAAGCCTATATCGCCGACTGTCTGCAGACCGCGACGTGGTTGGTGCGCGCACTCGACCAGCGCGCGAAGACCATTCTTAAAGTATCGAGCGAAATCGTGCGGCAGCAGGACGGCTTCTTCGCCAAAGGCGTGCAGTATTTGCGTCCGCTCAATCTCAAAACCGTCGCCGACGCTATTGGCATGCACGAGTCAACCGTCTCGCGTGTCACAGCCAATAAATATATGGCGACAAGTCGCGGCATATTTGAATTGAAGTATTTCTTTACTTCAGCGATCGCGGCGGCCGACGGCGGTGAGGCGCATTCAGCCGAAGCGGTACGTCATCGCATCCGCCAGTTGATTGAGGCTGAAAATGCTGAGGACGTGCTCTCGGACGATACGATTGTGGAGAAGTTGCGGGACGCCGGTATCGACATAGCGCGTCGCACCGTCGCAAAGTACCGTGAAGCAATGCGTATACCATCCTCGGTACAACGGCGCCGCGAGAAGTTGGCAGCCGGCGCCTGAACGCACGCATCTTGACGCATTGACCTTCGGAACATTTCTAAGCTGAAATCTTTAGCGCCGGACGGACCAACGGGCAGCGCTACGCCGCCATGGAGGCAGCCAATGCCTTTACGCGTTTCGGGACGGAATATCAGTATTGGTGCCGCATTACAGCGGAAAATCACCGATCGGGTCGAGGAAGCCACTTCGAAATACTTTCGAGGCGGTTATTCAGGCCACGCCACCGTGGGCAAAGACGGTTTTGGTTTCCGAACCGAATGTGTGCTGCATCTGGATTCAGGCGCATTGCTCGAAGCCGAAGGGATGGCCCAGGATGCCTATGACAGCGTGGAACAAGCTGCGATCCGCATCGAAAAGCGCCTGCGACGCTACAAACGCCGCCGCAAAGACCATCAAGCGCGCCGCGGGGGCTGAAAATGGCCGGAAAATGCTATCAAATCCGGCAACCACAAGCTGAGTTGGCCCATTGACGACAGGACGGACCACTCTTATGGTCCGCCGCCTTCAACACCCCCTTTTTCAACTCGGCGCTGTCATTCCCGATCATTGGACATGTCCATGACGCTAACCGACCTCGTGGCGCCGAATGCCATTGTTTCGGCTCTCAAAGTTAACAATAAGAAGCAGGCAATCCAGGAATTGGCTACCCGCGCTGCCGAACTCACTGGGCAGAGTGAGAAAGCAATTCTGGAGATCCTGTTGCAACGCGAGAAGCTCGGCTCGACTGCCGTCGGCAATGGCGTGGCGATCCCGCACGGCAAACTGGCGAAGCTTGGCAGGCTGTTCGGATTATTCGCGCGCCTGCACAAGCCGATCGATTTTGAGGCGCTCGACAATCAACCGGTCGACCTGATTTTCCTGCTGCTCGCGCCGGAAGCGGCCGGAGCAGATCATCTCAAGGCGCTGGCCCGCGTCGCGCGGCAGCTGCGCGATCCGGAGATCGCGCGGCGCCTACGCGAATCGAGCGATGCCAATGCGCTTTACGCCGTGCTGGCGATGCCGCCTGCGAGTACTGCGGCCTAAGCACGCGCACTCTGCTCATTCCCGCGTAAGCGGGAATCCAGGACATCTTCACGGATAAGAATTTTTGTGCTGGGTCCCCGCTTTCGCAGGGACAAGGATGCGTGAGCAATTCCGCGCGTTGCCCGTCAGTGCACGCTGACCGGTTCGAGTTCCTGGCTCCAGGCATTGGCGAGCGCAGCTTCGCGCGTATCGGTAAGCATGATCGGCGTCCCGTCGGCCCCATGCAGCGCGAATAGTTTGATTCCGGGTGCAATCTTCGGCGCCTCCGGAAACAGGTTGGCGACATCCTCAGAGCGGATCGTCTTGACATAAGCCAGGCGACCGTCGCCGAGCTGTGCCAGTGCTTCCTGGGTGATCACCGGATGAGTCGTGTTCGGTTCAGTCTGTTTGTTGGTCATGGCCCTCGACTCCTTTCTGATTCAACGCGTGACGCGGTCGAGTCCTGCTTCACGAGTCCGTCATTCCTGCTCGTTGATCGAGATGCTTTTCACGATCCGTTCCGGGTGCGGCCGGACGAGATCGATCGACAACAACCCGTTCTTTAAGTCCGCGCCCATCACTTCCATGCCGTCAGCCAGCACGAAAGTGCGCTGGAACTGACGCGCGGCGATACCGCGGTGAAGGTACTGGCGCGTTTTGTCGTCTTGCTGGCGCCCGCGGATCACCAACTGGCTTTCCTCGATGCTGACATCGAGCTGATCGCGCGTGAAACCGGCAACAGCGAGCGTGATGCGCAACCGCTCCGGATTTTGCCCGTCGCGCGGCAGCCGCTCGATATTGTAGGGCGGGTAGCCATCGGCCCCCTTGGCGACACGGTCGAGCACGCGCTCGATCTCATCGAAACCCAAGAGGAACGGGCTGGAGAGGGACGGAACTCGCGACATTGGTCTCAAAGTCCTCGCTCGAAGCGACTTTGACGGGGCCCCTTTCAGGCACCCCAACCGGGCGGCAACCGCCGTCCGATCGCGTCTAATATGGGCAGGGTGGGTTAAAGGTTCAAGAACACGGCGATTTTGCCTTGAACGGGGGTATAGTTGGCTCTTTCGACCCCCGGTTTCCATGCCCAAACAGCCTTCATTTCCGCCCCTGACCGTCCGCGCCGTCCATGGGACGCCGGTCGAAGTTCCGCTCAATTTGGTGCTGGGCACCAGTGCGGACGCACTCCGCGTGGCGCCACTGCTTCTAATCGATATGGAGACGGAGGAGGGCATCACCGGGCGCGCTTACCTGTTCTGCTACCTGCGTGCGGCGGCGCCCGCGATTATGAGTCTCCTTGGTGAGGTCGAGAGGGTGACCAAGGGCAACGCCATCGCGCCGGGCGAACTTTGGGCGAAGTTGGCGCGCCGCTTTACGCTGATCGGTGTTCAGGGCGTCGTGCGCATGGCAATGGCCGGCTTCGATGTCGCCTGTTGGGATGCGCTTGCGGTCGCGGCGGGCAAGCCACTCGCCACCTTCCTCGGCGCCCAACCACGTCCGATTCCTGCCTACAACAGTTGTGGTCTTGGCCTTAGGGACGACCTTGGCGCGCTCGCTGACGAGGCCGAGAAACTGCTCGTCAATGGCTTCCGCGGGATCAAGCTCCGCCTCGGTTATTCGACATTGCGCGAGGACATCGCAGCCGTGCAAGCGGTACGCAAGCGTGTCGGCGACCACGTTGCACTGATGGTCGATTACAATCAGGCACTGGGCGTAGAGGAAGCACTGTTGCGAGGGCGGGCGCTTGACACTGAAAATATTTATTGGCTGGAGGAGCCGATCCGCCACGACGATTATGGCGGCGCCGCGCGGCTTGCGCGCGAGCTCAAGGTCCCGATTCAAATCGGCGAGAACTTCTCGCTTCCGGCGGCGATGACCGTCGCGATCGAACAGCGTGCTGCCGACTATGTGATGCCTGATCTCGAACGCATCGGGGGCGTCACCGGCTGGCGCCAGGCCGCGGAGATCGCGCAATCGCACGGCATCAAAATGTCATCGCATCTGTTTCCGGAGACGAGCGCGCATCTGCTCGCGGTCACGCCGACATGTCACTTTCTCGAATATGTCGACTGGGCGAATAGGTTGCTCGAGGAGCCGCTCGCGATTGTTGATGGTCACGCTGTGGTGCCGTCGCGCCCTGGCAGCGGCATGGTCTGGGACAAGAAAGCAGTCGAGCGCTATCGCGTGCGCTAGCCTAGCGCAGCGGCAGCTTGAACAACCTGATGGCGTTGTCACGGCCGATTTTATGTCGGTCGTTTTCGCTTATGGTGGCGGCGTCGAACCACTTTGCGGCGTGATCGATGTTTTCAAAAGGCCAGTCCGTCGAGAACATGATGCGGTCGGCGCCCACGACCATCATCGTGTTAAGCAGTGCGGGTGTGTGGAAGTTGCCGGACGTCGTGATGTGAAAATTGTTTTGGAAATAGTGGCCGATTTTTTTCTTTGCCGGGTAGTCGTGCCGATTTGGAATCCAGCCGTTGGTATTGTCGACCCGCCACATGCCGAAGGGCAGATTCTCGCCCATGTGCCCGAGAATGATTTGCAGCTTCGGATATTGGTCGAACAAGCCGGAGCCCATGAGTCGCAGGGCGTGTACGGCAGTTTCCTGGCCAAATGCCCAGGTCGGCCCCATAAGCCAGCCGTGTCCCTCGTAGATCTTGGCGTGCTGTGGCAGAGGATTGCGCGGATGCAGATAGAATGGCACGTCGAGCTTTTCTGCTGCCTCCCAGAACGGCCAGTATTGTTTTTGGTCGTAGTAGGCGATGGTGTTGCTGTCGCCAACTTGCGAAAATCCGTTGGCCAGCGCGCCGACCATGCCCAGATCCTTCACGCAACGCTGCAATTCCTTTGCAGCAAGGTCAGGGTCCTGCAACGGGAGGGCAGCAAGACCCTGAAAGCGATCAGGCCGTTTGCGGACTGCGTCGGCCAGATAATCATTGGCCTTGCGCGCGATGTCGTTGGCCTTCTTGGCATCGGGGATGGCCTGGATGGCGGGAGCATTCAGTGAGAGGATCATCATCTCAATGCCGAACTCATCCATCAGTCGAACTCGCCGCTCATGCAAATCAAGAATGCGTTGGCGCACCTCTACCCAAACATTTTCAGGAAAAAAACCCTTCGAATCCATGAGCGTGTCGTCGATAGCGAAATGTTCTTCAAGCGCGACCTTGCCTTGCATCTCGGTTCCTCAGTTTGTGGCGTATCATGCAATGTTGTGGCGTGAGTTGTCAGCAGCGGCGAGCTCTTCCCAATAAAAAAGCCGCCCGATCGGGCGGCTTGCGAAAGTTGGTGGAGCCAGGCGGGATCGAACCGCCGACCTCGTGAATGCCATTCACGCGCTCTCCCATCTGAGCTATGGCCCCAATCCGCAAATTCGCTCGGCGCTTTTGGGGAGCGGCGAACGTATTCAGGTTTCTTCTTCTTTCTCGATCAACTCGCCGATGATGTCGGTCACGTCGGGGGCGCCTTCCTCCTGCTCCTCGATGAAGGCGGCATCGTCGAGGCTTTCGTCCATCTCGACTTCTTCTTCTTCGCCGGCCGCGACCGCCCCTTCTGCCGCCGGTTTCTTGCCCTGCTGTTCAGCCTCGGCGTCCTCGAGCGAAACGAACTCGGCGTCCGCGGTTTCTGGCACGACCGCTTCGGCTTGCACGACCGGTGCGGGTCGTGGTGCCGGTTCCGGACGCGCGCGCGGCGGCGTTGGTGCAGCAATCGGGACAACTTTGCCCGTATAAGGTGAAATCACCGGCGTCTTGTTGAGATCGTAAAATTTACGACCGGTATCGGGACAGACACGCTTGGTGCCGAGATCGGGTTTAGCCACAGTCGAGGTTCCTCGGGACAGGGTCCTTTAAATCGGTGCTTCACTTGGCTAGTTGCAAGGGCTCTGTCAATAGCGCAAGCGGGCCCGGTAAGCCCAAAAGCGGCCGGATGACGGGGCGCGCGGCTGCGTGGTAGGACGGCGCAGATTTTAAGGATACCGCCTGGTGAACCCTGCCGAATTAACGCCGCTAACCGCCCGCCCAAGCGGCCCTGTGCACGGCCGCACCCGTGTGCCGGGTGATAAGTCGATCTCCCATCGCGCTCTGATCCTGGGGGCGCTTACGGTCGGCGAGACCAATATCGGCGGCCTCCTGGAAGGCGAGGACGTCCTGCATACCGCCGGGGCCATGCGGGCGCTTGGCTCTCGCGTGGAGCGCACCGGTGAATATGCGTGGCGCATTCATGGCGTTGGCATTGGCGGGTTCGCCCAACCGGCGGGTGCGCTCGATTTCGGCAACTCCGGCACAGGTTGCCGGCTGACGATCGGCGCGGTAGCGGGTGCGCCGGTGACGGCTACTTTCGATGGCGACGCGTCCTTGCGTAGCCGGCCGATGCGACGGGTGCTCGATCCATTGGAAAAGATCGGTGCGCGAGTTGTTCAAGCCGCCGATGGCGGACGGCTACCGTTAACGCTGCAAGGAGCCGTTGACCCGATCCCGATCGTCTACGAGCCGCCGGTGGCATCGGCGCAGCTCAAATCGGCGGTGCTGCTGGCCGGGCTCGCTGCGCCGGGTGAGACGACAGTGATCGAAGCGGAGGCGACGCGCGACCACACCGAACGATTGCTGAAACATTTCGGAGCCAAGATCACCAGCAGGCCGCATGGCGATCATGGTCGCCGGATCGTTTTACAAGGCCAGCCCGAGCTCGAGCCGGCGACGGTGCTAGTGCCGGCCGATCCTTCATCGGCGGCATTTCCGCTGGTTGCCGCGCTGATAGTGCCGGGATCCGAATTGATCCTCGATGCGGTCATGACAAATCCATTGCGTACCGGTTTGCTGACGACTTTGCGTGAGATGGGCGCCACTATCGAAGCGATTGGAAAACGCGACGACGGTGGCGAGGAAGTAGCCGATCTGCTCGTACGCGCCTCTGTGCTCAAGGGTGTGGAAGTACCGCCCGAGCGTGCGCCGTCGATGATCGACGAATATCCAATTCTGGCGGTGGCGGCCTCTTTCGCGGAAGGGATTACACGCATGCGCGGCTTGAAAGAGTTGCGCGTGAAGGAATCCGACCGTCTCGCGGCCACCGCCGAAATGTTGCGTGCCAATGGCGTCACCGTCGAAATCGAGGGCGACGATCTGATCGTTCATGGAAAGGGCCGCCCCTCCGGCGCAGGCGAAGTGAAGACGCATATGGACCACCGTATCGCCATGGCTGCGTTGGTGATGGGTCTTGGCGCTGAAAATCCGGTGCGCGTCGATGACAGTGCATTCATCACGACCAGCTTTCCGGGCTTCGTCGAATTAATGCGCTCGGTCGGCGCGGATCTCACATGATCATTGCCATCGATGGACCGGCAGCGTCGGGCAAAGGGACGCTCGGCAAGCGGCTTGCCGCTCACTATGGCTTACGCCATCTCGACACCGGGTTGATCTACCGCGCCGTTGCCAAGGCACTGATTGATGCGGGCCGAAGTCCAGGCGACGTCGCGGCTGCCGCAGCCGCAGCCAAGGCGCTCGATCCCTCGTGTTTCGACGAAGTCACGCTCAAGGCTCATAGCGTAGGCGAAGCCGCTTCGGTCGTATCCGCAATTCCCGAGGTGCGCGCTGCGCTGCTCGCATTCCAGCGCGATTTTGCTGCCAAGCCGCCGGGGGCGGTGCTCGACGGTCGCGATATTGGCACCGTTATCTGCCCCAAAGCAGACGTTAAGATTTACGTCACGGCAACGCCCGAGGTGCGCGCGCGCCGACGGGCAGCCGAATACCAGGCCCAAGGCCGGAATATCGAAGAGGCTGCCGTACTGGCCGATATCCGCCAACGCGACCAACGCGACCAAGATCGCGCCGCCGCCCCTCTGAAACAGGCGCCTGATGCGCACTTGCTCGATACCACGCATTTGGATATAGACGCGGCCATCCGGGCCGCCATCGACATCGTCGAGGCTACCCGAGCGGGCCGAGGGCGTGGTTGACCGCCCCTCGTGTTGGAGGACAAAGCCCCGCTCGAGCCTCTGCGTAAAGCGCGCCTGATCGAACCATCGTTCCGAAAGCACGGTTTTTAGCGCCGGTCATCCGGGATTCCGGAGGCCGCCGTTGGTCTGCGGGACCTTCGGCCCGCGCATTCGGACCGCCATTCCAACCCGCCGGCGCACCGCAAACAGGAGACTCCATGGCCACCGCTACAGCACCCTCGCGTGAAGACTTCGCCAAGTTGCTCGATGAAACCTTCGGCGGCGGAAACCTGCAGGAAGGTTCCGTCATCAAGGGCAAGGTCGTCGGCATCGAAAAGGAATTCGCCGTCATCGACGTCGGTCTGAAAACCGAAGGACGCGTGGCCCTGCGTGAATTCACCGGGCCCGGACGGCAGGCCGAACTCAAGGTCGGCGATGATGTCGAAGTCTATCTGGAGCGGGTCGAAAACGCGCTCGGGGAGGCCGTGTTGTCGCGCGACAAGGCGCGCCGCGAGGAAAGCTGGGGCAAGCTGGAGAAAGCCTTCAACAGTACCGAAAAGGTCCAAGGCGTCATCTTCAACCAGGTCAAGGGTGGCTTCACCGTCGACCTCGACGGCGCGGTCGCGTTCCTCCCGCGATCGCAGGTCGATATCCGGCCAATCCGCGATGTCACGCCGCTGATGAATGTGCCGCAACAATTCCAGATCCTGAAGATGGACCGGCGTCGCGGCAACATCGTGGTCTCGCGCCGTACGGTTCTCGAAGAGACACGTGCGGAACAACGTCAGGAACTGGTGCAGAATCTGGAAGAAGGTCAGGTCATCGACGGCGTCGTCAAGAACATCACCGACTACGGCGCGTTCGTGGATCTCGGCGGCATCGACGGATTGCTGCACGTTACCGATATTGCCTGGCGGCGCGTCAATCACCCCACCGAGGTGCTCAATATCGGCCAGCAAGTGAAGGTCAAGATCATCAAGATCAACCACGAGACGCACCGTATCTCACTCGGCATGAAGCAGCTGCTCGACGATCCGTGGCAGGGCATCGAAGGCAAGTACCCGGTCGGGTCGCGTTTCAAGGGACGCGTCACCAACATCACCGACTACGGCGCCTTCGTGGAACTCGAGCCCGGCATCGAGGGGCTGATCCACGTGTCAGAAATGTCGTGGACCAAGAAAAACGTTCATCCGGGCAAGATCGTGTCGACTTCGCAGGAGGTCGAAGTCCAGATCCTCGAAGTCGATCCGGTGAAACGCCGCATTTCGCTCGGTCTCAAACAGACCATGCGCAATCCGTGGGAAGTGTTTGTCGAAAAACACCCGCCGGGTTCCACAGTCGAAGGCGAGGTCAAGAACAAGACCGAGTTCGGCCTGTTCCTCGGCCTCGATGGCGAGGTGGACGGCATGGTCCACCTGTCCGATCTCGACTGGAAACGCCCGGGCGAGCAGGTGATCGAGGAATACAAGAAGGGCGACATGGTCAAGGCGCAGGTCCTCGACGTCGATGTGGAAAAAGAGCGTATCTCGCTCGGCGTCAAGCAGCTCGCAGGCGACCCAATGGAATCCGCCGGCGATCTCAAGAAGGGATCGGTGGTGACCTGCGAGGTGACCGAAGTGAAGGAGTCCGGTATCGACGTAAAGATCGTTGGCACCGATCTCAGCGCCTTCATCAAACGCGCCGATCTTGCGCGCGAACGCGGCGAGCAACGGCCCGAGCGTTTTGCGGTCGGCCAGAAAGTGGACGCCCGCGTCACCCAGTTTGACCGCAAGACGCACAAAGTGGGCGTTTCTATCAAGGCACTGGAAGTCGCCGAGGAGAAGGAAGCGATCGCCCAATATGGCACCGCCAATTCAGGCGCCTCGCTAGGCGATATTCTGGGCGCTGCCCTCAAGCAGCGTGCCGGCGACAAGCCCGAAGCCGACACGGAAACGGAAACGGAAAAGGCCGAGGAGTAGGGGCTGGCGGCTTTCTGCATGAAATACGGTGCCCCCGGCGGTTGCTCCGGGGGCATCCCTTTTGACATCACCTTGTCAAACGTCCGTCGCATGACCGAGCAAAGCCCGGTGTTGGCGGTTACAATTCACCTACGATTCGATTGAAGGAGCGCAGCCATGTCGCTCGATCCCGATGCCATCGTCGATCGCCGCCGCATGCGGCGCAAACTTACGTTTTGGCGCGTCAGCGCGGGGGTGGTCGCCTTGCTTGCGATCGTGGGTACAGCACTGGTGCTCGTGCCCGGCAGCCGCCTTATGCCGCCGGGCGCCTATATCGCCCGCATCAAAGTTCAAGGTTTGATCCGCGGCAATCAGGATCGCATCGAGGCGCTCGCGCGGCTCGGCCGTTCGCGCGCGCGGGCAGTGATCGTACATATTGATAGTCCTGGTGGCACCACAGCCGGCTCCGAACAGCTTTACGATGCACTGCGCGAATTGCAGGGCAAGAAACCGATGGTCGTCGTGGTCGAAGGGCTCGCCGCCTCCGGCGCCTATATCGCCGCGCTCTCGGCCGAGCACATCGTGGCGCAAGAAACCTCGTTGGTTGGCTCGATCGGGGTCCTGTTTCAGTATCCGAATTTCACCGATGTGCTCAAGACGATCGGCATCAAGGTGGAAGAGGTGAAATCCTCGCCGCTGAAGGCGGCGCCCAACGGCTTCGAACCGACCAGCCCGCAAGCGCGCGCCGCGATTGAGGCAATCGTGCTCGACTCGTATGCCTGGTTCAAAGGGCTGGTGAAGGATCGTCGCAAAATGGACGACGGCCAGCTTGCCCAGGTGTCGGACGGCCGGGTCTTTACCGGCCGGCAGGCAGTGGGCCTCAAGCTCGTTGACGACCTCGGCAACGAAAAGACGGCGTTGGCATGGTTGGAGAAAGAAAAAAAGGTGCCTGCCAACACGCCGGTGCGCGATTATTCGCTCCAGCCGCGCTTCAGCGAGCTTTCTTTCCTGCATGTAGCCGCCTGGACCTTTGAAGCCGTAGGTTTGAACGCCATTGCGCACCGCATCGAAGAATGGGGTGCGGTGCAGGCCGTCGAGCGACTCAACCTTGACGGTCTCTTGGCGCTTTGGCACCCTCCATCCTCCAATTGATCGGGTAGGGCGGCGTCGATGATAAAGTCAGAACTCGTCCAGCGCATTGCTGCCCAGAATCCACATCTCTATCAGCGCGACGTCGAGAACATCGTGAACGCCATCCTCGGCGAGATCACCACGGCCATGGCAAAGGGCGACCGCGTCGAGTTGCGCGGGTTCGGTGCCTTCTCGGTCAAGCACCGCCCGGCCCGTACCGGCCGTAACCCGCGTACCGGTGCCCATGTTGCGGTCGACCAGAAGTCAGTGCCGTTCTTCAAGACCGGCAAGGAAATGCGCGAGCGCCTGAACAGGCCGGGCGCGATCTAGGCTCCTGCTTCCTCCGATCATCGGGAATGCTATGGTCATGGCCGGGCTTGCCCCGGCCATCGGTTTTTGAGGTGGAGCGTCACAGGTGTTCCGCAGAATCGTCTCGACGCTGATTGTTGTTCCACTGGCGGTGGTCATCATTGCCTTCGCGGTGGCAAATCGGCACTCGGTGACGGTTTCGTTCGATCCGTTCTCCTCGACAAGCCCGGCTTATGCCGCGACTCTGCCGCTGTTCGTGCTTATCTTCATCTTGCTTATTCTCGGCGTGCTGATCGGGGGCATCGCTGCCTGGTTCGGGCAGAGCAAATGGCGGCGCACCGCGCGTAAGCTCGAAGCCGATGTGCGCGGCCTGCATCAGGAACTTGATGCGATCCGCCAGCGCTTTGCTCCCGAACCGCCGCCGGCTGCGCGGGAGCCCGCTCTATACACCGTCATTCCGCCACCAATTCCTTAACTCAGCCCGGCGGTTCCGCTTTGCGGCCAAATGGAGAAGGCGCTAGAACGCGCGTCATAATGCCTCTGTCGATCAAAATCTGCGGCCTTAAGACCCCGCAAGCGCTTGATGTGGCGCTTGATTCCGGGGCCGATCTGGTTGGGTTCGTGTTCTTTGCGCCGAGCCCACGTCACCTCGGGTTGGCGGCCGCACGCACGCTCGGGCAACGCGTGCAAGGCCGCGCCGGCAAGGTCGCGCTCACCGTCGATGCCAATGACGATACCCTGCTCGATATCATTGCAGCGCTTAAACCGGACATGCTTCAACTTCACGGGAGCGAAACTCCGGACCGGGTCGTCGCGGTGCGCACGCGCTTTGGCTTGCCGGTGATGAAGGCGCTGCCGATCGCAGAACGCAAAGACCTGTCTCCAATCCGCCAGTACGCACAGGTCGTGGATCGGCTGATCTTTGACGCGCGCGCACCCAAGGATGCGACTCGCCCGGGCGGCCTGGGCAAGGCGTTCGACTGGACGCTTCTCAAGGACATCAATGCCGGCGTTCCGTTCATGCTCTCGGGCGGACTCGATGCGGACAATGTCGGGGAGGCGCTGCGCACGACACGCGCGCCAGGCGTGGACGTGTCCTCCGGCGTCGAACGCGCGCCAGGAGAAAAGGACCCGGAGAAAATCCGCGCATTCATCCGTGCGGCGCGGGCGGCCGAGGCTGACCTCTTTTCGCCGCCGCTCCAGCTCGGAGAGTCGTCGATCGTGCGTTCGGTCAAGTAAGGCTATTCACATGACCGTGCAGCAGCCCAACTCATTCCGAACCGGTCCTGACGAGCGCGGGCACTTCGGCATCTATGGCGGCCGCTTTGTTGCCGAGACGCTGATGCCGTTGATTCTCGATCTGGAGAACGCCTACCTACAGGCCAAGGCCGACCCAAAATTCAAAAAAGAGATGGACGGGCATCTCGCGACTTATGTGGGGCGGCCGTCACCGCTTTATTTCGCCGAGCGGTTTACGCAGCACTGTGGCGGGGCAAAAATCTATTTCAAGCGCGAAGAGCTCAACCACACCGGCGCGCATAAAGTGAACAACGTGCTCGGCCAGATCATGCTGGCGCTGCGCATGGGCAAGACGCGCATCATTGCCGAAACCGGCGCCGGCATGCACGGCGTCGCCACTGCTACGCTGTGCGCCAAGTTCGGCCTGCCTTGCATCGTGTACATGGGCGCAGTCGACGTCGAGCGGCAAAAGCCGAATGTGCTGCGGATGAAAATTCTTGGCGCCGAAGTGCGCCCGGTTGAGTCGGGTGCGCGCACGCTCAAGGACGCGATGAACGAGGCGCTCCGCGATTGGGTGACCAATGTCAGCGATACTTTCTATTGCATCGGCACTGTCGCCGGCCCGCATCCCTATCCGGCAATGGTGCGCGATTTTCAATCGATCATCGGCCGGGAAACACGCGAGCAGATGCAGGCCGCCGAAGGCCGGCTTCCCGACTCGCTGATCGCCTGCATCGGCGGCGGCTCCAACGCCATGGGCCTGTTCCACCCGTTCCTTGATGAGCGAGCGATCGAGATCTACGGCGTGGAAGCGGCCGGTCATGGATTAAAGAGCGGCAAGCATGCGGCGTCGATTGCCGGCGGGCGGCCGGGCGTGCTGCACGGCAATCGAACGTATTTGCTCATGGACGACGACGGGCAGATCGAAGAAGCACACTCTATTTCGGCGGGTCTCGATTATCCCGGCATTGGTCCAGAGCACGCCTGGCTCAAGGATATGGGCCGGGTGCAATTTCTTTCAGCCACAGACGATGAAGCCGTGGCGGCGTTCCAGTTGTGCAGCAAGCTCGAAGGCATCATCCCCGCGCTGGAAGCGGCGCATGCTTTGGCCAAAGTGCCGGAAATCGCGGTGAAAAAGCCGAAGGATCACCTGATGGTGGTCAACCTTTCCGGCCGCGGCGACAAGGATCTGGCCTCGGTTGAGGCCTTTCTCGAAAGCAAGCGTCGATGAGCACAACGTCTCTTCTTCACCTCCCCCCACCGGGGAGAAGTCGCGAACGAAGCGAGCGGGTGAGGGCCCTCACCCGGCTGCTTCGCAGCCGACCTCTCCCCGATGGGGAGAGGTATAGCAGAGCCCGTTGTTTCGCATGAGCACGCGCATCGAACGTCGCTTTGCCGCTCTCAAAGCGGAGGGCCGCGCTGCCCTGGTGACTTTCACGATGGCGGGCGATCCCGACTACGAGACCTCGCTCGCCATCGCCAAGGCTTTGCCGAAAGCGGGCGCCGATCTCATCGAGCTCGGGATGCCATTCACCGATCCGATGGCTGACGGGCCTGCAATCCAGGCCGCAGGCTTGCGCGCCCTCAAGTCCGGCCAGCGCATGACCAAAACCCTGGCGATGGTGCGTGAATTGCGCAAAGAAAATGACGAAACGCCCATCGTGCTGATGGGCTACTACAATCCGATCTACATCTACGGTAGCGAGCGCTTTCTCGCCGATGCCAAGTCGGCCGGCGTTGACGGTCTCATTGTCGTGGACCTGCCGCCGGAGGAAGACGACGAGCTATGCCTGCCGGCGCTGAAAGCGGGGCTCAATTTCATCCGGCTGGCGACGCCCACCACCGACGACAAGCGGCTGTCCACGGTCCTCACGAACACCTCAGGCTTTGTCTATTACGTCTCGATTACGGGGATTACCGGGGCGGCTGCGCCGGATACCACCAAGGTCACAGCAGCAGTTGCGCGCATCAAGCGCCACACCAAGCTCCCCGTTGCCGTCGGCTTCGGGGTGAGGACTGCTGAACACGCCCGCGCCATTGCCGAGGGCGCCGATGGCGTGGTGGTCGGCTCTGCCCTGGTCGATGCCTTGCGCCAAAGCCTCGACAAGAACGGCAAAGCCGGCCCCGGTACCGTTAAAGCGGTGACCGGACTGGTATCGTCACTGGCTCAGGGCATACGTTCCGCCCGCCGCGTAGCGGCCGAGTGAACATTCGGCCGAGCCAGCGGTTATAATTTCGCCGAATCGGATCTATAGAGGCGGGCCATGAACTGGATCTCCAACGTCGTCCGGCCGAAAATTCGCAGTTTCCTGCGCCGCGAGACGCCGGAAAACCTCTGGATCAAATGTCCGGAAACCGGCCAGCTTGTCTTTTATAAAGACGTTGAGGCCAACCAGTTTGTCATCCCCAGTTCAAACTATCACATGCGCATCAGTGCGCCGATGCGTCTGAAGGGGATGTTCGACGGCGGCGAATTTGAAGATATCGCATTGCCGGAAGTCCCGGTCGATCCGCTCAAGTTTCGCGATGAGCGCCGTTATGCTGACCGCATCAAGGATGCGCGCACCAAGACCGGATTGCAGGACGCAGTGAAGCTCGGCATCGGACGGCTGGAAGGCCAGATGGTTACGATCGCCGTTCAGGATTTCGATTTCATGGGCGGTTCGCTTGGCATGGCGGCTGGCGAGGCGGTGATCACCGGCCTGGAGACCGCTGTGCGCCGGCAGACACCGTTGATTATGTTCGCAGCGTCCGGCGGTGCGCGCATGCAGGAGGGTATCCTTTCGCTCATGCAGCTCCCGCGCACGACAGTCGGCGTCCAGATGCTGCGCGAGGCGCGCAAACCTTACATCGTTGTACTCACCAATCCGACCACCGGTGGGGTCACCGCCTCTTACGCGATGCTAGGTGACGTGCAGATCGCCGAGCCCGGAGCGTTGGTCGGTTTTGCCGGCCCGCGCGTGATCGAGCAGACCATCCGCGAGAAGCTGCCGGAGGGCTTTCAGCGCGCCGAATATCTCGCCGAGCACGGTATGGTCGACATGGTGGTGCATCGGCACAAATTGCGCGCAACCCTTGCTGAATTGTGCCGGTTACTGACCAGAGCTCCGGCGCCCAGCGGCCAGCAGCAATTGCCGGTTCCCATGCACGCCTAGGATAAGCAGGGAATTGTCATTATCTGTCATCGCCGGGCTTGACCCGGCGATCCCGCTTAGGGAAGCAAGGTTGCGCCAAATCAACCGGGATCGCCTCGTCACGGCGTTACGCGCCGGCCGTGACGACAATTGAGGATTTGCGACAAGTTCATGGCTTCCATCGACTCCATCGTTGCACGTTTGACGGCGTTGCATCCCAGGCGCATCGACCTGTCGCTCGATCGCGTGCAGCGCCTGCTCGTTGCGCTCGATCATCCCGAGAAAAAATTGCCACCGGTGATTCATGTCGCCGGCACCAACGGCAAAGGCTCTACAATCGCGTTCCTGCGCGCGATCCTGGAGGCCGCGGGCAAACGCGTGCACACCTATACGTCGCCCCATCTGGTGCGCTTTAACGAGCGGTTCCGGATTGGCCGGTCAGGCGAAGGCAAGCTGGTTTCGGACGAAGAGCTGGTGGCCACAATGGAAGAGTGCGAGCGGGCCAATGCAGGGGCGTCCATCACCGTGTTTGAAATTACAACCGCCGTTGGCCTGCTGCTGTTTGCACGCCATCCTGCGGATGTCCTGCTGTTGGAAGTCGGTCTTGGCGGACGGCTCGATGCAACGAACGTCATCGACAATCCGCTGGCGACGATCATCACCCGCATCTCGATCGATCACACCGACTTTCTCGGCGACTCCCTCGAAAAGATAGCGGCCGAGAAGGCCGGCATTCTCAAACGTGGCGTGCCTGCCGTCGTTGCCTCCCAAGCTCGCGAGGCATTGGCGGTGATCGAGCGGCAAGCCGCCAAGCTCGGCGCGCCGCTGAAGATCGCCGGGGAAGACTGGACTGCCACCGAAGAGCGCGGACGCCTGGTCTATCAGGACGAAACGGGGTTGCTCGACTTGCCGCCGCCAAAGCTCTACGGCCGGCATCAATTCGAGAACGCTGGCCTGGCGATTGCCGCGCTGCGCACGATCAAACAATTTGGAATTGCACCCGCCGCCTACGATACCGGCATGGTCAAGGCCGAGTGGCCGGCACGGCTGCATCGGCTGGCACATGGCCAGCTCGTTGCGCTCGCACCTGCCGGCAGCGAACTGTGGCTGGATGGCGGGCACAATCCGGACGGGGGCCGCGCGATTGCCGCGGCGTTGGCCGATCTGGAGGAGCGTGTGTCGAGGCCGCTGGTGTTGATCGTGGGAATGCTGGCAAGCAAGGATTGCGAAGGGTTCTTGAGCAATTTCACGGGGCTCGCCCGCCGCTTGATTGCGGTGCCGGTGCCAGGTGCCGAGAAAGGCTTGAGTGCGGAAGCCGTAGCCGATGCCGCGCGCGCGATCGGCCTGCCGGCGACGAGCCGCGACAATCTCGCCGAAGCCCTTGCAGCCGCGCGCAAGCTCGATCTCGATCCGCCGCCGCGCATCCTGATTACCGGCTCGCTTTATCTTGCCGGCGAAGTGTTGCGCGAGAACGGGACGCTCCCGGCGTAAAATGAAATGGCCGGCACGTGGCCGGCCATTTCGCCTTGACGATTTGTCCCAGGATCAGACTGCGCCGCTGATCCACTGATGCAATTTTTGCTTGGGCGCGGCGCCAACCTGGCGCGAAGCAATCTCGCCGTTCTTGAACATCATCAGTGTCGGGATCGACATAATGCCGTATTTGGCGGCGGTGTTTGGATTCTCGTCGACATTGAGCTTGACGATCTTGACCTTGTCGCCCAACTGGCCGGCGATCTCCTCGAGCGCCGGCGCGATCATGCGACAGGGGCCGCACCATTCCGCCCAGAAATCCACGACCACCGGTTCGGCAGATTTCAAAACATCCGATTCAAAGCTAGCGTCCGACACCTTGCCGACGGCCATGGCAACTACCTCTTGTGCTGAGCGGGGAGAATCACTCCCCAAAAATTGCGAGGGCAGGAAGCTATGAATGCGTTCCCGCAGCGTCAAGGCGCTCTCACGCGGAGGTGACACGCGCCAATGCGGCGTCCAGTGCCTCGGCGGAAAGTTCCATGAGATCAGTGACTTCGGTCCAGATCAGCGCGGCGCGAACGGGCCGGTCCGGATAAAGTTTTTGAAGTACCGCGCGGTAGCTTGCGAGCTGTTTGAGGTAAGCGTCCGGGACCTCCTCGATTCGGCGCGGCGCCATGCGGTCGGTCTTGAAATCGCCAATCAGCACAGCGGTTTTCGTCACAGCAAGGCGGTCGACCTGGCCGGAGACGCGCACCGTTTCGCCGCCGAGGCTGAGCTTTCCAACGATAGGGACCTCGGCACGGCTGCCGGCGGCAAAAAGCTCGCAGAAGCGTGCATCGTCGAGCACGAGCATGACCTGCTCGGCAAGTCTGGCGCGCTCGCCGGCCGGCAGTTTGCCGCCGTTTCGGGCGAAATAATCGTCCGCCGTCTTGCGCCTCCGATCGGCCGGGATATCCGGCAGCGACTGCAACAGGCGGTGAACCAACAAGCCGCGCAGCAGCGCCAATTCGCGCTCGCCGCCGCGGCTGACATGGCGTGGTGCCTCGTCGACCGTATCGGACGGCCGCAGGATCGCCATCGCCGGCGGTGAAGGTGGTGCGCTCGCTGTGAGCCACGGTGGCAGCGCGACCTGTCGCTCCTTGCGCGCGCCATCATCCGCGACGGCCGGAGCGCCTTTGCAGAAACGCCAGATCTTGCCGTCGGCGTCGCCGTCTTCTTCCGATAGTGGCTGAAGAGCACTAAGCACAAGGTCGTGCCAACAGCCTTCGGGCGCTTTATTGATGCCCTTGGCGCCGCAAACAATCAATCGTTCCTCGGCGCGCGTCAGCCCGACATATAAAAGGCGGCGATATTCGTCGCGTGCCGCTTCGATTGCCTGCGCGCGCGCCGCCGCCATTGCGCCGGCATCCTTGTCTTTGGCGGCACCCCAGATCAACGCTGTAGCACCCGGTGGTGCGCCCGCGATCGGCGCGATGAGCAGGCGCGGCGGGTGCGCGCCTTCCGGCCGCGTCGTGGTGTGGTCGATAAGAATGACGTTCTTGGCTTCGAGCCCCTTGGCACCGTGCACCGTCATCACGCGCACTTCGTCGCGCGCCATCTCCATGTCGCGCTTTACCTCGCTCTGCGCCGCCCGAATCCAATGGAGAAAGCCTTGCAGTGTCGGCGTCTCGCGCTGCTCGTAAGACAGCGCCAGATTCAGGAACTCGTCGAGCGGGTCGGAAGCCTCGGTGCCGAGTCGGGCCAGAATTTTTGACCGGCCTTTGCGCGCTCCGAGCACATGCGCGTAGAACGCAAACGGCGACAATGTGCGCGCCCTTTGGGCCAGGGTATCGAGCGCTGATGAGGCTGCATCAAATGTCGTATCTTCGCCGGCCTTTGCGTGTAACACCGACCGCAAAGATCCCTTGCGCTGATAGGCGAGTTTATAAAGTTTCTCGTCATTAAAACCAAACAGCGGGCTTTTTAGCACGGTGGCCAGTGCGAGATCGTCATCTGGTAGCAACAACGCATCGCCGAGCACCAGCAAGTCCATGATCGCGATGTGTTCGGTCAGCACGAGCCGATCGGCGCCGGCGACCTCGATCTGCGCCTGCTTGAGCGCGCGGATGACCGCCTCGAACATCGGGCCACGCTGGCGCACCAGGATCAGCACTTCACGCGGCCGCGTGCCTTGCGCGATCCAGCCTTTCACCGTGCGCGCGATCTTGGCAGCGAGCTTGACCGACGGGCTGGTTTCGCTGGTGGTGTCGAACGGCGCGTCCCAGCCTTCCTTTCCGGCATCTTTCCCGTCGGGGCCAACCAACTCCCAGATTTCCACCTCGCCGGGGACCGCATCCGGCAAGGCTTGATGCACGGTCCAGGTTGGGTCGGCGGTTAGCCCGCGAAATGCTGCCGGTTGCTTGAACACCGCATCGACTGCGTTAAGCACGCCGACCGCGGAGCGGAACGAGTAATCGAGCTTTTCGATCGCGAATGCGACATCGCTCGTTTCGTGCAGCGCGCGAAAGTGATTGCGCATTTCAGCGAACTTGTGCGGCACCGCGCCCTGGAACGAGAAGATCGATTGCTTTTCGTCGCCGACTGCAAACAAGGTGCGGCGCACATTGCCGCGCGCGCCACCCGGCAGGAATTCGGCAACGAGAATCTTGATGATCTCCCATTGCTTGTCGCTGGTGTCCTGCGCTTCGTCGACGAGCACGTGGTTGATGCCGAGATCGAGCTTGTAGAGCACCCAGGCCGCCGCCGTGCTCTTGGTGGAAGCGTCGCGAAGCAGCGCGAGCGTCTTGTCGATCAGATCCTCGTAGTCGAGCAGCCCACGGCGGTCCTTCTCTGCGCGATAGCGCTTGATCACTGCGGCAGCGACCGTGATCAGCGCCGCGCTGCGGTCGCGCGCTCGCAGGGCGAATTCGCGTGCCACAAGTTCGCAGACACGATCCTGCTCGGCGATGAGCCGGCTGTTCCAGTCCGGATTAGCCTTGGCGAAATTTGCCGTGAGGATATTTTTGCGCCGTTCGCGAGTTCTGGTGCAGAACAGTCGCAGGTAGTGCTCGATGCTTTCGCGCCCGGTGGCGGCGCGAGCGGCCGTCAAAAAGCCGGCAAGGTCTCTGTCGGTCGGCCTGTCGCTGGTGGCGAGAAATTCCATCAGCGCGGGCCACTCGGTTCGCGGGAAGACTGACGCAGAAAAGTATTCATTTTCAATGGCTTGAATACTGTCACCAGGCGCAAGCCCGAAGGTGCGGGTCAATTCGTCGATCGCTGGCTGGACCCCGCCGGCGCGCCCGGTCCACGCCGTGATCAGGTCGCGCTTGCCGATCGTCTCTGCGATCACCTCCTTGAATGTGACGTCGGCTGCGGCGGTGATGGCAGCGGCCAGCGCCTTGCCGAGCGCGCTCTCCGGCTTGGTGGCGCCTTCCAGCAGCACGTCCAGCGTCAATTCGTTGAGCAGTTGTGCGGTCGTGGGCTCGTCGAGCACTTCGAAGCGCGCCGCAACGTCGGCTTCGAATGGAAACTGATGCAGGAGCCGCGTGCAGAAGGCGTGAATGGTCTGCACCTTCAACCCGCCCGGCGTCTCCAGCGCGCTGGCAAACAGCCGCCGGGCAATTGCGCGCTGCGTTGCGTCGGGTGTCCTGCCGGTGGCACGCCCGATCTTCTCGTCGAGCGCGGCGTCATCGAGCGCAGTCCATTCTGCCAGCGTGTCGAATACGCGGGTTGCCATGTTGGCAGCGGCCGCTTTGGTGAAAGTAACGCACAGGATCTTCGCCGGATCTTCGCCGCGCAGCAGCAGGTTGATGACCCGCTGCACCAGCACATGTGTTTTGCCAGAGCCGGCATTGGCAGAGACAAACACCGAGCGCTCGGGATCGGCGGCCGCGATCTGCCGGCTTTTGGCGGCGTCCGGAATCTGGCGGGCAATACTTACCACTCGTCCTCGCTTTCGCCGCCGGAGGCCGCCCATTCCTTGACGCGCGCGAGATGGTCGTAGTCGCCGTAGTGCTTCTTCCACATCGGGTGAACGAGTGAACGGTAAGGCTCGCCATCGACAAGAAATTTTTGCGCGATGCCGGCGAGCTTCTGCATCGCGACGTCGGCGCAGCTGTCGGGCGTGCCTTCGGTGATCTTGATGTTCTTCGGTTCACCCGGCGGATCGCCGCCCCTGAGCCGCACATAGCCGATCTCGGACACCGAACCGGCGGCGATACCGGGGAAGCCGCCCTTGCGCAGGATAGCCGCTTCGAGAGTGAGCTGCGGCGCAAGCCCGCTCCGCACCTGCGGTTCGGTCGGAGGCTGCCCGGTCTTGTAGTCGAGGATGGCATAGCTGCCGTCGGTGCGCCGCTCGATACGGTCGGCGCGCGCGCGGAGAAGGAATTGGGTTTTCCCGAGCGGGATCGAATGCTCGCCCGATATCTCGGCAAAGATCTTTGTCGCGCCGGCGCGGCGTTCGCGCTCCCAGCCTTCAAACCAGTTTGCGATGCGCAGGAAGCGTGTCCACCAGAACGCACGGGCTTCCTCGTAGTCTTCCAGCGGCGCAAAATGTTTCTTGCCGAGCGCGGCCAGCTCGCGCGCGACATCCGCGGGCAGAGCGTCCGCGAAAGTCTTCGTGAATTCGCCGATCGCTTCATGAATGAAGGTGCCGCGGTCGGCGGCGCCGGGCGGCGTGTCGATGGCTTCGAGCGGGAACAGCCGCAGCACATGCTTGGCGTAGATCGTGTAGGGATCGCGCAGCCAGTTTTCGATGTCGGTGACGCTCAATCGCGATGGCCGTGCTTCCGGCGGCGGGGTCGGCTGCGGCCGCGCCGCGGGCGACACCTTCTCAGAATGATCGAGTGCGCGCGCGTAGTCCGCATAGACTGCGCCGCGTGCCC
This sequence comes from uncultured Alphaproteobacteria bacterium, assembly GCA_963742345.1. Taxonomy (GTDB): domain Bacteria; phylum Pseudomonadota; class Alphaproteobacteria; order Rhizobiales; family Xanthobacteraceae; genus Pseudolabrys. The sequence continues at coordinate 359,291 of CAVULO010000004.1, forward strand.
GCGCCTCTTTCCAGCGCTCGCCGCCGGCAACAGCTGCCAGCCTCTGGACGAAGCGTGAGGCTACCGTCGGCGCACCCGCCTGCTTGGCGGCGCGCGTGAGAATGACCTCGGGTGCGCCCAGCCCCTGGGCGAAATCGTGCGCCGACAGGCCGATGCGCAGCTCCGGCAGATTGAGGCCAAGAGCGAGCCGCATCGGGCGGCTCAGCCACGGGTCGCTGCGGGTGTCGGGCGGCCAGGTGCCTTCGTTGAGCCCGCCGAGCACAATACGGTCGGCGCTCTGCAGGCGCGCTTCGAGCAGGCCGAAGATACGTACGCGTGGGTTGCCGATTTCGGCAGCGCGCTCGGCGCGTCCCGAGGAGAGTAGGTGAAAAACTTCCGGGTAATCGGCCGCGGCCAGTTCAAGGGTCTGCGATGACTGACTCTCGGCAATGGTTTCGAAAGTACGGTTTAATTGCAGGCCGTCGGTGCGGGCATAGGCGACAACCGTTTTTCCATCGCCCGCGAGCGCCTCGACCGTTTTGGCATGCGCTTGCGCCAGCGCGAACAGGCTGTGCGGCTTGTGACCGAGCGTTTCCAGCGGAGCGAGCGCTTGGGCGAGCCTCTCGACCAGCCGTTCGGCCATATCGAGGTCGGTGGCCGGCACGAAGTTGCGCGGATCATTGCGGTGCAGCTCGCCCCGCGTTGCCTTGAAGGTCGCAAGCGCGTGCGCAAGACCGGCCGCGCCGCGCCGTGGGCGCGGCCCGCGTAACACAGCGCGCTCGAGCGCTGCAACCGCACGCGCATGCGCGCCGGCTTCGGCGCCGAGCCGAAACAAGGAATGTTTGAGCAACGCCAGCAGTGGCGCCGGCTCGAGGCCTCCGAGCGTGGCTTCCGCCACGAGGCGCGCGAAGATGCCGGCGGGCGTGTCGGCAAGCGCGTCGCCACCGGAATCGTCGACCTCAACCTGCCATCGTTCGAGTGCGGCGACCACGCGGCGCGCCAATGCGCGGTCGGGCGTGACGAGCGCGGCGGTTTTGTGCGGCGTCTCAACCGCTTCACGCAGACAAACCGCGATCGCCAGCGCTTCTTCTTCCGCGTTGGCGGTTTCGATCACGCTCACGCCCGCCATCGCCTTGTCGGCAGCGGCGGCAAAATCGACGGACTTGAAGCGGCTTTGCCAGCGATCGGTGGTTGCGGCCGGCCGCAGCGCCTCCGATGCCAGCATCTCGCGCCCGTGCGCGGCCGGGGCGGCGAGCTGTTTTACAGCCTCACGCGTGACGCCCATGCGCCCAAGCAAGGCCTGCATGGCGAATTGCGGATGCACGGCGGCAGGCGCGCTTTTCTCATCTTCGCCGCCGGCGATTGTGCGCCAGGATTCTTCGTCGAGCCCGATGTCGAGTCCGGGCAGCACGACCGCGCCGTGCGGGAGACGCGCGATTGCTGCCAGCAATTTTGCGGTTGCCGGCATCGAGCCGGTGGAGCCGGCGGCGATCACCGGTTCGGTGCTACCGGCGAGCCGTTTCATTTCGGCCTCGATAAGGCGATCGCGCCGGTCGGCGGCGTCGATTTCGCCGTTTTCCGCGAGACGTTCCGGCCAATAGCTGCGCGCGATCTTGAGGAAGTCGAGCGTGAGCTGCCAATACGTGTCGAACTGGTCCGGCACCAGGCCGTCGAGCCGCTGCCAGTCCATCTTGCGGGTGATGACGTCGTCGATCAGCCGGGCGAGATCGTCGGCGAGCGCGAGCGCGGCGGCCGGCGTGTTGGCGATCAGCGGCGCGCCCTTCTCCGGGCGGATCGCCGCGGCCCAGCGCACGATCAGTTGCGCGAGCAAAAGTTGCCGTTCGAGTTTTCCGATCGCGGGTGGGAGTGCCAGTGCGTCTTTTGCGAGTTCCGCGGTCGCGGCTTCAGCGAAGATGATCTCGTCTTCGTCGAGGTCGCCGAGCGCGACGATGCGCGGCAGGATCGCCGCTTGCCCGTCGAGCGCGGCAGCGAAGGCATCGCGCGCCATGCGACAGGCGCGCCGCGTCGGCAGATAAAGAGTCGCCTGCGCAAGTTCGAGCGGATTGCGCGAAGCAGGGAAGCCTTCGACCAGACGGCCACCGTGCAGCGCGTCGATCAGCGCCGGCAGAAACGCTGCCGAGGCGGGAATGTTGAAGACGCGGGGTTTTGTGGCTGGCATCGCGTGAATCATACACGCTTTACGCTAGTAGCGAATCGGAATGCAATTCCGGCCCGCTAGTTCGCGCTGTCACGGATGGCCGCTTCCGCCAGGGGAATTGCCTCCGGCGTGCCAACGTGCATCCAAAGGCCGTCCATCCGCAGACCGTGCAGCCGTCCTGCTTGCGCTGCGCGATCGAATAATGTCGTAAGCGCAAGTTCCTCCGCCGGCACGCCTCTGAAAAGCGCGGGCGACAGGATTGCAGCGCCCGCATAGACGAAAGGCGCTACTTCCCGTTCGGCGCGCTTGCGCAATCGGCCATCGGCCGCCATGGCGAAGTCGCCGCGCCCGGCGTAGCCGATACTGCCGGCCGTGGGCGCAAGCAGTAAAAGCGCATCCATTGCGGCAGGGTCGAAGGCGTCGGCGAGGCGCGCCAGATTGGACTTTACGCCGTCGATCCAGATCGTGTCGGAATTGATGTGGAAGAAGGGGGCCTCGCCCAGTTCGGGCAAGGCCTTCCTGACGCCGCCGCCGGTGCCCAGCAGTAGTCCGCGTTCATCGGAGATAACGATCTGCGGCTGTGTTCGGTGCGCCAGGTGTTGCTGCATCTGCTCGGCGAAGTGGTGCACATTGACGACCGCGCGCTCGACGCCGGCGCCCGCGAGCCGATCCAGCACGTGGTCGATGAGCGGCTTGCCGGCGACCTTTACCAGCGGCTTAGGCGTTGAGTCTGTGAGCGGACGCATACGGGTGCCGAGCCCCGCAGCCAGCACCATGGCGCGCCGCGGAACGACTTTTCTGGGCGGGGCGGCCATACGTCAGACTTTCAGCGGCGGCACATTGGCGCGATACCAGGCCGCGAGCGGTACCAGCGCAGGGTGTGCCAGCGAGCGCTGCAGATAAGCCCATATCCGCGGGAGATGACGCAAGTATTGCGGCTTGTGGTCACGCCGTTCCAGCCGCGCGAAAATTCCGAGAATCTTGGACGCACGTTGCGCGGCGAGCGTTGCATAGGCGCATGCGAAAGCGGGCGCGTCGAAGGAAGCGTTGGCAGATCGGCGCGCGCGCGCATATCGCGACAGCAGACCGATCTCCATCATTTCCGGCACGTCCACGCGCGCGTCCTGTAACAGCGAGGCGACATCATAGGCGGCCGGCCCCATCACGGCATCCTGGAAGTCGAGCAGGCCAATGCGAGCGGTGCCTTCGCGCTCCGGCAACCAGAGAAGATTGGGCGAATGAAAATCGCGCAGCACCCAGGTCTGTGCGCCACTCGTCATCGGCAGCAAGGCATCGCGCCAGAGCGCGCGATAGGCTTCGCGCTTGGCGTCGGAAATTCTGGCTTCGAGTTTGGGCAGGTACCAGTCGAGCAGCAATTCCGCCTCGATCAGAAATGCGTCGATGTCATAGCGCGGTAGCCGGTAATTGACGCCCGGCTCCACCGGGAGCACTTCTTGCAGAGTGTCTTGATGCAATTCGGCGAGCAGATCGGTCGCCATCTCATAGCGCGATTCGACTGGAGCCGGCGGATCACCGTCGACGACCAGCTCATCTCCAAGATCCTCGATCACCAGCAGGCCGGCCTCGCGATCGGCGGCGAAAATGGCCGGCGCCGAGAAACCACGCCCGCGCAAGGCAAGCGCCATGGCGACAAATGGCGTCACGCTTTCGGCCAGATGCGCGATTGCGCTGTAGGGCTTGCCGCCGCGGACTGGAGGTCCGTCAGGCCGTTTCGGCGAATTCATCAAGACATAAGTTGCGCCATCGCGCGTCAGCCGCTCGTAGCTGCGGGTCGAGGCATCGCCCTGAATGCGCCGGCGCTCGGCTCGGCCGAAGTCGGAGCGATCGAGAAAGCGGCGGATCGTGACGATGCGTTCGGCCCGCGGCGCAAAGCTGCCGTAACCGGTGATGCGCACGTTGCGCTCATTCGGCCCATTCTGCGGCTCCAGTGTCAAAGCGATGTCGAGCCGGTCTGCCGGCAAAAAACCGGTGGCGCGGTCCGGCCACTCCACCAGCATCACCGCGCCTTCCGGCGCATCATCGAAGCCGAGTTCGGCCAGCTCAGCCGATCCCGACAGCCGATAGAGATCGACGTGCACGACTGCGAAAAACGGTAGCGAATAGGTCTGTGTCAGCGTGAATGTCGGGCTCGGCACCTCGATGGTATCGTCGCCGGCGAGATAGCGGATCAGCGCTCGAGCGAAAGTGGTCTTGCCGGCGCCGAGGTCGCCGGACAACGTAATCACATCGCCAGGTTCGATGATGGCGGCAACGTCGGTCATCAGCCGGTAGGTTGCCGCTTCGTCGGCGAGAGGTGCCGCAAAGCTGTAGCCGCCGGAGCTGGTGGGGAACATCGAATCATCCGCTGCAAGGCTGCCACCTTATAAACGGGTGGCGCAGTCCCACGCCAGAACCGCACTCAAAGTGCGGCGGCTATTTTTTCGCAAGGCCAGCCCGCTCGACAATTTCCTTCCAGATTGGCACTTCACGAACCATGCGCGCATGCAATTCGTCGGGCCCCTCGTATTTTACCATGAAGCCCCCGGTCAGCATTTTTTCCTTGATGTCCGGCTTTTGCAGGATCAGGCGGGTCTCCTCACTGAGGCGCTTGATGATTTCGGGGGGCGTGCCGGCCGGCGCAAGAAACATTTGCGATGTTTCAACCACGGCATTGGGAACGCCGGCTTCCTGCATGGTGGGGACGTCCGGCATGTCGACCCAATGCTCGGCGCCCGTTTGCGCCAGCGCTTTTAGCGTGCCCGAGCGGATGTGGCTGATCAGACCGGCAATGCTGACCGACGCAATATCGGTCGTGCCCGACAATGCGGCTTGCAGCGACGGCGCCGCACCGTTGAATGGCACATGAATCATGTCAATGTCGGCGCGCAACTTCAGCAGTTCGACTGCGAGCTGCGAGACACTGCCGAGACCGGGCGAGGCATAGGTGAGCTTTCCCGGATTTGCCTTTGCCTTGGCGATCAGGTCGGCGATGCTTGTTATGCCTGAAGCCGGTCGTGTGATGATGGCGTTGGGCGCGGCGCCCAGATACGCAATCGGTGCAAAGTCCTTGAGAGGATCGTAGCCAACCTTGGTGACACTCGGATTGATCAGCACGACGCATGTAACGACGACCAGCGTATAGCCATCGGGTGCAGCGCGCGCACCGGCCGCGAGGCCGATATTGCCGACCGCACCGACGCGGTTTTCGACGATCACGTTCTGCCCGAGCTTTGGCGCCAATTCCGCAGCCAGCAGCCGGCCGAGCAAGTCGTTGGGCCCACCGGGGGGAAATGGCACGATGATCGTGATGTTGTGGTCAGGCCAGGCGGCACGCGCCTCGCCGAGAGTCAGAAATGCCACCAGAAGCAGAACGACGATTTGCAGTCCGCGCAAGCCGTGCCGTGGTATCCACGCGTATTCCATTGCCATGCGTATCCTCCCGATACGGCCGCGTCTTGCGGTGACCGATGCTTTCGCGATTGTGATGGAATGTTAGTAGAGCGCGCGTGCGGAGGCCAGCGTGGAGCGTTCTTGTTGTTGCTACGCCGCCGTCTGTTTCGCGGCGTGCTCCACCGGAAACACGCAGGTTACGGTGGTGCCTTGCCCGACAGGCGAATCGATCGTCACCGTTCCGCCGTGTAACTCAACGAAGGAGCGCACCAGCGACAGCCCGAGACCGGGACCGCGGTGCTGCGAACCCATAGAATCGGTCTCGAACCAATCGAACACTTTGTCCTTTGCGTCCGGCGGGATTCCCGGCCCATGATCGGTCACGCTGAAAACCACGGCATCCGGACGCCGCTCTGCCAAAAGCGTGACGGTCTCGCCGGCGGGCGAAAAACCGACCGCATTGGAAAGCAGGTTGAACAAAATCTGGCGCAGACGCCGCTCGTCGGCGGTGAAGCTACCGATATTGGCCGGGGCGCGGATGTCGAGCGTGATTCTATTTTTGACCAGGCGGTCCTGCACGCCTTCCGCTGCTGCTTCCATGCTGGCACGGATGTCGACATCGCCCAAATTCAGCGTCATGGCCCCGGCGTCGATTGTGGCGAGGTCGAGAATATTGTTGGTGAGCGCCAGCAACGCATTTGTTGAAGTGGTGATGTAGCCGAGATACTCGCTTTGTTTTTGTGTCAGCGAGCCAAAAGCCGGATCGCCTAGCAAATTTGTAAAACCGATAATGTTGGTGAGAGGTGAACGCAATTCATAGGATACGTGGTGCACGAAATCGATCTTGATTGAGTCGGCGGCCTCGAGTGCTTCATTACGCTCGCGCAATGCGCGTTCGACGTTGACCGTATCGGTTCTATCCTGGAACGTGACCAACGTAGCGCCGTCGGGCAGCGGCATAGTGGCCAGATCAAGCACCGCACCATCGCGCCGCTCGATGCGTGCACTGATCGGCTCCCGATTGTCGATAGCGGTCACTGACCCGCGCAGGTTGCGCCAGACCGAGTTGTCGTCATGTAAGGCCTGGCACCACGCCGTCACCGCTTCGACATGGGGATGCTGATTGAGCGCTTCGTGCGACAGCTTCCACATGCGCTGGAACGCCGGATTATGCAGACGGACGCGGCCATCACTGCCGAACACCGCCACAGCCTCGGCCAAATTGTCGAGGGTCTCGCTCTGTACCTTGATGAGCGCGTCGTAACGGCGGTACATGTCCAACCGCTCGGTGACGTCGTCATAGAGATATGTGACCCCGCCTTCCGGATTGGGCGTGGTGACCACCCGCAGCGCACGTCCATCGGGCAGATGCCACATGTGCTCCTTCGGCTCGACCGCGCGGTAGGCCTCGTACAGCTGTTGCTTCCATTGCCGGAAATCCTGCTCCTCAGGCAGTTTGCGTTTACTGCGCAGTGAATCGAGCACCGCTCCATCCGTCGGTGTCTGGTCAAGAAAGCCTGCGTCAAGTTCGAACAGCGAACGAAACGCGGTGTTGTAGAAGGTGAGTTTACGGTCGACATTAAAGACGGCAACGCCGGTCGCCAGCTGATCGAGCACGCGGCGATGCGCCTCGACCATGCGCGCGAGTTCGGCGCGCATCGCTTCTACTTCAGTGCGGTCGATCGCGATGCCCGAACTGCCAGCTCCGCCCGGCGCATCAATGACCTCGAATATGTGGCGTCCACCTGCGGCGATTGCCGGCAACCGGCCGACATATGTCTCGCCTGCGAGGCGCGCCCGTGCGACATCCGCGCGCGCGGGGTGATCAAGCAGTTCCAGCCGGCGCGCCACAGCATCGGCAGGATTCTCAGCCTCTACCGCGCGTGCATAAGCCGAATTTACGAAGACCAGGTGGCCGTCACTATTGCGCACCCATACGGGCGCGGGAAGAGAATTGAGCAGCCCCCTCATGATTTCGACATCGCTCAGCAGCTGATCGTGGCGGGCGGCGAGATCCAGCAATTCTTGCTCGATGCCGCTCACATCGCGCAGACGCAGTACGGCGCGACCGCCGATGGCGCGCCCTTCTGCCTCTATTGGGCGGCCGGCGCGCGTGGTGAACGTCAATACGAAGCCGCGGCCGTCGCGACGCAAGGTATCGACTGCCTGTTCCATTCGGTGGGCGGCTACGGCTTCCAGCCAGCTGCCGAATGCGAGCACTCGCTCGGCGGCACTGCCGGGCGCGATTAAAGCGATGTCGCCGAGGATTTCCGGGTGTTCGGCGTTTGCCGCCCAGCTCACCAGTATCTGCGGCTCCGACAACAGCATCGCCTTGAGCCGATCGGCCTCGGCCTGCAATGCGCCGATCTCGTCTCGCGCATCTGCTTCGACGCGAAAGGCCGTCCTGCGAGCACGAAACAGGACGACGCTCGCAAACAGGCCTGAACCGAGCAGGGCGAGGATAAGCGTGAGCAAGGTAACGTCTTGCCCGCGAAGTGCTGCAATGGCCCGATGGACAGCGTCGAGCGTGATCGCACCCAGCCGTACGTCGGCGCGAGCCGCCGAGCCGGGCATGATCAAAAGATTTGCGATCACGAAGGCGGCGAGGAATCCGCCTCGCCACGGACGAGAACGCAGCCTCTCGTTCGCCGTCCGGATTGTCTCCGGCATTCAGAATTGCCCCAGGGATGCAAGGACGGCGTCCGCCACGACGATCCTCGCGAATCGGTCGACTTTACCCCCAAGGTGAATCGTGCCGAAAGAGTCCAGACCGTGAACAGGCCTTACGGAGACCAGGCTTTTCGGCTTTGCGCGCTATTTCAGCGTTTCGGCGCGCTTGACCATGTCATCGACATTGATGCGGCCCAACGCTACCGAGACCGTTCGCTCGGTTTCGGCGAGTGCCGGCCGCACGATTTCAGTGACCAGCGCAGAGCCGTGCAGCGGCAATTCCTCAATGTCCTCGGTGGTTGTCGCGGCACGCAAAATATCGTCGGCCGTAATACGGTTACGCTCGCGGGCAAGTTCATAGCCGCCGTGCGGTCCACGGATACCTTTAAGGATTCCATCCCGCACCAGTGCTTGCAGTACCGGCTCGAGGTGGCGCGGTGGCAGGCGATGGCGGGCGGCCAATGACTTGGCCGACACCGGGCGAGCATTTGCGTTGATTGCGACGTCAATCACGGCAGCAATAGCGAGCACGCCCTTTCGGGACACCAACGGCATTTTGGGCACCACTCACGGTAGCAACGAAAGCGAGCGGTATTAAGCTACGGACCCAAATCCGTCTACCTGCAAACGGCGGAGCTCTCGCTTCAACTGCCGGTTGAACCGAAACCGCCGCTTCCGCGCGTGGTTTTGTCGAGAGATGCGGCTTCCGATATGTGTGCGCGTACAACCGGTGCGAATACCAATTGAGCGATGCGCATGCCTCGGGTGATCGTCACCGAATCGTCACCGAGATTGACCAGCAGCACCTGGACCTCGCCGCGGTAATCGGCATCGATCGTCCCGGGCGAATTGAGCACAGTAAGCCCATGCCGTGCCGCAAGACCAGAACGGGGCCGCACCTGGCCTTCATAGCCTCGCGCGAGCGCGATCGCGATACCGGTTGGAACGAGTGCGCGACCGCCAGGCGCGATCACGAGTGGCTCAGCCGAGGATACCGCAGCGAGCAGATCGAGGCCGGCAGCAGACGCGCTTTGATAAGACGGCAGCGGCAAATCTTTGCCGTGGGCCAACCGCGTTACTCTGACTTCGGTATCGCTCACGTCCTACGTCCGGTGAGTGCATCGGCGATGCGTGTGATCAACATTGCTGCCACTTCGTCTTTGCGCTGGGTTGGCCAAGCTTCGATACCGGACGCGCGCACGAGCGTGATGGTGTTTCGGTCGCCGCCCATTATGCCTGACTGAGGCGAAACATCATTAGCCAAGATCCAGTCGCAGCCTTTGCTGGCGAGCTTCGCTTTGGCATTGGCAGCGACATTCTCGGTCTCTGCGGCGAATCCGATCACCAGTTTTGGCCGCTGGTTTTTTCGTTTGGCCACGGCCGCAAGAATGTCGGGATTTTCAACGAGCGATAAATCCGGAGTGGCCTTGCCGGCCTGCTTCTTGAGTTTCTGCTCGCCGGCGTGTGCGACGCGCCAGTCGGCGACGGCGGCGGCGAAGATGCCAACATCAACGGGCAATGTGCGCTCGACTGCCTGCAACATGTCACGGGCGGTCTCGACCTTGATGACGTTGACGCCGAGCGGATCGGTCAAATTGACCGGGCCACTGACCAGCGTGACATCGGCGCCGGCAGCGGCTGCCGCTGCGGCGATGGCGTGACCCTGCTTGCCGGAGGAGCGGTTGGCGATATAGCGCACCGGATCGATCGGCTCGTAGGTCGGGCCGGAGGTGATCAACACGCGCGTGCCTTTGAGCGGCTGCGCCATGTCGGCGACCAGCAATTTCTCCACCGCGGCCGTGATCTCCAGCGGTTCAGCCATTCGGCCGAGACCGCGCTCGTGCGCCTCCGCCATCTCGCCTTCGTTCGGACCGATAAGCGCGACGCCGTCGGCGGCGAGCTGTGCAAGATTGCGCTGCGTCGCCTTGTTCGCCCACATGCGCGGATTCATCGCCGGTGCCAACAGGATCTTGGCTGTCGTCGCCAGCAGCACCGTGGTGGCAAGATCGTCGGCATGGCCGCCGGCGAGTTTTGCCATCAGATCGGCGGTGGCCGGCGCAATCACGATCAAATCGGTTTCGCGCGCGAGCCGAATATGTCCAACGTCGAATTCGCCAACCACGTCGAACAGATCCGTGAACACGCGCTCGCCGACAAGCGCGCTCGCGGAAAGTGGTGTCACGAATTGCTCGGCCGCCTTCGTCAAGATGCATCGCACGGCAATGCCGCGTTCCTTGAGCCGGCGGACCAGGTCGAGCGATTTGTAAGCGGCAATGCCGCCGCCGATGATCAGCAGGACGCGCTTTGTGCCCGCGGGGGCGGCAGCCGTGCGTACGGGCCGCGCACCGGACTTGATCGACGGCGAGGCCGGCTCGACCGGATCGCGGGTCTCGCGCCCGGTTGCGTCGGCTGCCTCGCGCAGGATCGTTCGCACCTCGTCCTCGACCGAGCGGCCGCTCCGGGCTGCGCGCAGGCGCAGCAGCTTTTTGAGCCTGTCGTCGAGCTGGCGGACGGTGAGCGACGCCATGAAACTCCCTTTCGTCAAAAGGGGTTAGCACACATGTGATGTCATTGCAATCAATGCAATCATGTCAACTTAGGCACGACTGAGATGGGTCACGCTTGACGGAAATGATCATGCTTTGTATTTAACCGATCAGTTATTTAACCAAATGGTTCAATTAGCCATGACGACAGATCGTCTCAGTTCGACTTTCGCGGCGCTTGCCGACCCGACGCGGCGCGCCATCCTGGCGCGGCTCGCGCTCGGCGAAACCTCGGTGTCGAAACTCGCCGAACCGTTCGAGATGAGCATGCCGGCCGTCTCCAAGCATCTCAAGGTACTCGAGCGCGCCGGCCTGATCACCCGCAGCCGCGATGCCCAGATGCGGCCGTGCCGGATCGAGGCGACCGCGCTCAAGGAAGCGGACGACTGGCTCGAGGAATATCGCCGGCTCTGGGAACAGCGTTTGGACAGGCTCGACGATTATCTGCGTGTTCTGCAATCGAAGGAGAAGAAGCGTGGCCGCAAAAAACAGCATCGACCTTGAAACAGATCCGCGCGTGATCGTGGGTACACGCGTGTTCGACGCGCCGCGCGATCTGGTCTTTTCGGTGTGGACCGATCCCAAGCATCTGGCGCAATGGTGGGGTCCCAACGGCTTCACCACCACGACACATTCATTCGAATTCCGCCCGGGCGGCATCTGGCGCTTCGTGATGCATGGTCCCGACGGCCGCGACTATCAGAACCGCATTATTTTCGACGAGATCGTCCCGCCGCAACACATCGTCTATCGCCACGACGGCGGTGAAGACGTCGAGCCGGTACAGTTCACGCAAACCGTGACCTTCCAGGATCTCGGTAACGGTCAGACCCTTCTCATCTGGCGCGGCAAGTTCCCGACCGCTGCCGAACGCGAGCGCGTCATCAGGGAATACGGCGCCGACAAGGGTTTGGTGCAGACCATGGCGCGTCTTGCCGACTATACGGCAACGCTCGCCGCGGAGCGCGGCTAGATGCTCAAGGTCCGGCGACAGATATCAAGACAGCGCGCGCAGCGCGGCACGGACGTCATCCGGGGTACCGCGCGGGATCAGCCGCTCGGTTTGCGCATGGGCGCGCTTCCACAGCGGAAACGCCTTGCCCAGCAGCGCACGACCGGCGGCGGTGATCGTCAACCGGCGGCTGCGTTTATCTTCTTTGTCGACCGAAACCTTCACCAGCCCGCGGCGTTCAAGAGGCTTGAGGGCGGCGGTGAGGGTGGTGCGGTCCATGGCGAGCAGCGCCGCGACGCTGCCGATGCTCGGAGGTTCCGGCCAATTCAACGACATCAACAGCGAGAACTGCCCATGCGTGAGATCGAGCGGGCGGAACACGTCATCAAAATGGCGGGCCAGCGCGCGCGCCGCCCGCTGCACATGCAGGCACAGGCAGGCATCACGCACCTGATGCGTCGCGGACAGGGGCAGCTCAGCGCGGGTTGACATGGGCAATAATATGTTGATATCAACCTATCTGTCAATAACCGGACCCTGAAGGAGGACAAGTTATGCAGGTGCAATCCTATTTGTTTTTCGACGGCCGCTGCGAGGAAGCAATCGACTTCTACAAAAAGACACTTGGCGCCGAGGTTGGCATGCTGATGCGCTGGAAAGACTGCCCCGACAAATCCGCGTGCACACCTGCCAATGAGAACAAGGTCATGCACGCTTCGCTCAAGATCGGCGAGAGCAGGGTCATGGCGTCTGACGGGCGCAATACGGGTCACCCGGAGTTCAAAGGTTTTGCCCTCTCAGTCAACGCAAAAGACGAAACCGACGCCGATCGCCTCTTCAACTCGCTGTCCGCCGGCGGAAAAGTGATGATGCCGCTCGGCAAGACGTTCTTTTCACCGCGCTTCGGCATGACCACCGACAAGTTCGGCGTGAACTGGATGGTCATCGTCGAGCATTGACAGTTTTTGCTTCAGCAGAACGACGAAAGGGCGAAGGCTATGGCCGGTGAATTTGTCATCTCGCGCGTGCTCGATGCGCCGCGCGATCTGGTGTGGAGATGTTTCACCGAGCCGGAGCACATGAAGCAATGGTGGGGCCCCAAGGGCTTCACCGTGCTTGCCTCGAAAATGGATCTGCGCGTCGGCGGGACCTATCACTACGGCATGAAGGCGCCCGATGGCGGCACCATGTGGGGCAAGTTCGTCTACCGCGAGATTTTCCCCCAGGAGCGGCTGGTGTTCATCAATTCGTTTTCCGACGAGAAGGGCGGGATCACCCGCCATCCCGGCACCGCCACCTGGCCACTGGAAATGCTCTCGACCTTCACGTTCGAGGAGCTCCCAGGCGGCAAAACCAAATTTACGGTGCGCTGGGTCACCCATAACGCCAGCGCGGAAGAGCAAAAGACCTTCGACTCATTGCATGGCAGCATGACGCAAGGCTGGACCGGCACTATGGAGCAGCTCGAAGCCTATCTCGCAAAAACCAAGTAAACGCGCGCAAGGGAGGTCATCATGGCAATTGCCAAGCACAAGATCACACCGTGTCTGTGGTTCGACACGCAAGCCGAGGAAGCAGCAAAGTTCTATTGCGCGATCTTCAAAGACTCCAGGATTGGCAAGATCAGCCGCTACACCAAGGCCGGGCAGGATGTTCATCACAAGCCGCCAGGCTCGGTGATGGTCGTCGAATTCGAAATCGAGGGCCAGACATTCACGGCCTTGAATGGCGGCCCGAATTTCAAGTTCAGCGAGGCGGTTTCATTGCAAGTGCGCTGCGAGACGCAGGCCGAAGTCGACTATTTCTGGGACAAACTCACGCAAGGCGGAGAAGAGGGCCCTTGCGGCTGGCTGAAGGACAAATACGGCCTCTCATGGCAAGTCGTGCCAGCCGTCATACCGAAAATGATGACAGACCCCGATCCCGCGAAATCCGAACGCGTCATGAACGCTTTTATGAAAATGAAGAAACTCGATATAGCCGCGATCGAGCGCGCTTACGCCGGACGACCACAATGACCGCCTGCCCCGGTCCCGCTGACCGCGGTTACACCAGCATCCACGCAATCCAGGCCAACAGCGCCGCGATCACCCATAGCGCCATGGCCGTCCAGCGGTTGCGCCGAGCTTCTGCCGCACCGATGGCCGATACCGTCTCGGGAGAGAGCACCAGGCCATCGCGCGTAATATCGTCGAACTGGTCGAGCAGCGTCCCGGCACGCGTCAGCAGGCCCGGCACCTGACCAAGGAACCGGCCGATTTCGCCGGCACCTTCGACCGCATCTTCAAGGCGGCCGGCCGGACCGAGATTGCGCGCGATCCACTCGCGCACAACCGGCTCGGCAGTGCTCCACATGTCGAGCTTGGGATCGAGCGAGCGAGCGACACCTTCCACCACAACCATCGTCTTTTGAAGCAGAAGCAGCTCGGGACGCGTGCGCATGTCGAACAAGCCAGTCACCTCGAACAGCAGCATCAAGAGTTTGGCCATCGAAATGTCTTCGGCGGTCCGATTGTGAATTGGCTCGCCGATGGCGCGGATTGCCTGCGCGAAGCTCTCGACCGAATGGTGCCTGGGCACATAGCCCGCATCGAAATGAACTTGCGCCGTCCTGTAGTAGTCGCGCGTGATGAAACCGAGCAGAATTTCGGCCAGGAATCGCCGTTCCTTTGGGCCGAGCCGTCCCATAATGCCGAAATCCACGGCGACCAGCCGTCCGTCGTCATCGACAAACAAATTTCCCGGATGCATATCGGCGTGAAAAAAGCCATCGCGTAATGCATGGCGCAGAAAACTTTGAATCACCTTGCGGCCAAGCTCCGGCAGATCGAAGCCCTTGGCCTCTAGCGCGCCATGATCGCTAAGGCGAATACCGTCGATCCATTCCAGCGTCAGCACTTCGCGCGCGGTACGGTCCCAGTCGACCGTCGGCACGCGAAAGCCGGAATCCTCGCGCGTGTTCTCCGCCATCTCGGACAGTGCGGCCGCTTCCAGCCGGAAATCCATTTCCATTGCCACCGAGCGGGCAAGCGTCGCAACCGCTTCGACCGGACGCAATCTTTGTGCTTCCTCTGAAAATGCCTCCGCCTTGCGCGCGGCGAAGAAGAACGCGTCGAGATCGGATTTAAATCGCCGTTCGATGCCGGGACGAAGAATTTTGACGGCGACCGGCTTGCGAGCGCCGCCAATTTCGATCTCGGCGCGGTGTACCTGTGCGATCGAGGCGGCAGCGACCGCCGGCCCGAAGGCCGCATAGACCGCCGAAAGCGGCTTGCCGAAAGCGCCGGCGACCACCGCCTCCGCCTCACTTTGCGGAAACGGCGCCATTTTGTCCTGGAGACTTTCCAGGTCGTGCGCGATCGCCGTGCCGACGACGTCCGGCCGGGTGGCGAGGAACTGCCCGAGTTTAACGTAAGTCGGCCCGAGCTTAGTCAGTGCCGAGGCAAGCCTACTCGAGCCGTCTTTGGCGGTTGGGCGCTCGATCAATCGCGCCAGTGCGATCGCGGTCTTGGCCGGCAAAGGCAAAGGCCGTGTATCGACAAGTGCAAATACGCCTTCGCGCGCAAACACAAAGCCGGCGCGGGCGAGACGAATGAGATGAGCGGTGGCAGCGATCACAAGCGCCAGCCCGAGTGAAGCGCCACCACGCCGCCGGTCATTGGCGTGAATGTTGCGCGGCGGAAACCGGCGGCCTCGATCATCGCCGCGAAGACCTTCGGTTTCGGAAACTTCCGTATCGACTCGACCAGATATTGATAGGCCTCGCGGTCGCCAGTCACGGCCTCTCGCGAGCCCACTGGAAAGCGACGCATAGCGAAACGTCTCCTGGCTCGCCGTCCCTGGGGAACGGGGAGCGGATGGTAGCGACGAGTGATTTTTCCGGGTTGGTCAGCTCGGTCTGCGCCTTTGCCAGCGCGGTGGCGAGCTGCGCGATGCTTTCGCTAGAGTGCTGCATGTGAGGCCTCGTTGTTCAGGGGTCAAAGCTGATGGCACCTGACTTCGACCGTCGGGCGCGTACGCCGTGCCCCGCCGCCTCCTTGGCATCCTCGGGTATGATTGCCTTGAGTTCGGCCTTGGCCCGTTCGTGTTCCTGATGGGCGGGACGGGTGCTGAAGAAATAATCCGGCGAACTCTGCCCAGGAATTTGAGGCTGCCATATCAACAACACGGACTGCCTCGATGCGTGGGCGCGGCGGCTCTGCATTCCAGAGCTTGGGTGGATGCCCCTTCTGGCCGCTCTCCAGAACGCCTGTTCGGCATCCATGAGGACAGTTTGATAAATTGGATCGGCCGGAATGGTGATTTCCACCCATTTGCCGCCACCGGTGATGATGGAGAGAAAGGGGGGCAACGCACCCCACCCACATGTTATGCTGGAGTTGAGGCATGTATTTTTGGGCTGCCGATTTTCGGAAAAGGACCAAGGCAGCATGAACTTGGGTTTAAAGACTGCGTCGGGAGCGTCGACCATCCCGTCTAGGGTTGCCGCCATCCACCGGGACTACCGGATGGTTCACCCGCCGCTGGACATCCTTGATCGCCTGCCCGGTATTCCGTTCGTACCACTGGCGATTGAGGGGCTCGGTCGCGAGCCCAAGTTCGGTCGATGAGGTTGCCCGATAGATCGTATGGCTCGACCTCACCGCGCTTCTCCTGCCAGAGATGGATGAGGGCGGTCTCGTCGTTGCCCATGATGACGCGGGC
>CAVULO010000005.1:0-161081 GCA_963742345.1 uncultured Alphaproteobacteria bacterium
CTGGTCCCACGGCTGGCGGCCGCTGGCACAGGAGGTCGTCGGTCACCGTGGGTTCGCGGTCTTCGGGGCGCCACCGACGCGGGCGATTTCCGGGATGAGCTCGTAGGAGCGTTTGTAGGTGTCGAGGATCGCCACACCTGCTGCGGCCAGCGGGATGCCGATCAGGGCCCCCAGCGGGCCCCAGACCGCCGCCCCCACGAACACCGCGGCGAGGGCGATCGCCGGGTTGACGTCCATCGTCTTCTTGCTGACCCGTGGGGTGAAGAAGTAGGTCTCGATCTGCTGGTAGACCGCGGCGAACGCGACGATGGCCACCGCCCGCCACGGACTGGTGAAGACCGTGGCCAGCACGGGGAGGGCGACACCGAGGTAGGTGCCCACCAGCGGCACGAACTGCGCCGTGATGCCCACGAACAGCGCGAACGGGAGCCAGTACGGAACCCCGATCGCGAAGAAGAAGATGCCGTGGAACAGGGCGGACAGGGCGGCGAGCACGATCTTTGACACCACGTAACCGCCGGTCTTGGCCATGGTGATCTCCGAGACCGTGATGAACACCCGTTGGGCGCGTTGTGGCATGCCGCCAGCCAGGGTGCGGATGAAGTTCGGGGCGTCCGCGGCGAAGTAGAAGCCGAACACCACGATGGTGACGAGATCGAACAGCACGGCCGACAGCGAGCCGACGAGCCCGAGGACCCCTCCGGAGACGGTTCCTGCCCACGAGCCGACGGTCGACGGGGTGAGGTGGAGCGACGAGGAGATCGTCGACGCGTCCCAGTGCGAGCCGAAGCTCTGGTTGACCCATCGGATCAACGAGGTTTCGATGCCGGGAACGTTGCGGGCGAGCGCGGCGATCTGGGTGAAGAACAGTCGCCCGAAGATGACCGCGAGGAGCAGAGCGCAGACGATGGCGCCTCCGCCCACGATCGCCGATGCCAGGCCACGCGATCGTCCGCGGTGGATGAGCGCCCGGATGCCTGGTTCGAGCGCGGTCGCGAACAGCCATGCGAGCAGGATGAGGAACAGGAAGTGGCGGGTCACGGAGAACAGCCACAGCCCGAACAGCAGCGCCGCGACGAGACACATCACGATCGCCCCGGAGCGGCGTACCGATCGGGTGTCGAATCGGATGGTGAGCTCGCGCGCGCCAGACGTGCGCCCGTCCATGGTTACCTGATCGGTGAGCGGGGGGTCGGCGTCGGCGTTGACAGCGGAGGCGCTCGCCATGGTCGGACCTGAGGGTGTGGGTCTCGTCGGCCCGTCGGCTCGTCGACGCGCGACCCCCATCGGCATCGCCCGATACCTGCGCCCCCCGAGTCCCCGGGCCGGCACGGCCCGGCGCTCCGTACCAGCTGACGTCGCGCCGTCGCTGCCTGTTCGCACCCTCACGGCTGAGCTCCCTCCTCGAGAGGCGCTGCAGCTCCTCGTCGGTCACTGCCCCACACATCTCATGCCACCACGATAGGCGCGCTCCCCCACCGACCGGAGCACCCGGACAAGGGCGCCACACGGAGGGTCGGGGGCGGCGCCACCCCGGGAGAACCACTCGTGTCAGTGCGCTGGAAAGTACGACGTCCCACTCGAGACAACTGGTTTGAGGAGAAGCGATGACGATCACACGTACGACCACCGGGAAGGGTCTGCCGGCCGGCTTTCCCTTCAGCCTCGCCGCGGAGGCCGATGGAGTCTGTTCATCAGCGGCATGCCTGCGCTCGACCCGGACGGTGTCTTCCAGGCGGGCACGTTCGACGAGGAGGCCAGCCTGGCCTGGCGCAACGTCGTTGCCATCGCGTCGGCCGCGGGCTTCTCCCCGGAGGAGATCGTCTATGCGCAATGCGTGCTGGCCGACATCGAGGACTACGCGAACGTCAACGCCTGGTGGCGCCGGCAGTTCCCCGATGTCAGCACCGCACCGGCACGGCTCACCTTCCAGGCGGGCGCGCTGCCGTTCGGCGCAAAGATCGAGATCCAGGCGGTCGCTGCCCGGGGGCGCTGATCCATCCCGGCCTCCCAGGGCGACCGACGACCGGGCAGGCGCTTACGGCGAGCTGGTCGCCGCAATGCGGGTCAGCAGCCGCCGCGATGCATCGTGCAGCTGCTGGAGCTCGTCGGGGCCCAGCGCGTCGATGACGAGCTCGCGCACGGTCCCGACGTGCCCCGGCGCGCTCGCGACGAGCTTGGCGTGGCCTTCGTCGGTGAGGATCGCGTTGGTGAAGCGCCCATCGGTCGGGTCAGGCTCGCGCCGTACCAGGCCACGGGCTTCCAGTCGTTTCGCCAGGTGCGAGAGGCGGGACAGCGAGGAGTGGGTCAGTTCGGCCAGGACGCTCATCCGGAGGGTCCGGTCGGGTTCCTCGGACAACCTGGCCAGCACGTAGTACTCGAGGAAGCTCAGCCCGGCATCACGCTGGAGCTGGCACTCCAGCGCCCAGGGCAGCGTCACGATCACGCTGTGGAGGGCTCGCCAGGCGGCCTCCTCGTCCTGGCTCAGCCAACGGGTCGCGCCAGACCGGGCTTTGGACGGTTGCGTGCCATGAGCGCGAGGCATGCGCGAAGCCTAGCCCGATCACTTGACAGTTCAAGTCCCAGGAGAAGAAACTGACTTGAGTGTTCAACTCATCGATGAACGCGCGGCCGACCAGAGGGCGGCGAAACCCGAGGTCGACCCGGCAGCCCGCACACTCGCCGACAGAACCCGGAACATGAGGCACGAGCCATGAGCACGACCATCACACCTGACCGCTTCACGACCTTGCCGGATGACCAGACGCTGGCTGCGACCGCGGCGGCGCTGGAGGAGCACGGGTTCGGCGTCGAGGTGGTCGACGATCCGCCTGCCGCGCGCGAGGCCGTGCTGGCCCGGATCCCGCGAGGTTCGGCGGTGATGACCAACGCCTCGGTGACGCTCGAGGAGACGGGAATCGCGAACGCGGTCAACGACAGCGGACTGTTCGACTCGGCGCGTAAGCGGTTGCTGACTCTCGACTTCGCCACGGACGCACGGCAGATGAAGGCCATCGGCGGCCAACCGGACTTCGCCCTGGGCAGCGTCCATGCCGTCACCCGGGACGGGACGCTGGTCATCGCCTCGGCCTCAGGAAGCCAGCTCGCCTCGTACGCCTGGGGCGCGGCCAACGTCATCTTCGTGGTCGGCGCCCAGAAGCTCGTGCCCACCCTGGAAGCGGCCCGGGAGCGGATCTACCATCACAGCCTGATCCTCGAGGACGCGCGGGCGCAGGCCGCATACGGGCAGCACAGCGCCGTGGGAAAGATCCTCGAGATCCACCAAGACGTTCCCGGTCGGATCCACGTCGTGCTCATCCGTCAGCACGTCGGCTTCTGAGCGGCAGGAACCCACCCGCACCAGGAGACGCCATACGGCGAACGGTGCCTGAACGAGATTGGTGCGATGTTTCGGTCTCCGGCCCGGGCGACTTCCTCCTGGCGGTCCGCTCGTCGGGCCGGTTGTTCCGTCACACCCTGAAACAGCTCGGCCCCCGGACGCGGAGGCGTACCGGGGGCCGAGCGGGTCCACGTTCAGTCGACGAGTGCGGGCACCGGCTCCGGGGCCGCGTCGAGGCTGAACTCCGGGGGCGACTGGCGCAATCCGCGGGTGAGCACGCACAGGTAGGCGAAACCGAGGACCAGCCAGCCGAGACCGAGCATGACGGCGGTGTGGCTGAGCTTGGTGATCAGGTACAGGTCGACGGCTGCGCCGGCTGTGGGCAGGATGACGTAGCTGAAGATGCCCATCCGCTGGCCGGTTCGCCGGTGGCGCACCCAGGCGGCAATCACACAGATGTTGACCAGGCTGAAGGCGAGGAAGGCGCCGAAGTTGATGAAGGAGGTGGCGGTGCCCAGGGACAGCTTCATCGCGAACAGTGCGACCACGGCGATGAGGACCAGGTTGAAGATGGGCGTGCGGAACTTCGGGTGCAAGTAGCCGAAGGCTCGGCGGGGCAGGACGCCGTCGCGGCCCATCACGTACATCAGTCGGCTGGTGCTGGCCTGGACCGCAACGCAGGAGGCGAAACCGCCGAGCAGGCTGACGACATTGAGGACGTCGGCGAAGTTCTTGCCGCCGACGTCGACCATCACGGCATAACCGGCGGTGGACTCGTCGGCGAAGGCGCCACCGGGGTGGACCCACTGCATCAGCAGGGCGATGAGGAAGAAGATGCCACCGCCGATGATGACGGTGAGCAGAATGCCGCGGGGAACGTTCCGGCGAGCGTCGCGCACCTCTTCGCTCAGCGTGCTGATGGCGTCGAAGCCGAGGAATGAGTAGGCCGCGACAGCGGCGCCCGCGGTCACCGCGGTCAGTGAGGTGGCGGGGTTCCACATCGCGTGCGCGCCGCCGATGGCCGCGGTTCCGGTGATGCGGTGCACGCAGACGACGACCAGGGCAACCAGTCCCAGGACCGTCAGCGAGAGCAGCACCTTGTTCACCCGGTCGGCGATGACGATGCCGAGCACGTTCACCAGGGTCGTGGCCACGATGTTGACCACGAGCCAGCCCCAGACCGGGAGGACCGGGAACTCGACGTTCATGTACAGCGACTGGATCAGCCAGGCCACCATCGGCAGGAAGAAGTAGTCAAGCAGGATCGCCCAGCCGGCAAGAAAGCCGATCCGCGGGTCGAGGAGCTTGCGCGCGTACGTGTAGACCGATCCGGACGCGGGGTAGGTGCGCGCCATCTTGCCGTAGCTCAGCGCCGTCAGCGCCATGGCTACGGTGGCAACGATGTAGGCGGTGGGGGCGGCGCCCTTGGAGGTGGCGGCGATGATGCCAAAAGTGGAGACCACGATGCCGGGTGCCATGTAGGCCAGGCCGAAAACCACGATCGAGGGCAGGCTCAGCTTGGGAACGAGCTGGCTGGGGGTCTGGGACATGTCAGGCGGGCCCTTCGGTGAGGAGGTTGGCGCCTCGTCCGGCGCCCCAGGTGCGGGGGTCGATCTTTCCTGAGTAGAGGGGGAGGTCCAGCGGCACGTCACCGGGCTGGAACTGCTCCCACAAGCGGTTGAGGCCAGCGGTGCCGAATCTGCGGACGCGAGCGGCTTCGGCGAGGTCGATCACGTCGGTCAGCACGCATCCCTCGGCGCCGGGTGCCTGGGCCCGGACGCGTCCTTCAGGGTCCACCAGCAAGCTGCGGCCCACGGCGGTGGGAGCCGCACTGTTGATGCTGGCGACGAACACTTGATTGACGATGGCGTTTGCGCGGGCGAGGACGACTTCCTGCTCCCGGTCAATGGTCGCGGTTTGCACCAGGTTGATGATCAGGTCGGCGCCCATCCACGCCAGGTGCCGCGAGATCTCCGGAAACCACGCGTCGTAGCAGATCGAGACACCTACCCGCCCGTGCTCGGGCATGTCGAAGACCACGAACTGGCTGCCGGGGGTGGAGGTCTCGTACGGCCGCCAGGGCGCGATCTTGCGGTAGGCCGCGACCCGCGTCCCCGCTGGGCTGTACACCGGGGCGGTGTTGTAGACGTGGCCGTCGGCACCGAGCTCGTAGACGGTGCCGGGAAGCAACCACACACCGACCTCTCCGGCCAGGGCGGCCAGCTGCTCGTCCCGAGGTCCGCCCAGCGGTTCCGCCAGATCGCGCGGCGCCGCCGCCTGCCCGTCGGCCCCTCTCGTGGGGGTGGCCAGGTGGAGCTCCGGGTAGGCGACCAGGCGCACTGCGGGCCGTTGTCTGACCAGCTCCCTGAGGCTGGCG
The DNA here is from genome assembly GCA_963742345.1 of uncultured Alphaproteobacteria bacterium. Classification (GTDB taxonomy): domain Bacteria; phylum Pseudomonadota; class Alphaproteobacteria; order Rhizobiales; family Xanthobacteraceae; genus Pseudolabrys. Next base: position 5,718 of record CAVULO010000005.1, read on the forward strand.
GCGAACCCGTCGAGGTCTCGGGAAGGGTGTGCGGGCGCTTGCACCAGTGCGAGCGGGAGGGGAGAAGCCATGCGGAACCAACTCTCGTGACAGGGATCACATCGTTAAACAAACTTTAGTTAATGAATTGGGCCGCGGTCAATGACCAATTCGCCATGACAGGATGACCGCATGCCCCGCGTCCGCGACCAGGCCGCCCGCCGTGCCCAGCTGATCGAGGCCGCGGCCCAGGCGGTGCTCCAGCGCGGCGCGGCCAATGCGCGCCTGCGAGACGTGGCGGACCAGGCAGGCCTGACCCCAGCCTCGGTCCTCTACTACTACTCCGACCTCGAAGAGCTGCTCGCCTCCGTCTTCGAACGCGGCACCCAGACCTACATCACTCAACGCCGCGACGCCGTACAGGCGTGCTCGGGCGCCTGGCCCAAGCTCGCCGCCTGCCTCCGCTCAGGAGTGCCGTTCCCCGGCGAGGCCGAAGTCTCCAGTCGGCTGCTGTACGAGCTGCTCCCCGTCACGTTCCGCAACGAAGCCGCCGCCTCCCAGCAGCTCACGTTCGTCGCCGAGCAGACCGAGCTCTACCAGCAGATCCTCGATGACGGCAGGCAGACCGGCGAGTTCCGACTCGTTGCCGACGCCCCCTTCCTCGCCCGCGGCTTCGTCGCGCTGGAGGACGGCTATGCGATCGACGTGCTGTCGCAAGCCGCCACGGCAGAAGAGGTGACCCAGCGGCTGATGCGTCACGCGCGTCTCGTCACGCAGGCAGGTGACGAACAGCTGCAGCTCGGCTGAGCGTCACGCGCTGCGGACGGGTGCGGGGGAACCGTCAGGCCGGGCCCGTCGCGCCTCGAGGGCTCGGCAGCGCCTCGAACGGCGATCAGGGTCGGGCTGCAGGGCTCAGGCCGTGGAGGAGCCGTACTCGATGTCGTGGAGGATCCCGCCGGTTTGGCTCAGCAGGACGGTGCCAGCACGGGCCCTCAGGGGTGAGGTACTGCGACCTCGATCGGAGGAGGCTGGGTGGATGACGCTCACCGGCGATCGTCGGAGGCGGTTGTTCAGCGCGGGCCTTGCGAGCCTGTGGTTGGTCACCGTCCTCATCGTCGACCAGACCACAGCCCCGTCATTCGTACCCGCAGTGCTGTATGGCGTGGCCCCGCTCATCGCCTCCGCCGCCCTGCCCCCTGCAGCCACGGCCGGGTTCGGCGTGGTCGCGGTCGCGCTCACGACAGCCTCCATCCACGTGGAACGGCACCTGGGGCACCGCCCAGACGTGGATCCGCGTCGGCGACGTCGCGCTGGTCGCCGCCGCGGGAGTCGTCCTCGCCGCGGTCCGGACTCGCCGCGAGCAGCAGCTCGCCCGGGTCTCGCGCATCGCCGAAGTCGCCCAACGCGCCGTGCTGCCGCTCATACCCACCCACGTCGGGCCGGTCGCGGCTGGCGCCCGGTACCTGTCCGCCGCGGAGGACGCGCTCGTCGGCGGCGACCTCTACGACTGGTTCCACTCCGACCGGCGCATCTGCTTCATCGTTGGCGACGTCCGCGGCAAGGGCATCAACGCGGTCGAGCAGGCCGCACGCATCATCCGCGCCTTCCGCCAGTCCGCGGCCGGAGGAGCCGACCTCGCGTCGGCCGCCGCGGAAATGAGCACCTACATCGCGCCGTTCCTCGACGACGAAGAGTTCGTCACCGCTGCCCTGGTCCAGGTCGACGGCAGCGACCAGATAACGCTGGTCAGCTGCGGGCACCCTCAGCCCCTGCTCATCTCCCCCAACGGCGACTCGAAACTGCTGGACCTCCCACCCTGCCTTCCGCTCGGCCTGGGGCGCATCTACGAGTCCGCCACCGTGCGCTGGGCACCGGGCGACCGACTGCTGCTGTACACCGACGGGCTGAGCGAGGCACGTGACGCCCACGACGAGTTCCTGCCCGTGCTGCCTCTCGCGGCGCTGCTGCGCAAGGCGACCGTCGAGGACGCCCTCGACAAGGTCCTGGGGGAAGTGCGCCGGCACGTACCCAAGGGCCGGTTCACGGACGACCTGGCCGTGCTGCTGCTCGAGAACGCCGGCGGCAACGAGCAGCTCGCAGTAGACCCACGCGACTCCCTGGTCAGCAGTCCCGCGCCAATGCCCCCAAGGGCCGCCTCTCAGGATGGCTCGACGGCCCAGCCGGCACCTGATGAGTTGAGCCCGGACAATCGCCCCACGCCGGGCCCTGTCATCGGCCTCAGAGACCTCAATCATGCTGCCTCAGATACCGCTGCCCGCGGGGGAGGCGGGAGCAGGATCGGGCTCAAGCACGCGGCTGCGGTCGCCGCGTGTCCGGAGCGACACGGGACTCCGGGGTAAACTCAGTAGCGTTCCCGGCAAGGACGGCGGGACACGCCGATCGCGTCCGGATCGCGCCCGTTGAGCACCGCCTCATCGGACGCGCGCTTCACCCGGGGGCCCTCCCGCACCGTTGCGTGGCGGGTTCCGCTGATGGCACGAGGAACGTGCCGGGCGCCGACAACACACAGCACTGTTCCGGTGTCACCGCGGCCCCCTGCGACGGCGGAGCCGGAACTGCCCTCGCTGTGCGCGCCGCGACGTGCCCGCACCATCCCCGACCCCGGAGACGGCCCACCTTCATGACCTCACCCAGCAGCACCACCACCGCTCCCCGGGAGCCGAAGGCCCCGACACCGGGCCTCGGCCTCGGTCCCGCCCAGATCGCCGCCAGCGCCCTCGCCGCGGTCACCTCCGCGCTGGCAGCGTCGTTCCTGGGCGTCGCCGGCACGATCATCGGGGCAGCCGTGGGCTCCGTCGTCGCGACCGTGGGCGCGGCGGTCTATGCCCACTCCCTGCGCACCGCGAGCAGCCGCATTCGCGAGCTGCGCCCCCAGGCCGGCGGGCCGGCGTCACGCCGAGCCCGGCCGGTGAGCGGGCCCGAACACACACCCGACGTCCCGTCCGTCCAGTCGCGCCGTTCCTTTGGCCGGCTCGCGGCTGTCGTCGTCGGCGTGTTCGCGGTCGCACTGGCCGGCATCACCGCCGCCGAGGCCGTGATGGGTCACCCCCTGTCGAGCAGCAACACCGCCGGCACCACACTCAGCCGAGTCGTCGACGACGGGACCAACACCCCGGCCCGGCACCAGGACGCCGCACCGGGTAGCACCTCCACCTCCGAGCCGAGCTCGTCCTCGAGCCCCACCGGCACGCCGACGACCTCCGCTCCCGGCACCGGTCAGGCCTCCTCACCGACCCCCACCGAGACCGCCACGCCCAGCGGGGGGCCGACCACCCAGCCCCCGGCCGGCCAGCCGTCCGAACAGCCGTCCGCGGCCCCCTCGGCGACGCCGACCGCACCGGCTCCGACCGCGCCGGCTCCGACGTCGGCGCCAGCCGTCGCCCCCGGCAGCGGGGCGACCACCGCCGGGCCCTGAGCCGCGGGCGGGAGATCGCACCCGGACGGCCGGCACACCTCGGGGTGTGCCGGCCGTCTCGCGTTCCGCGGCCCGAGCATCTCTGGTGCCATGGAACGTTGGGCTCCATCGCGGTTTCTGTCTCAGTGGTGGGAGCGCCTCATGCGGGCTCGGCGTCGGCATTGAGTTCACGGCACGGTCCGGGGCTCGGTCGGCCGGTTGCCAGGGTGACCGGTGGCTGTGGCTCGAGTGTTGGCCGCAATGGTGACGGGGCTGGCGAACATCAGCCCCGGTCCGAGCGACCCCAAGAGCGGCAGGTGTTCACTCAGCACGATGACGGCGAGGAGCGCGTTGGGTGGTCCTTGTCTGGGGCCCGCGCCGGTCACGGCATGTGCGTGGTCATCTCAGTCCCCGGCCCGCGTGCTGGCCGGGACGCAACTCGATGTCGATGGGGAAGGTGGGTGCGTCAAGGGCCTGGCGGACGTGCTGCACCGCCTGGTTCTCCAGGGTCCGGCGCACATCGGCGATGTCGGCGTAGTCGGCCAGCTCCACCCCCAGAACCAGCCGCTGGCTGGGCTCGGAGCGCAGACGTGCGGTCGTGCCGGAGACGCCGCGGATGCCGCGGACCTCATCCTGCACCGCGTCCGTCAGTGCGCCGGCATGAACCGTGGTCAGCCCGTTGCGGTCGTCCGTGGTCAGGTCCAGCCGCTGCAGGCGGTCTACCCGCAGCTGAGCGAGCAGCCACCGTGCACCCAGGAGAGCGAGCAGCAGGCACGTGGCCGCGACAGCCCACCAGAACCAGGGCCTGTCGGCGGCGAAGCGGCGCAGCTGCCGGGGCAGGACCGGACTGCTGGCCGGCGCCGCGCCGAACGCTCCCAGGCTGGTCGCGAGACCGAGGCCGCCAGCCAGCGCAAACAGCAGGCCCAGAAGGAAGAGGACGGCCCGGTTGGCGCCGTCGACGCGCCGGCTCATCGGCTTTTGCCCGTCACGATGGTGACTCGCGGGCGAAGCCTGTCAGCCAGGCCGAGCTGCTCAAGCTTGGCTGCGACCGTGTCGATCAGCTGCTGGTGGACCTGACCTTCGGTGCGCGAGGCGGTGTAGGCACGCACCTTCACCGTGCGCCGTCCGGCCCTGACGTTGACGGCGCGAACACCGCTGATGCGGCTGCCCGCCTCGCGCAGGCTGCGCTCGATCCCGCGACGTGACGCCGTGACCTGCACGCCCTCGATGTTCGAAGGCAGCGTCAGGTTGTGCGGCTTGCCGCGGCGCAGCGCAGCGAGCATCAGGAGCAGCCCCACCACGACAAGACCGGCCATGGCGGCGCGCACCAGGCCGTCGGTCAGGGTCCGTTGACCAAGCCAGGCGCTCCACTGCGGATGGGGAACCAGCCACGGCGTGCGACCCAGCTGGGCCAGCACGATCTCGCTAGCGGCCAGCAAGCCGCCCAGCAGCAGCACGAGAGCCAGCAGCGCCGCCAGGATCCGGTTCACGACGGTCATCCGTCACTTCCTTGTCGTGCGAAGGATCGGTGGTTCCGGCTGGGATCACCGAACGCGCCGAGGGGCTGCGGCGGGAACGCTCATGCTGACGACCTCGATGTCGACCTGCTCGACGCGGACGCCGGTGATTCGGGCGACGTCCTCGCGAACCTGGTCGCGGACGGCGTCGCTGACCGATCGCACCGACGCCGGCCAGTGAACCGCGATGGTGGCCTCGACCGTGGCGACCTCGCCGTACACCCGCGCGTGCACGTGGGCGCTCTCCTGGGGGCGGGCATCGCCGACGTTCACCCCGAGGACCCGGCGTGGCGCGGCCATCGCCGCCTCCACCTGAGACACGGCATGGCCGGCGACCCGTTCCACGATCCGGTCGGCCACGGACAGCGAGCCGCGCTCGGACGGGTCCCCCGGAACGGGCTGGGATCTGGGCTCCGCCTGGTCGGTCGCCATGGCAGCGGTCACCGTGGACCACCGCCGCCGCCGCCAAGGTAGCTGGTCAGGTCGAGCTGGCCGGAGACGACCTTGCCGACGACGAAGCCGATCACGCCGAGTACGGCGGTGCCGACGAAGGCGTCAAACCCGCCCATGACCCAGGCGAGGCCCAGCAGCAAACCGGTGAAGAGACCCACTGTGGTGGGGGGCATGGCACAACCTCCGTGTTCAGGATGGACAAGCGGACGCTCAGCGCATCCGGCGGGTGGGGAACCGCCGATGTCGGTGCGGCGGAAGCCACGCAAACCAGCGGGCGCACCCTCTCGGCCGCCGGACGAAGGTGACCTCCGGCCCGGCCGTACCCGCACCGGCCCGAGGGGGCGCGGGGACGGTGTGGTCGCCACCCAGCCCCGTCGCGTCAGATTCCAGCCCTTGCCACGCCAGGATGAACGCGGCGGGGTCTCCGCCGAGGTCGGGGTGGTGCGCCCGCGCGACGGCTCTGCGCCGACGGCGAAGTTCCGGCTCCGTCGATGCCGTCACGCCGGCTCCTGGGACAGCTGCGCGGCACTGCGTTTACCGGGCGGCGCAACATCGGCAATGTGGACATCGACGGCGCGACCCGCAGCCAGCGAGGCGACAGCCGAGCGTACCTGCGAGGCCACCGAATGGACCGGGATCCCGGCCGCGGCTACAACGGCCACCTCAACGACCGTGTCGTCGACGCGAACACCGCCGACCCGGCGCCCCGGGAGGAAGGTCGCCACGTAGCGCGGCCCGCCGGGATGCAGCGACACCACCGCCGGGCAGGCCAACACCGCCGCCGCGAGCAGGTCCACCTCGGTGCCGGCCGCCGACCGGCGCACCTGGCTCACTGGACCCGCGCCGGCTCCGGTTGCGACTGGTCTTCATCGCTGGGCAGGTGAATGTCGTTGACCGAGATGTTGACCTCGGTGACCTCCAGTCCCGTCATGCCCTCCACCGAGCTGATGACGTTGCGGCGCACCGCCCGCGCAAGCTCAGCGATCGACACGCCGTACTCGGTGACGAGGTCGAGGTCGATCGCGGCTTGACGCTCGCCGACCTCGACCGAGACACCCTGGCCGGTGGCCTGCGAGGAGCCGGGAATCCGCTCGCGCAGCGCACCGAGGGTGCGGGCGGCGCCGCCGCCAAGGGCGTGCACCCCAGAGACCTCGCGCGCGGCGAGGCTGGCGATCTTCTGGACCACGCCGTCAGCGATGGTGGTCCGACCCTCGCTGGTCTGCAGTGCCGACGGGGCGGCCTGCTGCACCGTCGATGACGACGGGGAGCTGGATTGGCTGGTGTCGCTGGACTGGCTGCTCATGAGCGGGACTCCTTCGTGCGGGATGGCGGGCCGGAGGAGTTGGCCCGATGATGGCCGGAGGCGACTGCGTTAGCGACTCACACCACTTGGACACGCCTTGGGGCGAAGCGTTACACCACACGCGGGCCATCTGGCGGCCCCCGCCTCGCCCGTGGCTCTGGCGGCGGTGCGGCTCGGGAGCGACTTCGACGGTGACGTCGACGTCACGGTCCAGGCCGGCTGGGTGGAGCTTGCCCGAACCGGGGATGAGGAAGCATTCACCGCGTTGGTCCGCGCCCACCAGTCCTGCCTGTACGCCGTCGCACTACGGCTGACCGGCAAACCCGACGACGCCCAGGACGTGGTGCAGGACGCGTTCCTGCAGGCGTGGCAAGGGCTGCCCATGTTCCGTGGCGACGCACAGTTCTCCACCTGGATCACCCGCATCGTGATCAACCGCTGTCACAACCTGCGGCGGGGTACTCGGCCGACCGAGCCGCTTTGGGGTGACGACGGTGCACCGACCGTGCCACCAGCCGATGCCGTGGTCATCGCCAGCCAGCGCTGGCAGGCCGCGCAAGCCGCGCTGCTGGACCTACCCTTCGACCAGCGCGCCGCGCTGGTGCTGAACACGTTTGCCGGGTACACGCACGCCGAGACCGGGCGAATTCTGGGAGTCACCGAGTCGGCGGCCAAGGTCCGGGTGCACCGGGCTCGTAAGACGCTCTTGGCGCGAATGCAGGACTGGAGGTGACGCCCGTGGCAACCCAAGCCGACGCCGGGGACCGCCTGCCGCGTGGGGTGCGCGTCGACGAGCTGCCGAATCAGGTCGCCGACCACGCCGTCGCTGACGTCCGCCCTCGTCTCTGATCGTGCTCCTGAACAGGCTGCCGGTGGAGAAGTGGTGGATCAGGTGGTCGATGCCGCTGATGATGTTGCGGGGTCGATCGAGCTGATGACGTCGGCGAGGGCTTCTCCCCACCGTGCCGCGCGCCGGCGCTGAAGTCGTACGTCGGGGGGTGCCGGCCCGACCGGCTGACACCACCGCGGCGGCGCGGCTAGCGTGCCGGGATGACCGAGCAGCCCGCGGATGACGTCCGCCGCCCGAAAGGTGTCACTCCGGCGGCCGCCTCGTACGCCGTATCTGCTCCGGAGCACGCAGACCGAGGCCGCTGGGAGGAGCTCTACCGGGCGTACGCCGACTTCTACCGCGAGCCGGTGACCGCCGAGCAGCTGGACCGCGTGTGGTCGTGGGTCATGGACCCGACCCACGACGTCAACGCGCTGCTGGTCAGGGACGCCGCCGGCCGCGCGGTGGGGCTGGCTCACTACCGCCCCTACTTCCGGCCGCTCGCGGCGACCGTCGCCGGGCACCTCGATGACCTGTTCGTCGAGCCCGCCGCGCGGGGCACCGGCGCGGTCGACGCGCTGTTCGCGGCCCTGCGCGCCGTCGCCCGGCAGCGGGGCTGGGGCAAGATCCGGTGGATCACCGCCGACGACAACCATCGCGCCCGCAGCAAGTACGACCAGGTCGCCGAGCGCACCATGTGGGTGGTCTACGACATGCCGGTGCCGACCGAGGCGTGAGGAGCCGACGGGGTTCGGGGAGGGTCGGTCGCTGCGGGAAGCGCCGGTCACGCTGGCTGGCCGGACGTGGAAGGCCGGCTCCTGTTCGCGGTCTTCCCCTCGTACTGCCCGCATCGGTGTCGCGCCGCGAGGACTATGGCTCCAACGGTGGGTCCCGCGTAGGGTGTGAGCCATCGGCCCCTTTGACAGCCAAGACCCTCAACGCTCGTGACCTGAGCTCGGGTCCGCATGGACCGATAGAGGCCCCGGCGCAGGCCGCCTGCACGCCGGGGCCCCGCCACGCGCGGAGGACCGGCGGGCTCCATGTCCCCGCGTCGCCACAACGCCGCGGGGCTTGTCCAGCCTTCGCACCCCGCCCGTCCTGTCATTGGCCGCGCAACGCATGCAGGAGGAGTGCTGTCGCGCGTTCCGCCTATCGACGCCGGGCAGGGGACTTCCGCAGGACCATCTCGTCGAAGGAAGGCAGCGGCTTGATGAACGGCGCGAGCAGCTTCCCGGCCTCCTCGGTCGTGGTCACGTCGGCCGGGTCCATCTTGGTGACCTCGGCCCGATCCGGGTCCGGTTCCCAGACGTCCTCGCCGACGAGCCGGCCGCGGTCGTCGTAGGACCAGACCATCTCCTCGACGGACTTGTAGACGTAGTAGGCGTCCGGGTCGTCGACGTCGTTGCCATTCGCGATGAGCGTCCGTCCGAGGATCTGCTGAGAGGCCATCGCCACGCTGGCGATGAACGTGTCGCAGACGGCAAGCTGCTCGTTCTCGGCGTAGAAGATCGACTGGTGCGTCTTGGCCCACATCGAGTAGAGGCCCTTGACCTGGTCCTGGCCCTCGAGCCTGGTCGTGGTTCCGAGCGCGTTGAAGCGGTAGACCGGCTTCTCCACCATCATGTCCGGGCTGAAGATCTCCTCATAGCGTCCACCGATCTCGAGATACCGGTGCCGGTGGTAGGCGGTCAGCATGAAACTGTGCCGCGGGTTCTCGGTGGTCCTGAGGAGTCGTTCGACCGCGTCGTTGGTCTTGGTGATGTCGAGCTTTGCCATCGGATGCGCTCCCCGTCTCGGTCGGTCCTGACGGACCTGGACCCACGCAACGCGAGGCGTCCCGCCCGTGCATCACCCCTTCCGGGTGACGCACGCGTGCTGGCAACGGCCAACGATGAGCCGGGGCTCCCGTGCCCCACCGCGGGCGCCCCACGGGGCAGGTCGGCCGGGGCGGCGGAGTCACCGGTCTCGTCCAGTCCGATCTCGACGACCGGCCGGCGACCCTGTACGCGCCACGTGGTCGGCTCCAGTTCCTGTCGACGAGCGACTTCGCGGCCCGAAAACATTCGGGCCAGCGAGCGTTCAGTCCCTGTTGTCTCAGTCTGCGCACAGGTAGATCAGGCAACCTCAGGGTGCCTGCCGCTTCGGTGGGCACCGTGCCGTTCGGGGACCGAGCAGTCCGACCTTTCTCTGGGGTCCTTTGGGCTGCCCGGTCCTTCGGTTCAGAACACCTGACGAAGAAAGAGCTGCCCATGATCGAGGCCCGGGGTCTCACGAAGCGTTACGGCCAGAAGACGGCCGTTGACGACCTGACGTTCACGGTGAAGCCGGGGGTGGTCACTGGGTTCCTCGGCCCGAACGGGGCCGGCAAATCCACCACCATGCGGATGATCCTGGGCCTGGACGCCCCCACCGCTGGGACTGTGCGCGTCAACGGCAAGGCGTACCGGGAGCACACAGCCCCGCTGCACCAGGTCGGCGCCCTGCTGGAGGCTCGCTCGATCCACCCGGGCCGCAGCGCGTTCAACCATCTGCTGGCCCTGGCGCAGACCGCAGGTATCTCGCGGGCGCGGGTCGACGAGGTGGTGGACCTGGTCGGGCTGCGCGAGGTTTCCAGGAAGCGGGCGGGCGGCTTCTCCCTCGGGATGGGGCAGCGGCTGGGGATCGCCTCGGCGCTGCTGGGTGACCCGCAGACCGTCATCCTGGACGAGCCGGTGAACGGACTGGATCCCGATGGCATCCGCTGGATCCGCAACCTGCTGAAGGCGCTGGCGGCCGAAGGGCGGACGGTGTTCGTGTCCTCCCACCTCATGAGCGAGATGGCGCAGACGGCCGAGCACCTGATCGTCGTCGGACGCGGGAAGCTGATCGCCGACACCAGCGTGAAGGACTTCATCGCCCGCTCCTCCGGCAACCGGGTGCGAGTGCGCACCACCGACCCGCTTGCCCTTGCGGCCGTACTCGCAGGCCCCGAGGTGAGCATCGAGACCACAGAAGGCGATGCGCTGGAGGTGAGCGGTCTGAGCACAGACCAGATCGGACTCGCGGCCGGCGGCGCCGGCATCACCCTGCTCGAGCTGTCCGCCCAGCAGACGTCGCTGGAGGAGGCCTTCATGGACCTGACCAAGGACGCCGTCGAGTATCACGGTGCCACGACCACTGAGGGCGGCAGCGCGCTCGAGACCGCCGGAGCGAACCGATGAGCACCGCAACCACCAGCAGCACCACGCTGCGTCCGCGCACCTCGCCTCAGAAGAAGGTCACTCAGGCGCGGGTTGTCCTGTCCGAGTGGACCAAGCTGCGCTCCCTGCGCTCGACGATCTTCTCCATGCTCGCCGCCGTCGTGTTCATCGTCGGGCTGTCCATCCTGGTGCCGTCGGTGACCGTCGCGCACTGGCCGCCGCACGACCCCGGTGAGGCGGCAGCCTTCGACCCCACGTCGCGCAGCCTGGCCGGTATCTTTCTGGCGCAGCTGGCCATTGGTGTCCTGGGCGTCCTGCTCATCACCGGTGAGTACGCCACCGGGATGATCCGGGCCACGCTCGCGGCCGTCCCGTCCCGGCTGCCCGTTCTGTGGGCCAAGGCCGCCGTGTTCGCCATCGTGACCCTGGTGCTGACCGTTCCCTCGGTGCTCGGCGCATTCCTGATCGGGCAGTCGATCCTGAAGGCCAAGCACCTGCAGACCGGGTTGGGCGACCCGGGCGTCCTGCGCGCCGTGCTCGGGGCCGCGTTGTACCTGACCGTCATCGGTCTGCTCGGGCTGGGCCTCGGCGCCCTGCTGCGGAACACGGCCGGCGGGATCTCCGCACTGTTCGGTGTGCTGTTCGTCCTGCCAATCATCGTCCGGTTCCTGCCGGCATCCTGGGCCGACCCGATCGACAAGTACCTGCCCAGCACGGCCGGGGAAGCCATCACCCACGTGCACACCGCCCCCGGAGCGTTGGCCCCGTGGACCGGCTTCGGTCTCTTCTGCGGGTACGCCGCCTTCATCCTGGCCCTGGCCGCGATCCGTCTGCGTCGACGCGACGCCTGACCCCCTCCGGCACACTCGAGCAGGCCCCCTCCCTCACGGGCGGGGGCCTGCCTCGTTCCGTCGTCCCCCCGAAGGCTCCCGAGGATCATCCCGGCGGGCCTTTGCTTGATCGCACACCTGCGGGCCTGCCGACCGGCGGCGACCACCGTCGCAACCAACGTGTTCCGTCATCAAAAACGGCAAACAAAACCAGGCAATTGGTGACGGCCACGTCGGTCGTCACAGAGCTCTGCGGCTCATCGCGGCGGTAAGACGCTGGCTGGCGAGTGGCCGGAGCGACGACGGGTGGCCTGGCGAAGTCTGACCTCGTGCAGGGGCCCGCACGGGTCAGTCGCCGGGTGCGGTCAGGTTCTCCCCGCGGTGTTTTCCAGCAGCACGATGGCAAGGTCGTCACCGAGCTGACCACGCTTGACGTGACGCCGGACGAGTGCGAGGACGCCATCGAGCGCCACATCGGGCTGCGCCGTGGTCAGGGTCGGCGCGAGGTCGAGCAGCGGCAGGAAACGCCCCTGTTCGTCCCGCGCTTCGCTGAGGCCATCGGTGTACAGCAGCAGTCGGTCACCGGCTGCCCACGAGACGCTGATCGGTTCGCCGCCGGCACCCAGGCCCAGCGGCAGCCCGGGTGGCATGGTCAGCAGCTCGGCCGTGCCGTCGGGACGGATCAACATCGGCGGTGGGTGGCCGCAGGCGAGGACCGTGACCCAGCCGGGGTGGGACGCATCAACCAGCAGTGCGGTGGCAAAGTCCTCGTCGCCCATGAACGGCGTCAGGTAGCTGTCCATGTGGCGGGCGACATCGGGCAGGGAGGTCTCGGCGGCGGCGGCCTGGCGGAACGCGCGGATCACCCGTGCGGCCTGCTCGACGGCCGCGATCCCCTTGCCCCGCACGTCCCCGACCAGGAACCGGACACGGGCGCCGACGAGCGAGCAGTCGTAGAGGTCACCACCGACGACAGAGTCCTCGACCGCGCTCTGGTACCGCGCGGTCACGCGCACGTCGGCGGCTGCGGCCGGCAGGGTCGGGAGGATCGCCCGCTGGGCCACCTCGGCGATGGTCGCCACGTGCGCGAAGCGGCGTTGCCGGCGTTCCCGGACCTCGGCGATCACCACAGCGGCCACTCCGACCAGGACGACGTCGAGCAGCAGCACCCACTGCTGGGCGGTGTTCCAGTGCTGGTTGTACAGGCCGGACAGCACCACCAGTAGAGCCCCAGCCGCCGCGAACGCGGCCGTGGCGCGCGCCGACATCACCGTGGCCGCGGCCAGCGGAGCGAGCGCGAACAGGGGGTCGGGACTGATGTTCGGCGGAGCGACGAGGTCCACCGCGGAGAACACGAGCAGCCACGTCACGGCGATGACCGCTCCCAGCCGAGCCGCGCGTGCGTTCGTCACTGACCCTCCTCGGGTCCAGCCGGTCGATGTCCTCGCCGGACAGGGCGTGTCGCATCATCCGCGCTGCTCTTCGGCCCACTCGAGGTAGGACTCGACGACCATATCGGGGGCGGCGCCCTTCGCGTGCAGCTTGCCCACGTCGGTACGACGACGGCGTGTGCCACGGTCTGGTCGCGGGTCTCAAAGGCGCCACCGGCCAAGAAGGCCCGTTCCTTGATCACGGACGACGACATGAGACCGTCACGCGACGGCGGTCATCAACGACACCCGAGCCCCGTGACAGTTCAGACGCGGTCGGCCGGCAGGCCCTCGGCCGGCGGGCCCTCGGCCGGCACGCGCTCGGCGTCCGTCCGGCTTCCCATCAGCCGCTCGGCGTGCAGCCGCTCGGCCTCCTCGCCGCCGATGGCCTCACCCCGGGCCACGAGGCCGGCGGTGTCGGACAGCGGGATCTCCTTGAGCGTGAGTGCGAGCAGGAAGGCGATGACCAGGAACGGGATGAGGTACCAGAACACCGGCGCCAGCGCGTCGGCGTAGGCGTTGACCACCGCGTCGCGCAGCCCGCCTGGCAGCGTGGAGAGCAGCTGCGGGTCGAGGCTGGCGGTCGACTTCGCCGCGTCGGCGGGGCTGGCTCCGAACGCGCTGAAGGTCGAGGACAGCGACGCCGCGAGCCGGCTGGTGAAGATGGTGCCGAAGACGGCTACGCCGAGGGCGGCCCCCACCTCGCGGAAGTAGTTGTTGGTACTGGTTGCCGTGCCGATCTCGGTGGGTACGGCGTTCTGCACCACCATGACGATGACCTGCATGATCAGGCCGAGCCCGGCGCCGAACACGAACAGCTGCAGGCAGATGACCCAGATCGGCGCGCTGGCCGCGAGGGTCGTCATCCACAGCATGGCCAGGATCGTCACGGCGGTGCCGGCGATCGGGTAAGGCCCCACTCTCGCGGACGGCGGTCAGGGGAGGCCAGCAGGCGGGCGCGGCCAGCAGCGCGGCCTTGGCCTGACGGAACCGCCCGAGCACCGGCAGTGCCCACGGCTTCACCCTCCGGTCGCGCATCGCCGGGGAACGAGTGTCAGACCGTCGCACACCCACGACGCGTGGCACACCAGCACCGACCGCACCAGCCGGTAACGGCTCCTGAGATGCCGCGCCTCCGCACACGGCCCTGCCGGCTCGGGACACAGCCGGACTCACAGAGGGCGCACAGTGGGCATACAGGCCACAGATGTACCGTGGAGGGGTGATTTCGGCACAGCGCCCGAGCCCGAGGGGCAACGGGCGCGCCCAGAACACCCGCGCCCCTACTCCTGATCGCCAGGGCGACCGAGCTCGATTCGCATGGAGCTGACCAGGCTGCACCTGAGTCCGGGCGCTTCGGAGTGCAGGCCTGCGCGGGGCACCCAGTGAACGCCGAGCCGCTGCGAGTGCGGTCACACACCACAGAACGAGTGTTCGTCCTCGAAACCGACGGCCCACTGGATGACGACGTCGTCAATGACCTGATCCTGGCGATCGAGCACGCGCTGGCCGAGCTGCCCCGAGCGGTCGTCTGCGACCTGTCCAGCGTCGTCGACGCCGAACCCGACGCCGTGGAGAAGATCGCGTCCGCAGGACGGCACGTACACCAGTGGCCCGGAGTGCCCGTCGCCGTGGCGTGCGCCGGACACCCAGCTACGCGAGAAGCTCGGTGTCACAGAGCTCGGGCGGCACCTGCTCCTGGCCGCGTCCAGGCAGGCCGCGCTGGCCGCCCTGGCAGAGGCCTCCGCAGCGCTGACCGCGACCACGAGCCTTCCGCCGCACCCGACAGCCGCCCACGACGCCCGCGAGTTCATCACCGCCACCCTCGCGGCCTGGCAGCTCGGCACCGCCAACGACACAGCGTGCCTGGTCGCCACCGAGCTCGTGACCAACGCGATGCTGCACGCCGGCACCACCATCGAGCTCAGTGTCGCGGCACACCAGCAGGACGTCCGCCTCACGGTTCGCGACCACAGCCCGAACCTGCCGCTGCACCGAGGCACCGACCACTTCGAGAACAGCGGTCGAGGACTGCTCATCGTCGGTGTGCTGTCACGGGCCTGGGGTGTGCTGCCGGCCCGCGACGGCGGCAAGGTCGTCTGGGCCGTCCTCGACCCGGCCGCCTGACCCCAACCACGTCGGGCCTCAGCTACGTCACGCCCTGCTCGACCGGACCAACGCGCCGGCCGGACTACGGTCGAGCAGTGGCCGCCCTCGGCTCGAGGGGCACGTTCACGCCCGTGGAAGTTGAGTCCACGGGCGTAGTCTCGCTAGGTGGAGTACCTCCGCACGCGCCAGCTGGACTGGCGTGGTCATCTGCTTCTCATTCACAACACTGAGCAGGAACGACGCGCCGAGGTCGCGGCGTGGGTACAACGTGGTTTGGACCTCGGCGAGAAGGTCGTCTACATCGAACCCCCGGGCGTACCCGTCTCGCGATCGCTGGGGGCTGTTCTGGCTGACCAACGGGTGCCCCTCGACGGTGCGGTGGACCGGGGCCAGCTGCGGATCGTCGTGGCGGACCATGACGTCTACTCCCCCGATGGACTGTCCGCTCTGGTCGATCAGGCCCTGGCACAGGGGTATCCCCGGGTACGTATGTCCGGGGAGGCTGAGACCGCACACGAGGTCATGTCGCCGGTGGAGCATCTGGAGTTCGAACGGGCGACCGACCAGCTCTGCCGGACCAGTCCCGTGTCAGTTCTGTGTCAGTACAGCACGGACCTCACGCGCGGTGCGCTTTCCGGGGTCACAGAAACCCACCAGGACGGGGTTCGAGAACGGCTCCTGCAGACCGCTCGCCAACCCGAGGGCATCCTGCTCGCCGGAGAGGTGGACATCTCCAACCACAACCTGCTGCACTACACCCTCCAGGCGGCCAGCTCAGCGGCCGCGGACCCGTTCGTCGTGGATCTGGGACTGCTGAGGTTCGTCGATGTCAAGGGGGCCAGGGCCCTTCTGGCCGGAACGCGGGGCTACCGTCAAGAGGGTGGCCACGTTCGGCTGCACGCACCACAACCCATGGTGAACCGGATGCTCCAGCTCTGCGGGGTGGAACAGACGGGAGGCTTGCAGGTGGACAGGTCATGAGGACCCTCGCCGAGGACGGCGGCACCCGAACCAGCTCCGGCTTCAGCCACGACCTGCTGCTGCACGACTCCGATGCCGAGTTGATCTCCGGAACGTCGGCCTTTGTGCGGCAGGGTCTCGCGGCCGCCGGGAAGGTACTGGTGCTCGGCAAGGACAGCCAGATCGCGATGCTGCGCGACGCACTGGGCACCCACCCAGGACGACCTACGGCCGGGACCGGGACCTCTACCAGTCCCCGACCGCCACGCTGTTCAGCCACCAGCGCGCATTCGAAGAGAGCTCCGAGCCAACCGCTCTGTGGGTGACCGGGACCGTTCCCCTTGGCGAGGACCGGGGTGACCAGGCCGCCTGGGCCCGGTACGAGTCGCTGGTCAACGAGGTTCTAAACCCGTACGACTTCCACGCCCTGTGTACATACGACACTCAGGCCCTGCACAGTCACGTCCTCGACGCAGCCAAGGCTACGCACCCTCACGTCAGCACGCACGGGCAGCTCGAACCAAGCCCGGAGTACCAGGAACCCGCTGCGTTCCTGTCCAGTCCGCTGGCAGCAGCGCCCACTGCTCCTGTCTCAGCGCCGAGCCTGACGACGGACCTGCATGGCACAGACGACCTCGCACAAGCCCGCCGCAGTCTCCGCCGCGGCATCGAGTCCAGCGGCTTGCCCCGTGCCATGGCCGACGACCTGCTCGCTGCAACCAATGAGGTCCTCACCAACGGCTTGGAGCACGGCGCGCCTCCGGTTCGCCTGGATCTCTGGGCCGAGCCGTTGAAGCTGACCTGCCGGATCACAGACCGCGGCCGCGGAATGCCCGATCTGCTGTCCGGCTACCGCTCCGGGAGCCGTTCCGGCCCTCGGGGTCTATGGGTTGCGCGCCGGCTCTGCACGGAGATCGTCGTGCGCAACCCTTCACACGCCGGTTGCGACGTGGTGCTGACCACCATCTGAGCTATCGCCAGCGCGTACCTGGACCTGCTCGCCCGCGCCCTCGGCACATCGAGCTCGGCGAGGAGGAACGGGTCGGCTCTACGTCCGGCAAAGTCGACGACCACACCGGGAGCAGTGCGTCTCAACTCGGGTCTGGCGCCCTCACTGTGTCCGGTACCGAAGCTCGGCGTCCTCGGGTTCAGTCGCGCCGCCGACGGACAGACGCGAGAGGGTCGGCATCGGACTTCCGCAGCCAGCGCTGGCGTAGTCGTCCGAACCCGTAGGGCAACGGCGTGCCGGTGAAGAGGAGCGCCCGGGTCTGATCACCGTTCGCGAGGACATGAAC
The DNA here is from genome assembly GCA_963742345.1 of uncultured Alphaproteobacteria bacterium. Taxonomy (GTDB): domain Bacteria; phylum Pseudomonadota; class Alphaproteobacteria; order Rhizobiales; family Xanthobacteraceae; genus Pseudolabrys. Next base: position 23,017 of record CAVULO010000005.1, read on the forward strand.
AGTCGGATGTGGCGGTGAACACGGCGTCAGGCAGCTTGCACAGCTCGTGCGCGACGCGGCCGTCGGGTGCAACTAAGCCGAACACCACGCCGGTCGCTGGAAGCACCCCGACGGTGCCACCAGCGTAGAGATCCACCCCACGATCGGGCAGGACGCCGAGGTCACGCAGGGCCGTCCGTGGCCAGGACGGACGCTACTCGAGGCCGTGAGCGCTGACTTGACGTTCGGCGAGCCACGCCTCGAACCTCCCGCGCGAGGTGTGCAGGTAGGCGATGAAGTCATCCTCGACCCTCGCGATCGCTGCGTGCATCCGGAACACCTCACGCTCGACCAGCAGCTCGGGTTCACAGCGATGGTCTTCCTTGCGGGACTGCTCGACCGACGCGCCGCACTCGTCGCAGCGCTTGTACCTGAATGGGAACATCGACGCAGGCCTCCACCTGAGACAGCCCCCCTGAAGCGGACATACAGGAGGATACGGCGCAACATCCCGCAAATGGGGCTTAGCGATCTTGTTGCTCCATCGGCCGCGACACGTACGCAGGGAATGAAGCAACACATGATCTACAGCCGAGATCCCTCGGGAACAGGCTGATGTGGCCCCCCCCGAGCTGCCCGGACCGAGAATGGTTCAGGCGTGCTATTCGCCTATGCCGCAAGCGGATCGGCGGCCGGAGTCACTTCGAGACCCCCCGCCACCGGGCGGCCGGCGGTCCATGCCCAATCCTGATGGCGCTGGCTTCCTGCTGGTGCAGGACCGCGACCGCATCGACTACGGGCGCGGCATGGCGGCACGGGTGCCGCGCGGCGACTCGATCCCCCGTGCTGGCGGGCATGACGGCATTCCCCGGCAACACGAGCACGGTGCGCGGCACCGACGCACTGCGGGACGCGGAACGCCTGCCGGTCGTGGACGAGTCCGTCGCGATCATGCCGGTCACCCAGTGGCGCATGATGGTGAAGGCGCTGGACGAGCGCGACACGGTGCAGGCCAAGCCAGTCGCTGGGGGCCAATACCTCGGCGCTGCTCTCGGGCCTGGTCCACTGCGGCGAGCACTTGGAGGACTGCAAGGCGGTGCCCAGTCCCCGTCCTGCAACATGCGGTCGAGCGTGTCCACGGTGGTCTCCTGGTCGTGATGCGGTCGCCGCAACCGTGCGTGCTCGACCATGACAGGACATTTCCGGCCGTCCGGACGTCGCTGTCGCGTCAGAGCCAGTCACGCTTGCGGAACGCTCCGTACAGCGCCGAGCCGATGGCTGCCATGGCGACCAGACTCACCCAGAAGCCCCAGGCCCGACCGAAGCCGGGGTACGGGGACGTTCTGGCCGAAGTAGCCGGTGACCGCGGTCGGGACGGAGATGATCGCTGCCCACGCGGCCAGCTTCTTCATCACGTCGTTGAGTCGGTGGTCCTGCATCGACAGGTGCGTCTCGAAGATCGTGCTCGTCATGTCGCGCAGGCTCTCGGTCCATTCCGACGCCCGCAGCGTGTGGTCGTACACGTCCTGGTAGTTCGCGGTCAGCTCCGGCCCCACGATGCGCAGGTCGCGCCGCAGCAACGTGTTCAGGACCTCGCGCATCGGCAGCACGACCCGCCGCAGCCTCACCAGCGACTTGCGCATCGCGAACGTGCGCTGCTGCATGTTCTTGTCCTGCCGGTCCTCGAACAGCAGGTCCTCGATGTCGTCGACCTCGTCGTCGAGACGTTGGACGGCGTCGAAGTGAGAGTCCACGACCAGGTCGAGCAGTCCATGCAGCAGTCCGCCGCTCCCACCGACCAGCAGATCCGGGGACGAGTCCCACCGGTCCGTCAGGTCATCGGGGTGGAACGCCGCGTCGTGGACGGTGACCAGGGCCCGGTCCGTGACGAACGCCGACACCTCCGCCAGGCTGAGGTCGGCCACGGTCTCCCCCACACGAACCGAGTACACGGTCAGGAACAGGTGTCCCGGGTACCGGTCGACCTTCGGGCGCTGTCGGCGGTTGAGCGCGTCCTCGACCGCGAGCCCGTCGAGGTTGAGCTCCTCGCTGATGAGGCTGAGGTGGTCACCGTCGTCGGTGCACAGGTCGAGCCAGACGAGGGTGCCGTCCTCGGTCGAGGTAGTCCGAGATCTTCTCAGGGTCGAAGCCTTCTGCCTCGAGGGTGCCGTTTCGGTAGACCCGGGTGTGCGCCATGGGCGCAGATAGTGCCAGCCGGCCCTGTCAGTGCCGGCAGCGGCGCGCCGGCGCCGCGGTGGGCCTTGAGCGGTTCAACCGCACCCTGCAGGTGCCGCTGCGGTTCGACCAGGGGCGCACCACGTCCGACTTGGCTCCGGGGGGTGCCCAGACACCATCGCGTCGAGTCGGCTCAGCTGGCCGCCGGTGGCGCTGGAGGTGGGCGGAACGCACTTCGGCCCCCACACTGTGGGGGCCGAAGTCCGTGCACGACGCATTTGGTAGCGGGGGGACCGCGCAGACCTGCGCTCGTCCCGTTGCCCGTCGCCACTCCCCCGCAGCCCTAGGCGTCTGCCCTGGCATCTGCCATCCGTTGCTCACGCCTCCATGCAAGCACGGCTACCGGACTCTGGCCGGCTGCGTGATCGCGCCAGCCCTCGTTGAGGCACACCTGGTCGCTTTGTGGAGTGCGTCAGCCCTCCCACTCTGCGGCTGGGCATCCAGCTTCCAACAAAGCAGCCGTCGTAGTTGGTTCCCCAGCCGGAGGGCCGTCGCGGGGTCCACGGTTGTCACCGGCTCCAGGAGCGCGGCGGCGATCAGGGGCTGCTTCTGGTCGAAGTTCCGACCTCTCCCAGACGACGGAGCTCGTCGTACGGCAACACGGTGGCCAGGTAGCTCCAGAACTCCTCCGGGGTGGCCCAGGCGACTGGCGGGGGTGAGGTGTCAGCGATCTGTACAAGCAGGGGGTGTGGCCTCAGCCCGAGTCCGGTGTCGGTCAACCACGCGATCCCCGCCGGTGTGCCCGCCCGGCTGGTCAGCTCGGCCTGGGCGGCGTCCAGGTTGCCCCGCCGGGACTGGCGCAGACCTGACGACTCGACGGCGCGCCAGAACAGCGGGTACAACACGGCCAGGTGCTCCCGGCTCAACGGTGGACTGATCTGCGCGCGCTCCCAAGCCGATGCACAGCCTCAGCAGCGCGACCTGCGCGCCGCGGTGGCCGTGGTCGGTCAGGATGGCGCGGCCGGGGCCGCGGGCCACGACCAGTCGCCCCAGGAGCCGCTCCCCGGCGTCCAGGGCCGGGATCACCGCGGCCAGCCGTGGATCGTTGCGCAGCGCCGCCTCGTCCCGATCGGTTAGCGCTCCCACCTCCAGGTGCTGCGCCGCGTGCCACAGGCTTCTCGCCGGCGCGGGCAGCGTGTGGGGCCAGTCGGTGTCGGCGGTGGTGACGATGATGCTCACCCGGTCTGGGATGAAGAAGGGTCCGACCGCCGTGGCCAGGGATGACAGTCCGGAACTGGTGAGGTGCTCCAGCCACAGGACGCTGGTGACGCCCTGCTGCGCGTACCAGCACGCCAACCGGTAGCCACCAGTGACTTCCTTGACGGTGGGGTCGACGAAAATCAGCGCCCGGCGGCGGGGCCAGCCCTCTACGGCCGCCTGGAACGCCACGCTGCTTACACCCGCCAGCGGCGGTCCAGCGGTGATCACCAGCTTCAGGCTCCCCAGCCTGGAGGTCGGCGTCGGAGTCGGCGTCCCGGGCCAGGCGCACCTGCGGGTAATCGCTATCGAGCACCCCGAGCTGAATCGGCTTGATCTCGTTCATCCGGGGTGCATCACCATGGCGGTCCCGGGTGCGCAGCACCTGTCGCGGGTCGGCGGCACCCATTCGGCGCTGGAGCCCGTACGTCGCGGCCGTCGCGGTCACCGCTGCGGTCGCCCACCACCACGAGAACACGCCCCTGGTCAGAACCTGGTTAGTCGTGACCGCGGCGCACACGGCAGCGACAACGTAGCCGCTCCCCAGCACGAGGCGTCTCAAGCCCGTGCACGTAATCATCCCGCCGACCCTGGGGACCCGTCAGCATCTTGAGGACAAGGAAATACACGGCTGCAGCAATTAGAAGTATGCCGGGAATGCCTAATCCTGCGATTAATCCTGTAGTAGATACTGGAGTTGCTGTTGTAGGCACCGGTGTTACTGGAGTTGGTGGTGTTGCGGGTGTTGTTGTGGGGTCTGTGGCGGCTTGACCTAACCAACGGCCTATTCTATTCATATTTAATATCTCCTTTTCTATTATAGTAAAATGAAACAAAAATTAAGCAGGTTTTTTTGGTATAGAAATCTTAACTTGTGCGGGCCGAATAATTTTATTGTTTAAAGAAAATCCACTTCGGAAGACAGCTGCAATTGTAGTCATTTCTTCGTTAAAATTATCTTCATAGAGCACCACTTCGTGAATTTCTGGATTAAATAAATCTCCGGGTTTTGTTTCAATAATATAAATTCCTTGTGATTGGAAGAAATGTAAAAATTGATTTTTGATGGAATTGAATACCGCATCAGTACTGTTAGTTGCTACCAACTCAAAATTATCCCATACCGGCAAGAGTTCTAATAAAAATTTTCTGGAGGTTTCTTCTTTAGCTCGTTCCGCTTCAAAACGAGTTCTTTTTTGATAATTATCTAGATCCGCCCGTGCCCGCAGAAACTTATCATAGTATTCATTTTTTTCTGGTAAGGGGTTATCTACATGAACTTCTGCTTCAATTTTAATTGGTTCCGATCCTGGATTCATCTTTCACCATTCAAATTTTAACCGGAATCCTCGATCTTGATAGTCTTAGACAGTAGAAGTTGGTGGTGGGGCTGGCGAGGCGGGTCCTGGCAAGGACAAATTTTGAGCATTTTCGTATGCTACCACACTGCGAGCAAAATAATGATGAACTCCCATAAGCTCAAATGAGATATGCATTAAAGCTCCAGCAATGAAGTGAGAGACTATAGGAGATTTAAATTGGGAGGATATCGTCCAAGCGATAACTGCTAATACTCCACCAACTATCGCAGCTTCTGCGATTGCTTGTGCTCGAAAATAGAACATAATTGAATTATAGCTAATCTTAAAGTAAAGATTGACATCTTTTCCTATTCAATTAACATAGCATGTTAAGTATGAATTATCGAAAAGAAGATGACGAGTTTCAATTAATAGATGATAAGACGGAAAATATCATTTTAACTGCTAAAGAAATTGCTGTGGTTTTTGATAAGAGCTGCGGCACTCTTCTAAAGCATGGATCTGCGGCTAGTGTGAAAAATTGGTTGCAAAATACTAGGAAAAAATACTGTGAAGCTGGTTTATCGAATATCTCTGCAGATTTGACCATGATAACCTCGTCCAAGTGGAATTTAGAAGAACTTAATAAAATCTTAAATATTTGTGATTATGTTAAACTTTTTTTATCAAGGACTAAGTTTTGATGCGCTCAATTTGTCGTAATTGTGACAGTTACTTTGCAATTTGCTGGTTAAATGATTACAACGAGCCGAAGCATCCACCATATTACTGCCCTTACTGTGGGCATCCCTTACTTTTAGAATCTACTTTAGAAAGCCAGAAAAATGAAGTTCAAGAGTCTTAGTGTATCGCATGATCCTAATGAGTTAGAGCTTTCCATTCTTAAAAAATGGAAAGATGAAAAAGTCTTTCAAAGAGTAATGGAGAACTCCGAAGGTAGGCCAAATTTTATTTTTTATGAGGGTCCTCCAACTGCCAACGGATCTCCGCACTATGGGCACATATTAACTCGTTCTATTAAAGATTTATTTCTCCGCTACAAAACTATGATGGGTTTTTGTGTAGAACGAAAAGCTGAATGGGATACCCATGGTTTGCCCGTAGAAGTCGAGGTAGAAAAATCTCTACAATTAACTTCTAAATCTGATATAGAAAAATACGGTGTTGATAAATTTATTGAAGCGTGTAAGGCTAGTGTTTGGAAGTATCAACAGGAATGGGAGCAAATAACTGAACGTACCGGCTATTGGCTTGACTTAAAGGATGCTTATGTCACCTACACTCCAGAGTATGTAGATTCTTTATGGTGGGTCGTCAAACAATTACATCAAAAAGGTTTACTTAAAAAAAGTTATAAAATTCTTCCTTGGTGCCCCACTTGCCAAACTGGACTTTCTGCGGTAGAGGTCGCGCAGGGGTATAAAGAGGTTACTGAAACTAGTGCTACGATCGCTTTTCGTGCAACGCTGCCGGATCATGGCATCACCTATTTCCTCGCATGGACAACAACCCCTTGGACGCTTCCTGGGAACGTCGCATTAATTGTTAATCCAAATGTTCAATATGGGTTATATAGCACCCCCGGATCGCTACCACGCCCCAGTGACACAACCCACCCTTTTTCTAAGTGTTGGGTGGCTGTCGATTGTGCTGAGGCACATGGTTTTGAAGCTAGTTCTTTAATTGAAAAACGTTACGGCCATCAATTAGTGGGCCTTAATTATGACCCACTCTTTCATACCGGTAATCAGTCTAGTGCTAAATTTAATGTTATCGTTTCTGATCCTTTTGTTACGACTGAGCAGGGCACGGGAATTGTTCATGCTGCCCCGGCTTTTGGTGAGGACGATTATCGGGTTTGTCAGCAGCATAATCTAGGGTTTGTTCAGCCAGTTGATCCCGATGGACATTACAATTCCCAGGCTCCAGAATTTCTACGCGGAAAACATGTTAAGAAAATTGATAAAGAATTGTTGGAGTTTGCCAAGTATCATCTCTATTTGTTCCGCGCTGACAAAGTAAAGCATGAATATCCCCATTGCTGGCGAACTGACAATCCTCTAATTTACTATGCTCGTGAAGCTTGGTTCTTGAATACTACTTCTTTCTCCGAGACCCTGCAAAAAACTAATCAGACGATCAACTGGATGCCGTCTCATATCAAGGATGGGCGGTTCGGACAATTTCTAAAGGATAATCGGGATTGGAATGTCTCTCGTGAGCGTTATTGGGCTACTCCCTTGCCCATATGGGTGTGTTCGGAGTGTAAGCATATCGAGGTGATGGCGTCTAGAAAAGACTTGCTAAATTTTAATCCGATAGATAAAGTTACTCAAAAAAGTATTGATCCTAGTAATATCGATCCTCACCGTCCCTATGTTGATACTATTACTCTGTCTTGTCCTCAATGCCATCGAAAAATGTTCCGAGATCCATCAGTTATGGATTGCTGGTTTGATTCTGGAGCTATGCCTTTAGCTCAGTGGGGGTTTCCCCATTTAGCTAATTCAAGTGAAGAATTTTCTAAGGCTAAACAAGCAGATTTCATCTGCGAGGCTATCGATCAAACCCGAGGATGGTTCTATACACTACACGCTGTCAGTAATGCCCTCTTTGAGCAGGCAGCTTTTAAGAATTGCCTGGTATTAGGTCATGTTTTGGACAAGAGTGGGAAAAAACTTTCTAAGAAAAATAAAAATTATACATCCTCCACAAATAATTTTTGAAAAGTACGGGGTTGATGCGGTTAGGTGGTTTTTCTACCGAAATATGGGTCCGGGGGCCAGTGTTAAATTTGATGAAGCATTGGTACATGAAACTAGAAAAGACTTTATTATCAAATTGTTGAATATTTATCAATTTTTCCAAGAGTATGCCAATATCGATGGCTTTGATCCTTTTGATGACGACCGCCGGAAAAAATTTCCTTCGCAACCAGTTTCTCAGCTATCTTATCTTGATCGTTGGGTTGTTTCGCGAAGAGAGAGCTTAACCCGAGATGTTATTAAGTTTATGGACTCTATGGATTTTCAGGAAGCTGCAAGCAGCATCGAGAGGTTCATTGAGGATTTTTCCAATTGGTATGTGCGTCGGTCTAGAGAAAGGGCTTGGAGCAATGCCCATCCTGAAAATCAGGATAAATGGGATCTCTGGTATACTTATTATGAAACACTATTATCCTTAACTGCACTTTTGGCCCCTTTTATTCCCTTTTTGGCGGAAGAGTTATATACCTGTTTAGCAGGAGGTGAGGCAGGGGCAAAATCAACTCCATCTTAGGCAGTATCCTAAACCCGATTTGCAGTTAATTGATCCGATTTTAGAAGGCCAGGTCAAACTGGTACAGGATTTGGCAAGTTTAGGTAAGCGAGCCAGGGCTGATGCTAAAATCCGGACTCGGCAACCGTTAAGACTAGCCGTTATACTCTCCAACAAAACCGTTGAGCTTAGCCAAGAACTACTCACTTTGATTAAAGACGAGCTGAACGTTAAGGAAATTCAACTGAGTCAAGAGTTTGATGATTATGTTGAACGTAATTTCAGCATCAACTGGGCAGTAGCTGGAAAACGTCTGAGAGCTAGTTTAGATAAAAACATGGGGCAGGGTTCCGATCAATCTGGCGATTCGAACTCTTAAAGTTTCTGATTTTACGGGGCAGTCATCCATCAAATTCTGTGCCGGGGGTCAGGACCTAGACTTATTGTTCGATGAGAATCCCACCGTCTCCGAAGTCTTAGTCAAAATGAAAGCCAAGGATGGATACTCGGCTGCTGATTTGGCTGGCGAGAATGGTTTTAGTCTTAGATACTAAACTTGATCAAGAGTTGAAGAGACGAGGCTACGATCACCGAAATTAAAGCCGCGATACAAGGACTGCGGAAAGAAGCCAAATTGGCATACGATGCAAGAATCCGAATACATTATCAAACTAATTCAGCTCGTCTTCGGTCTTTGATTTCTCAACATGCAATTTGGTTGAAGGAGCAAACTCTAGCCTTGAGTATTGAAGGTCGATCTGATTTTCTATCAAAAGAAATAGACATAGACAAGGAAAACCTTAAATTAGGGATTACTGAGGATTAAATGCACAATCTTTATAATAAAAATGGATTAATTTGTTGGACCCAGGAAGAGATTGCTCTTCGTCGTAACATGGAGCAATACTTTGTTACTAATATTGAAAAATGTTTGAAGGAGCAAAATCGAGCTTTTGAGATGTTCCAGTGTGAAGCACCTCTCTTAACACCACGTTCTCTGATTAATCCAAATTATAACGAAAAAGACATGTGGGCTTGGCTAGAAGATGTTTTACGACCCGAAACAACTATGGGTAGTTATGCGTATGCGCAGCATTTATTAAATCCTCACAATCAGCGCAAAGTTAAGATGCCACTGTGTGTCTGGCAACACGGAAAAAGTTTTCGGCGAGAACAAGATCAGCCAACCAAATTTATGCGTCTTAAAGAGTTTTATCAGTTAGAATTTCAAATTATTTTTGCCGCTAATACTGCGAATGATTACTCTATTAAGCTAATTCCGTCTGTTAAAAAGATGCTAGAAGTGTTTGTAGGTCCTTGCCGAACTGAGCCGAGTGATCGATTACCGGATTACGCAGAGTGGACGCAAGATGTAATTTGCGAGAAAGTTGGTAGTCCGGAAAGTCCGCAGGATATGGAGGTTTGTTCTATGTCAAAGAGGAAGGACTTTCCAGGTGCATCCGTTTTGGAGGTAGCGATCGGCACTGATCGTTGCCTTTATAATTTTAATCGGCAACACCATCCCGAGAGTCTTCTTTCGGAGTAATGATGGTAGAGTCAAAAAAATCTTTTATTGGTGGGCTATTATTAGCTGCTGTCAAAATAGGTGGCAAAGTTCTCACAGTGTTGTTAAAAGTGATTAAATCATCCAAATTTTTATTGGGTGGGGCTAGTTTTTTGAGCTATGGAGTGTGCTATGGGTGGGTCTTCGCCGCACTTTTTCTCCCTTGCTTAATTGTTCATGAATTCGGACACGTATGGGCAATGCGTCATACGGGACTCAAGACCAAAGGGTTTTATTTAATTCCCTTTTTAGGTGCTGCAGCTGTTCCTGAGGAGAATTTTCATACTCGGGAACAGGAAACTTTTATTGCTATCATGGGCCCAATATTTGGGATAGGTTCCATCATCTTATTGCTTCTGTTATATAGACTTACAGGTTGGGAACAATTTGTGGTAATAGCTCCCGTCGTCTCTTTGATTTGCGCCCTGCAGGCGGCGATGGAAGGCTATGAAGTCGTCACCATGGAGGATGCAGCACCGCGCGCAGACATCTTCGTCACAGCGACTGGCAATGTCGACGTGATTACGCTCGACCATATGCGCAAGATGAAGCACCGCGCCATTGTCTGCAATATCGGCCACTTCGACAGCGAGATCCAAATTGCAGCGCTGCGCAATATGAAATGGCACAACATCAAGCCGCAGGTGGACGAGATCGAATTCCCCGATGGCAAACGCATCATCATGTTGTCCGAAGGGCGCCTCGTAAATCTTGGCAATGCCATGGGTCACCCGAGCTTTGTTATGTCGTCATCCTTCACCAACCAGACGCTGGCGCAGATCGAATTGTGGACCAATCCCGGAAAATACAAGAACCAGGTCTACACGCTGCCCAAGCAGCTGGACGAAAAGGTCGCGCGCCTGCACCTCGACAAGATCGGCGTGAAGCTCACCAAGCTCAGCGACAAGCAATCGTCCTACATCGGCGTGCCGCAGGCTGGCCCGTTCAAGAGCGATCATTACCGGTATTAGTTTTCATACCGCTCCCCATTTGGCATGCCCGGCCTCGCGCCGGGCATGCGCTTTTCGCGCTACGTTTATCCAGATGAGGGGTCTGGCGCGCTTGTAGGACCGCACCCCGGATGTTATCTCGCCGCCATGACGTCGGGCCCGATCCAGAATATCCGCAATTTCTCTATCGTCGCGCATATCGACCACGGCAAGTCCACGCTTGCCGACCGGCTGATTCAGCTCACCGGCGGGCTGGAAGCGCGCGAAATGAAGGAGCAGGTGCTCGATTCCATGGACATCGAGCGCGAGCGCGGCATCACCATCAAAGCGCAAACGGTTCGCCTTAATTACAGGGCACGCGACGGCAAGGACTATGTGCTCAATTTGATCGACACGCCCGGTCACGTCGACTTTGCTTACGAGGTTAACCGCTCGCTCGCCGCCTGCGAGGGTTCGCTACTGGTCGTCGATGCGAGCCAGGGCGTCGAAGCCCAGACGCTGGCGAACGTTTATCAAGCGATCGACAACGGCCACGAGATTGTGCCGGTGCTCAACAAGGTGGATTTGCCCGCCGCCGAGCCTGCCAAGGTTAAGCAACAGATCGAGGATGTGATCGGGCTTGACGCCAGCAACGCGATCGAGATTTCCGCCAAAACCGGGCTGAACGTGCCGGAGGTGCTGGAGGCGATCGTCACGCGCCTGCCGCCGCCGAAAGGCGACCGCGATGCAACGCTCAAGGCACTGCTGGTTGACAGCTGGTACGACCTCTATCTCGGCGTCGTCGTGCTGGTGCGTATCGTAGACGGTGTGCTCAAGAAAGGTCAGCGCATCCGCATGATGGGCACCAATTCCGCCTACGACGTGGACCGCACTGGCGTGTTCACGCCCAAGCTCACACCGGTTGACGAACTCGGCCCCGGCGAGATCGGCATGCTTACCGCCTCGATCAAAGAGGTCGCCGATACGCGCGTGGGTGACACCATCACCGACGATCGCAAGCCGATCGAGGATCCCCTGCCTGGTTTCCGCCCCGCTATCCCTGTTGTGTTCTGCGGCCTGTTTCCGGTCGATGCCGCGCAGTTTGAGGAATTGCGCGCGGCCATGGGCCGGCTTCGCTTGAACGACGCCAGCTTCTCCTACGAAATGGAGACAAGCGCCGCTCTCGGTTTCGGTTTCCGTTGCGGCTTCCTCGGACTGCTACACTTGGAGATTATCCAGGAGCGCCTCACTCGCGAGTTCAATCTCGATCTGATCGCGACCGCGCCGTCGGTCATCTACAAGATCTCGCTGCGCGACGGCAGGGAGCTCGAGATCCACAATCCGGTCGACATGCCGGACCCGACGCAAATCGCCGAGATGCAGGAGCCCTGGATCGAGGCCACGATTCTGACCCCGGACGAATATCTCGGCGCGGTGCTCAAGCTCTGCCAGGACCGTCGCGGCGAGCAGAAAGAACTCACCTATGTAGGCAACCGCGCCATGGTGAAATACAACCTGCCGCTCAACGAGGTGGTGTTCGATTTCTACGATCGCCTGAAATCGGTGTCACGCGGCTATGCCTCGTTCGACTATCACCTTACCGACTACAAGCCGGCCGACCTCGTGAAATTGCAGATGCTGGTCAACGGCGACCCGGTCGATGCGCTCGCCATGCTGGTGCATCGCGCGCGCGCCGAAACCCGAGGCCGCGCCATGGCGGAAAAACTCAAGGAACTGATTCCACCGCACATGTTCCAGGTCCCGATCCAGGCCGCAATCGGCGGCAAGATCATCGCGCGTGAAACCGTGCGAGCCTTCCGCAAGGACGTTACCGCCAAATGTTATGGCGGCGATGCGACCCGCAAGCGCAAACTTCTGGACAAGCAGAAGGAAGGCAAGAAGCGCATGCGACAATTCGGCAAGGTGGATATTCCGCAGGAAGCCTTTATTGCCGCGCTGAAGGTGGATGTGTAGCTCGCGCTGGAAGAATTTCAGTAATTTAGATAAAAACGCCCTGGTTGAGGCCCTTGCCTTCCTTCGCTGCAGAATGGAACCGGGCTCTGCGACCACTGTAGTTATTTAACCTGACAGGCACGGGCGGAAGCGCTAGATCGGAAACTCATGTTCGCTCGAATCGTGACTCCGTTCGTCTTATCCTTCGCAGTCGCCGCCGGTACCCTTGCCGCCGCCGAGCGCACGGCTATGGCGCAGACGCCTGCCGCGGCGCCCTCACCGTCGCCGAAACCGGCGATGACCGAACAGGAAAAAGAAAAAACCCTGCCCGCCAAGCAACTGTTCGGTGCCAAGCAATTACCGTCGCTCGGCAAAGCCATGGCGATCGGCTACTACCCGCGCGGCTGTCTCGCCGGTGGTGTCGAGTTGCCGGTCAACGGGCCCACATGGCAAGTGATGCGGGTGTCTCGCAATCGGAATTGGGGCCACCCCAGCCTGATCCAATTCCTGGAAAGATTCGCGCCGCTCGCCGCCAAAGCCACCGGCTGGAAGGGCGTTCTGGTCGGCGATCTGGCACAACCGCGCGGCGGGCCATCGCCATCCGACCACGCCAGCCACCAGATCGGCCTCGACGTCGACATCTGGTTCATGCCGATGCCGGACCGCGTGTTGAGCAAGGAAGAGCGCGACACCATAACGGCCATCAATCTCGTGTCCGACGATTGGAAACGTCTCAACCCGCAGACCTGGACGCCGCAGCACGTCGCTTTCATCAAGACTGCCGCCCAGCAGCCCGAGGTCGAGCGCGTGCTGGTGAACGCCGCGATCAAGAGAGAATTGTGCCGCGTCGAGGACAAGGCCCATGACAGTTGGATGGCCAAAGTGCGTCCCTGGTACGGCCACCACGACCACATCCACGTGCGCTTGAAATGCCCCGCCAATTCACCAAACTGCCGCGCGCAGCCGCCGGTACCGGGCGGCGATGGCTGTGGCGCCAAGGAGCTCGATTACTGGTTCTCCGACAAGGTAATACATCCGAAGATAGGTCCGCCTGGCAAACCGCCAAAACCGGTGATGCTCGCCGATTTGCCGCCCGCCTGCAAAACCGTGCTCGAAGCGCCCGACAAGAACACCAGTCTGGCCAACGACAAGCACTGACAATTCAGGGCGAGCAGAACGCCGATGTCCAAGAGCCCGACCAACGCCCGCTCGATGGATGCCGACACGCTGCAAGTCCTTGGCGCGCTCGAGCGCAAGGTCCTATGGCTCGCGAGCTGGACGATCCACAACGCCAACCACCTGCGCGAAAATGCGGACGGTTTGAAGGTCGGCGGTCACCAGGCATCGAGCGCATCGCTCGCGACGATCATGACCGCGCTGTATCTCGACGTCCTGCGCACGCAAGACCGCGTGGCGGTAAAACCGCATGCCAGCCCGATCTTCCACGCGATTCAGTACCTGCTTGGGAAGCAGACGCGCGAACGGCTGGAAGCTTTTCGCGGCTACAAGGGTGCACAAAGCTATCCGTCACGCACCAAAGACACCGACGATGTCGATTTCTCCACCGGTTCTGTCGGCCTGGGCGTGGCGCAGACGCTGTTTTCGTCGTTGACGCAGGATTACGTGCGCGCGCATGGCTGGGGCCTCGACCGGCCGGAGGGCCGCATGGTGGCGCTGGTCGGCGACGCCGAACTCGACGAAGGCAATATTTTCGAGGCGCTGCTGGAAGGATGGAAGCAAGGTCTGCGCAATTGCTGGTGGATTATCGACTATAATCGCCAAAGCCTCGACGCGGTCGTGCGCGAAGGCCTTTGGGCCCGATACGAACAGCTTTTCACGAATTTTGGCTGGAACGTCGTCATTCTGAAATACGGCTCGCTTCAGCAAGCCGCGTTCAAGGAGCCGGGCGGCGAGACGCTGCGCCGATGGATCGACAGTTGCCCAAATCAGCTTTACTCCGCGCTGGTGTTTGCGGGCGGCGCCGCCTGGCGCAAGCGGCTCAACGACGAGATCGGCGACCAAGGCGAAGTCAGCAAATTAATTGAGCGCCGAAATGACGACGAGCTTGCTGCGCTGATGAATAATCTCGGCGGGCACGATATGCCGTCGATACTCGAAGCGTTCCACAACGCCGACCCCGAAAAGCCGACCTGCTTTATCTGCTACACTGTAAAAGGCTTCGGGTTGCCCTTTGCCGGACACAAAGACAACCACGCCGGCCTGATGACGCCCCAGCAGATGGAGACATTTCGTCAGGCCATGGGCGTGCGCCCGGGGCACGAATGGGAAAAATTCGAGGGTCTGTCGCTCGCGGCCGATCGATTGCAGTCGTTCCTCGATCGCGTGCCGTTCGCGGCCAGCGGCGCGCGGCGCCTTAACGCGCCTGCGCTCGACGTGCCGGATAGTCTTGCGGTTACCATCCAACCGGTGATGTCCACGCAGACCGGATTTGGCGCGATTCTCAACGAGATCGGACGTGACGACAGCGACTTCGCACGTCATATCGTCACCACATCACCGGACGTAACGGTATCGACCAATCTGGGACCTTGGGTGAACCGGCGCGGACTGTTTGCACGTCAGGCAATGGCCGACACGTTCAAGAGCGAGCGTATTCCATCGACTTTCAATTGGGAGTTCTCGCCCAAGGGCCAGCATATCGAGCTTGGCATCGCCGAGATGAACCTGTTCACTCTGCTTTCGGCGCTTGGCTTGTCCCACGCCATCAATGGCGAGCGCCTGCTGCCGATTGGCACATTATACGACCCCTTCATCGCGCGCGGCCTCGATGCGCTTAACTACGCCTGCTACCAGGACGCACGTTTCATGCTGGTGGCGACGCCGTCCGGCATCACGCTGGCGGGTGAAGGTGGCGCACATCAATCGATAGCCGAGCCGCTGATCGGGCTAGCGCAGGACGGGCTCGCCAGTTTCGAGCCGGCTTATGTCGACGAGCTCGCGGTCATCATCCGTTGGGCATTTTCCCATATGCAGAAAGACGGCGACGCCACACCGTCCGAACGTAACTGGCTTCGCGACGAGACGGGCGGGTCAGTTTACCTGCGACTGTCAACCCGGCCGGTCGAGCAGATCCAACGACAAATGACGCCGGAGCTGCGCCAACAGATCGTTGACGGCGCCTATTGGCAACGCAAACCAGGGCCTAATTGCCAGGTGGTTGTTGCCTACACCGGCGCCGTGGCGCCGGAAGCAATCGAAGCCGTTGGCCTGATGGCAGAGGACCGCCGCGACGTCGGCTTGCTCGCGATCACTTCTGCCGACCGGCTCAATGCCGGCTGGACCGCAGCGCAGCGTGCGCGTGAGCGCGGCTTGGTGCACGCCCGATCCCACATCGAGCGGCTGCTCGGCGATGTGCCGCCGCACTGCGGCATTGTCACGGTGCTCGACGGACATCCGGCGACACTCGCCTGGCTCGGCGCGGTTGCGGGCCACCGTGTGCGCCCACTTGGAGTCGAGCATTTCGGCCAAACCGGATCGCTCGCCGAGCTCTATCGGCACTATGGCATCGACGCTAACGCCATTGTCGCGGCGGCCCAGGCGATTGCGCCCGGCCGCCCGATCCGCCATCTCAAAGCATTGCCTTAGCGCACGATTCCGAAAAGTCTCCGGCAGATCGTGCGCCGCGGCTACATCATCATGCTCATTCCAAACAGCATCGCGGGGATAGTGAAAACGATGGTCCACAGGATGATCGCGCAGACGATAACGACGATCGTGTAGATCAACGCCTTTTCCGCCGGCGGTTTCATCAGGACGGCGATGCCGGTGTACAGCAGGTAAAGGCTGTATAGACCGAGAATTCCCAGAACCGCCAACGCCGGGATGATGTTGAACACGCCGGCGACCCAGGCGGCTGTGGGGGCATAGGCCGACACCTTCATGGCGTTGTCGAGATTTCTCCGTGCGCCAAAGCTGCCGGCAAGAAAATCGATGATGTAGGCGGCGACAAAGACACTGATCAGAGCAAGGACATACACGACGACCGCGCGCAGAATTCCGCCCATGATGCTGATGCGATACGGTCCGAACCCGATGATCGACGTGCCGATAAATGTGCATACCGCCGGAATGGCAGCGACGATCGCCACATAGTTCGTAAATAGATAGCCGGCATCGCCGGGCTCACGCTCGATCACCTGCCACTCCGATTTCGGTTGCAGCAGGATCCCCTTAATTCGCTCCACGAGATTCATGTCACCCCTCCATTGTTCCGCGGTTCAACTACAGACGTTTTTGATCCTCCAAAATCATCGCCGCGCCCTTTTCCGCAATCATCATGGTCGGCGAATTGGTATTGCCGGACGTGATCGACGGCATCACGGAGGCATCCACCACACGCAAACGATCGATGCCGATCACCCGTAGGCGAGCGTCTACGACCGCACGGCTGTCGTCATCGCGACCCATACGCGCAGTGCCTACGGGATGGAATATCGTCGTGCCGATGTCGCCGGCAGATTTGGCCAGACCGGCCTCGTCGTCACTTCGCACCTGTGCCCCAGGCAGATATTCGACGGGCGAGTATTTTTGGAGCGCACGCTGCCCCACAATTTTACGCGTAACGCGCATTAAATCGGCAGCGACGCGCCGATCCTCCGGTGTCGACAAATAGTTCGGCTTGATGGCCGGCGCTTGCGAAGGATCCCTGGATTTGAGCGTGAGCGCTCCACGGCTGGTCGGCCTCACATTAGTGACGCTCGCCGTGAATGCCGGAAACGGATGCAATGGCTCTCCGAATTTATCGAGCGAAAGCGGCTGCACGTGATACTGGATATTGGCGCTGCTTTGCGATGGATCCGACTTGGTAAAAGCGCCAAGTTGTGAAGGCGCCATGGTCATCGGCCCCCGCCGGCGCATCGCGTAGTTGAGACCCATACCGAGCCGGTTGAACAATGAAGCGTATGTCTCATTCAATGTTTTCACGCCGGAAACCTTGAAGATCATGCGTAGCTGCAAATGATCGTGCAGGTTGGCGCCAACACCCGGTTTGTCGAGCACGACCGGGACCGCAAATTGCGATAACTGCGCGGCCGGACCTATTCCGGAAAGCATCATGATGTGCGGCGAGCCGATGGCACCGGCAGCAAGGATCACCTCGCCGCGGCATCGCGCATTACGCAACTCGCCGTTTTGCCGCCAGCGCACGCCAGCCGCGCGCTTGCCGCTCAGCTCCAATCCTTCAACAAGACAGCCGGTTTCGAGTTGAAGATTTTTTCGGTGTAGCACCGGTTTCAGAAATCCACGCGCCGCCGACCATCGGCGGCCTCGCTTCTGATTGACGTGGAAATAGCAGATGCCCTCATTGTCGCCGGTATTGAAATCCTCGACTGTTGGAATGCCGTACTGGTTTGCCGCTGTGCGAAACGCGTCAAGAATTTCCCAGGTCAGACGCGGATACTCGACCCGCCATTCGCCGCCGCCGGCGCCGTGATGATCGGTTTTGAGGAAATGATCGACATGCTTGCGAAAGTAAGGCCGCACGTCGTCCCATGACCAACCAGGCAGACCGAGCTGGCGCCAGTGATCATAGTCTCCGGACTGGCCAAGCATGTAGATCATGCCATTGATCGCCGATGAGCCGCCGATGACCTTCCCGCGCGGGTAATTCAAGCTGCGGCCATTAAGCCCTGGCTCCGGCTCGGTTTTGAGGAGCCAATCGGCGCGTGGGTTGCCGATTGCAAACAGGTAGCCAACTGGAATGTGAAACCAGATCCAATTGTCCTTGCCGCCCGCCTCCAACAGCAGCACACGTTTTGTAGGATCGGCCGACAATCGATTGGCCAGTACGCAACCAGCCGAGCCCGCACCCACGATGATGTAATCGAACTCGCCGTCGATGGGTGTCGCGTCTGGCATTCCCTTGACCCTCACCTGCAGCCGGACTTTACCCCGGTTGGCAGGACTTGCTAGGGTTACGAAATTGCAGCGCGCTGCGCGTGTGCCGCATGAGGCGGAACGGCGGTTCCGGCCGAGCCATCCTAACTCCAGCCTGGAGCGGCAGATCTGGTGCCGCGGGAGAACCGCCATGTCTGCACGGCTTTTTGCTCTTCTCAGCTTTATTGTCGCGCTGTCCGGCGTGCCGCAACCGCTGATCGCACAAGAGCAAATCACTGTCTTCGCTGCGGCATCCCTGAAGAATGCGCTCGACGATACGAATGCCGCTTTCGCAAAAGCGACCGGCATCAAAGTGGTGGCGAGCTACGAAGCAAGCTCCGCTCTGGCCAAGCAGATCGAGCAGGGCGCGCCCGCCGACGTATTTATCTCCGCCGACCTGCGCTGGATGGACTATGCGGCGGAGCATAAACTGATCAAGCCGGACACCCGCGTGAACCTCCTCGGCAATAAATTGGTGCTGATTGCGTCGGCGAATTCCAAACTCGATAATGTAACAATCGCCCACGGCTTCGACATCGCCAAGCTTGCCGGCGACGGCCGCATCGCGGTCGCCGATGTGAAGGCGGTGCCAGCCGGCCTTTATGCCAAGGCAGCGCTGGAAAAGTTGGGTATCTGGTCCGCGACAGAGCCAAAACTGGCGCAAGCGGAAAACGTACGCGCAACGCTCGCTTTCGTCGCGCGCGGCGAGACGCTGGTCGGTATTGTCTACGAGACCGACGCCAAGATTGAGCCCAAGGTAAAAATCATCGGCGCGTTTCCCGATGACACTTATCCGCCCATCACCTATCCGGTGGCGGCGACCGCTGACACCAAGAAATCAGGCGCCGCGTCATATCTCAATTTTCTGCGCTCCAGTGCGGCCAAGGCGATTTTCGAAAGATACGGCTTCAGCTTCCTCCTCAAGCCGGTGTCGTAGGCGTGTTCGAGCTGTCGCCCCAGGATTGGACCGCGATCCAGCTATCGCTACGTGTCGCGGCTGTATCGACCTTGATCGCGCTGCCGTTCGGCGTTGCGATCGCGACATTGCTGGCGCGCAAGGAGTTCTGGGGCAAGGCGCTGCTCGACGGCATCGTCCTGCTGCCGCTGGTGCTGCCGCCCGTGGTCACCGGCTATCTGCTGCTCATCACTTTCGGCCGCCGCGCACCCGTCGGCGCTTTCCTGGCCGACCATTTCGGCATCGTGTTCTCGTTTCGCTGGACGGGAGCCGCGCTTGCCTGCGGTGTGATGGCATTCCCGCTGATGGTGCGCGCCATCCGCCTGTCGATTGAAGCGATCGATACACGGCTGGAAGACGCCGCCGCCACGCTCGGAGCCAATCCAATCTGGAACTTCGTGACCGTGACGCTACCGCTGGCGATGCCCGGCATTATTGCAGGCGCCATGCTGGCCTTTGCCCGCGCGCTCGGCGAGTTCGGGGCAACGATCACATTCGTCTCCAACATTCCCGGCGAAACGCAGACTATTTCGGCCGCGATCTACACATTGACACAGGTGCCGAATGGCGACGCAGACGCGTTGAAGCTGGTCGTCGTCGCGGTGATCATCTCACTGGGCGCACTCATGGTATCGGAATGGCTGGCCCGACGCGCGACCGCACGCTTGCATGGCGTCTGATCTAAGACCATGCACACAGAAAAAAGGGCCTGAGATGCTGTCTGTCGAAGTCGAAAAGCGTCTCGGCGATTTTGTGCTGCATGCAGCTTTCGAAACCGAAGGCGGCGCGACCGCGCTGTTTGGTCCCTCGGGCGCCGGCAAGACCAGCGTCATCAATATGATCGCCGGTCTGCTTAAGCCCGACCGTGGACGCATCGTGCTTAATGGTGATGTCCTGTTTGACCAAACTGCCCGCATCGACGTGCCGGTTTCGCGGCGGCGTATCGGCTATGTGTTCCAGGAAGGCCGACTGTTTCCCCACCTCTCGGTCAATCACAATCTCGATTACGGGCGCTGGATGGGCGGCCACGCAGCCGACCCGGCCGCATTCAATCGCGTGGTTGAGTTGCTCGACATCGGGCATTTACTTGACCGGCGGCCTGGAAAGCTTTCAGGCGGCGAACGCCAGCGCGTCGCGGTCGGCCGTGCACTGCTGATGCGCCCGCGCTTGCTGCTGCTGGACGAACCGCTCGCCTCGCTCGACGCGGCACGTAAACGCGACATCTTGCCCTATCTGGAGCGACTGCGCGATGAAGCGCACGTGCCGATGATCTATGTCAGCCACAACGCCGCGGAGGTGAGGCGCATCGCCAGCCGCGTGGTGTGGCTCGATGCCGGGGCGATTGCCAAGACAGGCGGCGCCGAACTGCTCGACGCGGCGCGGGCCGATATGCTTGCTTAGGGAATGTTCCCCCCGGAGCGAATCGTCTGCCTGACCGAGGAAACCGTCGAGACGCTATATCTCCTCGGCGAAGATCGTCGCATTGTCGGCGTGTCGGGCTATGCGGTACGGCCGCCGCAGGTGCGGCGGGAGAAACCGCGAGTGTCGGCCTTTATCTCGGCTGACGTACCGAAGATTCTCGCGCTCAAACCGGATCTCGTGCTGACCTTCTCCGATTTGCAGGCCGATATCGTCGCCGAGCTAATTCGCAACAACGTCGCTGTGCACGCCTTCAACCAACGCGACATCGCCGGGATTTTCGACATGATACGTACTCTCGGCGCATTGGTTGGCGCCGCGCAAAAAGCCGAGGCGCTGGCCAGTTCACTGGCGACCCGCACCAACGCTGCGCACGAGCGTGCATTGCAACTCCCGTACCGTCCGCGCGTCTATTTCGAGGAATGGGACGAGCCGATGATTTCCGGCATTGCCTGGGTATCCGAGCTGATCGCGGCCGCCGGCGGCGTCGACGTATTTCCGCAGCTCGCTGCGCGCAAGAATGCCAAGGACCGCATCGTGTCGGCCGAGGACGTGATCGCCGCGCGGCCGGACATTATTGTCGGTTCCTGGTGCGGCAAGAAATTCGTACCGGCCAAGGTCGCCGCACGCCCTGGCTTTGCCCAAGTTCCAGCCGTCAGCGGCGGCTGGTTGCGCGAGATCAAATCCACATTGATTCTCCAGCCTGGACCCGCTGCGCTCACCGACGGGCTCGATCAGTTGGCGGGAATCATTTCTGAATGGTCTGAAAAACGTCCAACGTAAGCCTATGAATGACGTATCCTTTCTACGACGATAGGAAATCCGGCTCGGGGCGTGCTATGAAGCGGCGACATAACGCATAGGACCCGACAGCAATGCAGCCGAACAAGACCCGCGCCGACCTTTGGATGGATTTGCTGCTGGTGGCATTTCTGATCGGCTTCAACGTGGCCTCGCGCTTGCTGCCGCACGTCCCGGGTGTCTGGCCGTTCGCCGCCAGCGCACTATTCGCCGGCCGGATGTTGCGCATTCCGGCCCTTGCCGTGATTGTGCCGCTCGTTGCCGTGCTGTTAAGCAACGTCGCACTTGCGGGCGATGATTGGCGGATCACGCTGGTCGTCTGCCTCGCCAGCACGGTGCCTGCGTTTGCCGGCATGCTGGTGCGGCGCTGGCGCGGAGCAGCCTCCGTGATTGCAGCGATGCTGTCGTGCTCACTGATTTTCTTCGCAACCACGAACCTGGCCGTCTGGGCTTTCAGCGGGATATATCCGCTCAACTGGCAGGGACTGGCGCAATGCTACGCCGCGGCGCTGCCGTTCCTGGATAAGACGGTGCTCGGCGACCTGTTCTGGACCGCCGTCCTGTTTGGCGGCGCCTGGCTGGCGCAGCGCGTTCCGGCGTTTTCGCGGCGCGCGCTCTAGCCGAGATATTTCTGAATTCGATTCCATAACGTTTCGACGCGGCCAATCAGGCCGGTCGGTGCCTCCGGATCCGCCAGTCTTAAGCCGACCGTGGTCACGCGGCCGCCGGCAACCTTGTGCGCCAACAGGGCAATCGGCCCCAATTCCACGACGTCGCCGATCTTCACTCGGCGTCGAAGCTGCTCGCCGAAATAGTCAGCGAGCGTCACTTCGGTATGATCGGCGGCGACCTGGAGTTCATAGATTTCCGCCAAAGCACCGAGTGTCGCGGTTCCAGGAACGAAGAAATCGCCAAGCAGCGCTGGATCGAGCGAAGCGGGCGCCGGCATCTTGACGAAGAACCGGTCGAGCGCCTGCGCTTTTTCAGGCGGCGCCAAAAGATAAACGTAATCTCCTTCGCGTACCGGATGCGCTTCAGCAGGCGTGAGAATTTCCTCGTTGCGAATGACCAATGTCGGGCGCGCCCAAGTCGGAATGAGTCCGCGTCGGAGGAACGGGCTGTTCGCAGGCACCGGATAACCGACAATCTCGCGCGCGAGCTGACCGGGCAGATCGAGCTCGACGCGGCGCGGAAGCGGATCGGCGCGAGCAAATGATATATCGAGCTTGCGGGCAGCCAATGCCACCGTCCAGCCCTGCACCAGCAGCGATGAGAGCACCACCACGAAGGCGACGTCGAAATAAAGATAGGCGCCGGGTAACCCGACGAGCAGTGGAATCGAAGCGAGGAAGATACCGACGGCGCCCCTCAGCCCAACCCAGGAGAGAAAGATTTTTTCGTTCCAATGAAACTTGAAAGGCGCCAGGCAGACGAAGACCGCTACCGGCCGAGCGATCAGCATCAGAACCAGCGCCACCGACACCGAGCCGAACAGGCTGTCGGCCAGACGATGCGGCCAGGCCAATAGGCCGAGCAGAACAAACATTACGATTTGCGCCAGCCAGGTGACGGCATCAAGGAAGACGACGACGGAATTATGTGCACGTGTCTGCTTGTTACCGACCACCAGGCCGGCGAGATACACGGCGAGAAATCCCGACGCGTGCACCCCGTTGGCGAAAGCGAAGACAACCAGCGCACTTACGGCGACGAACGGCGCGTGCAGGCCTTGTGCCAGCATGAGCCGGTTGAGCACCAAAGCAATGATTTGCCCTCCCGCAAAACCGATGATGCAGCCGAGAATGGCATCGCGCAGGAACGTCACCAGCGCGTGCGACCAGCTTTGATCGCCGACCAGCAATATCTCCACCAGCAGCAACGCGAGAAAAATCGCGAAAGGATCGTTGGTCCCGGATTCCACCTCCAGCACGGCGCGCACGCGCGGCCGCAGCCGCAGGCCGCGCGCATTGATAAGGAAGAATACCGCTGCCGCATCGGTCGACGCCACCACCGCTCCGATGAGAAGAGCCTGCATCCAGCCGAGGCCAAGCACGTATTTCGCCACCGGCGCGGTGAGAAGTGCCGTGATCAGCACTCCCACAGTCGCCAGCGTCACCGACGGTGCAAGCACGTTGCGGAAACTGGCGAGGCGTGTGCGCAGACCGCCGTCGAACAGGATCAGCGCCAGCGCGATCGAGCCGACCGTATAGGCGACGCCGACGTCGTCGAACTTGATGCCGCCCGGCCCACCCTCGCCGGCCAGCATGCCGACCAACAGAAACACCAGGAGCAGCGGCGCGCCAAAGCGTAATGCGATCAGGCTCGACAGAATGCCGGCAAGGACCAGCAGGCTGCCGAGCAATATGGCGAAACTGACAGTGTCGAGCGATGCCACGGCGAATCTCCTCCCGCTATAGGAGGGTTTCGCGCGCCTGAGAGCAACGGGAAATCAGTCGCAGGCAAACCCGCTCGTCCCCGTGGACGTGGGGACGCGGCCGAAATGAGTGGCTACCGTGGCGGTGTCAGGAAATGACCGCTATTAAAACCCCACCTTGTCGCCGCCCTTGAGCGAGAGGATTTCGCGCGCCTCATCGGGACCTGCGATCTCCAGTCCGAGACCTTCGAGGATCTTGCGCACATTGGTGACCTGCTGGGCGTTCGACTCGGCCAGCTTGCCGGCGCCGATCCAGAGTGAATCCTCCATACCGACCCGTACATTGCCGCCCATGGCCGCCGCAATAGCAGCAACGCGCATCTGGTTGGCGCCTGCACCGAGCACCGACCAGTGATAGTTGTCGCCGAGAAGGCGGTCCGCGGTGCGCTTCATCATCATGACGTCCTCGGGATGCGGCCCAATACCGCCAAGGATGCCGAACACCGACTGCACGAATAGCGGCGGCTTCACCAGACCACGATCGAGGAAGTGCCGCAGCGTGTAGAGATGCCCGATGTCGTAGCATTCGATCTCGAAGCGGGTACCGTTCCCGGCGCAGGTGGTGAGGATATACTCGATGTCCGCGAAGGTGTTTTTGAACATGCCTGCGCGCGACCGTTCCAGATACGGCTCTTCCCAATCGTGTTTGAACTTGCCCTTGTAACGCGGGATCATCGGGTAGAGCCCGAAGTTCATCGTGCCCATGTTGAGCGAGGCAACTTCCGGTTTGAAAGTCGCAGCCGGCCGCACGCGCTCCTCAGCCGTCATCGTCGGCGCGCCACCGGTGGTGATATTCACCACGACGTTGGAGCGCTGCTTGATCACCTTGAGGAAAGGCGAAAAAGCCTCCGGCGTCTGATCGGGACGTCCATCCTGCGGGTTACGCGCGTGCAGGTGCACGATGGCAGCACCCGCCTCGGCCGCCCCGATGGCGGCATCGGCGATCTCCTGGGCCGTTACCGGCAGATGCGGCGACATCGACGGCGTGTGAATAGACCCCGTAACAGCACAGGTAATGATGACTTTCCGCGACTTCGCCATGAGCTTTCCGTCCCCGTGAAGTGAGTGTTGTCGATTGGCAAATAGACTTGGCGGGCGATCCTAGAGTATCAGCCGGGCTGGCGTCACCCTGCTCGTTTTGAACCTTTTGGAGCCCATGGCCGTACCGGAAAAAGCGCATAGGCCGACAATGATCATCGGCATCGTATGCGGCACGCTCGCAGCCTTCGCGTGGGCAGCGGGCTTCGTGGTTGCAAAGCATGGTATCCAGATCGGCTTTTCTCCCGCCGATCTTGCGTTTCATCGCTTCTTCTGGTCCGGCCTGCTGATATTGCCGATGATTGTGCGCGAAGGCTTTCGCGACCTCGGCGGCGTCGGCTGGGGACGTGGATTTGTGATGAGCATCCTGTCCGGGCCGCCGCAGTCGCTGCTCGCTTATAGCGGCTTCATTTTGGTGCCGCTCGGCCATGGCACCACAATCCAGCCGGCTTGCGCGGCGCTGTCGGGGCTGATCCTCGCCTCGCTGATCCTCCACGAAAAGGCAACCTCCCAACGCATCATCGGTGGCGCGATCATCATTGCCGGTCTGTTGATGTTCGGCGCTGAATCGCTTGCGACTATCGGTGGTCATGGCGTCGGCGGCGACCTGTTGTTTGCAACCGCCGGATTGTTCTGGGCTACATTCGGGACGTTGCTTCGACTGTGGAATGTGCCCGGCACGCGGGCGGTAATAGCGGTCGGCGCCGTTTCGATGATCGCCTACGCGCCGGTTTATTTTTTCATCTACGGCCTGAGCGCGCTGGAACGACACAGCTTGCTCGAAAATCTCTTACAGGCCGTCGTACAAGGCGGACTCGCCGGATCGTTGCCGATATACTTGTTTGCACATGCCGTAATCGCACTCGGCGGCGGCCGCGCTGCAACGTTCCCGGCTTTGGTGCCGGTGTTTGGCGTGGTGATAGGATTCCTTGCACTCGGGGTGGTTCCAAGTCTCGCACAATTCGCCGGCATGCTAATTGTACTGTTGGGCTTCCAATTCGCGTTGCGGCGCTAACATACCTCGGACCCATCGCCCTACCGGAGTCCCTTGAACAGCATCCGGCAAGTTTGCTCGACGAAGTCCTTAGCCTTCGTGCGCGAGACATGAAGTCTGCCGTGCAGAATCTGAGTCGCGACGCCTTGTAGCGCTGATACGAATAGCGCCGTGCGGACGTATGCGAGTTCGGGCTCGACGTCACTGTCTATGAATGGTTGGCGGAACATCGCCATGGTTTTGGCCATCGCCGCCTCGAGACCGGGAAACGCCCCCTTCGTGTTGATGCGCGGACCAGCCATCACGGCAAATAGGTTCGGCTGGTCGCGTGCGAACAAAAAGAACCCGACACCGGCCGCGACGAGAGCTTGTCCACCTTTCGGCTTCCCGGCCGACTGCTGTTTGACGCGTCGCTCCATAAGTCGCCAACCCTCCTCGGCAACCCGCGCCAGCAAAGACAATTTGTCGGGGAAATGCCGATAGACGGCGCGGTGGTTCACGCCAACGTCTCGCGCAAGCTCGCGCAGGCTAAGCGCCTCGGCACCGTCCGCTTCCAGCCGCCCGATCGCAGCTTCGACCAATGCCTCCGCCAGATTTCCGTGACGAAAGGTCTTACGTGTTTTGCGCCATTTGGCGGCCATTCGTGATCTCGCTCGTCAAAATACGATTGCGCGCATAGCAGCCATTCCTTGACCCGAAAGCAAAGACTGACATAAGTCTCCATTGGAGACAATTGAACGGACGTCAGTTATGCAAAACACTTCACAAGATCATCCAAATATCATCATATTTCCGCCGATCATCCTTGCTGCCACAGTTGCGCTCGGGTGCGTTCTGCAATGGCTATTACCGATTGGGTCGCTCGCGATCGTGAGCCAAGCGTGGCGAGCCCCTGTGGGGGCTGGTGTGATTCTCGCCGGCGTTTTGCTTGCGGCAACGGGTCGGCACATGCTGGTGCGGCTCGGCACCAATGTCAGTCCGCTGCAGCCAACGACGGCGCTTGCGACTGGCGGCATTTATAATTGGACGCGTAATCCACTGTACAGCGGCGGGATGCTCGTGATGTTTGGCATCGCGCTCGTTTTCGCGCTCGACTGGTTGATGCTCCTCATTTTACCCAGCATCTTGATTCTGCACTTTGGTGTGGTGAGGCGCGAAGAACAATATCTCGAACAGAAATTTGGAGACGTATATCGACGATACAAAACGAGCGTCGCACGTTATGGCTTAGGGATTTAATGAGTGGCACCCCGTTTCATCGCGAGGCAGCTTTCGCGCCCGAATGGCTTTCTTGGTGCCGTGATCAGGCACCTGATGAACCAACACAATGCGCGCATGAATGCGTTTGCCGTCCGCGAGCTCGGGCTCGACCCTTCAGATCGCGTGCTCGAAATCGGCTTCGGTGGCGGCGTTACACTGCCGTCGTTGATCGAGGCGGCCGCGTTCGTTGCCGGGATTGATCGCTCGATCGACGTAGTCGACTGGGCGCAGCGACGCTTTTCGAAACCGATAAAGGCAGGCCGCGCGGAGTTCCGGCAAGGCAACGTAGAAGCGCTGCCGTTCGAGACAGCGGCGTTTGACAAGGTCTGTACGGTCAACACTGTCTATTTCTGGACGTCACTCGATGCAGGCTTCGGCGAGATTCATCGCGTTCTCAAGCCGCGAGGTCGCGTTGTTGTCGGCTTCCTCCCCAAGGACCGTATGGACCGAATGGGAATGCCGCAAGACATCTTCACGACCCGCGCGCTGTCCGATGTCATCGAGGCACTCACTCGGGCAGGATTTAGCCGTGCAAGGGTCGATCGTCCCGAACCGCAGACGCCGTGGAATGTAATCGTCGCGAGCCGGTAAGGGTCGCACGCTATCTCGAAGCCAAATCTGTCGAATACCGGCTTACGCCTCCGGACCGGCGTATTTACCTGCCGTCTCCGGAAACATGGTCTTGATGATTTTGAACTTGGATATGTCAACCGTTGCGTCCATGTGCATAAAAATCACCGCATCGCGCAACACTTTCTCAATGCCGAAGTCGAGCATGACGCCGTTGCCTCCGTGCAATTCGACAGCGTGCTGCGCGACCTTCATGATCTCTTCCGAGGCAAACATCTTGGCCATGTTCACCAGCGTTTCAGCCTCTGGCGCATTGTCATCCACCGCTTGCGCGGCGCGGTCGAGCAGCGCTCGCACGGCTTCGATTTTGGTCGCCATGTCGGCGAGCCGCAGCGCTACCGCCTGATGCTTGATCAGGATGCGGCCACCCTGCACGTAGTTCTGCACATAATCTGCCGTCGCCTCGAAGGCGCGTACGCCGACGCCGAGAATTCTTGGCGGCCTGGATGATCTTGCCCGGACGAAAATACACGCCGGCCGAACCCATCGCGCTATCCTGCACCAGCAGATGGTCGTCCGGGATGAACATATCCTCGAACACCATCTCGCCGTTGTTCATGAAGCGGCAGCCGAGCGTCTCGTTGCAGCGCGCGACCGTGAAGCCCTTGGTTTCGCGCGGGACCAGGAAGGACGAAGTCCCCTGCAGCATACCGACTTTCGTGTTGGTATTGGCGTAGACCACGTAAAGGCTCGCGTCGTAACCATTGGAGATGAATTGCTTGCGCCCGTTGATCACCCAGCCGCCATTGGCCTTGACGGCCTTGGTCTGCATCGCCGCTTCCGGCACGTTGTAAGGCAGCCATCGGTCGGAGGCCCCGCGGGGTTCGGTCAAGCAATGCGCCATCAGAAACTGCGGCTCGGCCACTAACCGCTTGAACCATTTTTCCTGTAAATGCTTTGGCGCGAACTGCCGCAACAGTACCGACACCTTCCAGTTCTGCACCATCTTGTCAGCGAGCCCTGAATCGCCGCGCGCGAGTTCTTCAGCGACAAGGGCAAAGGTCTTGACCTCGGTGCCTTTTTCGAGCTCCACACCGCCGTATTCTTCCGGAACGCCTAACGTACGAATGCCGATTTTCTCGGCTTCTTCCAGAATGCGCAGCGGTAACCGGTCTTCCGGAACCATCGACCATTCGCGTTGCCAATTCTGCTTGATAAATGGCAGAACCACCTCATCAACGAAATCGCGGCAGCTCTGCCGCATCATCCGTTG
Source organism: uncultured Alphaproteobacteria bacterium (assembly GCA_963742345.1). Taxonomy (GTDB): domain Bacteria; phylum Pseudomonadota; class Alphaproteobacteria; order Rhizobiales; family Xanthobacteraceae; genus Pseudolabrys. The sequence goes on from CAVULO010000005.1 coordinate 52,093, forward strand.
CTCTTCGGATAGTCCCCGGTCTGCGGATGTCCGGTCGAGCATTGCAACTTCCTTCCTTACGCTGGTCACAAACGCGAAAAGCTACGCGGCCTTCCTGTTCGACAAAAATTCGTCCATTCGGTCGAGCGCCTTCAGGATGTTTTCAGTCGAATTGGCGTAGGACAGTCGCACATAGCCTTCCCCAAGTATGCCGAAATCAGGCCCACCAATAATGGCAACACCGGCGTCTTCCAGGAGCGACGATGCAAGTGCCTTGGCCTTCCACCCGGTGCGTTTGACGTTAGGGAAAGCGTAGAACGCGCCCTTCGGCGTGGCGCAGGAGACGCCGGGCAATTTGTTGAGCCCATCGACCACGACCTTTCGCCGTTTGTCGAACTCAGCAACCATTTTGGTCACTTCGTCCTGCGGACCTTTTAGCGCGGCGAGGCCGGCATATTGCGCCGAAGCGTTGACACAGGAATGCAGGTTCACCGCGAGCTTGCGCGCATAGTCATAGAGTTTACCTGGCCACACCGCGTAGCCGAGCCGCCAGCCTGTCATGGCGTAAGTTTTCGACCAGCCATTGAGCAGGATCAGCCGGTCGCGGATCGATTGATACGACAGCAGGCACACATGCCTCTCGCCGTCATAGACCATGTGGTCGTAAATCTCGTCGGACATGATGGCGACGTCCGGCCACTTCTCCAGTCCGGCGACCAGCTTGTCGACTTCGGTCTTTGGAGTGACACCACCTGTCGGATTGGCCGGCGAGTTGAGGATCAAGAGCCGCGTGCGCGGCGTGATCAGCTTGAGTGTTTCTTCCGCCGAGAATGCAAACTCGTTCTCTTCGCGAACGGGCACGGGTACCGGTTTGGCGCCGGTGAACTCGATCATCGAGCGGTAAATCGGAAATCCGGGATCGGGATACATGATTTCCGCGCCCGGTTCGCCGAACATCAATATCGACATGAACATGGTCGGCTTGCCACCGGGCATGATCATGACGCTGTCAGGCGAGACCTCGACCTTGAAACGCTTGGCGAGATCCGCGGCGACCGCTTCTCGCAGGGCCGGAATTCCGTTGGCGGGCGTGTAGCCGTGATGACCGTCTCGCAGGGCTTTCACCGCCGCCTCGACGATAAAATCGGGCGTTCGAAAGTCGGGTTGGCCGATGCCGAGATTGATGATGTTACGGCCCTGCGCGACCAGCGCATTGGCGCGGGCAAGCACCGCAAAGGCGTTTTCCTCGCCGATGCGGTCAAAGGCCGCGTTTGTACGAAGCATGACTGCAAACCTCCCGCTCGGGCGCCCCTCGCGGCATCGGTGCGGAGGCGCCTCTTCATTGAGGCGTGCAGTTCACCCGATCAGGCGGTAAAAATCAAACGCTCACGGCGTCTTCGCCAAATGTACCGGGCGCTCAATCGTCGCCGCCAAGGCGGCCGCTGATGTCCCGCAAGAGCTGGAAGCGGATATTTGGATCGGGATCATCGCCGAGATACGTGCCGCTGAAATAAAGCGGGCCAGCCGGAACCAGGTTGGTGCCTCGCTCTCTCGGATTGGTTCGAGCCTCCGTAGATGAGGCAGCGACTTTCTTGTGCTTGCGCGTCGTCGCGGCATCGGCGGACGACGCTAACACAAAAGCCGCAGCCAAAGTGGCAGCGAGAACTTTGAGTGGAAGCGAAGACATGGCAATCCTCTGGGACCTGTTTGGGATGCCCTTCGCTTACCGAATTGCGGCAGCAGCGCAAAGTAAAAGCAACGTCAAATCGATCACATCTGAGTGTCGGAATATTGCGACGCCTCGGGTGTTTACCGCGATCAAATTGCCCGACGCAGAATGACCACCCGCTACAGTCGACATTGCAATCATGGCGCCATTGGAGGCATTGTCGCATTGCCGCCGCCTGCCGGGGCAAGGACATGAGCATCGCCGACAAACGCCGCACATTTCGCGCGCTGCACCAAAGCGGCTGCTTCGTCATTCCCAACCCATGGAATGTCGGTAGCGCCCGCTACCTGCAAGGTCTCGGTTTCAAGGCCTTGGCTACGACCAGTTCGGGTTACGCTCATTCGCAAGGCTATTCGGACGGTGACGTACCCCGCGACATGGTGCTCGCGCATTGCCGCGAAATCGCGCAAGCGGCAGACGTGCCGGTCAATGCGGATTTCGAAGGCGGCTATGCGGACGATCCCGGCGAGGTCGCCGCGAATGTGCGGCTCTGTATCGACACTGGCGTCGCCGGCCTGTCGATCGAGGATTTCACCGGCAATGACGCCGATCCACTCTATGATTTCGATCTGGCGGTCAAACGCGTGCGCGCTGCCCGCGATGCAATCGATAAAGCGGGCGGTGATGTAGTCTTCACTGCGCGCACCGAAGGCTTCATCAGGAATCGGCCGGACCTGGACGAAACGATCCGGCGGCTAAAAGCCTTCGCCGACGCGGGAGCCGACTGTCTGTATTCACCGGGTATCAAGACCCGTGAACACATCACCGCAACAATCAAGGCGGTCGCACCGAAACCGATCAATTTTCTTAACAGTGGTGCCCTCGGCTATACAGTGAACGATCTCGCTGCGCTCGGCGTTCGCCGTATCAGTGTGGGCGGCACCCTCGCGCGCGTCGCCATGAACGGGTTCGTCCAGTCGGCGCGACAAATCTCGCAAGAAGGCAAGTTCGACAGCTTTGCAGGTGTCGTATCCAATGCCGAATTAAACAAGTTCTTCCACGACGATCTCCTGCGCCGACCAAAGCCGTGAACGACGACATCCATCCGATGACAGGGCAGCCGATCGGCGCGCTGGTCGATGACCGCGCTGCGCAACGCCCTGGTCCGGTGACGCTTGCGGGTCGCTATGGCCGTGTCGAAAAACTGATGTCCGCACACGCGCCGACTTTATGGGATGCGGTCAAAGGTCATGACATAATCTGGAGCTACATGTCGCAATACGGGCCTTTCGCGGACGCCAGACAATTTTCAACTTGGGTGACGCAACGCGCCGCCCTGGATGACCCTTACGCCTATGCCGTCGTCGACACCGCAAATCGCGCGCTTGGCATCGCGACGCTGATGGAAATTCAGCCTGACATGCGCGTCATCGAAGTTGGCCACATCGTCTATTCGCCGGCATTGCAACGCACACCCCTGGGCACCGAGGCGCAGTACCTGCTCGCGCGCTATGCCTTCGAGGCGTTGGGCTATCGGCGCTATGAATGGAAATGCAATTCCCTCAACGCCGCTTCGCGGCGCGCGGCCTTGCGCTATGGCTTTACCTTCGAGGGCATACTGCGCCAGCACAAGATCGCGAAGCGCCGCAATCGCGACACCGCTTATTTTTCGATGCTCGACAGCGAATGGCAGACACGCAAGCGCAATTTCGAACGCTGGCTGTCGCCGGAAAACTTCACCGCCGACGGCGGGCAGAAGGTCAGCCTGAGCGAGTTTAACGGCGTGGTGGAATAAGCGTGGCAGCAGTTTCTTCGCCCGGCCTTATCCAACAGCGGCCCTTTGTGTTGTTCTGGCTGGCGAGGCTTGCCTCGACCATGGGCTACCAGATGCTGGCCCTGACGATCGGCTGGCAGATTTACGAGATCACCAACAGCGCTTTCAATCTTGGCCTTGTCGGACTGATCCAGTTCGTTCCGGCGGTCGTGCTCACGCTGTTGATCGGACATGCCGCCGACCGCTACGACCGCCGGCTGATCGTACGCGCATCGCAAAGCGCCTACGCGTTGGCCGCCGTGATGATCACCATCGCCCTGCTAACAGGAGTGTTGGGACGCGATCTTCTGTTCGCTGCAGTTTTTATGCTCGGCTGCGCCCGCGCCTTCGAAATGCCGACGGCGCACGCGCTGGCGCCGACGTTGGTGCCCGCCCCTTTGATTCCGCGTGCCGTGGCCGCTTGGACATCAGCCAACCAGGTGGCGGTGATTTGTGGCCCCGCCTTGGGTGGCCTGATCTACGCGCTCAGCCCGGTTTCGGTCGGCGTCGTTTGTCTGGTGTTCTTTGCCTGTTCAATCACGTTGGTCGGTTTCGTCCGCTCCCAAAGGCCGGTTCCACCTCGGGAGCCGCCAACTTTCGCCTCGGTTTTTGCCGGCTTTGAATACATCCGCAGCCGGCGGCGACTGCTCGGCGTAATTACTCTCGACCTTTTCGTGGTCATTCTCGGCGGCGCCACCGCACTACTGCCGGTCTATGCGCGCGATATTCTGGCAGTCGGTCCGATCGGGCTCGGTCTGTTGCGCTCGGCGCCGGCCGCCGGCGCGCTAATTACCGCGATCATACTGGCACGTCATCCGGTCGAGCGGCATATCGGCCGCAAGATGTTCGCTGTGGTCGGCCTATTCGGCCTGGCAACAATTGTGTTTGGGCTATCGACCTGGTTCCCGCTGTCGCTGATCGCGCTGGCTGCGCTCGGCGCTTCGGACGCAGTCAGCATCGTCATCCGATTTACGCTGGTGCAAATCGAGAACTCCGGACGAAAAGCGCGGACGCGTGAGCGCTATCAATTATTTGTTCGTCGGCTCATCGAATACACTCGGCGAATTCGAATCCGGTCTGGTCGCCGCCTGGCTCGGCGCGGTGCCGTCGGTGGTGATCGGTGGATTGGGATCGCTGCTGGTGGCGACGGTGTGGATGATGCTATTGCCTGATCTGCGTCGTATCGACCGCTACGAGCCGGCGGATCGCGAACAAAAGAGGGCGTAATGCATATTCTGGTTACCGGTGCAGCGGGCATGATCGGCCGCAAGCTCACCGCAAGGCTGGTCAAGGATGGCCAACTGTGCGGTCAGAAGATTGACCAACTGACATTGATCGACGTCGTCGCGCCGGAAAAGCCGGTCGGATTTGCGGGCGCGGTCGAACTTTCAACGAGCGACCTTTCCAGCGCCGGCGCCGCAGCCAAAGCGGTGGCCGGCAAGCCGGAGGTAATCTTCCATCTGGCCGGCGTGGTGTCGGGCGAAGCGGAAATTGATTTCGAGAAAGGCTACCGCGTCAATCTGGACGGCACCCGCGCGCTGCTGGAGGCAATCCGTGCTGCCGATTACAAGCCGAAGGTCGTGTTCACCTCGTCGATTGCCGTATTCGGCGCGCCCTTTCCAGGTTCGATCCCCGATGACTTTCATCTCACGCCACTGACATCATACGGTACGCAAAAGGCGATCTGCGAACTGCTGCTCGCCGACTACACGCGCCGCGGCTTTTTCGATGGCATTGGCATCAGACTACCGACCATCTGCGTGCGGCCGGGCAAACCCAACAAGGCCGCATCCGGTTTCTTTTCTGGCATTATCCGGGAACCGCTGGCCGGCCAGGAAGCGCTGCTGCCGGTCTCCGATACCGTGCGGCACACGCACGCAAGCCCGCGCGCCGCGGTTGGCTTTCTGATCCATGCTGCGGGGGTGACTCGCGAACAACTCGGGCCACGCATCAATCTTGCCATGCCCGGTGTATCGTGCACCGTCGGCGAGCAAATCGACGCGCTGCGCCGCGTTGCCGGCGAAAAGGTGGCCGCGCGCATCCGGCGCGCACCGGATGAGCTTGTCCAGCGGATCGTGGCCGGCTGGGCAGAACGCCTCGATGCAAAGTGCGCTCGCGATCTCGGATTCAAGGCCGAGGCCGCGTTTGACGATATAATCCGCGCGCATATCGAGGATGAATTGGGCGGAAAAATCTTGGCCTGATGCGGCTATTATGATGCGCTTGCACCTTACGCCGCAAACCTTACATTGTAAGTTATGACCTACGTCGACGCAGCCGTTGCTCCTTTACGAAAAACCGGCCAGATCAAAATTCACGGGCCCGCCGCCTTCGCGGCGATGCGCAAGGCCGGGCAGCTTGTTGCGCGTTGCCTGGACATGCTGACCGAGCATGTCCGTGCGGGCGTGCCGACGGAAACAATCGACCGGCTGGTGTTGGACTATGCCACCGATCACGGTGCCCTGCCCGCAACGCTGATGTATCGCGGCTACAGGAAGTCGACTTGCACTTCCCTTAATCATGTGGTGTGCCACGGCATTCCTGGCGACAAGCCGCTGAAGGATGGAGACATCGTCAATATCGATGTGACGCTGATCCTTGAAGGCTGGCACGGCGATTCCAGCCGCATGTACACGATCGGCGAAATCCCACGCCGCGCTGAGCGGCTCATCGAGGTCACGCACGAGGCGATGATGCGCGGCATTGCCGCTATCCGGCCCGGAGCAACGAGCGGCGACATCGGCCATGCGATCCAGACTTATGTTGAAGCGCAACATATGAGCGTCGTGCGCGACTTCTGCGGTCATGGCCTCGGCCGCCTGTTCCATGATGAGCCGAACATTGTGCACGTTGGACGGCCCGGCGAAGGCATCGTGCTCAAGCCCGGCATGTTCTTCACGGTAGAACCGATGATCAATCTCGGCCGCCCACACGTGAAGGTGCTGTCCGATGGCTGGACCGCCGTGACGCGCGACCGCTCGCTGTCGGCGCAGTTCGAGCACACCGTCGGCGTCACCAATGACGGCGTCGAGGTATTCACCTTTTCGCCGGCCGGGCTGCATAAGCCGCCATATACGCGCTAAAGCGCGTTTTTCTCTTTGGTCATAGCGTCAAAAGAATCGCGAAGATTGTATTTTTCTGAACTACACTTATTACGTGTATGCATACACGGATACACTTTTCCATGACGGACAAGCGCGACAAAGCCGGCCGGCCGCCCCACTACCATGGCCATCGCGAGCGGCTGCGTGGACGTTTTCGGAAAGCCGGTGCCGAGTCGGTCAGCGACTACGAATTGCTGGAACTCGTGCTGTTCCGCGCCATCCCGCAGCGCGACGTCAAACCACTGGCCAAGGACCTCATCGCGAAATTCGGCTCCTTCCCGGAAGTGATCTCAGCGCCACCGGCCCGCCTTGCCGAGATTAAAGGCATAGGCGACGCCGCCATCACCGAACTCAAGGTCGTGCACGCGGCCGCAGGCCGGCTGGCACGTGGCCAGGTTCAAAAGCGCCTGGTGCTGTCATCCTGGGCGAGCGTGATCGATTACTGCCGCACAACCATGGCCTTCGCCGACAGGGAGCAGTTCCGCGTCCTGTTTCTTGACAAGCGCAACCAGCTGATCGTTGACGAAGTACAACAGGTCGGCACGGTCGATCACACGCCGGTCTATCCACGCGAAGTCGTCAAGCGCGCGCTTGAGCTCTCCGCCAGCGCATTAATCCTGGTGCACAATCATCCTTCGGGCGACCCGACGCCGTCGCATGCCGACATTCAGATGACGCAGACGATTATCGACGTTGCCCGCCCGCTCGGCATCGCCGTGCACGATCACATCGTTGTCGGCAAGGAAGGACACGCGAGCTTCAAGAGCCTGCGGCTGATTTAAGATTATTGCCGTACCAACGTGGTCTGATCAGCGCCCTCCGGTACGCGGCGCCATGTCGCGCCATCGACCTCCTCGAAACGCCACGGGTTGCCGCGCGACGGCACCAACATCAGCTGGTCGCTGTCGATGCGCCATTGCGTAAAATTTAGCCGCGCGATAGCCGCATCGCAGCCGGGCTTGACTGCGACAGCAAAGCCGTCGCTAGCCTTGGTCATCGCCAACGTGAGGACGCAGACAGGCGAACCGGATTTGCGCACGATCGCCCAGTCGCCGGCGACCTGCTCTGCGGGCTTCGCCGGCGCGCCGGCAGCGGCAGCATTTTGCAAGAACAAAACGCCGACCCCCGGCGTCGGCGCCTCGAAGATACCGTCCTCGACCTCGCTGAATTCCACGACCGATTTTCCCTTTGCGTCGAGCAAATAGAGCAGATCGTTTTCAGGGAATTTCCAGGCTGCGATATCGCGCACGAGAGGGAAAAGATTGACACAATTGGCATCAAACTCGACCTTGAAGCCGGTCGGGCCGCGATCGCTTTTGAAGGTGGCGGTGCAGGTCCGGTCGCGATCGGCATTGGAGAATTCCCAATTGCCGATCATCCTCTGGGCGGATTCGCCGAGCGGTGCCGGTGCCTGGGCGAGGGCGACACCGGTCACACAGACCGCAGCGAGACCAATCGCAAGACGGGTCATGATCAAACTATAGCACCACTCTTGCCGGCCGTACGTTAACGCTTCGGCGGCCATGGCGTTTCTGAAACCGGTGTGAGTGGCGGCTTGCCCGCCGCCCAGGCGAGAATGTTATCGACCACCAGTTGGTCCATCGCTGCCCGAGTTGCCTCGGTCGACGAGCCAAGATGAGGAAACAGCACGATGTGGTCCATCTCGATCAATTCCTTCGGCACGTTGGGCTCGTTGGCGAACACGTCGAGACCGGCGGAATAAATCGTGCGTTTTTGTAGCGCCTCGATCAGTGCCGGCTCATCGACCACCGAGCCGCGCGCCATGTTGATCAAAACGCCGCGCGGACCAAGCGCTTTGAGCACCTCGGCATTGATCATATTCTTGGTGCTGGCACCACCCGGCACGATCACCATCAGCGTGTCGACGTCGCGCGCCATGTCGATCAGCTTCGGATAGTACTTGTATTTGACGTCCGCTTGCGGGTTGCGGCTGTGATAGACGACTGGTGTGCCGAACGCCTCGAGCCGCCGCGCAATCGCTTTGCCGATGCGGCCCATGCCGACCATGCCGACGGTACGGTCGCGCAACGTGGCCTTGGTAAGCGGATAATGGGCGTCCTTCCATTTGCCAGCCCGCAAATAGCGTTCCGACTGCGGCAGTTCGCGCACGGTACAAAGCAAGAGACCAAGCGCGGTGTCCGCGACCTCTTCATTGAGCACTTCGGGCGTGTTGGTGACGACAATGCCGTGCTCGCCCGCCCACTTGGCATCGATATGGTCGTAACCGACGCCAAAGCTCGAGACCTGCTCGAGGTGGGGAAACTGCTGGAGAAAATTTCCGTCGACCTTGTTTGCGGTGTAGGCAATCGCGATCGCTTTGATTTTGTTGCCAACCTCTTTGACAAGGGCAGCCTTGTCCTTGGCATCGAGCCAATGATGAAGCGTCACCTTGCCTTCGAAGCCCTTCATCATCACGGGCTTCTTGGCGCCGACCAGCAGGACATCCGGCTTTTCGCCAGCCATTTCGTATTCTCCTTGTCTAGACCAGCGCCGTCACCGGCGCCTCGACGAATTTCTTGAACGCTGCAAGCAGCTCCGCTCCGAGCGCGCCATCGACCACCCGATGATCGCATGACAGGGTAACTGTCATCTGACTGATGAACTTCACGCCGCCATCCTCTACCTCAGCAGGTGCGCGGCGTGTCGCGCCAACGGCCAGGATTGTCGCGTGTGGCGGATTAATGATGGCCGAAAATTCACGCACACCGTACATGCCGAGATTGGAAATGGCGCTTGAGCCGCCCTGATATTCATTCGGCCTGAGTTTCTTGTTCCGCGCACGCTCGGCAAGGTCGCGCATCTCCGCCGAGATTGTGGTGAGAGACTTAACTTCGGCGTTGCGCACCACCGGTGTGATCAGGCCGCCCTCAAGCGCCACCGCTATACCGATATCGGCATGCTGGAAGCGAAGAATACGATCACCCGCCCACACCGCGTTGGCCGCGGGAATACGCTGCAACGCCGCCGCCCAGGCTTTGATGATAAAATCGTTGAGTGAGAGCTTGAACTTCGGCTGGCCATCCTTGTCCTTGGGCGCGGCGGCATTCGCCTCCTCACGCATGGCGATCAGACGGCCAACGTCGAGATCGGCCGTAAGATAGAAATGCGGAATAGTCTGCTTGGCTTCGACAAGCCGCGTGGCGATGGTGCGACGCATAGAGCTGAGGGGCTCTTCCTCGTACGCGATGCCCTCGAAAAGCGCCTTCACCTGCGCGGCGCTCGCGCCGCTCGCTATCGCGGCAGACGCCGCACGGGGCGCCGCGTGTTCCACGTCGCGTGCGACAATGCGGCCATGCGGACCCGAACCGGCAACGCGCGCCAGGTCGATGCCGCGTTCGCCAGCCAGTCGCCGCGCGAGCGGTGTGACCACAGTACCGCTGGCAAGCTTTGCGGGCCCATAGTTGCGTTCGGGCGTCCGCACTTCGCGGAAAGGATCCATCGGGGTCGTACGCGGAATCGGTCCTGCCTGCACGGCCGGCGCCGGGGCAGCGGACGTCGGACGCGGTGGGGCAACGGGCGTTTTCGACGCAGCCGGCGGACTGGAGCTTGCAGTCGCACCAGCCCCCGCAATAACTGCCACAACGGCGCCAACCTTCGCCACCTCGCCAACCTGGAAATGTATTTCGGTAAGCGTGCCGGCGGTGGTCGATGGCACTTCCATCGAAGTCTTGTCGGTTTCGATCTCGAACAGGTTGTCCCCCGGCTTCACCGAGTCGCCGGCTGCCTTGAACCATTTCGTGATCTTGCCCTCGGCCACCGTTTCGCCGAGCTGCGGCATCAGGACGTCCACGCGCTTTTCCTTACCAGCTCACCGACACGTACTGCGTCTCGAGGAATTCCATCATCCCCTCGTGTGCGCCTTCGCGGCCAAGGCCAGACTGCTTCGTGCCGCCAAACGGCGCCGCCGGATCAGAGACGAGCCCGCGGTTGAGGCCGACCATTCCAAAATCGAGCTTTTCGGAAACGCGCATGCCGCGGCTCAAATCCTTCGTATAAAGGTAGGCGACCAGCCCATACTCCGTGTCATTGGCGCGCTTGATCGCTTCGTCCTCGCTCTTGAAAGTCTGGATAGAAGCGACAGGTCCGAAGATTTCCTCGTTCAGCATTTTGGCTGAATCCGGCACGTTGGTCAGCACGGTCGCCGGATAAAAAAAGCCGGGGCCATCGGGCGATTTGCCGCCGACCAGCACCTTGGCACCCTTCTTCACCGCGTCATCGACGAGTTCTATGACCTTGTCGCGACCATCTTTGTTCACGAGCGGGCCAAGATTGACGCCTTCATCAAGACCGTTGCCCATCTTCAGCGAGCCCATCTTGGCAGTGAGCTTCTTGGCAAATTCCTCGTGCACTTTTTCATGGACATAGAAGCGGTTAGCCGCAGTGCAGGCCTCGCCCATATTGCGCATTTTGGCGATCATGGCGCCGTCAATCGCTGCATCGATATCGGCGTCTTCGAACACAATAAATGGCGCATTTCCGCCGAGCTCCATGGCAGGCCTGACGATGTTGTCGGCGGCCTCATGCAGCAGTTTGCGTCCGACTTCGGTCGAGCCGGTGAAGGAGACGACGCGCACGCGCGGGTCATGCAGCATGGCGCCGACCACTTTTCCGGACGAACGCGACGGAATGACGTTGACCACACCGGCGGGAACGCCGGCTTCTTCCAGCGCCGGCATCAGCGCGAGCATCGTGAGCGGCGTGTCGGAAGCAGGCTTCAATACTACCGGACACCCCGCGGCGAGCGCCGGTCCGATCTTCCGCGTCGCCATCGCCGCCGGGAAATTCCAGGGCGTCACCAACACAGCAATACCGGCCGGCTTGTGGTGCACAAAAATGCGGGCACCCGAAGCCGGCGCGCGCGAAACTTCGCCGACATTGCGCACCGCCTCCTCCGCATACCAGCGGAAGAATTCGGCAGCGTAGGCGACCTCGCCGCGCGAATCGGACAGAGCTTTTCCGTTCTCAAGCGTGATCAGCTTCGCGAAACGCTCGGCGTCGCGCATGATCAGCTCATAGGCCTTGCGCAGAATCTCGCCGCGCTCGCGCGGCTTGCGTCCGGCCCAACCTTCAAAAGCGCCTTCCGCAGCGTCGAGCGCGGCTTTGGCGTCATCGACCGTCGCGCTGGCCACAGACGCGATCTTGCGCTCGGTCGCCGGGTCGATCACGTCGAAGCGGCCGCCGTCAGATGCTTTGCGCCATTTGCCGCCAATCCAAAGGTCGGTCGGAACGTTGGCGAGAAGATTTTCGTACATACTTTACCTCGTGATTTTTCTGCCCATTCCCGTACAAGCGGGAATCCAGTTCTTCACGGACTGGGTCCCAGCCTTCGCGGGGGACGACCGGGTTACTTAACTCCCCAAACTCCGCCGCACCGTTTCGGCAATACGATTGGGTGTCGGCAACACGATGTCTTCAAGAATATCAGCTGCCGGAAGCGGAATGTGCGGCGTGGTAATGCGGACCGGCGGACCATCGAGGTCGTAGAAGGCCTCATCCGCCGCAATCGACACGATCTCGGCACCCCAGCCGCACAACCGCGGATTTTCCTCGACCGTGAACAGCCGATGCGTCTTCGCGATCGAGCCGAGAATTGTTTGCGTGTCGAGCGGAACCAGCGAGCGCACATCGACCACTTCGCAATCGATGCCGTGTTCTGCCTTGAGCTTCTCTGCGGCTTCGAGCGCGCGCGGCACCATCAATGCCAACGCGCAGATAGTGGCGTCCTTGCCCGAACGCAGAATTTTTGCCGTACCGAGCGTGTCAACGATCTCGCCGTCCGGAACCTCGCCCTTTGTGGCGTAAAGCGACTTGTGCTCGAGGAAAATCACCGGATCGGGATCGCGCACCGACGCCGCCAACAGGCCGATGACGTCGCGCGGGTTCGACGGTGCAACGACCTTGAGCCCTGGAATCATCATGCACCAGTTCTCGACGCTTTGTGAGTGCTGTGCGCCGAAGCGAGAACCCGCGCCATTGCCGGTGCGAACGACCAACGGGCATTTTACCTGCCCATTGGACATGTAGCGGCTCTTGGGAAACTCATTGGCGATGTAATCAAAGCAGACCGCGAAGAAATCCGAGAACATGATCTCGGCGATCGGCTTCAAGCCAGTCATCGCCGCGCCCATGGCAGCGCCGAGAATCGCCTGCTCGGAAATCGGAGTGTCGCGTACGCGCAACGGCCCGAACTGCTCGTAAAGACCGACAGTCGCCTTGAACACGCCGCCAGCCTTGGCCACGTCCTCGCCAAGGAACACGACGTCGGGATCGCGGCTCATTTCCTGCGCAATGCCGCGGATGACCGCGTCGCGATAGGTCAGTTCCGCCATGCCCAGCCTCCATCGGCGTAGACATCGGTGGTGATAATATCGAGCGGTGGTGGTGGCGCGGCCTTGCAGGCCTCGGTGGCGTCGTCAACGATTCCGCGCACTTCGGCGTCGATCTTGCCGATCACGTTTTCGGACACGCCGAATTGTAACAACCGTTCGCGGTAGATCTTTATTGGGTCGCGAAGCTTCCAGCGATCGAGTTCGCCTTCAGGCCGATACTTTGCCGGATCGGCCCGTGAATGGCCACTGTGCCGGTAAGTCATGCACTCAATCAACGATGGGCCTTCGCCAGCGCGGGCCTTGTCGTATGCCGTCTGCGCTGTGCGATAGACAACATCGGCATCGTTGCCGTCGATCACGATGCGCTCGAGCCCATAAGCCGAGGCTCGGTCGGCAGCCGGGTGCTCGACAGCGGTCACGTCGGCGATCGGCGTGTATTCCATGTAGAGGTTGTTCTCACAAACGAAGACGACAGGCAGCTTCCACACCGCCGCGAAGTTGAGCGCTTCGTGGAAAGCACCGATATTGGTAGTGCCGTCACCAAAGAAGCACACGGACACGTCCTTGGCCCCTTTGTACTGCGCGCGCCAGGCCGCGCCGCACGCGATCGGAAGGTGCGCACCGATGATGGCGTAAGAGCCCATCACGCCGTGATCGACCGAGGTCAGGTGCATCGAGCCGCCCTTGCCGCGCATCAAGCCGTTGTCGCGCTGCATCAACTCGCCCAGCACTTTCTCCACTGACACTCCACGCGCCAGTGTGTGGGCGTGGCCACGATACGTGCAGAACGAGAGGTCGCCTGGCTTCATGGCAACGGCAAAGCCTGCCGCCACTGCTTCCTGTCCGAGCGACAAATGGCTGGTGCCTTTGACGAGGTTCTGGAGAAATAGATCGTAAGCGCGTTGCTCGGCTTCGCGAATCACCACCTGCGTCCGGTATAGTTCCAGCCGCTTCTGCTCGCCGATATCGTCATTCAGTCCGGAGCCGGCCTTGGCCTGCGCGCGGTCTTTTGCTGTGGCCATAAATCGTCCTTCGCGATCGAAAAGCTTGTGTGGCGGGCGGAACTTAGCGCCCCCCGCGATGCTTAGGCAACCGGTGCCGACGGTTCCACCTTGCCCACCCTGCGCTCACGATTGAGCAGATAAAGGCCGGACGACACCACTATCAGTCCCCCGACGATGGTCCAGCGATGCGGCACGTCACCGAACACCAGAAAGCCAAGCGTCGTCGTCCAAACCATTTGCGTATAGATGAAAGGCGCCAATGTCGACGCCGGCGCCAATCGATGGCCGCGGATGAGGAGATAGTGCCCGCCGCTGCCCAGCGCGCCAATAAGCACCATTAACGCCACCACGAGCGCGTTGTTCGGTGTGGTCCAAACAAGCGGAACGACCGGTAACATCGCGACCGCGCCGACCAAGTTCGAATAAAACAGCGTTGTTTCACTAGAGTCGCTCCGCGCCAGCACGCGCGTCGAGATCACGTAAAGCGCGTAACAGACGGCGCTGCCGAACGACAGTAACGCCGCGGGATGAAGTCCACCAAAACCCGGGCGCGCCACCAGTAGCACACCAAAGAAACCGACGCTGATCGCGGTCCACCGCCGCCAGCCGACCCATTCGCCCAGCAAGGGGCCGCAGAGCACGGCCACCAGAAACGGGGTCGAAAACAGGATTGCCAGCACTTCGTCGAGCTGAAGATAGCGCAGCGCGGAAAAATTCAGCGCAGTGGACACAAGCAACAACGCCGAACGGCCGACTTGCATGAATGGCCGTGTCGTCATCATCATTTTTGGCTTGGTGAGCGGATTGAGAAAAATAAACGCCAGCAGGAAAGCGCCGAAATAACGAGCCCACACAATCTGCAAGGGGTCCATGTACCGGAGCAAATATTTTCCGGTGGCGTCGAGACAAGAAAAAGTCGCAACGGCCCCGCACATAAAGGCGATACCGATAAGCCGCTGTCGGCGCTGGTGGTGCGCGTCGTTCAATAGGTCGCCCGGCCGCCCGAAATGTCGAAGACCGCACCGGTGGTGAACGAGCACTCACTCGAGGCACAAAAGGCGACAAGGCTGGCGATCTCTTCAACTGTCACGAAGCGCCCGCGCGGAATTTTCGAAAGCATGAAATCAATATGCTCTTGCGTCATCTGATCGAAGATTGCGGTTTTCGCGGCCGCTGGTGTGAGACAATTGACCGATATGTCATAGGACGCGAGTTCCTTGCCGAGCGATTTGGTCAGCGCGATGAGCCCCGCCTTCGACGCAGAATAGGCCGGCGCGTTCGGGTTGCCTTCCTTGCCGGCGATGGAAGCGATGTTGACGATGCGCCCGTAATTTTGCCCGATCATCGTCGGCGCCAAAGCGCGGCAGCAGTGAAATGGGCCGTCGAGATTTATCGAAAGCACACCGCGCCAGGCGTCGAGCGGATAGTCCCAGGTCTTCACGTTCGGCCCGGCAATGCCGGCATTGTTGACCAGAATATCAATGCGCCCGAACGCTTTGATCGTCTCGTCTCTCGCACGCTCCACATCGGAATAATTGGTGACATCGACTGCGACCGGCGCGATGCGGCCACGTTTTTGCAATTCGGCCGCGGTCTTTTTCGCCAGATTGATGTCGCGATCCCAGATCGCAACCGCTGCGCCTGACTCAAGGAAGCGTTCGACGATCGCTCGTCCTATACCTTGCGCACCGCCAGTAACAACTGCATTGCGTGCACTGAGATCGATTTTGTTGGCCATGGGCGCCTCCCACGCAAAAATTAGCGAAGGCCGGGTCCCGTGGCGAGTGACGAAAATGCGGGTGTGTAATGCGGGCCTTGTGCGGCCATGTAATGTACTGTAAACAACAAAGTTGTGGGGCCCACGGCGGTCGCCCCGCGCTTTCCAAGGCCTGCGAGCCCAAGCACCGTCTCCTTCGTTTACGGAGGGGACCTATGTTGTTTGCGGCCTAACAATCTCAACAGACCATCTTACGCAACGATTGCGGCGCCTTGCGCGCCGCCGATCGTCAATATGAACGGTTCGGGGATCAGCCCACCTCCCCGTCAGATGCGACATCGTCCATCCAAGCGCTGGTCGTTCTTGCTTGGGAGCAAGTCATGGATGGCATGGTACTTGGACTTTATCTGTCAGCGTCGTTTATCGGGGGCGTGACGACCGGTCTTGCCGGATTCGCCATGGGTCTCGTCGTGTCGGGCGTATGGCTTCACATTCTGACACCAATCCAAACGGCGAGCCTGATCATGGGCTACGCCTTATTGGTGCAGGGGTATGGAATATGGAAACTCCGGCACGCTTTTGACTGGAGCAAAGTAACGCCATTCATTCTTGGTGGCGCAATCGGCGTGCCGATCGGCACCTATATGCTTACTTTTATTGAACCAGCCTATCTGCGCATCGGAATCGGAATCTTGCTGATGCTGTACAGCATCTACGGTGTGGCGCGGCCCGTATTCAAGCCGATCCGGGCGGGGCGCCTCGCCGATACCAGCATCGGATTTCTCAACGGGCTGCTCGGCGGGTTAACCGGACTTGCCGGCATCGTTGTCGTTATCTGGTGCCAGTTGCACGGCTGGTCGAAAGACGCTCAGCGCGCCATCTACCAGCCGGTTATCGTGATGGCTTTCCTCGTCAGCGCAGTCTTGCTCGGGGCCAGTGGGGCGATCACTGGCTACACCATCGAGCTATATCTGCTCGGCCTGCCGATGGTGTTGGCGGGCATGTGGCTAGGAATGAAGCTTTACGGACGCCTCGACGAAGCCGCGTTTCGCAAGATCATCCTGATCTTGTTGCTGCTCTCCGGATTCTTCCTGGTCGTCCCCATGTCGGCCTTTCTTTAGTACTTCATCTTGTTGGCCGAAGCGTGCTGAGATAAAGTATCCTTTGTGGGGCCAACGGCGGTCGCCCCGCGCTTTCCAAGGCTCGCGAGCCCAAGCACCGTCTCCTTCGTTTGCGGAGGGGACCTATGCTTTGCGTGGGCTAGAAATCCAGAACAATCCCAATAAAAATTTCGGGGACAGGCCGCCTCCCCGTCAGATGGCATCCATCCAAGCGCTGCGCCCTTCGCTTTTGGAGCAATCTCTATGGATGGGTTGAACTTGGCTTTTTTTCTCGCAGCGGCTTTTTTTGGCGGCCTGACGTCCGGTCTATCAGGCTTCGCAATGGGCCTCGTGGTTTCCGGCGTATGGCTGCACATCATTGCGCCGGAGCAAAACGCGCTTCTGATCGTGTTGTGTGGGCTCGTCACGCAAGGCTCTGGTATCTGGCGGGTGCGTCACGCCATAAACTGGCGGGCGGTTTTGCCATTCATTGTCGGCGGTGCACTGGGCGTTCCCGCCGGCACCGCCCTGCTGACAACTGTCGATCAGGGCACGCTTCGCCTCACGATCGGCGTTCTGCTGGTGATCTATAGCCTCTACAGCCTGATCCGGCCGGCGCTTAAACCGGTTGCGGGCGGCGTCACGACCGAATTAGGCGTCGGCGTCGCGAACGGCCTTATCGGCGGACTGACTGGACTGGGCGGCATTGCGGTGACCGTCTGGTGCCAGTTGCGCGGGGGACCTAAGGACGCGCAGCGCGCCATCTTTCAGCCGGTGATGTTCGCGACCTTCGTGATGAGCGCGATTTCGTTCGCCGTCGCCCGTGCATTTACTCTCGAAACGCTCAAGCTTTATGCGTTTGCGCTTCCCGTTCTGATTGGCGGCATCTGGTGTGGCTTCGGGCTTTATGGAAAACTTGACGATGCCGCATTCCGCAAAATTATCCTGCTCCTATTGCTCGTGTCGGGATTGGCGTTGATCGTGCCGATGCGTTGAACTAATATGCACGCGTGGGGCCAACGGCGGTCGCCCCGCACTTTCAAGGCTTGCGGGCCCAAGCACCGTCTCCTTCGCTCACGGAGGGGACCTATGCTGTCTCCGAGCTATTCGATCTCACCGAAAGATCTCTGGAATGCGATCGCGACACGCGAGTCGCCGCAGCTCGTGGACGTGCGGCGGCACGACGCCTACGAGCAATCGCCACATTTGCTGCCTGGCGCAGTCTGGCGCGATGCCGCCAAGGCCAGGCAATGGACGGCCGAATTCGACATGACCCGCCCGATTGTCGCCGCCTGTAAAGCCGGCCACGAAATGAGCCAGAGCACGGTCGCGCAATTGCGCGCCGACGGCATCGACGCGCGCGTGCTGGAAGGCGGCTATGAGGGTTGGGCGAAATCAGGCCTGCCCTTCGTTGCAAAAGCGGAGCTCGATCGCATCGCACCAAAGCGGCCAAGCACATGGGTGACGCGGCGGCGGCCGAAAATCGACCGTATCGCCTGCCCTTGGCTGGTGCGCCGCTTTCTCGACCCGCAGGCGCGCATTTTGTTCGTCGACCCCGATCAGGTGCTCAATGTCGCGCGCGAGAGCAGCGGCGTGCCGTTCGACATCAAGGATATCGAACTCAGTCATGTCGGTGAACGCTGCTCATTCGACACCATGCTCAAACTGTTCGGTCTGGATAGTGAGCCCTCTTTGGCGAGGCTTGCTCTGATCGTGCGCGGCGCCGATACCGCGCGGCCCGACATTGCGCCAGAAGCGGCCGGGCTGCACGCCGTGTCGCTCGGTCTGTCAGCACTCGCCGGCGACGACGATCATGGGCTGCTCGGACGCGGTTTCATGGTCTACGATGCGCTGTTCGCCTGGCTGCGCTTTGCGGCCGAGGAGCGACATAACTGGCCGGCTAAAGCCGCGTGACGAGCATGGCAACTACCGGAACGGCTGCCCGGCCGAGCTTTCACGAAGCTTTCATGGTCTGGCTCAAGATCGGCTGCATCAATTTTGGCGGCCCGGCCGGGCAGATTGCCCTGATGCATCGCGTCGTTGTTGACGAAAAGAAATGGATCGACGAGCCGCGCTTCCTGCATGCACTCAATTTTTGCATGCTGCTGCCGGGACCCGAGGCCCAAAAGCTCGCCACTTATCTCGGGTGGCTGCTGCATGGTGTGCGCGGCGGGTTGAGCGCTGGGATCCTGTTCATTCTGCCTGGCGCATTTGTGATGCTCGGCCTGAGCCTGCTTTACGCGCTCGGCCGTGGCGTCGCGGTGGTCGATGGCGCACTGTTTGGCATAAAAGCAGCTGTGCTGGTCATCGTGATCGAAGCGCTGATCCGCATCGGCAAACGCGCGCTCAAGACGACCTTACTGCTTTCACTCGCAGCCGCAGCGTTTGTCGGCATCTTTTTTTTAGCGCTGCCGTTTCCGCTGATCGTCGCGGCTGCCGCGCTGATCGGCTATATTGTCGCGCGCCGGGCGCCCGCTCAGCTTGGGCTTACCGGAAAAATTGAAAGCGTGCCGCCTCCAGCAAAGGACCGCTGGCGGCAGTTCGCTATTGCCGCGGTGGTCGGGGTATTTGTGTGGTGGACGCCGATTGCGCTCGCCGCGCTTATCTTCGGGCCACAGCATGTGCTGGTGAGTATCGGCACTTTTTTCTCGAAACTTGCGGTGGTGAGTTTTGGCGGCGCTTACGCGCTGCTCGCCTATATGGCGCAGGAGGCCGTGCAAACCTATGGCTGGATGACAGCGCCGGAAATGGTTGATGGTTTAGGCCTTGCCGAAACCACGCCGGGGCCACTCATTCTGGTTACGCAATTTGTTGGCTTCCTTGCCGCCTTCCGCGACGCTGCGCCCTTCTCACCAGTCACTGCCGGCGTGCTCGGCGCTGCCATGACCACCTGGGTCACCTTCGTACCCTCGATGCTCTGGATTTTCGCCGGCGCCCCGTTCGTCGAGCGTCTACGCGCGAACCGGCAATTGTCGGGAGCGCTCGCTGCAATCACGGCGGCTGTTGTGGGCGTGATCTTGAATCTTTCTGTCTGGTTCGCACTGAATGTGCTGTTCGGCAAAGTAATCGAAATGCACGCAGGTCCCATGCGCTGGTACGCTTTCGATCCGTTCGCTCTCGATCTCCGGGCAACCGCGTTGGCGGCAATTGCAGCCGTGCTGGCGTTCGGCCTGCACCGCAGCCTGATCGAGGTCGTGATAGCAATGGCAGCGCTCGGCATCGCCTTACAATGGGTGCTGGGAAGCTAGCGCTCGCGTTCGAATGCGCTTTCGTGCCAGCGGCGCAGCGCCAAATGCGAGAGCACCGACAACGCGAAGAAGATCGCAACACCGGCAAGTGACAACAACAGCAGCGCGGCGAACATGCGCGGAATGTTGAGCCGGTAACCCGACTCGGCAATCCGGTACGCCAGCCCTGAGCCCGCACCGGCAGAGCCCGCGGCGATTTCCGCAACCACCGCGCCAATCAGCGACAGGCCGCCGGCAATACGCAGCCCCGCCAACATTTGCGGCAGCGCTGAAGGCAATTTCAAATTCCACAGCACCTGCCAGCGTGAAGCCTTATATAGCTCAAACAGCGCGAGAAGATTGTGGTCGACCGAACTTAGGCCGA
Source organism: uncultured Alphaproteobacteria bacterium (assembly GCA_963742345.1). Taxonomy (GTDB): domain Bacteria; phylum Pseudomonadota; class Alphaproteobacteria; order Rhizobiales; family Xanthobacteraceae; genus Pseudolabrys. Next base: position 72,441 of record CAVULO010000005.1, read on the forward strand.
GGGTCGTGTTGGCGAGAACCGGGAAAAACGCGACGATCCACGCGCATGCCAATACGGCCAGCGGTTGCGACAAATAGATCAGAAGTAGCGGCGCAATGGCGACGATCGGAGTCACTTGGAGAATGACCGCGTAGGGATAAAACGAGTATTCGACGAGCCGCGACTGGTTGAACAGTATCGCAATGCCGATGCCGCCGATCACTGCGAGCAGAAAGCCCTCGAAAGTGATCTGCAAGGTCACCAGCAGCGAATTCCACAGCAGGGAACGATCATCAACCAACGTCTCCAGCACCAGATCCGGTCCGGGAAGCACGTATGGCGGGATGGCGAAAATCCGCACAACGAGATGCCAAAACAGCACTCCGGCCGCGAGCACAATTATTGGCAAGCCAATGCGCAGGGCGCGATCGCTCATGGCGCCTCTCTCATGGCTTTGCCAAGCGCTTCGGCCACCTGCCGGCAGAAACCGGCATATTCAGCCGAGGTGCGGAAGCGCTCATCGCGCGGATATGGCGCGTCGATCGCGATCTCCGTAAAAACGTGGCCCGGACGCGGCGTCATCACGACGATGCGCTGTGATAAATAGACCGACTCGAATACCGAATGAGTAACGAATATCACCGTGCGGCGCAGCTCGTGCCACACCGCCAGCAAATCGTTGTTGAGCTTGAAGCGGGTGATCTCGTCGAGCGCGGCAAACGGCTCATCCATCAACAGTAATTGCGGCTCGGTCACCAGTGCGCGTGCGATCGACGCGCGCATCTTCATGCCGCCGGAAAGCTCCCGGGGGAAGGCGTCCGCAAAATCGCCTAATCCGACACGATCCAGCGACTGCGTGACTGCCGGGCGCGAAAGCGTTTCATTCTTATTGGCGAGCTTGAGCGGGAGTTGCACATTGGCCGCGACACTAGCCCAAGGCATCAGCGTCGGTTCCTGAAAGACGAAACCGATTTGGCCGGCGCCGTTTGGCCATTCAACAGTGCCTTCGGATGCCGCGCTTAATCCTGCGATAATGCGCAACGCCGTCGACTTGCCACAGCCTGAAGGCCCAAGCAGCGAAACGAATTCGCCGTCGCGCACCTCAAGATCCAACGCCTCGAGCGCAACGGTGCCGCGTTCGAACGTCTTGCCGACACTGCGCAAGGCGACGATGGGAAGACCCGATGGTCGTTCAACTATCGAGGAAGGAGGCAAGGGCGCGCCTTGTTGAGAGGCAACCTATGTTCTGGCGGATCGCTTTGACTTTTCGGTTGCAGACTGTATCGCACGCATCAAAAATGCCACAGCGGCATCGGTGCTCAGACCGCCCTCTTTCACCAATGACCGCCAAGTGTGGAAACTGAGTGCGAGCCCGAGCACTGCATTTAACTCGCGCCCAGACCGCAACCCCCGGCTTAGCGCCGCCTGAAAAGCGTCCATCCGCGAGCCAAGCCTCAGACGCACGATATCGCGGATCAGCGGATCGACCTCAGCATCGCGCATGACACAATTGGCAAGCTCGGCGTTGCGGGCATACCACGCGTAAATCTCGCCAAGGCCGCGGCGCAGCCGTAGCTGCGGATCGGCGATAGCCCGCCAAACACGCTCATCGGGCAGCGGATCGCGCTCAAGCGCCAGACCAGAACAGGCGAGAAACAATTGGCGCTCGGTGGGAAAATGCGCATAGACCGTGTGCCGCTGCACGCCGGCTCGCTCGGCGACACCGCTGATAGTGGTCCGCGCGGGCCCCAGCTCGGCGTGCAGATCAATCGTCGCTTCGACGATACGGCGCCGGGTTTCCGCCTGGTTTTCCGCCCGTCGTTGCAGCGTATAGCGGCGTTTCCGAATCATTGCACGCCATTGTACCCCCATATTGACGCGGCGCAATGATTTCGTTACACATGACTGTGCATCGATTTAACGCCCATACCGCATCCCAATTTCGGAGATAGACATGAAAGCTTCATCGTTAAGTTTCCCGGCTGCTGTTCTGATGGTGATTGCCGGCATGGTGTGGGGGATTGTGATGGCGATATCAGATGACCACTCGGCCATGCCGGCGCATGCTCACCTCAACCTGCTCGGCTGGGTTTCGCTATTCCTGTTCGGGATTTTCTATCACTTGCATCCGGCGATCGATCGCAGCCGGACCGCCCTCTTACAAGTCGCCATCTGGATCATAGGCACGGTAATTCTGACGATTGGAGTGGGCCTCCTTCATACAGGCCACGACATCGGCGTCCCGATCGCTGCTGCAGGATCCTTCATCGTGTTGGCGGCAATGGTATTGTTCGGCTGGCTGGTGGTGCAGCGAGAACGGGCTGCAAAGACATTCCGTACGTCCGCGGTTCCCGCGGAGTAAACAGCTCGCCGTCAGTTCTTCGGCCGCAGGTCAACGCCGACGCCTTTGTTGACGAATTGCAGCGTATACGCGCGCTTGTAGTCGATACTCGGCTTGACCACGCCGGCCCGCACCATCTTGTCGAAGAAGCTCTTCCAGTGAGCATCTGTCATGGCACCGACGCCAAGCTTCGGCGAGTCGCCGGAATCGACGATGCCATACTCTTTCATTTTAGCGATGGAGTACGACAGCAGCGCATCGGTCATTTCCGGATTTTGTCTTCTGATCAGGTCGTTTCCCGGCCGGCTGTCGCCATAGATGTAGTGATACCAGCCGATCGCTGAGGCATCGACAAACCGTTGCACCACATCTGGCCGCTTCTCCACCAGGTCGCGGCGTGTTTCGATCAGCGTCGAATAGGCATCGAAACCATGGTCGGCGAGCAAAAACACCGCCGGCTTGAAGCCGCCCTGACGCTCGACCGCAAACGGTTCCGAGGTAACATAACCCTGCATCGCCGAATTTTTGTCGGCGAGAAATGGCTGCGCATTGAATGTGTAAGGCTTTACTTTCGAACTCGTTGAAGCCGAAGTCGGCCTTCAGCCACTGGAAATAGCTGGCCATGCCTTCCTTGGACACGAACAGACTGCGCGTCTTCAATTCATCGAATTTCGTCACGTCCGGATGCGCAACGAACACCTGCGGATCCTTCTGGAAGCTTGCGGCCACCACGATGGTGGGAATGTTGTGCTCGACCGCGTCGAAGGATTGCAGCGAATTGGCGCCCATGAAGAAGTCGAGCTTGCCGACCGGAAGCAAAATGCGATTGTTCACATTCGGACCGCCCGGCACGATGGTCACGTCGAGCCCGTACTTCTTATAGGTGCCGTCGGCGAGCGCCTGATAAAAGCCGCCATGCTCGGCTTCCGCCACCCAATTGGTGCCGAAGCGAACCTTGTCCAGGGGTTGCGCTTGCGCTGTCGAAAGCGCGGCCAAAAGCAATAAAAACGCCGGAAATCTGCTCATTTTCTCACTTTTTCATCGGTTGAGCGGGCCCAGCAACCGTCCGCCGTCACCTGTTTGAACCTTTTCAAGAGCCGGCGCGACCCATGCATATCGCGGCCAATGCAGGCCGCCCGAATTTAACCGGATGGAGACCGCCATGACCAAGTCCAAGACCACGACAGCCACGTTAGCCGCACTCACACTCGCGGGCACCCTCGCCGCCACCAGCGGCAGCGCCCAAGCCCACTCGCACGGTTGGGGCATCGGCGCTGGCTTTGCCGCCGGCGCGCTGATTGGCGCCGCCGCAGTTTCCAGCGCATACGCCGGCCCGGTCTATGTGACGCCCGGCTACCGCGATTGCCGCCTGGTCGAGCGCTACGACCGTTGGGGCAACGTGAGGCTCATTCGGGTCTGCGACGGCTTCTGATTCCACCAGCTGAGATCGGCGCCTGCCCCGTCCATCCTCGCGCCGATCTAGACGACCCGCCCGGTCATGTCCCCCGTCCGGGCGGGTCCGCTTTTTCAGAATCTGATGACCGAGCGTACGCCCGTGACCTGGGCGTCGGGATAGCGAATGCCGGTGCCGCTCGGATGCCAGACAGCCGTATACACCGGCTGCACGGTCCAGCCTGGAATGATCTGCGCTACATAAGTGAGTTCGAGATTGGCCTCGTAGTCGCGTGGCGGCGTCACCAGATTGCCGAAGTTGATCTGGTCCTGATCAAAGGCGCGAACGCTGTTGGAAAAGCGTGAATAGATCACGCTTGCACCAAAGCTGTCATTCGGCCGTTTCGGAATCATGCCGGCGAAAACAATTCCACTGTCAATCTCGAAATTGACCAGATTCCGGTCGGATGGACTGATCGACGACCGGTTGAAAATGGCAATGCCGCTGTCCCCATTGCCGCCTTGCGGACGATAGATCTGCTGATCGATCACTCCGTAAATTCCGTAGTCGCCGCGATGCATAAGCGGTACGCCGCTGCTCGCCGGACTGGCCAGTAGCATGCCGTTGTTGGCGTAGCGCTGGTCGGCAAATTGACCGAGGTGACTCCAGCCGCCGATCTTCAGCGTTGTTGCAAGCCCGGTGTCATCCTTGCCGCGATTCCGTCTGACCTGAAACTCACCGATCATGAAGGCTGGATCGCTCAGGCGAAAACTGAGTCCGTAGCGGTTGCAGGTGTCGGGATCGCCAGGACACGGTCCAGCCGGATCGCCGTTGAAAATGGCGAACAACAACGATGCGTCTTTTGGAAACTCATATTTTACACGCACGCCAAGTGCAGATAGCGGATAGGCCGGACCGCCGCCTGGCAGATTGACTGCCCCGATGGTCGGCCAATCGCTTTGCAGGAATATCTGACTGAGATCGCTATAAAAGAACTCGGCGTCGGCTGCGAGCTGGCCAAATCTGAAACTAACGGGCCCTGCCCAGCGTTCGAGCCACAGCTCCGAGAGACGTATGGTCGGCGTAGCCTCGATGGCCGCAATCGTGTTCATGCCGCCGACATAGTCACGCCGTATGCGGCCACTGTTATAAATTCCAAACGCGTTGGCGTAGAACGTCCAATCCTTCCAGCCGGCGAGTTTCTCAAGATCGATCAGGAGCTGGCCTTCGATTTTGCCCTGATCGATGGTGCCGCGCCGGATGCCGCCGGACAGATTGCCAAGCACATCGTTGGTGTAGATCAGATTGTACGAAACGCCGTGATCATAAAGCCGCTTGCGGGTGCCGGATGCGTCGCCGTTCTGCGGCAGACTGGTGGCGATCGAGGGTTCGGTAATGCCGATGCTGCTCGGCAATTCTTGTGCCCACAGTGGTGCGGCATCAATGACGGCAAAAACCGCAAGAGCCGCGTAGTGAGCAGGTCGCCGACGTAATTTCATACCGACCGCAACGTCTTTTGCACTGCACCAACGCGCCCCGATAACGCCCGGCCTATCGAAAAACACGATGACGCTTATTCAGGAAGCTGACGAGTGGATGACCCGTCGAGCGGCCGGCTAGCCGCCAAGCATAGCCGCTGGCGCCCCCGTTGCAATTTCATAAGAAAACCAATGCCTAACGAGCGGAATCCGGGGATAAACGGCGTTCGAGTGACGTCGGGCGTCCGCCAGCCAGACATTTGACGCAAAAACCGGCAGTCGTCGGGGCGGGCCCAATTTAACTACGTAAAAGTTTTATTTCGCGGTAATGCGGCCTCGCCCGGTAAATTCAATATAAAGCTCGCCAATAGGGGGCGGAGACGAGGAAAATTCTTGGAACGGCTTGTCGGAACCATCATGGCGCAGTTTCCGCTGCGAACGCATGCGAATATGCGCAATGGCATTATTGCCGCGGTTATTTTGGTCGCCTGTACATGGCTTGCTGTGCTCGCGACGACGCACGCGCCCCGCGCGGATAAGGCCGGCGAGTTCGGAAACGACGGCCCAAGGCCACCGCGAAGGCGCATTGTACTATCCGACGCCGAAGCAATGGGCCTCGCTGATCATCACGCCGGTCACCGAGGTCGTGTTTCGTACCGAGCATATGACTGAAGGCAAGATCGGCGTCGACGAAGACCGTGCGACGCTGGTGTTCTCGCCATATTCAGGCCGCGTAACCAAGTTACTCGCCAAACCCGGTGACACCGTAAAAGCCGGACAACCGCTTTTCACCGTTGAAGCGCCGGACATGGTACAGGCCCAGAATGATTTTATCACCGCAATTTCCAATTTGAACAAAACCAAATCTGCGCTTGAACTCGCCAAAATCGTCGAACAGCAAAACAAGACTCTTTACGACTCGCGAGCTGGCCCGCTGCGTGATTTGCAAACGTCGCAGGCAGCCACCCGCGCGGCGGAAAATGACGTGCGCTCCACCCAGACCTCACTTGAGGTGATGCGCAACCGTCTGCGCATCCTCGGGATGACCGATGAAGAGATCACCAGATTCACCGACACCGGCGCGGTCAGCCCGCAAATGACTATCTATTCGCCGCTTGCCGGCACCGTCATCCAGCGCAAGGTCGGCCCCGGGCAATACATCAATACCTCGTCACAGAATACCAGCGCGAGCGACCCGACTTTCATCATCGGTGATCTGTCCACTGTGTGGCTGATCGCCTATGTACGCGAATCCGATGCGCCCAGCGTGCATGTGGGACAGGCAGTGCACTTCACAGTTCTCGCTTATCCGGACCGCGTATTCCCGGCAAATATTGCTTTTGTCGCGACCTCGCTCGATACCGGAACACGACGCCTGCTGGTGCGGGCGACGATCGACAATTCGCGGCATCTGCTTCGTCCGGAAATGTTTGCGAGCGTGACCATCCTCACTGGCGAAGGAGATAGCTCGCTGGCAGTGCCACAAGACGCAATCATCTACGATGGCAAAATCGCTCACGTCTGGGTCGCACGCGAGAACAAATCAGTCGAACGGCGTGACATCAAGACAGGCCTCTCAAACGGACAGATGATCCAGGTCATCGAAGGTCTGCGCGACGGCGAAACCGTCGTAAGCAAAGGCAGCCTGTTCGTCGACCGCGCTGCGGCGGGAAGCTGACGCATCCATGTTGCGGACTCTGATGTCGTTCTGCCTGTCGCGGCGGCCGCTGGCGCTGGTCGCCTTCGCGGCATTTATTGCGGTCGGCTTCGCAACATTCACAGTGCTCAATGTCGAAGCCTATCCCGACCCCGCACCGCCGATCATCGAGATCATCGCGCAATATCCCGGCCAGTCGCCCGAGGAAGTCGAGCGTTATGTCACTATTCCGCTGGAGATCGCGGTCGCCAGCACGCCGGGCTTAACCTACATCCGTTCGAACACAGTGTTCGCGCTCGGCTTCATCCGACTGCAATTCGAATATGGCCGCGATTACAATTTCGTGCGCCAACAGGTCACCAACCGGCTGAAGGATGCCACGCTCCCGGCAACCGTTACGCCGGTCATCTCCCCGGCCGGCGGCATCAGCGAAATTCTCCGCTACCAGCTCAAAGGTCCACCGGGCATGGACCTCATCCAGCTCAAGACCATCCAGGATTGGGTGGTTGAGCGCAAACTGCGCATCGTCCCGGGTGTCGCCGACATTTCGCCGCTCGGTGGCAAGACCAAGGAATATCAGGCCGAAATCGATCTCGATCGCATGCGGTCCTATGGGCTCACTTTGCCGCAGATCATCAATGCGATCTCCACCAGCAACGCCAATGTCGGCGGACGCACCATCGCGGTCGGCGAGCAGTCGGTTAATGTTCGCGGCGTCGGCGCGCTCGGCTCGATCAGCGACATCAACAACATCGTCGTGAGCCAACAAGGCGGACTACCTGTTGTGCTGTCCGATATCGCGCACAACCAGGTGGGATTCACGCCGCGTCTGGGAATTGCCGGCCGTGACGACCATGACGACATCCTGTTCGGCATCGTGCTGATGCAGAAGCTCGAACGCACCATGGATGTGGTAACGCGCGTGCGCGCGGCCATCGATCGCATCAATAGCGACGGCAGCCTGCCGCCAGGCGTGAAGATCGAGCCGTACTACGATCGCGGCGATCTGGTTGCGATCACCGTACGCACGGTGATGCACAACATGCTGTTTGGCATCGCACTGATCTTTCTCATTCAATGGATTTTTCTCGGCAACCTGCGCTGCGCGCTGATCGTCTCGGCGACCATCCCGGTAGCGCTGTTCCTTGCCGTCATCATCACAGTTTTGCGCGGCGATTCGGCCAATCTGCTGTCGGTTGGCGCGATCGATCTCGGTATCATCGTCGACGGCACCGTTATTATGGTGGAAAATATCTTCCGTAATCTCGCGCATCACTCGGCGCGACATCCGACTGACGCGAGCCGTGGCGACCGGCTGCACCAAATCCTGGCGGCTGCGGTCGAGGTAGACAAGCCGATCTTTTTCTCAGTGATCATTACGATCGCAGCGTTCCTGCCGCTTTTCACGATGCAGGGCGTCGAAGGGCAGATCTTCGGGCCGATGTCTCGCACTTATGCCTATGCATTGCTTGGCGCGGTGATTGCAACCTTCACCGTAACGCCGGTGATGTCGTCACTTTTGCTCCCCGACAAGGTAGACGAGGTCGAAACGTTTATCGTCCGCGGCATTCGCAATATCTACGAGCCCGTTCTCGTGCTGGCAGTGAAGAACGCACGTCTTGCGGCTACGATCGCCCTCGCCTTCCTTATCGTTTGCGGTGGCCTCGGTATGCGGCTTGGCACTGAATTTCTGCCAAAACTCGAAGAAGGCAATCTCTGGATCCGCGCGTTGCTTCCGCCCACGATTACGCTCGATGCCGGCCGTGAGACTGTCAACAAGATCCGTGCCGTGATCGCCAGTTATCCGCCGGTGCGTACGGTCGTATCCGAGCAGGGCCGTGGCGAAGATGCCACTGATCCGGATGGATCCTTCGTCGCCGAATTTTTCGTGCCGCTCAAGCCGTTTGAGGAATGGCCCGACGGCCTGACCAAACCAAAGCTCGTGAAGGAAATGGCGGCGCGGCTGGAAAACGAGTTCATCGGCATCGACTTCAATTTCTCGCAATATATCCAGGACAACATTGAGGAAGCCGTCTCCGGCGTGAAAGGCGAAAATTCGGTCAAGATCTTCGGCCGCGATCTGGTTGAACTCGAGCGGCTATCGAAGGCCGTCAAGGACGAGCTTTCGAAGGTGCGGGGGGTTACCGACGCAGGTGCATTCAATCTTCTCGGTCAGCCTAACCTGGTGATCCAGGTCGATCGCGCCAAAGCGGCGCGCTACGGCATTACCGTCAGCGACATGAATACTGTCGTTCAGGCAGCCATTGGCGGCCAGGAAGTCACGCGCGTCTACGACGGAGAGATGAACTTCCCGCTCACCGTCCGGCTGGCGGCGCAATACCGCGACAATATCGACGCCATCCGCTCAGTCCCTGTGGCCTTGCCGAATTCCGATCCAAAATCGTCAACTGCCTATATTGCGCTGGGCGACGTCGCCGAGGTGCGGCTGGAGACCGGCGCGGCCTATATCTACCGGCAGAACACCGAGCGGTTCGTGCCTATCAAATACAGCGTTCGTGGCCGCGATCTTGGGTCGACCGTCGCCGACGCACAGGCGCGCATCGCAAAGAATGTGGAGCTAAAGGAAGGCTATCGCATGGAGTGGTCCGGCGAGTTCGGCGCCCTCGTCGAAGCCAAAAAGCGGCTTGCCGTCATCATTCCGCTTAGCCTCCTGCTGATCATGATGCTGCTTTACAGCCTGTTCAATTCCGTGCGCGATAGCTTGCTGGCATTGTCAGGCATTCCTTTCGCCGCCTGCGGCGGAATTCTCGGACTCTATCTGTTCGGCTTGAACGCCAGCGTGTCGGCCGCAGTCGGCTTCATTTCCCTGTTCGGCGTGTCGGCCATGGATGGCATCCTGCTCGTCTCTTATATTCGCCGGCGCCTCGATGAAGGATTTGGCAAGGACGAAGCCATCATTGGTGCAGCGCAAGCGCGTATGCGTCAGATCTTCATGACCGGTTTGTCCGCATGTATTGGCCTGGTGCCGGCTGCGATTTCCACGGGCATTGGATCGCAAGTCCAGCAACCGCTCGCCTGTGTGATCGTCGGCGGAATGCTGCTGTCGCCGATTTGCAGCCTGTTGGTTATCCCGACACTGGCACGGCTGGTGATGCCGACGGTGCGAAGAACCGCGCCCGCACGTCGCGGCACCGCCGCCGAGCCGGGACCTGCGGAATAAGGAATAAGGCAGGAAGATCAGCTTGCCCGTTTGGCCGGCTGCACAAACTCGCCGATATGCCCGATCGCTTTGCCGATGACCGGCCAGAACAGCAGCACGATTGCGAGCGTGGTGATGGAGCCGACCAGCATATTCGACCAGAAGACGCGCAGGTCGCCACCCGATCCGATCATCGACAGCCGGAACGCATCTTCCGCACGGCTGCCGAGCACCAGCGCAAGCGTGAACGGCGCCAACGGAATACCGACCTTCTTGAACACGTAGCCGACGACACCGAAAACCAGCATCAGCCAGATATCGAACATCGCATTCTGGATGGCGTAGGCGCCGATCGCGCATGACACCACGATCATCGGCGCGATCGCGGCGAACGGCACTCGCAGGACAGCGGCAAATATCGGCACAGTGGTGAGAACAATCACCAGGCCCACGATATTGCCGAGATACATCGAGGCGATCAGGCCCCAGACGAAATCCTTGTGCTCGACGAACAGCAATGGGCCGGGATTGAGTCCCCACACCATCAACCCGCCGAGCAGGATGGCGGCCGTGCCGGATCCGGGAATTCCCAGCGCCAGCATCGGCAACAGGGCCGCCGTACCGGATGCGTGCGCCGCCGTTTCCGGCGCGAACACACCTTCGATGCGGCCCTTGCCGAAGCTTTCGGGGTCCTTGGAAAAACGCTTGGCGAGGTTGTAACCCATGAAAGAAGCAGCGATCGCACCGCCTGGCGTAATGCCAAGCCAGGCGCCGATGACGGAGGATCGCAGCAGCGTCACCCAGTAGCGGGGCATGTCCTTCCATACATTCAGCAGCACCCGCAGACTGATGCGCGCCGCATGTCCGCGCAGCGCCAGCCGCTCTTCCATGGTGAGCAGAATTTCACTGATGCCGAACAGCCCGATCACCGCGACTAGGAAATTGATGCCGCGCAGCAGTTCGCTCAGGCCGAAGGTCATGCGCAGCTGGCCGGAGACGGTGTCCATGCCGACGCCGGCAAGCAGCAGGCCGAGCGCCATCGAAATAATTGTCTTGTGCTTTGCTTCGCGGCCCAAACCGACGAACGAACAGAAGGTGAGCAGGTAGACCGCGAAGAATTCCGGCGGCCCGAATCGCAACGCGAAAGACGCAATTCCAGGTGCGAGGAACGTGATGAGCAGCACGGCAAACAACGAACCGATGAAGGAAGAAGTAAAAGCCGCCGTAAGCGCTTCCGCCGCCTTGCCCTGCTGGGCCATCGGATAACCATCAAAGGTCGTCGCCACCGACCAGGCCTCGCCCGGAATATTGAACAATATCGACGTAATGGCGCCGCCGAACAGCGCGCCCCAATAGATGCAGGACAACATCACGATGGCGGATGTCGGATCCATCGTGAACGTGAGCGGCAGCAAAATAGCAACACCGTTCGGTCCGCCTAACCCCGGCAGCACACCAACGAATATGCCGAGCACCAGCCCGACCATCATCAAGGCGAGCGTCTTCCAGGTCAGCAGCACGGCAAAACCGTGAATAAGAAGGCCGAAAGCTTCCATCGCGACTATCCCGGCTTGCGCGGCGCTAGAAACCGAACAGGGCTTCGAGCGGCCCCTTCGGCATGATGACGTCGAACGCGATCTCGAATGTGATGAACATGGCGAGTGAAAAAACGAAGCTTGTGAGGAGCGACTTCCACAGCGTGATGCGGCCGACCATACACATGAAGCCCGCGATCAGAACGAAACTCGCGACATAGAGCCCGAGCCACTGCGTGAACAGACAAAACAGGAGCGTGGGCACGAAAACCTGCATTACGCGGCGAAGCTGGTCGCGCGTAACGAACGTTCCGCTTGATGCCGCGCGGCTCACGAAAATGCTGACAAGGCCGTAAAGACTGGCAGCGGCGAGAACCACAGAGAGGTAGAACGGAAAATAGCCCGCCTGCGGGCCTTCCGCCTCCCAGCCCATTCCGGTCCGCCAATTGTCGAACGCCAGCAACGACGCCAGCGCCACCAGCACAACGTAAACGACCGTTTCGGCGGTGCGCGTACTGGTAACGGCCGGCGAGTCTTCAGCCGGCGCGGTCGGATCGTCTACGGCAATTTCGGGTTCGGTAGAGGACATTGCTTTCCTGTCTTTAATTCCGGGGCGCGCAAAGCGCATACCCGGAATCCAGAGCCACACGCCGTGCCCACATCTGGATTCCGGGTCCGGCACAAGAGTGCCGGCCCGGAATGACCGTTGTGATTACTTCGCGACGAAGCCGGCTTCGTTCATCAAGCTCGAATTCAGCTTGTCGTCTTCTTCAAGGAAGTTGAGCATGTCCTTGCCGGTCAGGAAGATCGGCTTGAGCGCCTGCTTTTCCATGTAGTCCTTATACTCGGCGGTCTGCGCGACTTTCTTGAGCAGATCGACGTAGAAGGCCGACTGTTCAGGCGTGACTTTGCCGGGCAGGAAGAAGGCGCGCAGCATCAGATACTGCACGTCGAGCCCTTCTTCCTTGCAGGTCGGGATGTCGTTCCACGACTGCTTGTCGGTCACTTTGGTCTTGTACGAGATGCGTTCCTTGTCGAACACGCACAGCGCGCGCACCTGGCCGGCGCGCCAGACCTCAAGATTTTCAGACGGGTTGTTCACGTTCGATGCAGTGTGATTGCCGACCAGCTGGGTGGCCGCCTCGCCGCCCGATTTGTAGGGCAGATAGGCAAACTTGGCGCCGGTCTTCTTTTCCATGAACACGGTAAGGATGTGGTCCTCGCGCTTGGAGCCGGTGCCGCCCATCTTGAATGGCTGCGGAGAGGCTTTGGCCGCGTCGACGAATTCCTTCACGTTCTTGTAGGGCAGCTCGGTGTTGTCCCACAGCACGAACTGATCCATCGCAGTTACGGCGATCGGCGAGAGATCGCGCCAGTTGAATGGGATCTTCGCCGATAGCGGCAGCATGTAAATAAGCGAATAGGCGAGCAGCAACCGGTTGGGATCGCCGTCGCTCGATTTCATATACATCAACGCTTCCGCGCCCGACGCGCCGCCCTTGAGCGAAACCACCATCGGCTGCTTCATCAGATTGTTCTTCTGAATGGCGGCTTGAATCATGCGCGCCATCTGGTCGGAAGCGCCGCCGGCACCGGCCGCCACCACGATTTCGACCGGCTTGGTCGGCTCCCAGGCTAGGGCCGGCGCGTTCGCCAGCGCGATGGCCGCAACGGCCGTGCCGGCAACAACGAAGTTTTTCATCTCATCCTCCCTTTGTATGCGACGGTTCCATCAGCGATGGACCGCGCTTTCCTTCTTATTGGCCCCATTTTGCGGGTATTGGGCCCAAGTTCAAGCCGCCGTAGGTCTAATTGTCGTGTCGTTCCCGGCGCACGATATCTGCGCCCTGAACCATTGCCTGCATTTTCCCGAATGCCACATCGCGCGGCAGGTATTTCATGCCGCAATCGGGTGCAATGACAATGCGTTCTGCGGGAAGGTGTGGCAGCGCCTTGCGGATGCGCCCGGCGACAATCTCCGGCGTCTCCACATTCATGTCGGAAAGATCGATCACGCCGAGGATGATCGTCTTCGAGGGCAGTTTTTCCAGAACCTTGAGATCAAGTTCGGGCTGCGCCGCCTCGATCGAGATTTGCGCGGCCTTCGAGCCTTCCAATTCGGGCAGAAATGAATAACCGGGCGGCTTGTCGCGCACGACGGCGGCATAGCCGAAGCACAAATGCACAGCAACGGTGCCGTTGACGCCGTCGAGCGCACGATCGAGCGCCTTTAATCCATATTCGCGCGCCTTGTCGGGATGCTGCTGCATCCACGGCTCGTCGATCTGCACGACGTCGGCGCCGGCGGCGAACAGATCCTTGATTTCTTCGTTCACCGCGACGGCGTAGTCGAGCGCCATGGCCTCTTCGGATTTATAGAATTCGTTCTGTGCCTGCTTCGACATGGTGAAGGGACCGGGCACAGTCATCTTTGCAGTCTTTTTTGTGTTTGCGCGCAGGAATTGCAGGTCGCGCAAGACGACCGGATATTTGCGCCGGATTTTTCCCGTAATGCGCGGCACGGGGATCGGCTTGCCGCTGCGATTGAGCGTCGAGCCCGGATTTTCGGTGTCCACCCCTTCGAGGGCAGTGGCGAAACGGTTGGAGTAGCTTTCACGCCGCTGCTCGCCATCGGTGATGATATCGAGCCCGGCACGTTCCTGATCGCGGATTGCAAGAAGCGTCGCTTCGTCCTGTTTCGCTTCGAGTTCCTTCGCATCGACCAGCCAGAGATCGTCCATGCGCACGCGTGGCACCATCTTCGACAGCCGCGCGCGGTCGATCAGCCAATCCGGCTGCGGGTAGGAGCCGACGAGGGATGTCGGAAACAACCGGGCGGCCATCGGTGCGAGTTTGCCGTTCATTTGGAAAGTTCGTCGCGCACGATCCTCGCTCCCTCGACCATGGAACACATCTTTCCGTAAGCGACCTCCCGCGGCAGATATTTCAGGCCACAATCGGGCGCAACGATGATGCGCTCGGCCGGCACGTGCGGCAACGCGCGCCGGATGCGCGCGGCCACGGTCTCGGGCTTCTCGATTGTCATGTCGGAAAGATCGAGCGTACCGAGAATGATGGTCTTGCCCGGCAGCTTGCCGAGCACGGCGCAATCGAGATTGGATTGCGCGGTTTCGATCGATACTTGCTTGACCGGTGAGCCAACCAGCTCGGGCAGGAATGAATAGCCCTCCGGACGTACATGAATGATGGCGGCGTAGCCGAAACAGATGTGGACTGCCGTTGATCCGGTCACTCCGTCGAGCGCGGCGTTGAGCGCCTTGAGTCCATATTTGCGTGCTTTTTCCGGACGCGCCTGCATATAGGGCTCGTCGATCTGCACAATGTCGGCGCCGGCGGCGAACAAGTCCTTGATCTCTTCGTTCACCGCAGCGGCATAGTCGAGCGCCATTTCCTCCTCGTCCTTGTAAAAATCGTTCTGCGCCTGCTGCGACATCGTGAACGGACCTGGCACTGTCATTTTGATCGTGCGGTCTGTATTGGCGCGCAGGAATTTTACGTCTTCCACCTCGACCGGATGCCGGCGGCGGACTTTGCCGGTAACGCGCGGCACCGGGTTGGGATGGCCGGAGCGATCGAGCGCGCTGCCAGGATTATCGATGTCGACGCCTTCGAGCGCCGTGGCGAAACGGTTGGAATAGCTTTCGCGTCGCATCTCGCCGTCGGTAATGATGTCGAGGCCGGCCCGCTCCTGATCGCGGATCGCAAGCAGGGTCGCATCATCCTGCGCCTGCTTGAGGTAGTCCGGCGCGACGCGCCAAAGCTCCCTGGCGCGCACGCGCGGCGGAAAACGGCTCGCAAGCTTTGCGCGGTCAATCAGCCAATCCGGCTGCGCGTAGGAACCGACGAGGGAGGTAGGAAGAAGCTGACTCATAACGTTTGGCCCTTATCCGTCATCCTGAGGAGCGAGCGCGGAGCGCGAGCCTCGCTTCGCTCGGCCACCTCAGTATGACGGATCGAGTGTAGCACTTGGAGCCGCCGCCACGCTCATCGCCATCACGCGGGCGACGTGGGCAGCTTCCCGGTCGCTGCCATCGTGAATCTGGTGCCGGCAGGAGGTGCCGTCGGCCACGATCAGCACGTCGGCCTCAGCCCTGCGCACCGCGGGCAGCAACGACAATTCGCCCATCTTGCGCGAGACGTCGATGGTCTCGGCGGCGTAGCCAAACGCGCCGGCCATGCCGCAGCAACTCGATTCTATCGTCTCGACGGTAAGCTGCGGAATGAGCCGGAGCGTACTCTCGACCGCGCCCATGGCGTCGAATGCCTTCTGATGACAATGGCCATGGAGCAGCGCCTTTTTCGGCAGCGGACCGAGCGGCAAGTTCAGTTGGCCGTTCTCGTGCTCGCGGGCGAGAAATTCCTCGAACAAAAATGCATTCGCCGCCAGCGCGTCAACCGTCTCGCCCTTGAACAAAGCCGGCAATTCATCGCGAAATGTAAGCAGGCAGCTTGGCTCGAGGCCTATAACCGGCAGCCCACGTGCGACATAGGGTGCGAGTGCGTCCAGTGTGCGCTGGATCTCACGCCGCGCTTCATCGACCAGGCCAACTGAGAGGAATGTACGGCCGCAGCACAGCGGCCGGGCGTCGGCATCTGCCGGCAGCGGCGCGTAGACGCGATAGCCCCCGGCGACCAGCACACTCAACGCGTCGTCCAGGTTCTCGCGCTCGAAATAGCGGTTGAACGTATCGGCGAACAGCACAACTTCGCGGGCAGCCGCGTTCTGCTCCGCCGGCGCGTAACGCCAGTCGGATCGGTCGCGATACGTATCCTGGCGCCATTTCGGCAGACTGCGGCGCGACGAAAAGCCGGCCACCAATTGCGAGGCCTTGCGCAACATCGCGCTGCGGTCGCGCATGTTGACGATATGATGCCAATGCGCGGCGTAAGGGGCATAGTGCGGCAGGAAACCAACCAGCTTGTCGTGCACCGAGAGTTCGAACTTTGCGGCCCGCGCGGCCTGCACTTCGATTTTCATACGCGCCATGTCGACGCCCGTCGGGCACTCGCGGCGGCAGGCTTTGCACGACACGCAGAGCTTGAGCGTCTCAGCCATTTCATCGGAGATGAGCGCGGCCCCGCCGAGTTGCCCGCTGATGGCCAGTCGCAGCGTGTTGGCGCGGCCGCGCGTGACGTCGCGTTCGTCGCGGGTAACGCGATAGCTCGGGCACATCACCCCGCCGGTCAATTTGCGGCAGGCGCCGTTATTGTTGCACATCTCGACGGCGCCTTGAAAACCGCCACCGGCGCCCGGATAGGCCGACCAGTCGAGCTGCATCTTGATCGGCTCACCGTGATAGCCCGGCGGGTAACGGAACAGGCTGCGGTCGTCGAATTTCGGCGGCCGCACCACCTTGCCCGGATTGTAAAGGCCTTTGGGGTCGAAGCGGTCCTTCACCTCTTCAAAGGCACGCGCGAGCCGCGAACCGAACATCGGCTCATTGAACTCAGAGCGCACCAGGCCGTCGCCGTGCTCGCCCGAATGTGAACCCTTGTATTCGCGCACCATGGCGAAGGCCTCTTCGGCGATTTCGCGCATGGCATGCACATCTTTCTCCTGCCGCAGATTAAGGATCGGCCGCACATGCAGGCAGCCTGAGCCGGCATGCGCATACCAGGTGCCGCGCGTGCCGTGCTTCTCGAAAATCTGCGTGAGACGCGAGGTATAGTCGGCGAGATGTTCGAGTGGGACCGCGCAGTCTTCGACAAAGGAAACCGGTTTACCCTCCTCCTTCATCGACATCATGATGTTGAGGCCGCTCGTGCGCACGTCCGTGATCGCAGCCTGCAATCCGGGATTAAGCACCTCGACCACGCCGCCCCACTTTGTGCCGCTCTTGTCCCAGCCGAAGCCGAGATCGCCCATCAACTCCTTGAGTTGCTGGAGCATGCGCAGATTGACTTCATGGTCGTCTTCGCCGAATTCGACCAGCAAAATCGCTTCCGGCGTCTCGCGCACGAATTTCTCCAGCGTCGGCCGGAAAATCGGAATCTGGCGCGCAAGCCCGATCATCGTGCGGTCGATCAGCTCGACTGCAATCGGCTTGAGCCGTACGATGTGCTGCGCCGAATTCATCGCCTCGTGGAAGCTTCTGAAATGGCAGGCGCCCACGGCGCGGCGCCCGAGCAGAGGCGAAAGCTTCAATTCGACGCGCGTGGAAAAGGCCAGCGTGCCCTCGCCGCCGACCAGCACATGCGCAAGATTGATGTCGTTCTTGCCCGGCACAAGCGCGTCGAGATTGTAGCCGCCGACGCGTCGCTGAACTTTGGGAAAGCGCGCGGCAATTTCCTCTGCCTCGCGCGCGCCAATGGCGAGCAGGTCCTTCGCGAGCGGGCGCAAAGGGGCCGGCACATCCTTTAGGTTTCCGCCGATGCGGCCGAAATGTGCGAGCGTGCCGTCCGCGAGCAGCGCCTCGATCGAGATCACGTTGTCGCGCATCGTGCCGTAGCGCATCGAGCGGCCGCCGCATGAATTGTTGCCGGCCATGCCGCCGATGGTCGCACGCGAGGACGTCGAGATATCGACCGGAAACCACAGCCCGTGCGGCTTGAGCTGCCGGTTGAGATCGTCGAGCACGATGCCGGGCTCGACCGTGCAGCGGGCGCGCTTGACGTCGAGGTCGAGGATCCGCGTGAGGTATTTGGAGCAATCGACGATCAGCGATTCGCCGACGGCCTGCCCGGCCTGCGACGTTCCGCCGCCACGGGCGAGCACCGTCGCGCCCTCGCTGCGCGCAATCGCTATCGCCTGATCGGCTTCTTCAATGGTGCGCGGCGCCACCACACCGATGGGCATAATCTGGTAGTGAGACGCATCGGTGGCGTAGCGGCCGCGCGTGAAAGGGTCGAATTGAACCTCACCAGTCAATTCGGCTTTTAGCCGCCGCTCCAGACCGGGCATCACTACCGCCAATTTTCTTATCCTTTTTGGGCTGCGCTAGGCCTATGCATAAGGTCTGGTTCGCCTTTGCGGAAAACCGCTTGACCGCAATGTTACATTCATAGTTCAACGCCACAAGCGTCGCTCCCTGGCGGGGACGCGCCCGTGGCCAGGCCACGAAATTCCCTTAAATGCTGCCGTTCAGGAGCGGACTGCCAATGGCTAAGAATTCCTCGCGTACGGTCGGGCGTCATTTTCTCCACATCCCCGGCCCCTCGCCGCTTCCGGATCGCATTCTGCGCGCGATGGACACCCCCATCATCGACCACCGCGGGCCCGAATTTTCCAGATTGGCCAAGAAGTGCCTGGACGGCATCAAGACCATTTTCAAAACCACGAACCCCGTCATCATTTACACGGCGACCGGAACCGGCGCCTGGGAAGCCGCGCTCGTCAACACGCTGTCGCCCGGCGACAAGGTGTTGATGGTCGAGACCGGCCAATTCGCCGCGCTGTGGAAGAAGATGGCCGAGAAGCTCGGTCTCGTTCCCGAATTCATTGCCACCGACTGGCGCATCGGCGCCGATCCGGCAGCGATCGAAGCGCGCCTGCGCGAAGACAAGGGTAAGGAGATCAAGGCGGTCTGCTTCCTGCACAACGAAACTTCGACCGGATGCCTTTCGCCGGTGGCGGAAATTCGCAAGGCAATCGACAAGGCCGGCCATCCCGCGCTCTTGATGGTGGACACCATTTCCTCGCTGGCGTCGGCGGACTATCGCCACGACGAGTGGGGCGTCGACGTATCCGTCGGCGGCGCACAGAAGGGTCTGATGCTGCCACCCGGCATGTCGTTCAACGCAGTGAGCGACAAGGCGCTGGCGGCGAACAAGACGTCCAAGCTCACCAAATCGTTCTGGGCCTGGGACGAAATGATCGCAATGAACAAGATCGGCTTCTTCCCCTACACGCCGGCAACGCAGATGCTGCACGGGCTGGCAACCGGCATCGAGATGCTGCACGAGGAAGGCCTCGACAACGTGTTCGCACGTCATGACCGTCTTGCCGAAGCGACCCGCCGCGCGATCAAGGCCTGGAATCTGGACATCATCTGCCGGGATTCGAAATACTATTCGCCGACGATCACCGCCGTGCTGTTGCCGGAAGGCCACGATGCCGACGCCTTCCGTGCACTGGCGCTTGAGCAGTTCAATATTTCCTACGGCGCAAGCTTCGGCCGATTTGCCGGCAAGATGTTCCGCATCGGTCATCTCGGCGACATCAACGACGCGATGCTGCTGGGCGGCCTGGCCGCGACCGAAATGGCGCTCGCACTCGCCAATGTCCCGCACAAGAAAGGCGGCGTGCAGGCGGCGATGGACTATCTCGTCTCCGCGCACAGCAGCGCTGCCAAGCAGGCGGCGGAGTAGATCCGCAATCGCAACCGTTGAACCCGTCACCCTGAGGTGGCCGCGCACGTTAGGTGCGCGGCCCTCGAAGGGCGACGGCCGAGGCCGTTCATCCTTCGAGGCTCGCGCTTCGCGCTCGCTCCTCAGGATGACGGATCAAGGCTTTGGCAAGCCGCCACGCCGTTTGGATAATCTGCTTACAGAGCTCCAATCCCCCTCGACTAGCGCGCGCTTTTTTGCGCGACCCCATCCCTTCAACTTCCTTTCCATCGCAATTGCGTCCGTGATGCGCTCAAAATACTCCGACCACACAAGCTGAACCGGACGGCGCAATTGCGTATAGCCGGGCCGGATTCCAGATTGATGTTCAGAAACGCGCCGGTTTAGATCTGAGCCCGTCGCACTGCCGACATAGTATGAACCATCGGCGCAGCTCAGCATGTATACATAGGACGCCCATAACTAAGCCGTCTTTGCCCGCTCACTCGTTTGCAAAACACGCGTGACAAACTCCGAGATGACCGTGAGCGTCGCTTCGGGCGCTTCTCGCTGTGGCGAGTGGCGCGCGCCCGGCAGCAGCGCGACCTCGACCGGGCAGTAGCACTCCTCCTGCGCGACTTCGATCTGCCGCACCGTCCCGTATTGGTCGTCCTGGCCCTGCACGATGAGCACCGGCACGCGGATATAGGCAAGAAATTCCGTGATATCCCATTTGCGGAAGTCCGGATCGAGCCAGGCGCCGCTCCAGCCATTGAAGGCGTTATCGACATCGGCGTGCCAGCGCGAAAGCCGCGCGCGCAGATCGCCGCTCTCGTAGGTCTTCTTCGCCTCGACGATGGAGGCGATGCCCCCATCTTCGGTGAAAAAATGCGGCGCGATCAACACGAGGCCGCCGACGCGATGATCCTGATGACTGCCGGCATAGATCGCGGTGATCGAGGCGCCGTCGCTGTGGCCGATCAGCAGCCCGCGCCGGAAACCGATCGCATCGAGCAACCGCGGCAACGTCTGGCGCGCCTCGTCGTGCATAAAGGAGTGCGGCCGCGGCAGCTTCACCAGCGATGATTGGCCGTATCCCGCACGGGAATAAACGAACACACCGGCACCGGTTGCGGCGGAAAGCTTGTCGGGAAAGTCGGCCCACAGGCCGGCGCTACCGAGCCCTTCGTGGAGCAGCACCAGCGTTGGCGCCTTGTCGGGCCGCGGGCCAACGAAGCGGTATTCAAGACGCTGCGGACCGATGTCGAAAAAACCGGAGTTGGCGAATGCCATTAGCGCGAGCCTGGTCCTTCCGCCCTCAATTTGAACCGCTGGATCTTGCCGGTCGCGGTCTTCGGCAGGTCTTTGCGAAATTCGATCCAGCGCGGATATTTGTAGGGCGCAAGCTTGCGCTTGACGTGCTCCTGCAAGGCGTGGATTAGCGCATCGCTGGCTTTTTCCGGCGATTTGAGCACCACAAAGGCCTTCGGCTTGACCAGCTTCTGGTCGTCGTTCCAGCCGACCACCGCCGCCTCCAGCACATCCGGATGCGATGAGAGCGCGGCCTCCACCTCGAACGGCGAGACATACATGCCCGACACTTTCAGCATGTCGTCCTGCCGTCCGCAGCAGACGTAATAGCCGTCGGCATCCTCGATATATTTGTCGCCGGAACGGGTCCATTCGCCCTGAAAGGTCGAGCGCGATTTCTCGCGGTTGTTCCAGTACATGATCGCGCTGGTGGGCCCGCGCACATAAAGCTCGCCCATCTCGCCTTTTTTGACCGGGTTGCCGTCGTCACCGATCAGCTTGATCTCGTAACCCGGCACCGGCCTGCCGGTGGTGCCGTATTTGGTCGCGCCCGGAGCATTGGTGAGATAAATGTGCAGCATCTCGGTCGTGCCGAGACCGTCGGAAACCTCGACGCCGTAGCGCTCTTTCCATGTGCGCGCGATTTCTTCGGGCAGCGCCTCGCCGGCGGAAATGCAGCAGCGGATTTTCACTTCACTTTTCTGCGGCGCGTTCGGGCTTGCAAGAAACGCGGCGTAGAAAGTGGGCACTGCGAAAAACACCGTGATCGGATGCTTGCGCAGCAAGGCCGCGATGCCATCCGGCGTCGGCCGCTCCGCGTTGAGCACCGTGGTCGCGCCGACCGTGAGCGGAAACGTCATGGCATTGCCGAGGCCGTAGGCGAAAAACAGTTTCGCCACCGAATAGCAGACGTCGCTTTCCTTCAATCCGGCGACCGGCGTGCCGTAAAGATCGGCGGTGAGCTTGAGGCTCGCATGCACATGCACCGCGCCCTTCGGCTTGCCGGTCGAGCCCGAGGTGTAGAGCCAGAACGCAATATCGTCGCAAGTGGTTGGCGCTGTGTAGGCTTCCGGCTCGTCCGCACCGATGAGATCCTCGAACAAACGGTATCCGTGCGGAGTGCTGCCGGAGACGATGACGTGCTCGAGATCCGGGCTTTGCTTGATGAGCTTCTCAAATCTCGGAAAGAGCGCCTCCGACACCACCAGGCATTTCGCCCGGCTGTCGGCCAGCATGAAACGATAGTCGTCCTCGGTGAGCAGCGTATTGACCGGCACCGCGATGATGCCAGCCTTCAGGCAGCCGAGAAACGCCGTCGGCCAGTCGATGGTGTCGAGCAGCGCCAGCAACACGCGTTCTTCGCGCTTGATCCCGAGACCGCGCAGCGCGGCGCCGAAACGCGCCACGCGGTCGGCGAGCTGGCCGTAGGTGTGTGCGCCGCGCGCATCGATATAGGCCGGCTTGTTGGCACGGCCTGCTGCAAGATTATTTTGCAACACGTCGGCGGCAAAGTTGTAGTCGCGCGGAACGGTCGC
This sequence comes from uncultured Alphaproteobacteria bacterium, assembly GCA_963742345.1. GTDB lineage: Bacteria > Pseudomonadota > Alphaproteobacteria > Rhizobiales > Xanthobacteraceae > Pseudolabrys. The sequence continues at coordinate 95,116 of CAVULO010000005.1, forward strand.
CGCAGCCGGCATGTCGTGCGTCGTTTCGGCCGCGGCGGGCGTTGTCATTGTCATGTCTCGTTACGCACGGCCCAGCATCTTGACCTGGAAGGCATCGAAAGTGAGATCGCAGACCTGCCACCACGAATAGCTCTCATTGCGGAAGGCCACCAGATTGTCGTGAATTTTCTTGAAGCGGGGATTAGCCGCCCCCAGCTCGACATAGGTTTCCTTTGCCGCCTTGTAAGATGCCTCCATGATTTCCGGCGAGAATGCGCGCAGCTGCGTGCCGTTCGCCAGCAGCCGGCGCATGGCCGGTGGATTGAGGAAATCGTATTTCGCCGTCATCCGCATGCCGGCGTCGCGCGCCGCGTTGGTGAGAACCGCCTGATAGGTCTTGCTCAGGCCGCTCCACTTTTCGCGATTGACCAGCAGATGAGCGTGCGCGCCACCCTCCCACCAGCCGGGGTAATAGTAATATTTCGCGATCTTGTAGAAACCGAGCTTCTCGTCGTCGTAAGGGCCGATCCACTCGACGCAGTCGATCGTGCCTTTTTCCAGCGCGGGATAAATGTCGCCGGGTGCGAGCGATTGCGGCACCACGCCGAGCCTGCTCACCACCTTGCCGGCAAAACCGCCGATGCGGAATTTCAGGCCGTTGAGATCGGCAACGGTATTGATCTCCTTGCGGAACCATCCGCCCATCTGCGAGCAGGTGTTGCCCATCGGCAGCCCATAACAACCGAAGTCGGCAAACAACGGATCGAGCAGTTCGAGGCCGCCGCCGCGCAGCTGCCAGGCTTCCTGCTGGCGCGGGTTTAATCCGAACGGCAACGCGGTGGTGAAGGCAAAGGACGGGTCCTTGCCCCAGTAGTAATAGCCGGCGGTGTGGCCGAGCTCGACGGTGCCCTTCTGTACGGCATCGAGAACCTGCAAGCCGGGCACGATCTCGCCGGCGGCAAAAACCTGGATCTGGAATTTGTTGTCGGTGATGTCGGCGACATTCTTGGCAAAATCGTCGCAGCAGCCGTACAGCGTATCGAGCGATTTCGGCCAGCTCGCCGTGAGCCGCCATTTGAGCTCCGGCATGGTTTGCGCGATCGCAGGCGCGGCGATCGCCGAAGCGGCAAGCCCCGCGCCGGCGGTGCGCAGGAATTCACGGCGTTTCATAACTTTCTCCCGGTTACATTATTGTCTCGCGGCCTTTGCGGCCGGACGGACGCTTTCGGTGGGATGAGACCCACCGGCTCCAATTGCGCGAATTATGCGAGCCGTGGGCCGCCGCCGCAATGTGATTATATTTCCGGTCGCAGCGCGGCTATGGCGCTTGTGACCGGCTCGATTGCTGGACCGGCCGGATTTTGCGGTTATGGTGCATCGCCCTCTTTGGCCGCGCACCACGTATGGGAGTTTTTCGATGATCTTCAGCCGGGATCGCATCCTGACCACCCATGTCGGCAGCCTGCCGCGCAATGAAAAACTGTCCGATCTGCTGCTCCGTCAGGAAGCGGGCGAGACATTCGATGCCAGGGAAATGGCGGCGGAAATGGACAAAGCCGTCCGCCATGTGGTCGAGCGGCAGCTCGCGGCCGGCATTGATATCGGCAATGACGGCGAGCAGCAGCGGGTCGGTTTTCAGACTTACGTGCCGCAGCGCATGAGCGGCTTTGCCGGCATATCCAAGCGCCGGCGCGGGCGCGAATTCGAGGAATTTCCCGAGCTGGTCGCGAGCCTGATGCGGCGTTTCCCCCATGTCAGCAAGCAGCAGAACGCGCCGGAGTGCCAGAGCGAATTGAAATACCTCGACATGAAGCCGATCGAAAACGAGATCGCGCGCTTTAAAAAAATTTCCGAAGGCAAATTCGCCGAGCAGTTCATGACCGCGCCTTCACCGGGGATTATTTCGTCGACCATGCTCGATGCTTTTTACGGCTCGCAGGATAAATATCTCAGCGCGATTTCGCGCGAGATGAAAAATGAATACCAGGCGATTCACAAGGCCGGGTTGCTGTTGCAGATCGACGCGCCCGATCTCGCCATGGACCGCACCATGATGTATCGCGATCTCACCGACGCGCAGTTCGTCAAGGCGGTTGAGCGCCATGTGCAGGCGATCAACGATGGCATCGCCGGCATTGCGCGCGACCGCGTGCGGCTACACATCTGTTACGGCAACTGGGAAGGCCCGCACATCCATGATGTGCCGCTGGGAACGATTTTGCCTGCGCTCTATCAGGCCAAGGTGGGTGCGCTGTCGATCGAATTCTCCAATCCGCGTCACGCGCACGAATACGATGCGCTCAAGAAACATCCGCTGCCGAAAGACATGCTGCTGATTCCGGGCGTGGTGGAAACCACCAGCAATTTCGTCGAGCATCCGGAAGTGGTGGCGCGGCGCATTGAAGAAGCCGTGCGTGCGGTCGGCGAGCGCGAACGCGTGATTGCCTCGACCGATTGCGGCTTTGGCACCTTCACCAATCGCGAATGGGTGATCGAGCCTGCGGTGTGGCTCAAACTTGCCGCCATCCGCCAGGGCGCCGACATTGCATCGGCGCGGCTGTGGGGCAAGAAGGTGGCGTGAGCGAGCAAATGTAGGGTGGGCTAAGCGAAGCGAGCCCGCCATCAGCGCCGCCACCTTGTGCGCGTCCGCGGTGGGCTCGGCGCGTTCCGCGCCTTAGCCCACCCTACGGATTCACTTTTCAAACAGCAGCATGACGGCAGAGTGTGTGGCGCGGCGTTGCCGTCTCCCGCTCGTCCCCGCGCAAGCGGGGACCCAGTGCTGGATTCCCGCTTGCGCGGGAATGAGCGGAGGTTGTTGCACCGTTTCACTTTTCAAACAGCCAACCGGCATGACGGCAGAGTGTGTGGCGCGGCGTTGCCGTCTCCCGCTCGCCCCCGCGCAAGCGGGGACCCAGTGCTGGATTCCCGCTTGCGCGGGAATGAGCGGAGGTTGTTGCACCGTTTCACTTTTCAAACAGCCAACCGGCATGACGGCAGAGTGTGTGGCGTGGCGTTGCCATCTCCCGCTCGTCCCCGCGCAAGCGGGGACCCAGTGCTGGATTCCCGCTTGCGCGGGAATGAGCGGAGGTTGCACCAATTCAATTTTCAAACAGCCAAAGCCAAGGCAAGCGTCATCGCCCTGTTTCTTTGCGGCGCCGGGTACGCCGTCGGGGTGAAGTAACTGCCGCCGCGCCAAAACAAACGAGGGCGCGCGGGACGCCAGAGGTCCTGATGGACCCACGGGCCTCGACGCCTCGCGACATCGAGGCTTGTCGAGTTCTTGAAGTGCCGCAAGTCCGCCAAATCCCAAGGCGTCCCGCGCGCGGTGTTTCATAGGTTTGCTCCGCATCGCCCCCGGTGGACTTGCCGTTTCAGGTGAACCGGCCTTGCGGCCGGTTCTCCTCTCCACCGCTCCTGGCCCGGACGGTGCCCGGCACTTTCTGACCATGCCTGGCAGCCGCCGTCAGTGGGGCCAATGACCCGCGGCGGGCGGGCCCGGACGATGCGGCTTGGACCGCCGGGGGTCAGCGCCGCATCTCCGACGCTGCCGTTGTCCGGCCACCGCTCCCCGCCCCGCGTCTGGAGACGCTGATCAGACACCCCTCGGTAACGAGGGCGGGATCCGTGAAGTATATATTCCTATAGGAATAAAGTCAAGAGGCCTGGCATATGCCGGCTCAGGCGCGGGCCGGACCCGCGCAGCGGCATTAAATGTTACGGAGCTTTGGCCTGGCGCAGTGCAAGGTTGGTTGTGGACGAGGGTCCATCGGTAAAGGCGAGTTGCACGATCGCGCAGTGAAAGCCGGGATTTGTGCTGGCGCAGTCGAGCGCGCCCACAATCATAAAGGCAGGAAGCAACACGAAGAGCGCGGTGGCGACAGCAACGCCAACCATACGGTCCGATACTACTGAGCGACGTTTACGCATACTGGCCCCCACGACCAATGGCCCACCTTATATCAAAAATTCGACCGGCGGCATACGTGGGTTGGCCCGCTATCCCGCGCAATCTTCAGCCAGTTACTCCTCCTGAACCGGGCTTTACCGGCGTGGATTCAGGGTTTTTCTAAAGATAGTATCTTTACTACGTTAAACCGTAAGGTCATACTACCGGCCTCAACAAGGGCACGGGAAGCAAGGGCACGGGATATGCCACGGACGGCATTACAGCAGCCGGTGCGAATGAGCGGTGAACTCACCGCTCGCATCATGTTTGCCGGCCGCTCATCCTCAATGTCGGCACAGATCGTCGCCTGGGTGCGCGACGCACTGTTTGCCAAGAAGCTCAAGCCCGGCGATTTCCTCGGTACCGAAAAAGACCTCGCCGCCCGCTTCGACGCCAGCCGGATCGTCGCGCGCGATGCCCTGCGCACGCTGGAGGCGCTCGGCATCGTCGAAATTCGCATGGGCAAGGGTGGCGGCGCCCGCATCGCGCAGGGCAATCCGCGCCTGTTTGCCGAAGCGCTCGCCGTGCAGCTCGACCTCACCGGCGTGTCCGCCGCCGAGATCATGGACGCCCAGCGCGCGATCGAGACGCTCGGCGCGGAACTCGCCGCCGAAAACGCCACCGCTGCCGACCTCGCCAAATTGCGCCGGCTCCTGCGCGAGGCCGAGGATGCGATGGGCGATCTCGACCTGTTCACCCGCCTGTCGCGCGACTTTCACCTCGCGGTCGCCGAGGCCTCGCACAATCGCGTGCTGGTGGTGCAACTCATTTCGCTCGAACACGTGTCGTGGCCGCGGCGCAACGTCACCGCTACGCCGAAGCTCGCCCGGCACATCCTCGACATCCACACAAAGCTTGCCGATCTCATCGAGCTGCGCGACGCCGCGGGCAGCCGCACGCTGATGGACGACCACGTCAAGATGATCCGCGCCCGGCGCGTGGCCGAGCGCGAGAAGGAAAGCGACCATAATTCATGCTGCTGATGCGAATGCTCTTGCGTACCGGACTTTCACCGTCATCCTGAGGTGGCCGCGAAGCGGCCCTCGAAGGATGACGGGTACTCGCCCTTCGAGGCTCGCTACGCTCGCACCTCAGGGTGACGGAGATAGGCCAGTGCGATTGGCAAGTACAAAACAGGGAGAGAAATCAATGGCAAAATTCCTGATCGAACCGCATTTCCGCCTGCAAGAATGGGTGGCCGAGGAAAAAGACTACTTCCGCAAGGAAGGCCTTGAATACGAATTCCGCGAGCTGATGCGCGCGACCGACGGCAAGATCCACGACAAGGGCGACAAGGTCGGCGCCTATCAGTCCTTCGAGGAAGGCCGCAAATCGAACGTCAGTTGCGCCTGCCACTGGACGGTCAACGTCGCGGCCTCCAACGGCCACGGCAAGATGTACACCGACGTCTATTCGGTGGCGCCTGCGGGCGTGTTCGTCGCTGCCGATTCGAAGATAAAAGACCCGGCCGATCTCGCCGGCGTGCCGGTCTCGGTCGGCTACCAGTCCGGCAGTCACTATTCCACGGTGCAGGCGCTCGAGCAGTATCTCAAGCCGGAACAGATGAACCTCGTCTATGCCGACGGCATGCTGTTTGCCCGCATGGAAAAGCTGTTCGAGGGCGCGGCGCCGGCGGTGCACCTGTTCGGCGGGCCTTATTACTTCGCCGAGCAGCTCGGCTTCCGCAAGGTCATCGACTCCACCTTCATGATCGGCACCATGATTCACGGCGATCCCGATCCGGAAGACCTGCGCAAGTTCTTCCGGGCGCTGCGCAAAGCGCAGCGCGATATCGACCTGCGGCCGGAGCTCTACACCCATTATTACAAGAAGGAATTCCCGGACCGTTTCCATGCCAAAATGGACACGCGGCGCTGGGGCCCCGGCGAGCGGCTGGTGTTCGAGCCCTACACCAAGGAAGTTTATGAGGAATCCTTCGAGTGGATTGCTGCCCACGGCATCTTCCCGGAAGGAAAGATGGGCAACGCCCAGTACGAGCGCGCGACCCTCTCGCTGAGCTGACGCCACCCATCCTGGCTCTGGATTCCCGCTTGCGCGGGAATGAGCGGAGTGTGGGGCAATGCCGTGCCCAATTCTCCGCTCATCCCCGCGAACGCGGGGATCCAGCGCAACAACGTCACGTCTGGTCTGACGATAGTCGTTTGTACGCCAATAGTTAGACGCCCAACGATCTGCGCCGCGAACCGCCTTTGTTCGCGGCGCTTTTCTTTGCCTGAAAGGTCAGGCATTCTAACAACAAAATAGAAGCATCGATTTTCAGGGGAGGACCACGATGAAACGCTCGCTATTTGCCGGCGCCGCCTTGTTCGCGGCAGTCATGCTGCCGGCGGGCGCCAATGCCCAGGACACCATCAAGATCGGCGTCATCAGCGCATATTCCGGCCAGTTCGCCGACACCGCGGCGCAGATCGACAACGGCATCAAGCTTTACATGAAGCAGCACGGCGACACCGTCGCCGGCAAGAAGATCGAGATCATCCGCAAGGATACCGGCGGCCCGAACCCGGACGTCGCCAAGCGGCTGGCGCAGGAACTGATCGTGCGCGACAAGGCCGATATCCTCGCCGGCTTCACGCTCACGCCGGAGGCGCTCGGCGCCGCGGGCATTTCGGCCGAAGCCAAGAAATTCATGGTCGACATGAATGCGGCGACCTCGATTATCACCGAGAAGTCGCCGTACATCGTGCGCGTGTCGGTCACGCTGCCGCAAATCGGCGAGACGCTCGGCACCTGGGCCGCCACCAAGGGCAAGGTCAAGAAGGCCTACACCATGGTGACCGACTTCGGTCCCGGCATCGATGCCGAAACGGCCTTCCAGAAGGCGTTCAAGGCAGGCGGCGGCGAGATCGTCGGTTCGGTGCGCATGCCGATCGCCAATCCGGATTTCTCGGCCTTCGTGCAGCGCGTGAAAGACCTCAATCCGGAATCGATCTTCATATTCGTGCCCGGCGGCGCACAGCCGGCGGCGCTGGGCAAGGCCTTCGCCGAGCGCGGCATGGACCCGAAAAAGATCAAGATCATGAGCACGGGCGAGGCGGTGGACGAAACCGCGGTCAAGAGCCTGGGCGACCTCGCGCTCGGCCGCCTCAGCGCCTGGCACTACGACTACAATCACAAGTCCAAGATGAACGCCGACTTCGTGAAAGCCTTCAACGCCGAATTCAAGCGCAATCCCGACTTCTTCGCGGTCGGCGGCTATGACGGCATGCATCTCATCTACGAGGCGCTCAAGAAGACCGGCGGCAAGACCGACGGCGACGCGTTGGTCGCCGCAGCCAAGGGCATGAAGTGGGAAAGTCCGCGCGGGCCGATCTCCATCGATCCGGCAACCCGCGACATCGTGCAGAACGTCTATATCCGCAGGGTGGAGAAGGCCGGCAACAACATCGTCAATGTCGAATTCGATACCGTGCCGAACGTGAAAGACCCCACGCACAAATAACCTGCCGCCCTCAGGTCTTACGAACTTCCGGATGGGGCGATCGCAAGGTCGCCCCATCCGTCGTATTCAGACACATTCACTCCGCTCATTCCCGCGGAAGCGGGAATCCAGCGTTATGATCGGTCGGGCTATATTTGATTCGGATACTGGATCCCCGCATTCGCGGGGATGAGCGGATAGAGAACTCAAGGTAACCGGCGCCACCATGCTTTCCCCGGTCTTCGGTGTCCTGTTCGACGGCATCGCCTACGGCATGTTGTTGTTCGTGCTGTCGGTCGGGCTGTCGGTGACGCTCGGTCTGATGAATTTCGTCAACCTCGCGCATTGCGCCTTCGCCATGCTGGGCGGCTACGTCACCATCACGCTGGTGAACGAGTTCAACTGGCCGTTCATGGCAACATTGCCGGTGGCGTTCCTGGCCGCGGCGGTGGTCAGCGTCGCGCTCGAGCGCACGCTCTACCGGCGGCTCTACCGTGCGAGCGATCTCGATCAGGTTCTGCTCACCATCGGCCTTGCGTTTATTTCCGTCGCGGTCGCGGCTTACATTTTCGGCACGACCCAGCAGCCGGTCGAAACGCCTGCTTTGTTGCGCGGCGCCGTCGAGGTCTTGGGCCTTGGTCTTGGCAAGTACCGGCTCTTCCTGATCGGCATCGCCCTGGCCGTCACGGTGCTTCTTGTCGGCGGGCTCGAATACACGCGCTTCGGCGCGCAGGTGCGGGCCGCAGTCGACAATCAACGGATGGCGCGCGGGCTCGGCATCGACGTCGACCGTACCTTCGCCTCGACCTTCGCGCTTGGCTCCGGGCTTGCCGGGCTCGGCGGCGCGCTGGCGATCGAGATCGTCGGCCTCGATCCGAATTTCGCCTTCACCTACCTGGTCTATGTGCTGATCATCGTTTCGGTCGGCGGCCTCGGCTCGGTCGCCGGCTCGTTGGCCGCAGCGATCCTCATTGGCGTCAGCGATGTCGCGGGCAAATATTACGCGCCCGAGCTCGGCGCCTTCCTGATCTATCTGGTGATGGTGGTGGTGCTGATGTGGCGCCCCGCCGGCCTGTTCGGGAGGCGGTAGGAGATGGTCCGCGCCCGGCCAATTTCCGCTCATCCCCGCGAACGCGGGGATCCAGCGCAACAAATTGCCAGGTCCGAAATTACGGCTCTGGATTCCCGCTTGCGCGGGAATGAGCGGTGTGTGGGGCAATGCCGTGCCCATTTCTCCGCTCATCCCCGCGAACGCGGGGGCAGAGATGCTTCAACCTGCGTAGGGCGGATTAGCGCAAGCGTAATCCGCCGATTGGGTCAGAGCGGCGGGTTACGCCTTCGGCTAACCCGCCCTACGGATTCCCGCTTGCGCGGGAATGAGCGGGGCGTGGCCGCGCGATGACCACAAACACCGCAGCGCTCACCCCGCAGGCTTACCTGCAAGCGCAGAACCGCTGGCACGCGCTGGAGATCGTGTTCTGGCTGGCGACGCTGCTGCCCTTCTTTTTGTTTCCGGACTATCTGTCGCTGGCGAGCCAGATCGCCATCACCGCGCTGTTTGCGCTCTCGCTCGATATCATCCTCGGCTATGCCGGCATCGTTTCGCTCGGCCACGCCGCCTTTTTCGGCATCGGCGCCTACACGGCGGGCTTGCTCTCCAAATTCGGCTGGGGCGAGCCGCTCACCGGGCTCATCGTCGCAGCAGCAGCCGCCGGGCTCGTTGGCTATGCCGTGAGCTTCATCATCTCGCGCTTCCGCCATTTCACGCTGATCATGATCACGCTCGGCCTCGGCCTGCTCGCCTTTGAGGCGGCAAACCGCGCGCATTGGCTCACCGGCGGCAGCGATGGGCTGCAAGGCATGTCGATCTGGCCGGTGCTCGGCATCTTCAAATTCGACCTCTATGGCTACACCGCTTACGCATATTCGCTGGCCGTGCTGTTCATCGTTTTCCTGGGCGCGCGGCGGCTGATCAATTCCCCCTTCGGGCTGGCGTTGCGCGGCATCCGCGAGAACTGGGTGCGCATGCCGGCCATCGGCGCCGACAGCCGCGCGCATATCCGCAAGGCCTACACCATTGCCGCGGCGATCGCCGGGCTTGCCGGCGCGGTGCTGGCGCAGACCACGGAAAACGTCTCGCTCGAATCGATCAGCTTCCAGCGCTCCGCCGACGTGCTGGTTATGCTGGTGCTGGGCGGCGCCGGCCGGCTCTACGGCGGACTCATTGGTGCGATTATTTTCATGGTGGCGCGCGACCAGTTCTCCGGCATCGCGCCGCAGTTCTGGTATTTCTGGATCGGCGTGCTGCTGGTGACGGTGGTCATGTTGCTCCCCAACGGCATCCTCGGCGGCCTGTCGCACATTTACGCGCGGTGGAAACGGACATGAGCGCTGCGCCCATCCGACAACAGACGCGATCGCTAACCGCGCGATCGCTTTGGCCACCCGCGGGCTATCGAAAGCGTTCGGTTCGCTGACGGTTGCGCGCGATATCGCGATCGATCTGCCGGTCGGTGCGCGTTACGCGCTGATCGGGCCAAACGGCGCCGGCAAGACCACGCTCATCAATCTGATGACCGGCATGCTGGCGCCCAATGCCGGGCAAATCCTGCTTGGCGGTGACGACATCACCACGCTCGGACCGCAGGAGCGGGTGCGGCGCGGGCTCGCGCGCACCTTCCAGATCAACACGCTGTTTGCCGGGCTCAACGCGCTCGAAGCGGTCACGCTGGTGGTGGCCGAACGGCGCGGCCTCGCCGGCCAGTTCTGGCGCAGCGTCGGCGCCTACAGCGAGACGATCGACGAGGCTTACGATATTTTGCGCAAATTAAAACTGGGCGACAGCTGCTATCAGGTCACGCGCGAACTGCCCTACGGGCGTCAACGGCTTTTAGAGATCGCGCTCGCGCTCGCAACCAAGCCGAAGGTGCTGCTGCTCGACGAGCCGGCGGCCGGCGTGCCGCAGGAGGAAAGCGGCGAGGTCTTCGAAGCGGTGGCGGGCCTTTCCGGCGATCTCACGCTGCTGTTCATCGAGCACGACATGCACGTGGTGTTCCGCTTCGCCAGCCACATCATTGTGCTGGTGGGCGGTGCGATCTTCACCGAAGGCTCGCCGGCCGAGATCGCCGCCGATCCGGGCGTGCGCGAGGTTTATCTGGGCAAGCGCAAGCATGACTGACCCGCTTCTCAGACTGGAGAACGTGACCGCCGGCTACGGCGATGCGGTGGTGCTGCATGGCATCTCGCTGGAGGTGCCGGAGCACGGCAGTCTCGCGGTGCTCGGCCGCAACGGCGTCGGCAAATCGACGCTGCTGCTCACCATCATGGGCTACACGCAATTGCGCGCCGGCCGCGTGAGCTGGCGCGGGCAGGAGATTTCCCGCGTAGCGCCGCATCGCCGCGCCACGAACGGCATCGGCTGGGTGGCGCAGGAGCGCGAGGTTTTTCCATCGCTGTCGGTCGACGAAAATCTCACGGTTGCCGCGCGACCCGGCGCCTGGGATCTCGCTGCAGTGTTCAGGCTTTTTCCGCGGCTTGCCGAGCGCCGGCGCAACATGGGCAATCAGCTGTCCGGCGGCGAACAGCAGATGCTGGCGGTCGCGCGGGCGCTGATGACCAACCCGGCGCTGATGCTGCTGGACGAGCCGTTCGAGGGGCTGGCGCCGGTGATCGTCGACGAACTGAGTGCGGCCGTGAAGCTGATGCTCTCGGACCGCAGCATCGCGATTGTTCTGGTCGAGCAGCACACCGACATCGCGCTGGAACTGGCCGCCGAGGCGATCGTGCTCGAGCGCGGCGCGGTCGCGCATCGCGCGCCCTCGGCGCAGTTGCAGAAGGATACGGCCACACTCGAACGGCTGGTCGGGCTGCGCGTGGCAGCGACGGGGTGAGATACGAAAATTCGTGTGGCTCTGGATTCCCGCTTGCGCGGGAATGAGCGGGTGTGGGGCAATGCCGTGCCCAATTCTCCGCTCATCCCCGCGAACGCGGGGATCCAGGGCGACAACGTCAGCGCCCGCGACTACTCGGGTTGCACGTGGCCGCGACGGCATGACATTCTACCCGCCGGCACGAACGACGCAGGAACTAGGAACGACCCATGCCCGATCCGATGATCCCCAAGGACCGCTCCGACTATTCCGCGATCGTGGATCGCCCGCCGCTCAAGCTGCCGGGCAATGCCCGCATCGTGTTCTGGACCATCGTCAATTACGAGGTCTGGGACATCGGCAAGCCGATGGCGCGGCAATTGCTGCCGGCGCCAACGGGGGTCCAGCTGATGCCGGATGTCGTGCATTGGAGCTTCCACGAATACGGCATGCGGGTCGGCTGCTGGCGCTTTTTCGAATTGTTCAAGCAACTCGGCATCAAGCCGACACTCGCCGCCAATGCGCGCATCTGCGAGGACTATCCGCGCGTCGCCGGGCAAGCGCGCGACGACGGCTGGGAGTTCATGGGCCACGCATATGAGCAAGGCCCTATCCACAAGGAGGCCGACCAGGCCGGCATGATCAAGCGGACCATGGACGTCATGAGCAAGTTCACCGGAAAGAAGCCGGTGGGCTGGCTCGGGCCGGGCCTCACGCAAACGCTCGACACGCCGGAACTGCTCGCCGCCGCAGGCGTGAAATATATCGGCGACTGGGTTTACGACGATGAGCCGACGGTGATCCGCACGGCCAAGGGCCCGCTTGTGACCCTGCCCTACACGATCGAGCTCAACGACATTCCGATGATGCTGATCCAGCATCACGAGAGCGACTATCTGCTCAAGCGCACCATCGACCAATTCGACCGGCTTTATGCCGAGAGCGCCAAGCGCGCGAAGTTCTGCGCACTCGCCATCCACCCCTACATCAGCGGGCAGCCGCACCGGATCAAATATCTCGAGCAGATCTACGATTACGTGAACAAGCACGAAGGCGTGCTGCACTGGAACGGCGAGCAGATGCTCGACTGGTACCGCAGCATTGCCAAGATCGGGGCTGCCGCCTAGCGTTTGGTTTTGGATCGACGCATAACAACAACATCGGCCGACCCGGGAGGAACCACATGCGTATCAAGGCACTCTTATGCCTCGTTGCGAGCGCGTTCGCGCTTGCCGGGGCGCCGGCCGCGTCAGCGGTGGAGATCCGCCTCGCCCGGCAATTTTCCATGGGCTATTTGCAGCTCAACGTGATGGAGCATCAGCAGCTCATCGAAAAACACGCCAGGGCGCTCGGCTTGAACGACGTGAAGGTGTCGTGGTTCACCTTCAACGGGCCGACGGCGGTCAACGAAGCGCTGATTTCCGGCAATATCGATGTCGGCTCCGGCGGCGTGCCGGGCCTGCTGGTGCTGTGGGCGCGCACCAAAGGCACGCCGCAGGAAGTGCGCGGCATTTCCGCGTTGAGTTCGCAGCCGGTTCTGTTGAACAGCCGCGATCCCGCCATCAAGACCATCAGGGATTTCAAGGATAGCGACCGCATCGCGGTGCCGGCCGTGCGCTCCTCGGTGCAGGCGATCACGCTGCAAATGGCGGCGGCCAAGGCCTATGGCATCCAGGGCTTCAACACGCTCGACCCGCTCACCGTGTCGATGACGCCGCCGGATGCCACCGTCGCGCTGCTCAAGGGCGGCGCGCAGATTTCCGCAGCATTCAGCGTGCCGCCGTTCCAGTATCAGCAGCTCGAGGATCCGGCGGTGCACACCGTGCTCAATTCATTCGACGTCATGGATGGCTCGCACACCTTCACAGCCGTGTGGGCGCCGGCGAAATTCCGCGACGGCAATCCGGCGCTCTACAAGGCGCTGCTGGCCGCGCTCAAGGAGGCGACCGATATCGTCAACAAGGAAAAGAAGGCGGCGGCCGCGTTGTGGATCGAGGATTCGAAATCGAAACTGCCGCTCGACATGGTCGCCAGACTGGTCGCCGGGCCGCAGGTGCGCTGGACGCTGACGCCCGAAAACACCATGAAATATGCCGACTTCATGGCCGAGGTCGGCACGCTCAAGACGAAGGCCGCGTCGTGGAAGGATTATTTCTTCCCGGAGATTTACGACGAGAAGGGAAGTTGATGGACGGACGTGGCCCAACTACGAAGAAATCACCCTACGCCGTCACGACCTTATGCTTTTGCTCGCCCAGCCCGTCGATGGAGGCGCTCACCACATCGCCGGCCTTGAGATAAACCGGCGGCTTCTGGCCCAAGGCCACGCCCGCCGGCGTGCCGGTGAGGATGACATCGCCCGGCTGCAGGCTCATGAAGCGGCTGATGTAGGACACCAGCTCCACCACGGGAAAAATCATGTCGCGCGTCGAGCCGCTTTGCATGAGCTTGCCGTTGACGCTCAGGCGCAGCGGCAGATCCTGCGGATCGGCGATCTCGTCGCGCGTCGCGAGAAACGGGCCCGAGCGGCGCGAAAGTATCGGCGCTTTTGCCCTTGAAGCCCTGCCCGCCGCGATTGAACTGAAAATCGCGCTCGGAAAAATCAATGCCGATGCAATAGCCCAGCACATGATCGAGCGCGTCACGCTCGGCGATGTAGACGCCCGGCTTGCCGATGACGACGCCAAGCTCGACCTCCCAATCAACGCTTTTTGCCTCGCGCGGCATGACGAGATCGTCGGTCGGCCCGCACAGCGCGCTGGTGGCTTTTAGAAAAAGCGTCGGCTCCTTCGGCAAAGGCAGGCCGGTTTCCTCGGCGTGGTCGCGATAGTTCAGGCCGACGCCGATGATCTTGCCGATGCCGCGCAAAGGGCGGACCGAGCGCCAGCCCCTTGCCCATGGCGCGCAATGCCTTCGCCGGCACCGCAGCGATCGCGGCGATGTCGTCAAGCGTCGGCGCGCGATGATTGAGCGCGGCAAAGCTGGCCGACAGATCGAACACCTCGCCGTCCAGAATCAGGCCGGGCTTTTCGCCGGTTGCGGAGCGGTAACGGACAAGCTTCATGGCCTGTACAATATCCGGGGTAGCTGCAAAACTGCCAACCAATACGAAACATCCGAGGAACGCCTTACGTCATGAATTTCCCCAAGCCATCCGTCGGCATGCTGCCGAACGACCGCCTCGACTATTCCGCCATCCCCACGCGCAAGCCGCTGAAGCTGCCGAAGGGCGCGCGCATGGTGGTGTGGACCGTCACCAATGTCGAGGAATGGGACCCGACGCAGACCATGCCGCGCACGGTGCTCACGCCGCCGGCCGGCGGCTCGCCGATGCCCGACATCCCGAACTGGTGCTGGCACGAATACGGCAACCGCGTCGGCTTCTGGCGGCTGTTGCAGGTCTATGACGATTTCAAGATTCCCGGCGTGATGAACATCAACGGCGTCGCGGTGAATGCCTATCCCGACATCGTGAAGGCCTGCGTCGATCGCAAATGGGAATTCATCGGCCACGGCTACACCCAGCGCAACATGCAGAAGGTGGAGAACGAGCGCGCCGACATCCGCAAGAGCGCCGAGGTGCTGGAGAACGCGCACCGGGAAAACGCCCGCGCGGCTGGCTCGGGCCCGGCCTCACCGAAACCTGGGAGACGCCGGATATTCTCGCCGAGGAAGGCTACGACTATGTCGCCGACTGGGTGCTCGACGACCAGCCGGTGTGGATGAAGACGCGCGGCAAGCCGATCCTCAACATTCCCTATACGCAGGAATGCAACGACGTTGCCATGATGCTGATCCAGCATCACAAGGCTTCGGAATTCTACGAACGCGCCATGGACCAGTTCGAGCAGATCTATAAAGACGCCAAGGGCTCGGCGCGGGTGATGGCGATTTCGGTGCACCCCTACATCATGGGCGCGCCGCACCGGGCGAAATATTTCCGCAAGATCTACGAGAAGATCCGCAAGAAGCGCGACGTGCTGTTCTGGACCGGCTCGCAGATCGCGGATTGGTACATGAAGGCCGTGCCGAGCCGGCGCCGTAATCCACTCTCTCGTCATGGCCGGGCTTGACGCCGGCCATCCACGTCTTGCTCACCATCGGATAACGCAGCGCGGATGCCCTGGCATCCACGCCGGGCATGACGACTGAGAGCCCTTAGCGCACAATGGCCGCAGCCAATTCCTCGACAAGAAGACCATCGCCGAGCTGACCGCGCGGATGTATCTCGACGTCGGCGCCGTCCGCTTCATGGAAGACAAACCCTTTATCTTCACCTCCGGCTGGGCGAGCCCGGTCTACAACGACTCGCGCTGGCTGATGTCGTTTCCGGATGTGCGCTCGACGCTGATGGATTTCGCGGTTCACACCATCGAGCGCGACATCGGCCGCGACAAGATCAACGCGGTGGCCGGTGGCGAAACCGCCGGCATCCCTTTCGCGGCCTGGGTGGCCGACCGCATGCATCTGCCGATGCAATATGTGCGCAAGAAACCGAAGGGCTTCGGCCGCGGCGCGCAGATCGAGGGCCTGCTGATTCCCGGCCAGCGCGTGCTGCTGGTGGAAGACCTCGCCACCGACGGCAAGAGCAAGGCGAATTTCATCAACGCGCTGCGCGAGGCCGGCGGCATCTGCGAACATTGCTTCGTGATTTTCTTTTACGACATCTATCCGCAGAGCAAGAAAATCATGGGCGATCTCGGCGTCACGCTGCACGCGCTCACCACCTGGAAGGACGTGCTGGCGGTCGCCAAGACGAGCGGCGATTTCGAGCCGAAGATGCTGGCCGAGGTGGAGAAATTCATCGGCGATCCGGCCGGCTGGTCGAAAGCCCACGGCGGCGTGGCCGAGGCTGCGGAGTAATTGCCGTCGTGCATGCGCGCGCACCGGAAATAATTGAAAAGCCGCCGCTGGGCTCGCTGCGCTTAGCCCATCCTACATTTGCAGCTTCCTTTTCAATCGCGTCACCGCCAGATCGAGCGCCGACAGAAACCGCGAAACATCCTGGCGGCTCAAGGGCGGCGGCCCGCGCGTGGTCGCGCCGGCCGAGCGCAAATCCGTCAACAGATCGCGCGTCGCCAGCGCCATGCCGATCGAATCTTCGGTGAACGGCTTGCCGGTGGGGCCGATCACACTGGCGCCCTTCTTCACGCAACGGCCGGCCAGCGGAATATCGGCGGTGACGACGATGTCGTTTTCAGTGGCGCGATCGGCGATCCAGTCGTCGGCAATATCGGGGCCCTCGGCCACGATCACCCGCTCGATCATGTCGCTGCGCGGCACGGCCATGAAAGCATTGGCCACCACAAAGACCTTGAGGCCGTAGCGCTCCGCCACCCGGTAGATCTCGGGCTTTACCGGACAGGCATCGGCATCGACGAAAATGCGAATTGCGGGCTTTTCCGCCTCTTCCATGACCTGCCCCGCCGTGATCCAATTCATAAAAATAGCGCATGAACCCGATACGCTTGTCCCCGGCTCGAGCCCGGTTTTCGGACTCAAGATCATGCGCGAGCAAAGCAGGAGGCATCAATGGCCAAGTTACGAAAAAAGCCACGCAAGAAAGTCCAGGCGCGGCACAAACCGGCGCAAGCGCAAGACAAGCGCGCGGCGCGCGGTGAAAGCCAAGTCGACCGCCAAAGCGCGGGCGAAGATACGCGAACCGCAACGCTTCACCTTCAGCCATCACCGCGAGGAAGATTTCGACCAGGGCCTGCGCCCCTATTCCGCCTATCGCGATCTCGGCATCGCGCCAGCGACCGGCGGCATGGTGCAGGCGCACGTCATCCGCATGACCAAGCCGTTCACCGACGAGGAAGTGGCGATCCCGCACTATCATGATGTCGAGTTCCAGATGGTCTACGTGCTCAAGGGCTGGTTCAGCAGCGAATTCGAAGGCGAAGGCGTGCACACGTTCCACGCCGGCTCGTGCTGGATCCAGCCGCCCGGAATCAAGCACACCGTGCGCGGCTATTCCGACGATTGCGAATTGCTGGAGATCGTCCTGCCGGCGGATTTCGAGACGGTGACGCTGGAGTGATGAGGCCGAACGGTGCTGCTACAGAAAGTCTGTAGGGTGAGCTAAGGCGCGACAGCGCCGAGCCCACCGAAATAAATTGAAAAGCCGCCGGTGGGCTCGCTGCGCTTAGCCCACCCTGACGTGTGCACTGCTTTACACCACCCGCATCAGCAACAGCCCGCCCGTCACCAGCACGAAGATCACCGCAGTCGCGCCGAGCACCGTGGTGACGTGCCGCCAGCCGAGCCCGATGATGGTTTTTACCGACGTGCCGAGACCGAGCGCGCCGATCGCGAGCAGCAGGCCCCAGGTCGAGACTTCCACCAGCACGCTTTTCACCGGCGCATAGACGGGCAGCACCGACGGCAACAGCGGGACTGCGCTGTTCACCAGGCACAGCAACAGGAACACGATGGCAAAGACCGGCACCGGCACGCTCGCCTCGCCGTGGCGCATGCCTTGCCGCGTGAAATACCAGCCGACGCTGACAACGACCGGCAGCAGCAGGAACACGCGGAACAGCTTGACGATCACCGCGGTGTTGCCGACCGCGTCCGACACCGCGTAGCCGGCGCCGACGACCTGCGCGACATCGTGGATCGTGCCGCCCAGCATCACGCCGGTGGCTTGCGCATCGAAGCCGAGAAAAATGCACAGCGGCGGATAGACCAGCATCGCCAGCGTCGCCAGCGCGTTCACCGCGACGACCACGAAGGCGATGTCGGCCTTCTTGCCTTTGTATTCGGGGACAACGGTCGAGGCCGCGAGCGTCGCGGAGGCGCCGCACACCGCCGTGCCGACGCCGACCAGCGCGCCGAAGCCAGGCGCCTGGCGCGCTCCAGCGCGCGAAGATGAAACCGGAAGCCGCGGTCGCCGCCATGGCGATGACGATCAGAATCGCGGTTTCGGCACCGAGCGCCGCAATGTCACCAAGCCCGACACGCAGGCCGAGCAGCGCCACCGCCCAGCGCAGCAGGGTCTTCACGCAGAAATTCATTCCGGGCTGCACGGCCGGCCTTGCCGCCAGCGGATTGAGCGCGATGCCGACGACCAGCGCGATCACCATGTTCGGGATCGGCACCACGCGCGCCACGTAGGGCGCCGCGACATAGCCGATGACCGCGACGATGGCCGACAGCGCGACGCCGGGCGCGAGCGCGGCCGCCGTGGCGACGGAGGGCCGAAGAGCCTGCATATTTTCTGCGTCACGCGGGCTTTCCCTATTGGCTTGCGGCGGTTTTGGTGCCGGGGTGGACGGCCTTGAGACCCGCGGCAACGGCCGCGGCGATTTGCGAGGGCGTATCGACGACGACGACGCCCGCTGCCTTCCAGCGCCTTGCGCTTTGGAGTCGTAGCTGCCGGCATTGCCGGTCACGATGGCGCCGGCATGACCCATTTTCTTGCCCGGCGGCGCAGCCGCGCCGGCGATGAAGGCGACCATCGGCTTGCGCATGTTTCTTGGCGTAGTCCGCCGCGCATCTTCCTCCATCGCGCCGCCGATTTCGCCGACGATGACGACGGCATCGGTGCCGGCATCCTTGTCGAGCGCTTCGAGCGCATCGCGCGTGGTGGTGCCGAGCATCGGATCGCCGCCAATGCCGATGAAGGCAGACTGGCCAAGACCGGCGCGCGTCAGGTTGAGGCAGACCAGCGTGCCGAGGCTGCCGCTGCGCGAGATCACGCCGACGCGGCCCGGCTTGAACACGCTCGGCACGAAAGCCGGCATGATGCCAACGAAGCATTCGCCAGGCGTGACGAGGCCCGCGGTATTGGGCCCGACGATGCGGGTGCCGTACTTGGCGGCGGCGGCGTGCATCGCCATCACGTCCTGCGCCGGGATGTGCTCGGTCAGCACCACCAGCAATTTCATGCCGGCCTGCGCCGCCGACACCGCCGCGTCCTTCGCCATCGGCGGCGGGATGAACATGACGGCAACGTCGCCGCCGACCTTGCCGACCGCCTCTGCGGTCGTTGCGAAAATCGGCACGCCGACATGGGTTTCGCCGGCGCGCTTCGGATTGACGCCGGCCACCACGTTGGTGCCGTAGCCGAGCATCTTCTCGGTCCAGAACGTGCCCTGCTTGCCGGTGATGCCGAGCACGATGACGCGATCTTTTTTGCGGACGATCATTGTGCTGCCTTCACCGCCGCCTGGATCGCGTCTTCCATGACGTCGTACGGCTCGATGCCGAGTTCGTTGCGCACCAGCCTGACGGCTTCGACTTCGCCGGTGCCGTGGATGGAAAAAAACACCGGCACGCGCGGCTTGAGCTTGTGCCAGGCCTTGACCACGCCTTCGGCCATCACATCGGTGCGCGCAAAGGCGCCGCAGAAATTGATCACGAGACTTTTCACGCCGGGATTGGAGAGAACGAGATCGAGCGCGATTTCGGACTTGGTGTAGGCCTCGCCGCCGATCTCGAGGAAATTCGCCGGCCGGCCACCGTAGTGGCGGATCACGTCCATGGTGGTCATGGTCAGCCCGGCGCCGTTCGCCAGCACGCCGACATTGCCGTCGAGCTGGATCAGCTTGAGGCCGGCCTCGGTGCCGCGTTTTTCCAGCGCGGTCATCGCGCCGGCCGCACCGCCTTTGGCGATCTCCGGCCTGGCGGTAGATCGCCGCATCGTCGAGCACGAATTTGCAGTCGAGCGCGACCACGCGGCCATCGCCGAGCAGCGCCAGCGGATTGATCTCCAGCAGCTCGGCGTCGTGCGCGCGATAGGCCCCGTAAAGCTGATCGAGAATGCGCGCGATCTGCGCTTCCGCCCCATCGAGATTGAGGCCTTTGAGCATGCCGGCGATGTCGGCCGCTGAAGGCTTGCTGTCGATGTCGACCAGCAGGCGGCGTATTGCCGCCGGTTTTGCCGCGGCGATGTCCTCGATGTCCATCCCGCCTTCGGTGGAGAACAGGATCAGCGGCTTGCGCGCGGTGATGTCATGCAAAACGGCGGCGTAGAATTCGCGCGCGATATCGGCCTGCTCTTCGACCAGCAGGCGCTCGACCGTGTAGTCGCCGATGCGCATGCCGAGGATTTTGTCGGCGGCATCGCGGGCTTCCTCAGGCGTGCCGGCGAGCTTGATGCCGCCGGCCTTGCCGCGCTTTCCGGCCGGCACCTGCGCCTTGATGACACAGGGGCCGATATTGGCGGCCGCCATCGCGGCTTCGGCGGCGGTGATGCAGAGCAATGCCGCGCGGCACCGGAATTCCGGCGGGAGCCAGGATCAACGATTTCGCCGCGTGTTCCTCGAAGTTCATGGAGCGGCTTTCTGCTTGAATCGCAGCGAACGCAGGCGGGCTCCCTCTCCCACTGTCACTTCCCGTACTTCTTCCAATACGCACCGAACAAGGCTTCCTCGCTCGGCTTGTCTTCCGGAATGGTGGTGACGAGGTGGGTGATGTTGAGAAAGTGCTTGTAGTTCAGGTTTTCCGTGATGCTGTTGCCGCCCCAGGTGCCGCAACCCATGCTGAGCGTGAAGTTGAGCCCGTTGTCGAAGCCGCCACCGTTCGCCGAACGTGTGCGCCTGATTGATCAGCACGCGCACGACATCGGTGTCTCGGCGAGCTTGCGCCCGCGGGCCATATCCTTGGTGTGCAGCCCGACCGAATGGCCGCGGCCCTGATGATCGAGAATCTCCGGCGCGCGCGATTGCGGCGGCGTCGAAATCCTTGGCGCGATAGACGGCGAGCACCAGCGACAGCTTCTCGCTGGAGAACGGAAAGCCGCGGCCAACGCCGGTTTCTTCCACCATGAAGAACTTCTTGGATTCCGCCGCCGCCGGCAGGCCGCAGCCGCGCGCCAGCACGTCGGCATCGCGCGCGATCAGCGTGCGGCTCAATTTTCCGTCCGGCCAGAGCGCGGCCTGAATTTTCGCCTTCTCGGCGCCGGAGGCCATGTAGCCGCCCGCACGCTCGAGCGCGGCGATCGCCTTGTCGTAGATCGCGTCGACCAGGATCACCGAATTTTCCGATGAGCAGGACGTTGCATTGTCGAAAATCTTCGAGGCGCAGATTTTCCGCGCGGCATCGTCGAGATCGGCGGTCTCATCGATGATCACCGGCACGTTGCCGGTGCCGACGCCGATGGCCGGTGTGCCGCTGCTGTAGGCGCGCCGCACGTTGTCCTGCGAGCCGGTGGCGACCACCAGATCGGCGGCCTGCATCAACGCCTGCGTCATATCCTTCGACGCCGGCGGCGGCAGGATTTGCACCAGATCCTCGGGCAATCCGATTTTCTTGAGCTCCGCGCGCATGTAGTCGACGGTCTTGCCGGTCGTCTTCAGCCGGCGGGCGAAGACGCAATGATGATCGGCGTTGCGGCCCTTGATCGCCATCATCGCCTTGTTGACCGGCGTCGCGCCCGGATTGGTCGAAGGCGTAATGGCGCATACGAGGCCGACCGGCTTGGCGTATTTGACGATGCCGAGCTTCTTGTCTTCTTCGATGATACCGACGGACTTCACCCGCAGCAGATCGCGCAAGGTGCCGAAGGTCTTGCGCTGCTTCTTGATGATCTTGTCGGGCACGTTGCCGAGCTGGGTGTCCTTCACCGCCAGTTCGGCCAGCTCCTTCGCGTGCGCCGGATTATAGAGCGACCAGGCCAGCGCGGTGACCGCCTCGTCGACGCGCGCCTGATCGGCGTTGGCAAAGGCCGCCATCGCCGCGCGGCCGCGCCGCACCAGCTCGTCAACCACGGCCATCGCCTTCGGATCGGCTGTGGGTTTCACTGCGACAGTCATCTTCATTCACTCCTGCGATGCCCACTCGGAATGTGCAGCGATCCTAAAAAACGGCACATGTCTAAGCGACCTGCTGCGGGCGCATGTCCTCGCGCTTGATGCCCGCCACGACCACGGGTTTCTTCATGGCGTCACGGCGGAACGGCTCACCCAGCTCCTGATTGAGGATCACCTCGATGAAGGTCGTGATGCGTTTCTTCTGCGCCTCGCAGGCGTGCGCGCAGCGCCTCCGTCAGTTCGGTCTGCGTTTTGACGACAACGCCTTTGAGGCCGCAGCCTTCGGCCACCTTTGCATAGCTGAGATGCGGGTCGAGCTCGGTGCCGACGAAATTGTTGTCGTACCAAAGGATCGAATTGCGCTTTTCGGCGCCCCACTGGTAGTTGCGGAAGACGATCATGGTGATGCCCGGCCATTCTTCGCGGCCGATCGAACTCATCTCGCTCATGGAAATTCCGAATGCGCCGTCGCCGGCAAAGCCGACGCAAGGCGTATCCGGATTGCCGATTTTCGCGCCGATGATCGAGGGAAAGCCATAACCGCAAGGCCCGAACAGTCCGGGCGCCAGATATTTCCGGCCTTTTTCAAACGTCGGATAGGCATTGCCGATGGCGCAGTTGTTTCCGATGTCGCTGGAGATGATCGCGTCCTTCGGCAGACCGGCCTGGATCGCGCGCCAGGCCTGCCGCGGCGACATGCGGTCGGCGTCGCGCTTGCGCGCGTCCTCATTCCATGTGGTGCCCGGATCGTCGTCCTCATGATCCATGCTCGAAAGAGTCTGGAGCCACTTGGACTTGGTCGTATGAATGAGCGCCTTGCGCTCCTCGCGGCCGGCCTCGCCGGCCGACGGCGAAAGCTGCGCCAGAATGCTTTTGGCGACGAGCCTGGCATCGCCGCAGATACCGACGGTGACGGGCTTGGTCAGTCCGATCCGGTCGGCATTGATATCGACCTGAATGATCTTGGCTGTCTTTGGCCAATAGTCGATGCCGTAACCCGGCAGCGTCGAAAACGGATTGAGCCTTGTGCCAAGGGCCAGAACCACGTCGGCCTTGGCGACAAGCTCCATCGCGGCCTTCGAGCCATTGTAACCAAGCGGCCCAACGGCAAGGCGATGACTGCCGGGAAAGCTGTCATTGTGCTGGTAGTTGTTGCAGACCGGCGCATCGAGCTTTTCGGCGAGCGCGACGCATTCGGAGATCGCGTTGCCGAGGACGACGCCCGCGCCCGACAGAATGACCGGGAAATTTCGCGCCCGACAGCAATTTCGCCGCTTCCGCGACAGCCTGCGCGCCGCCGGCCGGACGCTCGAATTCGACGATCGCCGGCAGGTTGATGTCGATGACCTGCGTCCAGTAATCGCGCGGGATGTTGATCTGCGCCGGCGCCGACAGGCGCTTGGCTTTGGTGATGACGCGATTGAGAACTTCCGCCGTGCGCGAGGGATCGCGCACCTCTTCCTGGTAGCAGACCATGTCGCGGAACAGCGCCATCTGTTCCACTTCCTGGAAACCGCCCTGCCCGATCGTCTTGTTCGCCGCCTGCGGCGTCACCAGCAGCATCGGCGTGTGATTCCAGTAGGCCGTCTTGATGGCGGTGACGAAATTCGTGATGCCCGGACCGTTTTGCGCGATCGCCATCGCGATCTTTCCGGTCGAGCGCGTATAGCCATCGCAGATCAGGCCGCCATTGGTTTCGTGCGCGACGTCCCAGAATGTGATGCCGGCCTTCGGGAAAAGATCGGAGATCGGCATGAATGCCGAGCCAATGATGCCGAAGGCATGCTCGATGCCGTGCATCTGCAAGACCTTCACGAAGGCTTCTTCCGTCGTCATTTTCATGGTCTAAATCCTTTACTTAACTCTCGGCTTTACGAAGCCTGTGTCCTGAAAAATTTCGGCGAGCTCGCCGGCGGCATTGCGAAGCGCGGGCAGATGACGGCGCGCGGTTTGCACATTCATGCGCGCTTCCGGCGCCTGGATGGCGAGGGCGGCGAGCATCTCGCCGTTCTTGCCCGATCACCGGCACCGCCATGCAGACGACGCCGACGAGATATTCCTGCCGGTCGAATGAAACCTGCTCCTTGCGGATCTGGCGCAGTTCGGCGTCGAGCCGGGCGCTGTCGGTAATGGTGCTGCCGGTAAAACGCCGCAGCTCCAGACATTCGCAACAGACGGCGGCGGCGCGGCGCAGCGGCCAGCGCCAGGATACAGCTTGCCGATGGCGCTGCAATGCAGCGGCACGCGCGAGCCGATGGTGTAGTGCAGCCGCAGCGGCCAGTGCTCCGCTTCGACGCGGTCGAGATAGACCACCTCGCCGTTGAGAAGCGTGCCGATGTTGCAGGTCTCGTTGAGCGTATGCACCAGTCGCTGAAGCACGACGTGCGGCGTGTCGTTGCGCATCGAGGATGACAGCGCGCCGAAGGCGAGGTTGGTGAGCTTGGGTCCGACGATCAGCCTTCGCCGCCCCGGCTCGCGCGCGAGATAGCCCTGCGAGATAAACCAGTCGACCAGCCGGTAGGCCGTCGCCTTCGGCAATTTCACCGACGCAATGATGTCGAGCACGTCGACCGGCGTGCGCGAACTCGCCACGTGCTCGAGGATGGCGAAGGAGCGCGCGGTGGCGCCGAGCTTGTGCTCGCGGTCATCGCCGGTTTTCGCAGCGGGCGATTTCGGCTTGAGCGCCGTTACGTTGCGTCGCGGACCGGCGGGCGCCGTTCCGGCCGGTACTTCATCAAGTCCAAGATTGGTACGCATGGGTCACCTAACCTCGGTTTGAGCCGTCACCAGACGGCTTCTGAGACAGACGCTGCACGAACGGCAGCAGCAGAACGATGATGGTCAATGCGACGATCGTTCCCGAGATCGGCCGCGTGAAGAACACGGTCCAGTCGTTGGAAAAACTGATCATCGTGTTCATGAATGCTTCTTCGGCGATCGGACCGAGGATCACGCCAAGCACCAGCGGCGCGACCGGAAACTTCAGGCGCTCGAAGCCGTAGCCGAGGACGCCGAAGCCGATGATCAGCCACAGATCGGTGATGTTGTTGCGGATCGACAAGGCGCCGATGAAGCAGAGGATCAGCACATAGGCCGAGACGACCGCTTCGGGAAAATCGAGGATCTTCACCAGCGGGCGGATGGCGAAATAACCGATGGCGCACATCAGCGCCAGACCGAGAAACAGCGAAGCGAACACGGTGTAGACCAGCGGCGCCGAACTCACGAGCACCTGCGGTCCGGGTTGAATGCCGTGCAGCATGAACGCGCCGAGGATGACCGCGGTCGCGCCGCTGCCCGGAATGCCGAGCGCGAGCAAATGCACCATGGCGCCGCCAACCGAGGCGGTGGCAGCCGCCTGCGGCGCCACGATCCCTTCCGCGATGCCGGTGCCCATCAGATTCCTGCGCTTGCCGAAGCGCGCCTCGATGCCGTAGCTCACGAACGACGCGATGGTGGCGCCGGCGCCCGGCAGCAGGCCGATGAGGTCGCCGACGATCGACGAGCGCAGAAACATCCCCTTGATATCGTTGAGCTCTTTCAGGGTCGGCAATTCGGTGCGGGCATTCGAGATCTTGTCGAGCGGCTTGGTGGCAAAGCCCGTTTCCAGGCGGGTGAGCACTTCGCCGACACCATAGGCGCCGACCATGACCACGAGAAATTCGATGCCGTCGGCGAGGATCGGCGAGCCGAACGTGAAGCGATAGGCGCCGTAGATCGGATCGGTGCCGACCGTCGAGATCAGGATGCCGACGCTCATGCTGATGAAGGCATTGGCGAGCGAGCCCTTGCCGATCGCCACCACGCTGAGCAGACCGAACATCACGATCACGAAATATTCCGGCGAGGAAAAGCGCAGCGCGAATTTCGCAAGCGGTTCGGTCAGCGCGACCATGACCACCGCAGACAGAAGGCCGCCGCCGAGTGCCGCGACCAGCGTCCAGCCGAGCGCCTTTGCCGGCTTGCCCTTGCGCCCCATGGTGTAGCCATCCCACAGCATGGGGACGTCGATCGGCTCGCCGGGAATCCGGAACAGAATCGCGGTGAAAGCACCGCCATAGGTGCCGGAGACGTACATCGCGGTCAGCAGCACGATCGAGGCGGTGACTTCCATCTTGTAGGTGAACGGCAACGCGAGCGCGACGCCCATCACCAGCGTCAGCCCCGGCAGCACGCCGATCAGCAGGCCGATGACGATGCCGACAAACAGCATCGTCATGTTGAGCGGCGTCAGGCAGTGGACGAAACCGCCGGCGAGCTGGGTGATGATGTCGATCATGCCGTCACCACAGGCTCGGGATCGCGAAGAACACGTCGGTGGCGCGGTCGAACGGCTCGATGCCGCGCGGCAGCGAAACGTAGGCGATGCGCAGGAATAAAATGCCGCAGAAGATCGTCACCACGGCGCTGGCGCCCCAGATGCGCCTTATGCGCGCGATAGCCGCCGACATACATGAACGCGGCCAGAAACAGGAACGTGCCGAGGATGAACCCGAGCACCGGCACCAGCACCGCGTAGATGCGCCATCAGCACGATGCCGCCGATCAGCATGCGCGGATAGACCGGCTGCTGGCCTCCTCGATATCCGGCTCGCGGTCGAATGCTTCCAGAAAGCCGGTCGCGTCCTGATTGCCGGCAATGAGCCGGCGGGCGATTTCCGAAACGCAGGAGGCGCCCATCAGCAAAATGGCAAGGCGCGGCCACACGTCAGGCCCGAGTTGACCGGGCCGCGATGAGTACACGAACGTGCCCGCATAGACATAGAGCGCAACCGCAATAGCCAGACCAACCGCATAGGGCACGATCGAGCGGAACAACGCGTTGTCCATGACCTACTCCGCTCGTTCCCGCAAAGCGGGGGCCGGGATGAGAGGAGCTTGCAGCGACGAAAAGCGCACATGACTAATTCGTCGCCATTAGTTCGTCGCCATCGTCTTCTTCATGTCCTCAAGCTGCTCGTTCACGAAGGCCGGAGCCTTCGCGGCATCCTCGAAGCTGTTGGGATCGGCGTATTGCTCTTCGAGGAATTTCTTGTACTCGGGCAAGGCATAGACCTTGGCCAGCGCCTCCGACAGCTTCTTCACGACGTCGGGCGGCGTGCCGGCGCGCACCACGATCGCGCGAAACTGCGGCAGCGCGACCTTGTAGCCGAGCTCGAATGACGCAGGCACATCCTTGAACGCCGCCAGACGCTTTTCGCCGAACAACAGGATCGGACGCATCTGCTTGCCGTTCAGGAACTGCGCGACGTCGCCGGCCTGTTCGTAAAGCGCATCGGCGTGACCGCCGAGAATCGACACGTAGCGTTCGCTCGGCTTGGAGAACGGCACCTGCACGATCTTGATGCCACTGCGATCGAGCACCGAGAGCGAAAAGTCATCGACGCTGCCGAAGCCGAGCGTCGCAACTTTCAGCTTGCCGGGGCTGGCTTTCGCCTCCTTCTCGAAATCGGCCCAGGTTTTGAATTCGGCTGTCCTCCTTCACGAAGATGAAGGACGGGCCCTTGATCATCACCGCCACCGGCGTGATCTCGGTCATCGTCCAGCGCGGGCTCTTGCCGGCCAGCAGCGCGTGACTGTCGGCAATGTAGATCGCCATCGAGTAGCCGTCGGCTGGCGCGGACAGGAGCTTCGCCATGCCGGTGGCGCCGGTGCCGCCGGGCACGTTGACGACCGGAATGCCCTGGCCGAGCATCGGCTCCATCAGTTTGCTGACGAGACGGGCGAGCTGATCGGCGCCGCCGCCCGGACCCCACGGGACGATCAATTCGATCGGCCGCTCCGGATAGCCGGCCGCAACGGCCTTGCCGCCGAACAGCGCGGCGCCAAGCGCCACGGCCACAAGCATTGCGAAGCTTCGCGTCGAACGCATGGACTGATCCTCCCTGCCAATCGGCCGCTTGCTGGTCCGTCCCGCCCGCGGCCGTGCCCGGCAGTGACGTTGTTCCGGCTTATGACTGCCGGCTGATCGTCGGGCACGGGGAGGTGCCGCCGCGACGAAGTCTCACCATGTGAGACTGGTGTTCTCAATACGATAACAGAAGGGCGCTGCCCGGCAATGGTGATTTCGGGGCGTCACGTCCCGCGATGTGGGAATTCGATTCCTGCGTCGAACCGTCATCCTGAGGTGCGAGCGTGCGCAGCACGCGAGCCTCGAAGGATGACGGCCCGCGGCTTCATGCCCGCCATCCTTCGAGGGCCGCTCCGCGGCCGCCTCAGGATGACGGAGAGCGGCTTTCGATTGCGAAACCCTGCCTACCGCCCCCCGAGCGCCACATAGGCGCGCGCGTCGGGCCCGTTATAAAGAGTAAGCGGACGGAGCAGGATGTTGTTCTCGAGCTGCTCGAGCACCTGCACGACCCAGCCGGGCACGCGGCCGATGGCAAAGATCGGCACGAACAGATCGCGCTTGATGCCAAGCAGGTGGTAGACGACACCGGAATAGAAATCGACATTCACGTTCACGCCGTGACGCGCATAAGGCGCCATCGCCGCCACCACCGCCTGCAGAATTTCGAACCACTTCGGCTCGCCCATTTCCTTCGACAGGCGTTCCACGCCGGCGCGCATGTGACGCGCGCGCGGATCTTCGGCACGGTAGACGCGGTGGCCGAAGCCGGTGACCGCAATGCCGGCCTTGCGCTTTTCCTTCACATAATCGGCGGCGCGCGACGGCTCGCCGATTTCCTCCGCCATCTTCATCACGTCCTCGGCAGCGCCGCCATGCGCGGGACCTGACAGCGCCGCGATCGCTGCAACGATTGCGGCATGCAGGTTGGCCTCGGTGCCGATCACCACGCGCGCGGCGAAGGACGAGGCATTGGAGCCGTGCTCGGCATGCAGAATGAGATCGCGATCGATCAGTTGCGCGGCGTCGGCGCTCGGCTTCTTGGCCGGTAAGCATCCAGAGCAGATTGGCGGCGTGGCCGAGCGTTTGATCCGCCGCCATCGGCTCCTGGCCGGCGCGAATGCGCGAATGCGCAGCGACGATCATCGGCACCTGCGACGTCAGCCGCACGGCCTTGCGCAACGTCGCCTCGCGCGAATTGTCGGCCGTTTCCGGATCGAAAGCGGACAGCGCGGACGACAGCCGTGCGCAGCACGTCCATCGGATGCGCAGATTTGATGGCGCGGATGATGTCGAGTCACCGGCGCCGGCAGTTTGCGTGCCGCCTTGAGTTCGGCATCGAAACTCGCGAGCTGTTGCTTGTTCGGCAGTTCGCCGTTTAGCAGCAGCCAGGCGGTTTCCTCGAAGCTCGAATGCTCGGCAAGATCGTGGATCGAGTAGCCGCGATAGCGCAGTTCGCCGGCCTTGCCATCGATGAAGGTGCAGGGCGAGCGATCGAAGTAAACGCCCTTGAGGCCACGTTGAATCTTGATCGCCTCGGCTGTTTCGGTCATTGATGGCCTCTTCTGTTGCGCGCTCGAAGCTTTCGCGTCTTTCTCACGCGGTGAGAAGCATGGATTTGCTTGATCGTCTGTTTGATATCGCACGGCAGCGCAATCGCAAAATCGTTTTGCCGGAAGGCGACGACGCGCGCATCGTCGAGGCGGCGGCGCGCCTGCGCGACCAGTAACTCGCACGGCCGATCCTGCTCGGCGGCGCCGAAGCGCTCAGCACGATCGCGAGCCGATCTGAAGGTCTCGCTCGACGGGATCGAGATCGTCGATCCGCGCAGCGACGCACGCCTGCAAGACTATGGCGCAGCGCTTGCAGGCTCACGCGAAGTCGATGACACCGGCAATGGCGACCCGTCTCGTGTCCAAGCCGCTTTATTTCGGCGGCATGATGGTGCGCCAGGGTGACGCCGACGCCATGGTTGCGGGATGCGCCAATCCGACACGGCGCGTGATCGAGGCGGGCTTGATGACGGTCGGGCTGGCGGAAGGCATCGCGCTGCCGTCGAGCTATTTCCTGATGGTCGTGCCGAATTTTCTTGGGCGAGGCCCAACGCCGTTCGTTTTCGCCGATTGCGCGGTCAATGCCGATCCGAGCGCGAGCGAACTGGCCGATATCGCGATCGCATCGGCGCGCAGCGCGCAGGCCTTGCTCGGCGAGACCCCGCGCGTGGCCATGCTGTCATTCTCGACCAAGGGCAGCGCGCAACATGCGCGCGTCGACAAGGTGCGCGAGGCGCTCGGCCTTGTGCGCGAGCGCGAGCCGGGACTTGCCATCGACGGCGAGTTTCAGGCCGATGCAGCGCTCGTGCCGAGCGTGGCGCAGGAAGAAAGTGAAAGAGCAAAGCGCGGTCGCCGGCCGGGCCAACGTCCTGGTTTTTCCCGATCTTGATTCCGGCAATATCGCCTACAAGCTCACGCAATGGCTGGGCGGCGCGCAGGCGATCGGGCCGTTCCTGCAAGGCTTCGCCAGGCCGATCAGCGATCTGTCGCGCGGCGCCAGCGTGGAAGACATCGTCACGACCTGCGCGGTGGTCGCGGCGGGGTGAACGCTTAAACCCACCCCGCTCATGCCCGCGAAAGCGGGCATCCAGAAATCGGATTCCAAAGTTCGTTGCTAAAGAACTGGGTCCCCGCTTCCGCGGGGACGAGCGGCCGGAGGAGCGCCGCGCAAGCTATGGCGCCAGTTTGCCGTGTGACCGGTCAACATCATCGTCCGACAGCACCCGCTGCGCGGCGCCGTCGACGTCGCTGTATTGACCGCTGCGCAGCGCCCACAGAAAAGCAAACAGGCCGAGCAATCCCAGCCCCAGGGCCATCGGCACCAGGTAGACCAGCACGTTCATGGCCGCCCTCTTTCTTTTCGTTCGCGCGCCCGCAGCGCGTTGAGCGTCACCAGCAGCGACGACCCGGACATGGCGAGCGCGGCGATCAGCGGGGTCACTGCACCGGCGATGGCGACCGGCACCGCGATGGCATTGTAAATCGCAGCCAGCCACAAATTCTCGGTCATCAGCGCACGCGCCCGGCGGGCAATCACAACAGCATCCAGCACCGGCTTGAGCCGCTCGCCGAGAAACACCGCGTCGGCCTGCGCCTGCGTGACATCGGCGGCGGAAATCGGCGACAGCGACACGTGCGCTGCGGCAAGCGATGGCGCGTCGTTGAGGCCATCGCCAACCATAAGCACACGGCGGCCATTGGCCTTCAATGTTTCGATGAAGGCGATCTTGTCGGCCGGCTTGAGATGTCCCTGCCAAAAGGCGATACCGAGTGCGCGCGCGACTGGCTCAACCGCATCGTCGCGGTCGCCCGAGAGAATGCGTAAATCGAGGCCGCGCCGCGCCAGCGCCTTTACGACTTTCACCGCATCCGGACGCAGCTTCTGGCTGATCGCAATCACAAGCGTCCGTCCGCGATGCGCAAAGCAGATGTGCGAGGTGGCGGCGGCGCGCTCCCCGCTCGTCGCCGCGCAGGCGGATAGACCACAGAATTCGGCGCTCCCGAGACGCGCCTCGACGCCATCGACCAGGACGCGCACGCCCTGCCCCGGCTCTTCAACGGCGCCTTCGAATGGCGTGCGCATTTGAACTTCGCGCGACAATGCAACCGCGAGCGGATGGCGGCTCGATAGCGCCAGACGCGCCGCCTTTTGCAGCAGGTCAGGGTCGAGTGCCGCAGCATTGGCGACGCGCGGCTCGGGCAGAGTCAATGTGCCGGTCTTGTCGAAAATAACGGTGTCGGCCTCAGCCAGCCGTTCGATGGCATCGCCGGCATTGAGGATGACATTGGCCCGGAACAGCGCGCCGGAAGCGACGACCTGCACGGCCGGAATTGCCAGCGCCAGCGCGCAGGGGCACGTAATAATGAGTACGGCAATCGCCGTCACCAAAGCGTCATGCAGGCTCGCGCCGGCGATCAGCCAGCCCGCCAAAGTCAGCGCGGCGGTCAGGTGCACGACCGGCGCATAGATTCGGGAGGCACGGTCTGCGAGCCGCATGGTGCGCGACTTGGCGCTCGCCGCCTTGTCCAGCAGCTTTTCGATTTCGTCGATCAGCGCGGCGCCGCCCGCAGCGGTCACTTTCAGCGTCAGCGCACCGGCATAGTTCATGCTGCCGGCATAAATCGTTGCGCCGGCTGCGACCTTGCGGCGCGCGGTTTCACCCGTGATCAGGCTTTCATCGATTTCGGAAACGCCGTTTAGCACCGTGCCGTCGGCCGGCACACGCTCGCCCGGCTTTACCAGCAAGCGATCGCCGGCTTTCACCGCCGCCACCGGCACGCTCACCAGCTCGTCGCCGGCAAAGCGGTGCGCGGTATCGGCCTTCAAGGCCGCCAGGTTGCCGGCCACCGCGCGCGTCTTGCGGCGCATGGCGTGATCGAGCGCGCGCCCGACCAGCAGGAAGAACAGCAGCATGACGGCGGAATCGAAGTAGGCGTGCTCGGCATGATTGGCCGTTTCTACCAGCGACATCGCCAAGCGCAAGGATGACGCCGAGCGAGATCGGCACATCCATGTTGAGAGAGCGCGATCTGAGCGCGCGCCAGGCATTGGCAAAGAACGGCCGGCCCGCATAGGCCGCCGCCGGAAGCGCGATCAGCGCCGAGGCCCAATGGAAGAAGTCGCGCGTCTCCGGCGTGATGTCGGTGACGTTGCCCGACCACACCGATACCGACAGCAGCATGATGTTCATGGCGGCAAAGCCGGCAACCGCCAGACAGCGCGTGAGCCGGCGCGCTTCGGCGGCCTCTGCCTGTTCGGCACGCAGCGGCACAAACGGATGGCCGTGATAGCCGCTGTCTTCCAGCGCTTGCAGGATTTGCGCAGGGTTCGACCACGCCGTCGGCCCAGGCCACGTGCAGCCGGCGATTGGTGAAATTGAGCCGCGCTTCGGTCACGCCCGGCAGGCTTTTCACCGCATTTTCAATACGGCCAATGCAGGCGCCGCAGGCAATGCCATCGACCGCAAGCTCCATGCCGAGCGTGCCGTTGCCGGCCGGCTTGGCGTAGAGCGAGAGGTCAAGCGGTCTCCGCTCATGGAGTCACCTCAAGTCACGCGGCTGCGCGAACGGAACAGGCGGGTGTCGCCGC
This sequence comes from uncultured Alphaproteobacteria bacterium, assembly GCA_963742345.1. Classification (GTDB taxonomy): domain Bacteria; phylum Pseudomonadota; class Alphaproteobacteria; order Rhizobiales; family Xanthobacteraceae; genus Pseudolabrys. Next base: position 128,096 of record CAVULO010000005.1, read on the forward strand.
GGTAGAGATCGACGATCAGTTCCCACTGGCCCGGCTTGCGCTTGCGCCTCGCCATGAAACTGGCCGGCCCCGTGCGCGTCAGCGCGATCGCGTGGTCGAGCCGTTCGTCGGCCGGATGCGCGAGCCGCGCCTGCGCGGTCAGGTCGGCCAGCGGGGCGCCCGTGCCATCGCGCGCAGAAATATCGAGGACAGCCTCACCGGCGCTATTGCGCGCAAGCTTGCCGCCGATTTTCCAGTGCAATGCATCCTGCTGCCCGGCCCTCGCAACATCCTGCTCGAACATCAGGCCGGCCTTGTAGGAGCTCGAAGTCTCGACGCCGCCGAAGGTCGAGGTCGCAGCTTTCACCAGCACCGCGTTGACTGCGAACACCACGCCAAAAAAACCGAGCAGGCAAAACAGCACATGCTTGCCGGTCAACTCACGTGTCTTGCGAGGGGCGTTCATCGCTGTCCTCCCTCACGGTCCGAAGAAATGATCGCGCATCTCGGCGCTCTCGCCTGAATCGATGTCGATCAGTTTGAACAGGATGGAGGTCGAGGGCGCCGGCGGCGTGGCTGCTGTAGTCGGTCACGACGACGCGCACTTCCTTGGTCTGGTCGGGGCCGACGGAGATCAACTGACGCCCGTCGGCACGCGGCGGCAAGCCGACGAAATCCACCAGCGTCGACGGCAGGCCGTCGACGCTGACAATGAAGTCGCGGTATTTGAGCTGTTTGTTGACGATGCGAATGGTGTAGCCGTTGCGCAGCGCGCCGTCGGACAGCCGCACATACATCGGATTGCGGTCGTGGATGACGCTGATGCCTTCGCTGTCGCGGGTGGCAAGCGTGTAAATCATGATGCCGCCGACCACCGCGATTATCGCCGCATAGAGCACGGTGCGCATGCGCACGATCTTGTAGAAGGCCTGCTTGCCCTCCGATGCGCTGCTTGATGTTGAGGTCGGTGTCGTAGGCGATGAGCCCGGTGGCGCGGCCGAGCTTGCTCATGACTGCGTCGCAGGCATCGATGCACAGGCCGCACTGAATGCAGCCGAGATTGGCGCCGCCACGAATGTCGACGCCGGTCGGGCAGACATGCACGCATTGCAGACAATCGACACAGTCGCCGGCCGGCTGCTGTTGCGCGCGCAATTGCTCGGCTTTCTTGGCCGAGCAGCGCGGCTCGCCGCGGTCGTAGCGATAGGTGACGTTGAGCGCGTATTCGTCGGTAAGCGCCGCCTGAATGCGCGGCCACGGGCACATATAGAGGCAGACTTGCTCGCGCATGTGGCCCGCGAGCGAATAGGTGGTGACGGTGAGGATGCCGATCCAGGCATAGGCGAGGAATGGCGCCTCGCCGGTGGCAAGGTCCTTCACCAGCGTCGGCGCGTCGGCGAAATACAGCACCCAGGCGCCGCCGGTCCACCACGCCACCATCAGCCAGAGGAAATGCTTGACGCCCTTGCGCGCGTAAGTCTCCACCGTCCATTTGCGGCTGTCGCGCTGCATGTGCTCGCGCCGGTCGCCTTCGACGAAGCGTTCGATCGCGAAGAACAGATCGGTCCACACCGTCTGCGGGCAGAGATAGCCGCACCAGATGCGGCCGGCGACCGCGTTCATCAGGAACAGGACGATCGCCGCGAGAATAAGCAGGCCGGTGAGATAGTAGATCTCCTGCGGCCAGATCTCGATAAAGAAGAAATAGAAGCGGCGGTTCGGGAAGTCGATCAGCACCGCCTGCGACGGCGCGTTCGGGCCGCGGTCCCAGCGCACGAACGGCAGCAGATAGTAGATCCCGAGGGTGACGACGAGCACCGCCCATTTGATGTTGCGGAACCTGCCGTGCACGCTCTGCGGATAGATTTCGCGGCGCGGCGCATAGAGCGGAATGTCATCGTCCGGCGGCGCTTCGCCGACTTCAGCCTCGGCCACCAAACGCGCAAGAGCCGGCGCACCCGGCGCCGGCTGATCGAGCGACATTGTTGCGCACTTGCGCGGTCATTTTTCTCCGCCGCCGAAAGTATGCACGTAAACGGTAAGCGCCTTGATGGTCGGCTCGCTCAGACGCCCGCCCCACGCCGGCATTACGCCGCCGCGGCCGTTCTGGATGCCTTGCACGATGGTCTGCTTGTCCGGCCCGTAGAACCAGATCTTGTCGGTCAAATTCGGCGCGCCGACCTCGCGATTGCCCTTGCCTTCCGGACCGTGGCAAACGGCGCAATTGTCGGCGAATACCTTCTTGCCGAGGGCAAGGTCGGCTCCGGGTTCGGCAGGCAAGCCCGGAAAGCGAGCGCACGTAGTCGGCCACCGCCGAAATCTCGTTTGGCTTTCAGAATATTGTCGCGGCCGAAAGCCGGCATATTGCCCTGCCGGCCTTTGTCGTCCCCGGCGCGCGCGCCGTGGCGGATGGTCTGCTCGATGTCGGTGAGCTTGCCGCCCCACAGCCAGTCGTCATCGTTGAGATTGGGATAACCCTTGGTGCCTCCGCCGCCCGCACCATGACAGGGAGCGCAATTGTCGGCGAAGGCCACGCGCCCCTGCGCGCGGGCAAAGTCGAGCAGCTGTGGATCGGCGACGATGCTCGATAGCGATGCAGCCGCGAGCTTTTCCACCATCGGCCCGCGCTGCTGCTTGAGCGCCTGGAGGTCGTCGACCACCGCGCTGCGCGTGTGCCAGCCAAATGCGCCTTGCGTGGAATTGGTCAGCAACGGCCAGGCCGGATAGACGATCCAGTAGCCGATCGACCAGACGATGGTGATGTAGAACAGCCACAGCCACCAGCGCGGCAGCGGCGTATTCAACTCGCGCAAGCCATCCCACTCATGCCCGGTGGTCGCGGTGCCGGTCACGGCGTCGATTTCTCTGTGTTCTTCGGCCACTCAATCCTCCCGCAGCGGAATGCGCGCCGCTTCGTCGAATTGCTTCTTGCGCGAAGGCCACAGCGCGTACAGCAGCACAAGCGCGAAGATGACGACGAAATATGCCAGGCCCCAGGTCTGGGCGAATTCGGCCACGGCTCGATAGGTCGGGTCCATTGCGCTCACCGGATGTTGGCTTTGTCGTCGTAGAGCTTGAAGTCGACCTGCGTGCCGAGCATCTGCAAGTAGGCAATCAGTGCATCAGCTTCGGTGATACGGGCCGGGTTGCCGTCAAAGTCGCGCGCGTTCGTCTTCGGGTAGCGCTTGACGAGGTCGGCAGCCTCAGGACTGTCATTGGTGGCTTGCGCCACCACGTCGGCATTGGCCTTGGCGACCATGTCCGGCGTATAGGGCACGCCGAGCAGCGCCTGCACCTTCAGGTCCTGCGTGATGTGCGCGAAATCAAGATCGGTCTCGGCCAGCCATGAATAGTCCGGCATGACGGAACCCGGCACCACCGAGCGCGGATTCTTCAAATGGTCGCGGTGCCAGTCGTCGGAATACTTGCCGCCGATACGGGCAAGATCGGGACCCGTGCGCTTGCTGCCCCACTGGAACGGCTTGTCGTACATGCTCTCGGCCGCGAGCGAATAATGGCCGTAGCGTTCGACCTCGTCACGCAGCGGGCGGATCATCTGCGAATGGCAGAGATAGCAGCCTTCGCGCACATAGATGTTGCGGCCGGCGAGCTCGAGCGGCGTATAGGGCCGCACGCCGTCGACCTTCTCGATTGTGTTCTTCAGGTAGAACAGCGGCACGATTTCGACGAGACCGCCGATCGCGATCACGACCAGGATGCCGATGACAAGAACAATCGAGTTCTTCTCGAAGATTGCGTGTCTTTGACCAGAGCGACATGGACGTCCCCGCCTATTCCGCCGGCGCCAGCGTGAGGCCGGCAGGCGCGGCGGAGACCGCCGAGTTCACGGTTTTCCAGAGATTGAAGGCCATCAGCAACGCGCCGAGCGAGGAACAGCGAGCCGCCGAGCGCGCGGATGACGTAGAAGGGATGCATCGCTTCCACCGTCTCGACGAAGGAATATTCGAGGAAGCCGAGACTGGTGTAGGCGCGCCACATCAGGCCTTGCAGGATGCCCGACACCCACATCGCGCTGATGTAGAGCACGATGCCGATGGTCGAGATCCAGAAGTGCCAGTTGACGAGCTTGAGCGAATAGAGCGGCCGATTCCACAGCCAAGGTATCAGGCAGTAGAGAGCGCCGAACGAGATGTAGCCGACCCAGCCGAGCGCGCCCGAGTGCACGTGGCCGATGGTCCAGTCGGTATAGTGCGATAGCGAGTTGACGATCTTCACCGACATCATCGGCCCTTCGAAGGTCGACATGCCGTAGAACGCGACCGACACCACCATCATGCGCAGCACCGGATCGGTGCGCAGTTTGTCCCAGGCGCCGGACAGCGTCATGATTCCGTTGATCATGCCGCCCCACGACGGCATCCACAGCATGATCGAAAATGTCATGCCGAGCGTCTGCGCCCAGTCCGGCAGCGCCGTGTAGTGCAGGTGATGCGGGCCGGCCCAGATGTAGAGGAAGATCAGCGACCAGAAATGGATGATGGACAGCCGGTACGAATAGACCGGGCGATCGGCGCGCTTCGGAATGAAGTAATACATTATCGCAAGAAAGCCCGCGGTGAGGAAGAAGCCGACCGCGTTGTGGCCGTACCACCACTGCACCATGGCATCCTGCACGCCGGACCAGACGATGTAGGACTTCGAGGAGAACAGCGATACCGGCACCGAGGCATTATTGCCGAGATGCAGTACGGCGATGGTGAGGATGAAAGCGAGATAGAACCAGTTGGCGACGTAGATGTGCGGCTCGGTGCGCCGCATGATGGTGCCAAGATAGACCAGGAAGTAGACAACCCACACGACTGTCAGGAAAAGGTCCGAGTACCACTCAGGCTCGGCATATTCTTTTGATTGGGTGATACCGAGCAGATAGCCGGTGCCGGCAATGACGATGAAGAAGTTGTAGCCGAGCACGACAAACCATGGCGAGATATCGCCGGCGAGCCGTGCGCGGCACGTGCGCTGCACGACATACATCGACGTTGCGATCAGGACGTTGCCGCCGAAGGCGAAGATCACCGCCGAGGTGTGGAGCGGGCGCAGGCGGCCGAACGTGATCCAGGGCAGATCGAAATTGAGAACCGGAAACGCCAGCTCCAGCGCGATGTAGAGACCGACGGTGAACCCGGCGATGCCCCAGAACACCGCCGCAACGCTCGCGAACTTGACCGGGCCCATATTGTAGTTGGGCTTGCCATCGATGGTCAGCGGCGTTTCGGCCGGCCGCTCGTAATAGCGATTGATGATGGCGAACACGGCCGCGATGCTGGCGGCGGTAAAGAGATAAGCGTGGAACGCAAATTCCGGCGTGAACGCTTTTGCGGCGACGACGATCGACAGAAGCGCCAGGGCTGCGAAGGCAAGCGCGGAGCCTCCCTCGCCGATCGTCATGGTTTTTTGAGAAGCGAGCGCATTCGCCATGCTGTTATGTCCGTCTTGGCGGGGAAATCCGGGCCTGTGCGTGTGACTTATCGCCCGAAGCCCCCGCGCCTTCCTTGATGCAGGTCAAATGACCCGTGCCGGCACGGCACCGGAAATGACGAAGGCGCGCCCCGCGCCCTTCGGGCCGTGGCAACGCGCCTTCTCGTCGCCCCTTACTTAAGGCGGCGGCTGGATCGTTCGCGCGTCTAGTGTGCGACGACTTCCTCCCTGGGCTCGATGACCATTCCGGAGGTCGGCTCGACCCACACCATGTGATCCTTCACCGCCTTCACGCCCGGAATATTTTCGGCCGTCACTTTCAACGCCTCGCGCTGACGATCGTCGATGATCACGCCCCATAGTTCGACCACACCGTCGTGCACCACGACATTGGTCATGGCAGCGGGTGCCCACACTTCCTTTTGCATCTCGGCGAGCAGCTATTTCACGAATGCCGGCGTCGTCTTTCGCCGCCTTCGGCTCGGTACGCGCCAGGCTGACCATGGCGTGCATGAGATTGGAGCGGGTCACGATGCCGACAACCTTGTTGCCGCGCAGCACCGGCACGCGCTTGATGCGGCGGCGCTCCATCAGTTCCACGATGTCTTCGAGCGAGGTGTCTTCGCCGACGGTGTAAAGTTCGGTCGTCATCACTTCGGATACTTTGCTGCCGTGCGAGTGGGTGTATTCGGCGGCGATCTTGCCCGGACCCATCAGGAATTCGAGCCAGCGCGAGCGCCTTCGCTCGGTTTGCGTCTCGCGGCGGCGCAGGAAATCGCCTTCAGACAGAACGCCGACGAGTTTGCCGGCCTTGTCGATCACTGGCAGCCCGCTGATGTGATGCTGAAGCATGTAGCGCGCCGCCTGCAACACTGTGGCGTCGGGATCGGCCGAAATGACGGCCCGCGTCATGACATCGCCTGCTTTCATGGCAATCCTCCGATTTCTCGGAGGAATGAAACCACGAAGCGGCGTCCGCGGTATTGATGTGGGTCAAGCCGGAAAGCGCGGCTCAGTGCTTCCATTCCGGCGCCGGAACCGTGGCCCAGGCGCGTTTGAGCCGCAAATCGTCGACAATTGCGTTGGCCGCGATGTAGCCCGGCGCGCCGTTGATGCCGCCGCCATTGCCCGATGACGAGCCGCACAGATAGAGCCCTTCCACCGGCGTGCGCGAGCCGGGCATCAGCGGGTGCGGCCGGTTGATGCCCAGCTGGTTCGGGACATACGCACCGACACGTACGGCGCCTTGCCGCATATTGGCGTTGAGCTTTTCGACGTCGAGCGGCGTAAACAGGTAGCTGCCGAGCAGATTGTCGCCCTCAAGATTCGACGCGTAGATGCGCCAGTAATCGAGAACGCGCTGCGTGTAGTCGGCGCGATTGCGCTCCCATTCCTGCGGCCCGCCATCGACCGAATAAGGTGCAAACGGCCACCAGAACGCCGTGTGTCTGCCGGCCGGCGCGTAACTCGGGTCAAACTGGCTGTTGCATGCGCCGTTGCCCATCAGGACCTTGGGAAATTTCTTCGCCGCACAATCCTCAAAGCAGCTCGCCACGTCGTCGATATGGTCCATACCGAAAAAGATGTTGTAGGCACGCGAGACATCGGGATCGAAGGCGGCGGCGCGATAGGCCGGCGGATTCTTGAGCGCCAGGTGCAAGGTCACCAGGCTATGGTTGCCCCAATGCCAGGACTTTCGCCTTTTCGCGCACCGGTTCGGGGAACAGGTCTTCGCCGGCCATTGCACAGCGTCGTTGGAAAATCGATGGCGCTGCGCAACGAATTTGCTGCCGCTGATCGTGCGGCCATCGGCAAGCTTCACGCCGGTGGCGCGGCCTTCTGGTGACGGTAATTTCTTTGACGTCGGCGCCGGTGACGATCTCGCCGCCGCCCGCCTCCACCACCCGCGCGAGCGCAAGCGGCAAAGAAACCGCACCGCCCACCGGCAGGGTGAAGCTGGCAATATTGGCAAAGATTGCCGGAAACACGATGCCGGCGCCCGGCACGTTTTCCGTCGTGATCACGTGCATGTAGGACGTGAACAAAGTGCGGATGCGTTCGTCGACAAAATGCTTGCGTACGACGCTGAAGAGATCGTGCTGGGCGTGCGAGAGCAGCTCTTTCGCCTTTGGGCCACTCAGCCGATCGATGAGCTGCTCGCGCGGCATCGGCGCGTTGTACAGCAGCGATACCAGCAGCGGCCGCATGTCCTCACAATAGGTGTGCCACAGCGCGCGGAACGTCTCGGCGTCCTGCTTGGAGAAACGCGCAAGCGATGCACAGGTCTTGTCGAGATCTTTGTAGATGACGATGCCGGTGCCGTCGCGGAAGACCGCCGCCTGTTGCACCGGCGGTTCGATATAGGAAAATCCATAACGATGAAGCTCGAGGTCCTGCGAGCAAGGGGCAAAGGCCCAAGCCCCATATAGAAATTGGCGTGCAGATTTAGTTTGTAACCTGGGAAGTATTCGCTCTTCGGTGCTCGAACCGCCGCCGATGCGGCCGTTGCGTTCGAGCACGGCGATGCGCATCCCGGCACGCGAAAGGTAAGCGGCAAGCGTCAGGCCATTGTGACCTGCGCCGATCACAACACCATCGAAGTCCGCCATATTGCCCCCGCATGCGCTACGTGGCGCTGACACGCGTGTAAAGCGTAACCGTTCAATTCGCCATGAACAATCGACGCAAATATTGTCCGCGGTCCGTTTTTGCGATGATCAGAAAATGCCCCGGCGAAGGGAATGCCGGGGCACTTAAGCCGAACATAGAAGGGCGGACTTTCGGCTCTAGGAATTCAGGCGACTCAACGCGTTACGGTTGCGCAGCACGATACGACGTGAGCTCGGCACTGCGATGGCAGCTAAATTCTCAAGCTGCGTCAGCGTGCGCGAGACGGTTTCAATCGTCAGCCCGAGATAGTCGGCGATATCCTGGCGCGACATTGGCAAATCAACTTCGTTACCACCCAGCGCGCGCGCCGACATTTCCAGCAAGAATCCTGCCACGCGCTCCTGCGCAGTCTTGATCAACAGCATGATGTGGCCCTGCGCACGCTGCAGTTCGCCGGCAGTCATCGTCCAGAGCTGGCGGGCGACATCGTTGTTGCGGCCGGCAAGCGCGACCAATGCACTGCGCTTGATCACCAGAATCTTGCAGTCAACGACCGCCTCGGCAGAGAACGTATGCTCGCCACCGATTTCGAGGCCGAAAACATCACCGGGCAAATAGAAGGCGCCGATCTGCCGGCGGCCGTCATTGAGAACCTTGTAGGTGCGCACACTGCCGCTGATGACCTTGTAGACATATTCGGCCTGTTCATTTTCGCCATAGATTTCGGCGTTACGCGCAAACGGCATCGCCGCGCCCATCAGCTCGATCTGGCCGGTGAGCGAGTGCGAAGCCGCCGGCGAGGCCGGCCGTACGTCACGGCCTGCAGGCTGATGTGACGTTTCGCGGTTGATCATCGTCTGGGTGAGCATGGCGTTGGTCCTCGGTAAATTTGATGATCAATCGATACCGGTGGAACCGCGCCTTCGAAATTCAGATAATCTCCATAGGGGGTTTACCGGAGGCGAATACGGGGTCTTCCCTGACGGTAGATTTGGACTGTCGTACGGATCGAGCCGCCATGGCCGAAGCCACTGAGAAAAAAGGGCTTTTGTCCACATCCGAGCCGCGGCTGGCCGTTGCGTTATGGCGTTGCTCCCAGCACGGTCGCCTTGGCATTGGCGTTCCGGGCCTTATTGACCCCTGTGCTGCATGACGATGCGATTTTTTATTATTTCATTCCGCCGGTCCTGATTTCGGCAGGGATTGGCGGGCTCGGCCCCGGCCTGCTGGCAACGGCACTGGGCATCGCGGCCGCCTATTTCGTCGTTGCCGACATTGCCAACTATTCAAGATTGCTTCTCGTCAATGGCGTTGCCTTTGCGGCTATTGGAATCGGCGTGTCGTGGGGCGGCGATCTGCTGCATCGCAGCCGCCAACGCGCGACAGTGATGACGCGTGACGCACTCGCGCGCGAAGCGCACTTGCAATCAATATTGGACACCGTGCCGGAGGCAATGATCGTCATCGACGAGCGCGGCAACATGCAATCGTTCAGCAGCGCCGCCGAGCGGTTGTTCGGCTACCGCGCAGCCGAGGCACTTGGACAAAACGTCAAGATTCTGATGCCGGCACCCTATCGCGAAAATCACGACGGCTATTTGCATCGTTACATGACGACCGGCGAGCGCCGCATCATCGGAATCGGGCGCGTGGTTGTCGGCCAGCGTAAGAGATGGTTCGACCTTCCCGATGGAGCTTGCCGTCGGCGAAATGAAATCCGGCGATCGACGCTTTTTTACCGGCTTCATCCGCGATTTGACCGAACGGCAAAAAACCGAAGCCCGTTTGCAGGAACTGCAATCCGAGCTTGTCCATATTTCCAGGTTGACGGCGATGGGCGAGATGGCCTCGACGCTCGCGCATGAGCTCAATCAGCCGTTGTCCGCTATTTCAAACTACCTCAAGGGTTCGAGACGGCTGCTGGAAGGCACGCGCGACGAAAAGTCAACGACGATACGCGACGCGCTGGAGAAAGCGGCCGATCAGGCAATGCGCGCGGGTCAAATCATTCGCAGGCTGCGCGATTTCGTTTCGCGCGGCGAGAGCGAGCGACAGGGTGGAAAGCATCACGAAGCTGGTCGAGGAGGCAAGCGCGTTGGCCCTGGTCGGCGTGCAGGATCGCGGGATCCGTGTGCAGTTCCGGTTCGATCCGGCGGTCGATCTGGTGCTTGCTGACCGCGTGCAAATTCAGCAAGTTCTTCTCAATTTGATCCGCAATGCCATGGACGCGATGGAAACATCGCCGTCGCGCGAACTCATCGTCGCGATTGAGCCGGCAGCCGACGGGTACGTATGTATTAGTGTCGCTGACAGCGGCTCCGGCATTGCGCCCGAGGTTGCCGCGCAACTGTTCCAGCCGTTCATCACGACGAAACGTCAAGGTATGGGCGTGGGCCTGTCGATTTCGCGTACGATCATCGAGGCTCATGGCGGACGAATTTGGGCGGAACCTAACCCCACCGGCGGCACGATATTCCATTTCACGCTCGCCGTCGTAGACGCGGGAGATGTCGACGATGCAGCCTGAACCGATCGTCTACGTGATCGACGACGATGACGCCGTCCGGCAATCGCTTGAATTTCTGCTGAAAACGGCCGGTATCGACGTCCGCGGGTTCAATTCGGCAAAATCGTTCCTGGAGATGCTGCCGCAGATCAAATCCGGCTGCGTCATCACCGACGTGCGCATGCCGGACATCACCGGTATCGACCTCTTGCGCCGCATGAAGGAACGCAAAATCGACATCCCGGTGATCGTCATCACCGGGCACGGCGACATATCGCTCGCCGTCGAGGCCATGAAGATCGGGGCCGTCGATTTCCTGGAAAAGCCCTTCGACGACGAGCTGTTGATCGCCTCGGTCCGCACTGCGCTCAACATGGACGCGAGCGCCGCCAGGCACAAGGCGGAGCATTGCCGACATTCACGACAGGCTGGCGGCGTTGTCGAACCGCGAACGGCAAGTGCTCGAGGGCCTGGTGGCAGGCAAAGCCAACAAGGTGATCGCATTCGACCTCGAGCATCAGTCCGCGTACGGTCGAGATCTACCGCGCCAATCTGATGACCAAGATGGCGGCCAACAGTCTGTCGGACCTGGTGCGCATGGCGATGACGGCGGGCATCCTGGACCAATTCCGAGCAAGGGCAGCGCGTTGAGGGACGAGCGGCGCCGCTTGCCAATCCGCAGACGCGATGATCGAGTAGCCGGGTTCGTTGCGAAGTCTGCGGGGTAACGCATGGCGTCAGAATATCGATTGCTCAGCTATATCGACGGCGGCAAAACCAAGGCCGGCGTTCTGGTTGGCGACCGGATTGTGCCGGCAGCATCCTTGCTGCAAGGGCGTGGATGTTGACGCCACGTCCGTGCTGGGCCTGCTGCGCAGTTGGGACGCGGTGCACCCGCGCCTCCATGAGGCCGCCCAGAATGTCAAACCGAGCGGACGGAATTTCACTGGCGCACGCGAAGCTGCAGGCGCCGATCCTCTACCCGGGCGCGCTGTTTTGCGCCGGCGCCAATTACTGGGATCACCTGGAAGAAATGGCCGAGATCGCAAAGCGCGTGACCGGCAAGGCGCCCGCGATGACCAAAGCCAAGGATCCGTACTTCTTCATGAAAACGACGGCCGGCTCGATTATCGGCACCGGCACGCCGGCGAGGCTGCCGCCGTTCTCGCAACAGGTCGACTGGGAGGCGGAGCTGGGCGTCGTCATCGCGCGCCCGACCCGAAACATCTCCGAGGAACGGGCGCTGGATGCCGTTGCCGGCTATCTGATCGTCAACGATCTGTCCGCCCGCGACCTGATGAAGCGCGAAGGCTCACCCTTCGGCATGGATTGGATCGGGCAGAAATGCTTCGAGGACGCAGCGCCGATGGGGCCGTGGTTCACGCCCGCCGCCTATATCGCCGACCCGAACAACATGCCGATCAAGCTGTGGGTCAATGGCGTGCTCAAGCAGAATTCAAACACCAGCCGTCTGGTCCATAACATCGCCGAGCAGATCGCTTATTTAGTCCGCCATTTCACCCTCAGTCCGGGCGATGTCATCGCCACCGGCACGCCGGCCGGCGTCGGCATGCCGCGCGGTGAGTTCCTGAAGGCCGGCGACGAGGTGCGCATCGAGATCGACGGCTGCGGCACACTCACCAACACGATGGTCGCCGGTTGACCGCGAGTGACAGCGGAGCCCTTTTCCACTAAAAAACAATGGGGAAACGGCTCGTCAGAAGCCGGACGTCTGAGGGAGAACAAATCATGTCATTTAAAAAAATCGTCGAGGCATGCGCCTTGGCTGCCGCAATCGCGTTCGCAGCGGGAACAGCCCAGGCCCAAGAAACGGTTACACTCAAGCTCTCGCATTTCGTTCCGCCGCAGCACGCGTTCCACAAATGGGTGGTGGGCTGGACCGAGAAGATCGAAAAGGAATCCGGTGGCCGTCTGAAATTCGAGATCTACCCGAACGGTCAACTGGTCGGGCCACCGAACCGGCAGTTCGACGCAGCACGCAACGGCATCACCGACATCGCCTGGTGCCTTCACGGCGTCACCCCGGGCCGCTACCCGATGACCGAGCTTGCCAACCTGCCGTTCACCTGGCCCTCCCAGGGCGCGGATTTGCCGGAGATGGCAAAACGCATGACGGAGCTGGCGCCGAAATATCTCGCGGCCGAGCACCAGGGCCTGCACATTCTTTTCATGAATATGGCCAACCCGGTGGTGATCTACAGCAAGACCCCGATCAAGACCCTCGACGACTACAAGGGCAAGAAGATCCGCTACGCCTCGATCACGAACAAGTTCATGCTGGAAGCGGTCGGCGCAGTGCCGATGCTGGTGCCGCCGCAAGAATCGCAGGACGCCCTGGCCAAGGGTGTCGTTGACGGTGCGGGCTTCCCGCACGAGGCGGGCTTTGCCTATGACCTGGTCTCGGTGTCTCCCTATGCGATCGAGCCGCCGCTCGCCTCGGCCACCTTCGCGTTGGTGATGAACCCTGCGAAGTACAATTCGCTGCCGCCGGATCTGCGCGCCATCCTCGACAAGGAGTCCGGTGTCGCCGGCGCGACGAGCTTCGGCAAGTCCTGGCAGGATTTCGAGAAATTCGCGCGCGGCACCGAAATCCAGAAGGGCTTGCAGATTATTACGCTCTCGCCCGCCGACGTCGCCAAGATGAAAGAGCTGGCGAAGCCGATCGTCGAGAGCGCACTCGACGCGCAGGAAAAGGCGGGTCATCCGGCCCGCGAATTCTTCGCGGCCTACACCAAGTAACGGCCTTCCTGGCGTGCCGCGTTCATCAGCGCGGCACACTCATGTTTCCCAAGAGCCACATGAATCGCGACCAGACACTGGCGCTGCTTGAACGACTGCGTGTCGCGCAGCTTCGGCTCGCGGCGGTAGCGCTGGTCGTGATGATGTGCGTCACGATCGTCGACGTCTTCCTGCGCTACGTCTTCAACAGCCCGATCCGCGTCTCCTACGACATCGTTGAGGCGATGATGGTGCTGTTGGTGTTCAACGGCATGTCGACTGCCTTCCTCCGGCGCCGCAATATCGTCATTGACCTTATCGACTCATTTGCCGCACGCGGCGTGGTCACAGTCCTCATCCGTCTGTCTGACCTGCTCACGCTTCTCACGCTCGCGCTGTTTATCTACGCGATGACCACGCCTGCGCTGCAATCCTATGGCTACGGCGAGCGCAAAATGGAGCTGGGCCTGCAGATCTGGATCCTGTGGGCAGCGGCACTTGTTGGAATTACCGGCGCGATCGTGTGCGCATTCGGTGCGTTGTTTTTGCCCGCAAGCACTCGCCGTGACGAGCCCCTCGAATGAGCCCGTCGACCATCGGTGCCATCGGCGTGCTCGCACTGTTCGCGATGCTGCTGCTGCGCGTTCCGGTCTGGATTGCGCTTACGCTGGTCGGCTTTATCGGCAATTCCATCATGTCCGGCACGGTGCCGACCTTTGCCCTGGCCGGCACGGTGCCGTTTGATGTCGGCTCGGCGTATACGCTGTCGGTCGTGCCGCTATTCGTGCTGATGGGCGAAGTCGCTTCGGAAACCGGCCTATCGGCCGACTTGTTCAAGGCGGCGCGCGTGATGCTGGCGGGCGTGCGCGGCGGGCTTGCGGTCGGCGCACTCGCGGCCTCGGCATGTTTCGGTGCGGTTTGCGGTTCGTCGGTCGCCACTGCTGCCACGATGACACGCATTGCGCTGCCGGAGATGCGCCGGGCCGGCTACGACGCCGGACTTCGCTTCCGGCGCACTCGCCGCCGGCGGCAGCCTCGGCATTCTCATTCCGCCTTCAATCATTTTGGTCATTTACGCCGCAATTGCCGAACAATCAGTGCCACGTCTGTTCGCGGCGGGCCTCGTCCCCGGCCTGGTGCTGACCGCCCTCTATATGATGGTGGCGGTGGCGGTCGCCAACTTGCGCCAGCGACTACGCGCCCGCGGGCGAAAGCGCGACATGGCGCGAGCGCCTCGCCGCCATCGAAGGCCCCTGGCAATTCCTTGTGTTGTTTCTCGTCACTATCGGCGGCATCTATGCCGGCGTATTCAGTCCTACCGAAGCGGCTTCGGTCGGCGCTTTCGGCGCCATCGTCATCGGGTTTGCCGGCCGCCGGCTCGTCGATTGCAGACCTGCTGAAATCGATTGAGAACACTCGTCGTGATCTGCGGCGTGCTGTTTGTCATCGTGTTTGGCGCCAACCTGTTCTCGTTCTTCATGGTGCAGACCCATCTGCCCAATCTGCTGGCGCAGGGCGCGCACGCGCTAAATCTTTCCGGCCCGGCAGTGATGACGCTGGTGATCGCCGCCTACATCGCCTTCGGCTGCTTTCTCGAAGGCATCGGCATGGTACTCATCACGGTGCCGGTGTTTCTGCCGCTCGTGAAGCAGTTCGGCTACGATCCGGTCTGGTTCGGTGTCATTGTCGTGATCGTCGTCGAGGTCGGACTGATCCATCCGCCGGTCGGATTGAATCTGTTCGTGATCCAGGCGCACGCGCCCGACATCAAAATCACCAGCATCTATCGCGGCATCGTGCCGTTTCTTGTCGCGCCGCTCATTCTGATTGTGCTGATGTTTCTGTTTCCCGCAGATCGCGCTGTGGTTGCCGAAGGTGTTGTACGGGTACGGCGCCCCGTACTTCATCATCTCTTCCGGCGGGCCGGGACCCCACAGGTTCGAGGCGGAGGGATCCTTCGCCCATACCTTCGGGCGCTGGGGATTGTCGCGGTGCCAGGGGCGCGGCTCGAAGTAGCCGAGCTCTTCATCCTTCATCAGGTCGAGCTCACAGAACAGTTCGGTGATCAAGCCGTTCGGGCTGCGGTGATAGGCAAAAAGATTGTGGCCGATGCCGTGGCGGCCGGGACCCCACAGGGTCTTGAAGCCGTTGAGGCTGAGGAAATCGCACGCCTCTTGCAGCTGGCCCCAGTTGCGCACCTCGAACGCGGTGTGGAAATGCCGGTTGGAGCCGGTGCCCATCAGGTTAATCGTGTGGTGATCGGGCCCGCAGCGCAGAAACACAAAGAAGTCGGCCATCCAGTCGGATTCGCGGAAGCCGAGCACGTCGATATAAAACTGCGCGACTTTCTTTACGTCCTCGCAATGGAACGCGACGTGACCGAGCTTGTGCGGGACCACGCCCTTTGTGGGAAATTTCTGGTGCGCAAAAGTCCGGGCGCTTGAACACCTCGATCGTCGGTGCCCTTCGGGTCCTCAAAGACGAGCATGTCGGAGATCGACGGCTCGGGATCCTTCTTGCGCGCGGTCTTCACGCCGTGTTTCTGCGTCTGCTTCTCGAATTCGTTGAGATCTTCCTGCGGCCCAATCTGGAAACCGACGCGCGTGCATTTGCCTGATCGCCCTTGCGCAGCACGACCGAATGATGGTCGACGGTGTTGGCGAGATAGACCGCGTCCTTTTCCTTGGCGATCAGATTGAGGCCGAGGATATCGGTGTAGTACGCGGCCTGCTTGTCGAGATCGGGCATCTCGTAGCTGGCGTGCGCGATCTTGCGGACCCGGATCATGCTCATCTCCCTTGTCCGCGTTTTCGTTGCGGTTTTCTTCTTGACGCGGCGGCAAGCTACTCGAAGCCTGCTTGAAGTCCCACCCGTACCGACCAACTTCGTCAGCCGGAACCGGGTTTGACCCCCAGCCCGCGCATGAAGCGCTCGCGAATTTGCACCGGGTCACGATCGGTGGCTCCCGCCGCCGGCTTGTTATCGATACGCGCGGCGATCAGGCTGGACCCCTCGCCTTTGAGCGCGGATGCGACCAGGCGATCGAATTCGGCTTCATCGGCGGCCCAGGCACTGTTGGCGATGCCGGCGCCACGTGCAATGGCGACAAGGTCGGCGGTGGCCGCGCTCGCCGTCGGCTGCGACCCGGTAATCTGGTAAATCCCGTTGTCCCACACGACGATCGTGAGATTTTTCGGTGCCCGCTCGGCAACCGTGGCGAGGCATCCGAGCTGCATCAGCAAGTGAGCCGTCGCCTTCAAGCGCAATGACGTGACGGCGCGGCTGCGCGATGGCAACGCCGAGCGCGATCGGGAATGGTTAGACCCATGCTCCCGAGCATGTAGAAATTCTGCGGACGCTGGCCGCTCGCCCACAGGTCGAAATTGGCGTTGCCGATGCCGCCGATGACCGCTTCTTCGTGCTTGAGCTGCGCCGACCAGCCGCTTGGTCAGATCAAAGCGGTTCATCACCTTGGCATTGTGCGCGCCGATGGCTCCGGATGGTTTCGCGGTCATGGCGCATCTCACGCCTCAAATACTTTGCCGCCGGTGAGCAGCGGCGAAAGGATGAAGGTGACCGGCGCCTGCGTCGCGACGGCCTGTTTGATGGAGCGGTCGATCGATGAAGGCGAGCTCGTCCTGGCGCGTGATGGTTATGTTTTCGACCGCAATTGAGTTGAGCACCGGCCGCATGGTCTTGCACACCAGCGCCTGTCCAAGATTGAACTCGCCGAGCGTGCCGCGCTCCGATACGAATATCAGGGCCGGGATCTGAGATCGGCACCACCAGCGAGGCAAGCGCGTTCGGAATCGTGGCAAAACCACTGGTCTGCATCAGCACGGCCCCGCGCAGGCCTCCCATCCACGCGCCGCTGATAATGCCGATCGCCTCTTCTTCGCGCGTCGCGGCAAAGGTCGTGAAAAACGAGTCGGCGTGAAGGCCTTGATCAGCGGCGTAAACACCCGGTCGGGAACGTAAACGACGAGCCTGACGTCGTTGGCCTTCAAGGTCGCGAGTACGATCTCGTGCCAGGCGGATTGCTCGCGTTTTGCTATCTGTCATGGTTGGAAGAACCGGACTGCTACTGTTTGAATATCGTGAAATTCATGTGCTCTGATCGAAGCCCGACGGCGCCTTTCTTCGAGACCATTGCTCCAATAATCGCAAAAGCTTAGCCTAAGACATATCACGGCGCTAATCAGAAAATATTGCCGGACTTAAGGGGAGGACAATGACGACATTCAACGGATCACGCGACGCCAACGCGGCGCAACATCATCAAAGGCGCGCTGGCTGCGGGCGTCGCCGCGCCGGCATTTTTACGCGCAAGCGTCGGCCTATGCCGCCTACCCGGACCGGCCGGTGAAAATCATCGTGGCAAATACGCCCGGCGGCCCGTCGGACATTGTCGGTCGTATCGCTGCCGCAGCGCTTCAGCAATCGACCGGCAAGACCTTCATCATCGAGAACATCGGCGGCGCCGGGGGCAATATCGGATTTGGCAATGCCGCGCGCGCCGAGGCCGGACGGCTATACGATCCTGCTCGCGACCAATGCGCTTGTCGGTCAATGCCAGCCTTTACAACAAGATTCCCTTCGATCCGCTCAAGGACTTCGTGGGCGTCAGTGAATTGGCGACCTCGCCCAACACCTTCGTGGTCAAGTCCGACCTGCCCGCAAAGACAATGAAGGAATTCGTCGCGCTCGCCCGCGCCAATCCGGAAAAATTCAACTGCGCAACACCGCCAATCGGAACCACGCCGCAAATCCAGCTCGAGGTGCTCAAGATCCGCGAGAAGCTGCCCAAGCTGGAAGACGTGGTCTACAAGGGCGGCGGCGACGCAATTCAAGCGCTGCTGAGCGGAACGGCACAATTGAGTTCCGGCTCGCTGCCGCCGGCGCAACCGCACATCAAGGCTGGCACGCTGCACTGTCTTGCGGTGACCGGCGAAACCCGCTGGCCCGACATGCCGGACGTCCCAACCATGCAGGAAGCTGGCTACAAGGATTTCGTGTTCGCGACCGATACCGTGTTGCTCGCGCCGGCCAAGACACCGCCGGAGATCGTAAAGTGGCTGGAAAATGAAACGCTCAAGGTTCTCGCCACTGAAGAGATGAAGGAAAAGCTGTATAAATCCGGCTTCCAGGTGCGGGCAAAGGGCGCCGACGCAGCCTGGACGCGCGTGACCAAAGAAATCGACCTGTTCAGGAGCATCATCGACCAGGCCGGCATTCAGAAACTGTAAGCCACAAACCGGGATGTGCCCGCGTTCGCGAACGTGATGGCGGGCGCATTTGCAAGGCGCTCCAAGGTGAGCCGCGTGCAGATCAAAACCGTCGAGCCGATCGCTGTCAGCCTGCCGATGCTCAAGCCCGTCATCATGGCGGGCGAGGAAATCCGACGCGCCGACAATGTGCTGGTGCGGATCGAAACGGACAACGGCGTCGTCGGATGGGGCGAAGCTGCTTCCGCGCCAGTGATGACCGGCGACACACTGGAGAGCATCGTCTCGGCCGTCCACTATTTAAGCTCTACATTGCGCGGCCGCGATGCCGGCCGACATTGCCGGCGCGCTCGCCGCCATGGACGGCCGCATGTATGGCAACCACGGCCCCAAAGCGGCAATCGAGATTGCGCTGCATGACCTCGCCGGCCGCGCTACCGGAAAACCGGTCCACGTGCTGCTTGGCGAAAAGAAGCGAAGCCGCATGCCGCTGCTTGGCGTCGTTGGCGGCGGCGATTTTGACGGCGACCTGCGCGATGCGGAAAAGAAAAAAGCCGCCGGCTTCACGGCCTACAAGATCAAGATTGGAATCGACACGCCGGAAAACGATGCCGCGCGCACGCGTGAGATCTGCAAGGTGCTGGGCAGCGGCATGCTCATTTCAGCCGATGCCAACCAGGGCTACACCGCCGAACAGGCTCTTGCTTATGTGCGTGCGGTAAAAGGCTCCGGATTAGATTTCTTCGAGCAGCCGGTAGCAGCTGACGACCTCGCCGGCATGGCGACAGTCGCCGCGGCGACCGAAATTGCGATCGGCGCCGATGAAGGCATTCATTCGCTCGACGACATCGCCCGTCACCACGAGCGCAAGGCTGCCCGCGGCGTAAGCCTGAAGGCAATCAAGCTGGGCGGAATTCGGGCCGTTACCGCGGCCGGAAGACTCTGTGGCCAGCTCGGCATGAACGTGAATATCTCGTGCAAGACCGGAGAGTCGAGTATTGCGTGCGCAGCGGCTCTGCATGTCGCGTCCGTCATCCCCAACATCGATTGGGGACTGACCCTCACGCATATTGCACTCGCCGAAGATGTTTCTGCTAGGCCGATTCCCACGACCAAAGGTCATGTGGAAAGCCTTGAGCGGCCAGGCCTTGGCATCGATGTCGACGAAGATCGCGTCGGCCGACACCGCGTAGCCGTCACTACGCGAAATGTTGCTTAGGAGACGCTCCGGAAGCCCCGAAAGAGATTTGCGTTATTTCCGCATCCTGAAAACAAAATCCACGAACCGGCGCACAGAAGTTTCTTTCAAAGAGGGCATAAATATTTTGTTGAGCAGAATACCATCAGTAGGTGAGATTCCAGCGCTCTTGAGCTCCTGCTACCCTCCTATATGGGTCGGATGGCACGAATAAAATTGAGGGCAGGGGCAAACGAATCTACACGGCAAGGGGCTCACCACACGAGCCTGGCGCAGGCCACCAGTTGCCCAGGTGGAAGAGTGGGACTCAGTGTCGTCCTTCCCACCGAAAGTGCTGCTTGCTGCCCTGACACGGCAGGAATGGCTTGTGCGCCAAATTTCCTTATTTGCCGCACAGTTGTTCAGGTGGTAGGGCACGTGAGCGCGCGCAAAGTTGGGAGAGCACGTTGCGGCTCCGGATTCAGTAGATGACCGCACTGTGGGCTCCAGCCACGACTCCTTGCATCCCGATGACGCATTCAGCAGGTCGTCATGCTAATCACTACTGCTCGACGAACCCAGGCCCGACCACTGTGAGCGCAAGTAGACCCGACCGGCGCGCCCTTGACAAACTCGCCCGGCACCTCGTGGGTCTTGTGCAAAGATTGTGCAAGCTGAGCGTCTCGATGCGCTCCGCAATCCCGGGCAGGCCGAGGGCTTCGTTCATCCCCAAAGCCGCCAATCTGCCGGAACTCGTTCTCAGGTACAGGCATGAAAAACGCGACCGCAGGTTGCGCGGGACGACGATGAATTACATCGCTGCTGCGTGGATCGTCAGGAAAACAACGGCTGAGCATCCCGCCATTCGGAGGGTGTCACGCCGAAACGTCCGCGGGAACGTACGGTTGAGGTACGACAGGTCACCGAACCCGACACCATAGGCAACCGTGCCGATCTTGCTATAACGGCCGTTGGGGCTGGACAACAGTTTGCGCGCCGAAAGCAGACGTTGCTCGAGCACGAATTCGGTAAAAGTCATGCCGGAGCGCTCGAACAACCGTTGTACCTGCTTCGGATTTAGGCCTATGGATCGGGCGATCGATGCGATCGTCAGGTTGCTGTCATGCAGACGATCGAGCACCTCGGTCTGAATGAGACGCAGACGCGCTTCGGAATATCCCCGTTGCGTGGCCAATTGCGTCTCGTCTCGACCGGTGCGAAGTAGCAGTGCGACTAGGTCAACCATGTGCCGCGCGGTCATTTGCTGGCCGATCGGGTCCAGCGATGTGGCCAAGTCTGCCGCCAGCGCATAGTAACGTGCGATGACGTCGCGGATGCCTGGACTGGCGACGAGTGGCTCGGCTAGCCTGCTCCTGCGTCGGGACAGATCGCGGGCGGTTCGCGTCGCGGGATTCGATCGTCGCGGACTCGTACCGTCGTTGAACGCGACCGCGCCTTCGATGGTCCGGTCCGTCAGCCACATCTGCCGACTGCTGCAGCTCGACGGCGCCGTCGCTCGCGAACGACCAGTACGTCGCCGGAGGTGGCCGCGAACAGCACAAAATCGTCGCAGGAGTCAGACAGCAGATCACGGGTTCGCACGAACCGGCCGGATTTACCACTGGTCGTGGCCAGTGCCAGCGAACCGACCTGGGTGATCTCGATTTTGCAGAATATCTGACTGCCGGCACTCGGTTCGGCGTCGACCCGGCAGAAATTGCGGCAAACACCTTCGCGCCAGTAGTCGTAATCCCGCCCGGCAGCGGCACCGCTGTATTCGGCCACCATATTGCCAGGTCGCTGCGCCAGATTATCCATGACCGGAGCCTCCTCGTTCCAGAGGCGTGGCGGCCAGCGAGAGGAGTTCAGCTTGCGTGAACCGCTCCTTTCCGGCGTCCGTCGACCAGCAGCCGGACTCGACGGATACCGATGCGCAAAGGATCACTCTCCCACTGACAGGGTCGCGGGATATTTCCCTGTCTGCGCCTCGGCCTTATTGCGGCGCAGGGCGAGTTAGGCAAGTTGATAGTTGTGATGGTTGGGATAAGCTGAGCTTATCATGCGGAACCTCAGCCTCGACCAGCTGCGCACATTGATCGAAGTGGTCGATCTCGGCAGCTTCACCGAGGCGGCGAAGCGCCTGCATTTGACGCAACCGGCGATCAGCCAGCAGATCCGTGAATTGGAAAATCGCTGCGGTCTGCAGCTTGTCGAGCGCATCGGCAAGCGCGCATTCGCCACGCCAGCCGGCGCCGAACTGATCATGCATGGCCGACGGATCATGGCGGAGGCCGAACATGCGCTGGCGGCGGTGCGTCATCATAAGGTCGGCACGGCCGGCCGCGTGCGGATCGGTGCCGGGCCGACGGCACTCGTCTATCTGCTTCCGCCGGTGCTGCGAAAGCTGCGCGATGCCCATCCGAATATCGAGATCATCGTGACCACCGGCACGACGCACAGCATATCCGAGGCGTTGTTGTCCAACGAAATCGACATCGGATTCACCGCGCTGCCGGTCGAAGCAGCGGGATCTCGATGCGGTGCCGGTGCGCACCGATCCGATGGTCGCGATTCTGCCCGCCACCGACGATAGCATTCCGGCGAAGGTGACGCCTGCTGATGTGGCGGGCGTACGCTGATCCTCGAGTATCAGCGTGTACCACACCGCCAACTTGAGCCGCGCCTGGCTGCAGGCAGGTGGCGTCAGGTGCGGCCCGCAATGGAGTTCGACAACATCGAGGCGATCAAGAGCGCGGTCTCCGCCGGGCTTGGGCATGTCGATCGTTCCCGGTCCTGCGATGAGCGAAGGTCCGCCGATGAACAGCGTCGTCGTGCGGCCGCTGGATCCGCCGCTGGTGCGCACGCTCGGTCTCGTGGAAAGACGTGGGCGGGCTGAGCCGCCGGCACTCGGTATCGTGCGCGAGGCGATCATGACGCTGCGGTCGGATGACGTGGATGGGCGGCGGCTAAAACAGCCAAAGCGATCGCGGCCCGCCGACGAACCGCATGTCCGCATTCAACGGTTCACCAAGATGGGGTAATCTTTGCACTGAGTCGCTGGGGCGGCCTTCGCTGCCCGTCGGAACACTTGGCACTGCGTTGGGCGACGTCGACCTTGGCCAGCGGCCGGATGACCGTGCGCAGCCCGAAGACAGAGCACCATGAAGGAAAGGGCCAGCGCGTGGTGCCGATCTTCCCTGAATTGCGGCAATACCTGGAAGATGCTCACGAGTTCGCGGCCGAAGGGGCCGAATTCGTCATTACCCGGTATCGCGACGCCAACGAATCTACGGACGCAGTTGGAACGAATCATCGCCAAGGCCGGGCTCAAGCCGTGGCCGAAGCTGTTCCAAAATCTGCGCAGCACGCGGCAGACAGAATTGGCCGAACAGTTTCCGGCGCACGTGGTTTGTGCGTGGATGGGCAACAGCAGGACATCGCCCGAGAGCACTACCTGCAAGTGACCGACGAGCACTTCGAGGCGGCGTGCAACGGCGCAGAATACAGCCGAATGCAGACCAGACCAGAATCGACGATCAGCAGGCAGATTCGGAACCAGTGCTGTACAGTCGCCTCCGAGAAACGCATACTGGTCAGGTGTAACAGATGGGCGGCACAGGACTCGAACCTGTGACCCCTACCGTGTGAGGATAGTGCTCTAACCAACTGAGCTAGCCGCCCAAGTGCTTTAATATACGAACTTATTGACGTTTTCGACGACCTGCTAAATTGCTCTGACACCCGATTTGACACCTGGACGCGCGGCGTTCGGAGAAATTCGCGGATTGAGGAAATCGTCAACCTGGTCAAAAGTATCGCAACCACCGGGCCGATCGACAAGCCCCGTAAGCCTCGACCAGACTTCCCACTGTTCCCCCACGCGTCGGGGCGTTGGGCCAAGAAGATTCGGGGAAAGTTCAGCTACTTCGGTAAGGTGGCGGACGATCCCAAAGGCCAAGCCGCACTGCAGCTCTGGGTGGATCGCCGGGATGACCTGCTCGCTGGTCGCACGCCGCGCACCGCAGATGGACTGACCATCCGCGAACTGTGCAATCGCTACTTGTCCGTCAAAGAGTCCCAGGTCAACAATCGTGAAATCACCCGCCGACATTTTGAAAATCTCTACGCTGCCTGTGAGCTTGTGGTCGTCCAATTTGGCAACACCCGCCTAGTCGACGACTTGGCTTCGGAAGATTTCGAGGTATTTCGAATGAGTCTGGCCAAAACCCGCGGGGCCTGGGCGCTGGGGAGCGTGATTCAAAAAATCCGCAGTTTATTCAAATACGGCTACGATGCGGGACTGATCGACAAACCGGTGCGGTACGGGCCAGCATTCAGGCGGCCCGGCATGGCAGCCATTCGACGGGAACGAATGGAAAAAGGGCCAAGGACGTTTACGGCAGTGGAAATCCGCTCACTTCTGGAAATCGCTAGCGTGCAAATCAAGGCGATGATCTTGTTGGCCATCAATTGCGGTTTGGGGAATTCTGACTGCGGCCAGGTGCGGCATCGTAACATTGACTTAGTGCGTGGTTGGTTGACCTATCCACGTCCAAAGACCGGCATCGATCGGCGCTGCCCGCTGTGGAAGGAGACGATTACGGCACTGCGGGCCGCGATCGACAATCGCCCCGCACCGAGTGACACCGCCGACGAGGAACTGGTGTTTCTTACAAAATACGGCCGACCATGGGAGATCGATCGAATGTGCAATCCAATCTCGCATGAGTTCCGCAAGCTGTTGAACAAATTGGATCTGCACCGACCGGGATTATCGTTTTACGCAATCCGCCACACTTTTGCCACCGAGGCCGGCTCCACCCGCGACCAAGTGGCCGTCAACGCGATCATGGGCCACGCCGACCAATCGATGGCGGCTGTGTACCGCGAGCGGATCGATGACGATCGGCTGCGGGCCGTGACGGACCATGTACGCCGGTGGCTGTGGCCGGCGAAGAGGAAACGGAAGATGGCGAAGTAGTGTCTTTTCGAATGGGAAATGGCTTACGGCAACGCTGAATCAACTTGTGATCATGGACAGCAAGCACGACCAACTAGTCTCGAAATTGGAAGAGTTAGCCGCGCCAAAGTTTTGGGACGATCGCTCCGTCTTGGTTCACTCGGTATTAAAGCAAGCTCGTTTGGCAGCACATTATCATGATCCGCAACGACGCGTGGAAGAAACAGGAAGGCAACGTGCCGAGAAGCGTGCTTTTGTTTTTGTTAGGTCGTATCGAGGCGAATGTGCTTTGCCGTTCAGCGCCCATTCGGCTTTTTCGGCTCACCGTTTTTCAGTTCCGGATGTTGTTCCAGGAATTCATGCTCGAAGTCGAGGGCTTCCCACAAAGCGTTTTTTCCCGTGTAGGTGCCCGATACTTTCTGCCCGTTAATTTCGACCCAGGTGTAAAGGACACCGTCCCGAATGGCACGAAGTTAAGCGGCTAGTCGTTGTCGGATCAGGGCTTGCTGAAGCTCGGCGCGTGGTCGTTGCATGAGGGTGTATTGTTTGGGTCGTCGTTTCACAACGCGCGGTTCGGCGCGTCCTGGTCGGTGGGGCCGGACGATCAGTTGATCGAGAGTTGGTCCCGCTCCGGCTTGCACCAGCCACCGTAAGGCGTCGATGAAACTGATCCGCTCGACCGGCACTCGTTGCCGCTCGGCCGCTTCGAGCATGACCAGCCGCACCAGATTGTACGCGATCGCGATCATCCGGATTTCTTTGTGAATGCCGGCGACCGACTTCGAGCGCAGCACGTCCAGTCGCAACGTTTGTTTCAGGTGTCGCAGATTGGTTTCGATTTGCCAGCGATCCGCGTACAACTGGGCTAGTTCCATGGCCGGATAACGCTGGGGATCGACGAGCGTCGTCACCAACGTCACCTCGCGGGTGCGGTAGCCGGGTCGCGTGATCCGATAACGCAGCTCACGCACCAAGATCGAGTCGGGCAGTGCGGCGAAGTCTTGGGGACTGAGCCACTGAGGTCGTAGTCGGGGCTTGAAGTACTCCACCCACTGATCGCGCGTGCCCAGCCACTTGATCCATTGCGAACGCGGCAAGCCCTTCAAGTTTTTGTACGGACCCCAGGGCGGGCTGTGCATGCGGCCGATGCGAAAGTCGACCAGCATCTTTTGATGCAGACGAAAGACGCCGTGTAATCCGGCCTGCACCAACAGCAGCCAAATGACAAATCGAGCAGAAGCCGCGATCGCCCAACACCACGTCGCCGGCTTGCCAATTCGGCGTGCAGCGGTTGAACCCCGGCCAGATCGTGGGTGCGTAACGGCGCCACCAGGACCTGTTGCAACAAGCCCGTGCCGGCATGAAACAAAGTCAACAGATGAGCCACCGGAAAGCCGCAGCCAATGGCTTGTTGACCCGGTTGGCCAAAGGCGGCTTGCAACGGCCGCGTATCGGGCATCGAGCAACTCGAACCATCGAGAATCCAGACCCGATGGCCACACCAGCGGGCCGACTGATCACGACACGCTTGGAGCGTGTCGCAGACGGCCGTCAATAACCGTTCGAACAGCGCCAGCGGCAAACGAGCCGCGCTTGGACGTAAGCTTCGCCGGTGAAGTGCCGGCCCACCAGGTGCGGCACATGATCGCAGGCGGTGTTGCCGTGGAGCACTTGCAACAAGAATGCTTGCACCGTGACGACAGGCCCCAGCAAGCGCTCTCGCCAAGTGTAGTTCAACTCGCGGCAGATTCGCTCGATCGTCGCCGCTTTCAAATGACCGGCCACATCGGACTTGATCTGTCCCACCGCGCGTAAGATACTGTGGACCATCCTTGGTCTCCTGAGAGAGTTGGTTGTGTTGATAACACCATTCTCTCCGGAGACCTTTTTGCGCTACAGGCCACTTGCTACCACGCGCCAGCATCAACGTAACCCAAACTGCTCTCGGTCCTTCCGCTTAACTTCGTGCCATTCCATCCCGTCCCCTTTAATTCATCCCATTTGGGCAAATAGCAGTGATTATCCAACGGAATCTCAATCTCGGCCAAACGCACGAATCAACAAAAACAACGGCCCCGCGGCAATCAGGCCCATCGACAGAAGCGATAGCAACACAGCGACATCCAACCACCTGATTCCGCGTGCCCATTCCCATCCGCCAAGGCCGACGGCGACGATCACCGTCGAAACGAACAAGTCTTTCAACGTGAACCTGGGGCGTTCCATCCGCTCGGCTTTACCATTTGTGCAGGAAAGCGACACTCGTCTGACGAACAATTAATAGATGATCAAATTGGGGAGCATGCGTTGCAGCCGATGGAAACCCTCATCAGTGATGTGAGTGTCGCTGAGTACGATATCATGCAAATTCAGCAATCTGGCCAGCGATTCGATACAAGCATCAGTAATTCGGCCGCGGTCGACATCGATCGATTGCAACTTTGAATTCGCGGTAAGGCATTTGACACCGGCGTCGGTGATCAATGCAGAATCGAGCCGAATCTCCTGCAGCTTGGGCAACCGCGCGATGGCATCCAAGCCTTGATCGGTGATTGACTTGCCATCAATACGGAGGCATTTCAGTTTCGATAAATTGACCAAATACATGAATCCTTCGCCGGTGATATTGTCGTTGTCGAGAACGAGACGCTCTAAATCTGCCAAACCCGCGAAATATTTAAGAGAGCGATCGGGAAATGTTCCGTAACAAATCACTACGTGGCGGAGCCGAGAAAGTTGACATAGGTGTGGCAGAAGAGTTCCAACGTCTTGCGGGGGTCGTTTCGGCCCGCTGATTACAATTTCAACCGCATTATGGAAACAATCGATCCCAAAAAGATTGATAAGCCAAATGGGCTCGGGCGGAAGTCGATTGCCTTGCGACAGATTCGCATCAACCTCGAAATCGTAACGAACGGTTCCTCCGAGCTCTCGCACCGCGGCGACGGCCAGCCGTTGTTCACGCGCGGCATTGACTTTGATGCCAAGCCAGATGCATAGCATCGTAACCAGCAACCAAAACGAACGCAGGCTGTAGCGAAACTAATACCGCACGGGACGAGGGGAAAGCTTCGCCACAACTGATTTATTGAACATATCGCGTAAGCATCTCAGATCTGGACGAGCACGCCAACACAGGTTTCGATACAATTAGGTGTGCGGCCTTGTGCTAAGTTGGCGATTCGGCGGCCGTCTCATTTATGCGTGCGATTCGACCATTTCTGTGGACCGTGATTCCATTGGCCGTACTCATCGGCCTGCCGGCGGGCGTTTACTTTTTGCTTTACGATCATCAGAACGAGCCGCTTTGCCATAAGGGCATCATGCTGGCCCTATTGAATTGGTTGGACCAGAAGCAAACCGATGTGCTGCCAAACGTCGAGGGCCGTAGCGTCGATTCATTGGCCCAACTGCACGCGTACTGGGGCGATGACCCATGGGAGGAAAAATACTGCTACATTCCGGGGCTGCGCAAGGGCGATCCCGGCGACCTGGTTCTGATGTACATGCCCGTTCCGACTCGGTACATTTGGCACGATAACCCGCAAACGATTTTCGCCGAATCGAAATGGATGATTTTGCCGCTCGACTTTTGGGGCCAAACAGTTCTCAAATCGGTTCGCCAGCGCCGCGCGATATTTCCGCGCCGGGTGAAGAAAGCGAGCGCGTTTCGCTGGACGAATTCAAAACGCGGCTGAAAAAGACGCTCGACTTTCTGCGCACCAACGACCGGCCCAACTGGCAGACCGCCGTCGCCGAGCATACGCGATTTCTTGATTCGCTTGCAAACGGGCGGCGATGAAGAAAATCGTATCATGAAGCGCTTCATGGCAATGCAATTGAGTCTCGATGAAGATCCGGGCTTCGGCTCCATTACGCGTCGGTGCGCCGCGGCTGGACTTTTGTTCGGCGTTCAGCCTCCTGCTGCTTTTGCCGGTGCAGCACACCATCGACTTGTGAAAGCCGGCCGACTTCTGCCGTGCAAACGAGGCAAATCGACCAAAACGTTGAAGCGATTCGAGACACGGTTCGATGATCCATTTCCAACGTCCGGATTTGAAATCCGCCGCGAGAATATGCTGGCAGTTGGGGGGATGGTAAACTACATTCAGCACGGATTGTGACCAGCAAGTTTTGAGATTCACCAAGGTGCGTGACCGACTTTGGTAAGCAATATGTCTACTTCACCGCAGTTCACACCGCACGAGCCGGAATATGCATGGGAGCTGGCCACGCTTTACCCGGAGCAGGGCGAATGGTCGGAAGCGGATTACCTCGACTTGACGGACGGGACGACGCGGCGAATCGAACTTACCGACGGGCAATTGGAGTTTTTGCCCGCGCCGACCGAAGCACATGAAGCGTTGGTGCAGTTGCTGTTCTTGGCGCTACATCAGTTTGTCAATGCAAAGACATTGGGAAAAGTGTATTCAAGCGGAATACGATTGCGGGTTCGTCCGCGAAAGATCCGCCAGCCTGATGTCATTTTCCTGCACCGCGACCATTTTCACGTCCGCCACAACCGTGTATGGGATGGGGCTGATTTAGTGATGGAAGTCGTGAGCGACGATCCGAAGGATCGCCAGCGCGATTATGAGCAAAAGCTGATCGATTACGCCGAGGCGAAAATCGCGGAGTATTGGATTGTCGACTTTGAACGAAAGACCGTTGTCGTTCACCAATTGCGTGAGGGCGCATATGCGGTATACGGCGAATTCCGCCGCGGCGCTGCGGCAAGCTCCGCATTGCTCGATGGCTTTTCGGTCGACGTTGACGCGCTGTTTGCCGCCGCGGAAGATGTTCCGGAATGAAATCGGATCGAAGCGCACCGGTCTGATTCCGGCGACCGCGCGGTCGAGTCGCTCTTAAGCAAATCTATGTGGCGTCCATTCGACCGGCAGTTGCAGCGCCGACATCAGCGGGCGAAAGAATTACCGAATCGAAGTGCGGCCCAGGTTTTCGGCCTGCATCACCTGGGCGGCGTAGCGGTCGCGGTTTTGCATGAAGGTTTTCACCGTGGCCTCGCTTGAGAAAAGGTACATGCGGTTTTGGTACATCAGGCCGAAGCTGCGGTTGCCGGGAACTTCCTGACCGTAGTCGACGGCCATCACCACGTCGTCGCCCGAGGCGCTGGGGCTGTAGCGATCGGGGTTGGCCAGGAAGCGCTGCTGTTCGTCGGGGGACATGAACAAGTAGGTTCGTCCGCGGTGGATGGCGCCGAAGCGACGGTCGCCCAATTGCCATTTGCCTTGCTCCACGAGTGCCACCGGCGAATAGCCGTCCAAGCCCAACGGTGGCGCGGCGTTGCCGGGCGGTGGCGAATTGGCGGCCCAGGCCGCTGGCGGCGCATTGGCGGGCATCGACAACTGCGGGCCGGCGGAACCGTAGCGGCTGAATTCATTTCCGGATATTGGCCGACGAAATTCGAATTGGTCGGCGCGAGCGTGGCCGGCGCGTAGTTGCCTTGCGGCGCGAGCGACGGCATAGCTGTTCACCGGCGCCGTTTGCTGCGGTGCGATGGGCGCCGTCGGATAGCGCTGGAAGAATTCCGAGTAACGGTTGTCGGAGTAGGCCTGTTCGACGGCGGCGTTTGATTTCGGCGCCGACCATTGACCGCTGTAACCAACCGTCGGCGTCGGATTGGCGGCCGGAGTGGCGGCAATTGGCGCGGGGCGGCGATGGGTGGAACCGCCGGATTCGCTGCAAATCCGGCTTGTGCCGCGTATGCCGGCGGAGCCAACGTCGCGGGCATCATCGGTTTTGTGTAATCCGGTCGGCTGCTGCGAACCCGGAGTCGCCGAGGACCGGACGGTGTCGCCATCGAACCCGACGGTCCATTCGAAGGATCAGCGAGGGCTACTGCGGCCACCAAAAGCTGCTGCATGTACGCATCGGCCGCCAGCGGACAGCCCAAGCGACCGACAATCTGGGCGCCAGGCGTGAGAATTAAATCGGTTGGCAAGCGCGCGATGCCATAGCGCTTGGTGGTGGTAGGCGCATCGTCGGCGTTGATTTTGATCGGAACAAATCGGGCGTCGATAAACTGCTGCACCTGCGGCTGCGAGAAAACGTTCTTCTCCAATTCCAGGCACGGCTTGCACGACGGCGACCAGAAATGCACCAACACCAAACGGTTGGTTTGTGCCGCAATGCGCTTGGCATCTTCCAAGTTGGTTTGCCATTGCAATGTGGTTGGCGCGCAGTGGCATACGCGTGCCGGCAGGCAATGCAGAACGTAAATCGAAAAGCAGCACAGCAGAGAGGATCGATCGCTGTCGGAGCATATCCAAGATCCCCCGTCAGTTCTCAACGACGTTTGGCGTCGGAGTTCGCGGGAAATGATCGCGTGAACACCGGCGCAGCAGTTTGTGGTTCCGCGGTATGGGCGGAAAATCCCGAGTCGAATGCCCCGGATTTCTGACAGCGCAACGATAGCGTGTCACACTCTGGTATCGGGCGGCGACACGCCGCGGGTTGTACGAAAAAAGTCGATCGGACCGAGATTGTCGATTTTTCGCGAAAGACCGCAGGGAAAGCGGAATGAGTAGGGCCTGTGAAAAATTCCCTAAATTCTCTATCTGGGCTTGATGCACCGCTTGACACAGGTCGAACAATGAATATGATTGAGCGAAGTTAAAG
This sequence comes from uncultured Alphaproteobacteria bacterium, assembly GCA_963742345.1. Classification (GTDB taxonomy): domain Bacteria; phylum Pseudomonadota; class Alphaproteobacteria; order Rhizobiales; family Xanthobacteraceae; genus Pseudolabrys. The sequence goes on from CAVULO010000005.1 coordinate 159,370, forward strand.
TTCTGCCTAGCAGTAATTAGGCGCAGCCGGCCGTTAAGTTAAATCTCGCGGCCGCTCCCGTGACCGGTAAATTGGCGCGGGAAATGCTTCTTGATCTGACCGCTGCTTTGCCGCCGTCAAAAGGGCATTGGTAACTCGCCGGGCGCATGAGTAAATCGCCGGGCGACCGTCCATTTGTGGCGAACGGCTTGCGGACCGAGTGCGGCTGTCGGCATGCATGGCACTTAAAACTCGAGGGTTGCGACTGAGTGGGGCGAAGTTTGGCCCATTGCCAAAGCTCTTGATGTAGCGCGCAAGCGAGCGCCGTTTTTCAGCGGCCCGTCTTGGCGTTATACGGCGCTACACAGTGCAGTTTTTCACGCGGCCAGTCTACATACGAGCGACCGTGTCGCGATGGGCTTTCCATCGATAAATGAAGCTGAGCGTCCAAGCGGTGAGTTTGGGATGCACTTTTTCTTGTGATTGTTTCTCTGATCGGCGCCAGGATTGGCGCTACGTGCCGTCTTTTTAGGTGAGCTATGGGAAAGAAGCGTAAGGGTGGTGGTGGCGGCGGGGGTGGACGTGGCCGCGGTCGAGGATATTACGGCGGCGGCGGTGGGGAGGCGGCCGGGGTGGAAACATGAACGGCCGCGGCGGCGGCGGCGGTTACTCGGGTGGGTATCGCCGCTTTCACGATCCTGGCCCCGCGGCCTCCCATGCCCGAAGGCGACTTGCCCGAGGGGGCCGATGCCCCGCCTCCCGAACCCGGCGCCGGCGTGTTGGAATTGCACCCCAACGGTTACGGCTTCTTACGCAACATGACCAATAATCTGACCCGCGAACGTAGCGATCCGTTCGTGCCCGGCACGATGATCGAAAAGTTCCGCCTCCGCGAAGGCGTGCTCATCAACGGCATGGTGCAGCACAGCCGCCGGCAGCAGGGTCCGCGGCTGAAGGAAATTCTCGATGTCGACGGCATGAAGCCGGAAGATTATTGCAACGTCAAAGATTTCGATCAGCTTACGCCCATCAATCCCGAAAGCTGGCTGCAACTGGAAACCGGCCAGCAGCCGCTAACCACGCGGATCATGGATTTGCTCACGCCGATCGGCAAAGGCCAACGGGCGCTGATCGTCGCCCCGCCGCGCACCGGCAAAACGATTTTGCTGCAGCAGATCAGCCAGGCCATTGCGCAGAACTATCCCGACATGCACCTGGTGATGCTGTTGATCGACGAGCGGCCGGAAGAAGTGACCGACATGCGCCGCAGCGTGAAAGGCGACGTGATCGCCAGCAGCCTGGACCGCGATGTCGAAAGCCACGTGCGGCTGGCTCAACTGGTCGTCGAACGCTGCAAGCGTCTGGCCGAAATGGGCAAAGACGTGTTCCTGTTGATGGACTCGATCACCCGCATGGCCCGGGCCTTCAACAAGGTCACCCGCGGCGATCGCACGGCCACCGGCGGTTTGGATATTCGCGCGCTCGATATTCCGAAAAAGCTGTTCGCCACGGCCCGGTTGTTCGAGGAAGGGGGCTCGCTGACGATCGTGGCCACGGCCCTGATCGACACCGGCAGCCGCATGGACGAAGCGATTTTCCAGGAATTCAAAGGCACCGGCAACATGGAATTGGTGCTCGACCGCAAACTGGCCGACCGCCGTGTTTGGCCGTCGCTGGACATCACCCAATCGGGCACCCGCCGCGAAGAAAAACTGCTCGATGCCGATTCGCTG
>CAVULO010000006.1:0-184764 GCA_963742345.1 uncultured Alphaproteobacteria bacterium
AGGAATCCTCGCGCGTGTTCTCCGCCATCTCGGACAGTGCGGCCGCTTCCAGCCGGAAATCCATTTCCATTGCCACCGAGCGGGCAAGCGTCGCAACCGCTTCGACCGGACGCAATCTTTGTGCTTCCTCTGAAAATGCCTCCGCCTTGCGCGCGGCGAAGAAGAACGCGCGAGATCGGATTTAAATCGCCGTTCGATGCCGGGACGAAGAATTTTGACGGCGACCGGCTTGCGAGCGCCGCCAATTTCGATCTCGGCGCGGTGTACCTGTGCGATCGAGGCGGCAGCGACCGCCAGCCCGAAGGCCGCATAGACCGCCGAAAGCGGCTTGCCGAAAGCGCCGGCGACCACCGCCTCCGCCTCACTTTGCGGAAACGGCGCCATTTTGTCCTGGAGACTTTCCAGGTCGTGCGCGATCGCCGTGCCGACGACGTCCGGCCGGGTGGCGAGGAACTGCCCGAGTTTAACGTAAGTCGGCCCGAGCTTGGTCAGTGCCGAGGCAAGCCTACTCGAGCCGTCTTTGGCGGTTGGGCGCTCGATCAATCGCGCCAGTGCGATCGCGGTCTTGGCCGGCAAAGGCAAAGGCCGTGTATCGACAAGTGCAAATACGCCTTCGCGCGCAAACACAAAGCCGGCGCGGGCGAGACGAATGAGATGAGCGGTGGCAGCGATCACAAGCGCCAGCCCGAGTGAAGCGCCACCACGCCGCCGGTCATTGGCGTGAATGTTGCGCGGCGGAAACCGGCGGCCTCGATCATCGCCGCGAAGACCTTCGGTTTCGGAAACTTCCGTATCGACTCGACCAGATATTGATAGGCCTCGCGGTCGCCAGTCACGGCCTCTCCGATACGCGGGATCACCTGGAAGGAATAAAGCTCATAGAGCGCGTCGAGACCCGGCATATCGACCGCGGAAAATTCAAGGCATAGAAATCGGCCGCCGTGCTTGAGGACGCGATAGGCTTGCGCAAGCGCCCGCTCGATGCGCGGTACATTGCGGATCCCGAAGGCTATGGTGACGCAATCGAAGCTGCGGTCGGGATACACAAGCTCCTCGGCATTACCTTGCTCGAAAGCAACGACACCATCGAGCCCGCGCTCGGTCGCGCGCGCCTGGCCCACTTCAAGCATGTCGGCGTTGATGTCGCACACCGTGACGCGAGTGCCGGGACCGCCGCTCTGTGCAATACGGAAAGCGACGTCACCGGTCCCGCCGGCCAGATCGAGCACCGCAAATTCGCGCGCACTCTTCGGCGGGTTCACCGCCGTCACCAAGGCGTCTTTCCATGCCCGGTGCAGCCCGCCGGACATCAGGTCATTCATCAAGTCGTAACGCCGCGCGACCGAATGGAAAACGTCGTCCACCCGCCCTTGCTTGTCGTCGAGCGGTACGGTCTCGTAGCCGAAATGGGTCTGGTCGTTGCCGCGGGGCATGGCCAATAGTCCTTTTCGGGCAGGACCATAGCGCGGGTGGCCCGGGGGCGCTATGTGTCAGCGCGGGAGCGGTTAATCAATGCCCGAACTGCCGGAAGTCGAAACCGTGCGCCGCGGCCTGGCGCCCGTCATGGAAGGCGAGCGCTTTGCGAAAGTCGAGGTGCGGCGTGGCGATCTGCGCTGGCCGCTGCCCAAGGGATTTGCCCAGACGCTGCATGGCAAGACGGTCGAGGGGCTGGGGCGCCGCGCGAAATATCTGCTGGCTGATCTTTCGTCAGGCGACGTGCTGCTGATGCATCTTGGTATGTCCGGTTCTTTTCGTGTTGGTAAGGACAGCGCGCCCGGAAAATATTATCACGAGCGATCCAAAAGCACCGCGCACGATCATGTGGTTTTTCATATGTCGAATGGCGTGACGGTGACATTCAATGATCCGCGCCGCTTCGGTTCGATGAAGCTCGTGCCACGCGCCAAGCTCGAGACCGAGCCGTTGCTGCGCGCACTCGGGCCCGAGCCCCTGGGAAATGAATTCGATGCGGCGATGCTGGCAAGAGCCTGCATGGGCAAGAAGACCTCCCTCAAGGCTGCGCTGAGCGATCAGCGGGTGGTTGCGGGTCTTGGCAACATTTATGTCTGCGAGGCGCTGTTTCGCGCGCGGCTGTCGCCTAAACGACAGGCCTCGACCATCGCCGACCGCAACGGCAAACCGAACGAACGCGCCGCAAAACTGGTCGATGCCATCAAGGCGGTGCTCACGGATGCCATCGAAGCCGGGGGCTCGTCGCTACGCGACCATCGGCGCGCCGACGGTTCACTCGGCGATTTCCAGCATAATTTCCAGGTTTACGATCGCGAGGGCGAGCCTTGTCCTGATTGCAAAGGCAAGGTCAAACGCATCGTGCAGGTTGGCCGTTCGACCTTCTATTGCCCCTCATGCCAGAAGTAGGCCACGCTAGAGCGCCTGAACGCCGGAACTGACGACATGCGCAAGGTCGGCCTGATTGCAGTGAGCCTCGCCGCTATGGTGGCCGCCGCCCCGGCCGCGGATTATCCCGACCATCCGATCCGGTTCATCGTTCCGCAGGCAGCGGGCAGCGCCACCGACACCGTTGCCCGCATCCTCGCCGCCGAACTGTCGAAGCAATTCGGCCAGCAAGTTATCGTCGACGACCGTCCTGGCGGCGCACTCACTATCGGCCTCGATCTGGTCGCGAAGTCGCCGCCCGATGGCTACACCATTGGTATGGGCCCGATTGGCGCGCTCGCTATAACCCGGCACATGGTGGCGAAGCTGCCTTACAACATTGAACGGGACTTTCAGCCGATTGCACTGGTCGCGCGCGGGCATCTGATGCTTGCAGTTTCGCCGAAACTGCCGGTCCATTCGGTGCGCGAGTTGGTCGACTATGCCAAGAAGAACCCCGGCAAGCTTACCAACGCTTCATCCAGCAACGGTTCGCCCGGCCATGTCGGCGGCGAATTATTCAAATACATGACCGAAACCGAGATCGTGCATGTACCGTATCGCGGCGGCGCTCCGGCAATTACCGACCTGATTGCCGGTCATGTCGATCTCATGTTCGAAAGCCTGCAATCGATCGCGGCCTTCGCGCGCGACGGCAAGGTGCGCGCGCTCGGCGTCAGCGGAGCTGCGCGCTCGCCGGCATTTCCGGACCTGCCCACAATTGCCGAAGCCGGCGTACCCGGATATCTGGCACCAACCTGGACCGGTGTGATCGCGCCAGCCGGCGTGCCACGGCCGATCGTGGACAAGCTCAACGCTGCGATCAACAAGGCGCTCACGTCGGAATCGTTCAAGGAAAAGTTTGCCAAGATCGGCGACGAGCCGGCCGGTGGAACGCCGGAGGAGTTCGCTGCGACAATAAAGGCCAATTCCGCCAAATGGGGCGATGTCGTGCGGCGCTCCGGCGCAAAACTCGAGTAAGGCAAGGATTAAGTCATGAGCTACCAGAATATTGTCGTTGAAACGCAAGGCCGGGTCGGCGTCATCCGCCTCAACCGTCCGCAGGCGCTCAATGCCCTCAACAAGGCGCTGATTGCCGAGCTCACGCAGGCAATCGAGATCTTCGATGCCGACGAAAAGATCGGCTGTCTGCTCATCACCGGCAATGACAAGGCTTTCGCCGCCGGGGCCGATATCAAGGAAATGGCGGACAAGCCATTTATCGAGGCCTATCTCGGCAATTTCGTTTCAAACTGGAATGCTGCGGCCCATGCGCGCAAGCCAATCGTTGCGGCGGTGGCGGGCTTTGCGCTCGGCGGCGGCTGCGAGCTTGCCATGCAATGCGACGTCGTCATTGCCGCGGATAACGCCAAGTTCGGCCAGCCCGAGATCAAGCTCGGTGTCATTCCCGGCATCGGCGGCACGCAACGGCTCGCGCGCGCCGTCGGCAAGGCCAAGGCCATGGATTTGATCTTGACCGGACGGATGATGGATGCCGCAGAGGCCGAAAAGTCCGGGCTGGTCGCACGCGTCGTACCTGCCGCCAACTTGATGGATGAGGCTATGAAGGTTGCCGAAACGATTGCCAATATGTCGTTGCCATCGGTGCTGGCGGGCAAGGAAGCCATCAACCGCGCATTCGAGGGCGGGCTCACGGAAGGCATGGCCTTCGAGCGGCGCATTTTCCATTCTCTGTTTGCCACGCAAGATCAGAAAGAAGGCATGAAAGCCTTCATCGAAAAACGCCCGCCGCAATGGAAAAATAAGTAGAGAATGAATTATTTGCGTACGCAGATAATTCTCACCACTGCCGACTTGGCGTCGCTGCCTTCTGTTACAGGCGCAACATTGTGTGCGGCGAGAAAGTCGCGGATCGTCTCTGCGGTGATGAGACGCACCGGCGGCGCGGCCGGCTCGGTGCTGGCAAGCACGAAATTTCGCATTTCCATCATGCCCAGGAATTGTCCTTGCGCGTCGAGCGCGGCGGCGCCGGAAAAGCCCGCCATTGGCACCGGCTGGCGCAATTCGATCGCATTGCCTTCGGCCAGCCGCGCCTTGATCTCGGTCAGGCTCTTGGCGCCGTTCTGCTCTTTCGGATCCGGAATGCCGATGAGCGTCACGTCGCCTCTTTTGAGCACATCGGGCACGAGCGCCAGCGGCGACAGGTTGCGCGGGCCATAAACGCGCAGCAAGGCCAGGCCACTATCCGCGTCCTCGGCGATCCGGTCGGCATCGCCAAGTCCGGCGGCGACGATGACCTGGCATCCGGCCGCGAGCTTGCGGTCGGTGACGATATGGCCGCGCGCGCTGACGATCAGTCCGTTGCCGTATTCGACCGAATTCGCCATGGCTGCGAATGGCGAACCACGCTCGGGGAACGGCGAGAAAGCGCTCGACATTGCCGCCATAACCGGCGCAACGATTGTTTCCATCATCTGGTCGAAGAGCACGGTAAAGCCGCGGATTTCACCGTCCCGTGCGTATCCGCGTACGGAGAATTTCTTGAGACCCTGCATGCCGCTGATATAGAAATTGTCGTCGCGTAAAAAGCTGCTTTCGACCCTGCGGCTGGACGGCTCTTTCTTTTGTTGTTCGAAGACTGCGGCGAGCTTGAGGTCGGTATCTTTGACACGGAAGGTTTCGACCTGCACTTCACCGTGCGCCGAAGACCAGCGCGTACCGCGTGCGGTATCTCGCACTTGTGATACCAGCTTGGTCGGCAACCCAAGGCGGACGCCCGTCGATGGATCTGCCACGATGGTCCAGCCAAATTCATCTTCGTGCGCTTTGGCTGCGGCGAGCAAACTGCCCCGTTCATTGGGAGACAGCACGCCCGTGACTTTCGACCGCGCGCGCTTCTGGAAATTCTTGATGGCCGAGAGCAATGGGTCTTCGCCGCCGATTGAGCCGGTGTAATCGCCGGACCACAGCAGCGCCGATTGGATTTTCAAGCGCTCGTCCGGCGGGATTTCGGAAAATGCAGCCGGCGCGGGTTCGGTTCTGGTGGCCTCGGAATTGAGCGAAACGGTTTTTGCGGCGACGGTTGCCGGTGCGGAAACCTTTGGCGCAGCGTTCTTTGACGCTGCATGCTTGGACGCTGCATGCTTGAGATGGACGAGCTTTGGTTTTTCGGCCGTCTGCGCCGGCTTTGGCATAATTCCAGGAGATTCCTGCCCCAGCGCCGGAACGACGCCGAACAGAAGCGCAAGCATCACCGTCGACCCACCCAAACGCATCGCGTCAACACCGCCCCGTCAAAATTTTGCGGTCACCTTAGCCGATGGAGGCGAAGGCGCAAGGCGGATTGGGGACTTCCGGCCGCAGGATCGTGTAACATTTTGCTCGCGCAGGCTGTTTTTCCCGATGTCGTTTCCCACCTTTTCGGATCATGCGCTAGGTTAACCGTGATGCTCGATGCCAAAGAACTCGAACGGTATGCCCGCCACATCGTGCTGCGCGAAGTGGGCGGCCCGGGGCAGGCCAAACTCAAGGCCGCGCGCGTGCTCGTCGTCGGCGCCGGCGGCCTCGGCGCGCCGGTGCTGCTCTATCTTGCTGCTGCGGGCGTCGGCACGCTTGGTGTCGTCGACGACGATGACGTGTCGCTGTCGAATCTCCAGCGCCAGGTGATCTTTGCGACCGGAGACATCGGCAAACCAAAGGTCGCGCGCGCCGGCGATGCCGTGAAGGGACTCAATCCGCACGTGAATGTCGAGACGCATCATGTGCGGCTGACCGCGGCCAACGCCCTCGATCTGATTGCGCGTTACGACATCGTGGCCGACGGCTCCGATAATTTCGCAACGCGTTATCTCGTGTCCGATGCCTGTTACTTCGCCGGCAAGCCTCTCGTCACCGCCGCGGTCGGCACCTTCGACGGTTCGCTCACTTCGATCCGCGCGCACGAAACGCGGGCTGACGGAACGCGCAATCCGACTTACCGGTGTCTTTTTCCCGAGCCGCCGCCGGCCGGCACGGTACCTGCCTGCGCGGAAGCCGGCATCCTTGGCGCGCTGCCGGGGGTGCTTGGCTCGCTGATGGCGCTGGAGGTGATCCGTGAAATTGTCGGCTTCGGCGAGGGCCTGGTCGGCCGCCTTCTTATGGTCGACGCCCGTTCGATGCGGTTCGAGACGCTGAGCTATGCATGGGATCCGGACAATCCGCTGACCGGCAACAAACCGGCGATCAAGAATCTGTCGGGAAGCTACTGACCGTCGAGGGCCCGGCGCCCCTTGAGTCTGCAGAGCTCACAACATTGAGGGCAATACGCGATCCGGCGGCCGGTGGCCGTCCATGAAAGTCTTTATGTTGATAATGACTTTCTCGCCCATGTCGATGCGGCCTTCGATCGTCGCGGAGCCTGTGTGGGGCAGCAGCACGACCTTGCCCGTGCGCGCGAGCTTGACCAGCTTCGGATTGACCGCCGGCTCATGCTCGAACACGTCGAGCCCGGCGCCGGCAATGTCACCGGATTCGATCAGGCGCGCGAGCGCGTTCTCGTCGATGACTTCGCCGCGCGAGGTGTTGACGACGTAGGCCTCCGGCCGCAGCTGCTTAAGCCGGCGTGCCGAGAGCAGATGGTAGGTTGCCGGCGTGTGCGGGCAGTTGATCGACACAATGTCCATGCGCGCGAGCATCTGGTCGAGGCTTTCCCAATAGGTGGCGTCGAGCTCCTGCTCGATCTTGGGCGCGACCCGTCGGCGGTTGTGATAGTGGATCTGCAGGCCGAAGGCGCGCGCGCGACGCGCGACCGCCTGTCCGATGCGTCCCATGCCTATGATGCCGAGCCGCTTGCCCCAGATGCGGTGGCCGAGCATCCAGGTCGGCGACCAACCGGTCCAGTCCTTGTCCGTGGTCAGTACCTGGGAACCTTCCACGAGCCGGCGCGGTACCGCCAGGATCAACGCCATCGTCATGTCGGCGGTGTCCTCGGTAAGAACGCCCGGCGTATTGGTGACGGTAATGCCGCGCTGAACCGCGGTCGCGACATCTATATTGTCGACGCCGTTGCCGAAATTGGCGATGAGCTTGAGTTGGTCGCCCGACTTGCTGAGGACCGAAGCATCGATCCGGTCGGTGACGGTCGGCACCAGGACGTCGGCGGTTTTGACCGCCTCGGCAAGCTGACTTTGAGTCATCGGCTTGTCATCGGGGTTGAGGCGGGTGTCAAAAAGTTCCCGCATTCGCAGCTCGATCGAATCGGGCAGCTTACGCGTCACAATGACCAGCGGCTTTTTGCTTTTCGCCATCTGCTCTCAACTGCGGCAATTGGCGGCGGTACCGCCAAGAAGCGCCGATTTAGCCCTCATTAACCGGGCTCGCCCACACTGCACACCAGGCGAAATCCGTTCTTTTTTCCTACCAGATGGCCGTGACAACACAAAGCTTCCGGACCGCACTCGGCGGCCTCGCATTGGCAGCCAGCATTATGGCACTGGGGCAGGCTCCCGCCTGGGCCGCCGGCGATGTTGCTACCGGTTCCGTGAGCGGTCTGCCGATCCCACGTTTCGTGAGCCTCAAGTCCGACCGCGTCAATGCGCGATCCGGACCGAACAAGGATCAGGAGGTGCGTTGGGTCTACACCCACGTAGGCATGCCGGTGGAGGTTACCGCGGAGTTTGAGAACTGGCGCCGCATTCGCGACTGGGAAGGCGCGGAAGGCTGGGTCTATCACTCGCTGTTGTCAGGCAAGCGGATGGCGGTGGTCGTGCCGAAAACGAAAGACGAACTGGTCCCCCTCTACGAAAATGCCGGTATCGAATCGGCTGTAGTCGGCCCGGTTGCAATCCGGCGTGCTCGGGACGCTCAAATCCTGCAATGGCAGCTGGTGCCAGTTCAGCGGCAAAGGCTTCGACGGCTTTATCCGGCAAGAACGGCTGTGGGGCGCCTATCCGAACGAGAAGGTGGAGTAGGCCCAAAGGCCGCGCCCCCCAACCCACCCATAAAGAAGGCCGGGACAGGCCCGGCCATCGCAACAACTATTGTCTTTATAACTGGCGCTCAGCGCTTCCGGCGCAGCCGGACGACTACGTCAACGCGTGCAATCTCGAAGCCTTCCGGAGCGGTCGGGGTCTTGCCGACGATGACCTCGGCATCCGGGATATCAAGCACCTCATCCTCGCCCTCGACGAAGAAATGATGATGTGCCGTCACGTTCGTGTCGAAATAGGCCTTCGAGCCGTCGACTGCGACCTGGCGCAGGAGGCCAACTTCGGTGAATTGATGCAGCGTATTGTAGATGGTGGCCAGCGACACCGGCACCTTCGCCCGCGTCGCCTCTTCGTAAAGCATTTCAGCGGTGAGGTGGCGGTCGCCCTTGCCGAACAGGATCCAACCCAACGCCATGCGTTGGCGGGTTGGACGCAAACCGACCTGCCGCAACATGGCTTTCACATCATGCCAAGGGCAACCGGTGAGCGCCGCCCGGTCCGGTAAGCGCCCGGCATCGACGGTCGTCTTCGGTATACCCGTGGTCCGCGTTGGCATCATTTCGGTTGCACCCAAACGGCCAGCCCCCACCAGGAGCCAGCGAAAAACCGTTTCATTTGGTGCATGATATACGAAATCGACCCTTTAGATGCAACCGCCTCGCAACGATGGGAAGGGCCGTATTGTAGCGGGTTTTATGCAATAATCCTGCTCTGCGCTCGCGGTCTCGCCATCTTTGCCCGCTAGCTTTGGTGTGTTACCAACTGAGCCATGGGAATTCAGCCAAGCCCCATGAGTGGGGAAGCGACGTCAATGGACACCCGGCGGCATAGCTTCGAATTCGAAGATTTGCTCGCTTGTGGCCGCGGCGAACTGTTCGGCACCGGCAATGCGCAGTTGCCGCTTCCGCCAATGCTGATGTTCGACCGCATTTCCGAAATCAGCGAACAAGGCGGCGCGCACGGCAAGGGCATGATCCGGGCAGAACTTGAAGTTAAACCGGACCTCTGGTTTTTCCTTTGCCACTTCAAGGGCGACCCGGTGATGCCGGGATGTCTCGGCCTTGATGCACTCTGGCAGTTGCTTGGTTTCTTCCTCGGGTGGCTGGGCGCGCCAGGCAAGGGCAGGGCCCTTGGTTTGGGTGAACTGAAGTTTTCTGGCCAGGTGCTGCCAACCGTAAAGAAAGTCATCTACGGCATCGATATTAAGCGTGTCATGCGGTCGAAGCTGGTGCTCGGCGTTGCCGACGGCTGGCTTTCGGCGGATGGCAATGTCATCTACCGCGCCAGCGACCTCAAGGTCGGTCTGTTCAAGCAGGACGAGGCGTTGCAGCCGAGCGGCGCTTGAGCCCGACGGAGGGCCTTGCGGAATTGTCTCAGCCGGCCGATCTGTGGCCCAATCAGCAACAAACCACGGCGGGAATTTAAGGGTAATACCATTATGCGACGTGTCGTCGTCACCGGAATGGGCATCGTCTCATCCATCGGTAATAATTCGCAGGAAGTACTGGCGAGCTTGCGCGAGGCGAAGTCGGGCATCAGCCGCGCCGAGGAGTACGTCAAGCTCGGATTCCGCTGCCAGGTGCAAGGGGCGCCGACGCTCAATCCGGCCGATTCGGTCGACCGCCGCGCCATGCGGTTCCTTGGCGGCGGAGCTGCCTGGAACCACGTCGCCATGGAGCAGGCGATCCGCGATTCCGGCGTTGAGGAGAAGGATATTTCGAACGAACGTACCGGGATCATCATGGGTTCCGGTGGACCATCTGCGCGCGCCATCGTGGACGCTGCCGACACCACCCGGGAAAAGGGACCCAAGCGCGTCGGACCGTTCGCGGTGCCGAAGGCGATGTCGTCGACCGCTTCTGCGACGCTTGCGACCTGGTTCAAGATCAAGGGCGTGAACTATTCGATCTCCTCGGCCTGCGCCACGTCCAACCATTGTATCGGCAATGCTGCCGAGATCATCCAGTGGGGCAAGCAAGACATGATCTTCGCCGGTGGCTGCGAAGAGCTGGACTGGACGCTCTCGGTACTGTTCGACGCCATGGGCGCGATGTCGTCGAAGTATAACGCCACGCCGGAGAAAGCCTCGCGCGCCTATGACAGGGATCGCGACGGTTTTGTCATCGCCGGCGGCGCCGGCGTGCTGGTGCTGGAAGAGCTTGAACACGCCAAGGCGCGCGGCGCCAAGATCTATGCCGAGGTCGCCGGCTACGGCGCGACCTCCGACGGCTACGACATGGTGGCGCCGTCGGGCGAGGGTGCTCAGCGCTGCATGAAGATGGCGCTCGCGACCTGCAAGTCGCCGATCGACTACATCAATCCGCACGCGACCGCGACGCCGGTCGGCGATCTCAAGGAGATCGAAGCGATCCGCGAGGTATTTGGCTCTAAATGTCCGCCGATCTCGGCCACCAAGTCGCTCACCGGCCATTCGCTTGGCGCTGCCGGCGCGCAGGAGGCAATCTACTCGCTGCTGATGATGCAGAGCGGCTTCATTTGCGAGAGCGCCAATATCGAGAATCTCGACCCCGCCTTTACCGACATGCCGATTGCGCGTGAGCGCAAGGACAATGTCGCGCTCGGCGCCGTATTGTCGAATTCGTTCGGCTTCGGCGGTACCAATGCGTCGGTTGTATTCAAGCGGCTGGATGCCTAATCACTAGCGAGCAATGAAAAACGGCCGTCACCTTCGAGACTTACTTTGCTCGAACTACAGGGTGATGGAACAGGAATTGTTATGCCGGGGCTAATGGACGGGAAGCGCGGGCTGGTAATGGGAGTGGCTAACGACCACTCGATCGCCTGGGGTATTGCCAAAACGCTTGCGCACCATGGCGCAAAGCTCGCCTTTACCTATCAGGGCGACGCGCTTGCCAAGCGCGTGAAGCCGCTTGCCGAGCAGGCCGGTTCGTCTTTCGTGATGCCATGCGACGTCGAGGATATTGCCTCGGTTGACGCGGTGTTCGCGCAAGTCAGAAAGCAATGGGGCACGATGGATTTCCTCGTGCATGCAGTCGCGTTCTCCGACAAGAACGAGCTGAAGGGCCGCTACGCCAATTCCACGCGCGAGAACTTCATCCGCACCATGGTGATCTCCTGCTACGCCTTTACCGAAGCCGCGCGGCGCGCGGCGGCGCTGATGCCGAACGGCGGCTCCATGGTGACACTGACCTATAACGGCGGCCTGCGCGCGATGCCGAATTACAATGTGATGGGCGTGGCCAAGGCCGGCCTGGAGGCATCCGTGCGCTACCTGGCTGTCGATTTCGGGCCGAAGAAGATCCGCGTCAACGCCATCTCGGCCGGTCCGATCCGCACCCTGGCCGGCGCCGGCATCACCGACGCGCGCTATATGTTTGCCTTCCAGCAGAAATATTCCCCGCTCGGCCGCGGCGTGACGCTGGAAGAACTGGGCGGCGCCGGACTTTATCTCTTGTCCGATCTTTCGAGCGGCGTCACCGGCGAAGTTCACTTCGTCGATTCCGGGTACAACGTCATTGCCATGCCACAGCCGGGCGCGCTGAAGGCCGCCGGCGGCGTGGTGGAAGCCAACAACGGCGAATAGCACCAAATAAATCTGGGACCTTGTGTTTGCGTCAGCCTGCCGTCAGTTGCTCTTGCCGGCCGGTTGTTGAAGCATGGATACGAGGGATTCGATTTTGGCCAGACCTACTGTCCCCAAGGGAGATTTCGAGCGATGCAACGGGAATTGACAGCCGAGTTCGTCGGCACATTTTCACTCGTCAGCGCCGTATGCGGCTCGGCGTTATTTTCCGCGACGATGGCGGGGTTGGTCGCTATCGCCTTCGCGGTCGGCTTGTCGGTTATGGCGATGGCTTTCGCCGTCGGTCACATCTCAGGCGCGCACTTCAATCCGGCGGTGACCTGCGGCCTGGTGGCTGCCGGCCGTTTTCCGGCCGCGCGGGCACCGATGTACATCGTCGTGCAGGTGCTTGGCGGCGCGGCAGCCGCCGGCGTCTTCTATCTTGTGCTCAGTGGCGCGCCACCCGCCAACTGGAACACGTTCGCCAAGATTTCCAATCTGTACGGCGGTGGCGGGTTTACGATGGGCGCGGTCTTCCTGACCGAAACGGTGATCACCGCCCTGTTCCTGGTGGTGATCGTTGGCGCGACCTCAAAACGTGCGCCCGCGGGATTTGCGCCGATCGCAATCGGGCTGGCTTTGACGATGTTTCACCTGGTCGCCATACCGATATCGAACGCCTCGCTAAATCCCGCGCGCTCGACCGCGACTGCAATCTTCGGCGGACCTCATGCGGTCGATACGCTGTGGCTGTTCTGGGTCGCGCCGATCTTCGGCGGTGTCATCGGCGGCATCGGTTGCCGCTGGCTGCAGGACGAAATGCCCAAAAAGAAAGGGCGGCGCTAGGCCGCCCCTTTCAACTCTTTTTTGGACTGATCGTTACTCGGCGCCGCCGGCGGCCTGCTGGCGATCACCGCCCTGCTTAGCTTCGAGGTCTTCTCCGGTGGTCTGATCGACCGCCTTCATGGAGAGGCGAACCTTGCCGCGCTCGTCCATCCCGAGCAACTTGACCTTCACCACGTCGCCTTCCTTGACGACATCGTTGACCTTGTTGACACGGTGTGCGGCGAGCTGGCTGATGTGCACGAGGCCGTCCTTGGCGCCGAAGAAGTTCACGAAGGCGCCGAAGTCCATGACCTTGACCACCTTGCCCTCGTAGATCTTGCCGGGCTCTGGATCGGACGCGATCGACTTGATCCAGTTGATCGCCGCCTTGATCGATTCGCCATCGGCGGACGCGACTTTTACCGAGCCGTCGTCTTCGATGTTGATCTTGGCGCCGGTCTTTTCGACGATTTCGCGGATCACCTTGCCGCCAGTGCCGATCACTTCGCGAATCTTGTCGGTCGGAATCTTGAACATCTCGATGCGCGGGGCATGTTCGCCCAATTCCGCGCGCGCGGCGGTGAGCGCTTTAGACATCTCGCCGAGGATATGTAAGCGGCCATCCTTCGCCTGGGCGAGTGCGACCTTCATGATCTCTTCGGTGATGCCGGCGATTTTGATGTCCATCTGCAGGGAGGTGACGCCGTTTTCGGTGCCCGCCACCTTGAAGTCCATGTCGCCGAGATGGTCCTCATCGCCGAGGATGTCGGAGAGCACGGCATAGCGCTTATCCTCCAGAATAAGGCCCATGGCGATGCCGGCGGTCGGCCGCTTGAGCGGAACGCCCGCATCCATCAGTGCCAGGGACGAGCCGCAGACGGTGGCCATCGAGGAGGAACCGTTCGACTCCGTGATCTCGGAGACGAGACGGATCGTGTAGGGAAACTCCACCGGCGTTGGCAGCATCGGATGGATCGCCCGCCAGGCAAGCTTGCCGTGGCCGATCTCGCGGCGGCCGGGCGCACCCATGCGGCCCGTTTCGCCCACCGAATAAGGCGGGAAGTTGTAGTGCAGCAGGAACGTTTCCTTATATGTCCCCTGCAGCGCATCGATGAACTGCTCGTCTTCGGAGGTGCCGAGGGTCGCAACGACCAAAGCCTGCGTCTCGCCGCGTGTGAACAGCGCGGAGCCGTGCGTGCGCGGGAGCACGCCCACTTCCGCCACGATTGGGCGTACGGTCTTGAGATCGCGGCCATCAATGCGTTTGTTGGTGTCGAGGATGTTCCAGCGAACGATCTTGGCTTCGAGTTCCTTGAACACGCCGGCGACCGCAAGCTTGTCATGTTTCGGTTCCGCGCCTTCCGGAAAGAAGTGCGCCATCACCTTTTCCTTCACGGCGGCGACGGCGTCCTGGCGATCCTGCTTGCGCACGATCGAATAGGCCGCGCGCAGATCCTTCTCGGCGAGACCGAGGATTTCCTTTTCCAGCGCCTTGTTGTCGGGAACCGCGAGATCGCGCGGCTCCTTCGCTGCTTTTTCGGCGAGCTTGATGATGGCCTCGATGACCGGCTGGAAGTGCCGGTGGCCGAACATCACCGCGCCGAGCATGATGTCCTCGGACAGCTCTTTCGCTTCCGACTCCACCATCATCACCGCGTCTTGCGTGCCGGCGATGACAAGGTCGAGCTGACTTTCCTTCATCTCGTCGAGCGTCGGATTGAGCACGTACTCGTTATTGACGAATCCGACGCGCGCGCCTGCGATCGGGCCCATGAACGGAGCACCGGAAATCGTCAGCGCAGCCGAAGCGGCGACCATCGCGACGATGTCGGGATCGTTTTCCTGTCGTGCGAGAGCACGGTAACGGTTACCTGCGTGTCGCAGCGCCAGCCGTCGGCAAACAGCGGGCGGATCGGGCGATCGATCAGACGCGATGTCAGCGTGTCTTTTTCGGTCGGGCCACGTTCGCGTTTGAAATAGCCGCCTGGAATGCGGCCGGCCGCATAATATTTTTCAGTGTAGTTGACGGTGAGCGGAAGGAAATCGATTCCTTCTTTCGGCTGTTTCGCCGCCACGACGGCGGCAAGCACGGTCGTCTCTCCGTAGGTCGCGAGCACGGCTCCGTCTGCCTGCCGTGCTACCTTGCCTGTCTCGAGGGTTAGCTTGCGCCCACCCCAATCGAGTTCAACTCGATGCATATCGAACATTTTGTTTTTCTCTCATGGTTTACGGCGCGCCTCGAAAGCCATGAGCAAGACGGCGAGAAGCTGTCGCGCGTCGCCGCGATGCGGGAAGCAACAGCGTCTGGCGATCCTGCCATGGCGTTTCGAGCCTTGCCTTGTCGCAAGAGGCGATCCTTATCGGCTCTTGCCAAATTGCCGGCCGCGCCTATCGCCACCGGCTCAATCGAGCGAACGCGTTCTCGCGTCGCTCTACGAAACGCGCCGGGCTCGAACGGCCCCGCGCGGAATAAATCATCGGCGAATGCCAAGCTTCTCGATCAAATTCTTGTAGCTCGCTTCGTTCGTGCGACGCAGATAGTCGAGTAGCTGACGACGCTGGCCCACCATCTTGAGCAATCCACGACGAGAGTGGTTGTCCTTGACGTGGGACTTGAAATGATCGGTGAGATTGTTGATGCGCTCGGACAGGATCGCCACTTGCACTTCGGGCGAACCGGTATCTCCGGGCTTCTTGGCATACGTCTTTATTACTTCGGCCTTGCGGCCGGCGGTCACCGACATCGGTCATCCTTTCTTACGCTCGGCTCTGCCCATCAGGCCGGCGAGGTTGAACACGCGCTTGGGGACGATTTCGCCACTATCCAGTTCGGCCAGGGCCAAAAGTTGGCCCGATACCGTGACGTAGATTGTGCCGCGGAAATTGGGTGCGTCCCGTCCGCGCAACAAAACGGCTTGGCCTCGCTGAAGCCTTGCCGCATCTGCCCGACTGACGGCCAGCGCCGGGATGTCGTCCAGCGCGGTCTCGACGGGCATTAGAGCGTCGGCGAGGCTTGCCTCACCGACGCGGCTCTATGGCATAGAGCCTCTAGTTGTTCCAGCAAAATCATGGTTTCTTCGCTGAATGGCCCGACCGAGGCCCGCCGCAGGGCACTAACATGACCAAAACAGCCCAAAGTGCGGCCGAGATCGCGCGCGAGCGAGCGCACGTAGGTACCTTTGCCACATTCGGCTTCCAGCACCGCGTGGTCGGCGTCCGGGAACGTTAACAGCTCGAGGCGGCCGATCTCGACCGGCCGGGCGGCCAGTTCCACCGTTTCGCCTTCGCGCGCAAGGTCATAGGCCCGTTCGCCCTCGATCTTGATCGCCGAATAGCGCGGCGGCACTTGCTGGATGAGCCCGGTAAAGGCCGGCAGCGCAGCGCAGATTGCGTCGGCCGTCGGCCGCGCTCGCTGGTCTCGACGACACGCCCTTCGGCGTCGTCGGTATCGCGTTCTTCGCCCCAGCGGACCGTGAAGCGATAGAGTTTGCGACCATCCATCACGAAAGGAACCGTCTTGGTGGCTTCGCCAAGTGCGATCGGCAGCGCGCCGGAGGCCAGTGGATCGAGCGTGCCGGCGTGGCCCGCGCGTCTTCGCGGTGAACAGGCGCTTCACCACGCTGACGGCGTGCGTTGATGTCATACCGACCGGCTTGTCGAGCACGACCCAACCGTGCACGTCACGCTTGTCGCGCTTTTTCTGCTGTGCGCGGCTTCGCTGCGGGCCCATCCTGCGAAGGACGCGAAGCGCCCGCAGACGCCGGCTTCGGCGGCGCCTCGGCATAACGTCGATCGAGGTCTTTCAAATCGTCTTCGTTCACTCGCTGTCCTCGTCGTGATCCAGATCGCGCTTCACTTCCGGCGAGCGCAGAAGCTTGTCGATGCGCTCAGCTTCGGCGAATCGCTCATCGACGCGGAAACGGATGTCGGGCGCGAATTTCAGATTGATGCGGTGAGCGATCTCGGTCCGCAGGAATTTCTTATGTCGCTCTAACGCAGCGACCACTTCTTCGGCGTCGCGGCCGCCGAGCGGCATCACGTAGATCGTGGCGAGCCGCAGGTCGGCGCTCATGCGCACTTCAGGTACGGTAATGAGGTGGCCTTCGATGACCGGGTCATGCACGTCGCCGCGTGTGAGCATCTCGGCCATCGCATGGCGCACCAGTTCGCCGACGCGCAGCTGACGTTGCGAGCCCCGGGGTTGGTCGCGATGATGTTGCCTATGCCGTGCCATGTACTTCGAGCCTTCAATTCGTCATGGCCGCGATCGTCCCGAACGATCCAGTCGTCGCTTCCTTGCGGGCTACGTGGATGCCCCGCCAGGCGCGAGGCGTGACGGTGGTGTTATGGTGAGGCGTTCTAGCGCAGGCCTGAGACTTGGACTCACAGACTGCGTTGAATCTGCTCCACCCGGTAACATTCGATCACGTCGCCTTGCCGCATGTCCTGGTAATTTTCAAAGGCCATGCCGCATTCCATGCCGGCGCCCACTTCGCGCACGTCATCCTTGAAACGTTTGAGTTGCGATAGTTTCCCTTCGTGGATCACGACGTTGTCGCGGATCAGCCGCACGTTGGCGCCGCGCTCGACGGTGCCGTCGGTGACCTTGCAGCCCGCGATCTTGCCGACCTTGGAGACTATTGAAGATCTCGAGGATCTGCGCATTGCCGAGCATGGTCTCGCGCAGCGTCGGGCGGCAGCAGGCCGGACATCGCCTTTCTTAACGTCATCCACGAGGTCGTAGATGATGTTGTAGTAGCGAATCTCGATGCCGGCACGTTCGGCCGCTTCGCGCGCTTCCTTGTTGGCGCGCACGTTGAAGGCGATGATCGGAACGCCCGACGCTTCGGCGAGGGTCACGTCGGATTCCGAAATACCGCCGACGCCGGCGTGCAGCACGCGTGCGGCAACTTCATCGGTGCCGAGTTTGTCGAGCGCGCCAATGATGGCTTCCAGCGAGCCTTGCACGTCGGCCTTGATCACCAGCGGGAATTCCTTGCGGCCAGACGTCTTGGCTTGCGCCATCATCTGCTCGAGCGAGCCGCGCATGCCGGTGGCGCGCGCAGCGGTCTTCTCGCGCTTTTGCCGCGCGCGGTAATCGGTGACTTCGCGGGCGCGCGCTTCGTTGTCGACCACGGCCAGGCGGTCGCCTGCGTCCGGCGTGCCGGAGAAACCGAGCACCTCGACGGGCGTTGACGGTCCGGCCGTATCGATCGGCGCGCCGGTGTCGGACACCAGCGCGCGCACGCGACCCCATTCGGCGCCGGCCACCACGAGATCGCCGACGCGCAGAGTGCCGCGCTGGATCAGCACGGTTGCCACCGGTCCGCGGCCGCGGTCGAGTTTGGCCTCGATCACGGTGCCTTCGGCCGGACGATTTGGATTGGCCTTCAGGTCGAGGATTTCCGCCTGCAAGCCGAGCATTTCGAGCAGCTTGTCGATGTTCGTCTTCTTGGTGGCGGATACTTCCACGTCCACCACTTCGCCGCCCATGGATTCAACCTGGATCTCGTGCTGCAGCAGATCGGTGCGCACGCGGTCCGGTTTGGCGTCGGCTTTGTCGATCTTGTTGATGGCGACGATGATCGGCACCTTCGCCGCCTTGGCGTGATGGATGGCCTCAATCGTCTGCGGCATCACACCGTCATCGGCAGCGACCACCAGCACGACGATGTCGGTGACCTTGGCGCCGCGGGCACGCATCGCAGTGAAGGCAGCGTGGCCGGGCGTGTCGATGAACGTAATCTTGGCGCCTGACGGCGCCGTGACCTGATAGGCGCCGATATGTTGGGTGATGCCGCCAGCTTCGCCGGCCGCTACGTCGATCGATCGAATAGCGTCGAGCAGCGAAGTCTTGCCGTGGTCGACATGGCCCATAACGGTGACGACAGGCGCGCGGGGCTTCGACCTGCGCCGGATCGTCGGCTACGTCGAACAGACCTTCTTCCACGTCGGCTTCCGCCACCCGGCGCACGCTGTGGCCCATTTCTTCGGCGATGAAGTTGGGCAGTATCGGCGTCGATCACGTCGTTGATCGTGACCATCTGGCCTTGCTTCATGAGCAGACGGATCACGTCGACCGCGCGTTCCGACATGCGGTTGGCGAGATCCTGAATGGTGATCGCTTCCGGAATCGTCACCTCGCGGACCAGCTTTTCCTTCGGTTCGTTGGAGGCAACACCCTTGAGCCGCTGGGTGCGGCGTCGGAACGAAGCGACTGAGCGTTCACGGACTTCATCGGCGCGCAGCGCAGTGACTAAGCGTAAGACGGCCGCGTTGTTTTTCACCGCCGCGCGCGGAGCAGGGCGAGGTGCGGCGGGCGCGCGCGCAGCGCCGGGTCGGCGGCTACGCGGGGCTTCTTCATCGTCGGCCTCGAGCGCGAGGCGGGCTCCCGGCCCGGTCCGCGCAGTTTCTTCGACGCCGAAACGTTTCTTGGCGACTTCGCCGGCCTTGCGTTTGGTTTCTTCGTCGTGCTTGCGGCGATCTTCTTCCTCGCGTTTGCGCGCGTCAGCAGCTTCGCGCTCGCTGCGATCCACCGACTCGCGGCTGGCACGGCGGCGCGCTTCTTCTTCGGCGATCTTGCGCTCTTCGGCCTCGCGCACGCGCGAATCGGCGAGTGCATGCGCGCGCGCGCTGCGCTCCTCTTCGGTCAACGTGCGCAGCACGACACCCGACGGCTTCGGCTTTGGGCTTCAGCTTGCGCCAGGCCTGCGCACTGCGGCAGCCGGCGTTGCGACCTTCGCCTTACTCGCGGGGGCCTTCTTCGTCTCGACCGGCAGGCGCGGGTTCGGCCTTGGCTTCGCCCGGCCACCACCGACACGCGGCGTTTTACCTTTTCGACGACGACCTGCTTGCTGCGGCCATGGCTGAAGCTCTGGCGCACCACACCTGTTTCGGTGCGCGGCTTGAGCGTCAGCGTCTTGCCAGAGACGCTGAGTTTCTTTTCGCCAGGGTTCTTCGTTTCGCTCATTCCGTACTGTGTCCTTATGCGCCATCCGTCGGCGCATGCGCGCTAACTGCATCGGGCGAAAATCCGGTCCGAAAGCGCGTCAAACGCGCAGCACGCGCCAGAAAAGTCTCGCTTCCCGGGCCCGGCAAGCAGGGCTGCATGTACCACATTTGGACGGTTCAATGCCAAATCCAATTGGGCGCCGGTAAACGCGTCGATCACCGCGATTTCGCGCGATTTTCCGGCCGTATTGCGGCGCAAGGCGGCCGCCAGCTTGCGCTTGCCATCGTCGCTGGCATCGGCGGCGTGGATCAGCGCCAGGATGTCGTCCGGCCAAGCGCCGCTTCGACCTTGGAAAAACCGCTGACCACGGTACCGGCCTTGCCGGCGATCGCCAGCGCGTCGAGCGCGGCGCGTTCGATCGAGCTTCTCGGTTTGCACGGCGAGATCGTGGGCAACGCGAACGTCCCGCTTGAAACCGCGGGCGAAGACGTTGCGTTTGGCCGCATCCTCGATTGCGGCGCGGGTCGCGGTGACCCAGATGCCGCGGCCGGGCAGCTTTCGCTTGACGTCGGGTACTGCGTCGCCGGCCGGGCCCCACCACGAAGCGGATCATTTCCGCGACCGGTTTAAGCTCGCGGGTGAGCGCGCAGGTACGCTCAGTCTCCGGGGCGACGCTGGTCGCCCCGCGGTCGAGTTCGCTGTCCTGCGCAACTGCCAGCATTGCTACTGCCGATTCTCCTTTATGCCTGCGGTTGCGTTGCTTCTTCGCGGCGCCGCTTCAGCAGCCGGCGGCGGCGCAAGTTCTGCCTCCGTCACCCAGCCGGCCTTCAGGCGCGCTTGCATGATCATGTGACTCGGCGTCCTCACGCGAAATGTCGAAGCCGTCGAGGAAGCCGGACTCGTGCTTGGATTCGCCGTCCTTGCGCTCGGTCCAGCCGGTGAGATCGTCGGTGGCACAACCGGCGAGATCCTCGATCGTCTTTACGCCGTTCTCGCCCAAGGCGACCAGCATCTTGGTGGTGACGCCGGGCACGTCCTTGAGTTCATCCGCAACGACCAAGTTCAACGCGCTTGGCGTCGAGCTCGGCTTCCTGCTTGTCGAGATATTCCTTGGCGCGCTCCTGCAACTCGCGGGCGGTGTCGGCGTCGAAGCCCTCGATGCTGGCGATTTCCTTTTCGTCCACCATCGCGAGTTCCTCGATTGAGCCAAAGCCTTCGGAGGCGAGCAATTGTCCGACCACTTCGTCGAGATTGAGCGCCTCGACGAAAATCTTGGTGCGGTTCTCGAATTCGGCCTGACGGCGTTCGGATTCTTCCTGTTCGGTCAGGATGTCGATGTCCCAACCCGGTAAGCTGAGAAGCAAGCCGCACATTCTGGCCGCGCCGTCCGATGGCCAGCGACAATTGCTGATCCGGCACCACGACCTCGATGCGTTCCTTGTCTTCGTCGAGCACGACCTTGGCGACTTCCGCCGGCGCCAGCGCGTTCACCACGAATGTGGCGATGTCCGGCGACCATGGAATGATGTCGATCTTCTCGCCCTGCAATTCGTTTACCACCGCCTGCACGCGCGAGCCGCGCATGCCGACGCAGGCGCCGACCGGATCGACCGAGGAATCGCGCGAAATCACCGCAATCTTGGCGCGCGAACCGGGGTCGCGAGCGACCGCCTTGACCTCGACAATGCCGTCATAAATTTCCGGCACTTCCTGTGCGAACAGTTTGGAAGTGAACTGCGGATGTGTGCGCGACAGGAAAATCTGCGGGCCGCGCGGCTCGCGCCGCACGTCGTAGATATAGGCGCGGATACGATCGCCGTTGCGGAACACTTCGCGCGGCAGTAATTCGTCGCGGCGCACGATTGCCTCGCCGCGGCCGAGATCGACAACGACGTTGCCGTACTCGACACGCTTGACGATACCGTTGACGATATCGCCGATGCGATCCTTGTATTCGGCATATTGCCGGTCGCGCTCGGCCTCGCGCACCTTCTGCACGATCACCTGTTTGCCGACTGCGCGGCGATGCGGCCATATTCGAGCGGCGGCAAGGGGTCGGCAATCGTGTCGCCGACTTGCGCGGCCGGATGGCGTTTGCGCGCTTCTTCGAGCGTGATCTGGTTGGACGGGTTCTCGACGGCCTCCATCACCAGCATGTGGCGGGTGAGGCGCAGATCGCCGGTTTTCGGCTCGATCTCGGCGTGCACGTCGGTTTCCGCGCCGTAACGCGAACGCGCCGCCTTGGCGATGGCGTCTTCCATCGCCGCGATCACGATGCCGCGGTCGATTGCCTTTTCACGCGCGACTGCGTCGGCGATCTGCAAAAGCTCGAGCCGGTTGGCGCTGACAGCCATAGCTCACTCTCCTCCTCTGGCGGCAGGCCTCTGCGGCCGATGCCGTGATTGTCTCTCTACTCGTCGTTCTTCCTTCCGCGCTTCGCGTGCTTCGCGTTTTGCGGCCTTTTCTCGCCGTAAAGCTTCGCGCCACCAGCTCGTCGGTGAGCACGAGCTTGGCTTCGCTCATCTCATCGATCGGGAGCAGAACCTCGGCTTCTTCGCCTTCCGCAGCGTCGTCGCGGCGGATGCGTGCAGTCTCGCCTTCCGTTCCGACGAGCTCACCGCGGAAACGCTTGCGGCCATTGACCGGAATTTCCATTTCGATTTTGACCAGATGGCCGATATAGCGCTCGAAATCGGATTTGCGGACCAGCGGCCGGTCGATGCCGGGCGAGGAAATCTCCAGCCGATAGGCGCGATCGATCGGATCGGCCATATCGAGCACCGGCGAAAGCGCACGAGAAATGGTCTCGCAATCTTCCACAGTCATGCTGCCGTCCGGCCGCTCCGCCATGATCTGGACGGTGCAGCCTTCGGCGCTGGACACGCGCACCCGCACCAGCCGGTAACCGAGCTGTTCGATCACCGGCTCGGCAATGACTGCGACACGCGCGGGCAAGCCCGGCTCGATGATGAGCCGCGGTTCGTTCGGCGCGGCGCTTGAAGCCGCATTGTGTCTGCAACGTGTCGCCTGTGGCCATTTGGTAACAAAAAAGAGCGGGCCCCGCAGGACCCACTCTCAAAACCCGTTCGGTTATGAGGGTGTCTAGTAACGTTGGGAAATATAGCGATTTCGCGAAGCCATGCAAGGGTGCCGCGGCGTTAACGACTAACCCTTCCTTCAGAATCTGCCCTTAAATTTGCGTAAAACCGCCGACCGGGCCAGATTTCATAGCGTTTTGCAGGTTTCGTATGGGTGTTCCCGCCTCGCTGCTTCCCGAGTTGGAAGATGTCGTCCAGCATGGCTCGGCGGATAAGCGTGCGGAGACATTGCGCCGCATTACCACCTTGTTCCTCGACGGTGCGCCCGGCTTCAACGCAGAACACATCGCGCTGTTTGATGACGTCATCGGTTGCCTCGATTGTAGGAGATCGAGGCCAAGGCGCTGGCTGAACTTGCGCGCCGGATTGCGCCCATTCCGAACGCTCCGCCAGGAGTGGTCAGCGCGCTCGCCAAGAACGATGATATTGAGGTGGCCGGCCCGGTGCTCAAGCAGGCAAGGCTCGCCGATCCCGACTTACTGTACATCGCCGAAACCAAGAGTCAGGCGCATCTGCTTGCGATGTCGACGCGCCTTGGGATCAGCGAAGGCATTGTCCGACATTCTGGTCGAGCGCGGCGACCGTGAGGTGGCGCGCTCGATTGCCAACAATCAACATGCGCAGCTATCGGACAACGCATTCTACAACGCTGGTGAAGCGCGCGGAGCAGGACGGCGTGCTGGCCGAGAAGGTCGGCATGCGTACCGACATCCCGCCGCGGCTGTTCCGCCAGCTTCTGATTCAGGCGAGCGAAGTGGTGCAGAGGCGTTTGCTGGCAAAAGCCAAGCCGGAAACCCAGTCAGAAATCAGACGCGTTCTCGCGCAAGGTCACTGACGAGGTTGCTGCGAAAGCTGCACCTCGAAATTACGCTGTCGCACTTGCAGCGGTGCGCGCTCTGCATAAAGAGCGCAAGCTCGCTGAAGGCGACGTTGCCGAATTCGCCAAAGCCGGAAAGTACGAAGAGACAATTGCAGCGCTCTCGACGATGTGCGCGGTTCCGGTCGAAGTCGTGGACAGGCTGATGAACGGCGAGCGCGCCGATCCGGTTCTGATTTTGGCGCGTGCGGTCGGATTTGGCTGGCCGACAGTGAAGGCGATCATCAACGCGCGGCCCGGCGGCAAGCCGTCGCCTCAAACGCTCGATGCCGCGCTCGAGAATTTCGAACGGCTGACCGCCACGACCGCGCAGCGCGTGGTGCGCTTCTGGCAGGTGCGGCAGGGGACAGGCGATTACTAAATCGCGGCGGAAAATGAAATACGCAGGCCGGCGCGCCTCGCGCTTGGCCTTGGCCTCGTAGCGGGTGCCGGCAAAATCCGGCCAGGGTTTGCGCCAGTCGTCGGCATGTTCTGCGGTCCAGAGCAAAGTCTGGTGATCGCAGCACGCGCGCGAGGGCATAGGCCGCATAGTCCGCGATATCGGTCGCGAAACGCAGCTCGCCGTTCTTTTCTAGAATACGTGCGAGCCGCTTCAGGCTTTCGTCCTGGATGAAACGTCGCTTCCAGTGCCGTCGCTTCGGCCAGGGATCGGGATAGAGCAGATCGATGCGGGAAAATGCTGCATCGGGCAGCCAGTCAAGCAATTCGCTGGCGTCGCCGAAATGCAGCCGAATGTTTGCCAGCGCATTCTCGCTAATCGCGACCAGTGCCTTGGCCATGGCGTTGACGAAAGCGTCAGTGCCGATGAAACCGGTGCGCGGATTGGCTTGCGCCTGTGCGATCAAATGCTCGGCGCCGCCGAAGCCGATTTCGAGCCGCAGATGGTCAATTGATGTCGAATATAACGTGCGAAGATCGGCAGGCGCGGGCTTGGAGAAATCGAGTGAGAGTCGCGGCAGCAGCGCTTCGAACAATGCCGCCTGCCGCGGCTTGAGCGGGTGACCTTTGCGGCGGCCGAAGAAGGCACGCTGCGATGCTGGCGAATTCGTGCTCCATGCGTCGACTATGCAAAGACACGAATGGCCGGCACAAGGCCAGGCCATCGTAACTCCACTCATTTCAATGTCCGCCACAAGCCGGGCATCCTGCAAGGACCAGGTCCCCGCTTTCGCGGGGACGGGCGGATGTGAGAATTATTTCACCGCGCTTCTGATCGCGGCCGCCAGGTCGGTCTTTTCCCAGGAGAAACCACCGTCCTTGTCGGGCGCGCGGCCGAAATGGCCATAGGCTGCGGTGCGCTTGTAGATCGGCCGGTTGAGCTTGAGCGTGCGGCGGATATTGGTCGGGGTAAGGCGGAAAAGCTCCGGCAGAACCTTTTCGAGCTTTTTCTCGGCGACTTTGCCGGTGCCGTGCGTGTCGACCAGCACCGACATCGGATCGGCCACGCCGATCGCGTAGGCGACTTGGATGGTGCAGCGTTCGGCCACACCGGCGGCGACCACGTTCTTTGGCGAGATATCGCGCGGCATAGGCAGCCGAACGGTCGACCTTGGTCGGGATCTTTGCCCGAGAAGGCGCCGCCGCCGTGCGGCGCGTAGCCGCCGTAGGTATCGACGATGATCTTGCGGCCGGTGAGACCGCAGTCGCCATCCGGTCCGCCGATCACGAAATTGCCGGTTGGATTGACCAGGAAGTCGGATGGCCTCTGCGGCATCCAGCCCTTCGGGAGCGCCGATTCCACCGCGTCGGAGATCATCTCCTTGATCAGACCGGGTGTGTATTTCTTGCCGTTACGGCTCTGCGCATTGTGCTGCGTGGAAACCACCACCTTGGTGCAGCCGACGGGCTTGCCGTTGACGTATTGGACTGTGACCTGGCTCTTGGCGTCGGGCTGCAAGTCGAAAAGCTGGCCGGCGCGGCGTTTGTCGGCAAGCACCTTCAGGATCTTGTGCGCGAAATAGATCGGCGCCGGCATGAACGAATTCTTTTCGTAGACTTCGCTCTCGGTGCAGGCGAAGCCGAACATCATGCCCTGGTCGCCAGCGCCTTCTTCCTCGCCGCCTTTTTTCTTCTTGGCGTTCACGCCCATGGCAATATCGGGCGACTGACCATGCAGTAGCACTTCGACGTCGGCGCCGTAGTAGGAGAAACCGTCCTGGTCGTAGCCGATGTCCCTGACCACGTCGCGCGCGATCTGGGTGATCAGCTCGCGATCGACGACGGCCTTGTCGCCGTGCTTGCGAAACAACGGTGCCTGACCGCGGCCTTCGCCGGCGATGACGATCTTATTGGTGGTCGCAAGCGTCTCGCAGCCGAGCCGCGTGTTCACCTGACTGTCGTCGGCGATGCCGAGCTTGATGTCATTTTCGAGAAACGCGTCGAGCACCGCGTCGGAAATCTGGTCGCAGACCTTGTCAGGATGGCCTTCAGAAACCGACTTGCTGGTGAATAGAAAATTGGTGTGAGCCACCGCTGCAACTCCTCGCGTGGCGCGGCACGCTACCGCGTCTGTCATGTCTTGTGTCCGGGTGGTTCTTGCAGCGGCGGCGAAGGAGGTCAAGATGCGGGCAGCGGTGGGCAGATGCCTCGATAACGATGGGATTTAACCCCTAAAATCAGTCCACACCGGCGATCTGCTCGACCAAATCAACGATGCGTCGGCGCAGCTTGCTATTCTTGATGCGCATAAAAGCCTTGGTGAGTGAAAGACCATCGGATGTCGCGAGAAAGTCGGCGACATAGGCGGGCGATGGCGCTTCGCTCATGCCGCCGGTATGGCCCGGCGAATGCGGCGCGCCCTCGAAGAAAAATGAAACCGGCACCTGCAGGATTTGGGCGATCTGTTGCAACCGGCTGGCGCCGATGCGGTTGGTACCCTTCTCGTATTTCTGGACTTGCTGGAAAGTGAGGCTGAGGGCGTCGCCGAGCTTTTCCTGACTCATGCTCAGCATCATCCGACGCATGCGCACGCGCGAACCGACGTGTTTGTCGATCGGATTCGGTGCCTTCTTAGCCATCGATTTCTCCTATGCCCCCATTTTTAGGCGTAGTTGTCACAAGTGAACGCGCCAATGCAATCCGCGAATTCTCTGTAATCGGGAATGTCAGTGTAAATAAGTCATAGATTTCAGCAGCTTTACGCATGACTGACAATTCGACATTCGATGTAGATCTAGCGCGCACAGCGTTATTTGCGCGCACAGCAACTTTCATAATACGTAAAGCTGTCAATCTATGCGCAATCTATGCGCGAAACCGGCGCCGCCCGACAATGTCAGGCTGACGACCAACACGAGAATCAAGAAATAATTGCCGTAGCTCAAATAAATGGTCGGCTCGATTGCGGTCGGCAGCCGGGCGTCAAGCACGCCTTCGACTCCAAGCGGTAACGTGTTAACGACCCGTCCGACCGGATCGATGACCGCCGAGATTCCGGTATTTGCTGCGCGCACCAGCGGCAGACCTTCGGCGATCGCGAGTACGCGCGCCTGCTGGAAATGCTGGTAGGGCCCGGTACTGATCCCAAACCAGCCGTCGTTGGTGACGTTGACCAGCCAGCCCGGCCGCTCGCCTGGCGGCACTGCGGCATCGGGGAAGATCGCCTCGTAGCAGATCAGCGGCAACATTTTCGGAGCGCCGGCAACGTCTATCGCACGCCGGCGATCACCCGACAGAAAGCCACCGACAACCTTGGTGAGCTGCATCAGACCGAGCCGTTCAAGCAGGCGTTGGAACGGGAGATATTCACCGAAAGGAACCAGGTGCACTTTGTCGTAGATACCGCGGATCGAGCCGTCGGGATCGATCACGTAGATTGAATTGTAGGCGCGTGGATTGCTCGCGCTGGCATTCGAAGCAGCGCGCACGGCGCCGGTAATCAGTTCAGTGGACGGCTTTAGCAACGCAGCAATCTGCGCCAGCGCATCCGGCTCACGCGTGAGAAAGAACGGAAAAGCTGCCTCCGGCCAGATCAAATGCGTTACGTCTCGCACGCCATTCGATTGCGGACCTGTTGCGCGGTCGGACAGGCGCAAGTAGCGATCCATCACCTGCGCCTTGGCCGAATAGTTGAACTTGTCGTCCTGCGGCAGATTGGGCTGCATGATGCGCAGCTTGACGCCATCTACGTAGGCGGTCGGATGCGACCATAGTCTTGTCGCGCCATAGCCGACGAATGCTGCGAGGACGACCAGGCCGATAAACAGTGGCCGATAACGATGTGGCGTATCAGACTTGTCGTCGGCCAGTACCGCCGGAGTTGCGCAAATAGCGACGCAGAGAAAAGTGAGAGTCCAGATCGCCGACGAGCGAGACGCTTTGCGCCAGCACAAGCGGTTCAGTGAGCGCGTAGCCAAAAGTATTCCAGGGGAATCCGCTGAGCAGGTGACCGCGCAGCCATTCTGCGGCTGTCAAAGTAGCGGCAAGCGCCAAGCACACGTTCGGGTCCGCGCACCCAGATCAGCCGTGCGGCGGCCAGGCCCAGCGCAGTGTAGAGCGCGAGATAGGCTGGCAATCCGGCGACCGCCACCGGCAACAGCCATCCGAATGTCTTTACATCGACCAGAAAGGCGTAACCGATCCAGTAGAGGCCGGCGAGGAAATAGCCGAACCCGAAACACCAGCCCGCCAGGGCCGCAGTCACCGAGCCGCTCCAACGGCCGGCTGCCGAACCATCGACGAGCCAGATCAGCACCGGAAATGTCAGGAACAAAATTGGCCAAGCATTGACCGGAGCCAATGCCAGCGCCGATGCAGCGCCCGCGATAAATGCAATAGCCGCGCGTTGCCAACCGGAGGACAGTATGACGGCGTGGGCGAGGCGGGCGAGCGTCACGATCGGCGCGTGCCTGCGGCAGAACCGGCATCTTTCGATGCTGGCGTATCATCGTTGCTCGAGGCTGGCGCCGGAGTGCCGGCGAGTAAATTGTCCGCGTCGCTCCTCCGGCGCGGCTCACGCGGCCGGTCCCGCCGTTCCTTCAGCCGCGTAATTCGTATGCGCTTGACGCGGCGCGGATCGGCATCGAGCACTTCGAATTCAAACAGTCCGGGCCCCGGGACGATTTCGCCGCGTACCGGCAGGCGGCCGGCGCGGGTCACCAGATAGCCGCCGATGGTATCGACTTCCTCAGCCGCATCGCCGACGTCGAATTCATTGCCGACGGTACCGACCACGTCCTCTATCGTGGCCCGCGCGTCGGCGACGAAGGAGCCGTCCGGTTGCTGGGCCACCGCAGGCGTCTCGTCCTCATCGTGCTCATCGGCAATTTCGCCGACGATCTGCTCAACGATGTCTTCAATCGAAGCCAGGCCATCCGTGCCGCCATATTCGTCGACCACCAGCGACAGATGAATGCGCGTCGCTTGCATGCGCGCCAGCAAGTCGATCACCCGCATCGACGGCGGCACGAACAGGATTTCGCGCACGATCTTCGTGACCGACAAGGGCATGCCGAGATTGACGGCCTTGAGATCGAGGCCGGCAGGCAGCGGCTTCTTGCGCTTGGCGTTCTTTTCAGGATCGACGGCGGCGCGCGCGGTCATGAACGCGATCAGGTCCCGGATGTGCACCATGCCGACGGGATCATCGAGCGTGTCGTTATACACCACGAGCCGCGAATGGCCGGCGCCTTCGAATACCCGCACAAGTTCGCCGAGCTGGATGTCCTGTTGCACCGCGATGATGTCGGCGCGCGGGATCATGACATCACCGACACGACGCTCGCGCAGGCCGAGGATGTTCTTGAGCATCCGGCTCTCTTCCGGCGAGAAACCGGTTTCGCCGGGGTTCATGGCGTCGAGTAGGTCTTTTAGGTCGGCGCGCATGGTCGTCGGCTTCCAGCCGAACAGGGTGCGCAGCGCACGCACGAACCAGTTCTCGCCGTTGTCCTGAGCCGGAGGCACCGGCACCGGCAGATTGCGCGGCTCGAACGGCGCGCCGGATGGACCCGAACTGGATGGATCGCTGTCAGGCATGGTGGTCAGGCGTCGCCAAGATCGTGCGAGAGGTAGGGGTCCGGCATATTCAAGCGCGTCATGATTTTACTCTCGAGCCCTTCCATTTCTTCGGCTTGGCCTTCGGTTTGGTGATCGTACCCAATGAGGTGGAGAAAGCCATGCACCGCGAGGTGAGCGAGATGATGAAGGAAGATGCGGTTTTCATTGTCGCATTCCCGTTCAAGCGTTTCGAATGCGATGACGATGTCGCCGAGCAAGCGCGCATCGTCACTAGTTTTGCGATCGGCCGCCGGGAACGACAGCACATTGGTCGGCTTGTCAATTTCGCGCCAGTCGCGATTGAGTACGCGAATCGCCGAATCGTCCGCAAGGACAATACTCACTTCACCGCCGGCTGTTGAGAGTGCGGAAGCCGCCGCAGCGATCGCCTCGCGTACGGTTTGCGCGGCGAGGGGCTGGGCTTCCCAAAGCGGCGACTGCGTCTGGATGTCGATTTGCGGCGGGGATGCGCGCCGCTGCGGCACCGGCCTCATCCCTTGGCCTCGCGCCGGTCATAAGCCTCCACGATTCGCGCCACCAGTTCGTGACGAATAACGTCTTCATGGGTGAAGGCGACATGGCCGACGCCTTCGATCCGTGCGAGCAGCTTGACCGCTTCCGCCAGTCCGGAGGTCTGACCTTGCGGAAGGTCGACCTGGCTGGGATCGCCGGTGACGATCATGCGGCTGTTCTCACCCAGGCGCGTGAGAAACATTTTCATCTGCATCGAAGTTGTGTTCTGCGCTTCGTCGAGAATGACAGCGGCGTTCGACAGCGTGCGCCCGCGCATGAAGGCAAGCGGTGCGATTTCGATCTCGCCGGCCTGCAATGCACGCTCGACGATGCGGGCATCCATCAAGTCATATAGTGCATCGTAAATCGGACGCAGATAAGGATCGACTTTCTCGCGCATGTCACCGGGAAGGAAGCCCAGCCGCTCGCCGGCCTCGACCGCGGGCCGCGACAGGATGATGCGGTCGACCTCTTTTCGCTCGAACATCTGGACTGCTTGCGCGACCGCAAGCCATGTCTTGCCGGTACCGGCCGGTCCGGTCCCGAACACCAGCGCGTGGCGCTTGAGCGCGCGAATATAGGCGTCCTGTGCGGCGGTACGGGCGCGCACGGGGCGCTTGCGCAGATTGATTTCCTCGAAAGCGGGACGCGGGCCCGCCGGGTCATAGTCAAAAAGCGAACCTTGCGCGATCGCCTGGCGAATGGCGCCTTCGACGTCGCCTTGGCTCAGATCGTGTCCGCGCTTGAGTTGCTCATAAAGGCCTTCCAGCACGCGGCGCGCTTGCTCGCAGGCGCCGCGCGAACCCTCGACGGTGACGTGATTGCCTCGCTGTTCCGCCACGACCCCGAGACGACGTTCGATCAGCGCGAGGTTCTGTCCGTATTGTCCAAACAGAACCGAGGCGAGTTTGTTGTCCTCGAATGCGAGGACGGTCTGCGTGGTGGCCGTCTCCTCGGAGGCGGCGGCAGGTGGGATTACGGAATCAGTGGTGCGCAAGGGTGTTTCAAGCTCCTGCTGCGGCAAGCGTCGGCGCGTGCATTTCATCGGCCAGAGTGCCGAAAAGAGTATTGCTGCCGACCTCGGTGATGGTCACGCGCTTGATCGAACCGATCAACTTGGCCGGCGCCATGATCTGGACTGTCTGCAAATATGGTGAGCGGCCAACGAGCTGGCCAGGCAGCCTGCCGGGCTTTTCCAGCAGCACATCGACGGTGCGGCCAGCAAAGCCGGCGTTGAAGCCGCGCTGATGGCGCGTGATGGTGGCCTGTAGCCGGTGCAGGCGGTCGGACTTCTTTTCTTGTGGCACCTGATCGTCCATCTCGGCGGCTGGTGTTCCGGGCCGTGCAGAGAACGCGAATGAATATGCGCCGCTGAAGCCGACTTCGTCGATGAGCGTGAGGGTCTCGCGGAAATCGGCTTCCGTCTCGCCGGGAAAGCCCACGATGAAGTCGGACGTGAACGCGAGATCATCGCGGCCGGCACGCAAACGCGCAACGATGTCGAGATAGTCACGGCGCGTGTGCTTGCGGTTCATCGCAGCCAGAATCCGGTCGCAGCCTGATTGCACGGGCAAATGCACATAGGGCATCAGCGCCGGCAGTTCGGCATGGGCCGCCACGAGATCGCCATCCATGTCGCGCGGATGACTGGTCATGTAGCGCAGCCGCAGGACGCCTGGCACTTGCGCGAGGCGGCGAAGCAATTGTCCAAGTGTCGATGGCCGTCCATCGGGCCCCGGCCCATGATAGGCATTCACATTCTGGCCGATCAGCGTTACCTCGCGCACACCCGCTTCAGTCAGTCGCTCGACCTCTGCGACAATCTTTTCGACCGGTCGCGAGACTTCAGCGCCGCGCGTGTAGGGCACTACGCAAAACGTGCAGAACTTGTCGCATCCTTCCTGCACGGTGACGAAACTGGAAATGCCGCGCCTGGCAATTGCGTCTCGTTTGGGCGCGGCCAGAACATCGAACTTGTCTTCGACCGGAAACTCGGTGTCGACGACTTTCTCGCCGCCTTGCACACGCGCGATCATGTCCGGCAGGCGATGATAATTTTGCGAGCCGACAACCAGATCGACTGTGCCGGCGCGGCGGATGATTTCCTTGCCTTCCGCTTGCGCGACGCAACCCGCGACCGCAATCATCATGTGGCGGCCGTCCCGCGCCGCGGCCTCTTTCATTTCGCGGATACGGCCGATCTCTGAGTAGACTTTCTCGGCGGCCTTTTCGCGGATGTGACAGGTGTTGAGGATGACGAGATCGGCGTCCTCAGGACTCGCGGTCTCGGTGAACCCGGCAGGCGCCAGGGTGTCCGCCATACGATGGGAATCGTAGACGTTCATCTGGCAGCCGAAGGATTTAACGTGGACTTTGCGGGGTCTGCTCATGCCGTTTCGGTGCGAAGCTCGTCCAATCTAGCCTGTCGTGGCGGGATTTGTCCCGCCAGACCATATATTTGATTTTACAACGATTTTAAGGCTTACCCGATCCGTCGCCAAAAATAAATGCGAGGCTAGCCCGCGCGCTCCACGGCCAGCGGGCGTCCGCGCAAGGCGGCCGCAACCAGCCTGCGCACCGTGCTTTCCAGCCGTTTGGTCATTGCCTTGCGGTCGGTGTCACGGTCGGCAGGTACTGGCTCGCCATAGGTGACCAATGCATCGACTGCACCCTGTTCGATGAAGGCCTTGATGTGCGGCATGAAGTCGAGATCGCCATACCAGGCCACGAGGGGGCGATGTTGGCGACCCATCGGAATGCCCTGCTGGCCCGTGTAGCAGATCGACATCGGCTGGATCAGGATGCTGTCGCTGCCGCCGCTGGCAGCTTCTTCCACTGCGCCGAGCAATGCAGAGCGGAATGGCAGCACACGATTGCCGTCACTCGACGTACCTTCCGCAAACAGGACTACGGAGACGCCGCTGCCAATGCGATTGACAATCTCGGTAACGGTGTCGCCCGTCTGATGACGGCGCGCTCGATCGACAAACACCGTGTGCTGGAGCTTGGCGGTAATTCCAACCAGCGGCCAGCTTGCGACTTCGCGCTTGGCGACGAACGCGACCGGCGCTATCGAGCCGATCACCAGGATGTCGGCCCACGAGACATGGTTAGACACGAACAGCACGGCGCGGCCGCGCTCCGGTGCACCATTGACCCGCACGCGGATACGCAAGAGTAAGCAGAGCACACGATAATAGTTCGACGCGATAAAACCCCAACCGGGCAAATTGAATTTTCCGAGCAACCATTGCACCGAGATCAATAGCGGCGTCATCGTGAAAAAGAATGCCGCGATAAAAAGAGCGCGCGCCATGCGCTAACGCTTCTTGTCGTCGTTGAGCGGAACGGCGTAGAGCTCAAGCCGGTGATCGACAAGTTTATAGCCGAGCTTGCGTGCGACTTCGGCTTGCAGGCGTTCGATTTCCTGCGACTGAAATTCGATCACCTCGCCGGTGCGCAAGTTGATCAGATGGTCATGGTGACTTTCAGGGCTGGTCTCGTAACGCGCGCGCCCGTCACGGAAATCGTGCCGCTCGATGATCCCGGCGTCCTCGAACAGGCGCATGGTACGGTACACTGTCGAAATCGAGATGCGATCGTCGACCTTGGCGCAGCGGCGGTAAAGCTCCTCGACATCGGGGTGATCGTCCGAATTCTGCCAGCACGCGTGCGATAACGCGTCGCTGCTCGGTCATACGCATGCCTTTGGCCGCGCAGAGAGCCTCGATGTTCTTCTTTTCGGCGATATTTTTGCCCGCGTTGGTCACGTCGCAACTCTGGCGTCTGTTTGGCCCGGCATTCAATGCCTTCCTATCATATTGAGCCTGGCAGGAGTGTGTCTATCGCACGTTCAAGTCAGATCGCGCCGCAGGACCAGCGCGCTGGCTGCGGAACCGCCGGTTCCGGGGTAATAGTTCGGGCGGCGCGATACTTCATTAAATCCGGCGCGGTGGTAAAGCTGGAGCGCCGGGTCGTTGTGTTCGTCGACCTCCAGAAATACGTTGCGCGCGCCAAGGCCGGCGAGCCGGCGCAAATGCAGATTGAGAAGTTGGCGCGCAAGGCCTCGCGCCGCGCTGGCGGCGGGCAACCGCAACAGAAAGAATTTCAGCCTCGTCCTCGACCAATCGCGACATGATGAAGGCCGCAAGTGTTGTGCCCATCAGCGCCCGATGCGTGATGACGTGCCGGTCGAGCAACAGGCCCTCGACCTCCTGTTCACTCCAGCCGCGCCGGAAAGACGCACCATGCAGTATCGCTATTGCGGAAGCGTCGCGCGCGCTAGCCTCCGACATCGCCGGCTCGCCGCGCGTAAAAAGGCTGCTAATGAAGCCGATCATCGGCGGGCCAATTGAACAGCGTCTTGCGGATGGGCATCGGGCGCGCGCAGATAGAGCGGCTTTGGTGGCGTCTTGGTATCGGTCGCAGCAGCGCCGAGCCGCGCCACCCAGTCAATGTGGGGCGCGGCGCGCTGCTCGACCGCGCTCGGCGCGCGCTCGCCTGAGGGCCATAAAGCCACCAGCTTGTTGGCTGCGGTGCCGGTGATGCGCGGTGCGCCGGACGTCGAGACGCGGAGCGCCTCGCGCAAGGGCGCGACCCGGGGCGCCACTACGGTGCGGCCACCGGGGCCAAACACCTGGAGGTAGACGTGGTCGTGACGCGCATCGATTGCCACGACCACCGGCAGCGTATCATCGGCGGCGATGAACGGGGCGGCAAAGGCTGCGAGCGTTGACAGGCCAATCGCCGGTTTGCCGGCGGCGAGCGCGATGCCGCGGGCGGCGGCAATGCCGACACGCAAGCCGGTGAAACTTCCAGGTCCGATGGTCACCGCTATGCGGTCGAGAGCAGAGAAGTCGAGCTGGGCGCGATCGAGCACGCGCGCGATCAGCGGCATCAGAGCCTCGGCATGGCCGCGCTGCATCGGCAGCAATTCATGGACGCGGGCCTCCGCGCGCGCGGTGTCGAATACGCCGACCGAACAGGCCTCGAGTGCGGTATCGATGGCAAGGACACGCATAAATCGAGTTTAACATTGTTTTGCGGCGTCAGCGTCGGGCTCGCGGCATTAAATGCGGAAGTCTGGCGGGGCCGACTTCCGATGCGATCCCGCTCAGGCGGGCGCTGTGCGTCATAAATCGGTATGGCCGGGACAAGCCCGGCCATGACGAAGAAATCGAGATTCGGCGTGCGGCAAATTACATCGGCCGTACTTCGACCACCTCGGGCACGAAGTGCCGCAGCAGGTTCTGGATGCCGTGCTTGAGCGTTGCGGTCGAGGAGGGGCAGCCCGAGCAGGCGCCCTTCATGTTGAGGTAGACGATGCCTTCCTTGTAGCCGCGGAAGGTTATATCACCGCCATCGCCGGCCACTGCCGGGCGCACGCGCGTTTCGATCAGGTCCTTGATGGTGGCGACGGTCTCCGCGTCCGCGGCGTCGAAAAATTCGTCCGCGGCGGCTTCCGCCGGCTGGGCATTCTCCGCCAGCAGCGGCGCACCCGACATATAGTGTTCCATGATGGCGCCGAGGATCGCCGGCTTCATCTGTTGCCAGTCGCCGTCGGCTTTGGTCACCGAAATGAAATCCGAACCGAAGAATACACCGCCGACGTTGGGGACGTTGAACAGTCGGGTCGCCAGTGGCGACTGCATTGCAGCGTCCTTCGTGGGCATGTCGAGCGTGCCGCTTTCGAGCACGGGGCGCCCGGGCAGGAACTTCAAGGTCGCCGGATTCGGCGTAGCCTCCGTCTGAATAAACATCGCATTCGCTCCTTGCTCGCGCGGGTTCAAGGCCCGCCGGCGGTAGGACTATAACGCATAAATGGCGATTGTGCCCGCCGCGGTCAACCGGCGTGAAATCGGCTTAAATCACGAGCTCGAGTCGATATCGTCGTCGCTCAGATGCCCAGGCACGATCGCCACAGGAATCGGGAATGTGCCGGCGGTCTTGGCCAGGTTGGAAACCAAGGGACCGGGGCCTTCCTTGCCGGTGCCGGCGGCAAGCACAAGGATCCCGATGTCGGCGTCCTCGTCGATCAGCTTGATGATCTCTTCGGCGGTATTGCCTTCGCGGATCACCCGGTCGGGCGTGACACGTGCGATCTTTTTCGCCCGCGCTGCAAACTTATCGAGCGTTGCGTTTGCAGCTTCCTGCTGCTCGGCCTTCATGATGTCGGCAACGCCGAGCCATTGCTGGTTGCGATCGCCCGGCTCAATCACGCGCAACATCACGATCTGCGACTTGGTGCGGCCGGCGCGCTTGGCCGCCCAATAGATCGCGCGGTCGCACTCCTGCGTGTCGTCGATGACCACCAGATACTTGCGCTTGTGGCCGGCCTCGTAGCTGCGACGCTTGCTGCTCATGGGCGCGACGCTCCCGTCGGATCATAGGCGCGGTAATGGGTGCACAAGCAAGGCAATGGTGGCACGACGGCCGCCGCGCCGACAAGGCGGGTGTCCCGCGCTGCAACTAGCGATGCACGAAACCGACGATATCCTTGACCGCCTTCATAGTTTCGGCCGCCATCGCTTGCGCACGCTGCGAACCCTCTCCCAATACCAAGTCGATATAGACCGGATCCTGAACCAGTTTCTTCATCTCGGCGCCAATCGGCCCGAGCTTGGCGACAGCGAGATCGACCAGCGCGGTTTTGAAGGTAGAAAATTGCCCGCCGCCAAATTGCCCAAGCACCTCAGTTTTGCTCACGCCTTGCAATGCGGCGTAGATGCCGACCAGGTTATCGGCCTCAGGGCGCGGTGCCAGGCCTTTTTCATCGCTTGGCAACGGCTCGGGATCTGTCTTTGCCTTGCGGATCTTCTGTGCAATGGCGTCAGCGTCATCGGTGAGATTGATGCGCGAATAGTCGGAGGCTTCCGACTTCGACATTTTCTTAGAGCCGTCACGCAGTGACATCACCCGCGTCGCAGGTCCCTGGATCAGCGGCTCGGGCTGCGGGAAGAACGCGTCACCGTAGCCATGCGCGTGGATTGACGCCGCGAAGTCACCATTGAATTTTTGGGCAATGTCGCGTGACAGCTCCAGATGCTGTTTCTGATCTTCGCCTACGGGCACGTGGGTTGCGCGATAGACCAGGATGTCGGCGGCCATCAGGTTCGGGTAAACGTAGAGTCCGACCGATGCGTTCTCGCGATCCTTGCCCGCCTTCTCCTTGAATTGGGTCATACGATTAAGCCAGCCTACGCGCGCGACGCAATTGAATACCCAGGCAAGCTCGGCGTGCTCGGCAACCTGGCTCTGGTTGAAGATGATGTTTTTCTTCGGGTCGATGCCACAGGCAAGGAACGCAGCGGTTACCTCGCGAGTGGCGCGCGGCAATTCGCTCGGATCCTGCCACACCGTAATGGCGTGCAAGTCGACCACGCAATAGATGCAGTCATAGCGATCCTGCAGCGCCACGAACTTGGTGATCGCGCCGAGATAGTTGCCGAGGTGCAAGTTGCCGGTCGGCTGTACTCCGGAAAATACGCGTTCCTTGAACGCCATTGCCCGCCCTCTTTCGATTGTGCGCGGAGCCATGCCACGGCGGAGGCGCGCGGCGCAAGGCCTTTAGGTTCTATGGCGCACCGCTGCAGCCATATCTTTGAGCTTCATCACGCCAAGCAATTGCAGTGAGGCAAGATAAATCACGACGCCGAGCGTCACCAACGCGGCAAGGATGGCGAGGCGGCCGAGCGAAGATGACAGGCCTTCGGGCCCGAGCGCATGACTGGCATAGGCAACCGCGCCAGCCATGATCACGGTGGCGGTTGCAATGCGTGGCAGCCGGCGCTTGGCCCGGGCATCAAGCCGTAGCCAGCCGCGCCGGTTCAAAATGAAATAGAGCAGAAGAGCGCCGACCCAGCCGGATATACCGATCGCCGCTGCCACGCCGACATGGCCGAAGCGCGGGAATAACAGCACGCCGCCAACAATGGCAGCAGTCAGGCCGGTGAGTGCAGCAAGCATCGGCGTATGGGTGTCCTCGTGCGCGAAGGATATCGCACCGAACACTTTCTCCAGTACGTGGCCTGGCAGCCCAATACATATAGCCATCAGCGCGCCTGCGACCGCCGTCGTATCCTGCGGCCCGAATGCGCCATGCTGGAACAGTCCACCTGCGATCTGCTGTGCCAGCAGCGCGAACCCGGTAGCGGCGGGCAGCGCAAGACCGGCAGCGATCTCATAGGCGCGCGACTGCGCCACAGCGAGTGCAGTTTTATCGTCGGCATGAACGCTGGCCGCGATGCGCGGCACGATGACGGCCGCGATAGCGACAGAGGCGACGCCGAGCGGCAATTCGTAGAGCCGGTTGGCATAGTAGAGCCATGACACCGCCGCCGGAGAAGCCGAGGCAATCGCGGTGGCCGCTATCAGTTTGAGTTGCGGAATGCCGCTGGCAATCAACCCGGGCAGAACACGTTTGAAAAATGCTTCTGTTTGACCGGCTGTGTACGCGCGCGCGCGTTGCCACCGTCTGCCGGTCGACAACCAGACTGCTGCGGTCAATATGAGTTGAATTAAACCCGCGGCACTGACCGCTAAGGCGAGCCAGGCGGTGGCGTAAAATTGCTCGATATCTTCATTGGGCAATGCGACCAGCGCCAGCACCATCACCAGGTTAAACACGATCGTGCTGATCGCCACCGCGCCAACACGGCCTTCGGCATTGAGCGCTGCAGCAATCACCGCCACCAAACCCACCAGAACGATGTAGGGCGCGACCATGAACAGCAGGAAAGCCGCCAACGAGCGGCGCCACCGGTCGAATCCGGGCGCAATGATGGTGACCACGACTGGCGCGAAGAAAACGACGAGCAGGGCAATGATGCCGGCAATACAGAACATCGCCAGCAGGACTCGCCGCGTGAAGCGGTCGGCGTTGGCCGCGCCATCTTCGCCGCCGCGCAGTTTGAGCCAGATCGGTACGAAGGCGCTGTTGATTGCGCCTTCTGACAACAGCCGTCGAAAAAAATTGACCACCTGCAGCACGGCAAAGAAAGCTTCCGAATGATGACCCGGCGCCCAGCAGCGCTGCGATCCAGGCGTCGCGCAGATAGGCCAGCAGCCGCGACATCAGCGTGCCGCCGCCAACGGTGGTGATGTCGCGTGTAAGTGACATGCAGTGATTCTCTGCGCGGCACTCTAAGCCTGTGGGCACGCGCCCGTCACCCGCGATATACCCACGCTTGCCGCGGCGCGATCCCTCGATATAGTGCGCGCGCTATCAACGGGGATCACGCATGACCGCTCTTCGCTACGACGTGCTCGGCATCGGTAACGCTATTGTCGACGTTATCGCCCGCGCCGAGGACGATTTTCTGGTGGCGCAGGGCATGCACAAGGGCACAATGGCGCTCATCGACGAGGCACGCGCACAAGCAATCTACGCGGCGATGGGGCCGGCGGTGGAAAGCTCAGGCGGATCAGCGGCCAACACCATCGTCGGCGTCGCCAGCTTCGGCGCGCGCGCAGCCTTTGTCGGCAAGGTCAAGGATGACGAACTCGGCCGCACCTTTGCCCACGATATTCGCGCCGCCAATGTTGCCTTCGATACCCGGCCAGCGAGTGGCGGTCCTTCGACGGCGCGCTGCTACATCATGGTGACGCCGGACGGCGAGCGCACCATGAACACATATCTTGGTGCCGCGCAGGACCTGAGGCCGGGCGACATCGACGAAGCGCAAGTAGCGAGCGCCGCCGTGACTTACCTCGAAGGGTATTTGTGGGATCCGCCGCAGGCGAAAGAAGCCTTCGTCAAGGCAGCTGGAATAGCGCACAAGGCCGGCCGCCGCGTCGCGCTTACGCTGTCTGATGCATTCTGTGTCGACCGTTATCGTGCGGAATTCCTCGACCTGATACGCAAGGGCACCGTCGACATCGTATTTG
The DNA here is from genome assembly GCA_963742345.1 of uncultured Alphaproteobacteria bacterium. Taxonomy (GTDB): domain Bacteria; phylum Pseudomonadota; class Alphaproteobacteria; order Rhizobiales; family Xanthobacteraceae; genus Pseudolabrys. The sequence continues at coordinate 40,013 of CAVULO010000006.1, forward strand.
CCAATGAGCGCGAGTTGCACAGCCTCTACGAGACCGGAGACTTCGATAGTGCGGTGAAGGCACTGCGTGTCGAGGCGAAACTTGCCGTCGTCACGCGCAGCGAAAAGGGCTGCGTCGTCGGTCAGCAAAGAGGCGATAGAGGCGGTGGCGGCGGAACCCGTCGGGCAGGTGGCGGATGTCACCGGCGCAGGCGATTTATTTGCCGCCGGGCTTTCTGGTTGGCCTGACGCGTGGAAAAGATCATCGGACCGCCGCTCGCTTGGGCGGGCTCGCGGCCGCCGAAGTCATTCAGCACATTGGCGCACGGCCAGCAGTCTCATTGAAGGCACGCGCGGCCGAGAGCGGCCTCGCCGTATAAGCGGCTTCAAAGATCGGTGGGCGAGATCGCTTGGCTGCCTGCGATCGGTAACCAATTGGTAACCCGAACGTGGTTACCGATTGGTGAACAACCGATTGAGGGTGGAGCCATGGCCAAGCGCAAGGCGATTGAAGTAGCCGGCAGCGAATCGGTAGCAAATCCAGACAGCGCGTCCGAGCAAGCGCAGCCCAAAGTTGAATTGCCTGCCATGGAGTCGCCGTCGATCTCGCCGGCAAAGATAGAGACCATGACCGAGCCTCCCGACGCGGTGGCTGCGGCGGACGGAATACCTCTGGCTGCTGCGGGCACAGAAGAGACAGCCGCTGCCATCCCGGAGATTGATGCGCCGAAGCGTCCGCGCTTTGTCTTGCGCCCGCGTCATAGACGTTACGCTGTGCTCGCCGCCTCGGTGGCAATCGCAGCCGCATTCGGCGCGGTCGTCGGTGCAGCGACGACGGGCGGCTTCTCCCGGCCTGCGGCGGTCGACGTCTCAGCCGAGGAAAACAAAGCGACCCAGCAGTCGGTCGATCGCCTCGCCAAGGAAGTCACCAGCCTGAAGGCGAGCTTCGACACCGCCAACAAATTGGCCCACAGCCAGATTGCAAAAATAAGCGAACGCCTCAGCCGCGAGAACGCAGAGGTCACGGGTTCAATCACGCCGCCGCAAACGGTTCCGTCGGCGCCACAGACGTCTGCGCCGATGCCGGCGTCGCGTCCGGCGCCCGCTGCCGCCGAATTGCAAGCCGCACGGCTGCCGATCGTGGCGGACTGGTCGATTCGCGAAACCCGCGACGGCTACGTCTATGTGCAGGGGCACGGCGACATTTATCAGGTTGTCCCCGGCGCGCCGTTACCCGGCCTCGGCCCTGTCGAACAGATCAAGCGGCAGGAGGGACGCTGGCTGGTGGTAACGCCAAAAGGGATCATCGTATCGATGCGTGATCGCCGCTATTTCGAACAATTCTGATCGGCCATCCGCAGTGAATAACGACCAGCGGCGCCCCCCGGGCGCCGCTCTTCATTTGCGCGTGAGGCGGTAGCGAGCGGCGCGAAAGCGTGTCAGATTTCCGCCGCTCAAACGGCGCGGATCATGCCATGCACAATGCTGCGTACAATACTTCGCTGAGAATTCTGGCGGTAACGGCGTGGGTTATCGCAGCGGCCTCGCAAGCCACAGCCCAAGGTGCGGCACCCCCGGCCAAGCCTGAAATGACGCAAAGCTGCCCCGGCCTGGTAGCGACGCGGCCTCCTTTCGTTGAGCCCGCCACGTTGCGCCTTGCCTCGCTTGAGCGCGATCAGGTGCGCATCAGCTACGTCGGCCACGCAACGTTTCTGATCGAAAGCCCGCAGCTGGTGCGCATTGCGACTGACTACAACGACTATGTCAGGCCGCCGATGCTGCCCGATATTGTGACGATGAATCATGCGCATTCATCGCACTTCAGCCTGTCGCCCGATCCAGGCATCAAATATGTGCTGCACGGCTGGACAGATGACGAAAAGCCTGCGCGCGTCGATCTGCAATACAAGGACGTGCGCGTGCGCAACGTCCCCACCAATATCCGCACGTTCGAAGGCGGCACCGAACGGCACGGCAATTCGATTTTCATTTTCGAGGTAGCCAATCTGTGCATCGCGCATCTCGGCCATTTGCATCACACGCTGACGCAGCAGCAGCTCAACGAGATCGGCCGCGTCGACATCGTGCTCGTGCCGGTTGACGGTTCATATACGCTCGATCTCGACGGCATGGTCGAAGTGCTGCATGCGCTCAAGGCGCCGCTGATGATTCCGATGCACTATTTCAGTGCCTACACGCTCGATCGTTTCCTGCAGCGCGTGCGCCAGGAATGGGATGTGGAAGTCGCAGAAATACCATCATTGGTAGCATCCAAGACAACCCTCCCGGCAAAGCCGAAGGTTCTTGTGCTGCCTGGCCATTAACTTCTGCCGTTAACCGGGCTAGTACGTGCAAATACGTGGACATGGTCGGCCGTCAAATTACGGCCTCGATTGCCCTTATCAACAGGCCCCAGTTGACCGCGTGGAACTAATAAGTAGTTGTCGCGTTCTTTGGTGCGCGATTTTGAAAGGTTTCGAGGGATTTTTTCATGGTTCAGACTTGGAGTAGCTGGAAGCGATTTCCCGATGCACAAACCGGCGAACACGTTGAAGCGCCGATCGGCCCCGGAGTTTATGAAGTCCGCCACACAATGACCGGCCGGGTCGTTGCCTTTGGCCATGCCGGCAACGTGGCAAATGCGCTCGCCGACCTGAAGTTGAACGGCAGCGCCGGCGCTTTCAGCCGGCTCTTTCGCAAGCAGCCGCTGGTGTCGCGTGTCGCCGATCTTGAATATCGCACCTGCGCGGCAACCAGCCGCGCCGAAGCCAAGACCGCCGCGCAACGGCTGATGGGCCTGCGGCAGACAGCCTGGCGCCGGCGCATGGACACGGGTTGGGCTACACGGCATCCGCACTGAGCGCCTCTTATCAATTCGATTTGCGGCCGGCCCCTGTGCCGGCCGCTTCGCTTTTGCAGGCCTCGCGCGCGCCTTTCGGTTGGTCGCGGACTTCGTATAAAGTCGGCCCCGGCTCCAGGGGACTTGCGCCGATGTTGAGTGCGGAACAGAGCGATTTCATCACCCGAACCGGAGCGGGCACACCGGCAGGCGACTTGATGCGGCGCTATTGGCAGCCCGCCGCGCTGGTCGATGAGCTTTCCGGCAACCGCCCGGTAAAAGCCGTACGGCTATTCGGCGAAGACCTGGTGATCTTCAGGGACGAGCAAGGGCGTTACGGACTTATCGGCCGCCGCTGTCCGCACCGCGGTACCGATCTCGCTTACGGGCGCCTCGAAAACGGCGGCCTGCGCTGCGCTTTTCACGGCTGGCTGTTCGACGTGAGCGGCAGATGTATCGAGACGCCGGCCGAACCCGACGACAGCAATCTGTGCGCCAATATCAGACAGAAATCTTATCCCGTCGTGGAAAAGAGCGGGATCCTGTTCGCCTATCTTGGGCCGGGCGAGCCGCCGGCGTTCCCGCATTTCGACTGCTTCGTCGCGCCCGACAGCCACACCTTCGCCTTCAAGGGCATGATCTCCTGCAACTGGCTGCAGTCGCTCGAAGTCGGCATCGATCCGGTACACACATCCTTCCTGCACCGTTTCTTCGAGGATGAAGATCCGAGCCAGGCCTACGGAAAATTATTCCGCGACACCTCGCGCGATTCCGACATGCCGATGTCGCGCATCATGCGCGAGTTCACACGGCCTCGCATCGAAGTAGAGCCGACCGACTTCGGCTTCAGGCTTGTAACGTTGCGGCAGATCAGCGAGGCGAGCACTCATGTGCGCGTCACCAATCTGATGTTCCCCAATGCCTTCGTCATTCCGATGAGCCGCGAGATGACGATCACGCAATGGCACGTGCCGATCGATGATGAAAAGCACTACTGGTATGCGATCTTCACGAGCTTCGGCGCGCCCGTCGACAAAAACGAAATGCGGCGCCAGCGGCTCGCGCTCTATCAGTTGCCCGACTACATCCCGAACAAGAACAAGAGCAACGACTACGGTTTCGATCCGCATGAGCAGGAGCACGAGACCTATACCGGCATGGGCGCCGACATCAACGTGCACGACCAGTGGGCTTGCGAGTCGATGGGCGCGATCCAGGACCGCACGAGCGAGCATCTCGGCACTTCCGACAAGGCGATCAGCGCCTATCGCAAACTGCTACGCCACGCGATCGAACAAGCGGGCAAGGGCGAGAAGCCGATCATGGTCCTCGACCCGGCACGAGCCGCGGGCATCACCGGTCCGGCGGCGGTTGATGGCATCGGCCCGGCCGACGACTGGCAGGGTTATTGGCAAAAGAGCGAAGCGAGCAAACGCCGGGCTGCGAGCTGGATCAATGGGCACTAGGCCGTAATGCCCCCGCGTTCGCGTAGACCTGTCACCTTCGTAGATCGCCACGAGTTGTGGAGCAGTGCGCAGGCAAAAGTCGCGGCGCAGGTCGCGCGCATCATCAAAAAAGAAGAGCTCGAGGTTGTGCGCTTCTCCTTTGCCGACCAGCATGGCGTGCTGCGCGGCAAAACCTTGCTCGCATCCGAAGCGGCCGCCGCAATGCACGCCGGCGTCACGATGACCACAACGCTGCTCGCCAAGGACACGGCACATCGCACCGTCTATCCGGTGTTCACGCCGGGCGGCGGTTTCGCCATGGCGGAGATGCAGGGCGGCGGCGATTTCGTCATGGTCGCCGACCCGTCAACCTTCAGAATCCTGCCGTGGGCGACCAAGACCGGCTGGCTGCTGTGCGATATTTATTTCACCAATGGCAAACCGGTGCCGTACTCAACCAGGGCACGCTGTCGCGACGCACTGGCAACGCTGGCCAAGGCAGGCTTCGATTTCTGTGCGGGGCTCGAAGTCGAATTCCATCTATTCAAGCTGGAGAACGCGCGGCTGGCGCCGGCCGACGCAACCTGGCCTCCGGAAGCGCCGGAGGTCAGCCTGCTCACGCAAGGCCATCAATATCTCACCGAGTCGCGCTTCGACATGCTCGATCCGCCGGTGGAAATTCTCCGCCGAGGCGTCGAACAGCTCGGCCTGCCATTGCGCTCGGTCGAAGTCGAGCTCGGCCCCAGCCAGTGCGAGTTTACCTTCCGCCCGCAGCTGGGCCTCGACAGCGCCGACACCATGGTGCTGTTCCGCGCCGCTGTTAAACAGATCGCCCGCCGCCATGGATTTCTGGCGAGCTTCATGTGCCGGCCGGCCTTTGCAAATGCGATGTCGAGCGGCTGGCATCTGCATCAGTCGCTGGTCGAAGCCAAAACCAGACGCAACGCTTTCGCCTTCGATCACCCTGACGTACTCTCGACTGTTGGCAAATATTATCTGGGCGGGCTGCTGGCACATGCGCGCGCGGCCGCGGCCTTCACGACGCCGACCATAAATGGCTACAAGCGCTACCGACCTTATTCGCTCGCCCCCGACCGCGCCATTTGGGGACGCGACAATCGCGGCGCGATGATCCGCGTGCTTGGCCAACCCGGCGATCCTGCGACCCGTCTGGAAAACCGGGTTGGCGAGCCTGCGGCCAACCCGTACCTCTACATGGCGTCGCAGATTTATTCCGGCCTCGACGGTATTGCGCGCAGGCTCGATCCCGGCCCGTCCGCAGATACGCCCTATGAAGCCGTCGCCGCGCTACTGCCGAAAAATCTGGGCGAGGCTCTGACCGCGTTGCGCGCCGATGATGTTTTGCGCGCCGGCTTCGGCGCGGGGTTCATCGACTACTACACGCATATCAGGGCGGCCGAGCTTGAGCGGTTCCAGAAAGAGGCGGGCGAACAGCCCCAGCTTGAGGTTACGCGCTGGGAGCAGAAGGAATACCTGGATTTGTTCTGATACGCGCTAGTAGTCGAGCCGCGGTGCACGCAGTCTTGCCCGGCTGATGAGGCAGGCGCCCACGGTTCCAGCCATGCCGATAATCGAGCAGACGAGCTTGATCTTTGCGGGCGCGCCGGCGCCAAACGATGCCGCGTAGTCGGCGATGATCGGATCGCTGGCAATCACATCGCCCGCGATCCATCCCAGCAAACCCGCCCCGGCCCATATGATGAGCGGGAAATAATTGAGCAGGGCCATGATGACGTTCGCACCGGCCACGATCGCGGGAATGCTGACGCCCAGTCCGAACACGAGCAACGCCAGGCTTCCATCGGCTACCGCCGCGACGGCAATGACGTTGTCGAGACTCATGACCACGTCCGCAACGGCGATAAGCTTCACGGCCCGCCAAAGGCTGTCGGATGTTGAATTGCCGTTGTCGGCCTCTTCGCCGGGCACCAGCAATTTTACTGCAATCCAAAAGAGCGCTACTCCCCCGGCGATCTTCACGTACGGAAGCAACATGAGCGTCGAGACGATGGTCGCAAAGACCAGTCGCAATAAAAGCGCCACCCCGGTGCCCAGCACCATTCCTGCGGCGCGCTGTTTTTGCGGCAAATTCCGGCAGGCGAGTGCGATCACGATTGCGTTGTCGCCTGACAGCAACACGTTGATCCAGATAATTTGAACAACCGATATCCAGAACTGGGGCTGCGTGTTGACGCCGATACCGTTCAAAAAATCGATCATTCACAAACCCTGTGCGATTTGATCAGGCGACGTTTTCGGGATGCGCGCGGTCGGGCTGCTTGCGAAGCGGAAATCCATGTCGCGCGCGCCACGCTGGATCGAGCGTTTCCCTCCACGCCGTGTAGAGAACGCTGACGAGTCCGAGGGCGCCAACGATGAGCAGCGACCATTGCAGGGATTCGGAGTGCGCTGCGTCCAGACGGAGGTGATCGAGCAGCGTGAGATAGGGGAGCGTCCAAAGCGCCACGAGCCCGGCCCAGTTGAGTAGAACCGAACCGATCGAAACCCGTGCGTTCGATGCCAGTCCGCCGGCCTGACGCCGCTTGTGCAATTGCTGACCGCTGTCGGATTTCTGCGATCGAATATTCTCCGGGCGGGCCGGAGAATTCACTGTCAATGGAAGTCGGTTCGGCACGATCCCTGTCCGCAAAGCGGGTAAATGGGTTCTGTGCCGTCAGAATAGGATTGGCGAATTCGTCTACAACTCGGGACGAATACCCGGGTCATTACCCTTGGGTATTTTCACCTAGGGATTAATATCCGGGGTGTCATCGCGGGCGAGGTTTAAGATTGATGATAAGCAGAACCCATGCGGAGCGATTGCAAGCGATGGCTTTCCCGCGAGTCTTCGACACCCACAAGGTGATCGTCGGGCTTATCTATCTTGCGGCGTATGCGGTGCTTGATTGGATCAGCTTCATCGAGCCCTACGCTCATCTCGGCATTACACCCTGGAATCCCGGCACAGGCTTGAGCTTCGTCCTGATCCTGCTGTTTGGCCCCAGGATGATTCCATTTTTGCTCATTAGTCCTTTGCTTGCAGATTTTCTGAATCAGCAATTCGCCATGCCGTGGCATTTCGAGATCCTTGCATCGGCGCTGGTTGGCGGAGGCTATTCGATTGCATTGCTGTTTTTGTTGCGTCCGAACTTGCGATTTGATCCCACGCTCGCCTCGATGCACGACCTTGTTCTGTTGATGGTCGTTGCGGTCGTGAGCGCGGCTTTTGTCGCAACTGGTTACGTAAGCCTGACAATTGCCGCGGGGCTGTTGCCGGCTGCGGATTTCACGGCGGCGACGCTGCGCTATTGGGTTGGCGACGTGATCGGCATCACCGTGATAGCCCCGTTCGCGCTATTTGCATTGACCCGCCGGCGCATACTGCCGATGACGACAGAAACCTTGTTGCAATTCGTTGCAATCGGCCTGGCCCTGACTCTGGTATTCGGCCTGGCGCAGGAACAACAATTTCAATTGTTCTACGTTCTCTTCCTGCCGATCGTCTGGCTTGCTGTACGCACCGGCTCGGAAGGCGTCAGTGTCGGGATTTTGGCCACGCAACTCGGACTGATCCTCGGCATTCAACTTTTCCCGGCGGGAACATTCAATGTGACGGCTTTTCAGGCGCTCATGCTCGTCCTGGCGGTGACCGGGTTGGTTGCCGGCGAGCTAGTTACAGAACGGCGGCGTACCGAAGCCCAATTGCGCTTGCAGCAGGACTCGCTCTCGCGTCTTGCGCGACTTGGCAGCATGGGCGAACTCGCAGCCGCGGTGGCGCATGAGCTCAATCAGCCCTTGATGGCGGCCGGCACTTACACGCGGCTGGTGAACGATGCGATGAGCGCGGCGCCGGTCGATGTCGTGACGGTTGCCGAGACCGCGAAGAAGGCGGTGGCACAAGTCGAGCGCGCCGCCGAAGTCGTGCGCCACCTGCGTGCCCTGGTCCGGCTCGACCGCAGCAATCGCGCGCCGTGCAGACTTCGAACGGATCGTGGAAGAAACGATTGAATTGTGCCAGCCGGATCTCGACCGCATGCATGTGGCCGTCCGCACCGCCATCGCCGCCGACCTTCCGAGAGTCATGGTCGATCTCCTGCAGATTGAGCAGATCCTGATCAACCTCCTGCGCAATGCGATCGAGGCGATCGGAGACGGCGGAAGCCTGCGTGGCACCGTGCTGATCGAAGCAAAGGTTCTCGATGCCGACTTCGTCGAAGTTCGGGTCGTCGACAGCGGACCGGGCTTTCCACCCCAGCTGCTCGAAAACGCGTTTCTGCCGCTATCATCCAGTAAGGCCGAAGGCCTCGGCATTGGATTGCCGCTGTGCCGGTCGATCGTCGAGGCCCATGGCGGCAAGTTATGGCTTGATCACGGCTCGCGTGGCGGTGCCGTCCACTTTACGCTGCCCATCGCGAAGGTGGCCCCGGCATGAGCGCTCTCGTTCACATTGCGATAATTGACGACGATGAGGCGGTGCTCGAACTCGCTGCGCCTCTATTTCGCTCGTCAGGGCATTGAAACATCGTGCTTTGCGTCCGCGAAGGAATTTCTTGCCGCGATCGAGGGCGGACCGCGGTTTGTCTGCATTGTTTCAGACGTCCGTATGCCCGGAATGTCCGGCATCGACCTGGTTCATCGTCTCAAGGGCGAAGGTTTGACCGCGCCGGTTATCCTGATTACGGGGCATGGCGACGTCGATATGGCGGTCGCGGCTATTAAAGTCGGCGCCTTCGATTTCATCGAGAAGCCATTCGATGAGGCTCGCCTGCTCGCCAGTATCCGCAATGCAATAGAAAAGAATCGGCAACCTGAAATCGACGCGACCGAACTTGAAAAATTGCAATCTCGTTTCAATACGCTCTCAAGCCGGCAACGCCAGGTCATGGAGCTCGCGGCGGCGGGTTTGTCGAATAAGGAAATCGGATCGCAACTCAAAATCAGCCCTAAGACCGTGGAGAATCATCGCGCCTGGGTGATGGAGCGTATCGGCGCTCGCAATATCGCGGAATTGGTGCGCATTGCGATGAAGGTTCAAGGAAAGCAACAAGGTTGATCTGGATTTATCCTGATGCCATATGCCCTAACAGCCGACAAAGTGAAGCTCTATTACGAAGAGGTCGGGCAAGGTACGCCGATCCTGTTCGTGCATGAATTTGCCGGCGACCATCGCAGTTGGGAACCGCAGCTGCGCGAATTCGGCAAGCACTACCGCTGCATCGCCTATGCGGCACGCGGCTACAAGCCTTCCGACGTGCCCACCGATCCGGCCGCCTACAGCTACCAGCATGTCATGCGCGATGCCGTCGCAGTGCTTGACCACCTGAAGATCGGACAGGCGCATCTCATCGGCTTGTCGATGGGCGGCTACACCGTGCTGCAGGTCGCGCTCAAGCATCCGCAACGCGTGCGCTCGCTCGTGCTTGCAGGCGCCGGTTCGGGCAGCGAGCGCTGGTACACGGAAGAATTTCATAAGCGCTCGCGTGATCTCGCCATGCAATTCGAGCGTGAAGGCTCCGCGGCGGTGGCGCAAACTTATGGCCGCAGCCCGAGCCGCATTCCCTTCGAGCTAAAGGATCCACGAGGCTTTGCCGAATTCGCGAAACAGCTCGCCGAGCACGACGCGCAGGGCTCTGCGCATATGTCGCGTGGCTTCCAGGGTGCGCGCCCATCGCTCTACGATTTCGACAAAGAAATCCGCAAACTGACAACGCCGGCGTTGATCGTGGTTGGCGACGAGGACGAACGCTGCATCGAGCCAGGTTTGTTTCTGAAGGATGCAATCCCCGCTTCCGGCTTGGCGATCTTTCCGAAGACCGGACATGCGGTGAATCTGGAGGAGCCCGATCTTTTCAACCAGGTGGTCGGCGATTTCCTGGCCAGGGTCGACGGCGGCCACTGGTTAGCGCGCGACCCGCGGACGCGGGCGCCGAAGCCCTCGGCATAGACATGGAACTCGGCGGCGGTCCTGCTCATTATGGGCATGCAAACTCATCGAGGAGCTGCCGATGCTGAAATGGGCCTTGGTTTTCCTGATTATCGCCGTGGTCGCGGGCATTTTCGGCTTTACCGACGTTGAAGCCGCGTCCGCCACAATCGCACAATGGCTGTTCGGTATCTTCGTAGTGTTGTTCCTTGGCGCGTTGGTCATCGGGTTAACCATTGGCGCCAAGCTCACATCGTGACCAGCAATTTTTGGATATAATTGGCTTGTGGCTAATCGTCAGGGTGACAGTCATGCGTAATGCCATATTGGGAATTCTGGCTTTAGGCCTGTTCGCGTCGCTTGGCGGCTCCGCCAATGCCGCCGACCTTTATCCCTCCCGTTCCTATGGCTGGCATTCTCAGGTTTGGTATGGCGCCGATTGCTGTCGCACTCCCAACGGGCCCGGGATTCGCGTTGTCGAGCAGGTGCCGTACTGCGGAGATTGCGACAATCTCATCGGCCGACCCTCGGGTCCCGGTGTGCGGCTCCGCTACATTGGATATCTTCCCTGGACGCGCGGATGTGCGATGGGCGGTTGTTACGGCAACTACGGCGATTACGGAGGCTGCTACTGGCGGGAAGTGCCGGTCGCCGACGGCCGCGGCGGCTGGGCCCGCGGCGTCGAGAAAATCTGCGACTGAGCGGGCCTGAGGCGCCCGCCGGCAATACGTCAGACGTCCACGCTGGCTGCGAGCGCATTGTCTTGGATGAATTGCCGGCGCGGCTCGACCAGATCACCCATCAACTGGTCGAAGAGCACATTGGCTTCGTCGACTTCCTTGATGCGCACTTGCAGTAGCGAACGCGCATTGGTGTCGAGCGTCGTCTCCCACAACTGCTCGGGGTTCATTTCGCCCAGACCTTTGTAGCGCTGGAGCGAAAGACCCTTGCGGCCAGCGGCCGTAAGCGCCTCGAACAGACCGACGGGCCCGTGGATCGCGATGGTTTCATCCTTGCGGCGCAGCATCGCCGGCGGCGTTGGTCGCGGGAAGATCTGTTGCAGCGAAGGCGCGAACTCGTCGAGCTTGCGCGCGTCGGCCGAGCCGAGCAGAGCCTGATCGATAACGGCGACTTCCTTGACGCCGCGCACCGTGCGTTCGAAATGGAAGCCGTTCTCGTCGAACGTGCCTTTCCAGCCGCGCTCGGTTTCGTCTTCCAGCGCATCGAGCCGTTTGGCGATGTAGGCGGCGGCGGCTGCGCCTTCTTTGGATCGTCGGTCACACCAGGGCTGAGCACCCCGGCGATCGCTGCCTGCTCGATGACCTTGCGGTTGTAGCGGCTGTGCAGCCCGTTGAGAATATTGCGGATCGCGCGTGCATCTTCGACCAGCTTGCGCAGGTCGGCGCCGGCGCGCTCTTCTCCGGAGGCAAGGCGCAAAACCGCATCCTCGAGGCCGGTCGCGATCAGATAGTCTTCGAGCGCGCGCTCGTCTTTGAGGTACTGCTCGGACTTGGCGCGGTTGACTTTGTAGAGCGGCGGCTGCGCAATGTAGATGTGGCCGCGCTTGATCAGCTCTTCCATCTGCCGGAAGAAGAACGTCAGCAGCAGCGTGCGGATGTGGGAGCCGTCCACGTCCGCGTCGGTCATGATGATGATCTTGTGATAGCGCAGCTTGTCGGGGTTGAATTCGTCCCGCCCGATGCCGGTGCCCAGCGCCGTAATCAGCGTGCCGATTTCCTGGCTGCCCAGCATTTTGTCGAAGCGCGCGCGCTCCACGTTCAGGATCTTGCCGCGCAGCGGCAGGACCGCCTGGAATTCGCGGTTGCGGCCCTGCTTGGCGGAGCCGCCGGCGCTGTCGCCCTCGACAATGAACAGCTCGGACTTGGCGGGATCGCGTTCCTGGCAGTCGGCAAGCTTGCCGGGCAATGACGAAACATCGAGCGCGCCCTTGCGCCGGGTCAATTCGCGCGCCTTGCGCGCCGCTTCGCGGGCTGCTGCTGCTTCCACCACCTTGCCGACGATGACTTCTGGCTTCCTGCGGATGGATTTCGAACCAGTCCTGCAGCGCCTGGTTGATGACGTTTTCGACGACCGGACGCACTTCGGAGGACACCAGCTTGTCTTTGGTCTGCGAGGAGAACTTCGGATCCGGCACCTTGCAGGACAGCACGGCGGTCAATCCCTCGCGGCAGTCGTCGCCGGTGAGCGCGACCTTTTCCTTGCGCGAAGCTGCCGGCGGTCTCGGCGTATTGCGTGATCTGACGGGTGAGCGCACCGCGAAATCCGGCGAGATGGGTGCCGCCGTCGCGCTGCGGAATGTTGTTGGTAAAGCAGAGCACGCTTTCGTGGTAACCGTCGTTCCACCACATTGCGCATTCGACCGTGATGCCTTCGCGCTCGGCCTTGATCATGACCGGATTGGGAATGAGCGCAGTCTTGTTGCGGTCGAGGATATTTCACGAAGGCCTCGACACCGCCCTCGTATTTCATCTCCTCGCGCTTTTCGACCGCATGGCGCTGGTCGGCGAGAATAATGACGACGCCGGAATTCAGAAATGCCAGCTCGCGCAGGCGATGCTCGAGCGTAGCAAAGTCAAACTCGACCATGGTGAAGGTCTTCGGGCGACGGAAGGAATGTGACTTCCGTGCCGCGCTTGTCCTTTCGCGTCGCCGACGGTCTTGAGCGGAGCTACCGCGACACCGTCGCGAAACTCCATGAAGTGCTCCTTGCCGTCGCGCCAGATCGTGAGCTTGAGCCAGGTCGAGAGTGCGTTGACCACCGAGACACCGACGCCATGCAGACCGCCGGAGACTTTGTAGGCGTTCTGGTCGAATTTTCCGCCGGCGTGCAGCTGGGTCATGATGACTTCGGCCGCCGACACGCCTTCGCCTTTGTGGATGTCGGTCGGGACGCCGCGGCCGTTGTCGCGCACGGTGCAGGAGCCGTCCGGATTGAGCGTCACCACGACTTCGGTGGCAAAACCTGCAAGCGCTTCGTCGATGGCATTGTCCACCACCTCGTAGACCATGTGGTGGAGGCCAGAACCGTCATCGGTATCGCCGATATACATGCCCGGCCGCTTGCGCACGGCGTCGAGGCCCTTGAGGACCTTGATCGACTCGGCGCCATAGTCGGACGGGTTTTTGCGGGCCGGTTCAGCCATTGGCGGCACCTTCGAAGACGGACAGAAAATTGAGTCGGAATGAGCAGTTTGTGTGACATGAAAATAGGGCCTCGTACAGAGCAAAGTCGGGGGATTAATATGTTGATTTAGCAGCACTTTTTAAAGGGGAGGGGGTGTAAAAATCCCCACTTTTTTCACCTCATTTTTGGTCGGAATCACGCTTCCAAATGCCCATCGCAAATAGCCCGAAGCGCGACAATCGAAGGCAGCGTTTGGCGCGTTGAAATCCATCGAACTTGCACCGGCCAACGTCATGGCATTTAAGCGAGTGGCATTCTCCGCCGATTGAATTTGCTCGCCATGCGCTTGCTCAGCCGTCCGCTCGAAGTGCCGCACCGCCTGCGCGCCATCGTGCGCGCGCGAGAATCGAGTGTGATCGTGCTGGCCGTCATCATCGGCGCAATTGCCGGCCTGTCGGTTGCCGCCATGGGCGAAGCCGTCGGGTACATGCATCAGAGTTTTTTTCGGCCTCGACCCGGGCGAACGCCTGTCGGGCCGCGTGTCGCTCGATCCGCTCCGTGCATTTATTCCCCCGTGCCTCGGCGGTCTGCTGTTTGGTCTCGTCATCGGCCTACATCACGCGCCGGCGCGGCACCGAGGTCGACCCGATCGAGGCCAATGCGTTGCATGGCGGCCGCATGTCGATGCGCGGCAGCCTGATCGTGGCAGCGCAGACAGTCTGGTCGAGCGGTATCGGCGCTTCGGTTGGGCTGGAGGCCGGTTATACGCAACTGGCCAGCGGCATCGCCTCGGCGATCGGCCGTTCGTTTCGCCTGCGCCGCAGCGACATGCGCATGCTCGTCGGCTGCGGCGCCGCTGCGGCCATCGCCGCTGCCTTTGGCGCGCCCGCTCGGCGGTGCTTTCTACGGCTTCGAACTGATTATCGGCAGCTACTCGATTGCCTCGCTGGCCCCGGTCGGCTTGGCGTCATTGGTCGGCTATTTGACCGCGCAGGATCTTCACACCAGACCGACTTGGCATTGAGACCGGTGCGGTCGCCAATCTCGCAGTCCATGATGTCGTGATCGCCGCTTTCGTCGGCGTGCTCGCTGCCGTGTTCGGCATTGTTCTGATGCGCGGTGTCGCCGCCTGCGATTGTTGTTCACGCGGTTCAGGGTGAAGCCGGCGTTGCGCCCGATGCTCGGCGGCGCGCTGGTCGGCTTGATGGCGATCCTTTCGCCGCAGGTGATGTCATCCGGCCATGGCGCGCTGCATCTGACGGGCATCTTCAAGCTGCCGCTCGCGACGATCGCACTTATCTTTGTGCTGAAGTCGCTTGCCTCCGATGGTCTCGCTCGGCTCCGGCTTTCGCGGCGGCTTGTTCTTTGCCTCGTTGCTTTTCGGCGCGCTTGGCGGCCAGTTGTTCGCTTTCGGGCTCGGCGCCGTGTGGCCGGGATTGCACGTCGATCCGGATACCTATGCCATCATCGGTATGTGTGCACTGTCGGTCTCGGTGATTGGCGGTCCGCTGACCATGACCTTCATCGCGCTGGAAACCACGGGCGATCTCTGGCTGACCACCGCAGTTGCTAATCGCGGCGATCATCGCCATGCAGGTGACACGCGAATTCTTCGGTTATTCTTTCGCCACCTGGCGCTTCCATCTGCGCGGCGAGACGATTCGCAGCGCCGCCGATGTGGGCTGGATCCGCGATCTCACGGTCGCTCAGATGATGCGGTCGGACGTGCGCACCACGCCGGTGGAATCGCCGATCGCAACCTTTCGCGAAGCCTTCCCGCTAGGCTCAACCAATCAGGTTGTCGCGGTGGATGAGGACGGCCGCTATGCCGGAATGGTGATCGTTGCCGAAGCACACGCCGCCGAACTTGCTGCGACGGCATCTGTCCGAAGCATTCTGCATCAGTCCGACCATATGCTCTTGCCGCAGATGACGGCGCAGGAAGCAGTCGCTGCCTTCGACCGCTATGAGGCGGAAACACTGGCGGTGGTCGATTCCGTGGAGCGCCGGCAAGTAACTGGGCTGCTCAGCGAGGCGCATGCATTACGCCGCTACTCGGATGCCTCGGAGCGTCAGCGGCGCGAGTTGCTCGGAGAAACCTGAGCCGCCGACGTGGTTCGAATGCGGCGCAGCGAATACGCGGTGTTACTGGACGTCAATTCATGCCTTAGCGTCGCGCGACGCAAGTGCTGGAACCGCGGTTCGTAGTTCGGAATCGGTTTATTGAATGCAGCAAGGCCTGCCGCCAGAATCTCGATGCGGTCGAGATCGGCGCGCGTTTTGTCGAACGCGCGATTGAGTTCGCTCTTGACCCGATCAATTGCCGCTTCCGTCGCCATGGTAGCCCCGTGCTCACTGTACCTGGGGTAAAGGCGATGTGCTGGGGATGGTTCCTATTTTCGAACAATTGATCGCAATTCGATTAAAAAATCGTGAGCGCTCCTAATGGAACTCTGCCGTCGCTGGTTCCACAGCGCCGTTGCGCACGACGAATAAACTGCGCGCGACCGACGATGTCGCCGAAAGGCGGCCGGATCAGCCCCCGTCATCCAGACTTGCGCGCCCAGCGAAGAGAGGGCGTCGTAGAGCGCCGCGCGCCGCGACGGATCGAGATGCGCAACGACCTCGTCAAGCAACAACAGCGGCGCGAAGCCCGTCATTTGTTTGATCAAACCGGCATGCGCAAGCACCAGGCGGATCAGCAGCGCCTTTTGTTCGCCGGTCGAGGCGTCGGCAGCAGGTATGTTCTTGCTGGCGTGGCTAACGGCAAGATCGGATAGATGCGGTCCGTCGAGCGTGCGTCCCGCAGCGGCATCACGTGCGCGATTGTCTTTCAGGAGCGTACGATAACGGTCCTCGATCTCGGTCGCGCTGTGATCGGGCAACAGCTGCTCCATCCAGCCTTGCAGCGCGATTTCGGCCTGCGGGAATTCCGCTGCCTCAGTGCGCCCGGCATCAAGCGCGGCCGACAACCGCTTGACCGTTTCCGCGCGTGCCGCGGCGACCGCGACTGCAACTTCAGCCGTTTCGTGCTCGATCGCGTCGAGCCAATGGGGGTCGCTCGGCGAGTCCTCCAGAAGACGATTACGCGATCGTAAGGCGCGCTCCAGCGCAGCGACGCGGCTCGAGTGCTGCGCGTCGACTGCAAGCACGAGCCGGTCGAGGAAACGCCGCCGTTCGGAGGCCGGACCGTTGAACAGCGGATCCATGCCCGGCGTCAGCCACACCACGCGCAGATGGTCGGCGAAAGCTGCCGCCGAGCCTACGCTTTCGCGGTCGATGCGGCATTTGCGCAGCGGCGCGGATTCCTCGCCGACCGGCGGATCGATACCGGTGCCGAGTGTGGCGAGCCCGAGCATGCCTTCGATTTCGGCGGAGACGGCCCACGCGCCGTCGCCTTCCGCAAAGGCGAGTTCTTCCATGGTTGCGCGGCGCAGTCCGCGGCCCGGCGCGAGCAGGGATATTGCCTCGATCAGATTGGTCTTGCCGACGCCGTTGGCGCCGGTGAGAACCACAGGGCCGGCACGATCGAGCAGGATTTGCGCGGCGTGATAGCTGCGGAAATTGGTAAGCGTCAGACGTTGGATGAAGGCGGAAGCCATGACAGGCGTTTTACCCGTCTGGCCGGACATGACGACAACTAAGTCAGTGCTACACCCGCATCGGCATCAGCACGTAGAGCGCGCCTTTCGCGTCCTTGTCCTGGATGAGCGTGGGCGAGCCGGGATCGGCGAGCTTGAGCACTGCGACTTCGCCTTCGATCTGGGCGGCGATATCGAGCAGGTAGCGCGAGTTAAAACCGATATCGAGCGGATCGGCGTCGTACTCGACTTCGATCTCTTCTGTCGCGCTGCCGGAATCGGGATTGGTCACGGACAATACCAGCCGGCCGCCGGTGATCGAGAGCTTGACCGCGCGGCCTCGCTCGCTTGATACGGTCGACACGCGGTCGACAGCGGCCTCGAAATCCTTTTTGTCGACGACCAGACTCTTGTCGTTGTTGACCGGGATAACCCGTGCGTAGTCGGGAAAGGTTCCGTCGATCAGCTTGGACGTGAGAACGACGTTGCCGATGGTAAAACGGATTTTGCCGGCGGAAAGTTCTATTGCGACTTCTCCCTCGCCGGTTTCGATCAGGCGCTGGACTTCGCCTACAGTCTTGCGCGGCACGATGATGCCGGGCATGCCGGCGGCACCTTGCGGCAGCGGCAGTTCGACCTGGGCGAGACGGTGCCCGTCGGTCGCCACCGCGCGCAACACGCCCGCCTTGGCCGTGCCTGCCGTGTGCAGATAGATGCCGTTGAGATAGTAACGCGTTTCTTCGGTCGAGATTGCGAACTGGGTTTTGTCGATCAGGCGCTTCAGATCGGCGGCGGCGAGCTTGAAGGAATGGCTCATCTCGCCAGCGGCGAGATCAGGGAAGTCGCTTTCCGGCAGCGTCTGGAGCGTGAAGCGCGAGCGCCCCGCGCGCAACGAAAGCACGGCGCGGTCTCCCGATCCTTCAAGCACGATCTGCGCGCCTTCGGGCAACTTGCGCACGATCTCGTAGAACATATGCGCCGGCACCGTGGTCGAGCCGCCGGGCGAAACCTCAGCCGCGATCGAGTCGGTGACCTCAAGATCGAGATCGGTGGCCTTCAGGCTCAGCTTGCCGCGGTCGGCCTTGACCAAGACGTTCGCCAAAATTGGAATGGTGTTGCGCCGCTCGACCACGCGATGGACGTGGCCCAGCGACTTCAAAAGCTCTGCACGCTCGACTGTAACTTTCATGGGAGACCCGCTTCGGCGCCGTCGAGAAGAACCTTAAAACCAGGCGCAACGGCAAGCCGGCGCTCGCGGAATGCGAAGCCGGGGAGCAAAGGTGGCGAAAGAGCGCGCCTTTCGCAAGGGTACGTTTTTGGCCCGGTGGCATATCCCCAGGCGTCCACAAGCAGGCGTAAAAACGAAAGGCCCCATCCGCATGGGACGGGGCCTTGGCCAATCCGGTCAGGCGGAGCCTATTCCTGCAATTGCCGCTTGAGGATCTCGATTTCCTCAGCCAGCGCCATATCGGCGCCGACCAGGCCCTCGATCTTGCGCACCGCGTGCAGGACGGTGGTGTGGTCGCGGCCGCCGAAGCGCCGGCCGATCTCAGGTAGCGAGCGCAGGGTCAGGGTTTTCGCGAGATACATAGCCACCTGTCGGGGTCGCACGACATTCGCAGTGCGCCGCGATGACAGCAGGTCGGAGCGGCTGACATTGTACTGGCGCGCCACGACCCGCTGGATGTCCTCGATCTTGACCCGCTTGGGTTCTTGCGGGCGGATCAGGTCGCGCACCTCGCGCTCGGCCATTTCCAGCGTCACGGCATGACCGGTGAGCTTGTTGTGGGCGAGGAGGCGGTTGAGCGCCCCTTCCAGATCGCGGCCATTGTGGGTGACGGTCTTGGCAATGTAGCCCAGCACCGGCAACGGCACGTCGAAAGCGGGGTGGTGTGCCCGCGCCGCCATCACCCGGGCTTTGAGGATTTCGAAGCGTAACTCTTCGCCGAGGGGGGCCATTTCGACGACCAAACCGCCGGCCAGCCGCGAACGCACGCGATCGTCGAGGCTTTCCAGGTCCGACGGCGGACGATCGGAGGCGATCACCACCTGACGGCCGGCATCGATCAGGGCATTGAGGGTGTGGCAGAATTCGGCCTGGGTCGATTTACCTTGCAGGAACTGCAAGTCGTCGATGACCAGCACGCCAATACCGCGCAAGGCCTCCTTGAAAGCGAGCGCCGTCTGCGTACGCAGAGCCGAGACAAAGCCGTACATGAATTTCTCGGCGGTAAGGTAGAGCACCTTGCGTTCGCCTGCGGCATTTCCCGCCCAGGTTACGGCCTGCAGCAGATGCGTCTTGCCGAGGCCGACACCCGAGTGGATGTAGAGCGGGTTGAACATCACCGGGTCGCCGCGCTTGGCGCCCGCCACTTGTCTCGCAGCTGCTTGCGCGAGCGTATTGGAGCGTCCAACCACGAACGTGTCGAAGGTCAGGCGCGGATCTAGGGGCGAACCGCCGAGCGCTTCATGCACGCTCGGATCACCGACTGACAGGGCTCGGCCATTTCCATGGCCATTGGTGTAACGGCCGCCATTGTCGCCGGCGCCAATGTCCGGCTTTGGCTTGGGCAGCATCGCCGATTTCAGGATCGCCGAGCGCACGATCAGCTCAACGCGGGTGACTTTCCCTTCCTGGGCCTGCCAGCAGGCCAGCACACGCTCGGCATAGTGGGACTGAATCCAGCTTTTGAGGAAGCGGGTCGGCACGGACAAACGCACCGAGCCTTCCTCGATTGCTTCCAGATCCATGCGCGCGAACCAGCTCGAATAGACGTCGTCACCAACGTCTGCCCGCAGGCGCTCTTTGACTCGTGACCAGCTCTCCTGCTCCCCGTTCGACATTGTCTTTTGCTCGATCCGATTAAATGGTTGGACGGACTCGGTTACCCGGCTTGGGCGGTGGGACCGCCAACGCGCCGGAAACGGGACGCAACAACACTCGCCTGATGATGTCGTCTGTGAGGTGCGGGCTTCACCTTAACAAGGGTCGGCGGAGCGACATCGACGAGAAGTCGAGGAGCGTTGCGCCTTCAGTCCGCCGGCGGCGGAGTAGCGCCTCGGATTCCGATCTTGAAAATGGACGCCGTGCGGGACATACGGCGGCTGAAATGAACAATATATGAAAGCGAGGCTGATTGACCGACGACGCGGGCTACAGCGACACACGAATTTGCACTGGACGACGCCCATCCAATGCCACCAACGTTGGTCACCGACCCTCTCCCTGCGCCTGTCATGACATCACCCCTCGAATGACTTGCGAGCTTTCGCCCTGTGTTTTGTTTCTTACCGGACGTCGGCGTTTGAGGTGGCTGAATTTGACGCGAGCGGCAAACCAAAGCCGTTCTCATCCGCCGATGAGCGTAGTGTGGAACCTTGTTTCTGATCGCGCGCGAAGAATTCCCGAGCGCGTTTTCAAGATACACAAGCAATGTGCTCCCGCAACGAAATTTACATGCGTGGCGGTAACAGAAAACACAATTTGCGCTGCTGTGGCGATAACGCCACTCTTTTGTTCTATCCAACGTGTTGGAGTCGCGCGTAATTTCGACGTCGAAATTTTCCGGCAACACTTCGTCAGCAATAAATGATTTTAAAAAGTACCGCTCGCCAAAAATGCCTGTCACATATGCATTTTTGGGGTCCTTGCTTCGCTTTCCTCTTAAGTCATTATCGAGGCGAAAAAAAATCTGAGCGAATTTTTGGGTAGCCCCCGTCTCAAAAGACCGCTTACACCGCTTAGCTGCGTGAGGCGGGCGATGATTTGATCGGCAAATGCTCGGCGAGCAAATTTATCTGACGCCGCGATGACGTTTTAACTACAGTCATTCGCTGGTGAACCGTCTCCTGTCAGAAACGGTTCGTTCGTCGTCATTTACACGAATTTGAAGCGAATTATTCCCGGGCGTTGCGCGACCGACGCAAAGCTCACTTACCGAGCTTCGCAATGCGATGCGCGAGACGCGACACTTTGCGGCTCGCATTGTTCTTATGTACGACGCCGCGCTGTGCAGCCCGCATGATGACCGGCTCCGCCGCCTTGAAAGCCGCCAAAGCCGCGTTGCGGTCACCACTTTGGATCGCTTCCTCGACTTTGCGAACCGAGTTTCGCAACGCTGAGCGGCGCCCCTTGTTCACTTCGGTCCGGCGCGCGATCACGCGCGTAGCTTTGCGGGCGGACTTGGTATTAGCCATCAATCTCTCGTTTGCAGCTGGCGCCTCCGGCGGATATCCGCGAAAGCGACTAGGATTTACAAGAAGTTACGGCGGCGAAAGCGTCGCCGCCAAGGCTGAGGCTTATAGAGAGGCCACACGCAGGCGTCAACGCCCGCACGCGGCTGCCTCAGGCCACGCGCTTGGCTCTTACCGCGTCGTGGCCCGCGATGACGGACGCGCGGTCGGCAGCAGAGAATGGCGCCAGTGGTGGCCTCACGCGTGCAAGCCCGGCATCGTTATGTATATGAGCAAGCAGTGCCTTCACGCCTGAGACCAGCGGCTTGCCATCGAAAAGTTTGCGGATCGCAACTGCGGCGTCGAGCGCACCGATATCGCCTTGGCTCCAGGCTCGTGCGCAAAGGTCCGGGTTGAGATTGGCGGTCGCCGAGATGCAGCCGGCGAAATCGCCGGAACGCGCCTCGATCAGGCATGCTTCGGTTGACGGGAATACGGCGAAATTCTTGGAGATGGCTGCCGCTGAGCGGGCATAGGCCATGTCGCCGGAGGAATCCTTCAAACCCACAATTCGGGACGAGAAAGAGTCGAGAAGCCGGCGGATCAAAGCAACGTGCCATGGCAGCCCCGACATTGCAGGGAAATGATAAAGATAGATCGGAATCGGCTTTCGTTCCGTCGTCTTCACCAATGTTTCGATATAAGCGACAAGGCCGTCGTCGGGCACGCCCTTGTAGTAAAATGGCGGCAGCACCAACGCACCTGCGAAGCCGAGCTCGGCGGCATGGCGGGTGAGGGCGACCGCATCCGATATCGCGGCGGCGCCGGTCCCGACCATCAGGCGATGCAACGGCAGGCCGTTGGACTTGTAGGCGTCCATGACTGCTTTGCGCTCGTCGAGCGAGAATGAAGTTGCTTCGCCGGTGGTACCGAGGACGTTGAGGCCGTCGCAGCCATTGTCGAGCAGATAGCGCGCCAGATTGATCGCGCGTTTGAGATCGGGGGCGCCGCTCTCGTCGATCGGCGTGGCGATGGCGGCAATCACGCCGGATAGAGGTTGGCTCAACGTCTTCTCCGTGTTTTCGTTCAGTTCTTGATCTAACCGCTGACATTGTAAGCGGCAAGCGCCGCCATATTCACCAGCTGGTTGTCTTTGGCACCGAGCTGCACGATTTGCACCGGCTGGTCGAGCCCGACCAGCAGCGGGCCGATGACGGTGGCGCCGCCCAGCTCCTGCAGCATTTTCGTTGAAATCGAGGCCGAATGGAATGCCGGCATCACCAGCACGTTAGCCGGGCCAGAGAGACGGCAGAAAGGGTAGGCCGCCGCCAGCTCGGGATTGAGCGCGACGTCGGCTGCCATTTCACCGTCGTACTCGAAATCGACCCGCTTGCCGTCGAGAATTTTCACAGCCTCGATGACGCGCGCCGAACGCTCGCCCGGCGGATGACCGAAGGTGGAGAAGGCGAGCAGCGCCAGCCGCGGTTCATAGCCCAGCCGGCGCGCGACGCCGGCAGCTTCGATGGCGATTTCGGCAATCTCGTGCGCCTCGGGCATCTCGGTTACCGCGGTGTCAGCCACCAGCACGGTACGCCCGCGCGCCACGACAACCGACACACCGATCACCCGGTGTCCGGGCTTGGGATCGATCACGTGACGCACATCCTCAAGTGCGACCGAAAAATTGCGGGTCACGCCGGTCACCATTGCGTCAGCATCGCCGAGCGCGACCATGCAGGCCGCGAAATGATTGCGGTCTTGGTTCACCAGCCGTTGGCAATCGCGCACCAGATAGCCGTGCCGCTGCAATCGCTCATACAAGAAGTTGATATAAGCGGCGTTGCGGGTCGAGAGCCGCGCATTGACGATCTCGATGCCCTCGGAAAGTTCGATGCCGCTCTCACGCGCTGATTGGCGCACGCGGTCCTCGCGCCCGACCAGAAGCGCGGTACCCAGCCCCTGGTGCACGAAGCTCGTCGCAGCACGGATCACCTGCTCTTCCTCACCTTCGGCGAACACGACGCGCTTGGGCTGCCGGCGCAGCCGGTCGAATACCTGCACCAGCGTTCCTGCAATCGGATCGCGCCGCGCATTCAATTGCTGGCGATAGGCGTCCATGTCGACGATCGGCTTGCGTGCAACGCCGGTATCCATGGCGGCTTGCGCCACCGCGGGTGGGACGTATGAGATCAGCCGCGGGTCGAACGGCACCGGGATGATGTAGTCGGGTCCGAATTTCGGCCGTGCGCCATAGGCGCTGGCCACTTCGTCCGGCACGTCTTCACGTGCCAGCGCGGCGAGCGCCCGCGCAGCGGCGATCTTCATTTCCATGTTGATGGCGGAGGCGCGCACGTCGAGCGCGCCGCGGAAGATGTAGGGAAAGCCGAGCACGTTGTTGATCTGGTTCGGGTAGTCGGATCGCCCTGTTGCCATAATGGCGTCGTCGCGTATCGCCGCGACTTCCTCGGGAGATATTTCCGCGTCGGGATTGGCCATGGCGAAGATGATCGGCTTGGCAGCCATTGACTTGACCATGTCGGCGGTGAAAGCGCCTTTGACCGAGAGCCCGAAGGCGACATCGGCGCCTTCGAACGCCTGCTCGAGCGTGCGCGCCGAAGTCTTGATGGCGTAGCCCGACTTCCACTGGTTCATCCCTTCCTTGCGGCCCTGGTAGATCACACCCTTGGTGTCGCAGAGAGTAAGGTTGTCGGGTTTGAAGCCGATCGCCTTGAGCAGCTCAAGGCAGGCGATCCCGGCGGCGCCTGCGCCGTTACAGACCAGCTTGGTCGTTGCGATCTCGCGCCCGGTGAGATCGAGCGCATTGAGCAGGCCGGCAGCGGCGATGATGGCCGTACCGTGCTGGTCGTCATGGAACACCGGGATGTCGAGCAATTCGCGCAGCTTTTGCTCGATGATGAAACACTCCGGGGCCTTGATGTCTTCGAGATTGATCCCGCCCCAGCCGGCGCCGAGATAGCGGACGCAATTGATGAACTGGTCGGGGTCCTCGGTGGAGACTTCCAGATCGATGGAGTCGATGTCGGCAAAACGCTTGAAGAGTACCGCCTTGCCTTCCATCACGGGCTTGGCCGCGAGCGCGCCACGGTTGCCGAGGCCCAGGATGGCGGTGCCGTTGGTGATGACGGCGACGAAGTTGCCCTTGACCGTGTAGTCGTAGGCACGGCTGGGGTCCTCGGCGATCGCCAGCACCGGCACCGCAACGCCCGGCGAATAGGCGAGCGAGAGGTCGCGCTGGGTTGCCATCGGCTTGGTGGCGATGACTTCCAGCTTGCCCGGACGGCCAACACTGTGAAATTGCAGGGCTTCCTGGTCGGTAAAGGTCGGCCGGCTGCGGCCGGCAGGGGGCTTGGCGGGCATTTCTACTCCATGAACACGACCGGTATGCCCGGCGCGGGTGACGTTAGCGGATGCAACCGTAGCGACTCAAGGGAACGCACCTGCTGCTCCTAGTACCGTTGAATGGAATCAGGCCGCGGGTTAATCGGTGCCTATGAACGAATGTCATTCGATCGGTTGATTATGATCCGTTTTCTGCTCCGCTTTGTCGGTCTGATCTGCCTGGCCGCCGGGTTTATCCTGCTGATCTATGACGGCACCAAGTCGATCGCCGGCAACATGGTCTTTCTCACCAGCGTGCGTACGCTGTGGGAGTTGATCAATGCGGGCAGCCTCGCCAAGCTTGAGCCGATGATACGGCCTTATGCCGGTGGATACCTTTGGGACCCGCTCATGGTCGCGATACTGGCGGCGCCGAGTTGGAGTCTGCTTGGCTTTTTCGGCATCGTTTTCCTCATACTTGGTCGCAAGAAAAAGCCGCTGATCGGGTACGCGCGGCCTTGATTGTCATGGCTGGGGCAAGCCCGCGCGCTGGCGTGAACGCCGGGGGCGGCCGCGCCTTTCCGAGACGTGATCGCCATTGACGCTTTATGGGCGCTTAAGGGCATTCCAGCTTGGCTGTGCCCGACATATATTGCGGGCAGCGATTGCAGGAGAACCAAGCATGTTCGGCTTCAAGAAAGTTGCCATGCCAAAGCCCGGCGAGGCGTTGCCGGGCCGCGCAAATCCGATCCGTACCGCCGCCGCGCATTTCATCAATCATCGCGCGTTGAAGGGGCCATACCCGGAAGGCTTCGAAAAGGCGATGTTCGGCCTCGGTTGCTTCTGGGGTGCCGAGCGGAAGTTCTGGGAATTGGGTGACGGGATTCATGTCACGGCGGTTGGCTATGCCGGCGGGATGACACCCAATCCGACCTACGAGGAAGTCTGCTCAGGCCGGACCGGTCACAACGAGGTCGTGCTGGTGGTCTATGACCCCAAGAAGATTTCGTACGACACGCTGCTCAAGACTTTCTGGGAAAGCCACGACCCGACCCAGGGCATGCGCCAAGGCAATGACGTCGGCACGCAATACCGCTCCGGCATCTATACGTTCAACGCCCAACAGCATCAGGCGGCCGAGGCCTCCAAGGCGATGTATGAGCAGGAGCTGAAGAAGAAGCGCTACGGCGGCATCACCACCGAGATCGTCGACGCCCCGGAGTTCTATTTCGCCGAGGACTATCACCAGCAGTATCTGGCGAAGAATCCGGTCGGCTATTGCGGGCTCGGTGGCACCGGAGTGTCTTGCCCTATCGGCACCGGCGCCAGGCTGACGCAAGGCGCGCCGGCGCTGTCATCCCTCTCCCCCTGCGGGCGTAAAAGTACTGGTGAGGATTTGTTAACTATATAAAGCCTTAATCGGGCTTGATTTCCTTAAGGCCGAGCGGATTCGCTTGATGCGGGGAGCCCGATTTCTGTTGGCCGTAGGCGTTGCGCTGGCATTCTCGGGCTGCGCGCGCCAACCGCAATATGTGCAGCAAGCCCCTTCGCAGGCTCACGCGCCACCGCCTTCAGCCCGCACGCTCTACTCGTCGTCGCCGGCTTACGCCCAGCAGGCTTATGAGCAAGGCAACTACAACGATCAGCCGTCCGAAGGACGGGCGGAGTCATCCGGGAGCCGCGGCTTCTTCACATCTTACCGGGCCGCGCCCCTATCCGCTGAACCGGCTTACGTCGCACCGTCTTCGCCGCCGCCAATTGCCGTAGGGGGTCCTTACGTTGCGGCGCCTTACGGCTATGCCTCGGCGTCCGTGGCCGTGCCGGCCGCGGCCGAGCCAGCCTACACGCTCGATGCCGGTGACAAGTTGCGCGTTGTGGTGTTCGGCCAGGACGGCATCAGCAACAGCTACATCGTCGACGCCGGCGGCAAGGTCAATCTGCCGCTGATCGGAGCGGTGACAGCGCGCGGCCTCACCAATCAGCAACTGGCGGCGGCGATCGCCGCACGGCTCAAGCAAGGTTTCGTACGCGAGCCGCATGTGACTGTCGAGATCGAGACCTACCGGCCGTTCTTTATTCTCGGCGAAGTGACGACACCGGGACAATATCCTTACGTCGCCAACATGACGGCGGAGACCGCGGTCGCCATTGCGGGTGGATTTGCTCCGCGTGCCTACAAGAAGACAGTCGACCTCACCCGCAAGGCCGGTGGCCAGCAGACCCACACCGAAGTGCCGCTCGACTATTCGGTGCGCCCCGGCGACACCATCGTCGTCAAGGAGCGGTGGTTTTAGCCACGCGCATTCTCCGCTCGTCCCCGCGAAAGCGGGGACCCAGACGGGTCGAATTCTGGATTCCGCTTGCGCGGGAATGAGCGGATAAGGCGATCGCTTATTTCTTCATATGCTTCGTCAGGAATTCCTGCGTGCGTTTCCACGCGAGATCGCCGGCAGCCTTGTTGTAGCTCGCGCGCTCGTCGCAATAGAAGCCGTGCGCGGCGCCGGGATAGACATAGGTTTCCGCCTGCGGCTGTTTCTTTTTGATTTCTTCCACCACGGTCAACGGAATGCCGTCGTCCTTCTCGCCGAAATGCATCTGCAACGGGCACTTCGGTTTCTCGTCGGCAAACTTGCCGATCATGCCGCCGTAGAAGGCGACCGCTGCCGAAAATCCGGGAATGCGGCAGGCGGCCAGAAACGCGGCGGTGCCGCCCATGCAGAAGCCGACAATGCCGAGCGGACCAGAGCCTTTAAGATCGCCTTGGGCGGCAGCGATGTCGGCCATCATGTGATCCCAGTTGAGGTTGCCGAGATAGCTGCGGGCGTGCGCGATTTCGTCCGGCGTATAGCCGCTTTCGAAATCGCGCACGAAACGGTCGAACACCGCCGGCGCCACCGCCACATAGCCGAGCGCGGCCAGCCGGTCGCAGACCGCGCGGATGTGGTGGTTGACGCCGAAAATCTCCTGCACCACCACCATGCCGCCTTTGGGCGTGCCGGCCGGATCGGCGCGATAGGCGCCGAGCGAGTGCTTGTCGGTCGTGGTTAAAGTGAACTGTTTACCCAACGGAACCTCCCATTATTTTCAAGAAGAAAACAAAATCCGGCCGGGCTTTTAGCATGGCCCGTTCGGTTCGTCATTTCCGCGACTGGAGGCAAAGCCGCACAGCACGATGGAATGGCCATCCAATCCCGGAACCTCACGCGAACACCTTCGCCAGCAGCTCGTAGGAGCGTTTCCGTGCGGCGTGGTCGAAGATCATGGTGGTCACCATGAGTTCGTCGGCCTTGGTCGCCTCCATCAAGGGCATCGAGCCTGGCCTTCACCGTGCCGGGTGAGCCGACCGAAAGCCGCGTGCGGTTTTGCGCGATGCGGGCGCGGTCAACCGGGGTGTAGTCATAACTTGCGGCATCTTCCGGCGAGGCCAGCGGCTGATATTCGCCCTTGGCGCGGCGCACGATGTTGAGATCGACGGTCGCCGCCAGCCGCTCGGCCTCCTCGTCGGTGTCGGCGCAGACCACATGCGTCGCGAGAATTGCGTAGGGCTTGTCGTGCGATGGCGACGGCTTGAAATTATCGCGGTAAAGCTGCATCGCCTCCGCGGCATCGAAATTGGCGAAATGATGCGCGAAGGAAAACGCTGCGCCGATATGTCCTGCGAGCTGTGCGCTGTAGTCCGAGGAGCCGAGCAGATAGATCGGCGGCAAGCGGTACGTCCGAGGGCATCGCGCGCACATTGTGAAACGGATGTCCGGCGGGAAAGCCGCGGGTTTCCAGTAACATCAGTTCGTTGAAGCGGTCGAGGAAATCATCCTCCTCGCTGATGCCCTGCCGGCGCCGAAGTGCATAGGACGTCGCCGGATCGGTGCCGGGCGCGCGGCCGAGGCCGAGATCGATCCGGCCCGGATAGAGCGCCTCCAGCACTTTGAAGCGCTCGGCCACCATCAAGGGCGCGTGGTTAGGCAGCATCACGCCGCCTGAGCCGATACGCATATTACTGGTCACCGCCGCGATCTGCCCGATCATGATGTCGGGTGCGGAACTCGCGATCGCCGGCAAATTGTGGTGTTCGGCCACCCAATAGCGCCTAAAACCGAGGCCGTCGGCGAACCGCGCGAGATCGAGCGAATTGCGCAAGGCCTGTGCGGCGGTCGAGCCGGCGGAAACCGGTGAGAGATCAAGGATGGATAGTGGGATCATGGCAGGTGACTTCACACTAACATGTGAGTGCCGTCTTTTCGCCCGCATAATGCGGCGTATGATAAATGGAAATCCCTTGGGAGCGCGTCGATGGCGTCATTGATCGAATGGAAGGTGCCGCAGGCCGTGCAGCCGCGCGCCGAGGATTATCCCTACGATCTCGAGCGCGCTTTGTCCGCTGTGGTCGGACTCCACTCGATCGTTCCGCCGGATGCCTTTACTGCCGACACGCTGGGCGCCGAGCGCGCCGGCAACGGCGTGCTGATCGACGATGGTGTCGTACTCACCATTGGTTATCTGATCACCGAAGCCGACACCGTATGGCTGCATCTTGGCGATGGCCGCGTGGTGCAGGGTCATGCGCTCGGCTTCGACCAGGAAACCGGTTTTGGCCTGGTACAGGCGCTTGGTAAAATCGATTTGCCCGTGCTCGAGATCGGCTCTTCGAAGGCCGCCGAAGTGGGCGAACGCGTCGTCGTCGGTGGTGCCGGCGGGCGCACGCGCTCGCTTGCCGGCCGCGTCGCCGCCAAGCAGGAATTCGCCGGTTATTGGGAGTATGTCCTGGACGAAGCGATCTTTACCTATCCCGCGCATCCAAACTGGGGAGGCACTGCGCTGATCTCGGGTGCGGGCAAACTCATCGGCATCGGCTCGCTCCAGCTCGAGCGCGCGCGCGAAGGCAAAAGCGAGCACCTCAACATGGTCGTGCCGATCGATCTGCTGAATCCGGTGCTCGACGATCTGCGCAAATTCGGCCGGGTCAACCGCCCGGCACGGCCATGGCTCGGGCTTTATTCAACCGAGATTGAAGACAGGATCGTGGTGGTTGGCATCGCGCCCAAGGGGCCAGCCGCGCGCGCAGAGATCAAAACGGGTGACGTCGTGGTGGCGGTAAAGGGCGAGCGCGTATCGACGCTCGCTGCTTTCTACCGGAACGTCTGGGCGCTTGGACGAGCCGGCGTGGAAGTACCGCTCACGCTCTATCGCGAGGGGGTCACCTTCGATGTGCGGGTGAATTCATCGGATCGTGCGAAATTCCTCAAAGGCCCGCGATTGCACTGAGCGCTTCAGCTTTCCTCGATCGCGTCCACGCGGTTTGGATAGAAGGCAAGGTGGTCTTTGATTTCCGCCATTGCCGGGAACGGCTGCTCGTAACTCCACACCGCATTCTCGGCGCTATGACCGTCGACCACGATGCTGAAGTAACTGGCATCGCCCTTGTAGGGGCAGTGCGTCTGATGATCGGTGCGCTTGAGCAGACTCATGTCGGCGTCGGCACGAGGGATATAGAAGACCGGCTTGTAGCTCGCCTCCCTCAACGTCATCGCTTTCGTGGTATCGGCGATCACGCGGCCTGCGAAAGTGACACGCACGCTTTTCTCGTTTTTGGCGACTGTGATCGGATGGTCGGGACCTGGAATTTTCATCGCGCCTCGCTGCTCGCATAGGTAATGGTTCGTAAACAGGGCCGCATGCACCTCGTGCCTACTCTAATTAAGTGCAGTATTGCGGGCTTTGCCACCGGGATTGCGAAAAATTGAACGATCGACCTCAATGAAACTACAGAATCTGCAGCCTAGATTGGGCGGGATTTCACGCAACGGTCCCCGCGGGTTCATGGCTAACAAGCAAATCGAAAAGATGATCCAGGGTCTCAATATCCTGGTCGTCGATGATAACGCTTACATGCGCCGGCTCACGCGCACGATGCTGACCAATCTTGGTGCCAAGTCGGTGCTTGAGGCGGCCGATGGCCTCGCTGCGCTCGAGGCAATTCGTACCTGCGATCCCGATGTCATGCTGCTCGATTGGGACATGCCGGTGCTTAACGGCATCGAGGTGTTGCGCATCGTCCGCTCGCCCGGCGTGTTCCCGCGTCCGAATCTGCCGGTCATCATGCTGTCCACGCGAGCGCAACGCGCCTATGTGCACGAAGCACTGCGCGCGGGCGCCAATGAATTCCTGCTGAAGCCAACCTCGCCCAAGGCGCTGCGTGATCGTTTGACCTCAATCGTATTCAAGCCACGGCCAATGGTGAAGGTCGGCACCTACTATGTGCCGGAGCCACGGCGCATGCCGCCGCGCGAAGCGGCGATGGCGGACTGAGCGCTGGCTGCACCGCCGGCAAACGCTCATCAGGTTCTTTTGTTTTTTCACACATCATCCGTTTGGACGATGCCCAGCGGCGTTCGGCCGTGACATAAGCCGACCCCTCATTCCGCTATTTCGTTTCAAGCCACCGCACACGACACGTTGGGGCTAAACCGACGGAGGAATCTCATGGATCTTCGACGACGCCGATTTCTGCTTCTCACCGCAAGCGCTGTCGCTCTGCCGACGATTGCGCGGATTGCATCGGCGCAAACCTATCCGGCGCGTCCCGTGCGCGTGATCGTGCCATTTTCACCAGGTGGCCCAACCGACGTCTTTGCGCGGATCATGGCGGGGAATCTCTCGCGCAGTCTCGGCCAGCAGTTCTATGTCGAGAATCAACCGGGCGCTGGCGGCAATCTGGGCATGGGCGCAGGAGCGCGCGCCGCCTCAGATGGCTACACCATTATGGTTGTCAGCACGAGCTACGTCGTCAATCCCAGCCTGTACACGAAAACCCCCTACGACCCGTTCAAGGATTTTGCGCCGGTTACCCTGGCGGTCGCTACTCCCAATGTGTTGCTGGTTCATCCATCAATCCCGGCAAATAACGTCAAGGAGCTGATTGCGTTTCTCAAGGCAAATAACGGCAAGTACAGCTACGCTCACTCGGGCATAGGCACCACGTCGCATCTTTCCGGCGAGATGTTCAAGCACTCGCAACATCTCGATCTTGTGTCGGTGCCATTCAATGGTGCGGCCCCAGCGGTCCAATCGGCGCTCGCCGGCCATACGCCGATTGCCTTTACCGTGCTCACTCCGGCCGTTCCACTCGTTAAGGAAGGAAAGCTGCGCGCTTTGGCGGTGACGACGCCGAAACGTACGCCGGCGCTGCCTGATGTGCCGACAATGGCGGAAGCCGGATTGCCCGATCAGGAGTCCGACACGATATCGGGCGTTCTTGTTCCCGCCCGCACGCCACAGCCCATTGTCGATCTGCTCCGCCGCGAGATCGGAAAGGCAGTGATTGAGCCGGACGCCGCGCAGAAGCTGGTGTCGCTGGGCTTCGAGACGATTGACAGTACGCCGGAGGAATTCTCTGCCCGCATCCGGACCGACATCCCAAAATGGGCGAAGGTGATCGAAACAGCGCACATCAAGGTGGAGTAGGTCGCGCTGATCGCGAAGTGGCGCGCCCGAGACGATTCGAACGTCCGACCTTTGCCTTCGGAGGGCAACGCTCTATCCAGCTGAGCTACGGGCGCGCGTAAGTCCTCAATAGACGAAACGCCAACGTGCGGCAACGGGCGAGGGATCGCTCTGGCTTGTGCAATGCGCCCGGACCTTGAGCTTTCTGTGGTTAAGCCTGTAGTCCGCCCGCTCTCGGCTATGCGCTTTTTAAGGAATCCCTTACTGCTTGAAGGTCCGCGCATTGTGCGCCTCAAGGGATATTTTCAAAATGGCAGTCGCCGCTTCATCCAAGCCGAAAGCCGGTAAGCCGGTCACCACCAAGCATCTGGCCGCTGCGCTCTCGGAGCAGCATCAGCTCACCAAGAAGCAGGGCTTGAAAATGATGGAAGACCTCATCGGCTTGATCACCAAGCACCTGAAGAAGGGCGAGCGGGTGAAGATCTCCGGGCTCGGCATCCTGCTGGTGCGCAAGCGCGCCGCCCGCATGGGCCGCAATCCGATGACGGGCGAGGCGATCAAGATCAAGGCCGGCAAGAAAGTAGCCTTCCGCGTCGCCAAGGATCTGAAGATGGCAATCTGAGGCCGTCGGTTCTATTTTTGCCAAACCCCGCCGCTCGCCGGCGGGGTTTTTGTTTGGGGCGGCCTGATTACTCCCGCCGCGCGTCTCCGCGAACGCGGGGACCAGTCTCTGTCCGCATCGCGGAGGGCAATGCACAAACCGCCTTGACTTTAATCCTATTGCTGAATATAGTCCTAATGTCCGATCCACCGAGGGGCGCTCTCATGAGGCGTCATGCGGGTGGGATCGGATGCGGCGCCCGCGGGCGTGCCTCGCAAAGCACGCACCCGGGCGGCACCGGGGCTCCGCCCGGCGGCCACTAAGAGCTGCCTGCCAGGAGCATGGCTGACGGCGGGCGCAAATGCCCCCCGCAAAGCGCGGCCCGGTGCCGTAAGGAGAACGCCGAGATGGCGCGCCGAGAGGCGCCCGCGTTCTCGAGAAGGAACGCGGCACTAAAGAACAATGGTTGCGCCACTTGGCGCGCCATCCCCCTCATATTTTTGAGGGGCAAGGCAAGGAACTACAGGAACTACGGCGTACCTGGCGCCGCAAAGAATACGGGTGATCACGCTTGGCTTGGCGCGAGCCGAGCAAGCCCGGCGCGCGCTGCGTTGGCTATGAACGTGCGCCAGGGTCTATAATGAGCCTGGAAAAATTCCGAGGAGGTTTCATGTCGCAAGCGGCCGAGAAACGCGGTGGCATACCCGCAATGTTGAAGGACGCGGCGTTCGTCTGGGAAGACCCGCTCGATCTCGAAAGCGAACTGACCGAAGACGAACGCATGGTGCGCACCACCACGCGCGGCTTTGCACAAAGTTATCTGATGCCGCGCGTCACCGAAGCTTTCCGCGACGAGAAATATGACGCGGGTATGCTGCCCGAAATGGGCAAGCTCGGTCTGCTTGGACCTACGATTCCGGAAGAGTATGGCGGCGCGGGGCTTGGTTATGTCTCCTATGGGCTGATCACGCGCGAACTCGAGCGCGTCGATTCAGGCTACCGCTCCTCAATGTCGGTGCAGTCTTCGCTGGTGATGTATCCGATCTACGCCTATGGCACCGAGGCGCAGCGTCGCAAATATTTGCCGAAGCTTGCGACCGGCGAGACTATCGGCTGCTTCGGCCTGACCGAACCCGATCACGGTTCCGACCCTGGTTCGATGGTCACGCGCGCCGAGAAAATTTCCGGCGGCTATAAACTCAACGGCGCCAAGACCTGGATCTCCAATGCACCTGTCGCGCATGTTGCGGTGGTGTGGGCAAAGCTCGACAATGTCATTCGCGGCTTTCTGGTCGAGCGCGGAAGCAAGGGATTCTCCACGCCGAAGATCGAAGGCAAATTGTCTTTGCGGACCTCGATCACCGGCGAGATCGTGCTGGAAGACTGCGTGGTGGCGGAAGAAAACCTGCTGCCGAATGTGAAGGGCCTTGCCGGTCCTTTCGGGTGTCTCAACAACGCGCGCTACGGAATCGCGTGGGGCGCGATGGGCGCCGCTGAATTTTGCTGGCATCGCGCGCGTCAATATGTGCTCGATCGCAAGCAGTTTGGCCGTCCGCTCGCCGCCAATCAGCTGGTGCAAAAGAAGCTCGCCGACATGCAGACCGAGATTGCGCTCGGCCTGCAGGGTGCGTTGCGCCTCGGACGCATGCTGGAAGCCGGTAAAGCCTCGCCGCCATCGATCTCGCTGATGAAGCGCAACAATTGCGGCAAGGCGCTCGACATCGCGCGGCTCGCCCGCGACATGCACGGCGGCAACGGCATTTCCGAGGAATACCATGTGATGCGGGTGCTATCGAACCTCGAGACGGTGAATACGTATGAGGGCACGCACGACATTCACGCGTTGATCCTCGGCCGCGCACAAACCGGCATCCAGGCGTTTTTCTGGTTCAACCCGCAATGCACGCCCTCGGTCCGCTCATCCCCGCGAAAGCGGGGATCCAGCGCCCAGTATTCCGATATTTCGTTCTGGATTCCCGCCTGCGCGGGAATGAGCGGAAGGAATGTCATCGCGCATGGACTTGATGACAACCGTATTTCTGGCCGGCGTCGGCGTTGTTGCCGGCATCATCGCGACAATGGTCGGCGGTGCCGCGGTCGTGATCTATCCGGCGCTGATCGCGACCGGCGTGCCGCCGCAGCTTGCGGCTGTTGCCAATCTCGCGTCGGTTATGCCGGCAACCATGCTGGCAGCCCTGGCCGATCGCACCCAGTTGCCGCCGTTCGATCGCGCATTTATCGGCCTGATCGTGGCCTCGATTATTGGCGCGGGCCTCGGCGCGGCGTTGCTGGTGCTGACGCCGGAGCGGATGTTCGCGCAAATCGTGCCGTTGCTGCTTGGTTTTGCGACATTGCTGTTTGCCTTTTCCGAACGGATCAGCCGTTGGCTCCGCACGCGCGCCGAGGGTCGCGGGCATGCCATTGCATTCAACTTCGCCAGCCTGAAGGTGATCCTGCCGGTCTCGTTTTACGGCGGCTATTTTGGCGCCGGTGTCGGCATCCTGATGCTCGGGGTGTTCTCGCTGGCGACCGGCGGCGATTATCGCGCCGCCAATGTCGCCAAGAACTTCGTCTCCAGCCTCAACGGGCTCGCCGCCACCCTGGTGTTCGCAACGCAGGGCGCCGTGCTGTGGCCGCAAACGCTGGCGCTCGCAGCCGGTACGATTGGCGGCGGATTGATCGGCGCCTACGTAGCGCGGATCATTCCGCGCAATGTCATACGCGTGCTCATCGTCGCCGTCGGCGCGACGCTGACGATCGCTTTCGCGCGGCGCTATTGGTTTTAAAGCGCGGCGCTATTGACGCTGTTCGCCAGGGCGGCCACGCGCGCGGTCATCGCGCTGTTCGGATCGTTTAGCGGATCGATGACGGTGAAATGGTTGGTCCCGGCAATTTCCTCGTAACGCGTGAGCGCCATGCCTTGCCGCCACGTTTCGGCGATTGCTTTGCTCTGGCGCAGAAACTCGCCCGATTCCAGCGAGCCAACCACTGCATCGAGACCTCGGCCGGCCGGGACGCGCCAGTACAGCGGCGACACGCGGCGCGCTTCCGCGTCGTCGAGCCGCAAATCCTGATTCTGCGACACGTGCACCAGCGGCAGGAGATCGAACACGCCGGAGATTGCATAGGCGGCGGGCACGAGATCGGCCGGCGCGTCGGCGGCGAAGGCTTTCCAGTCGGTCGCTACCATGCAGGCCGCAAGATGGCCGCCGGCGGAATGACCATAGATGAAAATGCGCTGGCGACGTTTGCGCCAAAGGTAAAGACAGGCCGCACGAATTTGCTCGATGATGTCGGCGATCGACACGTGCGGGCAGAGATCGTAGCCGGCGACCGCGACTGTGATGCCGCGCGCATTCGGGCCGGCCGCCACTTGGGAAAACATCGAAGGCTCAAGCGAGCGCCACCAGCCGCCATGGATGAACATGGCGAGCGGCGCTTTATCGTCGTCCCGGGCCGGAAAAAGATCGATCGTCCGGCGCAGCGACGGGCCATAGGCAAGTCCCGAGTTTGGTGTTGTGCGCGGCCGCGCGATACGCAGCCGCTTCGCGCAGCCAGCGCGCGAAAATCTCCGGATGTTCGGGCACCCGGGCGCGATTGTCGTATTCAACTTCGTAGTCGATGGACATGGCGGTTCTCTGAGGGCGGGGCACGAAAGGATCCAGCTTTGCGCCGGGCCGAAACAACGTTATCTCTTAGCCATGAAAATCGACGGCAAGCAAATGCGCAGCATTTGGGTCGAAAGCGACGGCGCAAGCGTCGGCATTATCGACCAGACGCAGCTGCCGCATCGCTTTGCCACTGTGCGGCTTGCCACGCTCGAAGATACGGCCCGTGCGATCAAAACCATGCAGGTGCGCGGTGCGCCGCTGATCGGGGCCGCTGCGGCCTATGGCGTCTGGCTGGCTCTGCGCGCCGATGCATCCGACGAAGCGCTGGAACGCGCCTGTGCCATGCTCATCGGGACGCGGCCGACCGCGATCAATCTGAAATGGGCGCTCGACGAGATGCTGGCTGCCGTGCGCAACCGGCCGCGTTCGGAGCGGGCCGAAGCGGCATTGCGCCGCGCAGACGAGATTGCCGATGAGGACGTGACCATCAACCAGGCCATCGGCCGGCATGGTCTGAAAATCATTGAGGAAATTGCCGCCAGGAAAAAGGGTGAGCGCGTGAACGTGCTCACCCATTGCAATGCCGGCTGGCTGGCGACGGTCGATTGGGGCACGGCGACTGCGCCGATCTATATGGCCCACGACCAAGGGCCGGCCCATACATGTTTTTGCCGACGAAACGCGGCCGCGAAATCAGGGCGCCTCGCTTACCGCCTGGGAGCTCGGTCATCACGGCGTGCCGCATACCGTCATCGCGGACAATACCGGCGGCCATCTGATGCAGCACGGCCTCGTCGACATGGTCATCGTGGGTGCCGACCGCGTTACGGCGCAAGGCGACGTCTGCAACAAGATCGGCACTTATCTCAAGGCGCTCGCTGCGCACGACAACGAGGTGCCATTCTACGTGGCGTTGCCGTCGCCAACCATTGATTTCACGGTTACCGATGGCCTCGCCGAGATACCGATCGAACAGCGCGCGGCTGAAGAAGTCGCGACCGTAGCGGGCAAGACCAAAGATGGACGCTTGGAGACGGTACAGGTAGTGCCGGATGGTTCGCCGGTGGCAAACTATGCTTTCGATGTCACGCCGGCCCGGCTTGTCACCGGTTTGATCACCGAACGCGGCCTTATCGCCGCAAATCGCGCCGCCTCGCGCAGACTTTTCCCGAACGCGCCGAAGTCCGGCCAAAGTCAAATCGCAAGGTCAGCTGATGGCATTCCTGTCTACGTCGCTCGCTTTGCCCATCGACGGCCGCCAGTCGGAAACCGCGCTTGCCATCGCGCGCGGCACCGCGCGGCTGTTGCACGCGCATGGACGCTGCGTGGTGAGCGAATTGCCGCTGCCGTCCGGCCGCCGCGCCGATCTCGTCGCGCTCGATCCGGGCTGGCGAACTCTGGATCGTCGAAATCAAATCCTCGATCGCCGATTTTCGCGCCGACCAGAAATGGCAGGACTACCGCGCGCATTGCGACAGGTTGTTTTTCGCCACGACGGTCGAGGTGCCTTGCGAAATCTTCCCGCCCGATACCGGGTTAATCGTGGCGGATGCGTTCGGCGCCGAATTCAGATGCGAGGCACCCGAGCACAAACTGCCGGCGGCCACGCGGAAGTCGATGATGTTGTTGTTCGCCCGTGCCGCTGCGATGCGATTGCAATCGCTCGCCGACCCAACGGGGCCTTACGGGGGAATTGACTGACGGGAATCACCGCGGCGCGCGCTTTGCCAGGATACGTTGCAAGGTACGGCGATGCATGTTGAGGCGGCGCGCGGTTTCCGAGACATTGCGGCCGCACAATTCGTAGATACGCTGGATATGCTCCCAGCGCACGCGGTCGGCCGACATCGGATTTTCCGGCAGTTCGATCTTGAATTGTCTAGCGCGAGTAAAGCCGCCACGACGTCGTCGGCGTCGACGGGCTTTGCCAGATAGTCGACGGCGCCGAGCTTCACGGCGTTCACCGCGGTCGCGATGTTGCCGTAGCCGGTCAGGATGATGCCGCGTGCGTCTGGCCGTCGGCGCTTGAGCGCGGATATCACATCGAGCCCATTGCCGTCGCCAAGCCGCATGTCGACAATCGCATAGGCCGGCGCCACTTTCTCCACTTGCAGCAAGCCATCGGCAACCGACTCGGCGGTCGAGACGATAAAGCCGCGCTGCTCAAGCGCCTTGGCGAGCCGTTGCAAAAAGGAATAGTCGTCCTCGACGATCAGCAAGGATCGTTCGCCGGAGATTTTTTCTTTCGCCGCCGGGTTGGCGGTATCACTCGTTGCAGCGTCCACGTTATCACCCGCAGCGCTGACGCCAAGCGCATCCTAGCTCGTACAGGGTGCATCAATCGCACCGCAATAAATAGTGATTGTGCCCGTCCGCCTCAAGTCGCTGCGAATGTTAATGATTGCTCGAAATCGCTGCGGCTCCAGCGCAGCCTGACGATTGCGCCACGCTCTGGCAGTGGCCTATTTTCAAACGATAGCGTCGCGCCTGAGCGCTCGAGCAAGCGTCTTGGCGATAAAGAATCCGAGCCCCAGACCCGCCGGTTCTTCGCCGGTATCATTGATGATGCCGGCGGCTGGTTACGTAAGGTTCCCCAATTCGACCCAGGATTTCCGGCGCAAATCCCGGTCCGTCGTCGCTGATCGTGACCGCAACGGACTCCTCGCCCCACTGCGCGTCGACCGACACTCGGTCGTGCGCGAAATCGACCGCGTTTTCCAGCAGATTGCCGAGCCCATAAAGGATGGCCGGATTGCGTGCGCCAACCGGCTCGCTGCTGCGATCGCCTGGCGCGGCCACGTCGATGGTCACACCGAAATTGCGATGTGGCGCCACCACTTCCTCGATGAGCGCCGTTAGTGGCATGCGGTCGAACGGCTCTCCGCCTGCCGACAATTCGGTGATCTTGGCCAGGATGTCGCGGCAACGCGTGGCCTGTTCACGCAAGAGCCGCACGTCGTCGCCGTGCGGAGCGTTGGGCGCGATCGCGCGTTCCAACTCCTTGGCGATGACGGAAATGGTTGAGAGCGGCGTGCCGAGCTCGTGTGCGGCTGCCGCTGCAAGCCCGTCAAGCTGAGAAAGGTGCTGCTCGCGCGCCAGCACCAGTTCGGTAGCGGCAAGAGCATCGGAGAGCTGACGCGACTCTTCGGTGATTTGCCATGCATAGACGCCGATAAAGCCGATCGCGAGCAGAATGCACAACCAGACGCCCATCATGTAGATTGGCGGCAACTGCAAGGGGTCTTCGCTGTCCCACGGCAGCGGATAATGCACAAACACCAATACCGTGGCGCAGGCCACCGCGAAGCCGCCCAGCATCAGGGTGAATCGCGGGGGCAGTGCAGTGGCCGACAGCAGCACCGGTCCCAGGAACATAAAGGCAAACGGATTTTGCAGCCCACCAGTCAGGAACAAGAGCACCGCCAGCTCCGCAATGTCGAAGGCCAGCAGCCAGGCAGCGCGGTCAGGCTCGAGCCGCTGCGTCAAGTGGAAGCGCAGCCGTAGCGCCACATTGAGCCAGGCCGCCAGCACGATTGCCGCAAGGCAGGCATAAATCGGCAGCTCGAAATCGAGCCCGTAATAAACCACCAGCACTGCGGTGGTTTGGCCGATGATCGCGAGCCAGCGCAGCCGCACCAAGGTGTCGAGGCGCACATTGCGACGCGGGTGTTGGTGGCCAAGGCCGAACGCAGGCATAATGCAGTCTAGCGCCACGCGGCGCGCGTACCAATTGCCGGCGCGTCACGGGGCTTGCACTTCCTGCGGCGGAGCGTCACATCTTTCGCCGTATGGATGCGCAAAGCACTTCCGCCATCGCAGTCGACCGGCTGGTCAAGCGCTACAAGGGCGTGGCGGCAGTTGATGACATCACTTTCCGTCTGGCCCCGGGCTCGGTCACCGGCCTCCTTGGCGGCAACGGCGCCGGCAAAACCACCACGATCGCGATGATCATGGGGCTGGTCACGCCCACCTCCGGCACGGTCACCGTGTTAGGCGCCAACATGCCGAGAGAGCGCTACCGCGTTCTACACAGGATGAATTTCGAGAGCCCTTATGTCGACATGCCGACGCGCCTGACGGTGCGGCAAAACCTTTCCGTGTTTGCGCAGCTTTATGCCGTGAAGGACATCGGCGAACGGATCGGCAGCTTGGCTCTCGAACTCGAGCTGACCGAATTTCTCGACCGACCGACCGGCAAGCTCTCGGCCGGACAGAAGACGCGGGTCTCGCTTGCCAAGGCGCTGCTCAACAAGCCGGAAGTGTTATTGCTCGACGAACCAACTGCCTCGCTCGACCCCGACACGGCGGATTGGGTGCGCTCGCGGATCGAGCGGTATCGCAGCGATCAGGGCGCGACGGTGTTGCTTGCCTCTCACAACATGGGGGAGGTCGAACGTCTGTGTGAGCGCGTCATCATCATGAATAAAGGGCGCATCGAGGATGATGACACGCCGGCGCGTCTGCTTTCGCGCTACGGCCGGGAGACGCTGGAAGAAGTATTCCTCGATGTGGCGCGCGGCCGGCGGCGCAGCGAGGCCGTACCATGATCGGCAGCGATACCGGCATGGAATTTTCATTCAATCGCGTTGCCGCGATGGTTCGGCGTTATTGGTATCTGTTACGGTCGTCGTGGCCGCGCATTCTCGATCTGATCTATTGGCCGACCGTGCAAATGCTGATGTGGGGTTTTCTGCAGGTCTACATTTCGCAAAACGCCGGATTTTTTGCTCGCGCCAGCGGAGTGTTCATAGGTTCGGTGCTGCTATGGGATATCCTGTTCCGCGGCCAGCTCGGTTTTTCCATTTCGTTTCTGGAAGAAATGTACGCGCGCAACCTCGGCAACATCATGATGTCGCCATTGCGTCCGGCCGAATTCCTGACCGCGCTCATGATCATGAGTATTGTGCGTCTGTCGATCGGAATGATCCCGGTCTCGTTGCTCGCCATCGCCTTTTTCGGCTTTAATCTGTGGGCGCTCGGTCTGGCGCTTGCCGCTTTCTTCGCCAATCTCATCCTGACGAGCTGGTCAGTCGGCATTTTCGTCGCCGGACTGTTGCTGCGGAATGGTCTTGGCGCCGAGAGCATGGCCTGGACCATCATGTTTCTGTTTCTGCCGTTGACCTGCGTCTATTACCCGGTCGCGGTCCTACCGGATTGGCTGCAGTATTTCGCCTGGGCGCTGCCGCCGACCTATGTATTTGAAGGTATGCGCGCGCTGGTGATCGACCATGCCTTTCGCGCCGATCTGATGGCGGAGGCTTTTGCGCTCAATATCATCATGTTCGCGGCTGCATCATTGGCTTTTATGAAGCTTTTGCACAGCGCGCGGGTCCACGGCTCGCTTTTGCAAACCGGCGAGTAGTCCAAAAAGCCCTGTGTTCTTTGAGGCTTACCGCCACGCTTTGCGTTGTAAACCGGAAGCGAACAACTTATGTCTATCGTTGACGCTATGACAGAAAAACGACAGTCTGCCGCACTGCAGCGAGGGCCGGGGGATTCTATGGCAATTGGTGAATTCGGCGGAGCAGCAACGCTCTCCGGCGAGAGCGGCGCATTGCTGGCGACGCCGATGTATTGGTTTTACGAGCTCGGGCACGCCGCGCTCAATCCCTCGCGCGCCTTCGCAGACGCCACGCGGCTGTTCTTTAAAAATCCGGCCAATCCGCTTGCCCACACTGCCTATGGCAAGTCGGTGGCCGCGACGATGGAATTGTTCGAGCGCTCGACCCGGCGCTATCGGCGGCCGGAATGGGACATCAATCTAACCACCGTCGGCGCCGAGAAGATCCCGGTTCACATCAAGAGCGTGTGGGAGCGCCCGTTCTGTCGTCTCTTGCACTTTGAGCGCGTCTTTGCTCGTCCGCCGCGACGGCCCCAGCCAAAGTTGCTGATCGTGGCGCCGATGTCTGGCCACTATCCGACGCTGCTACGCGGGACGGTGGAGACCTTCCTTCCAAATCACGACGTCTACATCACCGAGTGGGTCGACGCGCGCATGGTGCCGCTTGCTGAAGGGCGCTTCGATCTCGATACCTACATCGACTACATCATTTCGATGCTTCATACGCTCGGCGGTGACGTGCATGTGATTGCGGTTTGCCAACCCTCGGTGCCGGTGCTCGCTGCCGTCGCGCTCATGGAAGCAGACAACGACCCTGACGTCCCGCATTCCATGGTGCTGATGGGCGGGCCGATCGATACGCGCATCAACCCCAACGAGGTCAACAAGCTGGCAGAGCGGCGCGGACTCAGCTGGTTCCGCAGCCACGTCATCACCAAAGTGCCTTTCCCGCACCCCGGCGTGATGCGAGATGTCTATCCCGGCTTCCTGCAGCTCCACGGCTTCATGAGCATGAATCTCGATCGCCACATTGAGGCGCATCACAATTTGTTCCTGCATCTGGTCAAAGGCGACGGCGATTCAGCGCAAAAGCACCGCGAGTTCTACGACGAATATCTGGCCGTCATGGATCTTGCGGCCGAGTTCTACCTGCAGACGGTGGAAACCGTGTTCATCCGCCATGCGCTGCCGAAGGGTGAGATGATGCATCGTGGCCGTCGCGTCGATCCGGCTGCGATCAGACGCGTCGCGCTGATGACGGTGGAAGGCGAGAACGACGATATTTCCGGCGTCGGCCAGACCGAGGCCGCTCACGCGCTGTGCGTCAATATTCCGGACGAGCACAAGGTGCACTACTTGCAGCCGGCGGTCGGCCATTACGGGGTGTTCAATGGCTCGCGCTTCCGCGCCGAGATCGCGCCGCGCATCGCCGATTTCGCGCTGTCGCGCAACGGCGGGCGCAGCCCGCGCGCTGCCTTGTTGAAGGTTGTAGCCCAGCGTTAATCTCGCGCTCGCGTGAGTGTTTGTGGCACACTGCCCGCTCTGATTCTGGGTCGACGATGTCCATACCGCTGCGAGCTTTGCTCTTTCGACGGACCAGCGAGCCGTCGGCGATCACGGTCGATTTCGACGGCGAAATTTACCTGATAGGCGTGCGTCGCCATCGGCAAGCACGCCGCTACACGCTTCGAATCCAGGCCGCGAGCCGCGAAATCGTGCTCACCATGCCGCCGCGCGGCAGCGTGAAACAGGCCAGGCAATTCGCCGAGAAACATGGCGCCTGGATCGCGGCGCGGCTCCGGCGGCTTCCGGAGGCTGCCCCTTTCGCCCACGGCGCCATACTGCCGCTGCGTGGGCGCGAGCATCGTATCGCGCATCGGCGCGGTGCCCGAGGGACGGTCTGGGTCGAGGCGCACGCGGGCGAGTATCTGCTTTGTGTCGCCGGTGAAGAGCCCCATCTGCCACGCCGGGTGCGCGACTATCTCAAGCGCGAGGCCAAGCGCGATCTTGAAGTGGCGAGCCACATGGCGGCGCAGGCGCTCGGCGTTGCGATCAGGCAGGTGTCGGTGCGCGATCAGTCGAGCCGTTGGGGTTCGTGCTCGTCGACCGGGGTGCTGTCCTATTCCTGGCGATTGATTCTTGCCCCGCCCTTTGTGCTCGATTATCTCGCCGCACATGAGGTCGCCCACCTGATCGAGATGAATCACTCGCGGCGGTTTTGGCGGCTGGTTGAACGCATTTGCCCGCATATGGGCCGCGCCAAGGCGTGGCTCGATGCGCACGGCGCCGATCTGCATCGCTACGGTCTCGATACGCGCTCGTAAAAAATCTTCAGCGGAAACATCTACCTATGTTGCGTCCCGGCACCTTCGCGCTCACAGCTTTGCTGGCGGCGTTGAGCGCGATCGGCCCGCTCACCACCGATATGTACCTGCCGTCACTGCCCGACATCGCGCGGCAGCTCGATGCTTCGACCGCGCAGGTGCAGTTCACGATTTCCGCCTATCTGATCGGCTTTGCGGTCGGGCAAATATTCTATGGCCCGGTGTCAGATCGGCACGGTCGCAAACCGGTGCTGCTTGCTGCGATTGCGCTTTATTGCGTCGCGAGCCTGGCTTGCGCGCTCTCGACGTCGATCGAAATGCTGATTGTGGCGCGCGCGTTTCAGGCGCTCGGCGGATCCGGTGGCATCGTGCTCACTCGCGCCATCGTGCGCGACATTTATTCGGGCGCCCGCGCTGGGCGGGAATTGTCGCTAATTGCCTCGGTGATGGCGCTGGCACCGGTGCTGGCGCCGATTGCTGGCGGCCTGTTGC
The DNA here is from genome assembly GCA_963742345.1 of uncultured Alphaproteobacteria bacterium. Lineage (GTDB taxonomy): Bacteria > Pseudomonadota > Alphaproteobacteria > Rhizobiales > Xanthobacteraceae > Pseudolabrys. The sequence continues at coordinate 84,266 of CAVULO010000006.1, forward strand.
AGACCGGTTTTGGCTGGCGGGTGGTGTTTCTCACGCTGGTTGCCGCCGGTCTCGTGGGAGTAGCGATCGTCTGGCTGTTGTTGCCGGAAACGTTAAATACGCGCGCGGCCGAGCCGGTTTCGCTCTCCTCGATGTTTCGCTCTTATCGTGTCGTTGCACGCCATCCGGCTTATCTGGCCTATCTCGGCATCACCTCGGCGAGCTACGCCGGTCTGTTCGCGTGGATTTCAGGCGCGTCATTCGTCCTGCAAAATCTCTACGGCCTTACGCCGTTCGATTTCGGCCTTGCCTTTGCGCTCGGCTCGATCGGTTACATGACTGGCTCGGCTCTGGCGGCGCGGATAGTCGTCAGATTTGGGCTTGACGGCGTGCTTGGCGTCGGCGCCCTCGCTTGTGCCGCGGGCGGTCTTGGCATGGTGGCGGCGGTGGCACTCGGATTGACCTCGTTCTTGTCGCTCGTCTTGCCGGTCGCGGTTTATCTTGCCGGCCTTGGCATGGTGCTACCCCAGGGCATCGCCGGTGCAATGACGCCATTTCCCGAGCGTGCCGGCGCTGCGTCCTCGTTGTTCGGCTTTATGCAGCAGAGTGCCGCGGCACTGTGCGGCGCGACGGTAGGCTGGTTTCTCGGGCAGAGCGCCTGGCCGCTTGCCGTCGGTGTGGCAGCGATGGGCTGTGCGACGTTGGGACTATGGCTGGCGACGCATGGCATCCGCCGCGCCGCAACAAAGCATTAAATTCAACGGCGGCCGAAAAGATTGTTGAGCAGCCAGCCGTCGAGTCCACCGCCGCTCGTAGTCGCCGAACTATTAACTGCGACCGGTTGCACGGGAGCGGGCGGCGTCGGTCTCGATCCACCGAACAGCCCGGAGAACAAATCGCCGGTTGAAGCTCCCGGCAGGCTCGCGACCGGCACGCCTTGATGCGCACCGCGCATGAAGCGGCTCCAGATTTCCACCGGCAAGGTGCCGCCGGTCACGTGCTTGGTCGGCGTGCCATCGTCGTTGCCGAGCCAGACGCCGGTGACAAGGTGCGCGGTGTAGCCGATGAACCAGGCATCGCGGAAATCCTGCGACGTGCCGGTCTTTCCGGCCGCCGGCCAACCGGGCAATGCTGCCTTGTGCGCGGTGCCGATGGTCAACGTCTCCGCCATCATCGTGTTCATCATCGTCACATAGCGTGCATCGATGATGCGGCCGAGCTGTTGGGCACTGCGTGCATAAAGCACTTTGCCGTTGGTTGCGGTGATCTTCTCGATCACGCGTGGTGTCACCGCGTAGCCGCCATTGGAAAAAGGTGCGTAGGCACCGACGAGTTCGAGCATCGATACTTCCGAGGTGCCGAGCGCGATCGAGGCGTTGGGTTCCAGTTTTGAGGCAATGCCAAGCCGGTAAGCGGTGCGGACGACCGCCATTGGCGTCACTTCCAGCGTCAGACGTACCGACACGGTGTTCAGCGACAGCGCCAGCGCCTTGGTCAGCGTCACTGGGCCGAAATATTCGTGGCTGTAGTTTTCGGGCTGCCAGCCTTTCACGTTGATCGGCTTGTCCTCGCGCACGCGTATCAGGTGTAAGGCCGTGCTCGAGCGCGGTGAGATAGACGAAGGGCTTAAACGCGGACCCAGGTTGGCGCTTGGCAGCGACCGCACGGTTGAACTGGCTATCGGCGTAGTTGCGGCCGCCAACCAAAGCGCGCACCGCGCCATCCGGTGTCATCGCCACCAGCGCGCCTTGCGCGACGCCGTTCTTGTCGCCCTTTTGCGCGAGCTCGTCATTTAGCGACTTCTCTGCGCTTGCCTGCTGCGCCGCGTCGATCGTGGTCTGCACCACGATGTCCTCGTCCACGTGACCGAGCGTGTCGTTAAGCGCGTCCATGACCCAATCGGCCACATAATTCACCGAGCCGGTGCTGGCCTGCGCCAGGATACGTGGCGGATGCGTCAGCGCGGCGCGCTCGCTGGTGACGTTGATGAACCTGAGCTCCGTCATAGCGCCCAACACGACCCTGGCGCGTTTTTCAGCGCCGTCGAAATTGCGTGTAGGTGCAAGTCGCGACGGAGATTTTACCAGTCCGGCCAGCAGCGCAGCTTCCGCCAGCGTGATGTGTCGCGCCGATTTTCCGAAATAGCGCTGCGAGGCCTGCTCGATGCCATAGGCGCCAGCGCCGAAATATACCCGGTTGAGGTACATTTCGAGAATCTGCGTCTTGGAAAATTTGCGCTCCAGCCAGAGGGCCAGGAGCACTTCCTGCAATTTGCGGGTGATCGTGCGTTCTTGAGTCAGAAAAAGATTTTTGGCGAGCTGTTGGCTGATCGTGGAGCCGCCTTGAGCGACGGCACGGTGCAGCACATTGGCAACGAATGCTCGTCCGATGCCGAACGGGTCGACACCGTAGTGCTCGTAGAAACGCCGGTCCTCGATAGCGACGAATGCCTTCGACACATAGTTCGGCATTTCTTTTAAAGGCAACGGCTCGCCGGCGAGATCGCCGCGGCGGGCGAGCGCGCGCCCTTGCATGTCCACGATCTGGATCGAGGGCGGACGCTTGGGAATTTCCAAAGATTGAATTGGCGGAAGATGCGCACCAACCCAAGTTACGACGCCGGCGCCTCCAATCGCGAGCCACAGGCCGACGACCAGGCTCCAGTATGCGATCCGGCCGATAAGGGCCCGTTTGCTGCGGGCAGGGCGCGTCTTGCGCGCGCGCCTTTTGCGGCGTTTGGCGGGCGGCTTGTTATTTACTGGTGATCTATCCACGGCCGGTGCGGGACGGTCGCCGGCGGAAAGGCGCAGGTCCGGGCTGCTGTCGAAAACAGGCTCCCGGCGCGCGCCCGCTTGTCCCCTTTTCGACGCCATCGCCCGACCCGTTTCGCACCGGCAGATGCAAGGTGCCGGCCCCAAAGGCACGCTAAGCGGACCGATTTAAGGGGCCGTTAAGGTGCGTTTTTGCGGGAAATCCGAGGCGGGGCGCTGTGCTTTAGCTGATAGCGGCCTTTGCCGGATTTGCCTTCGTCGCTGACCGCGAACAACGCGATCAGTGCGCGCTTGATGGCGGCCTGCCGCGTCGGTGAATTAATTTGCGCGCCCATCAGGTCGGTCACGTAAAACACGTCCACTACACGTTCGCCGAAGGTGGCAACGTGTGCCGATGCGATGTTGAGGTTGAGCTTGGAGAGCGTGGCGGTCAGCTCATACAAAAGCCCGGTACGGTCGAGGCCGGTGACCTCAACCATCGTATAGCGGTGGGACCACTGGTTATTGATAGTGACGGTCGGCTCCAGCGCAAAAGCGCGGATACGCCCTTTGGGTGGCGTCCGTTTGGCCACCACATCCGGCAGGCGCAGTTCACCGCGCAGGGCCTTTTCAATTGAGTCGGCAATGCGATTGGCGCGCCGCTCTTCGTCTTCAACGCGGTCGAATTCACGCGATAATGAAATGGTGTCGAGCGCACGGCCGTCGGTCGTCGTATAGATCTGCGCATCGACGATGTTGGCGCCGGTCATGGCGCAGGCGCCGGCAATGATCGACAGCAGCCAAGGATGATCAGGCGCGAGCAATGTAAGCTCGGTCACAGCTCGATCGGGATCGAACGCAATCGATGTTGCGAGCCGTTTATCGGCGTCCTCCGTAGCGCGCACGAAATTGGCATGCACGATTTTGTGCGGTAGATCGACCTTGAGCCAATAGGCCGGATAGAGCTTCGCGACATAGGCCTCCAGGCGCTCGCGCGGCCAATCCTTCATCGCCTCGCGGAACTCGTTTTGCGCGATTGCTACGCGCTGAGCGCGGTTGACTTCCGAGAAACCGCCGGTGAGCACCGGCTCGGTCTCGTAGTAGAGCGTGCGGATGAGCTGCGCCTTCCAGCCGTTCCACACGCCGGGGCCGACGGCGCGGATGTCGGCGGTGGTGAGGATGGTCAGGAGCTTGAGCCGCTCGGCCGACTGTACCGTGGCGGCGAAGTTCTCGATGGTCTTGCGGTCGGAGAGGTCGCGCGACTGCGCGACGCTCGACATTACCAGGTGATTTTCGATCAGCCAGGCGACGGTCTCGGTGTCGGCAGCCGAGAAACCGAGCCGCGGGCAGAATCGCCTGGCCACCCGCGCACCGGCGATCGAATGATCCTCCGGCCGGCCTTTGGCGATATCGTGCAGAAAGAGCGTGACATAGATCACGCGACGATGCCGGGGCAAGATCTTGTGGATCAGCTCATTGGCAAGAGGCGTTTCATTGTTGCCGCCTCGTTCAATTTCGGCGAGCACGCCGATGCAGCGCAGCAGGTGCTCGTCAACCGTATAGTGATGATACATATTGAACTGCATCATTGCGACGATCTTGCCGAAGGCCGGCACGAAATGGCCAAGCACGCCAGCTTCGTTCATCCGTCGCAATACGGTTTCCGGATCGTTCTTCGAGGTGAGGATGTCGAGAAAGAGCTCGTTGGCTTCCTCGCTCTCGCGCAACTTGGCGTCGATCAGCTTGAGCGAGCGGGTGATCGCACGCATGGCATCGGGGTGGAACGCCAGATTGTGTTTCTGTGCGAGATGGAAGATGCGGATGAGGTTGACCGGGTCGCGCTTGAATACGTTGGCCTGCGCGAGCCGGATGCGATTCTTGTCGATGGTGAAGTCGTCGCTCTCGGCCAGTTTGCGCCGCTTGACCGGCCGCAATCGCGCCATCAAGCGGCTTAGCACTGGCACGCTCTTGGCGTGACTGTCTTCCAGCTCCGCGCACAGGATTGCAGTCAGGTCGCCGACGTCCTTGGCGATCAGAAAGTAATGCTTCATGAACCGCTCGACATCTTGCAGGCCGGGATGCTCTGTGTAGCCGAGCCGCACGGCGATCTCGCGCTGTATGTCGAACGACAACCGCTCCTCGGCCCGCCCCATAAGGAAATGCATGTGGCAGCGCACCGACCAGAGAAAATCCTCGCAAGCGCGGAAGCGTTGGTACTCTTGCTTGTCGAATACGCCGCGCTTGATCAGCTCATCCGGCTCACGCACGCGATAAACGTATTTGGCGATCCAGAACAGCGTATGCAGATCGCGTAAACCGCCCTTGCCGTCCTTGACGTTTGGCTCAACCAGATAGCGCGATTGCCCGCTACGGCGGACGCGATCTTCGCGCTCCGCGAGCTTGGCGGCGACGAATTCGGCGGCGGTGTTGCGCACGACCTCATTGTCGAAGCGCGTTTGCATCTCGTCGAATAATTTCTTGTCGCCGAACAGAAAGCGCGCTTCCAGGATGGCGGTACGGATTGTCATGTCCGCCTTTGCCTGACGGATACACTCGTCGACCGAACGAGTGGCGTGGCCGACCTTCAGCCCGGTATCCCACAGACAATAGAGAATCGCTTCCGCGATCGACTCGCCCCACGCGGTTTGCTTGTAAGGCAGCAGGAACAGCAGATCGATATCGGACCCGGGCGCCTGCAAGCCGCGGCCGTAGCCGCCGGTGGCGATCACCGCCATACGTTCGGCCTCCGACGGATTTTGTGACGGGTACTGATCGCATGCAAATTCGAATAGAATGCGGATGATTTCGTCTTCCATCCGGCACAACCGCTCGGCGCATCGCCGGCCATGGCGGTCTTTCAATAACAACTGTTCGGCTTTGGCGCGGCCGTCGGCGAGGGCGACTTTGAGCCGTTGCGCCAGCGATGAACGCAACTCGCGCTCGCCGCCGGTGTGATCTTTGGTCAGTTTTTCGAGCTCAGCGGTAAGCGCGCGCGCGTCGATCAAATCGTTCGAGCCGCGGGCGGGGCGTTCGGACGGCGGGCGTGCGTCGTGATCGAGGGCAAGCGAAGCCATGGCCATCCGATAGCGGAGGTGGGGCGCTAAGTCACCCGTCCGAGACAGATATTTCTGCGACCGCGTATTTCGAACGATTTAGAAGGTAATTTACGCAGGGCTGCCCGGCTGGTGACGGCCGGCGCGGAGTGTGGTTCGTTGTCAGGCAAATCCACGGGTCCGGGAGACAAACAACAATGCGCATGTTCCAGGTCTGCGTTTGCGGTCAGCCGTTACAGCTCAATGAACAGCCCACGCCAAAGCCGACCGGCAGCGAGGTTCTGCTGAAGGTTTTGGCAGCCGGCGTTTGCCACAGCGATTTGCATCTGGCGGATGGCTGGTTCGATCTCGGTGGCGGCAAGCGAATGAGTCTTGCCGACCGCGGCATGAAGCTGCCGGTGACGCTTGGCCACGAGAATGTCGGCGAGGTGGTGGCGTTTGGCCCCGATGTAAAGGGCGTCAAAGTCGGCGACCGCCGGCTAGCACATCCGTGGATCGGCTGCGGCACTTGCGGTCCCTGCCGGCGGGGCGATGAAAATCTCTGCCGCGCCATGCGCAGCCTCGGGGTGTTTTCGGACGGCGGCTATGCCGACTATCTGATGGTGCCGCATCCGCGCTACCTGTTCGACATCGGCGACCTTCCGCCGGACCGCGCAGCTCCACTCGCTTGCTCGGGCGTCACCACCTTCGGTGCTTTGAAAAAAATCCCGACGCTGACGAGCGAGCCGACGGTGATTATCGGTGCCGGGGGGCTCGGGCTCATGTGTCTCGCTTTGCACAAGGCGATGGGCGGCCACAGCGCCATCGTGGTCGACATCGATCCGGTAAAACGTGATGCCGCCAAGAAAGCGGGGGCGGTCGCGGTGATCGACGGTGGCGCGGCCGACGCCTCGCAGAAAATCATCGACATGACGAAGGGCGGAGCGTGGGGGGTGATCGATCTGGTCGGCTCGTCGCAAAGTGCGCGGGTCGGGTACGACAGTCTGATCAAGGGTGGCAAATACGTCATCGTTGGGCTTTACGGCGGCGATCTCACGGTGTCGTTGCCGCCGATCCCCATGCGGGCGGTTACCATTCAGGGATCGTATGTCGGCAGCCTGCCGGAGATGAAGGAACTCATCGATCTCGTGCGTCGTACCGGAGTGCCGCCCGTGCCCGTTGCGACAAGGCCGCTGAGCGATGTGAACGCGGTGATGGAGGAGCTCCGCGCCGGCAAAGTAATCGGCCGCGTAGTGCTGACGCCGGCTTAAAGGAGACCGTCATGGAACGCGCTGCGTGACGTGCCGCGCCTTTAGCGGCGACGATCTGCTATGTGCTGCGGCGGCTTGCGCGGCACATAGCAAAGTGGTCATGTCGCCGCGCAAAATGTCTCCCGATTTATATTTCGCGCTCACGCTGATCGTCAAAATGGCCGTCACAGCTGGCTTTGTGCTGGCGGCGACGGTGACCGCCGAGCGCGTTGGTCCACTGATCGGGGGCTTGGTGGCAACGCTGCCGATCGGTGCCGGACCGGTCTACGTTTTCCTGGCCCTCGATCACGATGCGCATTTTATTGCGCAAAGCGCGGTTGCAAGCCTCGCCATCAACGCCGTGAATGTGATCTTTGCGATGACTTATGCGTTGCTGGCGCAGACACGTTCTCGCGCAGTCAGTATGGCTCTGGCGTGCATAGCCTGGCTTGTCCTCGCCAGCGGTGTCCTTGCGATCCACTGGACGTTTATCTGCGTGATGGTGGCAAACGTTGTCGTCTTAGGTGTGAGTCTGTGGCTGGCGCGGCCACTGCGTCATGTGCGAGTTGCAGGCTTCCGCACCCGATGGACCGATCTCGCATTGCGCGCCGCGCTGGTCGCGTCGTTGGTCGGGGTTGTCGTAACCTTCAGCTTTCAGCTCGGCCCGGGCGGCAGTGGCATTCTCGCGGTATTTCCGGTGGTGTTGCTCAGCATCATGTTCATCCTGCACGACCGTGTCGGTGGCCCGGGGTCGGCCGCGGTGCTGGCCAATGCCGTGCTGGGCCTGGTCGGTTTTGCCTTTGCTTGTACGGTACTGCATTTTTCTGCCGATGCCTTTGGTTCGGCCATCGGCTTAACTCTTGCGCTTGTCACTTCGGTCGGGTGGAGCCTGGCTGTGCTGCTTGCGCGCCGCCACGGTGTTGCGGTGTAGCGCCAATGGCGATGTTTCTGATCGGACTTCTGCTCAAAATCGCCATGACCGCGACGATTGTGGTGGCGGCCTCGGTGGTGGTCGAGCGTAGCGGGCCGTTCGTTGGCTCGCTCATCGCCTCGCTACCGACTGCCGGGGGCGCGGCCATGATCATTCTCGCGCTCGAGCACCCGCCCGAATTCATAGCCCAGAGTGCGGTCGGCAGTCTGATCGCAAATGCAGCTTGCGCGCTATTTGCGCTCAGCTATGCCGCGCTGGCGCAGAAGCACTCGTTGCGGCTCAGCCTCGGGGGCGCATTCCTGGTCTGGCTTGCCTCCGTGTTCTTCTTGCGGCTGGTGGACTGGAGCGCAACAGGCGCAGTCTTACTGAACGCAGCCGTCTATCCGGTTGCGATTCTTGCCGCCAGCCGTTTTCGTATTACAGGCGCCGTCAAGCGTGTCGCGCTCTCCGGTGCCGATCTTGCCTGGCGCGCCGGGGTGGTGACGCTCTGCGTGATCCTCGTCACCGCGGCCAGTAGCTCGATCGGCTCGTATTTCTCGGGTGTCTTCGCCTTTTTTCCGGTGGCAATGGGTTCGTTCTTTATCATTTTGCACCCGCGCATTGGTGGGCCAGCGGCGGCCAGCGTCGCTGCGCACGTGCTTACCCCGCTGATCGGGCTGGGCCTGGGTCTGCTCGCCGTCCATCTGTTGGCGAACTCGATCGGAGTGTGGTGGTCGTATGCGATCGGCTTGTCGATAGGGCTCGCCTGGAATGCGCTGCTCTGGTTTGTGCAGAATTGGCGACAGCAAAATGCAGCCTAGTGCAACAGGCCAAGCTCCAACGCCTTGATCTGCAGCGCCAGATAGCGCGAGAAAATCCGGCATTGCGCAAGGCTTCCCGCAGTGAACCAAAGCCCCGGCTGTCCAGTGCGCCGCCACATGTTGCGCAGTTCCCCGCCGTCGTCGAATCCCCAGACCGGCCCGATACGGTCTGCGATCTCGTCGCCGAGGTAGAGCCGGGCGGTTTCCTGCTGATTTTTGTAACCGGTCGCCAGCACCAATAAGTCCGCCGGTATAACGCGTCCGTCGCGCAGCCGTGCGCCCTCGGCGACGAAGCTTTCAATGTCTGAAAATTGGACAAGGCCGATGGCGCCGGAAATGATCAATTCAGAACAGCCGACGTTGAAATAATAGCCACCGCCGCGGCGCAGATACATCATCTGGAAGCCGGTGTCGTCTTCACCGAAATGCAGGCGAAAGCCCCGCTTTTCGAGCCTCTCCAGCAGCGCCTTGTCCACCTCGCGACCTTTGGCGGTTGAAAGCTGATAAGAGCGTTGCAGTACCGGATAAGGAAACGAAGTCGCCAGCAAGTCACAATCCTCAAACGGGATACCTTCCGAATAAATTGCGTAGACGCTCTGCGCCTCTTTCAGGCTCACCACATAAGTCTTGCTGCGCTGAATGATCGTGACATTCGCGCCATGGGAGCAAAGCTCCTGGGCGACGTCGTGGCCGCTCGTGCCGGTGCCAAGCACGAGAGCGTTGCGGCCTTTCCATTTTTTGGCATCCTTGAAATCGCCGGAATGCACTTGCGTGCCGGCAAATGTGCAGAGACCGGGCAGGTCGGGCGTATAGGGAATACTGCTCACGCCGGTCGCAAAAATCAGGTGACGCGGGCGCATGACGCGTTCGGTTCCATCGGCACGACGGAGCGTGACGCGCCACTCCCGGCGTTTTTCGTCATAACTTCCGGCGACAAGCTCGGTCGCAGTCCAGAAACTCAACTCCATCGCTTCGACGTAGGACTCGAACCAATTTGCGAGCTTGTCCTTTGGAATGTAGACGGGAAAGGTCGGCGGGAACGGCAGATAGGGCAGGTGATTGACGTGCACTTCATTGTGCAATGTCAGCGAATGGTATCGCTTGCGCCAATTATCGCCGATGCGTGCGTGACGATCTACGATCAGCGCATCGATACCGAGCTGATGCAGACGCGCGGCGATCGACAGCCCGGCTTGTCCGCCCCCGACTACGAGCACAGTGGGGTCGTGGTCAGCGAAAGCGCGCGCTTTCGCAAGGCGGTCGCTCCAGTTCTCGGCGCCGAAGTCGCGCGTGCTTTCGTCTGCCTGTGCCGCGCGTTTCTTGAACTCCTCCTCGTGTCCTTCGAGTTCTTCCAATGTTGTGGCGACAGTCCATGCGTGCAGCCGCGACGGCATTTGAGGATCGGGAACGAGACGTACGACGCCGGCACAGCGGCCGAATGCGGTCTCGAACTCAAACAGGGCCTCGATATTTTGCGTTCCGGCTCGCGTCACCCAGCGCGGGGGCGTTCGCTTGGCCGGAAAATGAAAGTTTTTCGGCTTTGCGCGTGAGAGCCTCTCGCGCAGCATTGCTTCGATTGCGGGCCGGCCAGACAGGGTCTGGATGTTCCACGTGAACGCCAGAACGTCGCGCCAAAGCCCGTCTGTTAAAAATAGTTTGCCTACCGCGGCCGCGTCTTGCGCCTGCAACGCCGACTCGAAACTCTCAAGCCAGCGTTGCGTATCCGCCGGTGCCGTCGCCTGCTTCCTGTCCGCAATATTCATCATGGACTTTGTTCAACCGGGAACCCAGGGCACCAAGTTCCACATATTTCAGCTCTTACGCGTCTCCGCCAGCTTCGCTTTTAGCACATAGAGTGCTTCCATCGCTTCGCGAGGCGACAGGTCATCGGGGTTGAGCGCAGAAAGGGCGATGGCCAGGAGCTCTTCGCTCGATTGCGGCATTTCGTGCGGTGGCTTGGAAGATACGGCGAACAGCGGCAGGTCTTCAAAGCCTTTCGGCGCGGCTCGGTCTTCCTGCTCGAGTTTGGCTAGCACCACTTTGGCACGTTCGATCACGCTTGCCGGCAGGCCCGCGAGTTTTGCTACCTGAATGCCGTAGGAGCGGTCGGCGGCGCCGGCCACGACTTCATGCAGGAATACGACCTCGCCCTGCCATTCCTTCACTCGCACCGTCGCGTTGTAAAGCCGGTCGAGCCGGCCGGCGAGCGCGGTCAGCTCGTGGAAATGGGTTGCAAATAACGCGCGGCATTTGTTGACGGCATGCAAATGCTCGACTGTTGCCCAGGCGATCGATAATCCGTCGAAGGTCGCTGTGCCGCGGCCGATTTCGTCAAGGATGACGAGCGCGCGCTCGCCCGCCTGATTGAGAATGGCGGCGGTTTCCACCATTTCGACCATGAAGGTTGAACGCCCGCGGGCGAGATCGTCGGCGGCGCCGACGCGCGAGAAAAGCCGGTCGACAATCCCGATATGCGCGTGCTTTGCCGGAACGAAGCTGCCCATCTGCGCCAGAATCGCGACGAGTGCGTTTTGTCTGAGAAATGTGGACTTTCCCGCCATGTTGGGGCCGGTGAGCAACCAGATGCGGCCCGCATCCGCTTCCTGCGGCGGCGACAGATCGCAATCATTGGCAACAAAAGGCGTGCCGTCGCGCGATAAGGCTTGCTCCACGACCGGATGTCGGCCGCCTTCGATGACGAAAGCATGGCTATCGTCGACCTGAGGCCGTGCGTAGTCACGCTCGGTAGCAAGTTGAGCAAGCGCACTGGCCACATCGAGACGAGCAAGTGCCTCGGCACAATCCTTAATGTTGGTGCTCTCCGCGATCACGCTGGCCGTAAGCCGCTCGAAGATCTCCAGCTCCAATCCGAGCGCGCGCTCGGCGGCGCTGGCAATCTTTGCTTCGAGTTCGCCGAGGTCGGTAGTGGTAAAGCGAACCTGACCGGCGAGGGTCTGGCGGTGGATAAAGGTTGCGTTGAGCGGTGCCGCCATCAGCCGCTCGCCGTGTTGGGCGGTGACTTCGACGAAATAGCCGAGCACGTTATTGTGCTTGATCTTGAGAATACGGATGCCCGTGTCCTCGGCGTAGCGCGCCTGCAAGCCCGCGATAACCCGGCGTGATTCATCGCGCAGTGCGCGCGTTTCATCGAGCGTTGAGTTGTAGCCCTCGCGCACGAAACCCCCATCGCGCTTGAAGGCGGGTAGTTCGGCCGCAAGCGCGGCGGCCAGTTCGGCGGCCAGCATGCCATCCGGTGTCCGGCAAGCTTGCATCGCGTCAGAGATTTCTGCCGGGGCGTCGTTGAGCGAGGTGAGGGTGCGCGCCAGTTCGGCCGCCGCCAGCACGCCGTCGCGAATAGCAGCAAGGTCGCGCGGGCCGCCACGGCCCACTGCCAATCGCGAAAGCGCGCGGGCCAGGTCGGGTGCTGTTTGCAGGCGCGACCGGGTTTCAACGCGTGCGGCTGTGTCCCTGACAAATGTCGCGACTGCGTCGAGTTCTATTGCCAATCTGCGCGGGATCGGTAAGCGGTGCCGCCAGACGTTGCGCCATCATCCGCGAGCCGGCAGCGGTCACGCTGCGGTCTATCGCGTCGAGCAGCGAGCCACGTCGGTCACCCGCGAGTGTGCGCATCAATTCGAGATTGCCGCGGGTGGCCTGGTCAATCGCCATGCTGGCACCTGCGCTCTCGTGCAAAGGCGGCGACAAGGGCGGGCGTTTTCCGATCTGCGTACGCTCGACATAGGTAACGCAGGCTGCGGCAGCCGTGAGCTCGAGCCGCGTGAGCGTACCGAAGGCCTCACTGGTCGCCACCGCGAAGAAGGAGGTCAGCCGCCGCTCGGCGGTCGCGGTGTCGAATACATCGCGTGCAAGCGGTGTTACCGCGGGAAGGGAGCGCCAATAACCTGCGAGATCGGCTTCGCTGAAAAGCCCGTCCGAAACGATGATTTCGCCGGGCTCAAGTCGCGCTATTTCGGCGGATAGCGACGCACGGTCGCATTCGGTCACACGAAATTCACCGGTGGAAATATCGATCCATGCGAGCGCGAAGTAAGTGTCCTCGCCGGCTGACGATAGTCGCGTACGCGCAACGGCAAGCAGATAGTTATTGCGGCTGGCGTCGAGCAGCGTGTCCTCGGTCAGCGTGCCCGGTGTCACGAGTCGTGTCACGTCGCGCCGCACCACGCTCTTGGCGCCGCGCTTGCGCGCTTCGGCCGGGTCCTCAAGTTGCTCGCACACCGCGACGCGATGGCCGAGTGCGATCAGGCGATGGAGATATTCGTCGGCGCGGACGACAGGAACGCCGCAGAGCGGAACGTCTTTGCCGAGATATTTTCCGCGTTTGGTGAGCACGATGCCGAGCGCGCGCGACGCGATCTCGGCGTCCTCGAAGAACATCTCGTAGAAATCGCCCATCCGGTAGAAGAGCAGGCCGTCCGGATGGGCGGCCTTGATCTCGGCATACTGCGCCATCGCCGGCGTGACGCGCCCCTCGTCAGGCGGTGGAACGCCGGTTGCGTCGTTTTCAGGTGGGGCGATGGGTTGGGTGAGCGCCATGGGCAACGACGTTAGCAGATGGGCGCCAGGCTTCCACAGACGGCGGGGCATGTCCGGTGCGTCATGCCCGGCTTTATGCCGGGCATCCACGACTTTCTTGCCCCTCAAGCCCGTGAACGGGACAGGCCGGCAGTAACGGCAGGCTAGGACTTGAACTTCACGCCTGTGATCGCCTCAAGATTGCCGTGCCAGATCTTTTCCTTGTCGGCCTTCGGCATGTCGATGCCCTCGATGATGCGAAGAGTCTCGCGCGTGTACATAGTGCCCTTTTCGGGGTCGAACGGGCAGTCGGAGGCGAACACGATCTTGTCGAGATCGTAAAATGCAAGTCCGGCGTGGGTCGCGGGCACGCCGCCGAACACCGCCGTGTCTGCGTAGAAAGCGTGCTTGAAATAGTCGAGCGGGCGCTTCTTTAACTTTTTGAGGATGACGCTCAGATCCTCATCCGAGGTACGTGCGCCGAGTTGGTCCCAGCCCGGCCCGATGCGCCCTTCCAGCATCGGAACGATGCCACCGAAATGATGTGTGATGATTTTCAGGTTCGGATATCTGTCCATGATGCCTGAGAATACGAGCCGGGCCATCGCCGCGGCGGTCTCGTAGGACCAGCCGAAGGTCCACCAGATTTCATATTTCGATTTATTTTCGGACAGATAGTCCGGAAAATTTGCGGCGCGCGCCGGATGCATCCAGATCGGCTTGTTGAGCTTGTTCATGGCCGCGAAGAACGGTTCGAATGCCGGATCGTCGAGTGGCTTGCCGGCGATATTGGTGTAAATCTGCACGCCTAACGCGCCGTTTTTCAACGCGCGTTCTGCCTCGCGCACGCCGGCGTCAGGCGCAATCAGTGCTGCTTGGGCAACCCACCCCGGAAACTGATCGGGGTATTTCGCGCAAATTTCGGCAAAGCCGTCATTCACCAGCTTGGTGTATTCCTCGGTCAGCGTGCCGTCGCCTTTGGTCATGACCTCCAGCGGGGGCATCGGGTACGAAAGAATCTGCGCGTAGTCTTTGAAGCTGCCGACGATCTTGCGGCGGACCTCAAGGTCATGAATGCAGGGAATTTCGCGCACGCGCTTGCCGATGTCGGCGTGGCCGCTTTCGACGATCTTGGTGAAATACTTTTCCGGGATGAAATGGGTGTAGGCGTCGATACGCATAACTCCTCCGTGATTTCGATTGCTCTGTGACGTTACCGTTCAATAAGGCGTAATGACGTTGAGCAGTGCTTGCTTGCGTTCGTTGACGACCACCGCACGGGCGCGCGCCAGTGCATCAGGCAGGTCGGCAGGTTTTTCGACACGTTCCGCATGGGCGCCTTGCGCCCGCGCCATCTCCTCGAACGGGGGTGACGGATCGAGATCGGCGAGAGTGCGGCCGTCGGTCTCGCCGGCGACGCCATCCTTGAACATCGATAGCGTCGCGCGGCGCACGGCACCGTAGCGGCTGTTGTTGAACACGATAGTCAGAATCGGAAGATTGTGAACGGCCGAGACCCAGTGGCCGACCATGGGATTGGCAAACATGTAGGCGCCGTCGCCGAGCGTCGCGACCACGAACTCGTCGGGTGCTGCGAGTTTGGCGCCAAGGGCCGCGCCCAAGCCCCAGCCGAGTCCGCCAGCTGGCCCAAGCGCAAAGAACGTACCCGGTTTTTCGCGCGCGCAGTGGTCCGGGCGCAGCGGGTATTCATTGATAATGATGGCGTCTTTGCCGACCGCTTCGCCGATCGCGCGCGAGAGATATTCCGGTGAAATCGTAGTGCCAGCGGCCGAATCTTTCGCCAGTTGCGCGCGTCGGTTCCGCATGCGCTCGGTCAACCGTGCGCGCCGGGCGGCAATACGCGCGTCCGCCATTTGGAGGCGCGGTTCGACTGCGCGCACCAGTGTTTCCAGCGCCTGAGTGGCACCGGCCTGCAGCGCAAGATCACTCGGGAAGCTGCGCATCGGATAGCGAACATAGAACGGGTCTTCGCCCACATGCGCGACGCGGCAGCCGGCGGGCGGGTGCTGTAAATGAGGGATCCATGGCACGTCGGATTCGAGCACGATCACCAGATCGGCATCGGCGAGTAATGTGCCGGGTTCGAAGCCGAAATGCATGGAATGGCTCGAGGGCAGGCAGACCGTGCGAGGATTATGCGTCACTACCGGGATAGCGCAGCGTTCAGCCAGACGGTCGAGTAACGGCACCGCTTCGGCGGGCAAGGTGGCGGTGACGATCAGCGGGCGCTCGGCCGAGGCGATCCATTCGGCGAGTGTTGCGATCGTGCGCGGATCCGGATGTACGGGCGCGGCTTGCGGCCGGGGCTTTGTTGGCCCCACTGGCTCCGGCAGCGAAGCTGCAAGGGGCTCGCGCGGCAGCACCAGATAAACAGGTCCGCGCGGATGCGCCATTGCAACTTCGACGCCGCGCGCAACCACATCGCCGATCTGGCCCGGGACGCGCAATTCGTAATCCCACTTTACCAACTCACGCACCATGCCGGCCTGGTCGAACATTTCCTGCGCCCAATGGATCGGGCGCGTGCGCGAACCGAAAGTACCTTTCTCGGTAATCGGCGTTCGGCCGGCGGCCAGAATGAGCGGTACGCGGTCGCGCGAGAGATTGGTGAGATTGTTAATTGTGTTCGCGGTGCCGACGTTGACATGCACCATGACCGCTTGAGGGCGGCCGGTCATCAGATAGGCGCCGTGTGCCATGCCAACCGCGAGATTCTCGTGCGGCACCAGTATGGGCTTGGGAACCTTTGCGTTGGTTTTTTTGGCGCGGCTAAAGGCTTCCACGATCGGTGGAAAGTCCGTACCGGGATTGGCGAAAAAATAATCGGTGCCGTGATCGGCAAGCGCGCGCAGGAAAGCTTCGGCGGCGATCGTTGGCCGTTGTCCCGTTGGTGTCGCGGCCATTACGTTTCGCCCCTCAATCGTCCGCCCGAAATGGACCGCGGACGCTACATTTGTTGGCGCGCAGTCTTAACTGACGAGGCCGAGGGTGACAACGGACTGCGGCGCGGCCAGGAGAGATTTATTCCGCCGCCAAGCGGTGCGTCCCCTGGCCGTCGATCTCGGCGAGACACTTTGCGAGGCTCTCGCCTTCCGGATCGACCAGGGCAGCGGTGCGCGCACTGGCCACAGCGTCGGCAGCGCGTTCCAGTGGGATTTGGCCCGCAAGCGCAGGGCGGATCACGCGATCCTCAATGGTCCGGTAGTTGGCGAGGCCGCGCGCGTGCGTATCACCGTAGCCCTTGATCAACCGCGCGCATTCGGCGATCTCGAGGGAGAACTCAGGTGAACGCCGTGTTGCTTCGCGGATCAAGCCGAGCCAGCTTTCGATCTGCCGCTGTTCCTGTTTGTAGCGGTGGCCATGCGGACGCAGAGGCCGCAGTTTGGCGAGCATCAGAAACCGCAAGTAGCCGCTGATCGAAGTGGAGTTGATCTCCATGCCGAAATAGACGCGACCGAGCCAGCCTTTGCGCTCTGCCAATCGCAAAATCGGCCGCGCCACGAACGGCGGCAGCAGCTGACACAATTCTTCAATACCGGGCTTGAGAAAATCGTGCACCGAGAAAGGTTCGCCGTTCACGCGCAACTCCTCGTGCGCGATGCGATGCATGCGTGTGGGCGAAATTTTCGCCTGCGCGACCCGCACCACGTCTTCGTAGGACATGCGCACCGCGAGGTGACGAGCGACTTCCTTCAGAAGCCTGCCTCGTGCGCCAACGGCCTGGTCGGCCTCGACGATCGGCCTGAGACGGCCGAGATAAAGCCATGCATAGGCGACGTTTTGATAGTTGATTAGGCGACGTACACCCTCGAGTCCGACTGCTTGTGCGACCGCAGGAAATGTGCGCGCAACTTCGTGCTCGACCAACGCCGGTGTAGCGGTGGCAGTTTTCTTTTTTTCGACAAGCCGCGCGGGCTGTACTGTCGCGCGCGCCGCTTCATATCCCGCGCGGAATCCACGCAGATTAGTGTCGACCGACTTTCCGTCCTCGCGGATCGCTGCCTCGAACTGCTCGAGCTTCAGAGGCAGCCGCCCGCAGCCGGCAATGGCGCCGAGCATCACTGCGTTGATGATCGATCCGCTTTGCTTTGCAAGCGCGTCCATATCGATGAGGAGAGTGTGTCTTGCATGCTCCTTGAGCACCTCGACTAGTTTTTCTTGATCGAATCGGCCGTCACCCATGGCGATCTTTTCGTCCATGGCATAGAAGCGGCTAAGTGAACCGATCAAATGCGTACGATTTGGCGTAACAAAGCCATTCGCAACTGTACGCCCGGCCTCCAGCAACTCGCTTGCCACAGCGATGTCGATATCGCCAACGCCAGGCGTGAGTGCCAGCACCGGCCGCTTGCCGCCAAGCTCATGCGACGGCACAGGCAAAATTTCGATGTAATAAGTGGTCGCGCCGGTGCGTTGCGCCACGCCAGGAATCGAAGTGCTCTGGACCGGAAAACCGGCTTGTGCCGCAGCCGACACGATCCATTGCGTCAGCACGCCGCCACCTTCGCCGCCGAGGGCAGCGATCAGCAGGGTGATCGGGCGCGGCGTGCTCATGCGGCCACCTTTGCGGCCACCTTGCCGGAATAGCCGCCAAGCCAGCCGATCACCTTTTGCCGCAGCCGGTGCATAAAGCGGTCGCGCCAGGTTGCATTGCGTATGATCTCGGCCCGGTAGAATGAGGGGCACAGCACGGCCGCGTGCGCAACTTCGCCGCACAGTCCGCATCCGACACATGATTCAATAACGGTTGCCACGGGATCGGTGCGCAGCGGATCCGGCGACGGCTTTACCGTCAGGGATGGGCAACCGGACAGGCGGATGCACGAATGATCGCCGGTGCAGATCTCATCGTCAACGCCGTAACGCGCGCGCGTGACGCGCTCGCCGCGCTTGAGTTTCTCGGCGTCTTCGGCACGGATACGGCGCTGACGAGCCAGCTGGCACTCGCCGTCGGCGATGATCACTTTCAGGCCGCGCTCGGCGGTGCGCATCGCCTCTTTTAGCGTCTTCACCATCACTGCGACGGAATAAGTGCGCACCGTACGCAGCCATTTCACGCCCATGGAGCGCAGCGTCTGCTCGATACCGACGCCGGGCGTCGGGCCGGTGCGGCTCATCGTGCTCGACGGGATATATTGCTGGCCGGTGGCGGACGCGTAGCCATTCTGCATCACGATCAGCACGCCATCGCCTTTGTTGAACAGATTCGACGCAACGCCGGTGATCAGCCCGTTGTGCCAGAAGCCGCCGTCGCCCATGATCGCGATCGAGCGGCGGTCCATGTTGGGTCCGACCGCCGCGGCGCTTGCAAGGGACATTCCGTAACCGAGAATGGAATTGCCGAGCGAGAACGGCGCGAAAGTTGCGAATGAATGGCAGCCTATGTCGGCACTGATGTGAGTCGGACCCAATTCCCGCTGCATCAACTTGATGGCAGAAAACACCGGGCGCTCCGGGCAGCCGGTGCAGAAGGCTGGCGGCCGCGGCGGCAAGGGGCCCAAAGCTGAAGCTGCTTTTGGCTTGTGCGCGACCAGGCCGCGGGTGTTTTCCGCGACGGTGTCGGCGTCGATGCCCTTCGGTCTGGCATCCTGGAGAAATGCGGCAAGCCCTTCGAGCAGAACATCGGAGGCATACTCGCCTGCGTTCGGCAGCGGGCCCTTGCCGAGCACGCGCGTATTGATGTCGGCGCGGCGCAGCTCGACGTTGACCGCCTGCTCGATGTAGTCGGGGTAACCTTCTTCGACCACCAGTACCGAGCGCTTGGATGCACAGAACGCGCGCAGCTCTTCGGGGACCAACGGGTAGACTACATTAAGAACCAGAATTGGAATGCGCGAGGCGCCGAACACATCGGCAAGTCCCATTCGCTCAAGCGCGCGCAGGACGCTATTGGTCAACCCGCCCATCACGATAATGCCAACGTCGTTCAAGTCGCCATCGATCGTTTCATTGAGTTTGTGCTCGCGAATGAAGGCGCGCGCGGCTGGCAACCGCTCCTCTACCTTCAGGCGCTCTTGAGTGAAGATCACCGGCGGATGCGCCAGTCGCCCGTATTCGAAGCGCGGCGGCCCATGCAGCTTGTCGAGACCCGAAACAACTCCCCTACGGTTGTTTTTGGCGGCGAACTCGCCGGTGGCATGACAGGCCCGAATGCGCAATTCCAGCATCACCGGCGCGTGGCTCGCCTCCGACAGCTCGAAACCCTTCTCCACGCTGCGCACGATCGAGGGCAGATCGGGACGTGGATCGAGAAGCCACATCGAGGATTTCAATGCATAGGCGTAGGAGCGCTCCTGAATGACGCTCGCGCCCTCGCCATAGTCTTCGCCCAGAATGATCAGGGCACCGCCAACGACACCCGGTGAGGCGAGGTTGGATAGCGCGTCGGCGGCAACGTTAGTGCCGACGATTGATTTCCAGGTCACGGCGCCGCGTAGCGGATAGTTGATCGATGCGCCCAGCATGGCGGCGGCAGAAGCTTCGTTGGAGCACGTCTCCAGATGCACGCCGAGTTCGGACATGATGTCTTCGGCGTCGACCAGGACGTCGAGCAGGTGGGAGACCGGCGCGCCCTGATATCCCCCGACATAGGACACGCCCGACTGAAGCAACGCCTTGGTGACCGCCAGGATGCCTTCACCATGGAAGGTATCGCCGTCGCCCAATCTCAGCGCCTGCACTTCTTTCTTGAAAGAGCGTTCCATCGTCAGGCCTTCGGCAGATAGTTGGGATCCAAACTATATACCACAATCCCGTTACATGTGCGAGGGCAGCCACAGAGCGATCATCGGAAAGGCAATCAGAATAACCAGCCGGATCAGGTCGGTCAGGATGAAAGGGATGACGCCCTTGAATATCGTGGCAAAGCTCACGTCCTTGATGACGCTTTTTATCACAAATACGTTCATTCCCACCGGCGGATGGATGAGGCCGAGTTCGACCGTCATCACGATGATGACACCGAACCAGATAGGGTCGAAGCCAAGATGGGTTATGACCGGAAAAATGATCGGGATGGTCAGGATGATCATGGCCATCGCGTCCATCAGGCAGCCGAGCACCAAGTACATCAGCATGATCAGCGCCAGCACGCCGTAGCGGCCGAGCCCGAGTGCCGTGAGGAATTCGGTGACCTTTTGCGGCGTTTGCGTGATGGTAAGAAAGTAGCCGAACAGCAATGCGCCGATCAGCACGGTGAAAACGGCGGCTGCGGTGCGCGTCGCCTGCAGCAGCGAACTCAGGATCCCGGCTTTGTCGAGACGCCGGCTCAGCACGCCGATGATGAAGGCGCCGCTGGCGCCGACGCCGCCGGCTTCCGTCGGCGTGAAACGCGGCAGGAACGGCAAGCCGTATAAGCCGCCGATCACGAACACGAACAGCAACAGCGGTGCCCAAATGTCTTTCAGCCCCGTGATGCGCTCTCGCCAGCTGCTGCGCGCGCCGGTCGGCAGAAATTTGGGCCACATCCAGCCGATGATCGCAATCGTCGCCATATACATGCTGATCGCCAGCAGACCAGGAATGATTCCGGCAATGAACAGCTTGCCGATATCCTGCTCGGTGATGATGCCGTAGACCGCAAGCACCGTAGAAGGCGGCAGCATCGCGCCGAGCGTGCCGCCGGCGGCGATCACGCCGGTGGCGAAACTCTGCGGATAGCCGAAGCGGCGCATCTCCGGATAGGCGACTGTTGAAAAAGTTGCGGCAGTGGCGACCGAAGAACCGCAGATCGCTGCGAATCCGCCGCAGGCCGCGACCGTGGCAATGCCGAGCCCGCCGCGCATATGGCCGACGAAGGTATTGGCGGCGCGAAACAGTTCTCGGCTCATGCCGGAATTGGTGACGAAGGCACCCATCAGCAAAAACATCGGGATGACGCCGAAAGTGTAGTCGGTGACCGTGCGCATCGAGGTCTGTCCGACCAGCTTGAGCGCCGGCGCGCCGCCGTTCAAATAGGCAAAGCCCGATACGCCGACGAGGCCCATCGCCATGCCGACCGGCACACGCAGCAACATCAGC
Source organism: uncultured Alphaproteobacteria bacterium (assembly GCA_963742345.1). Lineage (GTDB taxonomy): Bacteria > Pseudomonadota > Alphaproteobacteria > Rhizobiales > Xanthobacteraceae > Pseudolabrys. The sequence continues at coordinate 105,581 of CAVULO010000006.1, forward strand.
GCAAACAGCGCGAGGAAACCGATAATGGCGACGGCATCCGTACTCATGCTGTCATTCGACCGGCTTGATTTCATTTTGCACGGCCGAGTCCAGCATGTAGTCCGGGTGGAATACCAACCGGTAGGTGCGCACTGCGATCAACAGAACCGCCGAAACGTCCCCGAGCCAGGCGATCATGAAGAACGGCCATGTTGGCAGGCGCAGGTCGAACGTCAGAACATTGTCGGCGCGCGTGCTCATCACTTTGTCGAACAGCGTGTAGGTTTGTACGGTAACGACGAACAGCAGCACCAGCGTCGCGAAGACGTCGATCATGCGCTGATATTTCGGTCCGACATTTCCCCACACGAGATCGACCGTGATGTGGGTGCCACGATAGGACGTCGCGGCAATCCCCCAGAAGATGAGAATGCCGAGCATCAGCCGGCCGAAATCGTAGGAATCAGGGATCGAGTAGGTGAACAGATTGCGCAATAGAACCGAGATGAAGATGGTGGCGGCAACGATCCCGACGAATGCGGCCGCCACCCATTCGATCGAATCGATGAAACGATCCATGTAGACGCGATTCATGCGCGCTCCATCGCCTGTAGAGCCTTGCTAGCCAAGAAACGGCGGCGGAGTACCGCCGCCGCCGGTCCGATGTCAGCCGCGTCAAGCGGCCCGCGGTTCTCGGCACTGATCAATAGGACGAGTTGGCTTTCGCTAACTGGTCCTTGAGTTCCTTCATCACGACGGCCGGATCAACCCCGGCCTTTTTGGCGTTTTCAGCCCACTTTTCTTCGAGCGGTTGCGCGGCCTTCTTCCATTCGGCGGCTTGCGCAGGCGTCGGCTCATAGACGTCCTGGCCTGCTTCTGCCTTGATCTTGGCGATCCCGGCGTGTTCGAAGTCGGCCCATGGTGCCGCCACCTTGAGCGCCCATTCGGGCGTGCAGTGGTTGTCGATCACCTTCTTCTGTGCGGTCGACATCTCTTCGTACTTGGCCTTGTTGAAGACGAAGGCGAATGTCGTCACATAGAGCGGCACGTCGAGGTGATACTTAGTTACCTTGTCGATGCCGAACAGCAACACCGAGCCCCAGGGGAACGTCACGGCATCAGCGACGCCCTTTTCGAGAACGTCGCGCACTTCCGGTGCTGAGGCTTGCACATTGGTCCCTCCAAGCGTAGTCACGAACGTCGCCATGGTCGCGTGGGCTGGGCGGATCTTCATGCCCTTGATGTCAGCCGGCACCAGAATCTTCTTGTCGCGCGAATGAAACGCGCCCGGGTCGTGCACGAAAGCCAGGCAGAACTTGACGTCCTTCATCTCCTGCGCTGCGTATTTGCGGTACCAGGCGTCTAACGCCTGCGTGCCGCCCTTGGCATTGGTCATCAAGAATGGCAATTCGCCCGCGCCAATGATCGGGAAGCGGCCGGGTTGATAACCAGGATTGATGTAGGTGAGGTCGGCAATACCGTCGCGCGCCATATCGTAATGGTCGAAAGCCTTGCCGAGCTGCTGGGCGGGATAGACCTTGTATTTTATGGTGCCGCCGGAATCCTTCTCGACCGACGCTCCCCATTCCTCCAGCGCCTTCTGCAGCGGATGTGACGGAGGCACCCAGTGCGACAGCTTCAGTTCGAAAGTCTTGTCTTGTGCGAACGCGCCGTTGGCTCCGCCGATCAGCAAGGCGGCAGCGTAGACACATCCGGCGAAACGGCGTTTCATGGGTTCCTCCCTTGAGGGTTGGGGTGTTGGTTAAATCGCCAACTTTTTGCAATATTCAGCCGAATGCGAGCTACGTTGTAAAGCTTATAGTTTGACATCAAACTAAATGCCGGAGCGACCGCGGTCGGTCTGCCTCAAAAGAGGAAGTTGCAGTGCACGGAACGAACGGCATAGGCAGCCGTCGGCGCGGCAGGAACGGCGAAGGCCTTGGCGTATCGATTAATTTTGGTCCGCTGGCCTATTGGGTCGGGTTCAACCTGCGCATGGCCCAGGAGGCCGCTTTTCAGGCATTCTCGCGCCGCTCGCAGGAGATTGGCGAGAGCCCGGGGCGTTTTGCTACTTTGACCCTGATCGCACGCAATCCCGGCATCAGCCAAACCGAATTGTCGCAAGCCAATGGCCGCGACAAATCAAGCCTTACCCCGGTCGTTGAAGAACTGGTGCGGCGCGGCCTGGTCGAGCGCAAACGTATGGATAGCGATCGACGCACCTATCGCTTGTCCGTTACGCGTGCTGGCAAGAAAGTTCTCACCATGATGACGCGCTGCGCACGCCGGCACGAGCGCAATCTCGATCATGTCATCGGCGAGCGCGACCGCAAACGTTTTATCCAGATTTTGAAAAAGATCGCCGCCGAGATCGAGTAATTTTTCACTTGCCCGCTCCTCAGGATGACGAGGACGTATTGAATTTCGCCAAAACTGTCTCGGGGACTGGATGCGATTTGAGTCGGCCGTTCGCGTCGCGCACGACCCAAACGCGCTTTTCCGAGCATTCGACGCAGGCCTCGCCTTTGAGGCTTAATTGATGCTCGACTTCGAAGCTGGAGCGGCCGAATTTTATCGTGCTCTTGACTGCGACATCATCTCCGAAACGAGTCGGCTTTAAAAAGCGCGCATGCGTGTGCACGAGCGGGAAGCCGCTGAATTCGAGATTCTTGAACATTTGAAACTTGGTCATTCCGAGCGCCTTCTCGAAAATCAGCGCAGTCGAGGCGTCAAAGATCTCGAAATAACGGGGATAGAAAATAATGCCGGCAGGGTCGCAATCACCCCACTCGATCCGCACGGTGCGGGTATTGCTAAATTTTGTCACGACGGGAGGCTTCCATCCGCTCGACCTGGCGAAAGCGGGGACTTAAGCGTAAAAACGGCAGAGACGATGACTGTTGTGCGAAATTCCCGCTTGCGCGGGAACGAGCGGGGAATGTTTGAGTCGACGAGGGCATGCGTCAGCGGGGTGCCATGCGCAGCGCACCGTCAAGGCGAATGATCTCACCGTTGAGATAAGCATTGTGGACGCAATGGAGCACAAGCGCTGCAAATTCGCGCGGCTCGCCCATGCGCTTGGGGAACGGGACCGATGCGCCGAGAGAATCCTGCACCTCCTGCGGCAGCGCGCGCAGCATCGGGGTGCCGAAAATTCCAGGTGCTATCGCCAGCACACGAATACCGAACTGCGCGAATTCGCGCGCTGCCGGCAATGTTAGCGCAGCGACACCGCCCTTCGACGAGGAATAAGCGGCCTGTCCAATCTGTCCTTCGAAGGCGGCGACGGATGCGGTGGAGACAATGACGCCGCGTTCGCCGCCGGTCATCGGTTCTGCCGCCTGCATGGCAGCAGCAACAAGCCGCATCATGTTGAAAGTGCCGATCAGGTTGATGCGAATGACGCGCTCATAGTCAGCGAGCGGCATCGGTCCGTCGCGCCCGATTATGCGTTTGGCGGGACCAACGCCGGCACAATTGACCAGTACGCGCGCCGGCCCATGCGCGGCAGCGGCTTTTTTCACCGCCGCTTCACCACTGGCGCTGTCGGCTACGTCGCAGACAATGGCGATACCCTTGATGCTGTCCGCCACTTCGGCGGCGGCTTTTTCGTTGACATCGATGATTGCGACTTTGGCGCCCGCTGCGGCCAGCGCACGCGCAGTAGCCGCGCCCAAACCCGATCCGCCGCCGGTCACGATGGCGGCCTGTCCTTTGGTTTCCATCAACCCTGTCCTTTAACCGCGATCGCCTCCGAAGATAAAGGCACCGCATAGAGCTCGTCCACCAGAGTGGCGCGGTTGTTCAACACCGCGCGTTGGTTGATTGAGCCCTTGTCAGTCATCTCGCCTTTATCCATGGATGGCGGTTCCGCCATCAGGATTGCGCGTTCTACGCGCGTCGAAGAGCCGGGGCTGGCGGCAGCAAGTTTTACCAGTAGCTCGGCGAATTTTGCGCGCACGGCCGGCGCCCCAACGATCTCGGAAGACGATGCACTGGAGGTGAAACCGCCGAGCTTTCGGCAGGCTTCGATGTCAGGAAATATCAGTGCGGCGATGTCGTCGCGGTCCGCGCCGGCAAATACGACATCGCGGACATATGGTGCGAAGTGGTCAACGAAGCGCGCACGCAGAGGCCCGACGCTGACCCATGTGCCGGTGGAAAGCTTGAAATCCTCAGCGATACGGCCGTCGAACAAAAGACCTTTACCGGGATCGCCGGCGTCGACAAATTTCAGCGCATCCCCAATCTTGTAAAATCCCTCGGTGTCAAAGGCCTCTCGCGTGAGGTGCTCCTGGCGCCAATAGCCGGGTGTAATGTGTGGGCCGCGCAAGCGCGCTTCCAGTTTGCCGTCGTTCGGCACCAGCTTGAGTTCGACGCCGGGCGCGGGTAGGCCAATATTCCCCGGCCGATCGAAATCCCATGAACAGGCGAGCGCCAGTGGCGCGGTCTCGGTTGAGCCGAGCGAGGACAGAAAAATAATGCGCTCGCCAGTGGTCTCGACCGCGAGCCGTGTGAGCTCGTCCCAGGTGGTCTGGTTCAAACCGGCGCCGGCATAAAAGAGCACTTTTAACCGGCTGAAGAAATTTCGACGTAGCGCATCGTCGGCGCGGAAGTGCGCGATCAGCGCTTCGTACCCTTTGGGAACATTGAAATAGATGGTAGGCGCGATCTCGCGCAGGTTCCGCGCGGTTTTTGGCACGCCTGGCGGCGTCGGATTGCCGTCGTCGATATAGAGCGAGCCGCCATAGGTGAGCACCATATTGAAATTGTGATTGCTGCCAAAGGTGTGACTCCAGGGCAGCCAATCGACCACGATCGGGGGCTCATCGGCGACGAAGGTAAAGCCGGACGCGAGCATCGCCTGGTTCGAACACAACATGCGATGGGTATTGATGACGGCCTTCGGATTTCCGGTCGAACCGGAAGTGAACAGGAACTTGGCGATGCTGTCCGATGTCACCTTTGCATGCGCGGCGGCGATGCCTGCCGCATCTTCCCCGCCAAGGAGATCGGCGAAGAGTGTGGTCCGGCGATCGCCCAGTGGATTGCGCGTCACGACCAGTTCGATCTCGTCCGGCACGGTTTCGTAAATCGCCCGCGCGAACGGACCACCATCGTTGGCGAACACAAGACCGGGCGTGAGCAAATCGATGATCGCGCGCAGCTTTCCGAAGTCGCTCGACATTAACGAATAAGCCGGCGAGATCGGCGCGTAGGGAATGCCAACATACATCGCCGCAAGCCCAAGCAGGGCGTGCTCGATGTCGTTGCCGGACAACACCACGATTGGCTTTTCGGCGGAAAGTCCGCGGCGCAGCAAAGCTGCGCCGATCCGCTTTACGCTGGACATCACTTGCGAGTAACTGAGTTTGCGCCATTCGCCCTGTGTATCGCGCTGTGCCAGAAATAGGCGGTCCGGCGCGGTTTCGGCCCAGTGTTGGAGAGGCTGGCTCAGCTTGTCGTGATAAGGCCCAAGTACCTGTGCGGCGCGGATATAGATGATGCCTCCGGCCCGCTGCTCGATCACGGGATCGAGCTTGCCCAGCCGCACCGGACGCAGCGGCGCAACTGCCTGGTTCCTGATTTCTTGCGCTATGCTCGCCATTGGCTTCCGGTATCTCCGTCAATTGCGTGTGGTCTTCGGCGCGCGCTTTGCAAGGAAGTCCTTCAAACGCGATTTTGCATCCGGATCGGCCTGCGCAATCGCCGACATCAAGGCTTCGACCGCGTAGCCACTCGCCGGATCCATCTCGGCAATGCGCGGCAATGCGTGCATGACCGCAAAATTCGTCAACGGTGCATTTCCGGCAATGCGTTGCGCCAGTTCGAGGCCTTTGGCGAAGCCCTTGCCGGAGTCGACAAGATACGTGGTCAGACCGATAGCCTGGCCTTCTTCGGCCGAATAGGTGCGCCCCGTCAGCATCATGTCCATCATCCGCGCCACGCCGATCAGCTGTGGCAACCGCACCGAGCCGCCGCCGCCGACATAGATGCCGCGCGTGCCTTCCGGCAGTGCGTAATAAGCCGAGCGCTCGGCGACGCGCACGTGCGTCGCGGCGGCGAGTTCCAAACCGCCGCCGACCACTGCGCCATGCAGCATCGCAACGACCGGCACCTTGCCGAACTGAATTTTTTCGAAGGCGCGATGCCACAGGCTCGAATGGGCAATACCCTGCGTGACGTCGCGCTCCTCCAGTTCGGACAAGTCGAGACCGGCCGAGAAATTCTCGCCATCGCCTGCGAGTAACACCGCGCCGATGCCGTCCGGCAACGAGGTGAAGAACTGCTCGATGCCGGCAATCGTCTCGTCATCGAGCGCGTTGCGCTTGTGTGGGCGGTTGAGGCGCAGAACGGCGACGGCCCCCTCGCGCTCGGCGATGAGCGAGGACGGGAGCCTGATTGCAAGCCGCTCTGTCATCATTCCACCTCGTAGACGTCCAGCCGCACCGCGCGTGGCTCCCTTTGACCCCGTGCGATGGCCAAAATCCTATTAAGCCAGTCAACCGCAGTATCCGAAGTCTCGAACCGCATCACGGTGCGGAAATAGTAATGACGGGGGTCGACATTGTCGCCGCGCGTCAGCTTCTCCATAACGTCGGGCGGGCCGTGCCGCAGACCTTCGCTGGTGACCATGATCAGCGCTCCGGCCTCTGTTTCAATGGTATAGCGCGCCTTTATATCGGCTGCGCCATCGCTGCGAATAATCTGCCAATCGGCGCCGCCTCGAAGGATGCGGCCGTTTAGCTTCGGTCCGCTCACCTTTCCGCCGAGAATGCCGATCACGCGCCGCTCGCCATAGGGCGTGTGGCCGAGACTGGTGATGGTCTCGAGTTCGGCGTGAATCGTGAAAATCGGCTGCTTGCCCAGCATAAATGGCGATCCGTTGGAGCCCCAACTTGTCCGGTGACCTCCATTTGACCCTGCCGATGGCCAGCCGTAAATACGGGATCGCAACCGGGATTCAGTCCACATGGCGCGTATTTCTTCACTCGCCGAAGCCATCAAATCAGCGGTCCGCGACGGTGATACCGTGGCGCTCGAGGGCTTCACTCACCTCATTCCTCACGCTGCTGGTCACGAGATCATCCGCCAGGGGCGCAAGCGGCTCACACTGATCCGGATGACGCCCGATCTCGTTTACGACCAGCTCATCGGCATGGGCTGTGTTTCCAAGCTGGTATTTTCCTGGGGCGGCAATCCCGGCGTTGGCTCTCTGCATCGGCTGCGCGATGCAATCGAGAACGGCTGGCCCCACAAGCTCGAACTGGAAGAGCATTCTCACGCCGCCATGGCCAATGCCTATGAGGCGGGCGCGGCTGGTCTGCCTTGTGCGATTTTCCGCGGCTATATCGGCGGCGACCTGCCGAAGGTGAATTCCAAAATCAAACGTGTGAAGTGCCCATTCACCGGTGAAGAGCTGGCCGCGATCCCGGCGCACCGGCCCGACGTGGCGGTGATTCATGCCCAGCGCGCTGACAAGGCCGGGAATGTCATGATCGAAGGCGTACTCGGCGTGCAGAAAGAAGCGGTACTCGCTTCAAAGCGTTCGGTCGTCACCGTCGAAGAGATCGTCGAGGAACTTCCTGAGCGCAGCCTCAACGCGGTGGTTTTGCCGCATTGGGCTGTTGGCCACGTGGTCGAGGTTCCAGGCGGGGCCTATCCGTCCTATGCGCAAGGCTACTATCCGCGCAACAATGGTTTCTACAAAGAGTGGGACGCGATCTCGCGCGAGCGCGACTCGTTCCATGCGTGGATGAAAGAGAATGTGCTGGCGAAAGGCCCGGAAGCTTTCGCGAAATATGCGCGCAAGCATCGGATCGCGGCGGAGTAAGAAGCATGGCCGACTACAAGCCCAACGAGATGATGACGATCGCCGCCGCCCGCGCACTGAAGAACGATGATGTCTGCTTTGTCGGCATCGGCCAACCATCAGCCGCCTGCAATCTCGCGCGGCTGACACATGCGCCGAACATCACGCTCATTTACGAATCCGGCACACTTGCGACCAAGCCGAATATATTGCCGCTGTCGATCGGCGACGGAGAATTATGCGAGACCGCGCTTACGACGGTATCGGTGCCTGAAATGTTTCGGTACTGGCTGCAAGGTGGCCGCATCAAGGTTGGCTTCCTCGGCGGCGCGCAGATCGACAAATACGCCAATCTCAATACAACGGTCGTTGGTCCTTACGACAAACCAAAGGTTCGCCTGCCCGGCGGCGGCGGCGCGCCGGAGATCGCCACCTCTTGTGGTGAGATCTTCATCATCATGGCGCAGGGCAAACGCAGTTTCGTCGACAAGCTCGATTTCGTCACTTCGATCGGCCATGTTTCGGGCGGTGATTCACGAGCCAAGCTTGGCGTGAAGACCAAGGGCCCGACCAAACTCATCACCGACCTGGCCTTGTTCGAGCCGGATCCGGAAACGAAGGAAATGACTGTCGTCTCCATTCATCCGGGCGTCACCCGCGAACAGATCCAGGAAAATTCCGGCTGGCCGGTCAAATTCGCGGCCAAGGTCGTGGAAACATTGCCACCAACGCAACGCGAGCTCGAGGTGTTGCGCGAGCTTCATGCGCGCACCAACCGCGCGCACGCGGAGGCCGCGTGATGGCGGGGCGCGATGTCTTTCTTTGCGATGCCGTGCGTACACCGATCGGGCGCTATGGTGGCGCGCTCGCCAGGGTGCGGGCCGACGATCTTGCAGCAGTGCCGATCAAGGCGCTGATGGCGCGCAATCCGAAGGTCGATTGGGAAAAACTCGACGAGGTCTACTACGGCTGCGCCAACCAGGCTGGCGAGGACAATCGCAACGTTGCGCGCATGGCGCTGTTGCTCGCCGGTCTTCCGACCAGTGTGCCGGGGGTAACCTTGAACCGGCTTTGCGCCTCGGGCCTGGAAGCGCTCGGTACCGCGGCGCGCGCAATCCGCGCCGGCGAGATGGAATTTGCGATTGCCGGTGGCGTCGAATCGATGACGCGTGCGCCACTTGTGCAAGGCAAAGCGCAGGAAGCCTTTTCGCGCACGGCAGAAATATATGACACGACAATCGGCTGGCGTTTCGTCAATCCGCTGATGAAACAGCAATATGGCGTCGATTCCATGCCTGAAACGGGCGAGAACGTTGCGGAGGAGTTCCAGGTCAGCCGCGCCGACCAGGACGCCTTTGCGCTGCGTTCGCAGCAGCGTGCCGGCAAGGCAATCGCATCGGGTTTCTTCGCCAAAGAAATCGTTGCGGTCGAGGTGCCGGGAGGCAAGGCAGGACCAATCAAGGTCGACAAGGACGAGCATCCCCGCCCTGACACTACGCTCGAGCAACTCGCCAAGCTGAAAACTCCATTCCGCAATCCGGGTACGGTGACCGCGGGTAACGCCTCCGGCGTCAATGACGGCGCTGCTGCCATTATTGTCGCATCGGAAGCGGCGATGAAAGCGCACGGCCTCAAGCCCCGTGCCCGTATTCTTGGCATGGCATCGGCGGCGGTGCCGCCGCGCATCATGGGCATCGGGCCGGTACCGGCGACGCAAAAACTAATGGCGCGCCTCCAGCATAAAATTATCAGCTACGATTTGATCGAGATCAACGAGGCTTTCGCCTCACAATCGCTAGCCTGTTTGCGGCAGCTGGGGCTTGCCGATGATGCCGCACACGTCAATCCGCACGGCGGCGCGATCGCGCTCGGTCATCCGCTTGGCATGTCAGGTACTCGTCTGGCGCTGACGGCTGCACACGGTCTTGAGGAGAGCGGTGGCAAACTCGGGCTTGCCACCATGTGCGTTGGAGTCGGTCAGGGCGTATCGCTTGCGATTGAACGAGTAACCTGAAAGCGCCGACAATAAGGGAAACAAGAATGACGCTGGTTTTTCCAAAAGAGAGCTTGAGTGTTTTTCCCAAGCATCTCACGCCTGGCTATCGCAGCACAGTCAAGCGCTCGCCATCGAAGCCGCTGATCATCGTGCCGCACACGTTGTCCGAGCTGACCGGCCCGGTTTACGGCCACGACGCAGTCCAGGAGGGCGACGCCGATCTTACAAAACAGCACAAGGGCGAACCTCTCGGCGAGCGCATCATCGTGCACGGCCACGTCTACGATGAGGACAAGCGGCCACAACCCGACACGCTGGTGGAAATCTGGCAGGCAAACGCTTGCGGCCGTTATGTACACAATGTCGACCAGCACCCGGCGCCACTCGATCCGAACTTCACGGGGGCAGGGCGTACCGTTACCGACAAGAAGGGCTACTACCGATTCATCACGGTGAAGCCGGGCGCCTATCCATGGGGCAATCACCACAATGCCTGGCGCCCCAATCACATCCACTTCTCCGTGTTCGGGCACTCGTTCCTGTCGCGCCTGGTGACTCAGATGTATTTTCCGGGCGACTGCCTGTTCCCGTTCGACCCGATCTTCAACTCGGTGACGGACGAGAAGGCACGCCAGCGCATGGTCTCGAGTTTCGATCTGGAAAACACAATTCCCGATTGGGCGCTTTGCTTCCGCTTTGATATCGTGCTCCGGGGTCGCGAAGCCACGCCCCAAGATACGGATAAGCACTAAATGTCGGACATCACTCCTTCACAAACCGTCGGCCCATTCTTCGCCTACGGTCTGGCGCCGCATAGCCGCTGCGAGTGGCGGCCTGAGCAGGGCAAGGACATTTACGACTGGAAGGAAACCGCCGGCGCCAATCTGGTGACACCGGATGCTTCGGGAACGAAGGTTCGAATTGAGGGCTGCGTGCTTGACGGCGACGGCATGCCGATTAACGACGCCATGCTGGAAATCTGGCAGGCGGATGCGCAGGGGCGCTATGCCCATTCCAGCGACAGCCGCTCGCGGCCGAATACAAAGTTCACGGGCTTTGGGCGTTCGGCGACCGACAAGAATGGGGTTTTCAGCTTCGACACCATCAAGCCGGGGTCGGTGCCTGGGCCGAACGGCAAGGCGCAAGCACCGCATATTATTTTCTGCATCTTCTCGCGCGGAATGTTGCGGCAGATCTATACCCGGCTCTACTTCGGCGACGAGGCAGCTAACGACAGTGATCCCATCCTGACGCTCGTGCCGGCTGACCGGCGCCGGACTCTCGTTGCCCACAAAGAGATGCAAGGCGAGCTGGCGGTCTACCGCTTCGACATTCGCGTTCAGGGCGAAAACGAGACGGTTTTCTTCGATATCTGATCGGACGATCGTGATTTGGCGGCCATTGGCGCCCAGCGCCGCGGTGCTCGGCATCCCAGTCTGCCCATCTGTGCCCATAGAAATTCTACGTTTGCGTAGGATAATGCCCACTAATCAACCTGCTTCGATCCTCACGAACCGCCATTTCCGCGTTTTATCCATAAGATCCAGTGTTTTGTTAGTGGGCAGATCGCCCACCCACTTTGCCCATCTTTCCACAGCACGCTTTTACGGTTGACGAAAGCGGGGGGACTTGGTTCGCTTTGAGGCGTAACGGCCATCGAGAGCCGGTCAGGAAACGCCGCGATGAACGAACAAATCCTCCTGGAGATCAGCGAATTTTGCCGCGCACGCGGGCTTGCCGAGTCGACCTTCGGCCGCCGCGCCGTCAACGACGGCAAGTTGGCAAGCCGGCTGCGTAACGGCGGCCGCATCACCACCGACACGCTCGAGCGCATCCGCGCCTTTATGGCGCGCAATTCCGACGGTGAGCCGGCGCGGCGCCGCGTGCTGTTCGAGCCGACGCCGCCTGGCGTGCTGCCCGTCGTAAAACCACCGGCGCCACCGGTTGCATCGGGGCTCGCCACCGACGATCCGCAGCGCAATTTCCGTTTCTTCGACAACCGGCAGAAATATCTTCTGTTCGTAAATACCTGCTCGGAGAAATGGGAGATCGCCTCGCGCGTCGGACTGGAGCTCGCCAATATCCATCCACGTCCGCCGGCGGTGCGCGTGTTTGATGCCGGTGTTGGCGATGGCACAGTGCTCGCGCGCGTGATGCGCTCGATGCACGACCGCTTCCCGACGACGCCGTTCTATATTGTCGGCAAGGAAATCAGCCTGGAGGATATCCGCCTCACGCTGCACAAGATGGCGGACCGCTTCGTCGAGCATCCCGCCAGCGTGTTGGTTCTTACCAATCTTGCTTATGCCGAAGCGCCCTGGCTGGCGGTGAAGTCCTTGAGTGCGGCCACCAGCCTGGTCTGGAAAGAGCTGGCGATGGACGGCAACACCGCGCACAGCTTTGAAAAGCAGATCACCGATCTCGAGCCATTCCTTGCCGAGAACTGGAAAGCGCGCGTGAGCGCAAAAAGCGGCAATCCGGTCTATGAGCGTCCGGTGATTCTGGTGATCTATCGCAACGATCACCGTTTTCTTCTCGACCAGATCGTGCCAAAGCCGGGTGGCACCGTCGCCGACTACGATCTGGTGATAGCCTCGCAGCCCTATCGGGCGCGTGCTTCGCTTGAGTTCAAAGCAAAACGTGTGCTGGCGCCGCTCGCGCGTGCGATTGGGCCCGGTGGCCGCATGATAGCGATCCATTCCTACGGGCACGATCCGGGCATGGAGATCATCAAGAAGGTCTGGCCGAACGATAATCCGTTCGTCCATAGCCGCCACGATCTGCTCAAGGAAGTGAAACACGACCTGGGCGCAGCCGGCCGCGACCTCAATTTCAACGCCTATTCCGATCAACGCTCGCTGTTTCGCTATGACATGCATACTCTGCCGTCGGAGATTTCATCCTCGATCGGCACGTCGACCCTGCTTGCTGCGTGGAATGCGGCGATTTACGTGGCACAGGTGGAGGACGATCGCCTTTCCGATGTGAACAGCGATCGGCGCTATATCGAGGCGACACGCGACATTCTCCAGAAGCAGGGCGGCTTGTGGTTCTACGATGAGTCCTTCGTGATTTCGCGCCGGCGCGAATAGACGTTCGGCATATGCCCGCCGCTGTTCCCGCGTCTGATCCCGCCGGCTTTGCGCAACGCTTCTCGCTCGAGGCCACACGCCCAAGCCCGGCCGAAATTGCGGCGCTTGTGGATGTCCTTCCGCAAGGCACACCGCTTTATCTCACCGCGGTGCCGACGCAAGATACGCGCGAGCTGGTGACCGCGGCTATCGCCGTGCGCAAGGCCGCGCTTGAGCCGGTCGCTCATATCGCGGCGCGGCGGTTTGCCAGTGCTGGCTTACTGCGGGAATTGCTCACCCGCCTTTGCGGCGAAGCCGATATGCGGCGGCTGCTCCTGATCGGCGGAGATGTCGACACACCGGGCGCGTTCGCCGATGCCCTTGCGGTTATCCAAAAGGGCGGTCTGCGTGAAGCCGGCATCGAAGAGATCGGTATCGGCGCCTATCCGGAAGGCCATCCACGCATTCCAGCTGGACGTCTGGAATCCGCGCTCGATGAAAAGATCGCTGCCGCTACCGCGCAAGGGTTGCGCGTCCACATCGTCAGCCAGTTTTCATTTTCTCCAGAAAACATCCTGACTTGGCTCAAGCAATTGCGCGCCTGCGGTATCAGCAAGCCGGTGAAAATCGGTATGGCCGGTCCGTCCAGCGTGCCAGCGTTACTCAGGTACGCGAGGCGCTGCGGCGTCGCCGCATCGTTGCGCGGGTTGGTATCGGGTGTCGCCAGTGGTCTGGTCGGCAATGTCGGGCCTGATCGAATTGTCGACACGCTCTCGGCGGCAAGCGGTTTGGGCGACGTGGCACCCCACTATTTTTCCTTCGGCGGGACGCTTGAAACGGCCCGCTACGCATGCGAAGCCGCCGCAGGACGGCACGGTGCCGGCCGTGCTATGGCTCCAAGTAATTAAGACCTGCCGGTAAACGCGGGCCACTCGCGGAGGACGATATGCAAAGAACAAAGCCACCATTTCGCGCCGATCATGTCGGCAGCATCCTGCGCACCGCGCCGGTCAAGGATGCGCGCGCAAAGCGCGAGCAGGGTGCGATTAGCGCGGCTCAGTTGCAAGAAATTGAAGACCGCGAGATCGAGAAGATCATCAGGAAGCAGGAAGAGATCGGACTCAAGCTCGCGACCGACGGCGAATTCCGTCGTTCTTGGTGGCACTTCGATTTCTTCGGCATGCTCGATGGCGTTGATATCTACGAGCTCGACCACGGTATTCAGTTTCAGGGCGTGCAGACCAAGCCGCGTAGCATCAAGGTCACCGGCAAGATCGGTTTTTCAAACCACCCGATGCTGGAGCACTTCAAGTTTCTGAAAGCGCATACCAAGGTCACGCCGAAGATGACGATTCCGGCGCCGAGCGTGATGCATTTCAGGCTTGAGCCCGGCGCGGTGGCGAAGTCCGCATACCCCGATCGCGACGCTATCTTCGACGATCTTGCCATGGCCTATCAGAAGGCCATCAAGGCGCTCTACGACGCCGGCTGTCGCTACTTGCAATTCGACGACACAGCCTGGGCTTATCTCTGCTCGCAGGAGGAGTTGAAGAAGGCGCGCGACCGTGGCCTCGACGTGGATCATCTGCAAGAGACCTACACGCGCTGCATCAATAAGGCGCTGGAGGCCAAACCCGCCGACATGACGATCACCACCCACGTCTGTCGCGGCAACTTCCGTTCGACCTTTATTTCGTCGGGTGGCTACGAGCCGGTGGCGCAGAATCTCCTCGGCAAATGCAACTACGACGGATATTTCCTCGAATACGACACCGATCGTGCCGGCGGTTTCGAGCCGCTTCGGTTTTTGCCAAAGGGCAACAAGATCGTCGTGCTCGGGCTCGTCACCTCGAAGTCCGGCCGGCTGGAACCGCGCGCCGATATCAGGAAAAGAATCGAAGAAGCGACCAAATACGTTGCGCTCGATCAGCTCGGCTTGTCGCCCCAATGCGGCTTTGCCTCGACCGAAGAAGGCAATGTGCTGGCCGAGGACGAGCAATGGGCCAAGCTGCGCATGATCGTAGAGTTAGCGGATGAGGTGTGGGGCAAGTGACAGCGTTTTTGCTGTCATCGCTGGTTCGGCACGCAGCGCCGCGACCCGGTGATCCGCTTAGAAAGCACTGGGCTCCCTAGCGAGACCGCCGGGACAAGCCCGGCCATGACAAGTCCGGAGAATAAAACCAATGTCACAACGCACCACACCGCCATTTCGCGCCGACCATGTCGGCAGCTTGTTGCGCCCGTCGGCGCTCAAGGAGGCGCGCGCTAAGGAGGCCAAGGGTGAGATCTCCGCCGGAGCGCTAAAAGCAGTCGAAGATCGCGAGATTGAGAAAGTCATCAAGAAGCAAGAGGAGATCGGCCTCAGGCTTGCCACCGACGGTGAATTGCGCCGCTCTTGGTGGCATTTCGATTTCTACAAGGGCCTCGATGGCGTCGAAATTTACCAGACCGACGAAGGCATCCACTTCGCTGGCGTGGACACCAAGGCGGAAGGCTTGCGGGTTGTCGGCAAGATCGGGTTTTCCAATCATCCACACATCGAACACTTCAAGTTCCTGAAGGCGCACACCAAAGCCACGCCGAAGATGACCATTCCTGCGCCCTCGACGTTCCACTTCCGTCAAGGCCGGCAGTCGATCAGCAAAGAGGTCTATCCCGACCTCAACGCCTATTTCGACGATGTGGCGATCGCCTATCAAAAGGCAATTCGCGCTTTTTACGATGCAGGTTGCCGTTATCTGCAGCTCGACGACACGGCCTGGTCGATGATCTGCGATCCGAAACAGCGCGATGGCTCGCGCAAGCGCGGCGACGATCCGGATAAGTTGCCGCCGCACTACACGCGCATGACCAACAAGGCGCTGGAAGCCAAGCCTGCGGACATGACGATCACCATGCATTCCTGCCGCGGCAATTTCCGCTCTACCTTTATCGCGTCCGGGGGCTACGAGTTCGTTGCCGAGGAATTGTTCGGCAAGGTCAATATCGACGGATATTTTCTGGAATTCGATACCGACCGTGCCGGCGGTTTCGAGCCGCTGCGCCATCTCAAGGGCGACAAACGGGTGGTACTGGGCCTCGTCACGTCAAAGAGCGGGCGGCTGGAGCCAAAGGACGACATCAAGCGGCGCATTGATGAAGCCACCAAATATGTCGCGCTTGATCAGCTATGTTTGTCGCCGCAATGCGGCTTTGCCTCGACAGAAGAAGGCAACGTGCTGGCCGAGGAGGAACAGTGGGCGAAACTGCGGATGATCGTGGACTTGGCGGAGGAAGTGTGGGGGAAGAACTAGCAAAAGCCACTCATCCCCGCGCAAGCGGGAATCCAGCGTAGTCTGGCGCCGCGTCTCGCGCTTTTGCGGAGACGGGCGGTAAAAGCCGAATGACTCAACGCACCACGCCTCCGTTCCGCGCCGATCACGTTGGCAGCCTGTTGCGCACCGCGCCGCTGAAAGAGTTGCGCGCGAAACGCGAGCGCGGGGAGATTTCGGCTGGCGCGCTGAAAGCGACGGAAGACCGCGAGATCGAGAAGATCATCAGGAAGCAGGAAGAGATCGGGCTGAAGGCCGTTACCGACGGCGAATTCCGCCGCGCGTTCTGGAATTACGATTTTCTCGGGGCCCTCGACGGCGTCGAAGCCTATCTGGGGGAGCGCAAGATCAAGTTCGAGGGCCCAAATCCCAAGCCAATGATGCTGCGGGTCATCGGCAAGCTCGGCCCGTTTTCCGGCCATCCAATGCTGGAACATTTCAGGTTCGTCAAAGAACACACCCGCGTCACGCCGAAAATGACGATCCCTTCGCCGTCGTCGCTGCATTTCCGCTACGGCCGCGACGCCGTGCCGGAGTCGGTCTATCCAGACATGAGCGATTTCTATCGCGATCTTGGCCAGACTTATCGCACGGCCGTGCGCGCCTTCGCCGATGCGGGCTGCCGCTATCTACAGCTCGATGAGGTCAATTTCACCTATCTTTGCGATCCGAAGTTGCGTGCACAAGTCGCCAACCGCGGCGACGATCCGGAAAAGCTGCCGACGATCTATGCAGGCATGATCAATGCCGCTATCTCCGATATTCCGCCCGACATGACCATCGCGATGCATTTGTGCCGCGGCAATTTCCAATCAACCTTTGTTGCGTCGGGGGGATACGAGCCGGTAGCGGAGATTCTGTTCAATACGATCAACGTGCATGGCTACTTCATGGAATACGACAGTGATCGCGCCGGCGGCTTTGAGCCGCTGCGTTTCGTGCCGAGAGGCAAGACCGTCGTACTGGGACTGGTGACAACAAAATCGGGCCGTCTGGAATTGAAAGACGACATCAAACGCCGTATCGATCGGGCCGCGAAGTTTGTTCCGCACGAGCAGCTCTGTCTTTCGCCGCAATGCGGCTTCGCTTCCACCGAAGAGGGCAATATTCTCGCCGAAGATGAGCAATGGGCGAAATTGCGGATGATTGTTGAGCTTGCCGAAGAGGTTTGGAGCTAGAGTTATGTAGATCGCTCATTCCCGCGGTTGCTTTCGCGGGAGCGAACGAATGGGAGGGACAATGTCACAACGCACAAAACCGCCGTTTCGCGCCGACCATGTCGGGAGCCTGTTGCGCCCCGGCGCGCTGAAAAAAGCACGCGAGCAGCGTACCAAGGGCGAAATTGCGCCCACGCAACTGAAGGAAATCGAGGACCGCGAGATCGAGCGCGTCATCAAGAAGCAGGAGGATGTCGGCCTGCAATCGATCACCGATGGCGAATTCCGTCGCTCCTGGTGGCATCTCGATTTTCTCTGGGGTCTCGACGGTATTGAAAAGCATGTGATGGATACCGGTATCCCCTTTACGGGCATAACGACACGCAACGAAGGCCTCAAGGTCACCGGCAAGCTCGGCTTTTCCAACCACCCAATGATCGAGCATTTCAAGTTCGTCGCGGCGCACACCAGGCGCATGCCGAAGATCACAATTCCATCGCCGTCGGCCGCTTATGGGCGCCCCGTGCCAACGCCGATCGACAGAAAGGTCTATCCAAAGCTTGATGCATTCTTCGACGATCTCGGCCAAGCTTATAAAAAAGCCGTGCGTGCTTTCGCCGATGCGGGGTGCCGCTATCTCCAGCTCGACGAAGTCTTCATCGCCATGCTGTGCGACCCGAAATACCGCCAATCAATGAAAGACCGTGGGGATGATCCGGAGCAGCTCGGTGAACTCTACGGCGACCTTATCAATACGGCGATGTCGGACATTCCATCCGACATGACCATCACGATGCACATGTGTCGTGGCAACTATAAATCGACCTACATGGGGAGCGGAGGCTACGAAGCCGTGCAGGAGGTTCTGTTTAACAGAATCAAGGTGCATGGCTTTTTCATGGAATACGACAGCGAACGTGCCGGCGGCTTCGAACCGCTGCGGATGCTCCCGAAAAATAGAACCGCCGTGCTCGGTCTCGTTACGACGAAGAGCGGACGAGCTCGAGTCCAAGGACGAAGTCAAGCGCCGTATTGACCAAGCCGCCAAGTTCGTTTCGCTTGAACAATTGTGTCTGTCGCCGCAATGCGGCTTTGCCTCGACCGAAGAGGGCAATGCGCTGGCCGAGGACGAGCAATGGGCGAAGCTGCGCATGATCATCGAAATTGCCGGCGAGGTGTGGGGCAAAAGCTAACGACAACTTTCGCGGGGGCGAGCGGAACGATAGTTTCGCGGGCGGTACATCGAATGCCAGATATTGTGAAAGGGAAAGTTGCCATCGTCACTGGCGCGGGGCGCGGGATCGGTCGCGGCATCGCGCTCCTGCTCGCCAAGGAAGGCGCGCGCGTGATGGTTTGCGATATCGGCGCCAGTTTGCAAGGCGCGGGCAGCGACAGCGGTCCGGCGCAGGACACTCTCGACGCCATAAAAAAGGCCGGCGGTGAGGCGATTGCTTCCACGCTCTCGATCACCGAGCCGAAAAACGCAGAAACTATCGTCAAGGCCGCGCTCGACGCCTATGGCCGCGTCGACATTCTGGTCAACAATGCCGGCATTCTTCGCGACGTGATCTTCCACAAGATGAGCTGGTCGGATTGGTCTGATGTGATCGCCGTGCATCTGCACGGCTCGTTCAATATGAGCCGCGCCGTCGCCCCGCTTTTCCGCGAGCAAGGCTCTGGCGCTTTCGTGTACATGACATCGACCTCCGGCCTGGTCGGCAATTTCGGTCAGGCCAATTACATGGCGGCAAAGCTCGGTATCATGGGCCTGTCGCGCGGCATCGCACTCGATATGGCACGCTTCAACGTGCGCTCGAATTGCATCGCACCCTTTGCATTCACACGCATGATTGAGTCGATACCGGCACAATCGGACCAGGACAAACGCCGCATCGAGGCCTTCCAGCGCATGACACCTGAGAAGATCGCGCCGCTTGCGGTCTATCTGTGTTCCGATGCGGCGACGGATATCACCGGGCAAATCTTTTCGGTCCGCAACAATGAGATTTATCTGTTCAACCAGCCGCGGCCTATCCAGACCATCCATCGCGCCGACGGCTGGACGCCGGAAACACTTGCAACCGAGCTAAAAAAAGCCTTCGTATCCTCGTTTACGCCGTTGGAGCGCTCCGAAGACGTATTCAATTGGGATCCGATCTAGCCGCACTTGTCAGGGGCTGCCGGCTGCATAGAGTGGGCCCATGAAAAAGCGCAGCACCGAGCCTGACGAATTTGCCGATGTTCGGGCCGGCGTGCGCGCGCTGTGCGTCAAGTTTCCGGGAGAGTATTGGCGCGCGCTGGATCGCGAACGCACCTATCCAACCGAATTCGTCGCCGCACTCACAAAGGCCGGCTATCTCGCGGCGCTGATCCCGGAGGAGTACGGAGGTAGTGGGCTCACCCTCGGAGCGGCCGCCGCAATTCTGGAGGAGGTGCACGCCTCCGGCGGTAATGGCGCCGCCTGCCATGCGCAGATGTACATCATGGGCACAATCCTGCGCCACGGCAGCAAGGCGCAGAAGGAACGCTATCTGCCGTTGATCGCTACTGGCGAACTTCGCCTGCAGGCTTTTGGCGTTACCGAACCGACGTCGGGCACCGACACCCTTTCCCTGCGCACCACGGCGCGGCGCGAAGGCAACGATCACTACGTCATCAATGGCCAGAAGATCTGGACGTCGCGCGCCGAACATTCCGATTTGATGCTCTCTGCTCGCGCGTACCACACCAAAGGAGCAAGCCAAGAAGCGCACCGATGGTTTGTCTGTATTTTTGGTGGACATGCGGCTCGCGCAGGGGGCCAACATCGCCATCAATCCGATCCGCACCATGATGAATCATGCCACGACGCAGATTTTTTTCGACGATCTGCGCGTGCCTGCGGAGAATCTGATCGGCGAGGAAGATCAGGGTTTTCGCTATATTCTTTCGGGCATGAATGCCGAGCGCATTCTGATTGCGGCCGAATGCATCGGCGATGCGAAATGGTTCATCGCCAAGGCGACGCAATATGCCAAGGATCGCGAACTGTTCGGACGGCCGATTGGGCAGAATCAGGGCGTACAATTCCCGATCGCGCGCGCCTATGCGCAGATGCGTGCCGCCGAATTGATGGTGCACGAGGCCGCGCGCAAATACGAAGCGGGCGAGGATATCGGGGCTGAAGCCAATATGGCCAAGCTTCTGGCGGCCGATGCGTCATGGGCGGCTGCCGACATGTGCGTGCAGACCCACGGCGGCTTTGGCTTTGCCGAAGAATATGATGTTGAGCGCAAATTCCGCGAAACCCGGCTCTATCAGGTCGCGCCGATTTCCACCAACATGATCCTTTCGTATCTCGCCGAACACGTGCTCGGCCTGCCGCGGTCGTATTGAGATGACGCTGCCGCTCGAAGGCGTTCTGGTTGTCTCGGTCGAGCAAGCGGTGGCGGCACCACAATGTACCTGCCGGCTGGCGGATGCGGGCGCGCGCGTGATCAAGGTGGAGCGGCCGGAGGGCGACTTCGCCCGCCGCTATGACGGACTGGTGCATGGCGAGAGCGCCTATTTCGTCTGGCTCAATCGCGGCAAACAGTCGGTGGTGCTCGATCTCGCCAGGCCCGATGACAAGGCGCTGCTCGAAGCCATGCTCGCGAAAGCCGACGTGTTCGTGCAGAACCTGAAACCTGGTGCGCTCGCCAGGCTCGGCTTCCCATTCGAGCGTCTGCGCCACGATTATCCGCGGCTGATCTGTTGTTCGATCTCAGGTTATGGCGAGAGCGGGCCTTATGCGCAGCGCAAGGCTTACGACATGCTGATCCAGGCCGAGTCGGGGCTCGCGTCGATCACCGGCGGCCCGGAAGCGCCGGCGCGCGCCGGCGTCTCGGTCGTCGACATAGCTGCCGGCATGAATGCCTACGAGGCGATCCTGGAAACACTGCTGGCGCGCAACCGCACCGGCGAGGGCGCGGTAATCGCGATCTCGATGTTTGATGCCATGGCGGATTGGATGGCCGTACCGCTGCTGCAGCACGAAGGCGGTGACACACCCAAACGCATAGGGCTGGCGCACACGTCGATCTCGCCTTATGGCGCGTTCAAAACCCGCGACGGCGCCGACGTGCTGATCTCGATCCAGAACGATCGCGAATGGCGCATCCTTGCCGAGCACGTGCTGGACGACAGGGCACTCGCCGCCAATCCGAATTTCGCCACCAATGTCGAACGCATGAAACGTCGCGTTGAGACCGACGGCCGCGTCGCCGCCGCCTTCGCGTCTATGGATGTCGCGCCGCTGGTGGAGAAACTCGCGCGCAACGATATCGCCTTCGGCCGTATCAACGATCTGGATTTGCTGGCGCGACATCCGCATCTGAGGCGGATCGCGATCGACACGCCGACCGGTCCGGCCAGCATGCCGGCGCCGACCGCGGTTCACGACGGCACCATGCGCCGCTACGGCGCGGTACCCGCGCTCGGAGAGCACACAGAACTGGTGCGCAGGGAGTTTTCCGCGAAATAATAGTCAGTCGACCGCTACGGTTTCCGGCTTCGCGCCGGGTGCCCGGCGCACGGTGCCGATGATCATCACAAGCGGGATCACCGCCAGCGTCAGGATCATCAGCAGCTTGAAGTCGTTGAGATAGGCGAGCATCGCTGCCTGCTGTGTGACAATCATATCGAGCAGAGCGCGGCCCGAATCGGTATGCACATCCAGAGTTCCCGGCTACGTCCGGCATTTGGAGCGCGTTATTGAACGGCGTCACCTGTTCGGTCAGCCGCGCGTGCATCTCGGTGGTCTTGCTGGTCAGGTTGGCGATGACCATGGATATGCCAATTGAAGAGCCGATATTACGCGCCAGCGTGGTGATCGCGGTGGCTCCCGTGCGCAAATGGCCCGGCAACGTGGCGAACGCGACCGTGGAGATCGGCACGAACAGCAAGCCCAGACCGATGCCCTGTACGATGCTGGTAACGACAATCGTCGTCTTCGTTACGTCAAGCGAAAAGCCGGTCATGTAATAGAGTGTGCTGCCGGCAAGCAGCAGGCCGCACAGGATCAGGTAGCGCGGCTGCACCATTTGCATCAGCCGAGGCGCAGCCATCATGGTGAGAAGTGTGCCGACGCCGCGTGAGCCGAGCAAATAACCGGCGGTCTGAATCGGATAGCCGAGCAGATTCTGCATGAACGGCGTGACCAGCGCCATGGTACCGAACAGCACCACGCCAATCACCACCATGAAAATACAGCCGCTGACGAAATTGCGGTCCTTGAACATTTCGAAGCGGACGAAAGGCTCTTTTGCGGTCAGGGAATGCGCGAAGAAATAGTAGAAGCCGGCCGCCGAGACGATCGCCTCGATCCAGATTTCGTTGGAACCGAACCAGCCGACCTGTTCGCCGCGATCAAGCAATAATTGGAGCGATCCGATGCCGACGGCGAGCGCGGCAAAGCCGAACCAGTCGAAGCGCAGATGTTCCTGGCGTTTGGTCTCGTCCATAAAGAGCGTCATCCCGAGCACGGTGATGACGCCGATCGGCAGATTGATGAGGAATACCCAATGCCATGAGTAATTGTCGGTGAGCCAGGCGCCCAATGTCGGGCCCATGATCGGCCCCAACATCACGCCAACGCCCCAGATCGCCATCGCTTGCCCGCGTTCCTCTGCCGAATAGGTATCGAGCAGCACGGATTGCGACAATGGCACAAGCGCGGCGCCGGCCATGCCCTGCAGCAGCCGAAACAGCACCATTTGCTCGATATTCTGCGCCAGCGCACACAGGAACGACGCGACGGTAAAGCCAGCGACGCAGATGATGAAGAGCTTCTTGCGCCCGAAGCGATCCGACAACCAGCCGATCGGTGCAGTCATGATTGCGGCAGCAACGATGTAAGACGTTAGCACCCAATTGATCTGGTCGAGCGAGGCGGATAGCGAACCCTGCATGTAGGGTAAGGCGACATTGGCGATGGTGGTGTCGAGCGCCTGCATGACCGTGGCGGTCATGGTGCAGACCGTGATCAGAATGCGCCGCAGCTTCGGATCCATCGATGCGAAGCGCGCGGTCATTTTGCTTCTTTTGCCTGCGCAGGCCCGAACGGCAGACGACTGTGGCCTGTGTCGATCTCGACGTTCACACTCATGCCGGAACGCAGCAGACGCGTGTCTTCACTCTTGTCAAAGGCGATCCGCACCGGAACGCGCTGCACCACTTTCACCCAATTGCCGGTCGCGTTTTGCGGCGGCAGGATCGAGAATTGCGCACCGGTACCGGGGCTCACCGCTATCACGGTGCCAGTGAAGGTACGGTCGGGGAAACTATCGATGTCGAGCATCGCCTTTTGCCCCACGCGCAAATAAGTGATGTCAGTTTCTTTGGGATTGGCGTCGACCCACGGCGTCTGGTCGTCGATGACGCTCAGCACCGGTGTGCCGGCGGCGACGAAGCGGCCGAGCTGGATGTTGTCGACCTGCGTGGCGGTGCCCGACATCGGCGCACGCACGATCGTATGGTCATAATCGCGCTGCGCGTTGTCGAGTACCGCCTTGGCTTGTGCGTATTCGGGAAATTGCGCCAGCGGAAGATCAGGATTACCGAGCAATTGATTCAGTGTCGTATCGTGCTGCTGGGCGGCATACTCTGCCTGCAATTGCGCGGCGACGACAGCCGCCATGGCGGTGTCGAGGTCCGCCTGCGAGCCGGCCTGCGAACTCACCAGTTTGGTCTTGCGGTCGACATCGCGCTGCTTGAGATCGACGTTTTTCTTGGCGAGGTCGGTAAGCGTCTCCAGTGATTTTAAATTGGTCTTGAGCTTGTCGAAGTTGCTACGAGCGGTGTCGAGCTTGGCCTTTGCCTGCTGCAATGCGAGTGCCAAAGGTTCTCTATCGAGCGAGAATAGCTCCTCGCCTGGATTGACGTGTTGGCCTTCGCGGATGGCGACATGCGTGATCTTGCCAGAGATGTCCGGTGTGATCAGGACTTTCTGAGCACCGACATATGCATTGTCGGTCGAAATATATCGTCCGCCCGTGAGATAAATGCCGAGCCCCATCACGACCGCGAAGGCCGGAAGTGCGACGAGCAGTATCATGCGCAGGCGCTTGCGGCCGATGCGCGCGAACAGGCCAGCAGCCGCTGGTGTACCGGGTTTCGAATCGGGGGACGTCTTGGCCTCGGGTGCCGGTACGATCTTCAAAGCTTTCTCACTCATGACTTATCCGGTTGCGGCTTGTTGTTGATTTGCATTGCGAGCGATTGTCGAGCGCAGGTTGTCCTTCACGGCGCTAAGCTCTTTGAGCATGCGCTCGATCGATGTTGCCGAAAGGCCGTCGAGCACGATCTCCATCATGTCGGCGCCGAGATCCGACAGCCGGTCGAGCAAGGGCTTTGCTGCCGGCATCAGGTACAACCGGTTGGCGCGCCGGTCGTTCGGATCGGAACGGCGCTCAATGAGGCCGTTTTCCGCCAACCGGTCGAGCAGACGCGTCAGCGTGATCGGCTGTAGGTCGAGCATGTCCGCCAGCTCCGTCTGCTTGAGGCCCTCACTGCGGTCGATGCGGATCAGCACCGCCCATTGCGCCCGCGAGATGCCGAACTGGCGCGCCCGCTGGTCCGCATAGGTTTTCAGCAGACGCGCTACGTCCATGATAGTAAATGCGAATTCTCGTTTGATCGGTTGTGGGGGCATGGCCCGGTTCTCGGTTGAACAAGACAATAGTAAGCAAGCTTATAATATGCACAATATGTCATTTTGGCAGATCTGCCGTGCGCATAGCGCGCGGGTGACGCGCGCATTTGCGTCGGGCAAAGTCGCGACCCCGATACTGCGCGTCACAGGAACTCAATCCATGGACATCGGCTTCATCGGACTCGGCAATATGGGACAGCCGATGGCACGCCGGCTGATCGAGGCCGGGCACAAGCTCGTCATCTACGACACGCGCAATGACGCAGTTGCGCCATTGGTAGCGCTCGGTGCGCAGCTTGCATCCTCGCCAGCCGACGTCGCCGACCGCGTCGAAACGGTGATGGCAAGTCTGCCGTCGTTGCAAATCTCCGAAAAGGTTGCGACCGGCGAGGGAGGCGTCATTCACGGCAAGCGCATCAAGCGCTTCATCGATTTGTCCACCACCGGCTCGAACGTTGCGGCAAAGATCGCGGCGGCGCTGGCGAAAAAAAATATTGTGCAGATCGACTCTCCGGTCAGCGGCGGGGTAGGTGGCGCGAACAAGGGCACGCTGGCGGTTATGGTCTCAGGACCAAAGACCGAGATAGATCTGGTGAAGGACGCGCTCGCAGTGTTCGGCAAAGTCTTCATCATTGGCGAGAAGCCCGGCATGGCGCAGACCATGAAACTCGCCAACAACTTCCTCTCGGCCACGGCGATGGCGGCAACCTCAGAAGCGGTAGCAATGGGCGTGAAGGCGGGACTCGATCCGGCGGTGATGATCGAGGTCATCAATGCCGGTTCCGGTCGCACCACTGCATCTGACGGGAAGTTTCCGCAGGCGGTGTTGCCGCGTACGTTCAACTACGGCTTCGCCACCGCGTTGATGCTCAAGGACGTTCGGCTGTGCGTCGAGGAAGCGAAGCGCTTGAATGTTCCGAATTCTGTAATGAGTGCTGTGCTCGATCAATGGGAAACGACTAACACGGAATTCGGCGGGGACAGTGATTTCACCGCCATCGTCAAAATGATCGAGAAGCGAGCCGGTGTCACCGTAGGCACGAAAACATGAACAACGACATTCACGAGGTCTATGCGGTCTGCTATGCGACCCACACGCGAAGGCGATCTGAGAATTACATCTTTGGCGACCCGCATGACGAGATGACATCGATTGCCTATTACGTCTGGGTCATCAAAGGCCCGCACGGCACGTTTGTGTGCGACACGGGCTTCGATGAGGCGGCCGCCAAGGAGCGCAGCCGCACGATCATTCATCCGGTGGGCGCGGGCCTCATGGCTCTCGGTGTGCAACCGGACAAGGTCGATCACGTGATCGCTACCCACATGCACTGGGATCACGCCGGCAACTACGATCTGTTTCCCAACGCGCGCTATCACATTCAGGACACCGAGATGGCGTATGCCACTGGCCGCTGCATGTGCCATCAGACGCTGCGAATCCCGTTCAGTGAAAGTGACGTACTGGCGATGGTACGAAAAGTTTTCGCCTATCGCGTCGAATTTCATGATGGGGTTGAGGAGCTCGCGCCCGGTATCACGGTGCACAAGATCGGTGGCCACTCGAAAGGATTGCAATGCGTGCGCGTCAATACCAGGCGCGGCATGGTGGTGATCGCATCGGATTGTTGCCACCTCTATTCGCATCTCGATGAAGGCCGTGTTTTTCCGATCACCTACAGCGTTGGCGACACGCTCGAGGGCTATAAGACGCTGAAGAAACTCGCGAGCTCGCGGCATCACGTCGTGCCCGGGCACGATCCGGACGTCTTGAAAATCTACCCGGCGGTGAAATCCGGGCTTGAGAACTGGATCGTGCGGCTGGATGTAGAACCGAAGGTTTAGTGACTGTACTTGCAACCAGATCGCTCATTTCCGCCAGCCGACAGCCACTTAGGCAAGACCCAACTCCGCGAATGCATCCTTGTGATGTGCGGCGATTTCGGGCGAGAAACAGCAGAAGGTCACGCGCGCGACACCGCGCGGCTGTGCGGCGATTTCGGCCGCCACGGTGCCAACCGCGATGCGCGCGGCGAGATCTGCCGGAAAGCGATAGACCCCGGTTGAAATTGCAGGATAGGCGATCGAGATCAGCGCATTGTCTGCCGCGAGATCGAGCGCGGCACGATAGCAACTCGCCAGAAGCGCTTCTTCGTTCCTGTCGCCACCACCCCAAACCGGTCCGACTGCATGGATCACGTGCCTGGCCTTCAGCCGATAACCGCGCGTCATCTTGGCATGGCCGGTCGCGCAGCCACCGAGCGTCTCGCATTCAGCCAGCAATTCTGGCCCCGCTGCGCGATGAATGGCGCCGTCAACGCCACCACCACCCAGCAGGGTGCGATTGGCGGCATTCACGATCGCATCGACGTTGAGAGTAGTGATATCGGCGACGACGATATCGAGCACTGTCTGGCCGATTTCCGCGGTAAGTTCAGTCATGCGTGCGACTATATCACGCGCTTGCCACTCCCGGCGCGGCTTCGAAATCGACGGTCGAGCGCACGCCGATGTCGTCGTAGTGCGCGTCGAGGAAACGGCGCGCGGCGCGCCGGCCGTTAGTGTGCAGCATTTCGAAGAAATCATAGTCGGTGTTGAGCCGGCTGGCTGTGTCCAGGGTTTGTGCCGCACCGGTGAGCGCGACGCGGTGCACGTTGATGCGCCGATATTTCCCCGCGCCGATGCCACGCGGCAACTTGCCCTCGTCGATCAGCTTGCCCACGAAAGTGATTCCGCGCAATTCTGACATCAGCGAAGAATTGAATGTGATTTCGTTTATCCGCGCGATGATCTCGCTCTGCGTCTTGGGCAATTGCTTACGTTGCAGCGGATTGATCTGGACCAGAAGCAAATTTTCGGTCTGAGTGGCGCCAACCAGTGGATAGAGCGCGGGATTGCCCACATAGCCGCCATCCCAATAGGGCTCGCCCTCGATCTCCACCGCACGGAAAAGATTCGGCAGGCATGCCGAGGCGACAATCATGTCCGCGGTCATTTCCTCACGCTTGAATACGTGGAGCTCTCCGGTCTTCACATTGGTCGCGGATACGAACAGTTGCAGGTCCTTGCAGGCCCGCACGGCGTCAAAATCGACAAAACGTCCGACCAGATCCTTCAGCGGATTGATGTTGAGCGGGTTAAAGTCATAAGGCGACATATACCGGGCCAGCGCCTGCATCCACAGGCCCATCGGGGTGTCCTCGATCGGCCAGAATGAAAATAGACGGTCGAGCGCGCGTCGCTGCACATCGGGCAGATTGCCGCCAATGCTCGCTGCGCGCCAAAATTCGGCGAGGCGCTTACGCGCTTCGTCTGGCCCGCCACGCGCAAGTCCGTCCGCCAGCAGGATCGCGTTGACTGCGCCAGCAGATGCGCCGGAAATGCCTTCAATCGTTAGCCGCCCATCCTCGAGCAGATGGTCGAGAACTCCCCAGGTAAATGCGCCAAGCGCGCCGCCGCCCTGCAAAGCGAGATTGATGCGTTTACCCGCTTTCGGTTTTTCAGGCTTGTCGCCGCCAAAAGCGCGCGAGAGAAATTCGATCATTGGAAAAGTCTCTCGCCGTCATTCCCTAGTGGCCGCCGCAGGCGGTCCTCGAAGAATGATCGTCTGTGGCTTTTCACTGCGCGACCCAGCCGCCGTCGATCGAATAGGCCGAACCGGTGACAGTTGCCGCACTGTCGCTGCACAGGAACACGGTAAGTGCGCCGATGCTTTCCGGTTTAGTGAACTGATGCATCGGCTGCTTCTCCGACAGCAGCGCGATTTCCTCGTCGTGCACGCTTTTGCCGGAAGCTTTCGCCCGTGCGTCGATCTGCTGTTGCACCAGCGGCGTAAGCACCCAGCCTGGGCAGATCGCATTGCAAGTCACGCCTGCGTTGGCGGTTTCCATTGCGACCACCTTGGTGAGACCAACGAGGCCGTGCTTCGCCGCCACATAGGCGACCTTCTGCGTGCTGGCCACCAGCCCATGGGCTGAAGCAATATTGATTATGCGGCCCCATCCTCGCTTCTTCATGCCGGGCACGGCGGCCCGGATCGTGTGGAACGAGGACGACAGATTGATCGCGATGATCGCGTCCCATTTCTCGATCGGGAAATCTTCGATATTCGCGACGTGCTGGATGCCGGCGTTGTTGACCAGTACATCGAGCGTGCCGAATTCCTTTTCGGCCGAGCGGACCATGTCGGCGATTTCCGCCGGCTTGGTCATGTCGGCGGCCGAATAGCGTGCCTTGACGCCAAAATCCCTCTCAATGCCGCTGCGGATGTTTTCGATGTCGGCTTTGTCGCCAAAACCATTGAGCATGATATTGGCGCCTTCCTGCGCGAGCGCGCGGGCGATGGCCAGGCCGATGCCTGAGGTCGAGCCGGTGACGAGCGCAGTCTTGCCTTTGAGCATTGCAGTCCTCATCGCTTGGGTCGCCGAGCAGGGGTGCGGGCGGGTCACGAAATTGCGGGCGGAACCTGCCCCTATTGTTGTTGCAGTGCAATATATATGTTCATCTCTTAGGGATTCGAGGGGTTTGACGTTAGACTTGCGTCTGAAGGCGGAACTTCCTTGACCAGAAAATCACACGCGCACGCGATATTTCCCAAGCCGGATCATGATCATGAGCGGTGCGCGAGCGACGCCATCGCTCATGCCGAAGCGATCTGCGCTGCGCGCAGGGAGCGGCTCACGCCGATGCGCCGCCGCGTGCTGGAGGCGCTGTTAGCGAGCCATCAGCCGCTCGGTGCCTATGAGCTCATCGATCGGCTGGCGGTACGCGGCGCGCGGCCAGCGCCAATTACGGTTTATCGCGCTCTCGATTTTCTGCGCGAGCAGGAACTCGTACATCGTATCGAGAGCCGCAACGCCTTCATCGCCTGCGTGCACAATCACGAGGGCAATGATCCGGTCGTATTCCTGATTTGCGAGAAGTGCGGCGCTGTCGGGGAGGCGGCCTCCGCCGCCGTGGCCGACACGATCAAAAATGCGTCGCGCGCCGCAGGCTTTGTACCGAAGACGCCGGTGATAGAAATCTCCGGCATCTGCGCGCATTGCAAGATGACGTGAGGCGGATTGGCGTTGTCCGACCCCGCTTACACATCGACCACGCGTCCGCTCGACGCGGTCGCGGCAGCCATCGTGGTTGTGCTGTGCCTGTCCTGGGGATTCAATCAGGTTGCGACAAAGCTCGCGATCCACGACATCCCTCCACTGACGCAAGCGGCCGTCCGTTCGGCCGTCGCCGCGTTGTTGATTGCCGCATGGTGCCGGCTGCGTGGCATGGCATTGCTCAACCGCGACGGCACGCTCTGGTTCGGGCTCGCAGCCGGCTTTCTTTTTGCTATCGAGTTCATCTTGATCTATCAGGGCCTGCTCTACACCACCGCGACGCGTGCGGTGCTGTTCATCTATCTTGCGCCGTTTTTTGTGGTGCTCGGTGCGCGAATTGTCTTGCCCGCCGATCGTTTCGCCGTGCCGCAATGGTTGGGATTAGGCCTGTCGTTCGCCGGAATGTTGATTGCCTTTGGCGTACCAACGCCTGCGATGGATCCACGGCAACTCATCGGCGATGTGATGATGGTCGGTGCTGCATTGTTTTGGGCGGCAACGACGCTGATCATTAAGGCCAGTCCGCTGACACGGGTTTCGGCAGAAAAAGTGATGCTCTATCAACTCGTCGTGTCGGCGCCGATCATGGCCGTGGCGGCGCTCGCCATCGGCGAACGCATCACACAAATGCCCTCGCCGCTGGCGCTCGGGTCGCTTGCTTATCAAACTGTGTGGGTGGTGAGCGTGACGTTCGTGGTCTGGTTTGCGCTGATCGCGCGCTTTTCGGCGAGCCGCCTTTCAGCCTTCACATTTCTCACGCCTTTGTTCGGTGTTGCTGCCGGCCATCTGGTGCTAGATGAACCGCTGACGCCGGCTTTTGCGGCTGCGGTGGTACTGGTCGCGGCTGGTTTAATGCTGGTGAACAGGGCACGCTGATGTTACCCGCGACCGAAGAAGCGCTGCAGCGTGCGATGTCTGCGATCCAGACTCCGCGGCCGGGCAATAAGCCTTGAACCAGTCAGGCAATCTCGAACGGCTGGTCGGGGCAAGACCTGCTCCACCTCCGTTGGACATGAAAATTTTACGGTTTGTCGGGTTAATTGACCACTTTCTCGTGCAATTTGGCCGATGCCAAAGCACACGAACAGGTATGTCGCTGCGGCACGATAGACGTACTATATTAGGTTGAGGAATTTCGAGCCCGGAGCAGTAACGAATGGCATTGTCGGCACGTCACAAATCCGTCGCTGTCGATGTCGGCGGCGTCATGGTGGGCGGCGGCGCGCCGATCGTCGTGCAGTCGATGACCAATACCGACACGGCCGATGTGGAAGGCACCGCGCGCCAGGTGGCGGCCTTGACAGCGGCCGGTTCCGAACTCGTGCGCATCACCGTCGACCGCGATGAGGCGGCAGCTGCCGTGCCGCATATCAAGGAACGGCTTTTGAAGTTCGGCGTCTCGGTGCCGCTGGTCGGGGACTTTCACTACATCGGGCACAAACTGCTGGCCGATCATCCGGCCTGCGCCGAGGCGCTCGACAAGTACCGCATCAATCCCGGCAATGTCGGTTTCAAGGACAAGAAGGATAAGCAGTTCTCCGCCATCATCGCGATGGCCTTAAAATACAATAAGCCTGTGCGCATCGGCGCCAATTGGGGCTCGCTCGACCAGGAACTGCTGACCCGGCTGATGGACGAGAACGCCAAGACCGCAAAGCCGCGCGATGCCCGCCAGGTTATGCACGAGGCCATGGTGCAGTCGGCGGTGCTGTCAGCGGCCCGCGCCGAGGAACTCGGCCTGCCCAAGAACCGCATCATCCTCTCCGCCAAGGTCTCGGCGGTGCAGGATTTGATCGCGGTCTATGGCGAACTGTCCCGTCGCTGCGACTATGCGTTGCATCTGGGCTTAACCGAAGCCGGCATGGGCTCGAAGGGCATTGTCGCCTCATCGGCCGCCATGGGGGTGCTGCTGCAACAGGGCATCGGCGACACCATCCGCATCTCGCTCACGCCGGAACCCAATGGCGACCGTACCCGCGAGGTGCAGGTGGCGCAGGAACTGTTGCAGACCATGGGGCTGCGCACTTTCGTGCCGCTGGTGGCGGCCTGTCCCGGCTGCGGGCGCACCACCTCGACCACGTTCCAGGAGCTGGCCGCCGACATTCAGGGCTTCATCCGCGACTCGATGCCGGGTTGGAAGACGCGCTATCCGGGCGTGGAGACGCTTAACGTTGCGGTGATGGGTTGCATCGTGAACGGACCGGGTGAGTCAAAACACGCCGATATCGGGATTTCGCTGCCCGGCACCGGGGAACAGCCGACCGCCCCGGTGTTCATCGACGGCAAGAAGGCCGCCACCTTGCGCGGGCCAACGCTCTGCGACGATTTCAAGCAGATGGTGATCGATTACATCGAGCGTCGATGGGGCACCGCGGCGCGCGCGGCGGAGTAGACAGGGCGGTTGCGCTCGGCTGCATCCGCGTTACGATCCTCGACAAAAGAAATTCGCCGAAGGTGCGTCATGAGTTCGCTCAGTGGCAAGGACGGCCCGCGCTATCGGCACCTGGCCGATGAATCACAGCCCTACGAAACCATCGGCGTCGACAAGCTCACGCCGATTATCGGGGCGGAGATTGGCGGCATCGATCTTGCAAAACCTTTGTCCAACCGAACGGTGGACGAAATCCATCGGGCCTTGGCCGAGAACATCGTCATCTTCTTTCGCGATCAGCACATCACGCCGCAACAGCATCTGGCCTTCGGCCGGCTGTTCGGGGAGTTACATGTTCATCCCGCCGCACCGCACGAACCCAACGAACCGGCGCTGATGAAGATCTATGCCGACAAGGACAGCCCGAGAGCGAACGGCGAAGGCTGGCACAGTGATGTGTCGTGCGACCTCGAACCGCCAATGGGCAGCATTCTCTATATCAAGCAATGTCCGCCGCATGGCGGCGATACTTTGTTCGCCAGCATGTATGCCGCTTACGACGCACTGTCGGAGCGGATGAAGGCCTATCTGGAAGGGCTCACTGCGATCCACGACGGCGAGCCGGTCTATCGCGGTCTCTACACGAATGCAGGCGTTGCCGACAAACCGGCCTATCCACGCGCTGAACACCCGGTCGTGCGCACGCATCCGGTGACGGGAAAGAAAACGCTCTATGTGAATCGCGGCTTCACGCACCACATCGTTGGCATTCCACGCGACGAAAGCGACGCCGTACTATCCTATCTCTATCAGCATGCGGAGAATCCTCTGTTCCAATGCCGCTTCCGCTGGACAGAGAATGCAATCGCATTTTGGGATAATCGTTGCGCACAGCACCGCGCGATGTGGGACTACTGGCCGCATACGCGCTCGGGTAACCGCGTCACGGTGAAAGGCGAGCGTCCGTTCTGACGCGGGCTTTTGACGTTGACTACATCCAGCCGCCGCCATCCTTGCCGCGGTTTGCAACACTCGCTTCTTCCAGATCCAGTTCGTATTCGATACGTCGGCGCGCTTCGTCGGTAATCTTGCCGTCGCGCAAGAGCTGATAAATGAAGTCGCGTTCCGCTTCGATGAGCTGGGCCTTGATCTTGGCGGTTTCACGCATGTGATCGAGGCCTTCGGTCAGGTTCGTTGGCAGTATCTGCATGCGGCTTTGATTGCGCGTGCGTAAATGTGCGATCGCTTCATCCGGCAGGTCGCAGTGCTTGATGAGCTTCTGCAGCCGCTTCTCGACCTGCCGCAACGCGGCCTGGCGGGCGCGGAGTTCGGCCCTGATCTCGTCTTTGTGTTCTTTTTTCCCCAGCCGGCTTAGCCCGAGCCAGCGCACCACGGAAGGCAGCATCAAGCCTTGGCCGACCACCGTGATGATGATGACGCCGAACGTGACGAATAAAATAAGATCGCGGTGCGGAAACGGATTGCCGCTGACGATCGTAAAGGGGATGGCGAGCGCGACTGCAAGTGAATCGACCCCGCGTATGCCGGTGAAGGCCAGGAAAAACGGCGCTTGCCACGGCGGCGCCGGATCGCGCCTGGCGACCCGCTTGCTCGCCCAGCGCGGAATATACGTGGCGGGAAACACCCAGATAAAGCGCGCCGCGATTGCAATCAGCGTCGTCCATACGGTTGCGATCAGAAGCTCGCGTATCGAGAAAGCATGGCCCTGCTCGATCAGCGCCCGTGCCTCCATGCCGGTGACCAGGAACACCAAGCCTTCAATCAGGTAGACAATCAGGTCCCAGAAAAAAACTCCCTGCAGCCGTGTAGCGAATGGGATCAGGCGCGGTCCGTTCCAGCTCACGTAGAGCCCGCAGGCGACGGTGGCGAGCACACCGGAGCCGCCGAGATGCGCGGGGACCCAGAAGGCAAGATACGGTGTCATCAGCGATAGTGTGATTTCAACGCGCGGCTCGCGCGCCCATTGCCGCAGACGCAGGCTAAGCCATCCTATCGCGAGCCCGTAAATCGTCTCGCCAATGACAATGAGGACGAAAGTGCCGGAGGCCTGCTGGAGCGAAAATGTTCCGGTGCTTACGGCAACGACGGCAAAGCGATAGAGCACCAGCGCGGTGGCGTCATTGGCGAGGCCCTCGCCTTCAAGAATAACGACGATCCGGCGCGGCAATCCGAGCTTTCGCGCGATAGCGAGTGGGGCTACGACGTCGGTCGGAGAAATTATCGCGCCGAGGAGAAATCCGACGGCCCAGTCGAAATTCAAAAAATAGTGCGCGGCTGCCGCGATGGCACAAGTGGTGAATATCACGCAGCCGAAGGCGAGCAGGGCGATCGGCCGCAGATTGAATTTGAATTCGCGCCAGCTCATGGCGACGCCCGCGGAATAGATCAACGGCGGCAATAGCACCAGCAGCACGACTTCCGGCGCGAGTTCTACCTTCGGCAGGCCGGGAATGAACGCGATGCCGATGCCGGCAACGACAAGGAGGATCGAGGGCTCAACCTTCAGACGCTTGGCAGCAACCGCGATCGCGGCCAGCAGCGCCAACATGAACAGCAGCGTCTGTATGGTCTCGGTCATGACGGGCTTACAAGCTCCGCGCGTCAGATCAGGTTGGAAACGATGTTTACGGTCAAGGCGAACACGGCGACATTGAAAAAGAACGCCAGCGCGCCGTGCACCGTTACGATGCGGCGGATTATCTTGCTGGTGATCACAACGTCCGAGACCTGCGAGGTCATCGCAATGACGAGCGAAAAGTAGAGAAAATCCCAATAATCAGGCGGTTGCCGGCCGGGAAATGTCAGGCCGCCGATCGCGTGATCGCCGCGTTCGCCGTAGTACTCGTGGGCATAATGAAGCGCAAAGATCGTGTGTACGAAGGCCCACGACACGAAGATCGTGACCATCGCGATCGCAACTCCGTATCCACTGCGGGGCTGCCCGGAGATTTTGGCAATGCCAAGCTCGGCGATGATCGCGCCCATGATCGCCAGCCCGGAGATGCCGGTGAGAACCAGCAAAGCGAGTGCGCCCTCGTCATCTTCGGCGGCCCGACGGCGAATCTCCTCGATGCCGCAGGTGACCATCAACTGATAGACCAACACAAGATACAGAACGACGCCGGTGTCCCAACCGAATAGCAGTTTGGTCGGCATGCTCCAGTCGGTCATCGACAGGCCGAGAATTACCGCCATTCCGACCGCGATGGAGACCAGCAACCGCGCATGCAACCGCGCGAGGCGGACCGGCATAATGGGTCGGGTGACAATCTTGCGTGCCATCGGTTGGTCCTTTACGTCGTTCGTTCGGCGACGAAGCGGGCGGCGGCGCGCAGAGTATCGGCTTTCGCGCCAAACGGGGTCAGGGCGGCATCCGCTTGCGCGACCAATTCTTTAAGACGGGCGCGCGCCCCGGCAGTCCCTAGCGCGGCGACCAACGTGGCCTTGCCGGCAGCGGCATCTTTGCCGGCGGCTTTGCCGAGCGTCTTAGCGTCACCCTCCACGTCGAGCAGATCGTCGGCGATCTGAAAGGCCTGGCCGATCGTGGTGCCATAGCGATCGATGCTGGCGCGCGCGGCAACATCGGCTTGCCCAAGGATTGCTCCGGCGCGACAGGCAAAGCGGATCAGCGCTCCGGTTTTCATCGCCTGCAAAGTCGCGATTTCGTTTTCGGCCAGGGCGCGTTTTGGTTCAAAGCGGCCTTCGGCGGCGAGATCGAGCATCTGGCCGCCGGCCATGCCGCCGAGGCCGGAAGCGCGTGCGAGTTCCGCGACGAGCGCGACGCGCACCGCTGGATCGGAATGTACTTCGGGCCGCGCCATGACATCGAAGGCAAGCGTCAGGAGCGCATCACCGACAAGAATTGCCGTTGCATCATCGAAGGCCTTGTGCACGGTCGGCCGTCCGCGACGCAGATCGTCGTCGTCCATGGCCGGCAGATCGTCATGGACCAGAGAGTAGCAGTGCACGAGCTCGAGTGCGCTGCCGGCCATTAGCGCGCCCGCGCGCGCAGCGCCAAATACCGCGGCTGTTTCAACCAGCAAAAATGGCCGCAAGCGTTTGCCACCATCCAGCGCTGCATGGCGCATGCCCGCGACAAGACGTAGCGGGCGCGATATTTCCCCGTCGAGAGGCGCCTCGCCGAGGAGCCGCTTGAGCAGCGTTTCGGTCTCGGCAGCGACCGAAGCAAGCCGGGCGGAAAAGTCGGTGATACCCTTGTTCATCGTGGCATTGTTAGCCGTTGCGCGTGATCCCGCAAAGTGGGGCGCCGATTGGCCGATTGAATAGGTTAGCCTTCATCCGTGCAGCAACCCGGCAAAAGAGCAGGCTTCGCCCGTATTCTCCCGCGGCCATTGCGGGTCGTCGCGATCGCCGTACTGGTCATATTTTTGCTGCCTTACCTGATCACACCATTCTATGCGGTGATCGATCCCGCATCGACGGCCATGCTCTGGCGACGCTTGAGCGGAGCAAGGGTGGAGCGCCAATACGTGCCAATCGCACGCATCTCACCGGCGCTCCCGCTTGCTGTGATCATTGCAGAGGATGGACGCTTTTGCAGCCATCACGGTGTCGACCTCGCTGAAATACGCGAGGCGATCTCCGAGGCCGACGATATTGACGAAATGCGCGGGGGCTCGACGATCACGCAACAAGTGGCGAAGAATCTGTTCCTTTGGCCGGGCCGCAGCTTTGTGCGCAAGGCGTTGGAATTCCCGCTGGCGCTATGGATTGACTTGGTTTTGTCGAAACGCCGCATTCTCGAAATTTATCTCAATAGTGCTCAATGGGGTCCCAACGGGGAATTTGGTGTGGAGGCCGGTGCGCGGCGCGCCTTTGGTAAATCGGCCCGAGACCTTTCCCACTATGAGGCGTCACTGTTGGCGGCAATCTTGCCGAATCCGGTCAATCGAAATGCGCGGCAGCCTGGCCCGGGCCTGCGCCGCCTGGCTGGCCTTTATGTCGTTCGGGCCGAACGGGCGCCGGCAGCGGCCGCCTGCCTGCGGCAAAGCCACTAGCCTTGTTGCGAGCCTTCATCTATAAGCCCGGCTTCAAACCGATTATCGCGCTTTTTCAGGAGTTTCGTCCCATGGCTGTGCCGAAAAGAAAGACCTCGCCGTCGCGTCGCGGCATGCGCCGTTCCGCTGACGCGCTCAAGCGGCCAGCCTATGTCGAGGACAAGGATTCAGGAGAATTGCGCCGACCGCACCACATCGACCTGAAGACCGGCATGTATAAAGGCCGCCAGGTCCTGAAGGCGAAGACCGAGGCCTAACGCGACGCGGGGGCTCGGAGGTTCGCTGCGCCATGTTTATGCTCGGCTTCCCGCTGCTTCTGGTTCCGTTTGCGATTTACAACATCATCGCCTTTTTGATGCCGGGCGTGAGCTGGACCGGCGTGGTCACCACCGTTCACTTGGCGTCGGGGGCCGACTGGACGATGTCGGCCGGAGATATGCTCCTCGCTTTGGCGATCGTGTTGCTTTGTGGCGAGGTTTTGAAATCGACCCGCATCGGTATGCGAACCGTCGTCGATCATGCCCTGTCGCTGATTCTGTTTCTCGGAATGCTGGTCGAGTTTATCCTCGTCAAACAGGCGGCCACGGCGACCTTCTTCTTGCTACTGGTCGTAAGTTTCATCGATGTGCTCAGCGGATTTGCCGTGACTTTGCGTTCGGCCCAGCGTGACCTTACGGTCGAGGGTGTCGAGCGCGTTTCGTCCTGATCGATCCAGCATTCCCGGTATTGCATGAGCCGCGATTTCCAACTCCCCGGCCGCTCGCCCGTGATTGCCTGCGAAGGCATGGCGGCGACATCGCATCCGCTGGCGACACTTGCCGCAATCGATGCCTTGCGCGCAGGCGGCACCGCGGCCGATGCGGCCGTAGCCGCAGTCGCCACACTTTGCGTGGTCGAGCCGGCCATGACCGGGATCGGCGGTGATTGCTACTGTCTAGTGTCCCAGCCGGGCAAACCTGTGTGGGGTTATAATGGCTCCGGCCGCGCTGGCGCCAAAGCTTCATACGAAGCGTTGCGCGCCAAAGGCATGACCGAAATCGGCGATTCAATTCATGCCGTCACAGTGCCGGGCGCGCTTGATGCCTGGGAAGCGATCCTGAAAGGCTATGGTCGCTTGGGCCTCGACCGCGCGCTGCAACAGGCGATCAAATACGCCGAGGGCGGCTTTCCCGTAGCGGCGCGCGTGGCTTGGGACTGGAGTCGCTATGTCGACAAGCTCAAGGCCGTACCCGGCGCATCGAAACATTATTTGTTCAACGGCGCGGCGCCAAAGGAAGGTGACGTGATCCGTTTTCCTGCGCTGGCCGCGACTCTCAAGACCATCGCTGCCAAAGGTGCGCGCGCCTTCTATGAGGGCGAAATTGCCGAGGATATGGCGGTGACCTTGGCCGCGCGCGGCTCGTTTCTGACGGCGGATGATTTCGCGCGCCACCGCGGTGATGTGGTGACGCCGATTTCGGCCAATTATCGCGGGCTCGATCTGGTCGAGATCCCGCCGAACGGGCAGGGGCTCACCGCGCTGGTGATGCTTAACATCCTGGAAAATTTCGATCTCGAGGCACTCGATCCGCTCGGACCCGAGCGATTCCATCTGGTGCTGGAGGCGGCGCGCTTAGGGTTCGCGGTGCGCGACACACATATCGCCGACGCCGCGCATATGCGCACTCCGGTTGTCGATCTGCTCGACAAAGCCTTTGCCAAGAAACTCGCATCGCTGATTGACATGAAAAAGCGCGCCAAGCTACCGCCAGCGCCGACGCCCGGCAGCAACACGATCTACCTCACGGTCGTCGACAAAGACCGCATGGCAGTGTCATTCATCAATTCGCTTTACTCACACTTCGGCCTTGGCATCTGCACCGAGAAGACCGGCATCATGCTGACCAATCGCGGCTCCTGCTTTACGCTCGAGCCGAACCATCCGAATATCTTCGGGCCCGGCAAGCGTCCGCTGCACACAATTATTCCGGCGCTCGCCATGCGCAACGGGCGTTGCGACATGAGCTTCGGCGTCATGGGCGCGCACTATCAGCCGATGGGGCACGTGCACGTCGTGCTCAACATGCTCGACTACGGCATGGACGTGCAGCAGGCGATCGACGCGCCGCGCTTCTTTTTCGAAGGCGAAAAGACGGTTGTCGAAAACGGCACGCCGGCCGCGACCATCGAAGGTCTCAAGGCGCGCGGCCATGACGTCGTCATGGCGACTTCGCCTTGGGGCGGAGCGCAAACCATCAAGATCGATTGGGATCGCGGTGTGCTGATCGGCGGCTCGGAGCCGCGTAAAGACGGTTGCGCACTCGGCTACTAGAATGCGGTGAGTGCGACGGTGGCGCGGTAGGCGGCCAGCGCTACATCCGGTTCGGCGCGGCGGCGCTGGCGCGTCTGCGGGTGCTGGTCTTTCGTGGCGACGAGCTGGGCAAGGAATGGAGCGTGGTGATAAGCGGCCGTCCGCTCAGACGCTTCAATTATGGGTGAGAGCGGTACCAGTGCGCGGGTTTCGGATAGCGGCTCGCCGCCGTCCGATTCAATCCGCCCGGGGTCGAATTCTTCACGCATTGCAATACCCGTCTCAATTCAGGACAACCAGTCCTTTTCCACCATCCAATGGGCAAGCCGCGTGCCGTGCGCCGTTAACCGCGCCCAGCCTCACAAGAATCCCACCTTTTCAAATTGTTTAACGAATCGCCCTAGGTTCGCAGGCGCATCCGTCGCACCAAGCAACGTTCGAACACGCCTTGGCGTTCCAAAAAGGGGCGATTGTGAGCCACTTCGATCAATCGCCTTCTGTGCTCAATACTGCGGAGATTCTGCGGTCAATCGGTGACGTCGCCTATGAGTGGCATCTTGATACCGACGCTTTGACCTGGAGCGAAAATGCGGTTGCGTTGCTCGGCGCTGGCGCGGCGGAGTTAGCCAGCGGTCACAGTTTCGCACGGCACGTCGACGCTGCAGGGCGCCTGACCCGTATTGATGTCGTTCAACGAGCGACGTCGGCGGACGCCGGCGATGGCATCCCGTATCAAATTCAATACGCGTTCAGGCGTGGCGAAGAGAAGATCTGGCTGGAGGATACCGGCCGGTGGTTTGCCGGTCAGGACGGCAAGCCGTTGCGCGCCCATGGCGTCGTCCGCGTCATTGGTGAGCGGCACGAACGCGAGCGTTGGCTCGAACAGCGGGCGAAATTCGATCCTTTGACCGGCGAGCTCAACCGCCTTTGTCTCACGGAAGCTCTAAGTACGACGCTTGACGAAGCGGTACGCTTTCGCAGCTCCTGCGGATTTCTTCTGGTGGCAATCGATCACCTGGGGCATCTCAACGAGGCCTACGGTTTCGAGATTGCCGACGCGGTGATCGCTCAGGTCGGCAAGAGAATTCGTGCTCGGTTGCGGGGTAAGGATCACCTTGGCCGTTTCTCCGGAAACAAATTTGGCGTGATTTTGACCAGCTGCACGCCTGACGAATTGTCAATCGCGTCAGAGCGGCTGCTTGCGGGCGTACGTGACGAACCGTTCTTCACCGTGGCCGGCCCGGTGGCCTTAACGGTAACGATCGGGGGCGTTATCGCCCCGCGCCACGCCCGCACAGCGCCTGAAGTCCTCGCCCGCGCCCAGGAC
Source organism: uncultured Alphaproteobacteria bacterium (assembly GCA_963742345.1). Taxonomy (GTDB): domain Bacteria; phylum Pseudomonadota; class Alphaproteobacteria; order Rhizobiales; family Xanthobacteraceae; genus Pseudolabrys. The sequence goes on from CAVULO010000006.1 coordinate 146,703, forward strand.
GCTCTGCATGCATCGCGGGCAAAACGCCACGGTTCTTTCACCGCCTATTTGCCCAACGTGGAACGCGACACACTCCGCCGGCAGAGCGTGCGCGCTGCCGACGAAATCGTCGCTGCGCTCAATGAACGACGAATTGCGCTCGCCTTCGAGCCGGTAGTCGAGGTGCAAAGCCGCAAGGTCGCTTTTTATGAATGTCTGATGCGTATCCATCGTCATGATGGGGGAATCGCCCACGCGAACGAAATCATTCCGGTGGCGGAACGGATCGGACTGGTACGTATGCTCGACTTTCGTGTGCTTGAATTGATCGTGGCCGAGTTGAGTGCCGCACCGAGCCTGAGAGCGAGCGTCAATGTGTCACCGAATTCCGCCATCGATCCGCATTGGTGGCAAGGTTTGGGAGCCTTGCTGCGCGCCAATGCCGACGCGGCAAGCCGCCTGATTATCGAGATCACCGAAACCGCGGCGATTCAGGATCTGGACGATGCGCGCGGTTTCGTGGCCCGGGTCAAGGACCTAGGCTGCCGCATTGCCATCGACGATTTCGGCGCCGGCCATACCTCATTCCGCAATTTGCGGAAGCTCGGGGTAGATATAGTGAAAATAGACGGTGCCTTCGTACCGAACATCGTGAAATCAAATGATGACCGAGCCTTTGTGCATACGCTGGTCGATCTGTCGCGCCGGCTCGGCCTCAAGAGCGTAGCCGAATGGGTGCAGGACGAAGAGACTGCCGCATTGCTTGCGGATTGGGGCTGCGATTATTTGCAAGGCGCCTTAATCGGTCTCGCCACTTCCGAACGGCCGTGGGTCGGTGAAAAGCAGCGCATCGCGTCGGCGTAGGCAGGGCAATGCAGCTATTCTTTGCCGCCGATCTTATCCAGGCGCTTCTGCATTTCGTCGAGCTGACGCTTGAGCTCGTCCATTTCGCTGCCCGAGCCCTGCGGCTTCTCTGCCGATTTTGACTGGCCTCGCGCAAACGGCGCGAACATGGCGAATGTTTTCTCGAACATTTCCATATTCCGTCGCACCTGATCCTCGAGCGGGCCGAAAGCACCAACCCCGAAGGCCTGAGTTATCTGTTCGCGAAACTTACCTTGCTCTTTCGAAAGCGATTCTATCGAGGCTTCCAGGAAACGGGGAACCAGCATCTGCATGCTGTCGCCGTAAAAACGGATCAACTGCCGTAAAAAGGTAATCGGCAGCAGGCTTTGGCCTTCCTTGTTCTCTTGTTCGAAAATTATTTGTGCGAGCACCGACCGCGTGATGTCCTCGCCGGTCTTGGCATCGTAGACGACGAAATCCTCACCATTTTTGACCATAACAGCGAGGTCTTCGAGCGTTACGTAGGTGCTAGTGCCGGTATTGTAGAGCCGCCGGTTGGCGTATTTTTTGATTGTAACCGGCTCTTTTTTTTCCTCTGCCATGTGGACCACGTTTCCCCTGCCAAGGCTTTGAGCATAGCCAATTTCCGCTTCCGTGGGCCACCGTTTTGTGGCGGCGCGGCAAACGGGCAGGGTGCGTGGCCTCCCTTGCGGAAACGTCAAAAAAGCGCCAATTCTCGCTGGTATCTGTAAGGCTGCCATTATTGACAGGCCAACGTGACCTGCCGAGGATGCGGCAGTGCCAAAACGGCCGCCTTGCCCTGCACTCGACGTAAACAGGAGTTTCGGATGAAGGACGACATCGTCATCGTGAGCGCCACCCGCACGCCCGTGGGCGCTTTCAACGGGGCATTCGCGAACTTGCCGGCTCACGAACTGGGAAAGGCAGCGATCAAGGCCGCGCTCGATCGGGCCGGCGTCGAAGGCGGCAGAGTGAGCGAAGTGATCTTGGGGCAGATACTTACCGCCGGCCAAGGTCAGAACCCGGCGCGGCAGGCTTCGATTGCGGCCGCTATTCCGGTCGAGACGCCTGCATGGGGAGTCAATCAGCTATGCGGCTCGGGCTTGCGCGCGGTCGCGCTCGGCTATCAGGCGATCCTCAACGGCGACAGCGAGATCGTGGTCGCTGGTGGCCAGGAGTCGATGAGCATGGCGCCCCACTGCCAGCATCTGCGCTCGGGCGTGAAGATGGGCTCATTCGAAATGATCGATACCATGATCAAGGATGGGTTGTGGGACGCCTTCAACGGCTATCACATGGGCGCCACTGCCGAGAATGTTGCCAAGCAATGGCAGATAACCCGTCAGCAACAGGACGAGTTCGCGGTCGGCTCGCAAAACAAAGCCGAAGCCGCACAGAAAGCCGGCAGGTTCAAGGATGAAATCACGCCTATCACCATCAAGTCGCGCAAGGGCGATGTGGTGGTGGATACCGACGAATATCCGAAAGCCGGCGTCACCATAAAGTCGATCGCCAAGCTGCGTCCGGCTTTCGACAAGGAAGGCACCGTTACGGCCGCCAATGCCTCCGGAATCAACGATGGCGCCGCCGCGCTGGTGCTGATGAAAGCGAGCGAGGCCGCCAAGCTCGGCAAGACCCCACTTGCACGGATCGTGTCGTGGGCACAGGCCGGTGTTGATCCGGCAATCATGGGCACCGGGCCGATCCCGGCCTCGCGCGCCGCACTCAAGAAAGCCGGCTGGAAGAAAGAGGACCTTGATCTGGTGGAGGCCAACGAGGCTTTTGCCGCGCAGGCTTGCGCAGTCAACAAGGATCTCGGGTGGGATACGGCAAAGGTCAACGTCAATGGCGGGGCCATTGCCATCGGCCATCCGATTGGCGCTTCGGGTGCGCGTGTTCTGGTGACCCTGCTTTATGAAATGCAGAGACGCAATGCAAAGAAAGGCCTTGCCACTCTATGCATCGGCGGGGGAATGGGCATCGCAATGTGCGTCGAACGATAGGCCCGTCCGGATTGATTTAAGTCATGGCCGGGCTTGTCCCGGCCATGATGTTTTAAGAAGATAGTTGGGAGGGGACGAAATCATGGCGCGCGTTGCATTGGTAACGGGTGGAACCCGTGGGATCGGGGCGGCAATCGCCAAGGCCTTGAAGGCCGGCGGTTACAAGGTTGCGGCCAATTACGGCGGCAATGACGACGCCGCGCAGAAGTTCAAGGCAGAATCCGGAATTCCGGCATTCAAATGGGACGTGTCATCCTACGAGGCCTGCGCCGAGGGCATCAAAAAAGTCGAAGCCGAGGTTGGGCCGGTTGAGGTGTTGGTCAATAATGCCGGCATTACGCGCGATTCCATGTTCCATCGCATGAAGCCGGAGCAATGGACGGCCGTCATCAACACCAACCTTGGCTCGCTGTTCAACATGTGTCGACCAGTCATCGAAGGTATGCGGGAACGCAAGTTCGGCCGCATTATCAACATCTCCTCGATCAACGGGCAGAAGGGCCAAGCGGGTCAGGCCAATTATTCTGCCGCCAAGGCCGGCGAGCTCGGCTTTACGAAGGCACTCGCGCAAGAAGGCGCACGCTCGGGCATCACGGTGAATGCGATTTGCCCGGGCTATATCAACACTGAGATGGTGCAGGCGGTGCCGAAGGACGTGCTGGAAAAATCTATCCTGCCGCTGATCCCGATCGGCCGCCTCGGCGAGCCGGAGGAAATCGCGCGCTGCGTCGTATTCCTCGCCTCAGATGAAGCCGGACTGATCACCGGAGCGACCCTTTCCGCCAATGGCGGGCAGTATTTTATCTAGGCGCAATTGAAATCCATGAAGGCATTTCTGATCGGAACAGCAATCGTGGGTCTGTTGGTGCCGGTGATCGTCCGATCGGTATCTGCACAGGACGCGGATTCGCGATGCAAAGACGCCTACGACAAGGTTGCCTGCGGATGTGCCTTGCAGAACGGCGGACGGATCATTCCACCTCCTGTCGGCGTCAAGCGTGAAGGCCTGAAATTACGCCCGCGGGAAGGGCAGGAATCGACAAGGACACTTGACGGCGGTCGCGTCGCTTTTCCTAAGTACTACAGGAGAGATGGGTTTAAGGTCCATAAGAGCCGCGCTCTTGAAGGCTACCTGACATGCATGCATCGCAATGGCCGTAAGTAGCGCAGTTTTCCGTTCAGCGACGTCGTTTCGTCTTTTGTTTGGTTGCAGGTTTTTTCGGCGGCGAAGTTTTTGATTTCCGCGGATGCCAATTGTTTTCGGCTTTGTCGAGCCGCACATTCCAATATTCCCAGGCGCGCGCGACCGGACCCGGACGCAGATTGTATTCACCGGCTAGCCGCGTCTCGGCCGGGTTCAACGGTGACACATAGCCGAGCGCGTGCGCCTGAATTTGCAGCGCCGCATTGCGCGCCGTGTAAATGGTGCGAAACGTGAGTTCTTCCAGGGTGGCACCTGCAACGGTTGCGCCGTGACGACGCATCAGCACGATCCAGTGCGCCCCGAGTGCACGCGCGAGCGAAGCGCCTTCCTCCGGCTTGGCCACAATCAGAGTGGTGTCGCCGAACTCGTCGCGAGCATCCCAGAACGGCACTTTCTCGCCCAGGGTAGCGCCCAGATGAAAGACCGGCTTTAGCTCCATGCCGGAAATGCAAAATGGCAGAATCGACGACGCATGATGGTGACACACCGCGTTCACGTCCGGCCGCGCCTGGTAGATACCGCCGTGGATCACCCGCTCGCCATAGAGTCGCACATCGGTCGGGTTCACCGGCTGCGAGTCGAGCGTAAATTCGAGGATGTCTTCCGGCTGCACCAACTCTGGCGCGCGTGACCGCGACATCAGATAACGTTGAGGGTCATCCGGATGGCGCATGGTCACATGGCCGAAAGCGTCGAGAACGCCTTCGTTCGCAATCATGCGGTTCGCGCGCGCGAGTAGTTCACGGGCTCCGTCCAGTTTGCCGGCCACGATAGTTCCCCTTTTCAAATTTTCATTGTTTTATCGCGATTGATCGCGCGGCGACCAGCCCTTGGGCGCCAGGTCGAATCCCTCGAAGGAAAAGCCGGGTGCGACCGTGCAGCCAGTGAGAGTCCAAGATCCCAGACTTTCCGCCGCCTGCCAGGCGCGCGCCGGTACCGTCACTTGCGGGACTTCGCCGGCATGAATGTCAGCGCCGAGCCTGAAAATTTCTTCTTTCGCGCCATCCACCAATTCGAGTTTGAGTGGTGCGCACGCGTAGTAGTGCCAGATTTCGACTGCGTCGATGCGATGCCAGTGCGAACGCTTGCCGCGCGCCAGTAAGAACAGAATGGCGGTGGAGGCGGGCCGACCTTCGATCTGCCGGGGATCGCGAAAAGTTTCGCGGTAATGGCCGCCCTCCGGATGCGGCTTGAGTTCGAGCGCGCGGATTATCTCGGAGGCGGTAGGCGCTGGGCGCAACGACATAAAATATGTGTTCTCATGTTTAGAAAGTGAATTTTGTCGTTTTTGACCGCATTATTGTCGCTTTAGGCAGAGTTTCGACTGCGTCACGCGACTAGAAAGCGGCCATCAGGATTGGTCTTTGGAGATTGCCTATGTCGCTCGCTCGAGTGTTCTTTTGCGCCATGTTAGCGCTGTGGTCACTGACTGTTACCACACATGCCCAAACGCAAGCGCAGCCTGAATGGCTCAACTCTTTGCGCGCCGGTGGTTATGTGATCGTCATTCGACACGGCGCAACCTACATGGATCAGGCCGACACCGATCCGCTCAACCTGAGCAATGTCGCCAAACAGCGCCAGTTAAACGACGCCGGCCGCGCCAAGGCCAAGGAAATGGGCGAGGCCTTTCGCAGGCTGCAAATCCCGGTGGGGCCGGTTGTCACCAGCATGTTCTTCCGCGCGATCGAGACCGGAAAACTCGCCTTCGGCGACGCGGTACCGACCGTCGATGTAGCCGAGGGTGGGCTGGTGGTCACGCCGATCGAAAACAACCGGCGCACCGCCGCGATGCGCAAGCTTGCCGGGACAGCGCCGCCCGCCGGTACCAATGTCGTGGTGGTGAGTCATAAGCCCAACATCCTTGACGCGTTCGGTAAGGATTGGTTCGACATCCGCGAAGGCGAGGCGTCGGTATTCAAGCCGGACGCCAGCGGCGGATACAAGTTCATCGTACGGGTACAGGCCGACGAGTGGAAAAAACTCGCTGAAAGCACGCACTGACGGCCTCGGCTTAAAATCTGTTTTTGCGCGAACGGATTTCGGCAAAAACTTCTGCCGCGGGCTTGCCCGCCATGCCGATGCCCGCCGCCACCTCGGCCACGTCAGCGCGCAGGAACGGGTTTGCCTTTTTCTCTTCGCCGATGGTGACGGGAATGGTCGCCTCGTTTCGCGATAGCTGCTCCTTCGCCTCGGCTTCCCGGGCGATGAGCGCTTTGTTCGCCGGCTCGATGGTACGAGCGAATTTGATGTTCGCTGCGGTGTATTCGTGCCCGCAATAGACCTCGGTGTCGTTCGGCAGGTCGCGCAGCTTGGTGAGTGAGTGCCACATTTGTTCGGGCGTGCCTTCGATCACGCGACCGCATCCGATTGAAAACAGGGTATCGCCAACGAATGCCAGCTTGTCGGCGTGAAACCAATAGGCGATGTGGCCAAGCGTGTGACCTGGCGTTTCGATCACATTGGTCGAAAGTGTACCGACCGTGACCTTGTCACCTTCGCGCACCGTCTCGTCTACCGCGGGAATCTTTGATGCTTCCGCCGCCGGCGCCACCACGCGGCACTTGTGTTTTTCCTTTAGCGCCCTGATGCCATCGGTGTGGTCGGCATGGTGATGAGTGACCAGGATGTCCGTTAGTTTCCAGCCAGTCGCTTTCAGCGCTGCCTCGATCGGCGCCGCCTCTGGCGCATCGATTGCGGCTGTAGCCTTGCTTTCGGGGTCATGTAGCAGCACCCCGTAGTTATCGGATCGGCAGAGAAATAGGCGAGTTTCCGCGGGCATGGCCTTGGTCCTCTTGGCATTCTGGAACAGGTTAACCGTATCATGCGGGTGAATGTTCGTGCACGTCCGCGCAGTCCGCGCTGTTAGCGGTTTGCTATGCCGTTTCATGGTAGTTTCGTCCGCATGTCGATCGACGTCGTGGACCTGCGCAATTTCTACGGCCAAAGGCTGGGGGTGGTCGCCCGCCGGTTCATCGGCCGCGGCATTCGCACATTGTGGGGCGATACCGCCGGGCAGCGTGTGCTCGGCATTGGCTATGCCACGCCCTATCTCGGCCTATTTCGCGAGGAGGCCGAGCGATGCCTTGCGCTTATGCCCGCTGGGCAGGGCGTTGTGAAATGGCCGACCACGCGCCCGGCGCTATCGGCATTGGTCGACGAAAATGAGTTGCCACTCGGCGATTCCGCGGTCGATCGCGTAATGCTGGTGCACGCGCTGGAAATGACGAACGATCCAGGTGCGCTGCTGCGCGAGGTGTGGCGCGTGCTGGCGTCCGGCGGACGCTTGCTGGCAGTGGTGCCAAATCGGCGTGGCCTATGGGCGCGAATGGACACCACACCATTTGGACATGGTCGGCCTTACTCACGCAGCCAAATCAACCAGCTACTGCGCGAAACCTGGTTCACGCCGACCGGTTGGAGCGAAGCACTCTATGTCCCGCCCATTGCGCGCGGCTGGTTCCTGCGATCGGCGGTGGCATGGGAACGCACCGGAGCGACACTGTCGGCGCCGTTTGCCGGAGTGCATCTGGTGGAAGCGACCAAGCAGGTCTACCGCGCGATTCCAGCACGGCGCGAGAAACGGCGATTGGTGCCCGCGCTTGAGCCGGCATTGGCGCCATCACCGGGCGCATGAGGCTTCATGATGTTTTGCGTCCCCCAAATGTGGCGCAACATGAAGCACAGTGAAGCGGTGCCGCTGATCCGGGTCGTAGCAAATTCTGAACTTGTAAAGTCCCGGTGCTGTACCCCGGGACACGAGCCGCCTAGTCCGGCTGTCGGGGCTCGTCGCCGCCGCCTTCATCTTGTGCCGGTTGGGGCGCCGCGCCTTGCGAAGGACCACCAGCAAAATCGGGGCGGTCAGGGCGGAAGCCACCACCGCCGCGATGACGACGACGTCGATGCCTGCCGAAGCGATCCTGACTGCGGTCGCCTTGGTCGTGGCCATTCTGGTTCTGGCCGGGATTTTGTTGCGGCTGGCCGCCGCCGCCGGTGATGAACGCAGGTAGGCCGCCTACTTCCTGTCCACTTTCATTTCCGCCCTGGGTCGGCTGCTGATAGGGCTGCGGTTGATGCTGCGGACGGTTGTGCAACTGCTGATCGCGTGGCGGGAATGGTTGAGCATCGCGCGGTAGATAAGGTTGCCCTTGCTGCCCTTGCTGTCCTTGCTGCCCTTGCGGCACTTGTGGCTGCGGCGCATAGCTCGGTTCGTTCTGACCCATGAAGGGCTGGCCCTCGTCATCGTCGCCGTCAAATCCTTCATCGGCGTTCTGCTGGCTGGGCGCGCCCTGCTGCTGCGGTTGTTGGTTGTAGTACGGGTTCTGCTGACGGAACTGTTCCTGCGCGGCGGCGATCAGGCGAAAATAATGCTCGGCATGCTGATAGTAGTTCTCAGCGGCGACGGGATCGCCAGAGCTCTGCGCGTCGCGTGCGAGCTGAATGTATTTTTCCGCAATGTGCGAAGCGGTGCCACGGATTTTAACGTCGGGACCATTGGATTCGTAAACGCGCGTCAATGGATTTTGGCTTTTGCGGTGGTTGCCGCGTCCCCGCATGCGCTTCTGACCATTTCTCATGATGTGCCTGTTTGTCGCCTTTCGTCTGTCTTAGTGTTCGCCGAACGCTCAACCAAATTGCAAGTCCATACAAATCTCATTGCGCGGCCGGACCTGCACCTGTTGTCCGCGCCAATGATCAAACCTCTGTATTCTTTATCGCGATAGCCGCAGCAACCCCATAGCCACGGTCCTGCCGCGGCGTTGCCAACCTCTCGTTACGCGCACCGTCCTAGGTATCGAAAAATGATGCGCCCAACCGGTGAAGCATCGAAACCCGTATCCTGGCGATTTCGTTTGCCGTCTACTTGAAGCCGGCTCTTCGTCATGCGCCTTGCGCCGCACCTCACAGAGCCTCTGCTCCGGGGTTCATGGCGATGCAACCGTCACGGGTCGATTCCGTGACTGGAAGCTAGTCGTTTCCGAGCCATAATCCAAGTTCTTTTTTCGGTGATAATTGAGCTCTGCGGTTTTCATCTGCTGGGAATGCGACACACTCATGGCACGAAACCTGCGCCGAGCACGCGCGGGGTTCCAGCGAGGTCGTTGCGCGCAGTGCCAACGGTTAACCCGGCGTTGGTAAACAATATGCGGACTTCGGCCTCCTGACCTGCACCTAATTCTACGAACAAGCGCCCACCCGGTGCCAAAAGGCGCCTGGCGTCTGCGGCAATCGCACGATATGCCGCCAGCCCGTCATCGCCACCATCAAGTGCCACCGCTGGATCGTAGTCCCGGACCTCCGGTGCAAGAGTGGCAATCTCGTCATGCGCGATATAGGGCGGGTTTGACACGACCAGGTCGAATGGGCCCTGAAGGTCTGAGGCGATGTCGCAGACGACGAAGGTGCAGCGGGCCTCGAAATCAAATTGTGCCGTATTTGTTCGTGCGGCTTGCAAGGCTGCCGCGCTGACATCGGTGCCAGTGCCGGTCGCATTCGGCAATTCGTGCAGCAGCGCCAACAGCAGTGCGCCTGAACCGGTTCCGATGTCCAGGATGCGCAACTTTTCCATCCGGAGGCCGCCGCGCACGACATAGTCGAGCGCAGCTTCGACGACGGTTTCTGTCTCCGGCCGAGGTACGAGCACGTCCGGGCCGATTGCGAGCATAAGACTCCAGAATTCTTTCTGACCAAGAATCCGCGACACTGGCTCGTGCCTCAATCTGCGTGCGGCAAGCGCCGATATCATCGCTATTTCTCGCGCCTCCAGAAAGCGATCCGATTGCACGATCAGCCGGGTGCGGTCGAGGTGCAGCGCGTGGCCGACGAGCATTCGTGCATCTGCATCCGCCTCGCTGATGGCAGCAGAGCGGAACGCTTGCGCCACGAGGTGCAGCGCCTCCGAAACTGAGGCGCCTGCCTTCAGCCCCGGAATCACTCTCACGCCGCACCTTCGGCCGCCAGCAATTCGGCCTGATGTTCGGTCACCAGCGCGTCAATGACCTCGTCGAGCGCCTCGCCCTCCATCACTTGTGGCAACTTGTGGAGCGTAAGATTGATGCGGTGATCGGTGACGCGGCCCTGCGGAAAATTATAAGTCCGAATGCGCTCGGACCGGTCGCCCGAGCCGACTTGCCCGCGCCGCTCGGCCGCGCGCTCGGCGTCCCGCTTTGTGCGCTCCTGGTCATAGAGCTTGGCCCGCAACATCGTCATCGCCTTGGCGCGGTTCTTGTGCTGTGAGCGTTCCTCTTGCACGAAAACCACGATGCCGCTCGGCATGTGCGTGATGCGGATTGCGGATTCGGTCTTGTTGACGTGCTGGCCGCCGGCGCCCTGCGCACGCATGGTGTCGATCTTGAGGTCGGCATCGTTGATGTGGATGTCGACGTCTTCCACCTCGGGCAGCACGGCAACGGTCGCTGCCGAAGTGTGGATACGGCCGGAGGCTTCGGTATCGGGCACGCGCTGTACGCGGTGCACGCCTGATTCAAATTTGAGTTTGGCGAACACCCCTCGGCCACGCACCTCCGCGACGACTTCCTTAAATCCGCCCTTGGTGCCTTCACTTATCGACAGGATCTCAGTCTTCCAGCCCTGTACGGCGGCGTAACGCTCGTACATGCGGAATAAATCGCCGGCAAATAGTGCGGCTTCGTCGCCGCCGGTACCGGCGCGAATTTCGAGGATTGCGTTGTGGTCGTCCATCGCGTCCTTCGGAAGCAAAGCCAGCCGGATCTGCTCTGCCAATTTTTCCCGGCGTTCTTGCAGTTCATGCCGCTCGGCGTCTGCGAGCTTGCGCATTTCCGCATCGGTCGTGGAATCATCAACCAGCGCCGTGAGTTCGGCGATCTCGTTGTCGGTGTCGCGATAGGCTTTAATTGCCCCGACGACAGGACTGAGTTCGGCGAATTCGCGCGACAGTCTGACATAGGCGTCGGGACTCAAGCCGGTGGCAAGCTCGCTTTCCACCAATGCATGGCGGGCGAGGAGAGCGTCCAGTTTCTGTTGCGGCAGGACGATCAAAGCTGCAGCCCCTCGGTCGCCGCAAAGCCTTCGAGTTTTTGGCGAATGGAAACACTGCCGACGGGCTGCTCAAGGCAGGGCAAAAGCATGGCCTCGCCCTTGCGGCAATCGAGATCGAGCAGCAGCGCCTTAACGGGGCCCACTGCGGAGGGTGAAAGCGAGAGTGTGCGATAGCCGAGAATGGCGAGCGCCAACGCGCCGATCGGTTGCGAAGCAAGCTCGCCGCATAACGTTACCGGTTTGCCATGCTTATTCGCCTTGTCGGCGATGTCCTTGAGTGCGCGCAGGACCGGCGCCGACAGTGGGTCGAAACGTTCCGATACACGCGGGTTGCCGCGATCGGCGGCATACAGGAATTGCATCAGATCGTTGGAGCCGACCGAGAGGAAATCGACACGCTCCAGCAATTCATCGAGCTGGAACAAAAGCGAAGGCACTTCGACCATGGTGCCGATCTCGACCCGCTCGGGCAGCTCGTGCCCATGCCGCCGCAGATGAGTCAATTCGACTTCGACGAGGGACTTGGCCTTGTCGAATTCTTCTACGACGGCAATCATCGGAAACATTACTTTAAGGCTGCGCCCGCCCGCTGCACGCAGCAGCGCGCGGACCTGGCTGCGCAACAGGCCGGGCCGGTCGAGACCGAGCCTGATCGCCCGCCAACCCAGTGCGGGGTTTTCTTCTTCGATATTGCGCATGTACGGCAGCACCTTGTCGCCGCCAATATCGAGGGTGCGAAAGGTCACTGGCTTTTTTCCAGCGGCATCGAGCACCGCGCGGTAGAGCGCAAGCTGTTCGCCGGTGCGCGGCAGCGTATCTGCAACCATGAACTGCAACTCGGTACGAAACAGACCAATGCCGGCGGCGCCCGTATCCTCGATATGTGGAAGATCGATAGTGAGGCCGGCATTGATCATCAGCGCGATTTTCTGGCCATCCCTAGTGACGCAAGGCCGCTCGCGCAGCGCCCGATATTGGGCCTGCCGGCGGGCGCGCAACTTCACTCGCTCGCCATATGACGCCTGGATGTCCTGCGGCGGACGCATGTGGATATGGCCCGTCGAACCATCGACGATGATGGCGTCCCCCGGCTCGACTAGGCCGGTTGCATTGTCGATTTCGCCCACCGTCGGAATACCGAGCGCGCGCGCCACAATGGAGACGTGCGAGGTCGGCCCGCCTTCCTCGAGTACGAGCCCGCGCAGTCTTTTGCGGTCGTAGTCGAGGAGCGCTGCCGGCCCCATGGAGCGCGCCACGACGATGGCGTTTTCCGGCAGTTGCTCCTTGGTTGGCGCGTGATCCTGGCCCATCAAGACGCGCATCAGCCGGTTGGCGAGATCGTCAAGATCGTGCAGGCGGTCGCGCAAATAATGATCGGAAGCGCGCAACATGCGCGCACGAGTGTCGGACTGCACGCGCTCCACGCTGGCCTCGGCCGTGAGACCGGTCATTACGGCTTCGCGGATTTTGTGCAGCCAGCCCTGGTCGTAAGAAAACATGCGATAAGCCTCGAGTACGTCACGATGTTCACCGCCGTCGGCGACATCGCGATGCTCGACCAGCCGATCCAGATCTTCGCGTAAGGTGGCGATGGCGGCGTCGAGTCGCTTGAGCTCGTGCGGCACATCGTCGGCGATGACGTCGGTAATAACCACGCGCGGCTCGTGCAACACGACGTGGCCGAGTGCGATGCCATCGGAAAGCGAACTGCCGGTGAGATGCATCGCGTGACGGGCGGCTGGTTCGGCGCCAGGGCGGGCGAGCGAGGACAGCTCGCCGGATGCAATCATCTCGGCGAGCACCATCGCCGTGGTTTGCAGCGCCTCTTCTTCTTCCTCGGTGTAGGTGCGACGCGCGCGGTTCTGCACCACCAGCACGCCGAGTGTGTTGCCCGCGCGCAGGATCGGCACGCCCAGAAACGAGTGGTAGATTTCTTCGCCGGTTTCCGCGCGGTAAGAGAAGGCCGGATGCGCTTGCGCGTCCGACAGGTTCATCGGATTGGCTTCGCTGGCGACCAAGCCGACCAGTCCTTCGTCGGCCTTAAGTACGGTTTGGTGGACGGCTTCGCGCTTGAGGCCTTCGGTGGCGTACAGCTCGAGGGTTCCGTCTACGCGCAAGACGTAGACAGAGCACACCTCCGCCACCATGTTGGCGGCGATCAACACCACCACCTTGTCGAGGCGATCTTGCGCGCTGACCGGCTCCGCCATTACCTCGCGAAGTCGGCGCAACAGCACGCGCGGACCGCCCAGCGCGCCACGCATTGTTGGGGTCCTCTAGCCGCGGTTTGAGCCGCAACCTCATTACGACCGAAACGTGTACGAATAGCGACTGCCGACCCTGCATCCGCGGCCGCTTGCTCGTCAGGCTATAGCCAATGGCCCATGCAAGGGGCAAGCCAAAGAGCGGTTTTCTCAGCTGCCCGGTGACTTCTACACCTTATCCAGCCCATAGAGCGTGTGCAGGGTGCGGACTGCCAGGTCGGTTTGGGCAGCCTTGATCAGCACCGAGAACTTGATCTCGGAGGTGGTGATGGCGAGGATATTGATCTTTTTCTCGGACAGAGCCTTAAACGCTTGGGCCGCCACGCCGGCGTGGCTGCGCATGCCGATGCCGATGACCGAGACCTTAGCGACGTCGGTTGCCCCATCCAGCCGTTCGAAGCCGATCGGTCCTTTGGCCTTTTCGAGGGTGACGCGGGCGCGCTCGTAGTCGGCCGACGGGACGGTGAAGGTGAGGTCAGTGGTGGCGCCGTCAGCCGATACGTTCTGTACGATCATGTCCACGTTGATATTGCTTTCGGCGAGAGGGCCAAAGATCGCGGCGGCGACCCCCGGCTTGTCTTGCACGCGGCGAATCGAGATCTGCGCCTCGTCCTTGGAAAAGGCGATGCCGGTGACGATCTGCTGTTCCACGATGTCTCCTTCGTCGCAAATGAGAGTGCCGGATGGCGGCTTGGAGGGATCGATGTCCTCCGGCTTTTCGAAGCTTGAGCGCACGAAGATGCGCACATTGTGCACCATGCCGAGTTCGACTGAACGCACTTGCATGACCTTGGCGCCGAGTGAAGCAAGCTCGAGCATTTCCTCGTATGCAATTTTGTCCATACGGTGGGCCATCGGCGCCACGCGGGGGTCGGTGGTGTAAACGCCGTCCACATCGGTGTAGATGTCACAACGCTCGGCGCCGATTGCGGCAGCGATTGCCACGGCCGAGGTGTCGGAGCCGCCTCGGCCAAGCGTGGTGACGCGGCCGGTTTCCTTATGCGTGCCCTGGAAGCCCGCGATGACAGCGACCTGACCGTGCTCTTTGAATCGCTTGAGCAGCTCGGCGCCATTCACGCCCAGAATCCGAGCAGAGCCGTGCGCATTGTCGGTCAGGATTGGCAATTGCCAACCCTGCCAAGACCGGGCGTTAACGCCCATGCCTTCGAGCACGATCGCGAGCAGCCCGGCTGTGACCTGTTCACCGGTGGCCACGACCGCGTCGTATTCACGGGCATCGTGCAACATGGCGGCTTGCCGGCACCATTCGACCAGCTGATTGGTCACGCCCGCCATGGCGGACACTACAACGGCCACATCGTAGCCGGCGTCAACCTCGCGCTTGACGTGGCGCGCCACGTTGCGGATGCGGTCGAGATCGGCGACCGACGTTCCGCCGAATTTCATTACCAGCCGAGCCATGACATTCCCGGGCGCGTCGAGAGGCGCTGAAAAGCGGCCGGCGCAAACGTTAAAGGTCCGAGCGCCGGCCCGAAAAGTTGCGTATACATACCGGTGGGGTGCAGTAACCGCAACATCACAGCTGCAACGCGGCTATAGTCGCGAAGAACCAAGGCCTCACGATGCGATATATCGATCACATCCTGCAGCCCGGCGAGACTGTGGCCTATACGACGACCCTGCACTGGATTGTTTATCTTCCGGCGATCGGTCTATGGCTGCTGGCCGTCATCGCGCTCACCGCCGGTGGCGCTGCCGGGCCCGTCTCGCTACTGGTTGCGATTATTTGTGCGCTGGCCGGATTGGGACTGGCTTTCGGGGCCTGGGTCAGGCGCTGGACGACAGAGATAGACGTGACGGACCGCCGCATCGTCTACAAGCGCGGCTTCATTCGCCGGCACACGGTTGAGATGAACATGGACAAGGTCGAGAGTGTGGATGTCGACCAATCAATACTGGGACGAATGCTCAATTACGGTGACATCACCGTTCGGGGGACCGGCGTCGGTATCGAGCCACTGCACAATATCGATGCGCCGCTCGAATTCCGAAATCAGGTGACCGCGCGCTGACACCAAGAGGGGCCGGAAACAAGCATGGCAGGTAAACGTCACGCATCGTCCGTCGATCAAGCCGAGATCGAGCGTTTCTCACGCCATGCCGCCGATTGGTGGAATCCGCGCGGCCCCATGGCGGCATTGCACAAGTTCAATCCGATACGGCTCGGCTATATCCGCGACCAAAGCGCGGCACACTTTACCCGCGACCCCAAAAAGCTGGACTGTCTGAAAGGCCTGCGCATGCTGGATATCGGCTGTGGCGGCGGCATCTTGTCAGAGCCGCTTGCACGGCTCGGCGCGGTAATGGTCGGTGCCGATCCGTCAGAGGACAATATCGTTGCTGCTCGCGCGCATGCCGAAAGCGCGGGCGTCACTGTTGACTACCGCGCTACAACCGCAGAAGAGCTGGCCGCCGCTGACGAGCGTTTCGACGTGTTGCTCGCCATGGAGGTAGTCGAACATGTCACCGATGTTGATGGTTTCGTTGCGACCTGCGCCACAATGGTCAAGCCCGGCGGGCTGATGATCGCCGCCACTCTGAATCGCACGTTGAAAAGTTTCGCACTCGCCATTGTCGGCGCTGAATATGTATTGCGCTGGCTGCCGCGCGGAACGCATCAATGGGACAAATTCGTTACCCCCGAAGAGTTGGAGACTGTGATCGAACGTAATGGACTGCAAGTGACCGGCGAGCGCGGTGTAATCTATAATCCATTTGCCGACCGTTGGCAGTTGTCATCGGATATGGATGTCAACTACATGCTGGTGGCGAAGCGCCCCAAGCAAAAAGGAGAGGTTGCATGATCCTTGAACTGGTCGAATTCAATTCGCCGAAAGGCCGGAGCCGCAAGCAAGTGGCTGAAGAGGCACGCAACGTTATTCCGAAATGGCGCGCCAATAAGGAATTACTGCGAAAGCACTTTCTGCTTGAACTCAACGGTAAGGCTGGCGCCGGCGTCTATATTTGGCCGTCGGTTGAAGCAGCGCAGAAAGCGCACAACGAAGAATGGCGGCAATCAGTGATCAAGCGCACTGGCGGCGCGCCGACTATGCGCTATTTTGACCTGTTCCTGCTGATCGACAATGAGAAGGGAACTGTGACCGAATTTCCGCAAGCCGCCGAAATCCGGTCCGCAGCCGCCTGAGCGAACAGCACGCACCAACGCAATGCTCTGGGCCGTCTTTACGCTGATCGCCGCGGCGGCGCAGACCGCGCGTAATGCCATGCAGCGTGAGCTGACCGCGACGCTCGGCACTGTGGGGGCAACCCATGTACGTTTTATGTTCGGCTTTCCTTTCGCTGTGCTTTTCCTCGCCGGGGTGGTGACAGCGACCGGGTCGGGGTTACCGAACCCGCCGTACATTTTTTGGCCCTGGGTGCTCACTGGCGCCTTCACTCAGATCGCCGCCACCGCAACCATGCTTTCGGTGATGGGCCAACGCTCGTTTGTCGTGGCCTACGCCTATATCAAGACAGAGCCAGTGCATGTGGCTCTATTCGGGCTGATCTTTCTCGGCGACAAGGTCACTCCGCTCTCAGCCGCCGCCATCCTGATGGCTACAGCCGGCGTGATCGTCATCTCACTCAAGGCTGGTGCCGGTGAGGTCCGCACCACGCGCTCAACGATCGTCGGTCTATTGTCCGGTGCGCTGTTTGGGCTTTCTGCCATTGGGTACCGCGGTGCCATCTTGTCGCTGCATCTGCCTGACTTTGTATTGGCAGCGACATTTTCCGTGACCGTCGGATTGATAATCCAGGCCGCGGTCTTGTCGCTTTATCTCGCGCTGCGAGATCCCAAGGTTCTACGGGCCATCGCGCACGCCTGGCGCCCCTCGCTTTTCGCCGGGTTCATGGGCGCCTTCGCTTCGGAATTCTGGTTTCTCGCCTTCGCAATCACGACCGCGGCCAATGTGCGTACGCTTGCGTTAGTCGAGGTGCTGTTCGCACAGGGCGTGACACATTTCGTGTTCAAGCAGCCGACGACCAGACGCGAGAGCGTGGGCATCGTAATGGTCGTAATCGGCGTCGCGCTGCTGGTGTGGGCGTATTGATATATAGCCGCATAAACGCGGGTTAGTTCCGCTCGTCCGGCAACGGGGGCAATGGATGGAATTCAATGCCTTCTTCGGATAGTTCGTTCGCTTCCTCGGGAGAGGCCACCCCATAGATCGAACGATGCTCGATTTCCCCGTAGTGCATCTTGCGCGCTTCCTCAGGGAATTTCTGGCCGACATTGTCGGCGTTCTTGGTGAGATGGTCGCGCAGTTCTTTGAGCTTGGTACGGAATTCTTGCTCCTGCGGCGAGATCATTGCTACCGGTGTCGGCGCTTCCGGCGTGGCAGGCGCCTTGGCCGTTGGCGCTTCGGTGGGTGCACCCCGTTTCTTTGCCGTCGTAGACAGGCGCGGCGCCATGATCGCCTTTTCCACCTTGGCTGAACTGCATTGTGGGCAGGTCACCAGTCCGCGCTTGACCTGCTTGTCGTAGGTGGCGGAATCCTGGAACCAGCTTTCAAAGTCGTGGCCCCGCTCGCAGACGAGCGCGTAGCGTATCATTCCGCCCTCCGCACGACATGCAGGTGGGCTGGCTCTGCCATAGGTTCAACGATTTCAAAACGGCGGCCGTGCTGGAGCGACGGAATGCGTGCGCGTGCGCTGGCTACTTGCGCGGGATCGATCTCGGCCATGACTACCCCCGGCTCGGTGTCACCTTCGGCAATGATGCGCCCCCAAGGGTCAACGATCAGTGAATGGCCGTAAGTGTCCCTGCCATTCTCGTGTCTGCCACCCTGCGCCGCGGCGAACACAAAGCACCCGTTTTCGATCGCGCGGCTGCGTATGAGGACATGCCAATGCGCTTCGCCGGTTTGTTTGGTGAATGCGGACGGAATTGCCAACATGGTCGCGCCGGCTTCGGCCAGCGCGCGATAGAGCGCGGGGAAACGCAGGTCGTAGCAAACGGTCAAACCCAGGCGTCCCCACGGCAAATCCGCCAGAACCGCCAGTTCGCCGGGACGATAATTGCGTGATTCGCGATAGCTTTCACCATCCGCAAGATCGACATCGAACATATGGATCTTGTCGTAGCGTGCGATGATGTCGCCTTTAGGATCGACAAGGAACGAGCGGTTGGCTGCCCTGTCGGGCGAAATTTTAATCGCCAGCGAACCGATATGGATATAGATACCGAGCTTGCGGGCAAGCTCGCGCAAGGCCGCAAGCGAGGCATCCGACTCTTCCTCGACGACTGCGGCGAAAAGCTGCTCGCGCTTGGCCGCCAGGATATTGGTCATCTCGGGAGTGAGCGCGTAGTCGGCACCGGCCGATTTCGCTTCGCCGATCATGCGTACGACGTTGTCGATGTTAGCGCCGGGCTCAAGTCCCGAGCGCATCTGGATCATCGCGGCTTTAAAGGTGCCGGCACTCATGGAGATGCCTCGTCGCCTGCTGCCAGCAAGGGATCGAGTTTGCCGGCGCGCTCAAGCGCGTACAGCTCATCGCTGCCTCCGACATGTGCCGTTCCGATAAAAATCTGTGGCACAGTCATGCGTCCGTTCGCGCGTTTAATCATTTCCTCGCGGCGATCCCAATCGCGGCTAACATCGATCTCACTGTAGTTTACACCTTTCCGCTTCAGCAAAGCCTTGGCGGCGTGGCAAAAGGGACAATAACGGGTCGTGTATATTTCGACGGGTGGCATAGCGTTTCGGCGCTTGTGGATGTCTTTTATATGGGAGCGCGCGCGGGCGCTACAACCCGCGCGAATACCAGTACATCGATGTGGGCGGCGCCGGCCCGCATTAGCGCCCGGGCACAGGCATCGACTGTGGCGCCAGATGTAAGCACGTCGTCGACCAGGATTAGCCGCCGGCCGGCAATGTCGGCCTTTTGCTCGGCCCGCACACGGAACGCGCCTTGCACATTTTCGGCGCGCTCAGCTTTCGACCTTCCCACCTGTTGCGGCGTGGCCCGAACGCGCTTGAGAACACCATGGACAACCGGAACATTGCAGAGGGCCGAGATCGCTCCAGCAAGCGCCGCCGATTGATTGAAGCGCCGCGTCCACTGCCTGCGCCAATGCAGCGGCACCGGTACGAGCGTGTCGGCCTCGGCCAGTAGCTCGCGGCCGGCGCGCGCCATCCATCGTCCCATCATTGGCGCGAGATCGAGCCGATCACTGTATTTGAAGCCTTGTACCAGCTTGCGGGCGACATCATCATACCGCACCGCAGCGCGCGCCCGGTCGTAGGCCGGTGGATTGGCAATCGCCTCCATCGACAATAGCCCGGCGCCGGGATCATAGACAAAGGGAATGCCGAGGCGCGCACAGTAGGGCGGCTCGATGAGCGACAGTCTCGACCAGCAAGATGCGCAAAGGCCCACGCCATCGCTGAGCGGTTCGCGGCAGGATGGACATAACGGCGGCAGGGCGAAGTCGAGTGCAAGCCGCAACGCCGCCCGCATGCCGCCGCGAACGCGAGCGGCGGGCGATTGCGGTTCATTCGGCCTTGCCGAAACGAGTTCGTTCACGCTGCAACCGTAGCACGACTACCGACGGACGTGACAAAATCGCGTATTGGCGCGACAAGACAAAGCAATGTCGTCAGGTCCTCAGATCTTTGACCGTTCCTTGCTCCGTGCGCGACAAAACCGCGCGCGCGCGCTGGGGCCCGCGACCTTTCTGCTCGACCGCGTTGCTGGTGAATTGGGTGAGCGGCTCTCCGCTGTGCTGCGCCGCTTCGATATCGGCGTTGATCTTGGCACACCCACGGATGCCGTTCGGCAAGTGCTTGCAGCGAGTGGAAAAGTCGGGACGATCATTGCCGCCGAATTCGGCGCGACCACGTTAGAATCGTTCATTTCTGCGTGCCGCCGCCGATGAGGAGTTACTGCCGTTCGCCGATGGCTCACTCGATCTGGTGACGTCGGCGTTGGCGCTGCAGTTTGTCAATGATCTGCCGGGAACGCTGATACAGATTCGCCGTGCACTGAAACCGGATGGGTTGTTGCTAGCGGCGCTTGTCGGCGGGGATAGCCTGGCCGAGCTGCGCGAGGCTATTGCTGCCGCCGAAAGCGAGATAGAGGAAGGTGTCTCGCCGCATATTGCTCCGTTTGCTGATGTGCGTGAACTTGGCGCGCTTTTGCAGCGCGCCGGGTTCGCACTGCCGGTCATCGACAACGAGCGATTGATCGTGCGGTACGATTCGGTTTTCGCTTTGATGCACGATCTGCGGCGCATGGGCGCGACAAATGTGCTGCATGAGCGCCGCCGCAAACCGCTCAAACGCGCGACGCTTGAACGCATGGCGGACATCTATTCAAGGCGTTTTTCCGACGCGGACCGTCGCCTGCGTGCGAGCTTCGAAATTATTTGGCTTTCCGCATGGGCACCGCACGAAAGCCAGCAGAAGCCACTCAAGCCCGGCTCGGCCGCGCAGCGACTGGCCGACGCGCTCGGCACCAGGGAAATATCGTCGGGAGAAAAACCGGAGCGTTCGGGCTAGAGCAGCGCCATCAGGTGGGCAATCAGTGGCACGTCCGCCGGTGGCATTTCATAGTCGCGCAGCCGATTCGGTTTCACCCAGGCGAGTTGCTGGCCTTCTGTGGCTGTGACCGTTCCCTCCCAACGCCGGCAGACATAGAGCGGCATCAAGAGATGAAAGTCCGGGTAACTGTGGCTCGCGAAGGTGAGGGGCGCGAGACAAGCGTCGCTGACGGCTATTCCGAGCTCCTCCTTCAGTTCGCGAATGAGTGTTTCCTCAGGTCGCTCACCGTCCTCGATCTTGCCACCGGGAAATTCCCATAGTCCGGCCATCGGCTTGCCTTCGGGCCGCTGCGCGATGAGCACGCGGCCGTCGGCGTCGACGAGAGCGCAGGCAGCAACGAGAACGATGTTGTTAGCCACAGCGCTTGAGCCTCGACGATTCTAAGACCGGTAGTCGCCATTGATGGCGACGTATTCCTTGGTCAGATCGCACGTGAGCACGCGATCGCGACCCTTGCCCAGTCCGAGCGCCACTTTCAGACTGATCTCCGGCTTTTTCATTGCCGCGCTCACGCTCGCCTCGTCATAGTGGGGATCGCGCGCGCCTTTGTGCGCGACGCGAATGCCACCGAACCAGATCGAAAGCCTGTCCCGGTCGGCCGGTTCGCCAGCCTTGCCCACAGCCATCACAACGCGGCCCCAATTGGCGTCTTCCCCGGCGATCGCTGTTTTTACCAGCGGCGAATTGGCGATCGACATGGCAATGCGGCGAGCCGAAGTCTTCGACACTGCGCCTTCGACGACGATCTCGACCAATTTGCGTGCGCCTTCGCCATCGCGAGCGACCTGTTCGGCCAGATTGGCCAGCACAGCGTGCAGTGCTTTCTTGAAGTCTTTCAGGCGCGGATCGGCGGCGCGTGCAATGCGCGAGGCGCCCGCCGCCTTGCCCGTAGCAAACATCATCAGCGTATCGGAGGTGGAGGTATCGCCATCGATCGTCACGGCATTGAACGTATCGGCGGCGCCATTCTTCAAGAGTGTTTGTAGCGCGGCCGCAGAAATTGCCGCGTCGGTGAAGATAAAGGAAAGCATGGTCGCCATATCCGGGGCGATCATGCCTGCGCCTTTGGCAATGCCGTTGACCGTGACTTTGGCCTTGCCAATTTTCGCCGTTGCAGTTGCAACCTTTGGAAAGGTGTCGGTTGTCATGATCGCGCGCGCCGCGGCGAGGAAATTGCCCGCCTGGGCGCGTGCCACCAATCCTTCCATTACGCCATCGAAGGCTTGAGCTTTTAGCGGTTCGCCAATTACGCCCGTTGACGCAAGAAATACATCCGCAGGCCTGCATCCGATCGCGCGTGCGGCAATTTGGGCGGTGAATTTGCAGGCGTCTCGACCGCTCTTGCCGGTGAAGGCATTGGCGTTTCCGGAATTCACGACCAACGCGCGGGTCTTGCCCGCCTTCAGATGTGCCCGGCACCATTCGACCGGCGCCGACGGACATTTCGATTGCGTGAACACACCAGCCGCGGCCGTACCGGACTCAAAAAGCGCGAGAAGAACGTCGGTGCGCCCGGCATAGCGGATGCCGGCGGCGGCCGTTGCAAGCCGACACCGGGAATTGCGGGCATGTCCGGTACGTGAACCGGGGCGAGGGGGAAACCATAGGGCTCATAAGCGTGCCATAGTTGAATAGGCATCTATGTGCCTACCTAAGCGAAATGGCCGGCACAAGGCCGGCCATGACAATCGCTATGGAAAATGCTGAACGTTTATTTTTTCGCTGGCGGCGCGGCAGGCTTGTCTTCGGTTTTTGCCGGCTTGTCCATTCGTTCGATTTTGGCGTCGGCGCGTAGTTTGGTTACCAGTTCGGCCTGCGCCTTGCGGACCACGAAATTTTCGATTTGCGGCTTTACCTCTTCGAATTTCGGCGCTTGTTTCGTGCGTTTGTCTTCGACCTTGATGACGTGCCAGCCGAATTGCGTTTTTACCGGCTCCGAAATCTGCCCTGTTCTCTAATTTGAATGCAGTATCGGAAAATTCGGGCACCATCTGATCCTTGCTGAAATAGCCGAGGTCACCGCCATTGGCCTTTCCGGACGGGTCTTCGGTCACTTCGCCCGCCACCTTGGCGAAGTCCTCACCTTTCTTCAGCCGGACGATCACCGCCTTGATCTTGTCCTCGGCTTCCTTACTGGCCTTCTCATCGCCAGCGGGCGCCCGGAACAGGATGTGGCGGGCATGCACTTCCTTTTCTTCGCCGATCTGCTTGACGGCCTCGTCATAGACCTTGTGCATTGCCTCGTCGGTGATGGCCTCCTTGCCGACCGACTGGAGTAGGCCTTCCATGAGTAGCTTTTTGCGAGCGAATTCGAGCTTGCGTTTGAAGTCGGCTGAGTCTGCGAACTTCTTGTCCTGCGCGGCTTGCGACACCAGGATCATGTCGGCCACAAACTGCACCAGGTAATCCTGCTTGGCTTCGGGCGACATCGGCGGGATCTGTCCGGCCTCATCCTCGGCGGCGGCGAGGTCGCTTTGATGGACTTCAACGCCATTGACCTTGGCTACAAGCGGGTCCTTATCTTGGGCATAGAGCGGCCCGGTCATAAGGATGAGCGTCGCCAGGATGGCGGCGAAAAAACCGGCCGGACCTCGGACTGGAAAGCCGGTAGAAACAGAAATCGTCATGACGTTGTCCCTGGATTGTCTGAGCCACCGGTCCAAATAGGCGGCGCGCGGACTATTCGCCCAACAACCGTGGCTTTGCAATGGCCGGCCAGCACCTAAACCTAACGTCCGCGTGACCGATAGTCATTAAGACACTGGCGAGCCGCCGATTGACAACAATCCGACCCCCTCATATCTCTCGCTCATCTTTGGCTGTTCGTATTTGCCGCCGCGTTTCGCGTCGAATTTGCCCGAAAAGTGCCGCATTTCCGGAGCGCCGGAAGCAAATCCGGCCGTGGCGGCATGATATAAGCGCCCGGCCTACGTTAGGAGCTCCCGTATGATCGGCGCAGTTGCCCGCAAGCTGTTTGGATCCGCCAACGAGCGGCGCATCCGCAGCTATCTTCCCCGGGTTCAAGAGATCAATGCGCTTGAGAAAGAACTGGAAGCTCTCTCCGACGATGCATTAAAGGCGCGTACCGGCGAGTTCAAGAAACAAGCTGCCGAAGGCGCATCTCTCGATGATCTTCTGGTTCCTGCCTTCGCTACCGTGCGGGAGGCTGCCAAGCGAACGCTCGGCCAACGTCATTTCGACGTTCAGCTGATCGGCGGCATGATCCTGCACGAAGGCAAGATCTCCGAGATGAAGACCGGTGAAGGCAAGACGCTGGTCGCAACTCTTCCCGTTTATCTCAATGCCATCTCCGGTCGCGGTGTGCATGTCGTCACAGTCAATGACTATTTGGCCAAGCGCGACGCTGAGTGGATGGGGCAGATCTACAATTTTCTGGGGCTCTCGGTCGGGGTCATCGTGCATGGGCTCGACGACGAGCAGCGCAAGAAGGCCTACGATTGCGACATCACCTACGGCACCAACAACGAACTCGGCTTCGATTATCTGCGCGACAATATGAAGTACCGGCCGGAGGATATGGTCCAGCGCGGGCACATTTTTGCAATCGTAGACGAAGTCGATTCAATTCTTGTCGACGAGGCGCGCACGCCGCTGATCATTTCCGGTCCGCTCGACGATCGTTCCGAATTCTACAACACGATCGACAGTTACATTCCACAGCTCGAAAAGGCCGACTACGAAGTCGACGAAAAGCAGCGGACAGTGACACTGACCGAAGTCGGGATGGAAAAGCTCGAGCAACGGTTGCGGGCCGCCGGCCAGCTCAAGGGCGAGTCACTCTACGACGTTGAAAACGTGTCCGTCGTGCATCACGTCAATCAGGCGTTGCGGGCGCACAAGCTGTTTCAACGCGACAAGGATTACATCGTTCGCAACGGTGAGGTCGTCATCATCGACGAGTTCACCGGCCGCATGATGCCGGGTCGCCGTTATTCGGAGGGCCTGCATCAGGCGTTGGAAGCGAAAGAGCACCAGCCGATCCAGCCCGAGAACCAGACGCTCGCCTCGATCACCTTCCAGAACTACTTCCGCATGTATGAAAAGCTTGCCGGCATGACCGGCACGGCGCTCACCGAAGCCGAAGAATTCATGGATATTTACGGCCTCGAAGTACTCGAGGTGCCGACCAACATGCCGCTCGTCCGCCTCGACGACGACGACGAAGTCTATCGGACCGCGACGGAAAAGTATCGAGCGATCCTGACGCTGATCGAGGATTGCAAAAAGCGCGGCCAGCCGGTGCTTGTCGGCACCACGTCGATCGAGAAGTCCGAACAGCTCGCCGAGATGTTGCGCCAGGCCGGCTGGGAGCAGCACGACTTCTCCGATCCAAACGCGTTCGCCGCGCTTTATTCGGGCGATGACGGCGCCACCAAGACCAAGGTATTCGCCATCCTCAACGCCCGCTACCACGAGCAGGAGGCTTACATCGTCTCGCAGGCCGGTGTACCGGGCGCAATCACGATTGCGACCAACATGGCCGGCCGCGGCACTGACATCCAGCTCGGCGGCAACGCCGACATGCGCATCCGTCAGGAAATCACCGACATTGCGGACCCGCGTGAGCGCGAGAAAAGCCCGCGCGCAGATGAAATTCGCAAGCAAGTTGCTCGGCTGAAGGAAAAGGCGCTCGGGGCGGGTGGTCTCTATGTGCTCGGTACTGAGCGGCACGAGAGCCGGCGTATCGACAACCAGCTGCGCGGCCGCTCCGGCCGCCAGGGCGACCCCGGTCACTCCAAGTTCTTCCTGTCGCTTGAAGACGACCTCATGCGCATCTTCGGCTCCGACAAGCTCGATGGCATGTTGCAGAAACTGGGTTTGAAAGAAAACGAGGCGATCGTTCACCCTTGGATCAACAAGGCGCTCGAGAAAGCGCAGCAGAAGGTCGAGGCGCGCAACTTCGACATCCGCAAGAACCTGCTCAAGTTCGACAATGTTATGAACGATCAGCGCAAGGTCATCTTCGAGCAGCGGCTCGAATTGATGCGCGACGAGACGGTCGACGAAACCATCGCCGATATGCGCCACGCCATGATCGAGGATTTGGTCGCCAAGCACATTCCGGAGAATGCCTATCCGGAGCAATGGGATATTACCGGCCTCGATCGTACCCTGCGCGAAGTAGTTACGCTGGAGCTGCCGGTTCAGGATTGGGCGAAAGAGGAAGGTATTACCCCGGAGGAGGTGCGTGATCGCATTAAGCGGCGCGCCGATGAGTGGATGGCGAGCAAGGCTGCCAAATGGAGCCCCGACGTTATGCGCTACGTCGAGAAGTCCATTTTATTGCAGACCCTCGATCATCTCTGGCGCGAGCATCTCGTCATGCTCGAACACTTGCGCCAGGTGATCGGCTTGCGTGGATACGGTCAACGGGACCCGCTCAACGAGTACAAGGCGGAGGCCTTCTCGCTATTCGAAGCGATGGTGGCTCATTTGCGTGAGGCGGTGACGGCCCAGCTCATGCGCGTCGAGGTCGTCCAGTCGCCGCCGACCGATGAGGCTGCTGCACTTCCGTACATGGAAGCGCACAAGGTGGATCCGACGACAGGCGAAGACGAGATGGCGCCCGCTTTGGCACCGGCGCTGGTCGGCAATGGCAACGGGACACAAGCGGAACGCAATTCGAACGATCCGTCGAGTTGGGGCAAGGTCGGCCGCAACGAGCTGTGCCCTTGCGGTTCCGGCAAGAAATTTAAACATTGCCACGGTAAATTTGCCTGAGAACAGCAGCGTTGATGGCAGCATGAAAACGCCGGCATCTCGCCGGCGTTTATTTTTTCAGCGCCTGCGCCAACTCTTTACGGAATGCGCGGTCGCGCTTGAGGTGCCACTCGCGGCTCATGGCGTGGCGCTTGCTTGCGCAACGTTCTGAATAGAGGAGAACCCACGCGCGGCCGCGCGTCGAACGTGCGCCTTTGCCGGCATTGTGTTGAGCCAGTCGCCGGGCGACGTCGTCGGTCCAGCCGACATAAGTCAGGTAGCGATTGCTCGCGAGGGTACCGAGAACATAGACGTAGCAGTCCATGCTTCGTCCGGGCGTGTCGCGTTGTAATTGGCTAGCGGAAACTGTTGAACGTGCCAGCCGGGACCACCGGCTGGGCGCCCGCAAGCAAGCCATTGTTGCTCGCCGGCGGTGTCGAAGACGCGGTGCGAATTTCCGGCTGTTGTGCGCGCGGCGGTTCGGCTTTGGCCGTTTGCGATGGCGAAGGCCATGCCGGCGCGCGGGCAGGCTCAGCCACGGCTTTCGGTGCGGCGTCGCGCGGTTTCTGGGCTGGCGAAGCTGGAGCGGGCTGTATTGGCGCTGAAGCGGTAGCGGTGCGGACGGGGGGCGCTTGTTTCGGCTTTGCCGCCAGATCGGTATTGGCGCTACGCACAGCGACTTGCTCTTTTTCGGGCTGTGCGGACGATGCAGCTTCCGCTTTCGAGCCACCAAACAGACTGCCGATCAGCCCCGCAATTGTGGTTGGCTGCGAAGCGGGCGCTTCGCCTTGCTTCGGCTGCGGCGCAGCCCGTGGCATCGGCACACTCGCGACGACGACCGGCTCGCTGGCTATTGTAGCAGGCTCCGGCCTGACCGGCGCCTCCGCGCTCGAGGGTGGCGGAGTGGCCGCCGCTACGCTCGCGGCCGGCGGAGTGGGCGTGCGCGGCAGCGCGCCCGGCGCGTTAGAAACCCGCGGTAACGCGCCCGGCGCGCCCGTGGTGCTGGCCACCTGATAGCGGCCGTTGTTGTCGAAATCGTTACGTGGCGAAAGCTTGGCCAGGAATACCGGGTTCATCCCGCCGTCGATGCCGGCGCGGGACGGGACGGTCGATACACCGCTGGCGATGTACTCCGCCATCTTGTACTGCTCCTGCCGCCGTTGATCGTTGACTGCATCGGCAACAGTCTTGTCGAGCTGATAGGCCGGACAGGCGGCCTTTGCATTGAACGACAGCGGCCTGGTGGAGTCGTCAGGAGCCGCCGGGTCGAAGACATAGCGCTTATCGCAAACCGCGACCTTCGGTTCCTGGTGCGTTGCATCGAAATGGTCGTAACCCTCTTTCAACATCTTCCAGAACGCGAAGTTCGGATTGTTGCGATGCTTGGCCATATTCAGCGCGGTCATATGGAACGGATAAGCCTGCAGCTGGAATGATTTCTGTCCGCCGAAAAATGACTCGCGCGCGAGCGCATAGATTTCCTGAATCTGCTCATCGGTCATGGCGTAGCAACCGCGCGAAGAGCAGTCGCCATGCACCATCAGCTCGGAGCCCGTGTAGCCCATTGCGCGGTCATAGGTGTTCGGAAAACCGGTGTTGAAAGCGAGGTAGTAGTTGGAGTTCGGGTTCATCTGCGCGGGCGTGATGGTGTAGAATCCCTCAGGCGCCTGTCGGTCGCCTTCTTTCTTCTTGGGACCTAAATCACCCGACCAGCGGCAGATCGGAAAGGTTTTCAAGAGCACGAACTGGCCGTCGCGGTTCTTCTTCCAGATCTCCAGCTCCGCTTCTTCCTTGAAGATGCGGGCGAGGATCGGAGACTCCTTGTCCATATTTTTCGCCGCAATCTCGGCGAGCGTCTTTTCAGAAATTGGAGCCTGCGCGCGGCCTGTCGGGACGATGTTTTCTGCGTCGCAGCCTGCAAGGGCTACTGCAGCGGCAACAGCCGCGGACGCGAACAGCGCGCGAGCAAAAAGTCGATTCAAACTTGCTACTCCCCGGAGGGGCGGGCCCTCATTGAGTAATCGTTATCCTTAAGATGTGGCATCTGCAAGGCGGTCCGCGCCATCCCAGACTACCGCTAACCCCATGGTAAAGCAAAAGTAAACAGCGGCAAGTCAGACGACGCCGCGACCCATTGTGAGGAACTTCTCGCGCCGCTGCTTCCGCACCGCTTCCCGATCAAGGCCCTGTAATTCCGTGAGGGCGTTGGCGATGGCATTCCCCGTCACGGCGATGGCAGCCTGTGGATCGCGGTGGGCGCCGCCGGTCGGCTCCGAGACCACGCTGTCGATCACTCCGAAGCGCACCATGTCCTGGGCGGTGATCTTCATGCTGGTCGCTGCCTCCTGCGCCTTGGCCGTGTCGCGCCACAAGATCGAGGCGGCGCCTTCCGGCGAGATCACACTGTAAATCGCGTGCTCTAACATCAGCACGCGATTGGCAGTGGCAATCGCGATAGCGCCGCCTGAGCCGCCTTCGCCTAGGATTACTGCGACGTTGGGTACGCCGAGTGACAGACACGTGTCGGTCGAACGCGCGATTGCTTCAGCCTGGCCGCGCTCTTCCGCGCCGATGCCAGGATAGGCTCCGGCTGTGTCTACCAGCGAGATCACCGGAATGCCGAAGCGGTCGGCCATTTCCATAAGCCGAACCGCCTTTCGATAGCCTTCCGGACGCGCCATGCCAAAATTGTGCTTGAGGCGGCTTTCGGTGTCGGAGCCCTTTTCATGGCCGATGACGCAGACACTTTCGCCGCGGAAGCGGCCGAAGCCACCGATGATTGCGGGGTCATCCCCGAATTTGCGATCACCGGCGAGTGGGATGAAGTTGGCGACCAGCCCTGCAATGTAGTCGAGGCAGTGCGGCCGCTGCGGATGCCGGGCGACCTGGGTTTTCTGCCAGGGTGTGAGCTCCGCATAAAGCTCTTTCAACGCCAGCGCGGCTTTCGAACTCCAGGCGATTGATTTCCTCGCTGATAGCGACGGCATTTCCCGTCTCGCCCATCGCGCGCAATTCCTCGACCTTGGCCTCAAGTTCGGCCACCGGTTTTTCGAAGTCGAGATAACTGCGCATTTGGTCCGGGCGAGGGTGTTTTCGGGGCGAACTGACGCGGGCAGAGCCACTAAGTCAAGCAAACGGGTTAATTTCGCTTTTACGTATGTTTTTGGCTAGCTGTCCGCCAATGGGTGCAGATCGCGCACCAGTGCTTTCAGCCGTTCTTCCAGAACGTGAGTATAGATTTGCGTAGTCGAAATATCCGCGTGGCCGAGCAGCGTCTGCACCACGCGCAGATCCGCGCCGTTGTGTAACAGATGGCTGGCGAAGGCGTGGCGCAGCACGTGCGGGCTCAGGCGCTCGGATCGAATGCCGCAGGCCTGGCCGAGTGCCTTAAGCTCGCGCGCGAAATGTTGGCGGGTCAGGTGGCCCTGCTCACCAAAGGACGGAAATAGCCATTTCGACTTCGCGTCGCGTTCAGTTGTGGCACGCAGTTCGAGATACTCCGACATTGCGCGTTTCGCCTGCTTGTTGAGCGGGACAAGCCGTTCCTTGCCGCCCTTTCCACGCACAACCAGCATGCGTTCGTCGCGCCTCGCCGCGGACGCAGGCAATGCCACAAGTTCCGACACCCGCAAGCCCGTGGCGTAGACCACTTCCAGCAGACATAGCAGACGCGTTGCCCTCAGACGCTGTGCCAGCGGCCGCTTGGCATTCTCGCTATTTGCTCGTGCGTGCTTTAGGAGCGCATCAACATCCGCGATCGAAAGCACTTTGGGGAGTGTGCGCGCACGTTTGGGTCCCTCCAGCACTGCTGCCGGATTATCAGGGCGTTTTCCTTCCGCGTAGAGAAACCTGTAAACTTGGCGCACCGCCGACAAGCGACGCGCCAGCGACGACGCCTTGAAGCCGCGCGCGGCGAGGCTCGCAATAAATCCGCGCAGATCGTCGGTTGTCGCGTTGGCGACCGTGCGGCCTGCTGCGCGCAGATGCACCGACATGTCATCGAGATCGTTGCGATAGGCAGAAAGCGTATTCTCGCCAGCACCGCGCTCGGCTGCGAGCATGTCGAGAAACAATTCGACCAGCGCTTCGTCGGATGCTCTTGGCCGGCGGATCATCGCCTCGCCTTGTCTCCGGCGTCAGTGGTTTTTGAGGAACTTGTCGGGCGGAATAGTCACGATGATCTCACGTGGTTGATACTTTACAAAAGTGGCGAGCGAGAACACCGCGCCGTAACCAAGCCCGACGAGCAGACCAAGAAAGACCAGAAATCTGAATAGACTCGGCATGATCAAACCCGGCAAACGTCCGTGCGTCAGCGCCTAGCGATTTTAGGCGAGTTACGATCACGCTCCGGAACCGCTGACAAGACCGCTCTCGCGGTTGTCGCGATTACTGGTATATGGAACCGTGGATTCGCTTCGGAACCATAGCATGGCAAACGGTGCCATTCAAAAACCACCGGAAAATGGCCGGGAATTGGCGGTGGTCCGCGCGCTTGGCGGCCGCTCTATTGTTCTCGTCGGCATGATGGGCGCAGGCAAATCATCGATCGGCCGAAGACTTGCCGGTCGACTCGGAATTCCATTCATTGATGCCGATACCGAGATTGAAAGCGCCGCTGGCATGACCATTCCCGAAATTTTCGACAAGCATGGCGAGCCATACTTCCGCGCCGGCGAAAAGCGCGTGATCGCGCGCCTCCTCGACAATGGCCCGCAGGTACTGGCGACCGGCGGTGGCGCCGTGCTGGATGAACAGACTCGCGCGCTGATCGGCGAAAAAGGTGTTTCGGTTTGGCTGAAGGCAGATATCGACGTTTTGCTCAAACGCACCAAGCGCCGCAATGACCGTCCGCTAGCGGAAAAAATCAAAGATCTGCTGCCGGTTCGCGAACCGTTCTATGCTCAAGCCGACATCGTCGTGCAATCGCGCGACGAACCGCACGATACTATTGTCGATGAAATCATGGCCCAGCTTCCGGGACGCCTTGGTCTTGGCACGGAGAAGCCGTCATGACCGCGCCATTGCGACAAACCGAGCCGAGCGTGGTGAGGGTCGCACTTGGCGCGCGCGCTTATGACATTGTGATCGGTCGCGGGCTGCTCGCGAATTTGGGTGAGCGTATCAAGATGGTGCGCCACGGCGCGCGGGTCGCGATCGTCACCGACGAGGCCGTCGCCAAAATTCATCTCGGCGCCGCCGAAGCCGCGATTAAATCTTCGGGCATCGACAGTGCACGTATCGTTGTGCCTGCAGGCGAGAGTTCCAAAAGTTATGCGACGTTGGAGAAAGTCTGTGAGGCCATCATCGCCGCGCGCGTCGAGCGCAACGATCTAATCGTTGCGTTAGGTGGCGGCGTAATCGGGGATCTCGCCGGCTTCGCGGCATCTTGCGTGCGGCGTGGGCTCGACTTCGTGCAGGTGCCAACGACGCTTCTCGCGCAAGTAGATTCCTCGGTCGGCGGCAAGACAGGTATCAATTCTCGCCAAGGTAAAAATTTGATCGGCGCTTTTCACCAGCCGGTGCTGGTGATTGCCGATACCGCCTTGCTCGACACATTGCCCAAGCGTGAGTTTCGCGCCGGCTATGCCGAGGTTGCCAAATACGGTCTGCTCGGCGATGCGGCGTTTTTCGCCTGGCTTGAAAAGAACTGGCAGGACGTGTTTGCTGGTGGGCCCGCACGCGAACAAGCGATCGCGATTTGCTGCCGTGCCAAGGCCGGCATCGTTGCGCGCGATGAGCGCGAGACTGGGGAACGCGCGCTGCTCAATCTTGGTCACACTTTTGGGCATGCGTTGGAAGCTGGTTGCGGCTTTTCTGATAGGTTGCTGCATGGCGAGGCGGTGGCGCTGGGAACGGTGCTGGCGTTCGAATTCTCCGCCCAAAAGGGACTTATCGCAGCCTCTGAAGCCGCACGCGCGGCAGCGCATCTTGCGGCGGTCGGCCTCCCCACCCATCTCAAGGATGTCCCCGGTGGCGTGCCGGGGATCGACATTTTGATGGACCTGATCGCTCAAGACAAAAAGGTAAAGCGCGGCACGTTCACATTTATTTTGTTGCGCGGCATCGGCCGGGCTTTTGTAGAGAATAATGTTGATGCTGCTGAGGTGCGTACCTTTCTTGAACAAAAACTCACGAGCGCATGATCCCAAAAAGTCGAAACCGGCTTTCGGAAGAGATTATGCGCCAAACTAGAATCCGATGACCGCGAGCGACTGGCTTTCCCTTGTCATCGTTCTGATCTGTCTGCTGCTTTCCGCCTTCTTCGCCGGCAGTGAAACGGCGCTGACCGCGTCTTCGCGCGCCAGCATGGCGCGGCTGGAGAAGCATGGGAACAGGCGCGCCAACATCGTAAACCGCCTGCTCGAACAGCGCGAGCGGCTGCTTGGCGCACTGCTGTTTGGCAACAACGCGGTCAATATCGCAGCCTCCGCGCTGGCGACCGGCGTGCTGCTGACCTGGTTCGGCAATGCCGGCGTGGTCTACGCCACGGTGGCGATGACCGTGCTGGTCGTCGTGTTTTCGGAGATCCTGCCGAAAACAGCAGCCTTCAATGCGCCTGACCGTATTGCACTCGCGGTTGCACGCCCGATCTATTGGTTCGTCAAATTATTTGGCCCGGTATTGATGGCGGTCGAGGCGCTGGTGCGCTGGCTGCTCAAGCATGCGGGAATGACGGTCGGTGACGATCAGCAGGTTCTCTCCGCGCGCGAGGAATTGCGTGGTGCCGTCGATTTGCTCCACCGCGAGGGCGATGTGGAGACGCTCGACCGCGATATGTTCGGTGGCGTGCTCGACCTGCGTGAACTGGTGGTTTCCGACGTAATGATTCACCGCACCAACATGATCACGCTCGACGCTGACGATTCACCGGAGGAAATAGTCAACGCAGTCATCGCTTCCCCGGTCACTCGCCTGCCGTTGTGGCGCGGGAATCCCGAAAACATTGTCGGTATCTTGCACGTGAAAGATTTGTTGCGCGCGTTGCACGCGGTCGACGGCGACGCCGCCAAAGTCGACATAGCATCTCTCCTGACGCCACCCTGGTTCGTGCCTGACACGCGTCCGGTCTCCGAACAGCTAAAGGCATTCCGCCGCCGCAAGACACCGTTTGCCCTCGTCGTTGACGAATACGGCGAAGTCGAGGGTCTGGTAACGCTCGAGGATATATTGGAGGAAATCGTTGGCGACATCACAGACGAGCACGATGTCGCCATGCCGGGCGTTCGGCGTCAGCCTGACGGGTCGGTCAATGTCGACGGCGCAGTACCGATCCGCGACTTGAATCGCGTCATGGACTGGAATTTGCCTGACGAAGAAGCAACCACCATCGCCGGCCTGGTCATCCATGAAGCGCGATCGATCCCGGAGGTGGGACAGAGTTTCACCTTTCACGGGTTCCGTTTCAGGGTTTTGCGCCGTGCCCGCAATCGCATCACCGCATTACGCATTCAGCCCCTGCTGCGGAGCCCGCCGGCCGAATAACGAGCCGGGGGGCTAAACGCCGCCGTCATCCGGCGCGGTGGCATGGATGGCGAGCGCGTGGATGCCGCCCGCGAGTTCGGCTGAAAGCGACTGGTTAATCATGCGGTGGCATTCGAGCCGGGTCTTTCCTTTGAACGCTTCCGACACGATATAGATGCGATAGTGAGTTTGCCCGCCCGGTCTGTGCCCGGCATGGCCTTCATGCTGGTGAGATTCGTCCACCACTTTGAGGCTTTGCGGCGAGAAAGCCTCGGTCAACTTCTTTGTGATCGTATCGGCGGTCCGCATGCTGCCCCGCTTAGGAGAGGGCAGCCTGGCGGTCAATGGTTGGAATCGTGTCTGGCACTACGATCAAGTCTTGAAGGCGTCACCCGCAAAAGCGCATAATGATCGGTCATGAAATTCGACTCACCCCTTTTTGATCGCATCCGCGTCAAACCGGACAAGGACCGCCGCCCGAAAACCGGTGGTCCTGGCTGCGAATGGCATGGTTGCAAGGAAAAGGCGACGAACCGTGCGCCTAAAGGCCGCGGGCGCGAGAACGAATATTGGCGGTTCTGCCTCGAACACGCGCGCGCTTACAACCAATCGTACAATTTTTTCGCTGGCATGCCCGATGCCGCGGTGATGGCCTATCAGAAGGACGCGCTTACGGGGCATCGTCCGACATGGAAGATGGGTACCGGCAAGCGAACCGTGCGGCCGGATATCGGCGCTTTCGGTAAACACGCCGATCCATTTAGTCTGTTCGGCGAAGGGGTGCGGGCGGAACAGCGCGCGCGCGCTGAAACTCGTCCGATCCGCAATGCCGAGCGCAAGGCGCTCGATACGCTCGGGCTGGATGTGGACGCCAACCCGCAGCAAGTGAAGGCGCGCTTCAAGGAGCTGGTAAAACGCCACCATCCGGACGCCAATGGAGGCGACCGTTCCACCGAAGATCGGCTGGTGGAGATTATCCAGTCGTATAATTACTTGAAATCGGTGGGTTTTGGCTGAGCGGCCGCCCATGACGCCAAACAACCCAGCCCCGCCTTCCGCACAGAGCTGAACGGACCTATCTTATTGAAATAATTGATGGGGCCATTCGGCCGCAGCGGGTTTTTTGCCGCCATCGGCTCTGCTAAGTTGCCGCCGCCATCAGCCGGACCGTACGAGTCGGACCGCATCAGGGGCTTCGGCGTTCCGAAGCCACGGAGGATCAATGACCGCCGCAGTGCAAGAGGTTGCCGGCCTGCCCGACATGAAAGTGTCGATCCGGCAGGTTTTCGGAATCGACAGTGATATGGAAGTGCCGGCCTACTCGAAGGCTGACGAGCACGTGCCCGATGTCGACTCCGACTATCGTTTTGACCGTCCGACGACGCTCGCCATCCTCGCTGGTTTTGCCAAAAACCGCCGCGTCATGGTCACCGGCTACCATGGTACCGGCAAGTCCACTCACATCGAGCAAGTTGCGGCGCGTCTCAACTGGCCCTGCGTGCGCGTCAATCTCGATAGCCACATCAGCCGTATCGACCTGATCGGCAAGGATGCCATCGTGATCAAGGAAGGCCAGCAGGTCACCGAATTCCGTCAAGGCATTTTGCCCTGGGCGCTTCAAAACAATGTCGCTCTCTGTTTCGACGAATACGATGCCGGGCGTCCGGACGTGATGTTCGTCATCCAGCGCGTTCTGGAAGCATCGGGCCGGCTCACGCTGCTGGATCAGAGCAAGGTGATCAAGCCGCACCCTTCATTTCGTTTGTTCGCCACCGCCAACACCGTCGGCCTCGGCGACACGTCGGGCCTCTACCACGGCACGCAACAGATCAATCAGGGCCAGATGGACCGCTGGTCGATCGTCACGACGCTTAACTATCTGCCGCATGACAACGAAGTCGAGATCGTGCTGGCCAAGGCCAAGCACTATCGCAACGAGCAAGGGCGCGACATCGTCAACAAGATGGTGCGTGTCGCCGATCTCACGCGCAACGCATTCATGAACGGCGACATCTCGACCGTGATGAGTCCGCGCACCGTGATCATCTGGGCAGAGAATTCCGAGATCTTCAATGATATCGGCTTTGCTTTCCGGCTCACCTTCCTGAATAAGTGCGATGAGCTGGAACGGCCAATTGTCGCCGAGTTCTATCAGCGCTGCTTCGGCGTCGAGCTGCCGAAGTCCTCGGTAAACGTAGCCTTGTCCTGATTTGCCTCTCCCATGCGTGGGGAGGGAGATGCCTGATGGCCTCCAACATCAAAACCAAGCCGTCGTCGAAAGAGTCGCCGACCGAACCGTTCAAGCGGGCGGTGACCGGCTGTCTGCGCGCGCTGGCGCGTAAGCCGGAGTTGGAAGTTGCGTTTGCGGCAGAGCGGCCGGGGCTGATGGGCGGAAAAGTCCGCCTGCCGGAACCGCCGCGCAAGCTCGGCAAGGCAGAGGCTGCGATCGTTCGCGGCCACGCCGATTCAATCGCCTTGCGTCTTGCCTGTCACGATGCCGCCTTGCATCGCCGTCTGCAGCCAGCCGGCCAGCAGGCCAGGGCCGTGTTCGAGGCGGTGGAGCAGGCGCGTGTGGAAGCGATTGGTGCACGACGCATGGACGGTGTTGCACAAAACCTTACTGCAATGCTCGACGAGCGCTTTCATCGGGGCAAGCTCGATCAGATCACTGAGCGCGCCGATGCGCCGATCGAAGACGCGCTGGCGCTCCTGGTGCGCGAGCGCTTGACCGGCATGGCCCCGCCGCCAGCGGCCAAAAAGCTGGTCGATCTGTGGCGGCCATTGATCGAAGACCGTGCCGGCCCAGACCTCGACCGGCTGGAAAATCTCGTTGAGAACCAGCGCCAGTTTAGCGATGTCGTTCACGACCTGCTGGACGCGCTCGAAATGGGTGAGGATCGTAGCCGCGATTCCGAGGAAGAAGAAGACGAAGGCGAGGAGGATCGCCGCAAACAGGAGTCCGGCGAGGATGGCGAAGCTGCCGACTCCGATGAGATGCAGCGGATGAGCATGGACGACAGTCAGGTGTCCGCCGAGGACATGCCTGATGCCGCTGCCGAAGCGATAGACGCGCCGACCGCCGACATGGCCGACGATACCGATATGGGTGACGCCGAAACGCCCGGTGAGCCCCAGCGCCCACGCCACTTTGGCGCCAACGAGCCGCGAGGGCCGGACTACCGCGCTTTCACCGTCAAGTTCGACGAAACCGTCGCCGCCGAAGATCTTTGCGAGGCTGAAGAGCTCGATCGTCTTCGAGGCTATCTCGACAAGCAGCTCTCGAATTTACAGGGTGTAGTGGCGCGCCTTGCCAATCGACTACAACGGCGCCTGATGGCTCAGCAGAATCGCTCGTGGGAATTCGATCTGGAAGAAGGCCAACTCGATCCGGCGCGTTTGTCGCGCATCATCGTTGACCCGTTGCATCCGCTTTCGTTCAAAGCCGAGAAGGACACAGAGTTCCGCGATACGGTCGTTACGCTGCTGCTCGACAACTCAGGCTCGATGCGTGGCCGCCCGATTACGGTCGCGGCCACTTGCGCCGACATTCTCGCGCGCACGCTTGAGCGTTGCGGCGTCAAGGTCGAAATTCTCGGGTTCACCACGCGCGCCTGGAAAGGTGGACAATCGCGCGAGCACTGGCTCACTGCCGGCAAGCCAGCCAATCCAGGTCGGCTCAACGACCTGCGCCACATTATTTATAAATCGGCCGATGCGCCATGGCGGCGCGCCCGCAAAAACCTCGGGCTAATGATGCGCGAAGGGCTGCTGAAGGAGAATATCGATGGCGAGGCGCTCGATTGGGCGCACAAGCGTCTGTTGGCGCGCACCGAGCAGCGCAAGATTCTGATGATGATTTCTGATGGCGCACCGGTCGACGATTCGACACTTTCGGTTAATCCCGGCAACTATCTGGAACGTCATCTGCGCTGGGTTATCGAGGAGATCGAGACCCGCTCTCCGGTCGAGCTGATT